>NZ_CP046175.1:0-1412063 GCF_009708215.1 Occultella kanbiaonis | reverse complement strand
AAGGAGTCCGGCTACGGCCGGGAGGGCGGCCGGCACGGCCTGGCCTCCTACCTGATCGAGGGGAGCACCCGATGAGGGCCACGGCGCCCGCACGGATCGACGTGCGCAAGACCTACAAGCTGTTCATCGGTGGCGCGTTCCCGCGCTCGGAGTCCGGCCGGACGTACGAGGTGACGAGCGCGAAGGGTGCGTTCCTCGCGAACGCCGCCCAGGGGTCGCGCAAGGACGCCCGGGACGCCGTTCGGGCGGCACGCTCCGCGCAGCCCGGTTGGGCCGGGGCGACGGCGTACAACCGCGGGCAGGTCCTGTACCGCGTCGCGGAGCTGCTCGAGGGCCGCCGGGCCCAGTTCGTCGCCGACGTCGCCGCCGGGGAGGGCCTGACCGAACGGCGCGCGCAGGACGTGGTCTCCGCCGCGATCGACCGGTGGGTCTGGTACGCGGGCTGGTCGGACAAGGTCGCCCAGGTGGCCGGCAACGCGAACCCGGTGGCCGGGCCGTACTTCAACCTGTCCGCCCCCGAACCGACCGGCGTGGTCGCGGTGATCGCGCCGCAGGCGTCCTCGCTGCTCGGGCTGGTGTCGGTGCTGGCACCGGCGATCGTCACAGGGAACACCGTCGTGATCGTCGCGTCCGAGGACCGTCCGCTGCCCGCGATCAGCCTGGCCGAGGTGCTCGCCACCTCGGACGTGCCCGGTGGCGTGGTGAACATCATCACCGGCCGTACCGCGGAGATCGCTCCGCACCTGGCCAAGCACATGGACGTCAACGCCATCGACGTGGCCGGAGCGCTCGGCGCGGACGGCATCACCTGGGGCGAGCTCGAGGCCGACGCCGCGGGCACCGTGAAGCGGGTGCGCCGCCCGGCCGGTGACGACGAGGACTCCTGGGCCGAGGCCCAGTCCCTGAACGCGATCCTCGCCTACACCGAGACGAAGACGGTCTGGCACCCGAAGGGGATGTGAGGACGCGCTCGGCGCCACCACCCTCACCGCACCAGCAGCACGGTCACTCCCGGTAGGGCCGCTCGACCCAGCCGCGCGTCGGTGGTGAGGAGAGCCGCGTCGATCCTCCTGGCGAGCGCAACGTAGTGGGCGTCCGCGACGCGAATGCCGTGACGTAGACCCCAGATCTCGGCGATCAGCGCCGTGGTGGCCACGCGTTCGCACCGCAACAGCGACCAGGCTGCCAACGCGTTCTCGGCCCCGTCAGGTGTGATCTGCGCGGTGCGCTCCAGCCGTGCCAGCGCGGAGATCACCTCGGTGTCGATCAGCCCAGGCGCCCAGAGTTCTGCCCCGCCCAGTCGGTCGAGCACCCCATCGCGTCGCGGACCGGGCACCAGCGCGTCGACCGCCGCGCTGGCATCCAGCACAAGTCTCACGGTGGGGGTGTCGCGGCAGGCTCTTCGGCCCAGGGTGGCGTCACGCGCTCGTCGGGGTCGTACTCGGCACGGACGTCATCCAGTGCACGAACGACGTCGATGGGCATCGTCAAGCCACCGCGCCGGTCGGCAATCCAGTCCTGGAGGCTCGGGCGTGACAGTTCCCGCCGAAGGAGTCGGGTCACGAACTCCGACATCGTCATCCCCTCCGCGCGGGCCCGTTCGGCCAGAGCCTGATGCAGGTCTTCGGGCAGGTTACGCACCTGGAGCATGCTCATCACATGATGGTTTCATGTTTGCCTCATGTAGTCCATGCCTCATGATGTCCACCCGTGATGCGGCCTCGACTCACGAGGGTGTCCGCCGCCCGACCAGCTCGTCGTACCGGATCGCGGCCACCCCGGCCACGATGAGCAGGCCACCGAGGAGTTGGACCAGGCCGGGCAGCTCCCCCACCAACAGCCAGGCGAACAGGATCGCGAAGAGGACTTCGACGAGGCCGACGAACGAGGCGAGCTTGGCGCCGAGGCGACGGGTCGCGGCGATCCCCGTCGTGTAGGCGACCACGGTCGAGACCAGGACCAGCGCGATCAGGGCCGCCCACCACGGCACCGCCGCGCCGCCGAGGGTGACGTCGGCGGCGGCCACCCGGATCGGGAGCAGTCCGGTCGCCCCGAGCAGTCCGAGGGCGACCGCGCCGACGGTCATGCCGCCGGCGGCGAGCACGATCGGTGGCAGCCCCGTCGAGACGTTGCCGCTGAGGATGAAGTACCCGGCGAGCCCGCAGGCGGCAGCGAGGCCCCAGAGCACGCCGACCAGGTCGACGTCGTTCGCGCCGGTGAGGTCGAGGACGAGCACGAGCCCGACGACGGCGAGCGCCACCCCGGTCACGGTCGCCGCCCGGGGACGCTGCGCGTGCCGGACCCAGAGCCAGAGCACCACGAAAATCACACCGAGGTACTCCAGCAGCAGCGCCACCCCGACCGTGACGTGCGCGATCGCGGAGAAGTAGGCGAACTGGGTCAGCGCAAGGGCGAGCAGACCGTACCCGACGATCAGCCGCGCGTTCGTGCGCAGCAGCGACCAGCGCCCACGCAGCTGCAGCACGGCCGGCACCACCAGGACCAGTGCGGCACCGGCGATCCGGGCGGTCACGGCCGCCCCGGCGCTCCAGCCGATCTCGAGCAGCGCCCGGGCGATCGGCCCGGACGTCGCGAACACGGCCGCTGACAGCAGTCCCAGCCACAGGCCGCCCACCTGTACCCGGACCGCGGGAACCGTGCGCGCGAAGGAGGCACCGCCGTCGTTCTCGTGGGGGCCTGGCCCGGCCGGGGGGCTCACGCGTGCAGCCTGGCGAGGAACTCGCGGGTGCGCGGCTGCTCGGCTGCGCCGAGCACCTGCTCGGGTGGCCCGGACTCGAGCACCCGGCCGCCGTCGAGGAAGCAGACCAGATCCGCCGCCTGCCGGGCGAAGCCCATCTCGTGGGTCGCCACCAGCATCGTGGTGCCTTCGGCCCGCAGCTCGGCGAGCAGGTCCAGGACCTCCCCCACGAGTTCCGGGTCGAGCGCGGAGGTGACCTCGTCCAGGAGCAGCAGCTCGGGCCCGTTGACGAGCGCCCGCGCGATCGCGGCTCGCTGCTGCTGGCCGCCGGAGAGATGGTCGGGGTAGGCGGTGACCTTGTCCCCGAGGCCGACCCGTTCCAGGATCGCCACGGCGGCCGACTCCGCCTCCTCCTTCGTCCGGCCGTGCACCAGGCGGGGTGCGAGGGAGACGTTCGCGAGCACGCTCATGTGGGGGAACAGGTTGTAGGCCTGGAACACCATGCCCATCCGGGCCCGGGCCGCGTTCGCGTCCACCCACGGGTCGGCGAGGTCGACACCGCGCAGCTCGATGACGCCGTCGTCGACCTCCTCGAGCAGGTCGACGGCACGCAGCAAGGTCGACTTGCCGGACCCCGAGGAACCGATCAGCA
Organism: Occultella kanbiaonis; assembly: GCF_009708215.1. Taxonomy (NCBI): domain Bacteria; kingdom Bacillati; phylum Actinomycetota; class Actinomycetes; order Micrococcales; family Ruaniaceae; genus Occultella; species Occultella kanbiaonis. The sequence continues at coordinate 1,408,713 of NZ_CP046175.1, read as the reverse complement.
CGACGCACGAGTGCTCGGCGACGTCGAGGTCGAGCCCGTCCAGCACCAGGTTGGTCCCGAACGACTTGCGCAGCCCGGCCACGCGCAGCAGCGGCGCCGTCGGCTCCGTCATCGGATCGCCCCCACCATTGCGCGGCCGCTGCCGCGCCCACCGCGGCGGGCGTTGTAGGCATCCACGAGCCGGGTCAGCGGCACGGAGATCAGCAGGAACAGGAAGCCGGCGGCCACGTAGGCGGTGAAGTTGTAGCTGCCGGTGACGGCGATCTCGGCCGCCCGGATCGCGTCAACGGCGCCGAGGATCGAGATCAGACCCGAGTCCTTCTGCAGGGCCACGATCATGTTCAGCAGCGCCGGGGTGACCGCCCGCACCGCCTGCGGGACCACCACCCGGCGGGTCGTCTGGCCGCGGGTGAGCCCGAGCGCGCGGGCAGCCGCCACCTGCGAGGGGTGCACCGACTCGATGCCGGCGCGGAAGATCTCTGCCAGATAGGCCGTGTACGTCAGCACGATGGCCAGCGTGCCCAGGAACACCGCCGTGATCGGCAGCCAGGGCAGCCGCAGGGCGGGCAGGCCGAAGCCCACCAGGAGCAGCACCAGCAGCACCGGCACCCCGCGGAACACATCGATGTAGATCGTGACGACCGCCCGCAGCGGGAACAGCGCCGGCGCGGTGGTGGTGCGGGCGATGGCGAGCAGCAGCCCGCCGACCACGGCGATCACACCGGCGATCACCCAGACCCGCAGGTTCAGCCACAGGCCCTGGGCCACGGCGGGCAGCACGTCGACGAACTCGACCGGGTCGAAGAACGCCTCCCGGGCCCGCTCCCAGCCCGGCGACCCGACGAGCACGACCACGGCGAGCACTGCCACCACCACGGTGGACGCGAGCGCGACCAGGAAGGATCGGCGCCGACGCCGGCGCCGGTACGCCACCCGCGCCAGCGCCCGCTCGGAGGGCGCCCAGTGCACGCTCACGGCGGCGGCGTCAGCTCAGCGCCGGGATGCCGTCCGTGCGCAGCCACTGCGTGCTGAGCTCGGCAATGGTGCCGTCCTCGTGCAGCGCGTCGACGGCGGCGGAGACACAGTCGGTCAGCGCCGAGTCGATGTCGAGGACGAAGCCGATCTGGGCGGTCTCGCCGACCTCGGGCAGGGTCCCGATCACCGCGGAGTCCGGGAAGTACACGGTGGAGGCGGACACGGCCTGGTTCACGTCCATCACGACGGCGTCGACCTGGTCGTTCGTCATCGCCTGCATGGCGAGCCCGGCGTCGTCGAACGGCACCAGCTCGACGGCGTCGCCCCAGGCGGCTTCGGCGATCGGCATCGAGGTCTGGCCGGCGGTCACCCCCACCCGCGCACCCTCGAGCTCGGCGAGCGTGGTGGCGCTCCCGTACGGGCCGGCCTCCTGCACCACCAGTCCTTGCAGGGTGTCCAGGTACGGGCTGGAGAAGTCGACCACCTCGGCCCGTTCGGGGGTGATCGTGGTCTGGTACGCGGCGAAGTCGAACGGCTTGATGCTGGGCGCGATGATCTGCTCGAAGGTCACGGTCTCCCACGTCACCTGGTCCTCGGCGTAGCCGAGCTGCTCGGCGACGGCGTAGACGAGGGCCGACTCGAAGCCCTCCCCCGTGGTGGGGTCCTCGCCCACGTACCAGGGCTCGTAGGGGACGCTCGTGCCGACGGTCAGGACGCCGTCGGCCAGGGTCGTCAGCTCGCCGGGCGCGCACTCGGCGACCGGGTCACCGGTGGCCCCGGTGCCCGTGGTGGGGTCCTCGGAACCGCCGGACGAACACGCGGCCACTCCGGCGATGGCTGCGATCAGGACCAGGGCAGGAAGACGACGGCGCACAACAGGGCCTTTCTCAGGTGATCCGGGGTGGCGACGGCCGTCGGGCGATGCCCGCCGGCGACACTTGAACTCTAGAACAACCCCGCTCCGTAGGACCGCGGCGGTCGGAGACCGAGACGTACGTCACTGCTGGCGGGGTCGGCGCAGTCAGCGCCGGGGGTCGTTGACCCGTTCGTCGTGCACGCGGTGGACCCGCTCGAGCAGCGCCATGAAGTTGGCCTCGTCCCGGATCCGGGCCCGGTACTTCTCCGGGAGGGCCTTCAGCACCGCCTCCTCGGCGAGCAGGTCGGCGTACACCTCCTCCTGCACCTTCGGGTCCTCGTCCTCGACCTCGAGGTAGGACTTCGCGTGCCTCTCGGCGCCCTTGATGGCGTTCTGTGCCCGGCCCTTCGGACTGACCAGCGAGGCGACGATCGTGACCACGAGTACCCCGATGATCACCGACAGGGACAGCGCCGTGGAGATCTCGACGACGTCCACATGCTCGCCGCCGTTGATGAAGGGGACGTTGTTCTCGTGCAGCGCATGCAGGATGAGCTTGACGCCGATGAACGCGAGGATGGCGGCCAGTCCGTAGGAGAGGTAGATCAGCCGGTCCAGCAGTCCGTCGAGCAGGAAGTAGAGCTGGCGCAGCCCGAGCAGGGAGAACGTGGTGGCCGTGAACACGATGTACACGTTCGTGGTCAGCCCGAAGATCGCCGGGATCGAGTCGAGCGCGAACAGCACGTCGGTGCCGCCGATCGCCACCATCACGAGCAGCATCGGGGTCAGCGCGCGCCGCCCGTCCACGATGGTGAAGAGCTTGTCGCCGTCGTAGTGCTCGGAAGTGTGCAGGAACCGGCGGGCGAGCCGGACCACCACGTTCTCGCCGTCGTCGTCATGACCCGGCTTGAGCATGTTGCCCGCCGTGATCAGCAGGATCAGCCCGAAGAAGTAGAAGACCCAGGCGAAGCTGTTGATCAGGGCGGCGCCGAGGAAGATGAACCCGGTACGGGCGATCAGCGAGAACACGATGCCGAACAGCAGGACCTTCTGCTGGTCCGCCCGGGGCACCTTGAAGCTCGTCATGATGATGAGGAACACGAACAGGTTGTCCACCGAGAGTGCCTTCTCGGTGATGTACCCGGCGAAGTACTCGGTGCCCATGTCGGTGCCGCCGAGGACGAGCACGCCCACCCCGAACAGCAGCGCGATGCCGACGTAGATCGCGGACCACCTGGCGGCCTCGGGAAGGGTGGGGATGTGGGCCTTGCGCACGTGGAACCAGAAGTCGAAGAACAGCAGCCCCACGATCCCTGCGACCGTGACGGCCCAGATCCAGCCGGCCACCTCCATCAGGACTCTCCTGTCCGACGTCCGTCGTCGCTGTGGTCACCGGACTGCGCTGCGGCGTAGCCGGGTTCGATCTGCTCGGCGATGATGACCCGCATCTCCTGGTTCGGCGCGAACGCGTTCCAGGCCGCGGTCAGGGTCACCTGCTCGAAGTCCTCGAGGGTCCAGCCGGCCTCGTCCACCAGGGCCCACATCTCCTGGCTCATCGACGTGCCGGACATCAGCCGGTTGTCGGTGTTGAGGGTGACGGCGAAGCCCATGTCCCGGAGCACGGTGATCGGGTGTTCGGCCACCGTTGCGGCGATGCCCGTCTGCAGGTTCGACTGCGGGCAGATCTCGAGCGGGATCTGCCGGTCGAGCACCCACTGGGCCAGGTCGCCGAGCGCCGCGAACAGCTCGCCGTCCGGGTCGGTGCCGAGCTCGATGTCGTCCATGATGCGCACGCCGTGGCCGAGCCGGAGCGCGCCGCACAGTTGGACGGCCTCCCAGATGCTCTCGAGGCCGGCGGCCTCGCCGGCGTGCACCGTGTACGGGAAGTTCGCCTCCCGCAGGGTGCGCAGCGCGGTGAGGTGGCGCGACGGCGGGAAGCCGTCCTCCGGGCCGGCGATGTCGAAGCCGACGGAGCCGCGATCCCGGTTCGCGAGGGTCACCTCGGCGATCTCGGCGCCCCGGTCGAACTGCCGCATCGCGGACGGCAGGGTGCCGACCCGGATCCGCCGGCCGGCCGCGGCTGCCTCGGCCACACCCTCGGCGAGGCCCGCGTGCACGGCGTCGAGGACCTCCTGGAGCTTCAGCCCGCCGCCGAGGTGCTGCTCGGGGGCGTACCGAAGCTCGGCGTACACGACACCGTCGGCGGCGAGGTCCACCACGGCCTCCCGGGCCACCCTGCGCAGGCTTGGCTCGGTCTGGGTGACGGCGAGCGTGTGGGCGAACGTCTCGAGGTAGCGGGTCAGGTCTCCGGCACTGGCGGCCTGCACGAACCACGCCGCGAGCTCGTCGGGGTCCGTGCTCGGCAGGTCGTGTCCGGCATCTGCGGCCAGTTCGATGATGGTCGCGGGGCGCAGGCCACCGTCGAGGTGATCGTGGAGCACCACCTTCGGCAGCGCGACGATGTCCTCGTGGGTGAGCGTCATGGACCGAGCGTAATGGTCCGTCCCCGAACGGCGCGCGCGCCCGAGCTCAGGGCACGAGCCCGACGATCGCGAGAGCGCCACCCAGCGCGGCGAGCACCATCACGGCGATGCCGACGTGCAGCAGTGAGGTCCACGGGCCGCTGCCGTCGTGGCGCCAGCGGCGCAGGTCGCGCAACACGAGGACGAGTAGCGCCAGCGCGGCGAGGCCGGCGACCGCGGCGATCACCGGGCGCTGTTGTCGCTCGGCCGTGAGCGCGACGAGCATCGCGCCGAGCACCGCCGCGAGCATGGTGCGGTTCCACGCCAGCATCGTCCGCTGGGGCTGGGCCCCGGGGTCGCCCGCGAGCCCTTCGACGGCTCTCACCGGCTGCGCCGAGTCATCCGAACGCCTGGACCACGGCGTAGCCGGCCAGCACCGCGGCGATCGCCGCGACGCCGATCACCAGGATCGGCAGTGCACTCGGCGCCGGCAGCGGCCGGCCCAGACGCAGCGCACGCTCGGTGCGCCGCCAGCCCACCAGTGCCCCGACGGCGAGGGTGCCACCGGCCAGGCAGGCCAGCGCGGCCACGAGATCCAGCAGCGGGCCGGCGACGGCGAACGTCGCCAACGTGGTCAGGGCCACCCCACCGGCCACGAGGGCCAGGCCCGTGCGCAGCCACGCGAGCGCGGTGCGCTCGTTCGCGAGGGAGAACCGGGCGTCCGGTTCCGTGCCGACGCCGTACACCGACGCGGGCCGACGCTCGGGTCCGGTGGCGGGGTCCGGGCTGATGTCGCTCACGCGGCTCCGACCCGTTCGAGCACCACCGCGCCCGTCGCCGGCCGGGATCCCTCGGGGGCGATCGTGACGGCGTCGGCGAGGGCCTCGGCGGCCCGGTCGAACCGGTCGGGGGTGTCGGTGTGCAGGGTCATCAGGACCTGTCCCGCGCGCACCGGTGCGCCGGGCTTCGCGTGCAGTTCGATGCCCGCGCCCGCCTGGACTGTGTCCTCGCGGCGGGCCCGGCCCGCGCCGAGGCGCCAGGACGCGATACCCACGGCGAGCGCGTCCAGCGCCACGAGCACCCCGTCGGCAGGTGCGAGGACCTGCTCGCTGTGCTTCGCCGTCGGCAGCGGTGCGTCCGGGTCGCCGCCCTGGGCGGCGATCATGGCGCGCCAGACGTCCATGGCCCGACCGTCCGCGAGCGCGGCGGCGGGGTCTGCGTCGGGTCGGCCGGCGGCGTCGAGCATCTCCCGGGCGAGGGCCACGGTGAGGTCGACGACGTCCGCGGGACCGCCACCGGCGAGCACCTCGACCGACTCGCGCACCTCGAGCGCGTTGCCGGCGGTGAGCCCGAGCGGCGTGGACATGTCCGTCAGCAGCGCGCTCGTGCGCACTCCGGCGTCCGTGCCGAGGTCCACCATGGTGCGGGCCAGCTCGCGGGCGTCCTCGAGGTTCTTCATGAACGCCCCGGACCCGACCTTCACGTCCAGCACGAGGGCGCCGGTGCCCTCGGCGATCTTCTTGCTCATGATCGAGGATGCGATGAGCGGGATCGACTCGACGGTGCCGGTCACGTCACGCAGCGCGTACAGCTTGCGGTCGGCGGGCGCCAGCCCGGAACCTGCCTGGCAGATGACGGCGCCGACGTCGTCGAGCTGAGCGAGCATCTCCGCGTTCGTGAGCGCGGCCCGCCAGCCCGGGATCGACTCGAGCTTGTCCAGGGTGCCGCCGGTGTGTCCGAGCCCGCGGCCGGACAGTTGCGGCACGGCGACCCCGAACACGGCGACCAGCGGCGCCAGCGGGAGGGTGATCTTGTCCCCGACGCCGCCGGTGGAGTGCTTGTCCGCCGTGGGCCGCCGCAGCGTGGAGAAGTCCATCCGCTCGCCGGAGGCGATCATCGCGGCGGTCCAGCGGGCGATCTCCGGCCGGGTCATGCCGTTCAACAGGATCGCCATGTTCAGCGCCGCCATCTGTTCCTCGGCGACCACCCCACGGGTGTAGGCGTCGATGACCCAGTCGATCTGCGCGTCGGTGAGGACCTGCTGGTCCCGCTTGGCACGGATGACGTCGACGGCGTCGAAGGCTTCACTCATGGCCTCAGCCTAGTGAGCCGGGTCCGCCGGAGCCGCGTCGTCGCGGACCCCGACGAGTTCGCCGTTGCGGGTCCGACGCCAGCGCAGGTCCGCGGAGTCCCGGAAGGTCAAGGACTGCACCCGTAGGTCGCGGCTCGTGGTCACCGGCCGCAGGGTCGCGTCGAGGACCTCCTCGGTGGACCTGGCGAAGGCCCAGCCCCGGGGGTGGGCGTGTTTCTCGCGCAGGTAGTAGTCGCCGGGCGGCAGCAGTTCCATCCGGATCGGCTTGGGGGTCCGGCCGTTCTTCGCCGACGTCTCGATCTCGACGTCGTAGATGACCGAGTCGGACGAGTTGTGGACCACGACGCCGACGCCGCGAGGGGTGTCCGCATCCGCCTCGAGCTCGATCACGATCCACGCGGCGACCTGTGTCGCCTGGGCCCGGCGGCGATCGTCCTCGGAGCGCTGGTCCCGGTCGGTCTCCACCCGGTACAGGTCGCGCGCGGTGATCCCCGCCCAGATGGCGGCGGCCAGCGCGCCGATCGCGGCGACCGCCGTGACCCACTCCGTGCCTCCCACCGGGCTCAGGCCTCCAGGTCGCCGGGCCCGAATGCGTCCGGGAGGACCTCGGTCATCGGCCGGATGCCGGAGACGGTCTCCACGAGCAGGTCCGGGCCGCCGTGCTCCCAGAGGAGCTGCCTGCACCGGCCACACGGCATGATCGTGTCCCCGTTGCGGTTCACGCAGGTGAACGCGGCCAGCCGGCCCCCGCCGCCGGTGATCAGCGCCGACACCAGCGAGCATTCCGCGCACAGGGTGACGCCGTAGGCGGCGTTCTCGACGTTCGCCCCGACGATCAGGTCCCCTTCGGTGGTGAACGCGGCCGCACCGACGGGGTACCCGGAGTACGGGGCGTACGCCCGGGTCATCACCTCACGCGCGGCGACCCGCAGGGCGTCCCAGTCGATATCGGTCACGGCGGCCTCCTGCGTGCGGCTCACGGATACGGCTTGCCCTCGGCGGCCGGCGGACGGATCCGCCCGACGAGACCGGCCACGGCGAAGATCGTCGCGAGGTAGGGCAGCATCGCGAGCAGTTCGTACGGCACCGGGGAGCCGATGTTGCCGAGCACCCGGTTCAGCGAGTCGGCGAACCCGAACAGCAGGGCCGCGGCCAGCGCACCGGTCGGGCTCCACCGACCCAGGATCATCGCGGCCAGGGCGATGTAGCCGCGCCCCGCGGAGACCTCCTTGGTGAACGGCAGGGCGGCACTGACGAACGCCGCCCCACCGAAGCCTGCGATCGCCGAACCGAGCACCACGTTGCGGTACCGGGTCCGGTTCACCTTGATGCCGACCGTGTCCGCGGCCTTGGGGTGCTCACCGACGGCGCGCACCCGCAGCCCCCACCTGCTGCGGAAGAGCATGATCTGCAGCACCGCGACCACCACGTACATGACGTAGACGATGACCGTCTGGTTGAACAGCGCGGGGCCGATCACCGGAATCTCGGACAGGCCGGGTATCGCGAAGGCGGGCATCCGCGGCGGGTTGTTCAGACCCTGCGGGTTCTGTGTGAGCACGGTGGAGAACAGGTAGTTCGTCAGCCCCAGCACCAGCACGTTCAGCACGACGCCGACGATGATCTGGTCCACCCGGTACTTGATCGAGAACACCGCCAGGAGCAGCCCGACCAGGGCGCCCGCGATCGGAGCGGCGATCAGCCCGATGTAGGGGTTCCGGGTCGCGGAGGAGACCACGACGGCCAGGAACGCACCCGCCAGGAGTTGGCCCTCGATCGCGATGTTGATGATGCCCGAGCGCTCGCACAGCACACCGGCGAGGGCCCCGAACACCAGCGGCACGGCGGCGGTGATCGTGGTGGACAGCAGCAGCGGCAGGGGCAGCCCGCCCGTGTTCCCGGCGACGGCCCAGATCAGGAACGCGAACAGCATCACGATCCCGAACACGATCGGGATCGCGCCGAGCTTGCGCCGGTTCAGCGTGGCCCAGAACGCCAGTCCGGTGAGGCCGAACGCCACCACCACGAGGAACAGTGCCGAACCCTGGGACGGCAGGTGCAGGGGGTCGATCTGGATCGCGGTCGCCGAGTTGGAGACCACGATCCGCGAGATCGACCCCGGCGGCGTGAAGATCACGAAGGCGAGCAGCCCGATGATGCTGACGACGCCGAGGATGATCGGGGTTCGCCACGAGATCGGTGCCATGGCTCGTTCGTCGAGCAGGCCCTCGGGGTTCAGGCGGGGGGTGGCCAGCTGGCTGCTCACGCGGCCACCTCCTTGACTCGACGGCTTCCGTCCGGCGACGGCAGGAAGAAGATCGACCGCACCAGGGGCGGGGCGGCGATGAACAGGACGATCACCGCCTGGATCACGAGCACGATGTCGATCGGTGTGTTCGAGACGGTCTGCATCAGTGGCGAGCCGGCCCGCAGGGCGCCGAACAGGAGCGCGGCCAGCACCGTGCCAAGGGGTCTGGACCGGCCGAGCAGGGCAACCGTGATCGCATCGAAGCCGATCGAGCCCGCGCTGCCGGCCTGCAGGGTCTTGTCGGTGCCGAGGATCTGGGACGCGCCACCGAGTCCGGCGAGGATGCCCGCCGAGACCATGACGAACACGAAGATCAGGTTCACGTTGATCCCGGCCGTGCGCGCGGCGTCCAGGTTCGCGCCGACGGCGCGGAACTTGAAGCCGATCGTGGACCGTTCCATCAGCCACCAGACCAGCGCGGCGGCGGCGAGGGCGAGCAGGAAGCCCCAATGCAGCCGGAAGGAGTCTCCGAGCAGCAGCGGCAGGCGGGCGTTCTCTCCGACCGCGGGTGAGATCGGCCGGGACCCACCCTGTCGAAGGATCGTCGTGGTGAGCAGATAGGTGACCAGCCAGATCGCGATCCAGTTCAGCATGATCGTGACGATCACCTCGCTGGCACCGGTGCGGGCCTTCAGGAATCCGGCGATCCCGGCCCACAGCCCGCCGACGACCATGGCGGCGATCACGGCGAGGACCACGTGCACGACCACGGGCAGCGACCAGGTGATCCCGACGTAGGTCGCGGCCGCGGCGCCCATCAGCACCTGGCCCTGGGCGCCGATGTTGAACAGGCCGGACCGGAACCCCATCCCGAGCCCGAGTGCGGCGAAGATCAGGGGGGTGGCCGCCACCATGGTCTCGGTGATCGGCCGGATCGCGCGGGCCAGGGTCGGCGCCTGGAAGTCGAACACGGCGCCGCGGAACAGTGACGTGTAGGCCGCGGCGACGCTGTCCCAGGCGGCCGCGAGCGTGTCGAGGGGACGTGCGAAGAAGTACGTCGACGCGTCCCGGACATCCTCGTCCGCGATGGCGATCAGAAGGCCGCTGAGCACCAGGGCGGCCACGATGGCGAGCAGCGTGACCAGCCAGTTGGAGGTCAGGACGCCGCGCATCGTCTCCCGCAGCCACCGCTCGTCGGGCCGCATCGAGTCCGGCTGCGCGCGGGTGCCCGCCTCGGCTCCGGGCTCCGGGACCTCCGGGGTCCGGGGGCTTTCCGGTTCGTGACTCACGAGGGCTCCTCGCTCTGCTCGTCGTCGGCGATGACGTCCGCCTCGCGCAGGAGGGTCGGATGCTCGGCCGCCTCCTCCTGCGCTGCCTCAGGGGCGACGCCGGCCATCATCAACCCGAGCACGTCACGGTCCACGTCACCGTCCACGACCCCGATGATCGAGCCGCGATACATCACGGCGATCCGGTCCGCGAGCGCCATCACCTCGTCGAGCTCGGTGGAGACGATGATGACCGGCGTGCCGTGGTCCCGCTCGGCGATGATCCGCTTGTGCACGAACTCGATGGACCCGACGTCCAGGCCCCTGGTGGGCTGGGACGCGATGAACAGCTTCAGCGGGCGGGACATCTCGCGGGCCAGCACCACCTTCTGCTGGTTCCCGCCGGAGAGGGTGGAGATCGGCGCCTCGACCGACGTGGTTCGCACGTCGAACTCCTCGACGAACGCCTCCGACCGCTCCCGAACCACGCGGAGGTCCATCGCGATGCCGCGCGCGTACGGAGGGCGGTCGTGCTGGTCCAGGATCATGTTCTCGGCCACGCTGAACGAGCCGATCAGCCCGTCCGTGCTGCGGTCCTCGGGCACGAATCCCACGCCGGAGTCGAGCACGTCGTTCACGGACAGCCCGATCAGTTCCTTGCCGTCCAGGTCGATCGACCCGGCCAGCGGGGCCCGCAGGCCGAGGATCGCCTCGGTGAGCTCGGACTGCCCGTTCCCCTGCACCCCGGCGATGGCGAGGACCTCCCCGCCGCGCACCTCGAAACTCACCCCGTTCACCACCGGGCGCCCGACCACGTCGGCGACCAGGAGGTCGGTGACGGCAAACACCGCCTCGCCCAGCCGCGGCGGCTCCTTCTCGACGCCGAGGCTCACCGCGCGCCCGACCATCAGGGAGGCCAGTTCCGCCTCGGTGTCCTCCGCCGTCGCCGTGCCGACCACCTTGCCGCGCCGGATCACGGTGATCTCGTCGGCGATCGCGCGGACCTCGCGCAGCTTGTGCGTGATGAACACGATCGAGGTTCCGGCATCGCGCAGCTGGCGCATGATCTCGATGAGTTCGTCGGTCTCCTGGGGCGTGAGCACGGCGGTCGGTTCGTCGAGGATGAGTACCTCGGCGTCCCGGGACAGCGCCTTGATGATCTCGACGCGCTGCTGCACGCCGACCGGCAGGTCCTCGATCAGGGCGTCGGGGTCCACGTCGAACCCGAACCTCGCCGAGATGTCCCGCACCAGTGCCCGCGCCCGGTCGAGTCCGATGATGCCGAGGGGACCGGTGGGCTCGTGCCCGAGCACCACGTTCTCCGCCACGGTGAACACCGGCACCAGCATGAAGTGCTGGTGGACCATCCCGATCCCGGCCGCCATGGCCTGCCCCGGCCCGGCGAACTCCATGGGCTGCTCGTCGATGACGATCTGCCCCTCGTCGGGCGTGTAGAGCCCGTAGAGGACATTCATCAGGGTGGACTTCCCGGCCCCGTTCTCGCCCAGGAGCGCGTGGATCCGCCCGGGCTCGAACACCAGGTCGATCTGGTCATTGGCCACCAGGGTCCCGAATCGCTTCGTGATGCCGCGGAGCTCGAGCTTCACCGCCTGCCTCCTTCAACGTCGTGGCACGAACTGTATCGCCGTGCGGGCACGGCCGATCGACGAACACAGCCGACGGCCCGGGCAACCATGGGCTGCCCGGGCCGCCGACTATGACGGACGGATCAGTTCGCGCTCGGGGACTCGATGACGAGGTCGCCCGCGATGATCTGCTCCCGCAGGTCCTCGATCTCGGTCTGCAGCTCGGCCGGCACCTGGTCCTCGAAGGAGTGGTACGGGGCCAGGTCCACGCCGCCGTTCTCCAGCGTTCCGACGTACGGCGTGGGGTCGAAGTCGCCCGCCACCGCGGCGTCGATGGTGTCGAAGACCGAGTTGCCGATCAGCTTGATGACCGAGGTCAGGATGAGGTCCTGGTACTCGGCGTTCGACTCCTGCTCGAAGCCGTCGGAGTCGACCCAGATCACCGAGACGCCCTCGTGCTCGGAGGCCGCGGACAGTGAACCGGCACCGACCGGGCCGGCCACCGGCAGGATGATGTCCGCACCGGCCGCGATGAACTGCTGCGTGGTGTTGTAGCCGTTCTCGGTGTTGGTGAAGTCACCGGTCATGGAGCCGTCCTGCGCGTCCTTGTCCCAGCCGAGTACCTGCACGTCCGTGCCGTGCGCCTCGTTGTACGCGGCGACGCCGTCGACGAAGCCGTCCATGAAGATCGTCACGGACGGGAACGCCTGCCCGCCGTACGTGGCGACCGTGCCGGTCTGGGTCATGCCGCCGGCGAGGTAGCCGGCCAGGAACGCGGCCTCCTGCGTGTTGAACAGCAGCGGCTTCGCGTTCGGCAGTTCCACCGGGGAGAAGTCGGGGGCCGAGAACGCGGAGTCGACCAGCGCGAAGTGCAGGTCCTCGTTGGCCTCGGCGGCCGCCTGGATGGTGTCCTCGAGCGCGAAGCCGACGCCGATGATCAGCGAGCAGCCGGCCTGCACCATCGCGTCGGCGTTGCCTGCGTACGCGCCCGGGTCGGTGGACTCGGCCGACTGGATCGTGATGCCGAGCTCGGTCTCGGCGCGCTCGAGGCCCTCGAAGCCGGACTCGTTGAAGGAGGCGTCGTCGAAGCCACCCTCATCGGAGATCATGCAGCCGATGAAGTCGGAGTTGTCGGGGGCCTCCGCGGTGGTCTCGGTGTCGCCACCGCCCGTCGTCTCCTCGTCCTCGGGGGCGGCGCCACAGGCGGCCAGGGTCAGGGCGGCGACGGCGAGGGTGGCCACCGCGTAGATCGGCTTCTTCACGTGAACTCCTGTGTCTCTTCGGCGGCTCGCGGGGTGTCGCGAGCCCGGATCCCACGGTGCGGTCGACGCGTTCCGTGGGTCACCTAGGGGGAGACAGTAGACCGGCGGATATCTCGTTCGTGTTACATGGTGAGACGTTCGGGCAAAGCGTTACCGAACTGGTACCGAACGCCGCACCCGACCGGACGCGAACCGGCCCGCACGGCTCACGCCGTCGGGGTGCGCCGATCGATGCCCTGGGACTCCGCCTGGACCGCCACCTGGGCCAGGAACCGCGCCCCCACCCCGATCGCGGACTCGTCGATGACCAGGTCCGCCTGGTGCAGGTCGAACGTGCGACCGCCAGGCGTCCGAGTGCCCAGCCGAGCCATCGAGCCGGGGATCCTGGTCAGGTACCAGCCGAAGTCCTCCCCGCCGAGCGACTGCTCGGTGAGCAGGACCGAGTCGGGTCCGAGGATCGTCTCGGCGGCGTCGTCCATGTGGCGCACGCAGCGCTCGTCGTTGTCCACCGGCGGCACGCCCCGTTGGATCTGGAGATCCACGTCCACCCCGGTCGGGGCGACCACCTGGTCGATCAGCTCGCGAAGCAGGTCCTCGGCGCGGTCCCACGCGCGCACGTCCAGGCAGCGCAGGGTTCCGGTGAGGACCCCCACGGACGGGATCGCGTTGGCCGCGGTGCCGGCGCGCACGCTCCCCCAGGTGAGGTTCACCCCGGAGCGCGGGTCGAGACGCCGGCCGAGCAGGGCCGGCGTGACCGTCGCGACCAGGCCGAGCGCGTACACCACATCACCGGTCAGGTGCGGCCGGGACGTGTGGCCGCCGGTGGAGGACAGGGTCACCGTGATCGTGTCGGAGGCGCTGGTGATCGGCCCGATCCGGGTGCCCACCTGCCCGGCGTCGAACTTCGGGTCGCAGTGGATCGCGTAGATCTGGTCGACGCCCGCGAGCACGCCGGCCTCGATCAGGTCCAGGGCTCCGCCCGGCTGCAGTTCCTCGGCGGGCTGGAAGATCAGGCGCACCCCGATCTCGAGCGTCCCCTCGGCCGCGAGGCTCGCCAGGATGAGGCCGGCGCCGAGCACGACGGCGGTGTGGGCATCGTGCCCGCAGGCATGGGTGACGCCCTTGACGGTGGAGGCGTAGTCGAGCCCGGACGTCTCCTGCAGCGGCAGTGCGTCCATGTCCGCCCGCAACGCCACCCGGCGCAACCGACGCGATTGCAGCGCGTCCGTGGTGCCCGCGGGGTCGATGTCGCAGTACAGGCCGGTGCCCGCGACCCGGTGCACCGTCAGGCCCGCCTCCTCGAGTCGGGCCGCGACCAGCTCGCTGGTCCGGTGCTCGGTGCGCGCGAGTTCCGGGTGCGCGTGGATGTCGCGGCGGAGCGCGCGCAACTCGGGGTCGAGTTCGGCGGCTAGGGCGTTGATCCGGGACGTCAGGGCAGCGGGCTTCGACACCCCCCGAGGCTACTGCCTAGCGCTCCCGTGCCCGCCTGGTGTCCATGTCGGCGGCGCTCAGGTCCGCGGTTCGCAGCCGCAGCTGCGCCCGATCACGAGGTTTCCGCGGAGCACCGAGTGCACCGGCGCGAGCCCTGGGGCGTGGATGTGCTCGAGCAGGGTCCCGACGGCGAGCCGCGCCATCTCCACGATGGGCTGGCGGAAGCTGGTGAGCGAGGGCTGGACGAAACGGCCGGCGGCGGTGCCGTCGATGGCCGCGATGGCGACGTCCTCCGGTACCCGCAGACCCAGTTCGTGGCAGGCCAGGATCGCGCCGAACGCCTGCGTGTCCGACTCGACGAAGAGGGCCGTGGGCGCGGGTGCGCCGGCGGATCCGCGCCGGGACGACTCTCCGAGCAAGGCCAGCGCGGCCTCACGCCCGCCGGCCTCGGAGAACTCGGCATGCTCGACCAGCGCGTTGCTCGCGTCGGCCCCCACCCGCTCCTGTTGCGTGCGCCAGCCCTCGATCCGTTCGGCGGAGAGGGCGACCGGCCACGGCCCGGCGATGCAGGCGATCGTCCGGTGACCGTGTTCCTGGAGGTGCTCCACGGTGTAGGCGGCGGCCTGCCCGTTGTCGATGTGCACGCTGGACACCGAGTCGGAGCGTTCGGCCTCGCCGACGCGGTCGAAGACCACGGTCGGGACACCGTCGGGCCGCAGCTCTGCGAGCGTGGCCATGGCGCGCACCGAGGTGACGATGAGCCCGTCGACCCGGCGGTCCAGGAACGATCGCAGGTACAGCGCCTCCCTGGAGGGGTCGTCGTCGGTGATCCCGATCGAGAGGGTGTTGCCCCGCTGGAAGAGCTCGCCGACGAGGGCCTCGGCCACCTCGGCGAAGAACGGGTTCCGCGGGCTCGGGGTGAGCAGCCCGATCGAGCGCGTCATGCCGCCGCGCAGCGCGGACGCGATGGCGTTCGGGCGATAGCCGAGCTCCTCGATCGCGGACTCGACCCGGCGCCTGGCCTTGTCCGAGACCGGCCGGGGACCGCCGTTGATCACGTACGAGACCACCGCCGGGGACACGCCTGCCAACGCGGCGACCTCCGCTCGGGTCACCGCCATCGCCACCGCGTCCTCGCCGTCACGGCCCGAACCTACCGTGCCGTCGGTGGCACATCGACATCAGGACCCGGCGGCCACGTCGACGAGCTCGCCGCTCATGGCGTAGGAGGACTGCGCGCCGTCCCGGGCCACCGCGTACGTCCCGGCCCGCACACCGAGTTCGACGGCGCTGCGCAGGCCGGCACCCTGAGCAAGGCGCACCGCCAGCGCCCCCACGAACGCGTCGCCGGCGCCGGTGGTGTCGACCACCCGGTCGACGGCCGGGGCCGGCACCACGCCGGCCCCGTCGGCGTCCGCCCAGACCGCCCCGCGGGCGCCGAGCGTGATCACGACGGACCTGGCCCGCTCGAGCAGCTGTCGGGCGGCCTCGTGCGCCGAGCCGACGCTGCCGACCGGCCGCCCGGTGATCGCCGCCGCCTCGGACTCGTTCACCACGAGCGGGTCGCAGGCCGCGAGGACGTCCGCGTCCAGCTCCACGAACGGCGCGAGATTGAGCACGAACCGGGATCCGGACTCGTGCGCCGCGGTAGCGGCGGCGGCGATGATCCTCGGCTGCACCTCGGCCTGGAGGACCACGAGCCCCCCGCCCGCGCGGCGGCGCACGACGCGGGTCACGCGCGTCGCCGTCAACGCGAAGTTCGCCCCCGGTACGACCACGATCGAGTTCTCGCCGGAGTCCTCGACGGCGACGATCGCGAGCCCGGTGTGCTCACCCGTGATGACCTCGACCTCGGTACTGTCGACGCCCTCCGCCCGCAGTTCGCGCAGGAGCAGCGCTCCGTCGTCGTCGTCACCGACACACCCGACGAACCTGACCAGGCCGCCGAGGCGTGCCGCCGCCACGGCCTGGTTCGCCCCCTTGCCGCCCGGGCTCTTGCGCATGGTCCCGGCCAGCACGGTCTCGCCCGGTCCGGGTGCGGTCGGCACCCGGACGATGTAGTCAAGATTCGCGGATCCGATGACCGTGATCGGCGCTCCCCCAGCTGTCATTTCTCTCCCGTTGCCAGCGAGAGGCCGCCGAACGACCTCTGCAGAATGAACATCATGACGGCGGGCACGACGGAGAGCACGACGGCGCCGGCGAAGTTCTGCCCGTAGTCGAACGTGTGCTCGCCGAACGTGCGCGAGAGTGCCACGGGCGCCACCTGAAGACGCGACTCGGAGATCACGAGCAGCGGCCACAGGTAGGCGGTCCACTGGCCGAGGAAGATCAGCAGCGCTGAGTTTGCCAGCGCCGAGCCGCCCAGTGGCCAGTACACCGACCAGAGCACCCGCGGCTCGGATGCCCCGTCGATCGTCGCGGCCTCCCGATAGGACGTGGGCACGGCGAGGAAGTGCTGCCGGAGGTTGAAGATCGCCAGGCCGTTCCCGATCCCGGGCAGCACCAGTCCCATGATGGTGTTCGTCAGGCCCCAGCTGGTGAAGAGCTGGGACAGCGGGATCGCGATGGCCTCGAAGGGCACCATGAAGCTGATCACGACGAACGCGAACACCGCACCGCGCCCGCGGAACTGGAGCACGGCCAACGCGTAGGCGGCCAGGGCGCAGACGATGACGCCGACTGCGACGGTCAGTGCGCAGACCAGGAATGAGACTCCCAGCGCCCGGCCGAAGGAGCCCGTGAGCAGGGTGACGTAGTTGTCGAGGCTCACCGAGCTCGGCACCAGGATCCGCCATGACAGCGGCGAGAGTGAGCCGAAGATCTCCGAGCTCGGCCGGACCGACCCGATCAGGAGCCAGAGGGCGGGCAACGCGAACACGGCGGCCACGAGCACGGCCAGGATGGTGAGCGCGACGGACCTGCGCTCCGAGCGGCCCCGGCGCGGTCGGGTGGCGGTGGTGATGGCGGTCATCGACGACTCCTCGTCGGGCGGTCCTCACGCAGCATCCGGAACTGGATCGCGACGAAGACGAGCATGATCAGCGTCAGGATGACGACCTCGGCGGCGCCGAGGTTCTTGCTCCCGTACGTGTAGGTCGTCCGGTAGGCGTTGAACATCTGCATCGTGGTGCTGTTCTGCGGCCCTCCGTTCGTGAGCATCTGGATCGGCACGAACACCACGAAGTTCGCGACCGTATCGGCGACAAGCACGAACAGCAGCGGTCGCTTCAGCAGCGGGATCGTGATCGAGAAGAACGTGCGGATCGGGCCGGCCCGGTCCAGCCGGGCGGCCTCGAAGTACTCCTCGGGGATCGCCTGGATCCCGGAGATCAGGAACAACATCCAATAGCCGATCCCGATCCAGGAGAGCACGAGCATGATCGAGGCGAGGGCCTGGTCGCCGGACGTGAAGAACGGCTGGGGTGAGCCTCCGAACGCCTCGATGATCGCGTTGATCGGCCCTTCAGGCCGGAGCGCGACACCCCAGACGATGCTCGACCCGACGATCGGGACGGTGGCGGGGATGAAGATCAACGTCCGCCAGATCCCTGGTGCCCCGATCTTGCGCGTCACCAGCACCGCGACCATGAGCGCGATGGCGACCTGGAGCGGGTTGATGATCAGGTTGAACACGACCGTGCGCACCACGGTGTCGCGGAACGCCTCGTTGGCGAGCAGGTCGGAGTAGTTCCGGAAGCCGCTGAACACCGGCTCGAGGACGCCGCCGGGGAAGCCCCGGTGGAGGCTGGAGATCACGGCCCCGACGCTAGGCGCGATCCGCAGCGTCAGGATCGCGATGATCGCCGGGGCCAGGAAGACGACGGCCCAGGCGAGTTCCTTGCGGCGCCGGGAGAGCCGTCGCGGGGGTGGGTTCCCCGCACCGCGTGATGTCCTCACACCGGTGCGGGGAACCTCGTGCTGCACACTCATCGGATCGACGGCCCTACTGGTACTGGGCCCAGGCGGTCTCGAGTTCGCCGGTGGCCGACTCGAGCGCTGTCTGAGGGTCGGTGCCGTTGGCGACGTCGGAGAACGCCCGCCCGAGGATCTCCTCGAACTCCACGTAGCCCACCGTCTGGAGGCGTGGTACGGCGGTGTTGGACGACTCGTAGTCGATGATGGCGACCGCGTCCTGGCCGGAGTCGGAGTCGAACACGTCGCGCTCGAAGTAGGCGGTCTTGCCCTCGGGGGTTGCCGGCAGCTCGGGTGAGGCGTAGTTCAGCGCGTACCCGCCGCCGTCCTCGACCGACATCCACCGCATGAAGATGCCGGCCGCGTCCTTGTCGTCGCTGAACGGGCTCATCGCCAGCGACCAGGAACCGGTCGGCGTGACCGCCTCACCGTCGGCGAAGGCGGGGTGCGCTGCCACGCCCCACTCGAAGGTGGCGTCGGAGAGCTGCGGCAGCAACCACGGCCCCTGCACCATGTAGGCGGTGTTGCCGGTGAGGAACTCGGCGTCGGACTGTTCCGGCGTCACGCCCTGTGGCGAGAGCCCGTCGGCGAAGATGGACCCGTACCAGGTCATCGCCTCGACCCAGGGGTCGGTGGTCAGGTCCGGGGTCAGGTTCCCGTCGCCGGTCCCACCCGCCGAGCCGCCGAGTGACATCGGCAGCGGCTGCAGCTGGTAGTACCGGTTGACCTGACCGAACAGCAGTCCGTTCTGGGCACCGGCGTCGACGGCGGCCTGCGCCCGCTCGGTGACCTCCTCCCAGGTCATCCGGTCCTCGACGGCGGCCGAGGGGTACTCGGCACCGGCGGCGTCCAGCAGGGTCTTGTTGTAGTAGAGGAGCTGGGTGGAGTTCGCGATCGGCAGCGCCCAGAGGCTGCCGTCGAACGAGCTGGACTCCACCGGTGCCGGGTCGAACGCGTCGAGGTCGTCGGCGAACTGCTCGCTGAGGTCCTCGGTGTAGCCGCGGGACGCGAGCGCCGGGATCCGGGGCTGGTCCGCCCAGAAGACGTCGGGATTGCCGTCCTGGTTCCCGATCCGGGCGTCCAGGATCGAGTTGAGCTGGTCGAACGGAACGGCCTCGTACTCGACGGTGATCGTCGGGTGGGCCTCGGCGAACGCGTCGAGCACGGGCTGCATGTCCTCGGCGTCCTGGTGCCCGAGCACCTGGATCGTGGCGGTCGGGTCCTCGGCGGGCAGGCTCCAGGAGCCGTCGCCCCCGTCGCCACCGCCGTCCGATTCGGAGGAACAGGCGGCCGTGAGCAGGAGGGCGATGACGCCGACGGTGCCGGCCGCACGGGTGGTGCGTCGCATGATGTGTCCTTTCGTGACTTCGGTGTCGGAGGATCGGGACTGGCTGTGTTGTTCGGGTCGCGTCAGAGCGCGGCGATGCGGTCGAGGAAGTAGGTCATGAATGCCTCCACGTCGACGGCGGTCGCCACCGTTGCGTTGGCCGGCGGCGCGTCATGCCCCGTCAGCAGGTCGGTGATCGCGACGCCGCGGCCCACCTCGTCGGCGGCCACGACGTCCACGTGCGCGGGCACCCAGGTGAGCAGCTCGGGCCGGGAGATCGCCGCCACCGCCAGCGGGTCGTGCATCGCGCAGGAGCGGCCGGCCTCGGGGTCGCCGGGGTGTTCGCGACCGAGACGGTCGAGCCAGGCGATCGTGCACTCGCCCGCGAACTCCCCGAACGGCCGCCCGCCGGCCGCCATCGTGGCCGCGTGCTCGCGGGTCAGCCGCACCTTGGTGGTGACGTCCAGGCCCACCAGCCGGACCGGTGCGCCGCTGCGCAGCACCGCCCGCGCGGCCAGCGCGTCCACCCACCAGTTGAACTCACCGGGCATCCGGCGCACATTCGTGTGGCCGAGGAACACCCCGCCCATCACGACGATCTCCTTGACCGCTCCGGCCACCGTCGGCTCGAGTGCGATCGCAGCCGCCACATTCGTCAGCGGGCCGATCGCCACGATGGTGATCTCACCGGGCGAGGCGAGCACGCGGCGGGCGATCTCTGCCGCGGCGAACCCGGGAGCCGCCTTGTGGTGGCCGAAGCGGGCCCGGACCTCCTCCGGCGCCGAACGCGCGCGGTCCGGCTCCACGATCGGCGCGGCGGCCCCGCGGACCACGGGGATCTCCGGCCGGCCGAGGCGCTCGAGGAGCTCGACACTGAGGTAGGTGCCGGACTCCACGTCGATGTTGCCGTTGACGGACGTGACGAGCTCGACGTCGAACGTGTCGTCGGCAAGCAGGAGGGCGAGGGCGAAGCCGTCGTCGATCTCGGAACCGGGCGCGCCCATCGCCATGTCGGTGTCAAGGATGATTCGCATCTGAACTCCTTCGTTCAACTCGTGTTGCACATATGTTGACACGTGTTGACCACCGGAATCAAGCCGGTGACCCTGACATCGAGATCACGAGTTGGTCACGCTGGTCACCGACCGTGACATCGCACCCACGGCGCCGACCTCGCACCGGGTGTGGGTACGAAATCAGCCGCCTACGTGCGAAGTCAGCGGCGGAGTGTCGAACGCCGACCCGGATCAGGTCAGGTCGGCTCGCCCGGACTCCTTGAGCAGTCCCACGACGTCCTTGACCCGTTGCGCGTGCTCCCTCGTGGTCACCAGGAGCGCGTCCGCGGTGTCCACCACCACGGCGTCGTCGATGCCGAGCAGGACCACGGTCCGCCCGGCCGCCGGCACCACGATCGACCTGGTCGAGTCCCGCACCAGCACGTCGGCGGCGGACCCGAGCACACCCCCGGCGGCCGCCGGGAGCAGGTCGGCGAGCGCGGCCCAGTCGCCCACGTCGTCCCAGCCGAAGTCACCGGGCACCACGGCGACGCCGCCGGCCGCCGCGACCGGTTCGGCGATCGCGTGGTCGATCGCGATCCGGGTGAGGGCGGGCCAGTGCCGCGCCAGGGTCTCCTCCCGGCGGTCGGTGTCCCAGTCCGCGGCGATCGCGGTGAGGCCGTCGGCGAGCGCCGGCTGCAGCCGGCGCAGGTGCTCGAGGAGCACGGTCGCCCGGACCACGAACATGCCGGCGTTCCACCGGTAGGAGCCGGTCGCCAGGTACGCGGCGGCGGTGTCGGCGTCGGGCTTCTCCGTGAAGGCGACCACGTGCCGGGCGCCG
The DNA here is from genome assembly GCF_009708215.1 of Occultella kanbiaonis. Classification (NCBI taxonomy): domain Bacteria; kingdom Bacillati; phylum Actinomycetota; class Actinomycetes; order Micrococcales; family Ruaniaceae; genus Occultella; species Occultella kanbiaonis. Next base: position 1,387,455 of record NZ_CP046175.1, on the reverse strand, counting down.
CCCTCCTCGCCGACCGCTCCCCCGCCGTCGACCGCTTCGCCCATCTCGATGTAGCCGAACGCCGTGGACGGATGATCCGCGGCGATGCCGATCGTCACCACGAGGTCCCGGCGGGCTGCGGCGACGGCGGTGCGCACCGCGCGCTCGAACGCAGCCCGGCCCTCGATCACGTGATCGGCCGCGAACGAGCCGAGCACCACGTCCTCGTCCGGGTGGCGCCGCAGCAGCACGGCCGCCGCCAGGCCGATCGCGGCCATCGAGTCACGCGGGCTGGGCTCGCACAGGATGTCCTCCGGCGAGAGGTCCGGCAACTGCGCACCGATCGCCTCGGCGTGCGCGGTCCCGGTCACCACCAGGGTGGCGTCGGCCAGCGGTGCGAGCCGGTCGGCCGTCGCCTGGAGCAGGGTGCGGCCGGACCCGGTGAGGTCGTGCAGGAACTTCGGGTGGCCCGCGCGCGAGAGTGGCCAGAGGCGGGTTCCCGCGCCACCGGCGGGGATCACCGCGTAGAAGGTCTGGCTCATCGGGTCAGCCTAGGGCCCGGCGGTGCGGGCCGGTCCCGAAGCCGGCGAATCAGCCGAGCGGCGCCGACCGATTCGAGATGTCGATGACGCCCCGGCGCCGGCGCCCCTCAGTCCCGTTCTGCGTACTCCCGGTGCCGCTCGAGCGCCTCGCGATGGGTGCGGGACTCCTCCCGGACCGCCCGCCACTTGCGCCGCACCCACCCGATCATGCCGCCCCAGTACTCGGGCCCGGGAGGCGGCTCCTCGGGACGGATCTTGCCGGTGACCGGATCGTGGTCCCACTCGAGGGTGGCCGGCTCGGAGACCGTGACGTAGTTCGGATGCTCGTCGAGGTGGGTGACCATCTCCTCGGTGACCTCCGGTGCCGCGGGCGGGTTCGCCGTCCAGGCCGCCACCATCAGCGTCACCCGCACCACGAGGTTCACCCAGAGCAGCAGCGTGACCAGGGCGGCGAACGTCTGCAGCAGCGGGTTGTCCTCGACGCTGCCGACGATGCTCGTGCCGAGGTAGCGGATCACACCCGCGCCGACCGCGGCCACCAGCGCGCCGAGCCACAGGTCGCGGCGGGGCGGACGCACCCCGGCGAGGACCCGGTACAGCATCACGAACACGAGCAGGTCCATGCCGAGCACCACGAGGAGCCCGACGACCCGCAGCACCCAGCGGCCCGCGGTGCTGCCGTCGGCACCGATCAGGCCGAGCAGGTACTCACCGGCAGCGCCGACCGCGACGCCGAGCGCCGAGGTGAGCAGCACGGCGATGGCGAGCCCGAAGTAAGCGCCGAGGTCGCGCAGCTTGCCGACCACCACGTTCTCGCTCGGCGCGACGATGCCGAACATGGCCCGGATCGCGGTGCGCAGGGCGGCCATCACGGTGGTGGCCGCGTTGATCAGGACCACCACGGCGATGATCCCGGCGATCCCGGCGCCGGTGGACAACACGAGATCCTCGGGGCTGATCAGGCCGTCGGGGTTGTCGGGCGTCTGGATGATGCCGGGTAGTGCGTCGCTGATCGAGTCCAGCACGGCGTCCCGCAGCTCGGTGTTCGAGCCGAGCACGGCCATGAAGATCGTGTAGCCGATGGTGAGCCCGGCGAAGATCGAGAACAACGCGGAGTAGGCGATCCCGCCGGAGAGCAGCGCACCGTTGGCCGCGCCATAACGCGCGAGGCCACGGGCGGGCCTGGTCTGCTTCCACCACGCGAGGATCGCCTTGACCCGGGACGTGATGGCAGCCATGCAAGCCAGTTTCCCGGCTCCGGACGCGCACCGCACCTCGACCGGCACCAGCGGCCGCACACCGACGTGGTGGTCGGTGCGATCAGGAGGTCAGCACGAAGTTGCTGACGTCCCGCCAGACGCCGTCGTCGCCGTACTCGTACAGCGAGAAGTGGGCCACCGGGAACACCGCGTCGAAGGCCTCCATGGCCGCGTTCGCGGCATCCAGACCGGCATCGTCGATCTCGTGCGCGATGGTCACGTGCGGGTGGTACGGGAACCGCAGCTCCTGGCGCAGCGGCCCGGCGTTGATGGCCCGCTGCAGCCGCTCGCACGCCTGCGCACCGGCGGCGAGCCGCACGAACACCACGGGCGAGATCGGGCGGAACGAGTCCGTACCCCCCAGCTCCACGACGAACGGCGGATGCTCGGTGGCGACCGCCCGCAGGTGCTCGGTCACCTCGGCGAGATCGTCGGGTTCGACGACCGCCGGCGGCATCAGGGTGATGTGCGGCGGCACCGAGTGCGCCAGCGGATCGCCGGCCTCGATGCGGGCCCGGGTCAGGCTCGCGCTGTACGGCTCCGGGATCGGAATGGAGACTCCGATGCGGACCTGCGCACCCATCCGCTCCGGAGCACTCATCGGCCGATCACCGACTGTGTCCCCTGCGATCCATTCTCCTAGTGTGCCGCACCCGCGAGGGTGGCCGCGCACAGCCGGACCATGGGGCAGGATGGGCGCGGCGCCGGCCGTGCCGCGCCCGAAGCACCCGCACCCAGCACCCGACCACGAGGACTCGCGATGATCGACCCCTGGACCCCGACCGACGGCGCCGCCTCGGCCCGCGCACAGTTCGCCGAGGTCTTCGGCGGGGAGCCCGACGGTGTCTGGTCCGCTCCCGGCCGGGTCAACCTGATCGGCGAGCACACCGATTACAACGGCGGCCTGTGCCTGCCTGTCGCGCTGCCGCACCGCACCTTCGTGGCGCTGCGCACCCGGGACGACGGCGGACTTGGCCTGGTCTCGGGCCGCGAGTCGGGCGTGTGGTCGTCCGAGCTGACCGCGGTCGGCCCAGGCTCGGTCGAGGGCTGGCCCGCGTACCCTGCCGGCGTGGCGTGGGCGTTGGCGCAGGCGGGCGTCACGGTGCCCGGGTTCGACGCTGCGGTCGCATCCTGCGTCCCGTACGGGGCGGGGCTGTCCTCCTCGGCGGCGCTGGAGTCCGCGTTCGCCGTCGCGATCGCCGACCGCGTGGGCGCGGCCTGGACGGGTCCCGACCCGTCGAGCGACGAGGGGCGGGCGTTCCTGGCGCAGGCATGCGTGCGCGCCGAGAACGAGGTGGCGGGGGCACCGACCGGGGGCATGGACCAGGCCGCGTCACTGCGGTGCGCTGCGGGCCACGCCCTGCTCCTGGACTGCCGCGACGGCGCCACCCGACAGGTGCCGTTCGACCTCTCCGCGGCCGGCCTCGACCTGCTCGTCATCGACACCCGGGCCGAGCACGCCCTGGTGGACGGCCAGTACGCCCAGCGTCGCGCCACCTGCGAGGCGGCCGCCGAGGCACTCGGGGTGCCGACCCTGCGCGAGATCGATCCCGCCGATCTCACGGACGCGCTGGCCGCCCTCGGCGACGACGTGAGCCGCCGCCGGGTCCGGCACGTGGTCACCGAGATCGCCAGGGTCACCGAGTTCGTGGCGCTGTTGGACGCCGGCCGGATCCGGGACGTCGGCCCCTTGATGGACGCCTCGCACGAGTCGCTGCGCGTCGACTACGAGGTGACCTGCGCGGAACTGGATGTGGCCGTTGCCGCGGCCCGGGCCGCGTGGGCCCTCGGAGCCCGGATGACCGGTGGCGGCTTCGGCGGTTCCGCCATCGCCCTGATCGAGGCGGGAACCGCCGAGGCCGTGGCCGATGCGGTCTCCGCAGCGTTCGCCGACGCGGGCTTCACCTCACCGGAGTTCCTGCTCGCGACCCCGTCCGGTCCCGCCCACCGGGACGTCTGAGGCCGGCCCACCCGGCGGACGTGCCCGGGAACATCTACCGGTCGTCATGCGTTATGTCAGAACCATGCGAATCAAGAAGTATGAAGTCCTCGACCACGATGACGGCCGGTCCGTGCGCTATCGCCGTCACGAGAACGGTGGTGGCCTGGTTGCGACCGGCGCCACCGTGGATGAGCGTGCCTACCTGGCGCAGAGCGTGTGGGTCGACCCGGGTGCCGTGATCGGCGCCGGGGCACACATCAGCTCCGGCGGGTGGATCGAACCCGGAGCCCGGATCGACACCGGGGTGCGGATCGCGTCCAACGTCCGCATCGGGCCGGGCGCCCACGTCGGTGCGCGGGCCCGGATCGGCAGCCGGAGCCGCATCGGCGCCCAGGCACGAGTGGAGTCCGGCGTCACCCTTGAGCCGGACAGCGACCTGCCCGACGGGCAGGTCGCCGATGGTCGCAGCCGCTCCACGGCAGGGCCCGGATCCCCGCGATACGGCACGGCCGCCTGAGGGCTGCGTTGCTAGGCTGAGGCCATGCACCTGGGCGTCGATCTCGGCACCACCCGGACCATCGTCGCCGCCACCGACCGGGGCAACTACCCGGTGGTGAGTTTCCTCGACAGCGACGGTGACGCGCACGACCACTTCCCGTCCGTGGTGGCCGACGATGCCGGCGAACTCGTCTACGGCTTCGACGCGGTTGCTGCCGGTCACGCCGGTGCGGCGACCCTCCGCTCCTTCAAGCGGACGCTCGCCGCAGCCGACGTCACCGGGGCGACACCCGTGGCCATCGGATCACGCACCGAGCCGATCCTCGACGTCCTGACCGGTTTCCTGACCGCGCTCCGGACCGCCCTGTACGAACGCTCGAACCTGCCCCGCGCAGCCCGCAACGCTCGGGCACGCGAGGCCTCCCGGACCGTGGTCGGGGTCCCGGCGCACGCCCATGGGGCACAGCGCTACCTCACCCTGGAGGCGTTCCGGCGCGCCGGCTTCACGGTGACCGCCATGATCAACGAGCCGTCCGCCGCCGGCTTCGAGTACACCCACCGCCGCGGCACCACCGTGAGCTCCAGACGCACCCGCGTGGTCGTCTACGACCTCGGCGGCGGCACCTTCGACGCTTCGCTCGTGGACGTGCGGGACACCGACCACGACGTCCTCGCCACCGCCGGCCTCAACCGGCTCGGCGGCGACGACTTCGACGAGGCCCTGGTGCGGTGCGCGCTCGCAGCGGCCGGCGCCTCCGGCACACGGGATCCCGAGCTCCTCGAGAGCCTGCGGGAACAGGCCCGCGACGCCAAGGAACGACTCACCCCGCAGTCGCGGCGGATCGCCCTCGAGGTTGGTGACACCGAGGTCACCGTCGGGGTCGACGACTACTACGAGGCCGCGGCGCCGCTCCTGCAGCAGACGATCGACGCGATGCGCCCGCTCCTCGCGGCGCTGCCCGCCGACGACGAGCCCGACCCGGCCGGGACCGCCGCGGAGGCGGCGGACCCGGAGTCCGCCGAGGACCTCACCGAGATCGCGGGCATCTACCTGGTCGGCGGTGGCAGCGGTCTCCCGCTGGTGCCCCGCCTGCTGCGCGAGCAGTACGGCCGCCGCGTGCACCGGTCGCCGCTGCCGGCGGCGTCCACCGCGATCGGGCTGGCGATCGCCGCGGACCCGGATGCCGAGTTCACGCTCTCGGACCGTCTCTCCCGGGGCTTCGGGGTGTTCCGCGAGCGCGACGGTGGCGCCCGGCTGAGCTTCGACGCCATCCTGCGCCCGGACGCGGCGCTGCCGGCCGACGCCGACGAGGACGCCGTCATCGTGCGCCGGTACCGTGCCGCCCACAACGTGGGCCGGTTCCGGTTCGTGGAGTGCACAGCCATCGACGCCACCGGTGAACCGCGCGGCAACATCGTCCCGTTCGCCCAGGTGACCTTCCCGTTCGATCCCGCCCTCCAGGGCGCGGACCGGACCGCGGACGTGTCGGCCGCCGAGGTGCACCGCCGCGACGACGGGCCGCTCGTCGAGGAGCGGTACGTGATCGACCGGAACGGGATGATCGAGGTCCGGATCACCGATCTGGACTCCGGCTACGGCCAGACCCACACCATCGGTGCTGCCGGCAGGTCGCAGGGCTAGCCGCAGTCAGATCTGGCGCAGCCGTCCGGCGTCCTCGTGCAGAGCGAAGAACAGTGACACGGGCTCACCGTCGGGGTCCGGCTCGCGGGCCGCATACTCGGCGAACAGGTCCGAGAACCGGCGCAACAGATCGTGCCGATCCTCCTCGTTGAGCCGCAGCCCGAGCCGGACCACCTCGGCCCGCGCGGGATCGGAGAGGGCGAACTCGTCCAGGAACGCCTGGATCAGGATCCGTCCCTGACCCGGCCCCATCGGCGTGCGCCAGGACTTGCGGGTCGCCAGGTAGGGCACCTCCCGGGCGCCCCGCTTGCCCTGCCGCTCCGGCTGGGCGGCGAGGAAGCCCCGATCAGCGAGCAGTCGCACGTGGTGGAACGTGGTCGCCGGAGCCATCGCGAGGCGCCCGGCGATCTCCTTGTTGGTCAGCGCCTCGTCCAGGCACAACCTCAGGATCCGCATCCGCAGGGCCGAACTCAGAGCCCGGGCATCGGCGTCTGCGGCGGTGCCGGGGACGGCCGCGTCGGTCATGACCCGATGCTACCCAGGAACCGACACGTGACCTCTCCCTAGTGATTGACATTTCCCAATCACTGCGTCCACGATGGTCACATGGTCGAGACCAGCACCCCCGATCCTGGCGCGGACGCGACCGCAGCGGCCGGGCCACCGGACCCTGCGGACAAGCCCCGGGCGCTGTGGCACCACCGGGACTTCCGCCACCTCTGGGCCGGCGATGCGCTCGGCCAGCTCGGCGCCCAGTTCACCGGCCTTGCCCTGCCGGTGCTCGCCGTCGGCGCGCTCCAGGCGACCGAGTGGCAGATGGGGGTGCTCTCCGCCGCGAACATGGCGGCCTTCCTGTTGATCGGCCTGCCGGCCGGGGCGTGGGTGGACCGGATGCGCAAGCGCTCGGTGCTCATCACGGCGGACCTGTTCCGCGCCGTCATCCTGGCCGGGGTGGTCGTTGCCGCCCTGACCGGCACCGCATCGATGCCCCTGCTCTACGTGGCCGGCCTGCTGCTCGGCAGCGCCACGGTCTTCTTCGACGTCGCGCACCAGTCCTACGTGCCCGCCCTGGTCGGCATGGATCACGTGGTGGAGGGCAACGCCAAACTGCAGGCGACGGCGTCGGTCGCCCAGGTGGCCGGGCCCGCCGCCGCCGGGGTGCTGCTTCGGTTCGTCACCTCGGGTGCGCTGATCGGGTTCAACGCGCTGACCTACGTGTTCTCCGCGCTCTTCGTGTCCCGGATTGCGCACCGCGAGACGCTGCCGCCCCGGGATGAGCGGCGGCCGCTCGTGGTGGAGATCCGGGAGGGCCTGTCCTTCGTACTGCGGGAGCCACTGCTGCGCCGGATGGTCGCCTGCACCGCGCTCGGCAACCTCGCGTGGGGCATCCTGTCCGCGCTGCAAGCCCTGTACATCCTGCGTGACCTGGACCTGGGTGAGGCGGCGCTCGGCACCATCTTCTCCGCCGCGTCGGTGGGTGCGCTGATCGGCGCGCTGCTCGGCCGCAGGGCCGCGGAGTGGATCGGCGAGGCCAGGCTGGTCCCGGTGAGCGCGCTCGCGATGGGGATCCCGATCGCGCTGGTCCCGCTCGCGTCGGTGCTGCCTGTCCCGCCGACGGTGACGCTGATCGTGGGACTCGGGCTCAGCTACACGATGATGGTGGTCTACAACATCGCCACGGTGAGTTTCCGCCAGCGACTGTGCCCGCCCCGGTTGCTGGGCCGCATGAACGCGTCGGTGCGGTTCATCGTCTGGGGCACGATGCCGTTCGGCGGCCTGCTCGGCGGTTGGCTCGGCAGTTCGTTCGGCGTGGTCGGGGCCCTGTGGTTCGCCGTGATCGGCACGCTCCTCGCGGCGCTCCCGGTGGTGCTCTCACCGCTGTGGACGATGACGACCCTGCCGACGGCCGCCGATGACGATCGGGGCACGACCGCCGGCCCACCGGCAGGACCCGGCCCGGCGGACTGACCGCGCGACCCCGGGCGATTGCGTCAAACGCCGCTGCCGATGAGTACCCGTACATCGCACGGTCCGTCGCGGAGCTCATGAGCGCCCAGCGTTCAAGCCCGCACACACGGCGGCCAGTTGTGGCTAGGCTGACCCGAGCACAGGGGGTGCGGACCGGCGTGGGCGCCGGTCCCGGGGTCACGCCGAACGACTGCAGGGGGCTGTTGCCATGGGTGTCACGCGCCGAATCGTCTTTCCGGCGCTGCGGATCGTGATCTGGGCGGTGATCGCCGTCGCGCTGCTGCAGCTCGCCTTCGGCGGCGGCACCACGCCGACCGGGGATCCCGACGCCGGTCCCGAGGAACCTTCGGCCGTGTTCGAGGAGCCCCAGGTGGAGGTCACCACCGCCACGATCACGAATCAGGTGACCCTGGCGGCCACGATCGTCGCCGACGGCGCCGTGACCGCACGGGCGAATCTGGACGGCACCATCAACTACTTCGAGGTGGACGAGGGCGCCGTCGTCACCGAGGGCGACCGACTGCTCGTCATCCGGCAGGAGACGCCGCGCGATCCGGTCGAGAGCACCGACGACGAGGGCAACGTCACCGTCACCCCGCGCAGCCCGGAGGTCACCACCACCGTGGTGCGCGCACCAGCCTCGGGCGTGGTCCGGTTCTCCGTCCTCGAGGACCAGGCCGTCTCCATCGGCGATGCGGTCGCGACCGTCACGCCCGGCACGTTCTCCGTGCTCGGCTCGCTGACCCCGGAACAGCAGTACCGCCTGATCTCGGCGCCGGCCGAGGGGCAGGTGGAGGTGCCCGGCGGGCCCGCCCCGTTCACCTGTACCGGCCTGACCACGGGCGTCGCCACAAGCGCCGACGGCGCCCCCGACGAGCAGCCCGACGGCGGGGCCCAGGCCCCCACCGACGGCACCACCGTGCAGGCCCGGTGTTCCGTGCCCGCCGAGGTCACCGTGTTCCCCGGCCTGACCGCCTCGCTGGTGATCACCAGCGGCGAGGCCGCCGACGCCCTGGTCCTGCCGGTGACCGCTGTGCAGGGACTGTTCGAGACCGGGGTGGTCTGGGTGGTCGGTCCGGACGGCGAACCCGAGGAGCGACCCGTGACCCTGGGCCTCACGGATGGCGAACTGGTCCAGATCGTCGACGGCGTGGCGGCCGGCGACCTGGTCCTCGAGTTCGTCCCGGGCGCCGAGATCGAACCCATCGATCCCTACGCGATGGACCCGGGGGTCGGATGAGCCTCCTGGAGCTGCGCGGGATCACCCGAACGGTCCGTCTGCCCGACGACTCCCGCCTGGACATCCTGCGCGGGGTCGACCTGAGCGTCGGCGCCGGTGAGCACATCTCGATCGTGGGCAGGTCGGGCACCGGGAAGTCCACCCTGCTGAACATCCTCGGGCTGCTCGACGCCCCTACGGACGGCGAGTACCTGCTCGACGGGACCCCGATCGGCAGACTCGGCAACCGCCGTCGGGCCCGGCGCCGCGGCGACGACTTCGGCTTCGTCTTCCAGCAGTTCAACCTGCTGCCCGGGCGGACCGCCCTGGAGAACGTGATCGCGCCACTGCTGTACGCACGCGGCCGCACGTTCTGGCGGCGACACTCGATCGCCGCCTCGATGCTGGACCGGATGGGCCTCGGCGACCGGCTGGACTCCAAGCCCGAACAACTCTCCGGCGGCGAGCAGCAACGGGTCGCGATCGCCCGCGCCCTGGTCCGCACCCCGCGGGTGATCCTCGCCGACGAGCCCACCGGCGCCCTGGACGTGGACACCGGCGCCGAGATCATGAGCATGCTCGACGAGATCGCGTCCGACACCGGCGCCGTGCTGATCGCGATCACCCACGACCTCGCGGTCGCCGCCCGGGCCACCCGCCACTTCCGGCTCGGCGAGGGCGTGCTCACCCCGATCACGATCGCGCCCCGCACCGCCGGGACCCTCGCCGAGCTCGGCGATCCACTGACCGCGACGGACGTCGTCGACCCGGAGGCCGTCCCGGCCCTCGCCGAGGCCGAGGCGGGACCGGCATGACCGGGTTCGTCGGCGCCCTGGTCGAGGCGTGGGGTGAACTTCGGATCCATCGGCTGCGGGTGCTGCTCTCGCTCATCGGCGTGGCCGTGGCGGTGGCGGCGATGACCGGCGTCACGGCGCTCGGAGACATCACCCGGCAGGCCCAGGCGGAACTCAGCGAGGCCCAGAGCGGGCGGCCGGCGACGTTCCGCGTGGACGCCTGGTCCGAGACGTCGACGCTGGACGCGACGGCCACGACCGCGGCGTTCCGCGAGTTCGTGGACCGCTACCAGATCGAGCAGGCTTCACTGATCACGTACTCCACGATGCCGGTCCGGATGCCGACGGCCACCTGGGACGTCACGGTGCAGGCGGTCGACCCGCCGTACGGGACGATGCACCGGATCGCCCCGATCCATGGGTCCTGGTTCACCGCGGCGGACGCGGACCGGTACTCTCCCGCGCTGGTGGTGAACGAGGCGTTCCTGCGCGAGCTCGGCGTCACCGACCTGTCCGGACGCCCCACCGTGCTGATCGGTGCCCGCGAGCCGGTCCGGGCGACGGTCACCGGCGTGATCGCCGACCTCTGGCCCGGCGCGTACCCGGAGGCCTACATCCTGAGCTCGGCGTACGAACGGTGGATCCCGCCGAACCCCGAGTACTTCACCGTCCCGGCACTCGAGGTGTGGGTGCCGCCGGAGGACGCCGAGGTCGCGGAGGAGTATCTGAACCGGGATCTGAGCGCCGCGCTCGGCGCCGGGACACAGGTCCAGATCTACCGCCAGGACGCGTTCGGCATCGAGGCGTTCGACCAGGTCTTCCAGCTGGTGGTCACGGGCATCGGCGTGCTGGTGCTGATGCTCGGTGCGCTGAGTCTCGTGAACATCTCACTCGTGACGGTGCGCCAACGCATCCGGGAGATCGGCATCCGCCGTTCCTTCGGCGCGTCCTCGGGGCGGATCTTCTTCTCGATCATGATGGAGTCGCTGGTCGCGACGGTACTCGCCGGCGTCGTCGGGGTCGGGATCGCCGTGGTCGCGGTACGCAACGCCCCGATCGAGTCCCTGATCGGCTGGGGCACGATCCAGGACTTGCCACCGTTCCCTGTCTCCGCAGCGGTCACCGGGCTGGTGGCCGCCACGGCGATCGGGGCGCTGGCCGGGCTGCTGCCGGCCCTCGTGGCGGTGCGGGTCAAGCCGATCGACGCGATCCGCTACTGAGCAGGCAGCCCGAGGTCCTGACCCTCGAGCACTGCGTGCGGGTAGGCGTCCGCACGCCCCTGGAACCGAAGGACGTCCGGATTGCGGATCCGTCCGTCCTGGATCTCGATCGCTCGGCTGATCGTCTCGTCCCCGGCCCATCCGGTCGGGCCCTCCATGACCGTGCGCAGGAACGGCAGCAGGGCCTCGCTGTTCTCCCACGTCGAGGAGTCCCACAGATAGGACGGGCTGTGGTCGACGGCGTAGTGGTAGACGTGGTCGCCCACCACGAAGATCGGGTCCGCGAAGCTCGTCGAACGGGCCCAGCTGAATCCCATCCCGTCATCGCAGGAGACGTCGATGATGAGGCTGCCGGGCCGCAGCAGCGCCAGGTCCTGCTCGTGCAGATAGGTCAGCGGTGCCAGCGGATCCTGCAGGGTGCAGTTCACGACGATGTCGCTGTCCGCGAGGAACGGAGCCAGTGGCACCCTGCCCACCTCGCTGATCACGTGGCTCGGTCGGGACGGATCGTCATCGTGGTCCAGGCGAAGGATCCGTACGGACGGGATCGGGGAGCCGACCGCGGCCACCTCCCGGTTGGTCAGGACGTGGACGTCGTGAACCCCGTGAGCGTTCAGCGCGGTCACAGCGCCACGGGCAGTGGCCCCGAAGCCGATCACGACGGCTCGTCGGCGCCGCCCGTAGTCACCGGTGAAGCCGCGCAGCTGCATGGCATGCAGCACGGAGCAGTAGCCGGCCAACTCGTTGTTCTTGTGGAACACGTGCAGGCCGAACCCGCCGTCCCTGGTCCAGTGGTTCATCGCCTCGAACGCGATCAGGGTGAGCCTGCGGTCGATCGCGAGCTGGGTGATCGCCCGGTCCTGTACGCAGTGCGGCCAGCCCCAGAGGGTCTGCCCCTCACGCAGTTCCGCCAGGTCGCTGGGCTGCGGCTTGGGCAGTACCACCACGTCGACCTCGGCGAGCAGGTCGGTGCGTGGGAGCACGCCGCCGACCTGCCCGGCCAGGACGGCGTCGCTCACCCCGAAGCGGTCGCCGTAACCGTGCTCGACGACGATCCGGGCGCGTAGGTCCGCGTCGATGCGCTCGAGATGGGCGGGGTGGATCGCGAGACGGCGTTCGTCCGGCTTGCGGGAGGTGCCGAGCAGGCCGAGTCGCAGATGGTCGGGCACGCTCACCGCTTCTTCTTGGTGACGACCGCCTCCACGGCGCTCGCGTGGTCCGCGGCACGGGACCGCTTGTCCGCCTTGTCGGCGCGCTTCTCCTTGAGGGACTTTCCGGCCTTCTTGGCGTTGGACTTGTCGTTCATGACGAACTCCCTCGTTCACGAGGCCAGAACCGGCCCGTAGCCTGAGAGTAAGCCACCGGGACCTGCCGAACGGCCGATCGGGTCGCCACCCGGGGCCCGGCTGCGCCACCCGCACGCTTCCCCGCAGAGGCGGGTGACTCCTCACCGATCTGTCAACTATGGTTGCCTGCATGGACCCGCAGACTCGGGGGGCCAGCTCGGGCGCACAGCTCGCCGCGAGGGCCCACACATTGCTAGGACCCCGACATCCGGTCTTCGCCGTCGCGACCCTCACGCCGGACGCGGTGACCGTCGCCTCCCGCGGCGCCGACCTGCACGCCGACTACGAGATCGCGTCGGTCTCGAAGGGGATCACCGGACTGCTCTACTCGGACGGTCTGGCCCGTGGGGAGATCCGCAGCGACGCGACCCTCGGCTCGCTGCTTCCGCTGGGTGGGACGCCCGCGGCGGACGTGACGTTGGCGTCGGTCAGCACGCATCGCTCCGGGCTGCCCGGGCTGCCCCGGTCGGCACAACCGTGGCGCCGGACGGTCGCCCTGTGGCGACACGGCACCAATCCCTACGGCGAGACCCTGGCGCAACTTCTCGACCAGGCTCGAGAGGTCCGGGTGAGCAGGCCACGGGCCCGATACTCCAACTTCGGGTTCGAGCTGCTGGGCCATGCGGTCGCCGGCGCCGCGGGGATGACCTTCGCGGACCTCGTCCGGGACCGCCTGGCCCGAACCCTCGGGCTCGAGGGCGTGTACGTCCCGGCGAACACCGACCAGCTTCGGCCCGGCGCGCTCACCGGCACCTCGGTGCGGGGCCGGCCACGGCAGCCCTGGACCGGGGAAGCGCTGGGACCGGCCGGTGGGATCCGGGCCCGCATCGGGGACATGGCCCGCCTCGCGGCGGCACTGCTCGACGGCTCGGCGCCCGGCACCGCCGCCCTCGACCCGGTCGCGTCGCTCGGCATGGGCACCCGGATCGGCGCCGGCTGGATCACCACGCCGGTTGACGGACGTGCCATCACCTGGCACAACGGAGGGTCAGGTGGGTTCCGATCCTGGTTCGGGCTCGACCGCACCGCGGGCACCGGCGCCGTCATCCTGACGGCCACCGCCGCCTCGGTCGACCGCCCCGGCTTCGCGCTCCTCGCCGAGCTGAGCGGACCCCACGAGTGACTGAGCCGCGGGTGAGGCCGGGGCAGTTCGGCGGTCGGAGGGCGCAGTAGGCTCGGTCCACCATCACTCAGCGACACCCGAGCAGAGGACCCCACGTGATCAGGAAACCCCTGCTGGCCGTCGTCGGCATCATCGCCATCCTGATCGGGCTCGTCTGGGCGGGCCAGGGCTCGGGCATCCTGCCCGGCAGTGTCATGACCGGGGACCCGACGTGGCTCGTGATCGGCCTGATCCTCATCGTCGCCGGCCTCGTCCTGGGCTACCTCAGCACGCGCGGCCGGTCCTGGCGCAACCCGAACGGTCCGCCCGGGCAACACTGACGGCTCCGCCGACAACTCCCCCGGCGCCGCCGACAACTCCCGGGCGCCGCCGCACGTCGGCACGGCCCGGCCTCAGAGGTCGTAGAGCACCCGCACCGGCGCGTGGTCGGAGAACCGCGCCTCGTAGGTGGGCGCACGGTCGATCACCGCGTCCTTCGCGCGCTCGGCGAGAGCCGGCGTGGCGAACTGGTAGTCGATGCGCCACCCCGAGTCGTTCGTGTACGCCTGACCGCGCCAGGACCACCACGTGTACGGACCGGGGCCGTCGCCGCCGAACCGGCGGCCCAGGTCCACCCAGCCCTGCTCGTCGATCCACCGGTCCAGGTAGGCACGCTCCTCGGGTAGGAAGCCCGCAGACCTGCGGTTCGTCTTCCAGGCCTTCAGGTCGACCTCACGGTGGGCGATGTTCAGGTCACCGCCGACCACGATGCACCGGCCGGTGGCAGCCAGTACGCCCATCCGCTCGGTGACGGCATCGAGGTGCGCGTACTTGAGGTCCATCGACGGCGTCCCGGCGGTCCCGGAGTGCAGGTAGGTGGAGACCACGGTGACCGGTTCGCCACCGAGCTCGAGATCCGCCTCAACCCACCTGCCGACGTCCGCCTCCGGTTCGTCGGCGCGGAGCCCGATCCGGACCGCGGTGAACGCCTCACGGGCGGCGACGGCGACCCCGGCACGCCCCTTGGCCGCGCCCTCGGTGTGCACCACGTGCCAGTCCGGGCCGAGGTGCTCGGCCAGGATCTCGTCCGTGGCGCGGACCTCCTGGAGCAGGAGCACGTCCGGGGTGTGTTCGGCGATCCACACCCCCATGCCCCGCCGGAACGCGGCCCGGATACCGTTGACGTTGACGGAACCGATGCTCAGCATGTGACCTGCCCGGAAAGTCGAGTGCCGTCGGCGATGGTCGCGGGCTCCTCTGCGCGCACCTGGACGTCGCCGACGCAGACGACGCCGGCGCCGAAGGTCACGTCACCGGTGACCTCCAGGCCGGTGCACTCGCGCAGCGACGGCGGCCCCGCCGGGAACCGCGCCTCGAAGTCCGGGACGAGCTTGTAGTGGCCGTCGAGCCGGATCGCCGGCTCGTCGTGCGTGATGACCGAGTTCACGACCGAGTCCTCATCGAGTGAGAACACGTCCGAGCGCAGCAGGAGCAGCTCGTTGGTGGTCTTGACGGGCCGGAACCGGCGTCGCGGCACCAGCAGGGCCTGGGACCCTTCGAAGGCCTCGACCGCCGTGCCCATCGCGGACTCGATCTGGATCACCGGCGTCGAGGAGGAGTCCGAGGGGTCCACGGTCTTGCGGTTGACAACGATCGGCAGGCCGAGCACGCCGTCCCGCTCGTCGAGGAGCCGCTCGAGCACCTCGAGGTCCACCCACAGGTTGTTCGTGTGGAAGTACTGGTGGCGGTCGTTGTCCTGGAAGTGGTGGTCCTCCCCGTCGGCGACCATCGCGCTGTCCCGCAGGATCATCCGGCCGTCGCTGCGGCGACGGGCCAGGTGCCCGCCCTTGCGGTCGTTCGCGGTGCGGGGGCAGACCTCCGCCGCGTACGGCACGGCCGCCTCGAACATCCACGCCGCCACGTCCGGGTCGCAGGTGGCACCGAGGTTGTCCGCGTTGGACAGGAACACGTACCTGATCCCCTGTGCGCGCAGGGCCCCGAGCAGGCCGCTGCCCTGGAGGGCGACGTAGATGTCACCGTGCCCGGGCGGGCACCACTCGAGCTCGGGGTCGGCCGGCCACTCGACCGGTGCGAGGGTGTCCGCCCGCAACTTCGGCTCCGCGTTCTGCAGGAAGTCGAGCGGCAGCCCGTCCACGGCCAGGTCCGGGTACTTCTCGAGGATCGCCAGGGACTCGGACCGCGTGCGGAACGAGTTCATCAGGATCAGCGGGAGCTGCACGTCGTGCTGGGCACGCAGGGCGAGGACCTGGCGGGCGATGATGTCAAGGAACGTGAGCCCGTCGCGCACCTCGAGGGCGGACTTCGGCCCGGTCATCCCCATCGAGGTGCCGAGCCCGCCGTTCAGCTTGATGACGGCGGTCCGGGCCAGGGCGTCGCGGCGCTGCTCCGGGGTTGCGGCGAAGTCGCCGAGCGCCGGGACCTCGCCGAGCGGCTCGATGGTCTCCTCGGGGATCAGGCCCTGCGCACCGGCCGCAAGGTCGCGCCAGTAGTGGGCGAATACGTTGATCGCCCGGGGGTCGATGCCCCGCGCCTGCATCTTCGTGATGGCTGCCTGCAGCCCGTCCTCAGTCATGCCTCCAACCCTATGACGAGCCGACGACGGCGGGTGCCGGGCGTCCATATGCCGCCCGGCACCCGCCGTCGTCGTGGTTCGTGGCCGCCCAGCGGCCAGGCGTCAGCCGGCGCGGCGCTCCGCGGCCTCGACGGCGTTGCGGAACAGCAGCGCGATCGTGGTCGGTCCGACGCCGCCGACCCGTGGGGTGATCGCTCCGGCGACCTCCTCGCAGGACTCGTCCACGTCCGGCAGCAGGCGCTTGCCCTCGTACCGGACCCCGCCGCCGATCACGGTGACACCCGGGGTCAGGTGTTCGGGCTGGAGGATGCCGGGCACGCCGGCGGCCGCGATGACGACCTCGGCACGCCGGGTGTAGTCGGCCCAGTTCGGGACCCCGGTGTGCACCACGGTCACGGCCGCGTTCGCCGTCGGGCGCTTCTGGCTGAGCAGCAGCGCGAGCGGTCGCCCGAGCGTGGTGCCGCGGCCCAGGATGCACACCTCGCGCCCGGCGATCGGGATCTCGTAGTGCGCTAGCAGCGCCTCGATCCCGGCCGGGGTGCACGGCACCGGTCCCGGCATGCCGAGGGCGAGCCGTCCCATGTTGACCGGGTGCAGCCCGTCCACGTCCTTGTCCGGGTCGAGCGCGAGCAGGGCTGCGTCGAAGTCGATCTGAGGCGGAGTGGGGTGCTGCAGCAGGACGGCGTCGACGTCGGCCGCGTCGTTCATGTCGCCGATCGCGGCGAGCACGTCCGCCTGGGTCGCGTCGGCGCCGAGGTGGATGTGCGGGGAGGTCAGGCCGAGCGAGGCGGCCTTCTCCTGCTTCATCCGGATGTACCCGGCACTGGCGGAGTCGTCCCCGACCAGGATCGTGCCCAGACCCGGGGTGTGTCCGGCGGCGACGAGCGCGTCGATACGCGGGCCGAGTTCGGCGAAGACCGCATCGGCGACCGGCTTGCCCGGCAGCAGGCGCGCACTCACTGCTGCAGTCCGGGGTAGAGCGGGAACGCGTCGGTGAGGGCCTTGACCCGGGCGCGCGCGGCGTCCAGATCCGCCCCGGCGCCGGCGGCGAGCACCCCGCCGATGATGTCGGCCACCTCGGTGAACTCGGTCTCACCGAACCCGCGGGAGGCCAGTGCAGGGGTGCCGATCCGCAGGCCGGAGGTGACCCGCGGGGGCCGCGGGTCGAACGGCACCGCGTTGCGGTTCACGGTGATCCCGGCAGCGTGCAGGAGGTCCTCGGCCTGCTGACCGTCGAGGTCGGAGTGCCGCAGGTCCACCAGGACCAGGTGCACGTCGGTGCCACCGGTGAGCACCGAGACTCCGGCGGAACTGACGTCGGTGGCGGTGAGCCGCTCGGCGAGGATCTGCGCGCCGGCGATGGTCTGGCGTTGCCGCTCGGCGAACTCCGCACCGGCCGCCACCTTGAACGCGACGGCCTTGGCCGCGATGACGTGCATCAGCGGTCCGCCCTGCTGGCCAGGGAACACGGCCGAGTCGAGCTTCTTGCCGAAGGTCTCCTTGTCACGCGAGAAGATCACCCCGGAGCGCGGGCCGCCCAGGGTCTTGTGCACGGTGCTGGAGACCACGTCGGAGTGCGGGATCGGGTTCGGGTGCAGGCCCGCGGCCACGAGACCCGCGAAGTGCGCCATGTCCGTCCACAGGTACGCGCCGACCTCGTCCGCGATCGACCGGAACGCCTCGAAGTCGAGGTGGCGGGGGTAGGCGGACCAGCCGGCGATGATCACCTGGGGCCGGGCCTCGAGCGCCTTGGCCCGCAGCGCGTCGTAGTCGATCCGGTGGGTCTGCTCGTCGACGCCGTAGGAGGCGACGTTGTAGAGCTTGCCGGAGAAGTTGATCTTCATGCCGTGGGTGAGGTGACCACCGTGGGCCAGCTGCAGCCCGAGGATGGTGTCGCCCGGCTTGATCAGAGCGTGCAGCACGGCGGCGTTGGCCTGGGCCCCGGAGTGCGGCTGGACGTTGACGTACTCGGCGCCGAACAGTGACGAGGCCCGCGAGATCGCGAGGTTCTCGGCGATGTCCACCTGCTCGCAGCCACCGTAGTAGCGGCGGCCGGGGTATCCCTCGGCGTACTTGTTCGTGAGCACGGACCCCTGCGCCTGGAGCACGGCGCGCGGAACGAAGTTCTCGCTCGCGATCATCTCGAGGGTCTCGCGCTGGCGGGTCAGTTCCCCTTCGAGCACGGCGGCGATCTCGGGGTCGAGCTCCGCGAGCGACTGGTCGCGGACAGGGACGGTGGACGTGGGCTGGCTCATGCTTCCTCCGCAGGCGATGCAGTGATGGGTCTCATCGGATCACTCAGGCCCAGGCGGGCGACCTCGAGTAGGTGTTTCTGCATCGCTCCCCGGTGGTGATCCACCTCTGCGCCAGTCGCGACGGACCCAGCCTAGCAAGCCCACCGGCGGGTTCGTCCAGTACGTTCCGCGTCGCGGGATGACCCATCGACCCCGGCCGGAGTCCCGCCGGTCAGGCCTCGGCGGGCGAGGCCGTGGCCCCGTCCTTCTCCTGCAGGCCGGTCTCGCCCGTCTCCATCTCGCCGAGGATCTTGCGCAGGTAGGCGTAGGTGAGGTCGCCGGCGTTCTGGTCGTACTGGTGCTCGAAGCCGTGCTTGGCGTACAGGGAGAGGTTCTGCTTGGAGTCCTGCCCGGTGAACACCCACACCTCGTTGGTCTGCTCCGGCAGATAGCCCAGGACCGACATGAGCAGCTGGGTCCCCAGGCCCTGGCCCTGCAGGTCCGGCACCACCGCGAGACGGCCGAGCAGGGCCCGGTCCTCCTCGAGGCCGACCCGCACCGAGCCGACCAGCCGAGGACCGATCCACGCGCCGAGCGTGACGACGTCTGCCCGGGCCAGGTCCTCACGCAGCTCGTCGAACGTCTGCGTCAGGGCCGGAATGTGCGGGTCGTCGTACAACTGCGCCTCGGTCACGAATGCGGCGCGCCGCACCGTCAGCAGCTCGCCGGCGTCCTTGTCCTCGACGACGTCGATCCTCAGCTCGTCCATGCCCCCCATCCTTCCACTGACCGGCGCCCGCGCGAACCCGAACCGCCCAGGGCCGACTAACCTCGCCGTGTGACGAACGCAGCCCCCGAGCACTGGGTCCTGACCCTCTCCTGCCCCGACCGCCCCGGGATCGTGCACGCCGTCGCCGGCGTGCTCGCCGCGAACGGGGGCAACATCACCGAGTCCCAGCAGTTCGGGGACGCGGGCACGGGGCTGTTCTTCATGCGCGTGCAGGTGGAGTCCGCGACCGCGAAGGCGGACCTGGAGTCCGCGCTGACCGAGGTCGCCGAGGAGTTCTCGATGACGTGGACCCTGGACCGCGTGGGCCGCCCGGTGCGGACCGTGGTGATGGTCTCCACCGCGGCGCACTGCCTGAACGACCTGTTGTTCCGCGAGCGCGAGGGCCGGCTGCCGATCCAGGTGGTGGCCGTGGTCTCCAACCACACCGAGCTGGCGCCGACGGCGCAGTTCTACGGGGTCGGCTTCCACCACATCCCGGTCACCTCCGGCACAAAGCAAGCCGCCGAGCGCGCGCTGCTTGACCTGGTCGACGAACTCGACGCCGAGCTCGTGGTGATGGCCCGCTACATGCAGATCCTCTCCGATGACCTGTGCCACGCGCTGGAGTGCCGGATCATCAACATCCACCACTCGTTCCTGCCGAGCTTCAAGGGGGCGCGGCCCTACGCCCAGGCGCACGACCGCGGCGTCAAGCTCATCGGTGCCACGGCCCACTACGCCACCGCATCCCTGGACGAGGGGCCGATCATCGAGCAGGACGTGGAGCGCGTCACCCACGCCGACGACGCCGCCGAGCTGGTCGCGATCGGCCAGGACGTGGAGCGACGGGTGCTCGCCCGCGCGGTGCGCTGGCACGCCGAGCACCGGGTCCTGGTGGACGGGCACCGCACGGTCATCTTCCGCTGAACGGCGCCGCCCGCTCCCGGCCCGGCGCCGGCTGGTCGCGCAAGCACGAACACGAACGCCCCGCCGGTTCGGCGGGGCGTTCGTGTCTGTTGAGCCATGGTCGACGGCGGTCGGTCGCCGCCGCGGTGGGGCTCGCCGTTACGGGCGGTACTCGCCCGGCCGCGGGCCGGAGTCGGAACCGGGCGCCGGGTAGCCGCCGGGCGGGGTGACGCCGGGCGGCGTGACGCCGCCGGACGAGCCGGTGTAGGCGGTCGGGTCGAAGTTGCCGCCGGCGGTGAACGACGCGGCCTTCTTGGCCTTGTTGTAGCTCACGAGCCCGCGGATGCCGACGATCAGGCCGGCCAGCATGAAGTACCACGGGAAGTAGTAGTTGCCGCCGGTCGGGCTGCTGGCCGCGATCCCGAAGCTGATGGCGAACACCAGCACCGCGGCGGCGAGAATGCCGAAACCGATGAGAGCGGAGTTGCGGGCCTTCTTGACCTCCTCCTGGGCCAACGCCGCGGAGGCCGTCCCGGAGGCACCGTAGGGCGAGGCACCCGCGGGCGCGGACGAGCCGGGACCGTAGACCGGGCTCGAGCCCGGGCCGTAGGCCGGGTTCTGCCCGGAGGACGCTCCGTATCCAGGGTTCTGCCCGACCATCGGCGCAGCCGCGCCCGCGGCATCGTCGACCCAGTAGTTCCAGCCCGCCGGCGCCGGCGGCCACGACGGGTCCGGCTGCCAGCCCTCGGGCGGGGTGAAGTTCGGCGGGACCTGCCACCCCGGCGGGGCGTTGAATCGTTGGCTCATGCGGAGCAGCCTAGGGCAACTGCGGGGCCGCGCCGGCCAGCGTCCATGGGGACAGATGCCCATCGCTGCGCCGCTGCTGCAGCCGCGACCACGCGCACCCGGGGGCCGCTCACCTCGCGAACCGGAGCGTGCAGATCTGGAACGGCCGGAGGGTGACCGTGGCGCTCCCGCCGTCGGTCTGCGTGAGCACGCCCGGCCCGTCCTCGCGGGGGCGTTCGAGCAGGTCGGTCTCGGTGACCGACGTCACCGGGAAGTCCGCCGTGATCGCTGCACGGGCGCGCCCGCCGAGGGACTCGTACAGGCGCACGATGACGTCCCCGCTGCCGTCCTCCGCGAGCTTGACGGCCTCGATGACCACGGCGTCGTTGTCAGTGCGCAGCAGCGGCGCGACGAGGGTGCCGGAGCCGGCGCCGGCGACGGTGCGCACAGGCAGGTTCATCCGGTAGCCCTCCCGGACGGACTCGGCGATGCCCGCGCCCGGGCGGATGCTCGAGCGCAGCACGTGCTCGCCCTGGTCCGCATCCGGATCGGGGAACAGCGGGGCCCGCAGCAGCGACTGGCGGACCACGGTGATCGGCCGGCCGGCCGGGTCGAGGTCGGCCCGGATGTCGTGGCCGTAGGTCTGGTCGTTCGCGACCGCAACGCCGTAGTCGGCCTCGCCGACGTGCACCCAGCGGTGCGCGACGGTCTCGAAGCGGGCCGCGTCCCAGGAGGTGTTCGTCGCGGTGGGCCGGTGGATGTGCCCGAACTGGATCTCGGAGGTGGCTCGCTCGGCCTGGACGTCGATCGGGAACGCGAGCTTGAGCAGTTTCTGCCGCTCGTGCCAGTCGACCTCGGTGGTGATCTCCAGGGCCGGGGAGTCGGCGGCCAGTTCCAGTCGTTGGGTGATGGTCGAGGAGCCGAACCGACGGCGGATCACCAGTCGGGCGGTGGTCGCGCCGTCGCCGGCGGGCTCGGCGACGATCTCCTGCGCGGTGTCGAGATCGCGCACGTCGTGGCGGTAGTGGGCGTCGATGTCCCAGGCGTCCCACTCGTTCGGGATGTCCCGGTGCACCTGGAGCAGGTTCGCGGCCATCCCGGCCGGCACCACCTCGCGGTCAGCGGCGAGGTCACGCAGCGAGGTGACCAGGCCGCGCGGGTCCACGACCACCCGAAGGTGCGCGTTGCTCAGGACCCAGCCCTCGCCGTCGGGCTCGATCGTGACGGCACCGCCGTCGGGCTCGACCGAGCCGGCCGCGGCGGCGCCCCCGAGGGCGGGCACGCCGGCCCGTGGGAACGGCCCGGCGTTCAGGGCGATCCGGTCCTCGCCGGCGCCGACCAGGTGGCCGAGCGCGGTGGCGATGAGGGTCTCGAGCTCGGCCTCGATGAGGGCGTAGTTTCGCTCAGCCTCGCGGTGCACCCAGGCGATCGACGAGCCGGGCAGGATGTCGTGGAACTGCTGCAGCAGGACCAGGCGCCAGATCCGCTGCAGCGCATCGGCCGGATAGTCCGCCCCGGCGCGGACCGTCGCCGCCGTGGCCCACAGCTCCGCCTCGCGGAGCAGGTGCTCGCTGCGACGGTTGCCGGCCTTCGTGCGGTGCTGCGAGGTGTAGGTGCCGCGGTGGTACTCGAGGTACATCTCGCCGGTCCAGGTGGGCGGGTCGGCGTACTCCGCGCGGGCCTGCGTGAAGAAGTCCGCCGGGGTGGACAGCGTCACCTTCGGCGAGCCCTCGAGGTCAGCGGTGCGCCGGGCCGCGGCGAGCATCTCGCGCGTAGGTCCGCCCCCGCCGTCGCCGTAGCCGTAGGGCAGCAGCGAGGAGTTCGCCCGGCCCTTCTCGGCGTACTGGCGCTCGGCCTTGGCCAGTTCCGCGCCGTTGATCATCGAGTTGTAGGTGTCCACCGGCGGGAAGTGGGTGAAGATCCTGGTCCCGTCCGACCCGGCCCACTGGAACGTGTGGTGCGGGAACCTGTTCGTGTCGTTCCAGGAGATCTTCTGCGTGAGCATGGACTCCTTGCCGCTCGCGCGCGCGATCTGCGGCAGGGCCGCGGTGTAGCCGAAGGAGTCCGGCAGCCAGACCTCCTTGGGCTCCACGCCGAACTCGTCGATGAAGAACTGGGTGCCGGCCACGAACTGACGGGCCAGCGCCTCACCGCCGGGCATGTTGGTGTCCGACTCGACCCACATCCCGCCGACCGGGATGAACCGACCCTCACGGACCCGCTGCGCGATGCGCGCGTACAGCTCGGGGTAGAACTCCTTCATCCACGCGTACTGCTGGGCCGAGGAGCACGCGAACGTCACGTCCGGGTCGGCGTCCATCAGGTTCAGCACGTTCGAGAACGTGCGCGCGCACTTGCGCACGGTCTCCCGGACCGGCCACAGCCAGGCCGAGTCGATGTGGGCGTGCCCGACGGCGTGCAACCGGTGCGCGCTCGCGTGGGCCGGTGCGGCCAGCACGTCGGCCAGTCGCTCACGACCGGCCGCGGCGGTGCCGGCCAGATCGTCGGGGTCGACGGCGTCGAGCATGTCCTCCAGCGCCCGCAGGATCTGCGCACGCCTGGGTGAGGTGGCCGGCAACTCGAGCATGAGACCCTGCAGCGCGTCGACGTCCTGGGTCAGTTCCCAGACATCGACGTCCAGCAGCGCGAGGTCCGCGGCCCGCAACTCATAGATCGGGTCGGTGCCGGCGGTGGCCTTGTCCCCCATCGGGGTCGGCTTGATCCACTGCCCGTTCGGCACGTCCGGGTTGGCGGCCGCCTCCACGTACAGGTCCACCCACTCCCCGGGTGCCACGTCCAGCGGCAGGTAGTGGTTGCGGGGCTCGAGGCCCTTGAGGAGCACCCCGTCGGGTGACCAGATCGCACCCTCGGTCTGGAAGCCGGGGCCGGCGCCGGAGAACCCCAGGTCGACCAGCAGTTCCAGCCGGACCGCACCGGCGCCGTCGGCGATCAGGTCCTGCGCCCACTCTGTGGGCACCTGCCCGCGCACGTGGAACCAGACCGTGCTCCACGGCCGGCCCCACGGGCTGCCGATCTCGAACGGGGTGAAGTCCTGGCTGAGCGCCTCGGCGAACGGCACCGGTTCGTCCGGGACCTCCCAGGCGGTGACGGTCAGTGGGGTGCGGGAGCGGTACGCGGCGGTCTCGAGGCGTTCGGCGACGAAACGACGAAGGCGGTGCTCGGTGCGGGCAGTGGTGTCATGCACGGCGGATTCTGACTCCGATGTCGGTGGCGGACGTGACCACGGACAACCGTAGCCGGATCCGGGCCGTGTCCATACCGGCTCCTGCCGCCGCGTGGCACGGACCGCGGGGCGGGCACCGGTGGTATCAATGGCGTACGTCACTTCCGCCAGGGGGAGAGAGCAGGAGCAACCGTGTCCGAGTCGCCAACCAATCTCGTCTCCAACCTCGCCAAGGGGGCCTGGTACTACCTGGCGCTCCGCGGGGCCATCGCGATCGTCTTCGGCATCCTCGCCCTGGTCTGGCCGGACAAGGTCCTGACCGCGTTCGTCCTGCTCCTGGGCATCTTCTGGGCCGTCGACGGCGTCCTCGCGATCGTCCACGGCATCCGCACCCGGGGTACACCCGGAGCCGGCTCCGAGATCTTCTTCGGGATCCTCGGCGCGGTCGCCGGCGTGTTCCTGATCGTTCGGCCCGCGGTCGGGACCGAGATCCTGCTCATCGTGGCAGGCGTCTGGGCCATCATCGGCGGACTGATCCTCGGGATCTCCGCCGTGCGCGGCCGCAAGAGCCTCGGCGCGGCCTGGACGCTCGGACTCGCGTTCGGCGTGATCACCCTGGCGTTCGGCATCTTCCTGGTGGCGGCCCCGGGCGTCGCCGCCACCACCTTCGGGATCCTGCTCGGCATCTACGCCCTGCTCGCCGGGATCGTGCTGGTGCTGATCGGCCTGAGCGTGCGCGCCGTCGGCCGCTCGGTCGAGACGCCCGCGCCGTAGCGCGGGACGCCCCTCCAGCAGCAACGACGACGGCGCCCGTCCACACGAGGTGGGCGGGCGCCGTCGGGCGTTCGCGGGTCAGGACCGGCTCAGATCAGCCCAAGACCCTTGACGGCGTCGCGCTCCTCGGTGAGCTCGGCCACCGAGGCGTCGATCCTGGCGCGGGAGAACTCGTTGACGTCCAGGCCCTTGACGATCTCCCAGGCGCCGCCGGTGGAGGTCACCGGGAACGAGGAGATGAGGCCCTCGGGGACGCCGTAGGAGCCGTCCGAGGGGATCGCGGCGGAGGTCCAGGAGCCCGCGGGGGTGCCGTTGACCCAGTCGTGCACGTGGTCGATGGCGGCGTTCGCCGCGGAGGCTGCGGAGGACGCACCGCGCGCCTCGATGATCGCGGCGCCGCGCTTGGCGACGGTCGGGATGAACGTGTCCTCGAGCCAGGCCTGGTCGTCCACGACCTCGGTGGCCGGGCGGCCGCCGATCTGCGCGTGGAAGATGTCCGGGTACTGGGTCGCGGAGTGGTTGCCCCAGATGGTCAGGTTCTTGATGTCGCCGACTGCGGCGCCGGTCTTCGCGGCGAGCTGGCTGAGGGCGCGGTTGTGGTCCAGGCGGGTCATCGCGGTGAACCGCTCGGCCGGGATGTCCGGGGCGTTCGCCTGTGCGATGAGGGCGTTCGTGTTCGCCGGGTTGCCGACGACGAGGACGCGGATGTCGTCCGCCGCGCCCGCGTTCAGGGCCTTGCCCTGCGGCCCGAAGATGCCACCGTTCGCCTCGAGCAGGTCGCCGCGCTCCATGCCGGGGCCGCGCGGGCGCGCGCCGACGAGCAGCGCCACGTTCGCTCCCTCGAAGCCCGCCGTCGGGTCGTCGAAGATGTCGATGCCGGCGAGCAGGTCGAACGCACAGTCGTCCAGCTCCATCGCGGTGCCCTCGGCAGCCTTGACCCCCTGCGGGATCTCCAGCAGGCGGAGCTTCACCGGGGTGTCGCCTCCGAGCAGCTGCCCGGAGGCGATGCGGAACAACAGGGCATAGCCGATCTGGCCGGCGGCCCCCGTGACCGTCACGTTGACGGGCTGAGTCATGGTCGAACTCCTGTCTTGGTCTGGTGACCAGGAGCGCGGGGCGCGGCGTTCGAGGAAGAGCGCGAGCGCGTCGGGGAACTCCTGGGCGGTCTGCCACCGGTCGCGCCGACCCGCAACGGAGCGGGCGGCCGGTATGCGCCACCAGATTACTCGACATCGAGATACCGGGCGCCGTCAGCGTCCACGTTCAGCGGACTCCCAGCCCGGGGTGAGAGGCTAGGCCCCGATCACGCCCTCTCTCGACGGGATACTCATGACCAGCACCACCATCGTTGACGATACCGACCACGGCGTGGCGGACGACGCGTACGTCGCGGAGCGGCCCCGCTCGCTGGGCGAACGCCTCGGTGCCGAGTTCGTCGGCACGTTCATCCTCGTGTTCCTCGGCCTCGGCCTCGCGGTCTACGGGGGGATCCTCTTCAACGCCGACCAGGTGGCCGAGGCGCTCGCCTGGGGCGTGGCACTGATGGCCGCGATGGCCATGTTCGTGTACATCTCGGGCGGCCACTTCAACCCGGCGCTGACGCTCGGGGCTGCGATCACCGGCCGGCTGTCCTGGTCCGCGCTCCTGCCGTACTGGGTGGCACAGGTCGCCGGTGCCGTCGCCGCCGCCGCGTTGCTGTTCATCACGACTCCCGCCGAACTGCCCACACAGCTGCAGCTGACCTCGGTGCGCGCTCTGTTCGCACAGTCCGCGAGCGGCTTCGGCGAGAACTCGACCTTCGCCCGCGCCTCGACCGGGGCGATCAGCACCACGATGCTGCAGGTCCTGATCGTCGAGGTCGTCGCCACGGCCCTGTTCGTGGCGGTGGCGCTCGCCGTCACCCGCACCACGACCTCGCTCCGCCGCGGCTACTCGGCGGCGATCGTGACCGGCCTCTTCTACGGCCTGCTCTCGGTGGCTACCGCGTTCGTGGCCGGCGGCGCGATGAACCCGGCCCGCGCCACCGCGATCGCGGTCTTCTCGGAGAGCTGGGCGCTCGGTCAGGTGTGGCTGTTCTGGGTGGCACCGCTGCTCGGCGGGGCCATCACCGCGCTGCTGTTCACGGTGTTCGCGCCCGAGCCCCTGCCCGTCGCCGAGTACGACGACGATGACTACGAGGACGAGGACGACGACGACGAGGAGTACGACGAGGTCGACGACGCCGACGAGGCCGAGGACGGGGCCGCCACGCACGGCGCCGCGTCGGTCACCCTCGACGAGACGGCCGATGGGCCCGACGAGGTCGTCAACTGGACCGAGGTCGACGAGGCCGAGGTCGACGATGCCGAGGTTGACGACGAGGACGCGGACGAGACCGACCGGGCCGGCGGTACCTCGGACGACGACGCCGAGGACGACCACGACGACGGGGCGCCGACGCCCGAGGGCACCACTCGCCCCTGATCGCTCTGACCGCCGGACGCACGCACCACGGAGCGTGCGTCCGGCGCCCGGGCCGGCACGCCGCGTGTGAGATCAGGTCAGATGGCCCCAGCCGGCGCGGTGACGGCGAACACCGCCATCGCCAGGCCCGTGACCACCAGGAACGCCACGTCGAAGCCGCGTGAGCGTGCCGAGATGCCGTAGGGACCGGGCCGGGGCGCGACGGCCCGGACGATCGCCAGCACCACGAGCTCGGCCGCGAACATGAGGGACGCCGCCCGCGCACCGATCAGGAACGACGACGCCACGATCAGGACCATCGCGAGCAGCGCCACCCACATCACGGCGTGGCTGCGTGGCTGCGTCGGGATCGGCACGTCGGCCGGCGCGCTCGTCGGAACGGTCACAGATGCGAGCGTACTCGCCGGACCGGCCCACACCTGGTCGCTGCCGGAGAAGCCGCCTGTGGACAGCGCACGACCGTCAGGTGTCCTCCCGGCATGATCGGGTCATGACGACCGATGACAGGCGAAGTCGGGAGGAGCATCATGGGTGTCATGACGGCGATGCCGCGCACGGGCGAGGAGTGGACGGTCGATGACCTCGACCGGTTGCCCGACGACGGGCTGCAGTACGAACTCCTCGACGGGTTGCTGCTCGTGACCCCAGCGCCGGTGCCCGTGCACCAACGGGCGATCGGGAACCTCTACCTGCTGCTGCGCGCCGCGTGCCCACCCGGCCAGGAGGTGTTCCTCGCCCCGCTGGACTGGCGGCCGGACCTCCGGACGTCGCTGCAGCCGGACCTGCTCGTGGTGGGCAACGATGACGTCGGCGAGAAGAACGTCACCGCACCGCTCACCCTGGCGGTCGAGGTGCTCTCACCGTCCACCCGGCGCAAGGACCTGGTGCTCAAGCGCTCGAAGTACGAAGAATGCGGCGTGCAGTCGTACTGGGTCATCGACCCGAAGGCACCGTCGCTCGTCGCGCTCGACCTGATCGACGGCGCCTACGTCACGAGCGCGGACGTGGCCGGCGACGAGCGTGCGGCACTTCGCCTGCCGTTTCCGGTCGACGTGGTCCCGGCGAACCTCGTCCGGCCGGCTCCCTGACCGCGGGCGAGTCGACCGGTCAGCGCAGATCCAGACGCATGAGCACGCGCGGGAACCCGTTGAGCACCGACGTGGTGTCCGCGGCCTTGACGAAGCCGGCCCGCTCGAAGAGTGCGCGGGTGCCGACGTACGCCATCGTGAGGTCCACCTTCT
This sequence comes from Occultella kanbiaonis, assembly GCF_009708215.1. NCBI lineage: Bacteria > Bacillati > Actinomycetota > Actinomycetes > Micrococcales > Ruaniaceae > Occultella > Occultella kanbiaonis. The sequence goes on along the minus strand of NZ_CP046175.1, from coordinate 1,358,994 downwards.
TCCCGTCGTTGTCCACCGGGTAACCCTCGATGGCGGGTGCGCCGTGACTGCGGGCGAACTCCATGGCGCCGCGGAGCAGGTCGTGCGAGATCCCCCGCCCGCGGTGCCCGGGCCGGACCCGGATGCACCACACCGACCACACGTCGACCTCGTCGACGTGCGGGATCCTGCGGTTGCGGGCGAAACTCGTGTCTGCCCGCGGATGGACCGCGGCCCAGCCGACGACGTTCCCGCCGTCGTAGGCGAGGACCCCGGGCGCCTGGTCCTGCCGCACGAGCTCCGCAACTCGCTCACCACGCTCGGGGCCGACCAGCGCGAGGTTCTCCTTCGACGGGATCCGGTAGCTCAAGCACCAGCAGACGTTCGCGTCGGGCCGCTTGGGGCCGACCAGGGTCCGGACGTCGTCGAACGAAGCCGCGGGACGGATCTCGATCGCCATCCCTCGATCGTGCCACCGGGGCCGGACATCTCCCGCTGCGCCCACTCGCCGACGGCGGCGGTACCGTGGGGGGCGTGAGTCACACCACCGGCCGGCGTCCGAACCGGATCGTGGTGGTGGGTGCCGGGCTCGCCGGGCTGCGCACCGTCGCCGAGTTGCGCGCGCAGGGCTACGCCGGGCACCTGACGCTGCTGGGGGACGAGGGCGTGCCCCCGTACGACCGTCCGCCGCTGTCCAAGGAACTCCTCACCCGCGCGACGCCGCTGTGGCTGGCGGACGACCTCGGCTACGACCTGAGCTCCCTCGCCGACGAGACCCGCCTGACGGCCCCGGCCGCCGGGGTGCGCCGTACCGGCGACGGGCTCACCGTGCGCCTGTCCGACGGCGCCGAACTCGCCGCGGACGCCGTCGTGGTGGCCACCGGGTCCCGGCCGCTGCGCCCGCACGGCTGGGATCACGCCCTGGTCCTGCACTCCGCAGCCGACGCCGACGCGCTGCGGGCCACGATCACACCGGGTGCGCGGCTCGTCGTGGTCGGCGCCGGGTGGATCGGTGCCGAGGTGGCCGGGGTCGCCGCGGCCGCGGGCAGCGCGGTGACCGTGCTCGAGGCCGGGCCCACTCCCCTGGGTCGCCAACTGGGTCCCGACCTGGGCGGGCGCACCACGCCGTGGTACGCCGAAGCCGGGGTGGACCTGCACACCGACGCCACCGTCGCCCGGGTGGAGGCCGACGGCGTGCACCTCGCCGACGGCCGCGGGTTCGCCGCGGACGTGGTGCTGTGCGCCATCGGCGCGCGCCCGGCCACCGACTGGCTCGGGGATGCCGTGACCCGGGAGGCCTCCGGGCACCTACGCGTCGACGCGGGCGGCGCCACGGCTACGCCCGGGGTGTGGGCGGTCGGAGACGTGGCGGCACGGCCGCACCCCACCCTCGGCCGGGTGCCCGGAGGCCACTGGTCCGCCGCCCTGAGCGACCCCGCGCCGCTGGCGCGGGCCCTGCTCGGCGTCGACGACGAGGGCACGCCGGAGCCCGCACCCTACGTGTACTCGACCCAGCTCGGGCACCACCTGACCGTGTTCGGGCGACTCCACGGCACGGACGGTGCGCCGGTGCGGCTCGTCGACCGCGGTGAGGTCGGCGCGGGCCCGTGGACCACCCTGGCGCTGGAGGATGACGCCCTCGTCGGCGCGGTGATCGCCGACGCCCCCCGCGAGGTGGCCGCCGTCCGCAGACTGCTCAGCGGCACCGACCTCGCCCGGCTCGACCCCGTGCTCGCGGCGGAGCCGACGACGAAACTACGCTCCGCCGTCGTGCTCTGACACGGACGGGCGCCCGCTCGCGAGGCCGGTCAGTGGGCGAAGTGCCGGGTGCCGGTGAGGTAGAGGGTGACGCCGGCGGCCTGGGCCGCGGCGACGACCTCCTCGTCGCGCACGGAGCCGCCGGGCTGGACCACGGCGCGCACGCCGGCGTCGAGGAGCACCTGCAGGCCGTCGGCGAACGGGAAGAACGCGTCCGAGGCGGCCACCGCGCCGCGAGCTCGGTCCGCTCCCCCGGCCCCGTCGAGGTCGGCGTTCGCACGCTCGACGGCGAGGCGGCAGGAGTCGACCCGGTTCACCTGGCCCATGCCGATGCCCACGGACGCGCCGGCGTTCGCGAGCAGGATGGCGTTCGACTTCACGGCCCGCACCGAGCGCCACGCGAACTCCAGGTCCGCCAGGGTGGCCTCGTCGGCCGCTTCACCGGTCGCCAGGGTCCAGTTCGCCGGTGAGTCGCCGTCGGCGTCGATGAGGTCCGCGTTCTGCAGCAGCATGCCGCCGGAGATGTCCCGCAGGCCACCACCGGAGGGCGCGGAGGCCACGGTGAGCAGACGGATGTTCTTCTTCCGGGTGAGGACCTCCAGGGCCGCGTCCTCGAATCCGGGCGCGAGCACCACCTCGGTGAAGACATCCTTGACCTGGTTGGCCATCGCCTCGGTGACGACCTGGTTCGAGGCGATCACGCCGCCGTACGCCGAGACCGGATCGCACGCGTGCGCCTTGGCGTGGGCGTCGGCGATGTCGGTGCCGACGGCGATCCCGCACGGGTTGGCGTGCTTGATGATCGCGACCGTCGGGGCGTCGGCGTGGTCGTGGGCGGCACGCCACGCGGCGTCGGCGTCCACGTAGTTGTTGTAGCTCATCTCCTTGCCGTGCAGCTGCGTCGCGCCGGCGAGGCCGGGCGCACCGAACCCGTCGGTGTACAGCGCGGCGCGCTGGTGCGGGTTCTCCCCGTAGCGCAGCACCGCGGTGCGGTCCCAGGTGGCGCCGACCCAGCCGGGGAAGCCGGATCCCTCGTCGTCCGGGGCCACGACGTTGCCGATCCAGGACGCGACGTGCACGTCGTAGGTGGCGGTGTGCCGGAACGCGTCCGCGGCGAGGCGCTGCCGCTGGGCGAGGCTGAACCCGTCGCCCTGAGCGGCGGCGATGACCTCGTCGTAGCGCGCCGGGTCAACCACCACGGCCACGCTCGGGTGGTTCTTCGCGGCGGCGCGCACCATGGACGGACCGCCGATGTCGATCTGCTCGATGCACTCGTCCGGGCTCGCCCCGGAGGTGACCGTGTCGGTGAACGGGTACAGGTTCACGATGACCAGGTCGAACGGCTCGATCTCGAGGTCCGCCAGCTGCTGGACGTGGTCGGCCTTGCGCCGGTCGGCGAGGATCCCCGCGTGCACCCGGGGGTGCAGTGTCTTGACGCGACCCTCGAGACACTCGGGGAAGCCGGTCAGGTCCTCGACACGCGTCACGGGGACCCCGGCGCCCTCGATCACGCCGGCGGTGGAGCCGGTGGAGACGAGCGCGACACCGGCGGCGTGCAGCGCGGTCGCCAGTTCGGGCAGGCCGGCCTTGTCGTAGACCGAGACGAGGGCGCGGCGCAGAGGAATGAGATCGGTCATGGGCGTGAACTCCTGGTTCGATGGTCCGAATGGCGCGACCCGAGACGAGTCGCTCGACGATGATGTGCACCACCGCGGCACCCAGGCGATCGGTGCGCTACAGATTCGATCCTTCGGCCGCTCCCAGGTGGTGCTCCACCTCTGACGCCAGTCACGACCGCGGCCAGTCTAGCGCCCGACGGCGGCGGCTCGCCCGGGTGGGTCGGGTCGCCGATCCCTGTCGCGGGACTGCGTCCCCCTGGTAAAGTACTGGTCAAGTCTTGTTCAGGACTGGCCGGACAAAGGGGTACGGACATGAGAAGGACACCATCCGCCTGGTACGCGCGGGCATGGCGAGCCGTCCGCGGCTTCGTCGCTGAGATGTTCGCTCCGAGCGAGGCGACCGACACTATCGGCACGAACCAGGCCAAGATGCATCCGCGCGTGACGCTGCGCGGCAGGACTATGAACGGTGGTTGGGGGCCGTAGCACGGGCCGCCCACCCGGCGTCCTTCCGACCTGCGAAGTAGCATCGCGCTCATGTCGACGATCGAGACCGACCGGCTCACGATCCGGCATCCGGTCGAGGAGGATCGCGACCGGTTCGTCGCGATGTTCACCGACGAGGCGTTCACCGTCTTCTCCGACGGCGTGCACGACGCCGTGTCGGCCAACGCGCGCTTCGACGGGATGCTGCTCCTGGTCGAGGCCGTCCCGTACGCCAAGCAACCGGTGATCGAGCGGGCGACGGGCGCGATCGTCGGCTACACCGGCGTCGGCACGGCCGTGGTCGACGGACTCGACCGGCTCGAGTGGGGCTGGCGGTTCGTCCCCGAGGCCCGCGGCCGCGGGTACGCCACCGAGTCTACGACGGCGTTGCTCGCCAGTGCCGACCGGTTCACCGATGGCGAGCTGCTCTGCCTGATCGATCCCCGGAACGCGGCCTCGCGGCGCGTGGCGGACAAGGTCGGATTCCGCTGGTGGAAGCGCATCGACTGGCTGGACGATCCGAGCCAGCCGACCGACGTGCTCACCCGGCCGATCGGCTCCGGGGGCCCGGCGCTGTTGGCGCCTGCGCGCACCTGACGGGCCGGTGTCAGACGTCGCAGCCGGCGTCAGCGGTCGATGACGAAACGCCGGCCCTCGACCCGCCACGGGTGTCGCGCCAGCCGTCCGGTGTACTCCACGAGCTGGGCCCGCTCGGCGACCTTGATCCGCTCGGTCAGGGACTCCTCGGTGTCGTCGTCGAGCACCGGGACCGCGCACTGGGCGATGATCACGCCGGTGTCCACGCCCTCATCGACGACGAACAGCGTCGCTCCGGCGAGCTTCACACCGTAGGCAAGCGCCTCCCGCGGGCCGTGGATGCCCGGGAACGCCGGCAGCAGGGCGTTGTGCGTGTTCAGGTACCGCCCGCCGAACTGGGCCAGGAACCGGGCGCCGACGAGCTTCAGGAAGCCCGCGGAGATCACCAGGTCGGGTGAGTGCTCGGCGACGGCGTGGGTCAGGGCCGCGTCCCAGGTGTCCCGGTCGGGGTGGTCGCCGAGGCGTTCGACGAAGGTCGGGATGCCCGCTGCCCTGGCGATGTCGAGTCCGGCGCACCCGGGGCGGTCCGCACCGACGGCCACGACGGTCGCGCCGTAGCCCGGGTCGGTCGCCGCCTCGAGCAGTGCGGCGAGGTTCGAGCCGCCGCCGGAGATGAGGACCACGACCCGGGTGGGGCCACGGCCTGCGTGGACGTCTGATCCGGCGTGGGCGGGCGTGGGAGTGGACACAGCGTCCGACTGTAGTCCGTGCGGATGTGGGAGTGGCGAGCGCGGGTCCCGGATCTGGGAGAATGGACACTGGTCGTGGCCGCTGGACGCCGGAGGAGGGTCGGATGAGCAATCCCTATGCCCCGCCGGACCCGTCGCGGCCGAAACCGGACCCGGATCGGCACAGCGCACGACCACCCGGCCTGCCGTCGGCTGCCCGCATCGGGACGGATCGCCGGGCCGAGCCGCCCCGGCCGGCACCGACACCCGAACAGCTCATCGAGATCAGCCGCTCGGTCATGTTCTTCGGCCTGCTGCTGCTCGCCGCGGTGCTCACGTCAGGGCTGCCGATCCCGTGGCAGGTGGCGGCCCCGGTGTTCGCCGCCGGTGCCATCGTGGTGGGCCTGCGCACCCTTGGCCGGATCCGGCGGGCCGGCGTGCGCGGCATGATCTCGGTGTTCCTGACCGGCGGCATGGTGCTCTCCGCCCTGATGCTGTTCTCCTCGGTCACACTGCTCTCGCTGTGGCCGGCCCAGGTGGAACGCCAGCAATGTCTCGACTCGGCGCTGACGATCGCGGCCCAGGACCGGTGCGAACAGCAGTTCAGCGAGGCCGTGGCCGAGCGCTACGGCACCGACGGCTGAGCAGTTCGCGGGCGGTCAGGACCGCTCGTCGGGCCGGACCTCGCCCCACCAGGACCGCACCACACCGCGCAGGGCACTGAAGGCGCGGGCCGTGGTCGGGTGTGCGAGGACCACCACCACCGCCGCTCCGAGCAGCACCTGCCAGCCGACGGCGACGGCCACCGCGACCGCGTCGGCCCCGACGACCGCCATCCGGCCGGGCCCGATCCCGCCCGAGCCGGCACCGACCGCCACGGCCACGACGACCGCGGTCAGTGCCACGGCCACCGCGACCGCGGCGAACGAGCGGGGTAGGTCCTCCTGCGCGGCTGCCCGGTGCAGCCACCACCCGACGGCCGCGCCCACGAGCACCCCGATCACCACCACGAGGCCCAGTTCGCCGACGAGGCTGCCGGGCTCCGGCAGCGCGCCGAGCACCGGCACAACCGGGAGCGGCCCGGCGTCGATCCCGGTCGGGGCGAATGCCGTCCCCTCCCCCACCGAGAACCCCGGGCCGGTCAGGAACGCGAGCGCCCACATCATCAGCGTCGGGACGAGCAGCAATTGGGCGAACACGGCGATCACGGTGCTCACCCCGTCGGTGTGCAGACCCGCCTGGAGGTCGAGGATCCGGTCGAACGAGATGACGACCGCGGCCACGACGGCTGCCAGCGACAGGACCGCCAGTGCCACCAGGATCCGCACGCCGGCCCGCAGACCCAGGACGAACCAGTCCGGGACCACCTCGACGACCCGGGTCACGGCGGCGGGCAGACGCGGGTACCGGCCGCGCTGACCGAGCAGCGACCCGGCCACGGCCACCACGAGCGCACCGGCGAGAGCCCGGGCTCCGCCGTCGACCCCCGCGAACGCGACGAGCAGACCGGTGACGGCGACGTACGTCGCCGACGCGATCAGCAGCGCCGCCCACCCGGTGAGCTGGGCGCGGCGCACCGCAGCCGACACCAGGAACACCGACAGCGCGGTGACCCCGATCGGGACCAGACTGATCTGCAGGCCGCCGGCGGAGAACGACGCCCCGTGGCCGAGCAGCCACGCCGCGGTGCCCACCCGGGCGGCCTCCAGCCAGCCGGCCTCACCGAGCGCCGGCGCGGCGGCCGTGGCAACGTACGCGGCCACGGCCGGGATCACCAGCACCAACCATCCGAACAACACGGCCTCCGCGCCGGCGAGCAGTCCGCGCACGGAGTGCTCCGGCAGCCGGAACGTCGGGCGACCGCCGCTGCCATAGGCCTCATGCTCGATGACGCGCGGTGGGATCGTCGGCGGGCGGGTGGTGGTACTCATCGCCTCCCATGGTCACCCGGATCGGCCCGCGGAGGCCGTTCGGCGCGCGGGTGAGTCAGGAACTCGTGAGGATCACGAGTTCCTGGGTGGCGCGGGTCATCGCCACGTAGCGGTCGACCGCGCCCTCGATCCCGGTGCCGAACGACTCCGGGTCGATGAGGACCACCAGGTCGAACTCGAGGCCCTTCGCCAGCTCCGGGGTCAGCGCCCGGACCCGGTCCCCGCCGGGCCGGCCGAGCCGCCCGGTTCCGATCACGCACGCGATCCCCTCGGCGTTGTCGGCGAGCCAGCCGTCCAGGATCTCCTCGAGCTCGCCGGTGTCGCCGTGCCGCACCGGCGTGCCGGTGCTGCGGATCGAGGTCGGCACGTTCGCGTCCGGGAGGACCGCGCGGATCACCGGTTCGGCCTGCGTCATGACCTCCTCCGGCGTGCGGTAGTTGATGGTCAGCGAGGCCAGGTGCATCCGGTCGAGCCCGATCCTCTCCAGGCGCTCCTGCCAGGACTCCCTGAAGCCGTGCCGGGCCTGGGCCCGGTCCCCGACCACGGTGAAGCTGCGGGAGGGGCACCGCAGCAGCAGCATCTGCCACTGGGCGTCGGTCAGTTCCTGTGCCTCGTCCACGACGATGTGCGCGAATGGGCCGGCGAGCGGGTCGACGACGACGTCCGTTCCCACGGCGCTGGAGTCGACGAGCTTGTCGCGCATGTCGTCCACGCGCAGCATCTGCATGACGCCCATCTCGCTGTCGTCGGTGGCGATGAGGTCCGCGACCACGTCGTCCATGTGCGCACGTTGCTCGGCGAGCGCCGCCTCACGCCGGCGACGGCGTCGCGAGGCCTCCGGGTCCCCGAGGCGTAGGCGCGCAGCATCCAGGAGCGGGAGGTCGGCCTCGGTCCACGCCTGGGGCTCGTCGCGCTGCAGGCTCCGGATCTCGTCCCTGCTCAGCCACGGAGCGCTCAGGCGCAGGTAGGCGGGGACGGACCAGAGGTCGCCGACGACGTCGGTCGCCTCGAGCGTGGGCCAGGCGCTGGTCAGGGCGCCGCGCAGGTCGGCGCTGCGGCGCAGCGCGGCACGCACCGTCTCGGCGTCCTCCTCGCCGTCGAAGGAGTCGAGCAGGATGGTGAGCAGTTCCTCGAGGATGTCCTCGCGGGCCTCGTTGTGCGGGGTGGTCGCATCGCGCGCGGAGAACGCCTCCGCCCAGGCGTCCGGGTCCACCCGGAAGTCGGCCCACTCGGTGGTGACCGCGACCGCCTCGGCTGGGGGTTGCTCGTAGAACGCGACGGCCCGCTCGATCGCGCCGACCATCTCGGCCGAGGACTTCAGGCGGGCGACGTCCGGGTCCGTCTCGGCGCGGGCCGCGCGCCCTTCGGGCACCAGGTCGCGGATCGTGGCGGTCTGTACGCCCTCCTCGCCGAGGCTCGGCAGGACGTCGGAGACGTAGGCGAGGTAGGGCTGATGGGGGCCGACGAAGAGCACACCACCCCGGCGGTGGCCGAGCCGGGGGTCGGAGTAGAGCAGGTAGGCGGTGCGGTGCAGGGCGACCACGGTCTTGCCGGTGCCGGGGCCGCCGTCGACGACGAGGGCGCCGTCCGAGCCGGCGCGGATGATCGCGTCCTGATCGGCGGCGATGGTGCCGAGCACGTCCCGCATCCGGGGCGACCGGCTGCTGCCGAGGCTGGCGATGAAGGCGGACTGGTCATCGAGGGCGGGATTGCCGTCGAGCCCCGCCAGGCCGTCACTGGTGAAGACCTCGTCCCAGTAGTCGGTGATCCGGCCACCGGTCCAGCGGTAGCGGCGACGGCTGGTCAGGCCCATCGGGTTGGCGTGCGTGGCTCCGAAGAACGGTTCGGCGGCCGGTGAGCGCCAGTCGACGAGCAGGCGCCGGCCGTCGCCGGCGGTGAGTCCGAGCCGGCCCACGTACACGGGGGTGGTGGCCGAGCCGGGCCGGCCGTCGGGGCTGTCGGGGCAGTCGGGGGCGACCATGCGCCCGAGGCAGAGGTCGAGCCCGAACCGCCGGAGCAGACGCAGCCGGGCGGTGAGCCGGTGGATCTCCTGGTCCCGCTCGAGGGCGGCCTGGCCGCTGCGGCCCGGGGACCGCCGGGTGACCTCGAGCCGGTCGGAGAGGTCGGCGATCTGTTCGGCGAGGGTCGCCTCGATCGCTGCGAAGTGGTGTTCGTCGGCACCGATGAGGGCCTCGTCGGCCTTGGCGGTGAGGCGGTCGGGAAGGTCGAAGGCGCTGGTTCGCAAGGGATTCATGCCCGTCACTCCAATCTGAGGTTGGTCACCCTAGATCGGAAATTCGCGCCTCATGAGGCTGCGCGAATTCTGTTATAAATGAAAGGGCAGGGAAGGTGCGATGGTCCGCGTGGGCAGCGTTGGTGCTGCACCACCCACGCGGACCGCTGGCTCAGCCGCCGAGCAGGTCGCGCGCGAGCGCGGCGGTCTCGCTCGGGGTCTTGCCGACCTTCACGCCTGCGGCTTCGAGGGCGACCTTCTTGGCCTCGGCGGTGCCGGACGAGCCGGACACGATCGCGCCGGCGTGGCCCATCGTCTTGCCCTCTGGGGCGGTGAAGCCGGCCACGTAGCCGACGACGGGCTTCGTGACGTGCTCGGCGATGAAGGCCGCAGCCCGCTCCTCGGCGTCGCCGCCGATCTCACCGATCATGACGATGACCTTGGTCTCCGGGTCCGCCTCGAACGCCTCGAGGGCATCGATGTGGGTGGTCCCGATGATCGGGTCGCCGCCGATGCCGATGGCCGTGGAGAATCCGAACTCCCGGAGTTCGTACATCATCTGGTAGGTCAGCGTGCCGGACTTGGAGACCAGCCCGATCGGGCCGGCGCCGGCGATGTTCGCCGGGATGATGCCGACGTTCGAGCGTCCGGGGCTGATCAGACCGGGGCAGTTCGGGCCGACGAGTCGCACGCCCTTGCTGGCGGCGTAGTTGTAGAAGACCGCCGTGTCGTCGACCGGCACGCCCTCGGTGATGATGACCACGAGCGGCACGCCGGCGTCGATGGCCTCGATCACCGCGTCCTTGGTGAACGCGGGCGGGACGAAGATCACCGACACGTCGGCGCCGGTGGTGGCGACGGCGTCGGCCACCGTGCCGAACACGGGCACGGAGGTGGTGGTGCCGTCGACGTCGAAGTCGACGGCGGTGCCGGCCTTGCGGGGGTTCACGCCGCCGACGATGGTGGTGCCGGAAGCCAGCATCCGGGTGGTGTGCTTCTGACCCTCGGAGCCGGTCATGCCCTGGACGATGACCTTCGAGGTCTCGTTGAGGAAGATCGCCATGTTCTCAGTTGTCTCTTCTGCGTCTCGTAGGTTCTCGGGGCTCAGCTGTTCGCCAGTTCGGCGGCCTTGTCGGCGGCGCCGTCCATGGTGTCCACGACGGTGACCAGCGGGTGGGCGGCGCGGGCGAGGATCGCCCGGCCCTCCTCCACCGCGTTGCCGTCGAGGCGGACGACGAGCGGCTTGTTCTCCTTGTCGCCGAGGATCTCGAGGGCCTGCACGATGCCGTTCGCGACCTCGTCACAGGCGGTGATGCCACCGAAGACGTTCACGAAGACGCTCTTGACCTGCGGGTCGTTCAGGATGACGTCGAGTCCGGCGGACATCACCGCGGCGGACGCGCCGCCCCCGATGTCGAGGAAGTTGGCGGGCTTGACGCCGCCGTGCGCCTGCCCGGCGTAGGCGACGACGTCCAGGGTGCTCATCACGAGGCCCGCGCCGTTGCCGATGATGCCGACCTCGCCGTCGAGCTTGACGTAGTTGAGGCCGGCGGCCTTGGCCTTCGCCTCGAGCGGGTCGGCGGCGGCCTTGTCCTCGAGCTCGGCGTGGTCGGCGTGCCGGAAGTCGGCGTTCGTGTCAAGGGTGACCTTGCCGTCCAGCGCCACGATGTCCCCGGCGCCCGTCTTGACGAGCGGGTTCACCTCGACCAGCGTGGCGTCCTCCTCGCGGTAGACGGTCCACAGCTTCTGGATGGCGGCGGCGACCTTCGGGGCGACGTCGGCGGCGAAGCCGGCAGCCGCGACGATCTCGTCGGCCTTGGCCTGGTCGATCCCGACCTGCGGGTCGACGGGCACCCGGGCCAGCGCCTCCGGACGCTCGACCGCGAGTTCCTCGATCTCCATGCCGCCCTCGACGCTGGCCATGGCGAGGTAACGGCGCTCGGAGCGGTCCAGCAGCACGGAGAAGTAGTACTCCTCCGCGATGTCGGCGCCAGCGGCGATCATGACCCGGTGCACGGTGTGGCCCTTGATGTCCATGCCGAGGATCTCCGACGCACGGTCGGCCGCCTCCTGCGCGGACTTCGCCACCTTGACACCGCCGGCCTTGCCGCGGCCACCGATCTTCACCTGCGCCTTGACGACCACGACCCCGCCGGAGTCACCGAGCAGCTGCTCCGCCGCGGCCCTGGCCTCCTCGGGTGTGGTGGCGACGATGCCGCCCAGCACGGGTACGCCGTGCTTCTCGAACAGATCTCGTGCCTGGTATTCGAACAGGTCCACCTGCGTCGCGCCCTTCTATTGCCCGCTGTCATCGGATGCCTCGACATCGAGACTTTCCCTCGAACTGTACCGCGCACCGGGGCGGGTGCCCGACGCCGCCCCCGACCGCGACCTCAGGCGGTCAGTGTCGCCAGCGCGGCCTGGACCACGTCCGAGAACAGGTACATGCCGTCCATGTTCGGGTGGATCAGGTCCGGCTGGAGCTGCTCGGGATGCGCGGTCGCCGCGGCGTTCCAGTCCGCCACTGCGACGTTCGGGTACTCGGCGGCGACGTCGGCCAGGTTCTGGTTGGACTCCGGCACCCAGCTGCTCGACCCGTAGATGTTCACGAGTACCACGGACCGGTCCGGGCCGAGCAGGTCGAGGGCCGCCCGGACGAGGTCCGGCTCCCGCACGCCAGCGTTCGTGCCCGCGGCGATCACCACGTACTCACGCACGGAGCCGGCCTCCACGGCGGCCTGGACGGCCGCCAGGACGTCCGGCCACTGCCGGTTCGACCGGGCGTCGATGCCGATGCCCGGCAGGTCGGCGGACAGGCCGGGCGCTGCCACATAGAGCATCGAGTCACCGAACCCGGAGATCTGCTCCCCGAGCGCCACCGGTGGCGCGGGGGGATCCCCGTCATCGCCCGCCTCGGCCGGCGGCTCCTGGGTGGCCGGCGCCTCCGTGGCCGCCTCGTCGGTGCCGTCGGTGGCCGACTCGCCCTCGTCGGCGACGGCCCCGGTGTCCTCGACGATCGCGGCCGCGTCGGCGAGCGCGATCTCCACCTGGGAGCGGTCCGGTGCGGTCGCGAGCGCCGCGGTGAACAGGGACACACAGGCCAGGCTTGCGGCGACGCCGAGCCGCGGACCGGTCAGGCGTCCCGGCGCGCCGATCGCATCCAGCGCGCGGCGGCTCGCCTCCCGGAAGCCCAGCTCCCGGATCGGGTTCTCGATCCACCGGTAGCAGACTGCCGCGACCACGAGCGTCGCCAGCACGGCCAGGCCGCGCTGCACCCAGTGCCCGGGGGTGTCCATGCCGACCGGGGGTGCGAACGCAGCGATGAGCAGGATCACGGGCCAGTGCCACAGGTAGATCCCGTACGAGCGCTCCCCGATCCAGGCAAGCGGACGCAGCGAGAGCACCGCGGTGAGCACTGTGGTCGGCCCGGGCAGTGCGCCGACTATCGCCGCGGTGAGCAGGGAGGCCGCCAGGATGCCGCCCCGGTAGGCGACCGGGCGGCTCGGGTCCATCCAGAGCATCAGCGCGATCAGGCCGGCCAGTGCCGCGAGCGCGATGAACACGCGGCCCCGTCGCCAGAACCGGGTGGCGAGCAGGTTCCAGGACTGCCCGGCGGCGCTGACCGCGAGCGCGGCGCCAATCATCAGGCCGAACGCGTGGGTGTCGGTGCCGTAGTACACGCGGGTGGCGTCCTGGCCGGGGCTGTACAGCACGGCCATGGCGATCGCGGATGCGGCGGCGAGCGCGAGCAGGACTCCCACGCGCTGCCGGCCGGTCCTGGTGATCGCCATGATCACCGTGAACAGCAGCGGCCAGAACAGGTAGAACTGCTCCTCCACGGCCAGGGACCAGAAGTTCACGAACAGCTGCGGCGAGGTGGCGTTGAAATAGCTGGAGCCTGCGCCGATCTCCAGCCAGTTGTTGGAGAACGTGAGGGCACCGGTCACCTGCCGGCCGATGTTGACCAGCAGGTCTCCGCCCGCGAACACCGCCAGCGAGACCGTCGCGAACACCACGACCACGAGCGCGGGCAGCAGCCTGCGCGCGCGCCGGGTCCAGAACCGGCGCAGGTCGATGCGCCGGTTCCCGCGCAGTTCCCGCACGAGCAGGGTGGTGATCAGGAACCCGGAGATCACGAAGAACACGTCGACACCGAGGTACCCGCCGGGCAGACTCAGGGGACGCAGGTGGAAGATCAGGACGGCGATGATCGCCAGGGCACGCACGCCGTCGAGCCCGTCGATCCGGCCGGTGCGCAGGGCCTGTGCAGGATCACCCGAGTCGACCTGCTCACGGCTGGGCGCGTCAACGCTCACGATCTCCTCCGGTCCGACTCGCCTCTTCGTTCGGACCGAGCCTAGGGCGCGGCACGCGGTTCCGGCCGGACCGCTCTCGGCGATGCGCCGAATCGGTCCGGCCGTTGCTCACTCGGCCCGAAGCGGCCAGGTCACCCCCTGGTACACGTCCAGCAACGGCCGGATCTCGATCGTGTACTCCCGCGGCAACTGCCGCGCTGCCTCGGTCACGCCGGCGAGGTCAGGTGCCTCGACGACGTAGAAGCCACCCAGCTGCTCGACGAACTCCACGTACGGCCCCTCCGTGACCGGCCGGTGCTCGCCGTCGCCCGGCTGCAGCGTCCGGGCCTGCTCGGGGCGGGCGAGAGCGTCGCCGTAGAGGAGGGCGCCGCGGGCGCGGACGGCGTCGGTGAACCGTGCATAGGCGTCCAGCACGGCCTGTTGCGCCGTGTCGTCGCTGGCATCCCAGCGGTCGAAGTGCTCCGCCTCGGTCATCAGCACCAGGAACTTCATCGGATTGGCCTCTCGGTCGGTGATGGGCTGTCAGCAGTGATGACGGGCGGGACTCGCGCGGATCGACAGTCTCACCCGACGGGTTCGGTGACGACCGTGAGCAGCGCGGCCTCGGCGCCGGTCACGACCGCCGCGGTGTCCGTGCTGGAGACCCAGCCGCCGGGATAGTCGTGCCGGTCCAGTTCGGCGCCGGTCGCCACGTCGACGCGGACCACCTCGCCGGGACCGCCCGCGGCGCCGGCGACCGCCGCAACGAGCACGCCACCCTCGGCGAGGTAGCCCTGGCTGATCTCGCCGGCGCCCTCCCCGGCGCCGACCACCCAGAGCGGCTCACCGGTCTCGACGTCGACCGCGGTGAGCAGGTCCGACCCGGTGGAGACGACCCACGCCCGGTCCTGGCCCACGTGCACCGGGGTCACCCGGGCCGGGACCTCCATCGTCAGTCCCGCGCTCCCGGGCAGCTCCCAGCGGGTGGTGCCGTCGAAGCCGACCGATGAGAGCGGCGCATCGTCGGTACCGAGGTCCTGGGCGAGGCACCCGGCGGACGGGACGTCCCTCGCGGCGAGTGCCTCACCGAAGCACGGGCCGACCGGGTCGCCCGAGGTGAACCCGGGGATCTCCGTGGTCCAGTCCATCAGGTAGGAGGCGATCAGGCCCTCCTCGCCCCAGCGCTGGACGACGGCGAGGTCGGGGCCGACCTGTTCGATGCGGTTGTGCTCGTGGGCGCTCAGGGCGCGCAGCTCCTGCGCGTGTTCGGCGTCCCGCCCGAACTCGCGGGCGTCCACGGCGCCGCTCGCGGGGTCGAAGCGCTGCACGGTGAGCACGGTGTCGGTGAGCTCGACGCTCCACACCTCCGCCGTCGCTGGGGCGAGGACGGTGGTGATCGTGCCGGCGCTGGGCAGGTGGGCGTCCCGGGTGGCCCCGGTGGCGGCGTCGATCGTGACCACGCCGGCGCGGTCGGGCTCGGTGCCCGGGCAGGGCGGGCCGTCCGAGGTCAGCGCGATCACGTCCGATTCGGGCAGGTCGGTGAACCGCCACTGCCGGCACCCGCCGAGCTCGTCCGGGTCCAGGCTCCAGACCTCCTCGCCGGTGGCCCAGTCGACCAGGGTCAGCCGGGTGCCGGCATCCTCCGGTGAGAGCAGCGCCACGCCGGACGTGGTGGCCACCACGGTCGGGTCGTAGTAGTCCTCGACCACACCCGGGAACTCCCAGAGGACGGCGCCCGCGGCGTCATAGGCGGCGACGTCGCGGGTTGTGGTGACCGCCCCGTCGAGCCTCTCGCCGCCCGCCTCGCTCGGCACTGCCTCACCGACCGCGAGCACCGCAGTTCCGACGGTCGAGGCCAGCAGGACCGATCCCGGCGGCACCTCGACCCAGTCCCCGATGCTCGGACCGGCAGGGTCAGGACCGTTGGTCTCCGCGCCGCTCGTCGGCTCGGTGGGACCGGAACCACCGGGGACCTCCGTGCCCTGCGGATCGGAGTCCGCGCAGCCGGCGGCCACAAGCAGCAGTCCCGCTCCGATGACGGCGAGCAGGCGCCCGGTGATCCTGGCCGGACCGTGGACGTCGGCCCGCTTGGTCGACATGGCTGTCCCCCTCGTCGATGTCTGCTCGCCGCCCCACCTTCGCAGACCTCGCCCGTGCCCGCAGCATCGGATCTGCGATCCGGTCCTTGAGGTGGAGCGCCCTCCTCCGCATGGGGGAGACGGCGCTCGCGGTGCCTCCGTCGCCCGGGTGAACCTCGGCTCCGGGACGCCTTCAGCCATTGCCGTGGTCCGGCTCCGCTGTTAGCAAGGACGGTATGACACAGATCACGGGGGACCTCAGACCATCACGATCACGCACCGCCGCGTTCGCCGCACTGGCGGCCGCCGGGCTCCTGCTCGGCGGCGCCACGGCCGCCGGCGCGGCCCCGTCCGCGGGCGCAGAGCCCGCACCACCGCCGGACGACGCCGCGCAGGTGGAAGCACCCATCCCGGACCTCCTCTGGGAGGCCTGCGGCGAGGGACTGGAAGGCTTCGAGTGCGCGAGCGCCGAGGTGCCGAGCGACTACGACGACCCGAACGGCCCGACCACGACGATCGCGCTCACCCGGCTTCCGGCCACCGACGCGGAGCAGCGGATCGGCTCGCTGTTCCTGAACTTCGGCGGCCCTGGCGGCCCCGGAGTGGCGAACCTCCAGGCGCTCGGCCCGCAGGCCTACGGCCCGGAGCTGCGCGCCCGGTTCGACATCATCGGGTTCGATCCACGCGGTGTGGGGCTCTCCGACCCGGTGACCTGCTTCCGCAACGCCGACGCGGAAGCCCGTTGGGCCTCGACCCTCGAGGCGTTCCCGGTCGGCCCCCAGCAGGAGGCGCGATTCATCGGGTCCTGGGCGGTGGCCGGTGCCTCGTGCACCGCGATCTCCGGTGACCGGATCGCGACGTCCTCCACGGCGAACGTGGCCCGGGACCTGGATCTGCTGCGCCAAGCCGTGGGCGACACGGAGCTGAACTACCTCGGCTACTCCTACGGCACGTACCTCGGTGCGACGTACGGGGCGCTGTTCCCGGACCGGATCCGCGCCCTGGTGCTGGACGGCACGATGGACCCGGAGGCCTACACGGGCCTGGGTGACGACCGGAGCATCGGGCGCCGGACCGGTCAGGCGGTCGCTGCGAGCGAGACCTACGAGCAGTTCCTGCGCCTGTGCGCCGAGGCCGGACCACAGGGCTGCGCACTGGCCGCCCTCGGCGACCCGGAGCAGGTGATGGATGACCTGTTCGCGCAGTTGCGGGCCGAGCCCGTCGAGGTGCCGCTTGGCGACGGGACCACCATCACGATCGGCTATGACGACGCCGTCACCACGATCTTCTCGTCGCTGTACGCGCCGGCCGGCTGGGCGGACCTCGCTGCCGCGCTGGCCTCGCTGGTCCCGGTCCCCGAACAGCCGGGCACCCTGTCCGCGCGGGAGGACTCGCTCGGGAACGACTCGATCCAGGACCTGCTCCGCCGGGTCGGGATCCTCGAGGACTACCCCTCGATGGGCGGTGCGCTGGCGAGCATGTGCGTCGACGGGGAGCACCCCGGCACCGCGCTCGACTACCCGGCGCAGGCGGCCGCGGCAGAGGTGGAGGCACCGCACTTCGGCACCGCCAGGGCCTGGGTCGGCATCCAGTGCGAGTTCACTCCGGTGGCCGACGAGGACCGGTACACGGGCCCGTGGGAGCAGGGCACCCACGCCCCGGTGCTGGTCATCGGGACCCGCTACGACCCGGCGACGCCGTACGCGTTCACGCAGCCCTACGCGGACCTGTGGCGCGACGCCCGAATGCTCACGGTCGAGGGCTACGGCCACACCACCCTGATCACCCCGAGCGCGTGCGCCGACGCGGCGATCACGAACTACCTGATCGATCTCGAGGCCACCGACGGGGCGACCTGCGAGCAGGACCTCGCCCCGTTCACGGCGGCGGCGCAGGGCCAGGTGCCGGCGACGGTCCCGGTCGGCTGACGGGCCGGAACAAGCAAGACCCGGCCCGACGGCGGGGCGGTGCACCTGGGTGCACCGCCCCGCCGTCGGCAGCGGCTGCGCCGGGCAGGACTGATCGTGACGGCCGCGCCGGTCGGCAGGTAGGCCCTGCCGCGCTGCGGCCGCCCGCCCTACAGTCGGTCCGGTGAAGGTCACGTTCCACACCGATCCGGCAGAGTTCCTCGCGATCGCCCGCCCGGGGCTGGCCGGGGACCCGGTGGTCGGCAGCGTGGTCGCCACGACGACCGAACGCGCCGCCGGCGAGCAGGCCGCCGGCGTTCCAGCCCCGGCCCACCCGCACTGGTGGGCCACCATGACCGACGGCGACACGGTCATCGGGCTCGCCATGCGCACCGCGGCGCAGCCCCCGTACCCGGTGTTCGTGCTGCCGATGCCGGACGATGCTGCCCGCCTTCTTGCCGGATCGCTGCGCGACAGTGGCGAACATCCTGGCGGCTGCAACGGGGCACTTCCGGCGGCCCGGGTCTTCGCCGACGAGACCGTGCGCCTCTGGGGTGGGGCCTCGGCGATCGCCCAGCACACCAGGCTGTTCGAGTGCCGCGAGGTGGTCCGGCCGCCCGCGGTGCCCGGGGTGCTGCGGCGGGCCGAGGTCTCGGATGCCGAGCTCGTCCTGGACTGGTGCGCGGCGTTCCACCGCGACGCACAGGAGCAGACCGGTCGGGATCCGGACCGTGGCTTCGGCCCCGACCCGGATCGTGTCCGCCGCGCGATCACGGCGGGCGGGTACTGGCTGTTCACCGATCCGGACGGCCGATCGGTGCACCTGACCGGCACCAGCCCGCCCGCGTTCGGGGTCGTCCGGATCGCGCCGGTCTACACGCCCAAGCGCGACCGGGGCCGCGGCATCGCCTCCCACGTCGTCGCTGAACTGACCGCCCGACACCTGGCCGACCGACTGCGGATGTGCCTGTTCACCGACCAGGCGAACCCCACCTCGAACAGGATCTACGAGGCGATCGGCTACCGACGCGTCGTGGACATGGCGAACGTGGGCATCACCCCGGCGGGATAGACCCGCCGGCGCCTAGAGCTTGGTCACCGGGGAGTACCGCAACAGCAGTCGCTTCGTGCCGCTGGATCCGAAGTCGATCTTCGCGACGGCGTTGGCGCCGGTGCTCTCGACGGCGATCACCCGGCCCATGCCGTAGGCGTCGTGGGTCACCCGGTCACCGACGTCCACCGACGGCGTGTCGGCGCGGGGCTTCGCCGAGCCGAACGACGGCGTGCCCGCATCCGCGCGGGTGGTGCGGACCGGTGGGGCGGACGGCCCGCGGGACCCGCTGCGGCCGCCGTCCCCGCGGTTCCGGTACCCACCGGTGAAGGATCCGCCCCGCAGGGTGGCCATCGACGACTCTCGGCGCTTCCAGTCCATCAGCTCCTCGGGGATGTCCGCGATGAACCGGCTGGCCGGCAACTCGTTGGGCATCCCCCAGGCCGTCCGGACCGCCGCCCGGGACAGGTACAGCCGCTGCCGCGCCCGGGTCAGCGCGACGTACGCGAGCCGGCGCTCCTCGGCGAGCTCCGTCTCGTCCGCGAGGGAACGCTGGTGCGGGAACGTCCCGTCCTCGAGGCCGGTGACGAAGACCACCGGGAACTCCAGCCCCTTCGCGGTGTGGACCGTCATCAGGGTGACCACGCCGCGATCGTCGTCGTCGTCGGGGATCTGGTCGGTGTCGGCGACCAGCGCGACCCGCTCGAGGAAGTCGCCGAGGTCACCGTCCGGATCACTCTCGGAGAACTCGGTGGCAACGGCGTGCAGCTCGGCGAGGTTCTCCACGCGGGAGGCGTCCTGCGGGTCGTCGCTCGCGCGCAACTCGGCGAGATAGCCGGACCGGTCCAGTGCCGCGTCCAGCACCTCCGCCGGCGAGGCTCCGCCCGCGGCGAGTTCCCGCAGGCCGGTCATCAGGGTCGCGAAGCCGCGGACCGCCGTCAGTGACCTGGTGGCGAGGCCGATCACGTTCTCGGCGTCGGAGATCGCGGCCCCGAACGAGATCCGCTCCCGCTCGGAGTGCGCGGTGATCATGGCCTCGGCCCGGTCCCCCACGCCGCGCTTGGGGACGTTCAGGATCCGGCGCAGGTTGATCGCGTCGTCCGGATTGGCGATCGCCCGCAGGTAGGCGATCGCGTCCTTGACCTCGCGGCGCTCGTAGAACCTGGTGCCACCGACCACCTTGTACGGCAGCCCGACGCGGATCAGGACCTCCTCCAGTGCCCGCGACTGGGCGTTCGTCCGGTAGAAGATCGCCACGTCGCCGGGACGGACGCCGTCGGAGTCACCGAGCCGGTCGATCTCCTCGGCGATGAACCGGGCCTCCTCGTGCTCGCTGTCCGCGACGTACCCGATGATCTGCGGGCCGGAGCCGCTGTCGGTCCAGAGGTTCTTCGCCCGGCGGTCCGGGTTGCGGGAGATGACGGCGTTGGCGGCGCTCAGGATCGTCTGCGTGGAGCGGTAGTTCTGCTCGAGCAGGACCGTCGTCGCGTCCGGGTAGTCGCTCTCGAACTCGACGATGTTGCGGATCGTCGCGCCGCGGAACGCGTAGATGGACTGGTCCGCGTCACCGACGACGGTGAGTTCCGCCGTCGGCAGGTCGTTGTCCTTCGCCTCGGCGGCGCCGTCGGACGGATCCAGCGGGACGCCGGCCAGCTCGCGCACCAGCATGTACTGGGCCTGGTTGGTGTCCTGGTACTCGTCCACGAGGATGTGCCGGAACCGGCGCCGGTAGTGCTCGGCGACGTTCGGGAACGCCTGGAGCAGGTTCACTGTCGTCATGATCAGGTCGTCGAAGTCGAGGGCGTGCGCCTGGCGCAACCGCTCGTTGTAGAGCCGGTACGCCGCAGCCAGGTTCTGCTCGAACGGGTTGGAGTCCCCGACCGTCTTCGCGTAGTCGTCCGGGTCGACGAGTTCGTTCTTGAGGTCGGAGACCCGGTTCGAGAACGCCTTCGGGGGGAACCGCTTCGGGTCCAGGTCGAGCTCGCGGCAGACCAGGAGCATCAGGCGCTGGGAGTCGGCGGCGTCGTAGATCGAGAAGTTGGAGCGCAGCCCGAGGGTCTTGGCCTCGCGACGCAGAATGCGCACACACGCGGAGTGGAACGTGGAGACCCACATGTTCCGGGCGCGGGGTCCCACGAGCTCGCTGACCCGCTCGCGCATCTCAGCGGCGGCCTTGTTCGTGAACGTGATCGCGAGGATCTCGCCGGTGCGCGCGCGACCGGTCGCGAGCAGGTACGCGATCCGGTGGGTCAGCACCCGGGTCTTGCCCGAACCTGCCCCGGCGATGATCAGCAGCTGCCCGCCCTCGTGCACCACGGCCGCACGTTGCTGCGGGTTCAATCCGTCCAACAGGGCCTCGGCGGCGAGCGATCCGGGCCCGTTCTCGCCGTTGCCGTCTCGGCCCTCGGGGGACGTCTGCGCATCCGGGTCGCGTGGTGGCATCACCCGGGGCAGGTGGGCGTCGGCGGACGCGGAGAGACCGGGCAGCGGGAGGTTGTCGAACAGTGAGGTCATGGCACCTCAAGACTAGGCGTCACCGCCGACACCGGTGAACGAGGCGTCCACCGCTCAGGTGACGATCAGGCCCACGACCCAGGCGCCGATCGCGACCATCGCGCCGGCGAGCTCCACGAGGATCGTCACACCGGTGGCCCTCAACGCCGACTTCGTGGAGGACCAGGCGGGTGCCAGGTCCCGCAGGCGGATCCACTCGGCGAGGAACACCGCGAGCACGAAGAACAGCGGGAGACCGATCACCGGCACCACGAAGAACCCGACCACGCCGGCGATCCCGCCCCAGATCAGCGTCGAGTTCGGCACCCCGGCCCGCTTCAGCCCGCGTCCGGCGAGCAGGTACTTGCCCACGCCCGCGGCCACCACGGCCAGCGCCCCTATCACGAACACCCACCAGGCGCCGCCGCCGGCGGCGATCGCCCAGATGAGCACGGCCCCGAGCACGATCAGGGAGCCCGGCAGGACCTGGACGACCACGCCGAACAGGCCGACCACCATGATCAGGGCGCAGATGACCTCGAGTGCACTCACCCGGTCAGTGTGCCGGGTCCGGGCGGCGCCTGCTCCTGGACGCCCTCGTAGTAGGCGATCTTGTCCCGCAGGTGCCGCCGCCACTGGCGCAGCTGCGCCAGCTGGTCGGTCACCGCGTCGTCGTGCTGGCGCAGGATCTCCAGGCGCTCGGAGACGGAGCCGTCGTTGACGGTGAGGTCGGCGTACCGCTGCATCTGGGCGATCGGCATCCCGGTGTCACGCAGGCAGCGCAGGATCTCCAACCACTCCAGGTCCCGGTCGGTGAACACGCGCCGCCCGCTGCTGTCGCGGGCGATGTCGTAGAGCAGCCCGACCCGTTCGTAGTAGCGCAGGGTCCCGATGCTGAATCCGCTGCGAGCCTCGGTCTCGGCAGGTGTGTAGGTAGCCACCGGTCCATCGTGCGCCGCGGGAGGCCGTCGATCAAGGGCTTGACCTATAGCGCGCTACAGGTCAGAGAGTGGCTCCATGACACCCACGACACCGACCACCGTGCCCCCGACCCCACCCGAGCGCACCGAGCCTAACGTCGCTCTCGGCGCCATGTTGTTCGGGACCACCATCGACGAGCCCACCTCCTTCGAGATCCTGGACGCCTACGTGGACGCCGGCGGCGTCTGGATCGACACCGCCGACTGCTACGCGTTCTGGGCCGACCCGAGCGGGTACGGCGGTCAGAGCGAGGACCTCCTCGGGCGGTGGCTCGCCGCCCGCCCGGGCGTCCGGGACCGGGTCCGGATCGCGACGAAGGTCGGGTGCGAGTGCCTCACGCCGAACAGCTGGCCCGAGGTCTCCGAGGGACTCGCCCCCGAGGTCGTCCGGGACGTCGCCGAGCAGAGCCTGCGCCGGATGGGCATCGAGCACATCGACCTGTACTGGGCCCACCGCGACGACCGGGACGTGGCCCAGGCGGACAACGTCGCCGCCTTCGGTTCCCTGGTCACCGAGGGCAAGGTCGGTCGGCTCGGGCACTCGAACACCGCCCTGTGGCGCACCGAACGCGCCCGCGGCATCGCTGCCGGGCTCGGCATCGCCGGACCGACCGCCCTGCAACTGCGCTACAGCTACCTGCAGCCGCGGCCGATGGTGCGTGGCCGGGACCACGACCACCGGTTCGGGTGGGTCACCGACGAGGACCTCGACTACGCGGCGTCCGATCCGGACGTGGACATCTGGGGCTACCGCCCGCTGATCGCCGGTACCTACGAACGGGCGGACCGGCCGGTCTCCGAGGCCTTCGAGCACGTGGGGACCACGCGCCGGCTGGAGGCGCTGGCGGAGGTGGCCGACGCCGTCGGGCACTCGCGCAGCGAGGTGGTGCTCGCCTGGATGACCGGCGGGGTCCCGGCGATCACCCCGGTGATCGGGGTGAGCAACCTCGATCAACTGGCGACGGCGATGACCGGCGTGGCCCTGCACCTGCCGACCGAGCTCCGGAGCCGCCTGGAAGAGGCGTGGTGAGCCCGTGCCGGGCGGGCGTGCGGCTCAGCTCCAGAGCACCGCGATCGCGATGTTGACGACGGTGAGGCCGGCGATCCCGCCGAGGTAGCCCTTGGTGACCTTCTCGGAGTTCCGGGAACCGTAGATCACGAGCCCGGTCACCACCAGGGCGATGACGAGCTTCACGCCGATCTTGATGTTGTTCGGGTCATGTCCCGCGACGCCGGCGGAGGCCAGGCCGACCATCAGGATGCCGGTGATCAGGGCGGTGAGGATGCCGTGCACGGTGCCCTTGTACAGCGTCGCCGACTTGAGGCCGGCGAGGCTGCCGCCGAGCACGATGGCCCAGCCGATCAGGTGCAGGACGAGCAGGATCCCAAAGACGATGTCCATGATGCTGACACTACGTCAGAACGGTGCCACCGGGCCAATCGCCGGCTCAGGCCAGGGCCGCGAGCGCCTGCGGGATCGGCGTGGCGCCCCCGGTGAAGCCGACGAACCGGCCGATCGTGCGGGAGTCGTCGAGGGCGACCGCGACCACCCGGGCGACATCCTCACGCGGGACACCGCCGGTGTCGGTGTCCACGGCGATGTTCCCGGTCCCCGGATCGTCGGTGAGCGCACCCGGCGCGACGATCGTCCAGTCCAGCGCGGTGCCGCGCAGGTGCTCGTCGGCGGCGGCCTTCGCCTCGGCGTAGGCGAAGAAGCCGGAGCCCTCGGGCACGCCGTGATCGAGGCGCGCGCCCTGGTAGGAGACCATCACGTAACGCAGCACGCCGACCAGTTGGGCCGCATCCATCGAGCGGATCGCCGCATCACGGTCGACGGCGTAGGTCCGGGCCGGGTCGCCACCGCCGGCTCCGGCGGACCACACCACGGCGTCGTGACCGGCGAGGTACTCGGAGATCTGCGTGGCGGACAGGTTCTCCACGTCGGCGACCACCGCCGTCGCCCCGGTCGCCTCGACGTCCGTCGCATGGTCGGGGTTGCGGATCAGCGAACTGACCCGGTGCCCGTCCTGGACCAGGATCCGGCTCAGGTGCAGCGCGACCTTGCCGTGGCCGCCGATGATCGCGATGAGGGACATGTTCCTGCCTTCGTCTGGGGTTCTGGCCGGGCGCGGTGACGGGCCCGCTACAGCAACCTTCGCACGGCGGCCCAGCGGGTCAACTCGTGCCGGGACGAGAGTTGCAGCTTGCGCAGCACGGCGGAGACGTGCGTCTCGACGGTCTTGATGGAGATGAACAGCTCGCCGGCGACCTCCCGGTAGGTGTACCCGCGGGCGATCAGGCGCATCACCTCCTGCTCGCGTGCGGACAACCGGTCCAGCTCGTCGTCGGTGACGGCGACGTCCGCGGCGGCGGTACCGAACGCGTCCAGCACGAACCCGGCCAGGCGCGGTGAGAACACCGCATCCCCGGAGGCCACCCGACGCACCGCATCGGACAGGTCCGCCCCGTTGATCGCCTTGGTCACATACCCGCGCGCACCGGCCCGGATCACCGAGACGACGTCCTCACTGGCGTCCGAGACCGACAGCGCCAGGAATGTGACGTCGCCCAGCACGTCGGCGCACCCGGCCAGCACCTCCGCCCCACCCCCGCCCTGCCCACCGGGCAGGTGCACGTCCAGCAGCACGACGTCGGGCCTGAGCGAGTGCACCACCGAGATCGCGGACGGGACGTCGTCCGCCTCGCCGACGACCTCGAGGTCGTCGGTGAGCTCGGACCGAACACCCGCCCGGATCATCCGGTGATCGTCGACGAGTACCAGTCGCAGGGTCATGTCTCTTCGCCTCCATCGCTGCGGGGCATCCTCAGGTGGATCTCGGTGCCCCGCGTGGCATCACTTCGGATCGTCGCGCTGCCGCCGTGCCGGCGCATCCGGTCAAGGATCGAGTCCCGCACCCCGTGCCGGTCCTCGGGCACGGCGGCCAGGTCGAAGCCGTCGCCGCGGTCCCGTACGAACACGTCCACGCTCTCGGCGCCGATCTCCACGTACAGCGAGATCGGTGGCAGGCCGTGGGCGACGGCGTTGGCGAGGGCTTCGCGGGTAGCCGCAGCCAGCGGCGTGGTGCCGTCGTCTGGCCGGGCGTCGCCGGCCGTGACCACGTCGATCGGGACGCCACGGGCGTCCTCCACCTCCGCCGCGACCTGGCGCACCATGGCCGCGACCGAGTCGCCGACCTCGGGCCGGTCGGAGTACAGCCAGTCCCGCAGTTCCCGCTCCTGCGCGCGGGCCAGGCGCCGCACGTACTGCGGGTCGTCGGCGCGGGAACGGATCAGGGACAGGGTCTGCAGGACGGAGTCGTGCAGGTGGGCGGCGATGTCCGCACGCTCCGCCTCGCGTGCCCGCGCGGCGCGTTCGGCGACGAGCTCACGCCATAGGCGCAGGCCGAGTGGAGCGAGCACGACGGCGGCCCCGGCCAGGATCGCGATGCCCGCGACCGCGCCGCGGAGCACCTCGGGGAACGTCTGCCCCTGGCCGACCAGCATCAGGACACCGACCAGCGCGAGCGCGAGGCCGCCGCCGACGCGCAGCACCACGGTGGACTTGCGAGCGGGCTCCCCCGCCTGGCGCTGCCGCTCGACGGCGCCGAGCTGGCTCCACGCGAGTGCGGCGCCACCGAGCAGGACCAGGACCGGCAGGATCCAGGTCGAGGCGACGTCGAGGTCCGCACGGGTGGCGAGCAGGGAGCCCGCCACGACGATGAGGACGACCGCGAGCACCACGTCCCCGATAGGCCGGGCAGCGGTGCGCGAGCGGAGCCTTGGCACGAGGCGGCTGAGCCGGGTGGGCCGGGCCTGGGCAGCCTCCTCCTGCGGGTCCCCGGTCGGGACGGTGAGCAGGAACCAGACGTAGAGCGCGACCCCGGCGCCGAGGAACAGGCTGAGGACGACGAACGCGATCCGTACCCAGCGCACGTCGACGCCCAGGTGCGCGGCCAGGCCGGCGCAGACTCCACCGAAGACGCGGCCCTCCCGGATCCGGCGCAGCGGAACGTGGCCCGTGGACCGCCAGGGCGGGGTCCAGGGCCGGCTCACGCGGACGTCGGGATGACTCACCTCGCCATCGTGGCACGCCCTGGCGAGGGCTGGGCGTCCGGAAGCCCGATCCAGGGCGGAATCAGGGGCTCCGGGCGCCGATATCAGGGGATCCCCCGATCACGGTGTGCACGTCGGACGCGCAGGTGGATCAGGGACGGTTCAGGGTCATACCCGATGGTCGGCGGCGGGTGGGCGGGAGTTGACTTGGGGCCATGAGCACAGACAACTTCGCCGGCCCCCCGCCGGCACCACCGGCACCGGGGCAGTCGAGCACCGATGCCTTCTTCGACTCGCTCCGGCGCACCCGGATGCCCCGGACCACGGACCGGTGGATCGGTGGCGTGGCCGCCGGCGTCGCGCGGCGCCTGAACATCGACCCGCTGATCGTGCGCGGCGTGCTGGTCGTCATGACCCTGTTCGGTGGCCTGGGCCTGTTCCTGTACGGGATCGGCTGGGCGCTGCTCCCGGAGGAGACCGACGGCCGGATCCACCTCCAGGAGGCGATCCGGGGCCGGTTCGACGCCGCCCTCGCCGGGGCGATCGCGTTCGCGCTGGTGGGCGCATCCCGGCTCGGGTTCTGGTGGGACAACATGTGGTGGGGCGGCGAGTTCTTCGGCACCATCCTGGTGCTCGGGGCGATCGCCCTGGTGATCTGGCTGATCGTCGTCGCGCAGCGCAACGGCAAGGGCCGCGCGCCTCGGCCGCCGAGTCAGCCGGCCGCAGGTGCGGCGCCGGTGCCTCCGATGCCCGGGCCTGCAACCGGCCCGACGACCGGGGCGCCGACGACCTGGCCCTCGACGACCGGGCCGACGAACCCGGTCAGCGGTGCAACTGGTCAGACCGCGGACTACGGCCCGTCCACCTGGGCGAACGCCGCCGCGCCGTCCCAGACGCAGTCCGTGACCGGGGCTAGCCAGGTCGGCGAGGACGACCCGGTGTCCGGCGGGAGCGGCCCGACGCTCGGTGCAACCGGCACGGCGTTCGGGGCAGGCGAGCCCGGCCCGGTCGCCGGCACCGGAACCGACCAGGGCTCAGCGGCGGGCGCGAGCCCGGCCGGCTGGTCCGGCCGCGTCCAGCCGACGTACGCCGCGGCCACCGGAGGAAACTCCGCGACCTACGGATCGCCGTCGGGCCCCGACCACCCGGTCGTCCCGGCAGCCGCCTGGACCCCGACTCCCCCGCCCCGGCGTGCCCCGGTGCCCGCCAGGCCCCCGACCCCCGGTCCCGGCAAGGCCCTGACCCGCATCGTGTTCGGCCTGTCGCTCGTGACGATCGCCGCGTTGTGGCTGCTCGACTACGTGGGCGGCGTGGCCGTCGGTGGCTGGCTGACCGGCGTCGGCGTCGTGCTCGTCCTGTTCGGGATCGGCGTCCTGGTCGCGGGCCTGCTCGGGCGCCGGTCCGGTGTGATCGGCGGCCTCGCGGTCCTGATCGCGCTGGTCGGGGTGCCCTGGGCCGCGGTGGAGGGATCGACGAACTTCGGCGACTTCGCCTGGACCGAGTCCGGTAGCTACGGCGACGCACGCTGGGTCCCCCAGGACGCGGCGCAGCTCGAGGGTGGCTTCGACGACATCGCGGGTGGCGAGGTGACCGTCGACCTCACCGAGCTCGAAGGCAGCGTCCGGCTCGACGAACCGGTGCACCTCGGCCTCGGCGCCGGCCAGCTCAATCTCCGCGTTCCCGAGGGGATGTCGGTGCAGATCCAGGCGCAGGTCCTCGGCGAGGTCGTCGCCCGGACCAGCGACGGCTGGGAGGGCGGCTTCGCCGACGACCCGGCCAGGCCCATCGAGAACAACCAGTGGCGAACCAGCCCGAGCCGCGGGGTCGTCCTGATCTCGCCCGTCGGCCAGGTCGGCGAGCCCGACCTGACCATCGTGATCGACGCCGGAGTCGGCGAGATCCGGATCATCGAGGAGTCCGCATGACCGAGAACCGCAACCACGCCGAGTCGCCGGCCGAGCCCGGGTCGCCCACGGAGGCGCTCGGATCGACCGGATCGGACACCACCGCGGACCACAACCGCCCGAGCATCATGGAGGCCGCGAACATGCTGGAGGCCGAGACGAGGACGGCAGCCGAGACGTCCGACGCCGGGTCGCCGTCCTGGTACGAGGAGTCCCTTCGGGACGAGGCCGCGCTGAGGTCCGAGCCGGCCCCGGTGCCGTCCGTTGCATCGCAGCCGCCGGCCGCCGGGTACTCTCCCGGCGCCCCGGCACCGCGGGAGCGGACCCGGGTGGGCACCATCGTGTGGGGGCTCGTGCTCGTCCTGCTCGGCGTCGCGGTGGTCGCGATCGGGCTCGGGTTCGAGCTCGACCTCGAGGTCTTCCTCATCGGCCTGCTCGGCATCGCCGGAGTCGGCCTGCTGGTCGGCACCGCGATCTCGGCGCTGCGCGGGCGCTGACCCGCCGGTCCGACCGTCAACGGGGCGGTTCCGACGCACCGGGTGCCTCGGAACCGCCCCGGAACACGTCCGAGGAGTGACTGTTCAGATCAGCCGTCGGGCGCGGGCGTAGAGCTCGTCCGCGCGGGCCAGCACGTCGGGCCAGCCCACCGCCGGCGCCACCCGCGCGTTGTGCTCGCGGATCCGCACCAGCAGGTGCGGATCCGTGGCCAGTTCCACGAGGGCCTCGGTGAGTCCGGTGTCCCCGGTGCGAAGCAACCCGTCGACGCCGTCCGTGACGAACTCACCGATGCCGGTGCCGGCGTTCGCGACCACGGCGAGCCCGGCGGCACGGGCCTCCAGGGGTGCGATCCCGAACGCCTCGAGCCGCGCCGGGGCGACGAACACGTCCTGGTCCCGGTACAGCGTCGGGAGCACGTCCCGCGGCACCCGGCCCAGCAGCGTGACCACGTCCTCGAGCCCGGCGGCGGCGATCTCGGCCCGGACGGCCGCCTCGGCAGGTCCGCTGCCGGCGATGCTGAGCCGGATCCTCGGCCGCCCGCGCTCGTCGCGACCCAGCCGCTCGGCCGCGGCGCCGACGAGCTGCACGAGCGGGACCGCGCGCTTGCGGGGTGCGAGCCGCTGGGTCGCCACGACCCGGAGCAGCCCCGGTTCGGGCGCTGCGACCGGGGCGGCCGCGGCGGCCCGCCAGGGCGAGAGGTCCAGGCCGTTCGGCAGCACGGTGACGTCGTCGCGGCGCAGAGCGTGCGCCACCCGCTCGGCGGCCACCGTGCTGACCGCGCTCGGCGCGAGTCGCGCCTCGTCCCAGCCGCCGGCCCGGGCGCCGAGCCGGACCGCCGGCTCCACGCCGTCGAGCATGCAGTGCCAGGTGATGGCCAGCGGCAGGCCGAGGTCGCGGGCCGCGCGGGCGCCGTCGAACGCGAACGGGCTGACCACGCCCGCATGCACGTGCACCACGTCCGGCTGCAGGATCTCCAGCGCCCGGCGCACCAGCGCGCGCCCGTTCGGGTGGACCGGCAGCCCGAACGTGACCGGTGAGGCGATCCGGTGCACCCGCACCCCGTGCGCCTGCGTGGTGGTGGTCCGGTAGCGGCTGCGGCCACCTTCGCGCACCTCGACGGCGTCCGCGGCCAACGCGGTCGCGGTCAGCACGTGCACCGCGTGACCGGCGGCGCCCTGGTGGTTGGCGAGATCCTCGACCTGGGACTCGATGCCGCCGACGCGCGGCGCATAGCAATCGGAGACGTGGACGATCCGCACGCCCCACTGTAACCAGCGCCCGGCCGCGCGGGCCTGGAGACACGGCCTCGCGCGCCAGGGCTGGCCATCGGGACCGTCACGAGTTATCTTGACATCGAGATAATTATCTTGACGTCGAGAGATCGGACACAGATGACGACCTGGGACCCCGCCACCTACCTCGCCTACGCCGACGAGCGCTCGCGCCCGTTCCTCGACCTGCTCGCCCGGGTCGACGGCGACCCGGCCACCATCACCGATCTCGGCTGCGGCCCTGGCCACCTGATGGCCCCGCTGCGGGCGCGCTGGCCGCACGCGGCGATCGTGGGTGTGGACTCCAGTCCCGAGATGATCGAGCGGGCGCGCGCCGAGCACGCCGCCGACGGCGTCACGTACGTCTGCGCCGACCTCACCGCGTGGGAGCCGGCGACGCCCGTGGACCTGCTCGTCTCGAACGCGACGCTGCAGTGGGTGCCGGGCCACCTCGAGATCCTCCCCCGGCTCGCGGGCGCCGTCACGCCGGGCGGCACGCTGGCGTTCGCGGTGCCGGGCAACTTCGACGAGCCGAGCCACGTGCTGCTGCGGGACCTCGCGGGGCGAGCGCCCTACGCGGCACACACGGACGCCGTCGTCCATCCCTCCTCGCACGACGGCTCCACCTACCTGGCGGCGCTGGCCGCGGCGTCTGCCGCCCAGTGGCGCGTGGACGCCTGGGAGACCACCTACCTGCATGTGCTCCACGGCGAGGATCCGGTGCTTCGATGGATCCTCGGCACCGGCGCGCGCCCGGTGGTCCAGGCGCTGCCCGAGGACCTGCGCGCACGGTTCATCGCCGAGTACGCGGCGTTGCTGCGCGTGGCCTACCCGGCCCGCCCGTACGGCACGGTGCTGCCGTTCCGGCGCGTGTTCGTGGTCGCCACCCGCACCTGAGCCGGCCGGGCCCTCACTCCCACTCGATGGTGCCCGGTGGCTTGCTGGTCACGTCCAGCACCACCCGGTTCACTTCGGCCACCTCGTTCGTGATCCGGGTCGAGATCTTCGCCAGCACGTCGTACGGGAGGCGGGTCCAGTCCGCGGTCATGGCGTCCTCGGAGGACACCGGCCGGAGCACGATCGGGTGGCCGTAGGTGCGGCCGTCGCCCTGCACGCCCACCGAGCGCACGTCCGCCAGGAGCACCACGGGGCACTGCCAGATCTCGCGGTCCAAGCCAGCTGCGGTGAGTTCCTCCCGCGCGATCGCGTCCGCCGTGCGCAGCGTCTCGAGGCGCTCCGCGGTGATGTCCCCGACGATCCGGATGCCAAGGCCGGGGCCCGGGAACGGCTGGCGCCAGACGATCGTCTCGGGCACCCCGAGCTCCAGGCCGACCGCGCGCACCTCGTCCTTGAACAGGGCCCGCAGCGGCTCGATCAGTGCGAACTGCAGGTCATCGGGCAGCCCGCCGACGTTGTGGTGGGACTTGATGTTCGCGGCGCCCTCGCCGCCACCGGACTCGACCACGTCCGGGTAGAGGGTGCCCTGCACGAGGAACTTCACGTCCTCGCCGTGCGCGCCGGCCTCGGCGACCACCTCGCGGGCGGCGTCCTCGAAGACGCGGATGAACTCCCGGCCGATGATCTTGCGCTTGGTCTCCGGGTCGCTGACGCCCGCGAGCGCGTCGAGGAACCGCTGCTTGGCGTCGACGACCTTGAGCCGGACCCCGGTCGAGGCCACGAAGTCGGTCTCGACCTGCTCGGCCTCACCGGCGCGCAGCAGGCCGTGGTCGACAAACACGCAGGTGAGCTGGTCGCCGATCGCGCGCTGCACGAGCGCCGCCGCCACCGAGGAGTCGACACCGCCGGACAGCGCGCAGATCACCCGAGCGTCGCCGACCTGCTCGCGGATCGCGGCCACCTGGTCCGCGATGACGTTGCCGGGCGTCCAGTCCCCGGCCAGCCCCGCGCCGTCGTACAGGAAGTTCTCCAGCGCCTTCTGGCCGAACTCGGAGTGCTTGACCTCGGGGTGCCACTGCACCCCGAAGAGCCGGCGGCCGCGGTCCTCGAACGCGGCGACCGGGGATCCCGGTGAGGTCGCGAGCACGTCGAAGCCGGCCGGCGCCTCGTGCACGGCGTCCCCGTGGGACATCCACGTGGTCTGCTCCGTGGGCGACCCGGCCAGCAGCGTGCCCTCGGAGTCCACCCGCACCGGGGTGCCGCCGTACTCACGCGCACCGGTGTGCGCGACCGTGCCGCCGAGCGCGGCGGCCATCGCCTGGAAGCCGTAGCAGATCCCGAACACGGGCACGCCGGCGTCGAACAGTGCGGGGTCCACGGCCGGCGCGCCGTCGGCGTAGACCGACGCAGGTCCGCCGGAGAGCACGATCGCGGCCGGGTCCTTGGCCAGGATCGCGTCCACGCTCATCGTGTGCGGGACGATCTCGGAGTAGACCTTCGCCTCGCGCACCCGGCGGGCGATCAGCTGGGCGTACTGGGCCCCGAAATCGACGACGAGGACGGGCCGGTGCGGGGTGGGGGCGCTCACAGCACCCAAGGATACGGCCCGGTCACGGCGTCTCGGCGCGCGCGGCCAGCGTCTCGTCGACCCAGTCGCGGGCCTTGCCCTCCATGACGAACGACAGCACCGGCACCACGCCACCGGCGATCAGCGCCGCGATCCGGCCGAAGCTCCAGCGCATCCGGCTCCACAGGTCGAACACGGTCACCGCGTACACCACGTAGATCCAGCCGTGCACGAACGCGATCCAGGAGCCGATCACCGGGTTCGCACTGCCCGTCGCGTCGACGCCGTTCACCTGCACGATGTACTTGAGCACCATCTCCAGGCAGAGCAGCAGGAGCATGCCGCCGGTGACGAACGCCATGATCCGGTAGCGGGTGAACGCGCCGCGGTCCTTCATGTCCCGGGCGTCGGCGTTGGTCGCATTCGTGTCCGTCATGGGGCCATTGTCGCCCGTCTGGCCCGGTGCGGAAAAACCCGTGGGCCGTGCCCGACGGCGGTCGGCCCCTGCGCCGGTCGGTAACCTGTGCGCGGAGAGGGGTGGGTGATGACCCGACGGCGGTGGCTGCTCGTGGCGGCTGTGCTCGCCGTGGTGGTCGTGATCGTGGTGCTCGCGACCCGTGCTGGTGGTGCGTCCGCCGAGCGCGCGGAGTCGATCACGCAGTGGGACGCCGACCTGCGGTCGTGGGAGCAGGAGCGGCTCGCGCAGTTCGGGCCCGACGGCGTCCTGGTGCCGACGGCGCAACCGCTCAGTGCCGTGGTGCTCGGGTTCGCGGACACTCCGGTGCTGGCCGGGCAGGAGCCCGGCGAGTCGCTCGATACGGTGAACGCGGCCTGCACGGCGCAGACGTCCTTCCCGGAGGCGGTGCGGGGCGTGCCGGCGCCGCCGGCCGCGCCGGCCGGCCTTGACCTCGAGCACCCGGACGCGCAGGAGGTCGTGGCCCGGTTCGAGGCGGACCGGGCGGCCCTCGCCACGTTCGTCGGAGCCGTCGGCACGGACGAGCCGCAGGTGCGGCAGTTCTGCGGCACCTACGCGGTGCTGGTCGCCGCGCATGCGAACGCGGCCACGACCGGCCCGGCGGAGGCGAACCTCCAGCTCGCGGACACGCTCGCGACGCAGTGCTACCTGCCCGGTTGGGAGCCGGTGTGCGCGGCCGGCACCGACTCGGCGCGGGACGTGGCCGCGGCTCAGGCCACTGGTGACTCGGCCGCGACCGACGCGGCCGCAGCGGCAGCCGACGCCGCTCACGCGCAGGCCGCGACCGCCGTCGGGCTCGGTGCCGACCGGACCGCTACGGCGGCCGAGCTGATCGCGGTACTGACGACCTGGGACGCCAATACGAGCGCCGCCGTCACGGCATTCACGGGCGCGCTCGGCGACTGAGCCGCGGCCGCTGCGCCGCAGTGGCGCACACCACTGAAATCAGTTGGATCGGCGCGGGTGCGAGGCATACCGTTGCCTCTCGTGCGTCCACTCCCCGAGGCCGATCCCGGCCGCCCTCCGCTGACCTCCGCCGGCGCCTTCATGTGGTGGCAGACGAAGCGCCAGTGGGGCGTGCTCGTCGGCGCCGTCATCGTCGGCATCATCGGCGCCGTCTGCCAGGCTGCGGTGCCGTTCGTGCTCGGCCGCGCCATCGACGGCGGCCTCGAGCACGGTCTGTCTCCCTCGCTGCTGCGGTGGTGCCTGATCCTGGCCGGCATCGGCGCGGTCTCGTTGTTCACCGGGGCGTTCGGGCACCGGCTCGACGTGGTCAACTGGCTGCGCGCGTCCCTGAACACGAGCCAGCTGATCGGCCACCACGTGGCCAGCACCGGCTCGGCCATCACCCGGGAGCTACCCACCGGTGAGGTGGTCGCCACGGTGGCCTCGGACGCACTGCGCCTCGGTGAGATCTACGCCCAGGCGGCCCGCCTGCTCGGCGGGATCGTCACCTACGTCCTGGTCGCCGTCGTGCTCCTGCAGAGCTCGGTCTCACTCGGGGTGGCCGTGCTCATCGGCCTGCCCGTGGTCGCCGCCGTCCTCGCCCTCCTGGTCCGCCCCCTGCAGCGACGCCAGGCGATCCAGCGTGAGGCCGCCGGTCGGCTGACCACGCTCGGCGCGGACACGGTGTCCGGCCTGCGGATCCTGCGTGGCATCGGCGGCGAGGAGGTCTTCGCGGGCCGCTACCGCGAGCAGTCCCAGAAGGTCCGGGCCGCGGGCACCGCCGTCGCGCAGACGCAGTCAACGCTGGACGCCCTGCAGACGCTGCTACCCGGGCTGTTCCTCGCAGGGGTGGTCTGGTACGGCGCCCACCTGGCGCTCGCCGGGGAGATCACGCCCGGCCAGCTGGTCACGTTCTACGGCTATGCCGCGTACCTGACCCAGCCGTTGCGCGCCGCGACCCAGGCCGTGCAGTCCGGGACCCGGGCGGTGGTCGCGAGCCGCAAGATCATCAAGGTCCTCCAGGTCACCCATGACGTCCCGGACACCGGCACCGCGGCGGCCCCGCCCGCCGGGTCCGAACTGGTGGACGCCGATTCCGGCTTGGTCGCCCACCCGGGCCAGCTCCTCGCCGTGGTGAGCGCAGACCCGGACACCTCCGCCGAGATCCTGGCCAGGATGGCCCGGCAACATGACCGGGTCCCTGCCGCCGATCGGGCCGAGACGGCCGATCAGGCCGGTCGGGCCGAGACGGCCGGCGAGGTGCGCTGGGGCGAGCGGCTCCTCACCGACGTGCCGCTGGCACAGGTGCGCGAGCGGATCGTGCTCAGTGAGGCCACCCCTGCCCTGTTCACCGGTCCCCTGACCGAGGAGCTCGACACCCGCGAGCGCGCGGACCGTGCCGACCTCGAGGCCGCGCTCGCGACGTCCGACGCCGGCGACGTCCTCGACTCCATCCCCGAGGGCCTCGACGGCACCATGACGGAGAAGGGCCGGTCCCTGTCCGGCGGGCAGCGCCAGCGCGTCTCGCTGGCCCGGGCGCTGCTCACCGAGGCCGAGATCCTGCTCCTGGTGGAACCCACCAGCGCCGTTGACGCGCACACCGAGGCACGCATCGCGGCGAACCTGACCCGCGCCCGCGCCGGCCGCACCACCGTGGTGGTCTCGGCCAGCCCGCTCGTGCTCGACCAGGTCGACGAGGTCGCGTTCGTGGCCGACGGCCGGGTCGAGGTCCGCGGCGGCCACCGCGACCTGCTCGAGCTGGCCGAGGCCGGGCACCCCGGTGCGCTCGCCTACCGCAACGTCGTCAGCCGCGCCACGGCAGAACAGGAGGAGGTGGCCCGATGAAGCTCCCCATCGCTGACACCGCAACCATGCGGGCCATGACCGGCGACCTGCTGCGCCGCTACCGAGGTGAGCTGACCGGCGTCGTCGGGCTGCACACCCTGTCCGCCGTCGCGGGGCTGCTCGGGCCGTGGCTGCTCGGGATGATGGTCGACGGCGTGATCGGCGGCACCACCGCCGGTGCGCTGAACAGCATGGTCGCCATCCTCGTGGCGGCCGTCCTCGCCCAGACCGTGCTCACCAAGTTCGCGCAGCGCTCCTCGATGCTGCTCGGCGAGAAGGTGTTCGCCGGGCTGCGCGAGGAGTTCATCTCCCACGTCACGACGCTCCCGTTGTCCACGGTGGAACGCGCCGGGACCGGGGACCTGGTGGCGCGCACCACGAACGACATCGACCGGGTCCAGCACACGGTGCGGTTCGGCGTGCCCCGCGTGCTCGTCTGCATCATCACGATCGTGCTCACGGTGGTCGCGGCGGTCATGGCGAACTGGCTCGTCGCCCTGGCCATGTTCGCCGGCGCCCCGATCCTGATCGTGGTGACCCGGTGGTACCTGCGCCGGGCCACGAAGGGGTACCTGCGCGAGTCCGCGTCCTACGCCCGGATCAACGGCACCATCACCGAGTCGGTGGAGGGTGCCAGCACGGTGGACGCGTTGTCCCTTGGCCGGCGGCGCCGCAAGCGGATCGACGCCGACATCTCCGAGGCGTTCCAGGCCGAGAAGTACACGTTGTACCTGCGCACCGTGCTGTTCCCGGGGCTGGACGCGGCCTTCATCCTGCCGATCATCGCGGTGCTGCTCTGGGGCGCGTACCTGATCTCGACCGGTCAGGCCGGGGTCGGTGCGGTGACCACGATCGCCCTGTACGCGGTGCAGGTGATGGGCCCCGTCGACGAGCTGATCTTCTGGATCGACGAGATCCAGGTGGGCGCCACGTCCCTGTCCCGGATCTTCGGGGTCTCCCTCGTGAAGACGGACCGGGAGGCCAGCGGTGCGCGGCCGAGCGGCGAGGAGATCGAGGCACGGGACCTCCACTACGCCTACCGCGAGGGTCACAACGTGCTGCACGGCATCGACCTGGACCTGAAGGTCGGCGAACGCCTGGCGGTGGTCGGCCCCTCGGGTGCGGGCAAGTCCACGCTCGGGCGGATGCTCGCCGGGATCCACCCGCCCACCGCCGGGACGGTCACGGTCGGGCAGGTCCCGCTCGTCGACCTGCCGCTGGAGGAGCTGCGTTCGCAGGTCGCCCTGGTGACGCAGGAACACCACGTGTTCGTGGGGACGCTCGCCCAGAACCTGCGCCTGGCCAAGGTCGAGGCCGACGACGGCGAACTCACCAGAGCGCTGGACGCCGTCGATGCCCTCGGCTGGGTGCGGGCGCTGCCCGAGGGTCTGGAGACCGAGGTCGGCTCGGGCGGGGCGAAGCTGACCCCGGCACAGGCCCAGCAGGTCGCGCTCGCGCGCCTGGTCCTCCTCGACCCGCACACGCTGGTCCTCGATGAGGCGACGTCACTGCTCGACCCGCGCGCGGCCAGGCACCTCGAGCAGTCGCTGAACGCGGTCCTGGCCGGCCGCACCGTGGTGGCGATCGCGCACCGCCTGCACACGGCGCACGACGCCGACCGCGTGGCCGTGGTCGACGGTGGCCGGATCTCCGAGATCGGCCCGCACGACGAGCTGGTCGCGGCCGACGGCGAGTACGCCGCGCTCTGGCACTCCTGGCAGCAGGAGTAGCCCCGCCCGCGCCGACCCACGGCGCGGGTGGGGGCGCGGGGTCAGGTGGTTCCGATGACCTCGGACTCGGTGCCGGCGGGGCTCTCGCCGCGTTCGGCGCGGAGGTGGCGGACCTCGTCGCGGACCATCCGCCACCAGAGCACCAGGGCGAAGCCGCCGAAGATCCACCACTCGGCCGCGTACGCGAGGTTCTGGATGTTCAATCCGCCGCCCTCGATCACCGGGGCTCCGTACGGCCGCAGGTCCGCCCCGGCGGCGGGCTCCTGGACCTCCAGGACGAACTGCCCGGAGAAGATCGGTGTGCCCCACACGTTCGCGAGGGCCGCCGGACTGACGGCCTCGATCTCGTCGCCGGTCGCAGCCCCGACGGCGATGCCCGCCTGGGCCGGGTCCGGTCCACCGAGGTAGCCGGTCAGCTCGACCGGCCCGCTCGGCACGTCGAGGTGGGCGGCGTCGGGCTCGCTCACCCAGCCGCGCACCACCGGCAGGATGGCGGGCGCGGCGCCGTCACCGGCTTCGACCCGGAGCGCGGTCACCACCAGGTAGCCGGTCTGCCCGTCCAGCTCGCGGTCGGGGACGAGGAACTGATCCTCGGGGAGATAGGTGCCGGTGACGGTGACCCGCTGACCCACCATCGTCTGGGTGAACGGTGTCTGCGGCGCGACCACGGTCTCCATCGGCACCGGGGGCGCGCTCTCGCGCTCGGCGGCCTCGACGGCGGCGGCCTGGTCACCCCGGATCTGGGCGCGGTCCAGCTGCCAGGCGCCGAGCCGGATGCACAGCAGCGCACCCGCCACGAGCAGCACGAAGATGCCGATCAGGCGGGGGCGGGTGGCCGCCCGCAGCCAGTCGGAGAACCCAGCGGACGCGTGCACCCATCCAGGTTACGCGTCGCGCCGGGGTGTCCCGGCCGGTGCACGCCCCGCCGGTCCCCACCTGGGACCGAAGTCACTCGCGCAACGGCCCCGGAACGGGCAGGCTAGGTCACGGCTGTGCTGTCGCTCACCGAGGGGTTGGACCATGTCCGTCACGTCATCCGTCACTTCCGATGCAGAATCCCGCCCACCGTCGACGCCGACGGGTCCATGGCTGCACCGACCGGTCGCCGATCTCGACGCCGCGACCCTGAACGCGCTGGACCGGTGGTGGCGGGCGGCGAACTACCTGTCCGTCGGACAGATCTACCTGCTCGCGAACCCGCTGCTGCGGACCCCGCTGTCGCGCGATGACGTCAAGCCGCGGCTGCTCGGCCACTGGGGCACCACCCCGGGCCTGAACTTCGTCTACGCCCATCTGAACCGGGTGATCGCCGAGCGCGGTCAGTCCACCATCTACCTCACCGGCCCCGGTCACGGCGGGCCCGGCCTGGTCGCGAACTCCTATCTGGAAGGCTCCTACACCGAGACCTACCCGGACATCACCGCCGACGCGGAGGGCATGCGCCGGCTGTTCCGGCAGTTCTCCTTCCCCGGTGGCATCCCCTCGCACGTGGCGCCGGAGACCCCCGGTTCCATCCACGAGGGCGGCGAGCTGGGCTACGTGCTCTCGCACGCCTACGGGGCCGCGTTCGACAACCCGGACCTGCTGGTCACGGCCGTCGTCGGCGACGGCGAGGCGGAGACCGGGCCGCTGGCCACCAGCTGGCACTCGAACAAGTTCGTCAACCCCGCCCTGGACGGGGTGGTCCTGCCGA
The DNA here is from genome assembly GCF_009708215.1 of Occultella kanbiaonis. Taxonomy (NCBI): domain Bacteria; kingdom Bacillati; phylum Actinomycetota; class Actinomycetes; order Micrococcales; family Ruaniaceae; genus Occultella; species Occultella kanbiaonis. Next base: position 1,320,041 of record NZ_CP046175.1, on the reverse strand, counting down.
TCCTGCACCTGAACGGGTACAAGATCGCCAACCCGACGGTGCTGGCCCGCATCCCCGACGACGAGCTGCTCAGCCTGATGCGCGGGTACGGCCACAAGCCCCACCTGTTCGTCGGCGGCTTCGACGGCGAGGACCCGGCGGCCGCGCACGCCCGGTTCGCGGCGCTGCTCGACGAGGTGTTCAACGAGATCGCCGAGATCAAGGCGTCGGCGGCCGCCGGCAACACCAGCCGCCCCACCTGGCCGATGATCATCCTGCGCACCCCGAAGGGCTGGACCTGCCCGCCGGTCATCGACGGCAAGCAGGTCGAGGACTCCTGGCGCTCCCACCAGGTGCCGCTGGCCAGCGCCCGGGACACCCCCGAGCACCTCGAGGTCCTGCACGACTGGCTCACGTCCTACGGCGCGGAGGAGCTCTTCGACGACGACGGCGCCCCGGCCTCCGACATCGCCGCGCTCGCACCCGCGGGCGACCTGCGGATGAGCGCGAACCCCCACGCCAACGGCGGCCTGCTGCTCCGCGACCTGCGGATGCCCGACTACACCGAGTTCGCCGTCGACGTGCCCGCCCCCGGCGCCGCGATCGCCGAGCCCACGAAGGTGCTCGGGCAGTGGCTGACGGAGGTGATCCGGCGCAACCCGGACAACTTCCGCATCTTCGGCCCGGACGAGACCGCCTCGAACCGGCTCCAGGCCGTCTACGAGGTCACGGACAAGCAGTGGAACGCGGGCTATCTCGAGTCCGACTCCGACGACCACCTCGCCCGGGCCGGGCGGGTCATGGAGATGCTCTCCGAGCACCAGTGCCAGGGCTGGCTCGAGGGCTACCTGCTCACCGGGCGGCACGGCCTGTTCAACTGCTACGAGGCGTTCATCCACATCGTCGACTCGATGTTCAACCAGCACGCCAAGTGGCTGGACGTGACCCGGGACATCCCGTGGCGGCGCCCGATCGCGAGCCTGAACTACCTGCTCTCCTCGCACGTGTGGCGGCAGGACCACAACGGGTTCTCCCACCAGGACCCGGGCTTCATCGACCATGTGATGAACAAGAAGTCCGAGATCGTCCGGGTCTACCTGCCGCCGGACGCCAACACGCTCCTGTCCACCTACGACCACTGCCTGCGCAGCCGCGACTACGTGAACGTGGTGGTCTCGGGCAAGCAGCCCGGACCGCAGTTCCTGACCATGGACGAGGCCATCGCACACTGCACCCGCGGCCTCGGCATCTGGGAGTGGGCCGGCACCGAGGCGCCCGGCGAGGACCCGGACGTGGTGCTCGGCTGCGCCGGGGACGTCCCGACCCTCGAGGTGCTGGCCGCGGCGGACCTGCTCCGCAGGCACCTGCCCGACCTGAGGGTCCGCGTCGTCAACGTGGTGGATCTGATGCGCCTGCAGGACGAACGCGAGCACCCGCACGGCCTGTCCGACCGGGACTTCAGCACCTACTTCACCGACACCAAGCCGGTCATCTTCGCCTACCACGGCTACCCGTGGCTGCTGCACCGGCTCACCTACCGCCGCACCGGCCACGCGAACCTGCACGTGCGCGGCTACAAGGAGGAGGGCACCACCACCACGCCGTTCGACATGGTGATGCTCAACGACCTGGACCGCTACCACCTCGTCATGGACGTCATCGACCGGGTGCCGGGCCTGGGGTCGAAGGCCGCCGGGCTGCGCCAGGAGATGTCAGACGCGCGCCTGCGCGCCCGGCGGTACACCCGCGAGCACGGCGACGACATCCCCGAGGTGCGGGACTGGGTGTGGCCGGACGCCGGCGACACCGGCACCGCCGAGGGTGGCCCCGCACGCAGCGCCACCGCGACCACCGCGGGAGACAACGAGTAATGGTGACGAATGTGTACGTGACCTCCCCCGAGGGGCACACCGGGAAGTCCTCGGTGGCGCTCGGGCTGGTCGAGCTGTTCGTCCGGCGGGTCAAACGGGTCGGGGTGTTCCGGCCGGTGGCCCGCGGGGACGAGGGGCGCGACTCGGTGCTCGAGCTCCTGCTCGCGCACGACGGCGTCGACCTCACCTACGAGGAGTCGGTCGGCGTCACGTACGAGGACGTGCACGCCGACGCGGACGCCGCCCTGACCACCATCGTGCACAAGTACCGCGAGGTGGAGCGCCAGTGCGAGGTGGTGGTGATCGTCGGCTCGGACTACACCGATGTCGCCGGGCCGACGGAACTCGCGTTCAACGCACGCATCGCCGCGAACCTTGGCTCCGCCGTCGTGCTCGTCACCTCGGCCGTCGACCGCTCCCCGGAGGACGTGCGCTCGATGGTGGACCTGTCCATCGCCGAGCTGAACGCCGCGCACGCCCGGGTGGTGGCCGTGGTCGCCAACCGAGCCGACCCGGCGCAGCTCGCGGCCGTCGAGGCGACACTGGCGGACCTGCCGCTGCCCGCCTGGGTGATGCCGGACGTGCCGCTGTTGTCCGCGCCGAGCGTGCGGGACCTGCTCATCGCGGTCGACGGCACCCTCGCCGCCGGCGACGACGAGCTGCTCGACCGGGAGGCCGAGGAACTCATCGTCGGCGGGATGACGATGGAGCACATCCTCGACCGCATCACGGACGGGGCCGTGGTCATCGTGCCCGGCGACCGCTCCGAGGTGCTGCTGGCCATGGTCGCCGCGCACGCCGCCGAGAGCTTCCCGTCGCTGGCCGGGCTGATCCTCAACGGCGGCTACGAGCCCACCGCCCAGATCGCCCGGCTGGTGGCCGGACTCGGGCAACGGCTGCCGATCGTGACCACCCGGTACGGCACGTTCGGGACCGCGAGCCGGGTCGCGAAGACCCGCGGGCTGTTGTCCACCGGTTCCCAACGCAAGCTCGACGTCGCCCGCGCGACGTTCGAGTCCGCCGTCGACGGTGACCGCCTGCTCGACGCCGTCGACGTGCCGCGCAGCGAGGTCGTCACGCCCCTGATGTTCGAGTACGACCTCATCGAACGGGCCAGGTCCGCCCGCAAGCACGTGGTGCTCCCGGAGGGCTCGGACGACCGGATCCTGCGGGCCGCAAGCACCCTGCTCGCCCGAGACGTGGCCCAGCTGACCCTGCTCGGCGACGAGCAGGCCGTGCGGGCCCGCGCGAGCGAGCTCGGTCTCGATCTGACCGGGGCCGCGGTCCTGTCCCCCCAGGACTCCGAGCTGCGGGAGCGGTTCGCGCAGGAGTACGCGCGGCTGCGCGCCCACAAGGGCATGACGGCGGAACGAGCCCGGGAGATCGTCACCGACGTCTCCTACTTCGGCACCCTGATGGTGCACCTCGGCCTGGCGGACGGCATGGTCTCCGGCGCGCAGCACACCACCGCGCACACGATCAAGCCATCGTTCGAGATCATCAAGACGGTGCCCGGGGTCTCCGTGGTGTCCTCGGTGTTCTTCATGTGCCTTGAGGACAAGGTGCTCGTGTACGGCGACTGCGCCGTGAACCCGGACCCGACCGCCGAGCAGCTCGCGGACATCGCGGTCTCCTCCGCCGCCACGGCCGCGCAGTTCGGGGTGGACCCACGCGTGGCCATGCTGTCCTACTCGACCGGGGAGTCCGGTTCCGGTGCGGACGTGGACAAGGTGCGCACCGCCACCGAACTCGTCCGCGAGCGCGCCGGCGACCTCGTGGTGGAGGGTCCGATCCAGTACGACGCCGCCGTGGACGCCTCCGTCGCGAAGACGAAGCTGCCGGACTCGGAGGTCGCGGGCCGGGCCACCGTGTTCATCTTCCCGGACCTCAACACCGGCAACAACACCTACAAGGCGGTGCAGCGCTCCGCCGGTGCCGTCGCCGTCGGACCGGTCCTGCAGGGCCTGAACAAGCCGGTCAACGACCTGTCCCGTGGCGCCCTCGTGCAGGACATCGTCAACACCGTCGCCATCACCGCCATCCAGGCCCAAGGAGCCGCCCTGTGAGCACGAACGTCCTCGTCATCAACTCCGGATCGTCGTCCCTGAAGTACCAGGTGGTCGACGCCGAGACCGGGGCCGCGAGCGCCGTCGGGCTCGTGGAGCGGATCGGCCAGGCGTCCGGTGCGCTCACGCACTCGGTGGGCGAGGACAAGCACCACCTCGAACTGCCGGTCCCGGACCACACGGTCGCGATGGAGGCGATGGCCGACGCGTTCGCCGAGCACGGGCCCTCGCTCGCCCAGGCCGGGCTGGTCGCGGTGGGGCACCGCGTGGTCCAGGGCGGGGCCAGGTTCGGCGGCTCCGTGCTGATCGACGACGAGGTGGTCGCGATCATCGGGGACCTCTCCGACCTCGCGCCGCTGCACAACCCGCCCAACCTCGACGGCATCCGGGCCGCCCGGGCATCCTTCCCGGAGCTGCCGCACGTGGCGGTGTTCGACACCGCGTTCCATCTGACCATGCCCGATCACGCGGCGACCTACGCGATCGACCGGGAGGTCGCCGCGGCGCACCGGATCCGGCGCTACGGCGCGCACGGCACGTCCCACCAGTATGTCGCGCGGGAGGCGGCGGCCTTCCTCGGCATCGCCCGCGAGGAGTCGAACCTGATCGTGCTGCACCTGGGCAACGGGGCGTCGGTGACCGCCGTGCGGGACGGGATCTCGGTGGACACCTCGATGGGCCTCACGCCCCTCGAGGGTCTCGTGATGGGGACCCGCACCGGCGACATCGACCCGGCCGTCGTGTTCCACCTGTCCCGGACCGCCGGCATGAGCATCGACGAGATCGACAACCTGATGAACCGCCGGTCCGGGATGCTCGGACTCACCGGCATGGTGGACATGCGCGACATCGGCGACGCCGTGGACGCCGGGGACGAGGCTGCGACGCTCGCGATGGAGGTGTACTGCTACCGGCTGCGCAAGTACATCGGCGCCTACACCGCGGTCCTCGGACGTGTGGATGCGATCGTGTTCACCGCCGGGATCGGGGAGAACAGCGACACCGTCCGCGCCGGGGCGCTCAAGGGTCTGGAGCCGCTCGGCATCCACCTGGACGAGACCGCGAACACGGCCCGCGCCGACGGCATCCGGCGCATCAGCGGCGCGGGCTCGCCCGTGACCGTGCTCGTGGTGCCCACCAACGAGGAGTTCGAGATCGCGCGCGAGTCGGTCGCGGTCGTCGGCAGCTGACCCGCGTTGCACACCTGACGCACCGGTCCGGACACCGGGCACCTGTCCCGGTGCGGGACCGACCGACCTCCCGTAGGGTGTGGGCCACTTCGACGGCACGGGCGCCGTCGGGCGGATGTCTCGAGCCCCAACGACGCTCCCAGAGATTGGGGATCGCATGAGCGTCACGAACACCGGCGGGAGCCACGTCACGTCCGACATCGTGGATCCGTACGCACTGGATCCCCGGGACATCCAGGACCCACCCGCCACGGTCCGCGGCCGGGTGAGGTTCCTCGGTCCGGGCATGATCACCTCTGCGGCCGTGGTCGGCTCCGGCGAGCTCCTGACCGCGACGACGTTGGGGGCGCAGGCGGGGTTCGTCCTGCTCTGGCTGGTCCTGGTCTCCACGTTCCTCAAGGTGTGGGTACAGATCGAGCTCGGCCGCTGGTCCATCTCCACCGGCAAGGTCGCGGTGACGGGCTACAACGAGGTTCCGCCCAGGATCGCGGGGCGGGGCTGGATGGCCTGGCTCGTGCTGCTGATGTTCATCCAGTTCTTCACCAGCCAGGCCGGGGTCATCAGCGCGGCCGCGTTCGCATTCTCCTCACTGCTGCCCATCGGTGGTGACCCCTACTCCCTGCTGTCGATCGGCACCTGGGTGGCGATTCTTGTCGTCATCGCGATCGGGATCCACGTGTGGAACCGGTACACGATCGTCGAGGGCGTCTCCACGATCCTCGTCGTGCTCGTCACCACGTTCGCCGTGGTGATCGTGTTCCTCATCCTCGGCACCGAGTTCTCCTGGAGTCTCGCCGACCTGGGCGAGGGCATGCGGTTCCAGATAGCGCTCGGTTCGATGGGCGTCGCCCTGTCCATGTTCGGCCTGACCGGCGTCGGCGCCGGCGAGGTCACCGCTTACACCTACTGGTGCGTCGAGAAGGGCTATGCAGCCTGGTCGGGCAGGAACGACGGCTCCGAGGCCTGGGCCAGGCGCGCGCGGGGGTGGATCAAGGTCATGAAGATGGACGCGTGGGTGGCCTGGGGCGTGTACACGGTCTCGACCGCGGCGTTCTACATCCTCGGCGCCGCCGTCCTGCACCCGCAGGGGCTCGTCCCCGAGGGCGACGAGGTCATGACCACGATCTCGAGCATCTTCTCGACGGCCGTCGGACAGTGGGGCGCCACCGTGTTCCTGATCGGCGCCGGCGTCGCCCTCTTCAAGACGATCATCGCGAATGTCCCCAGCCTCGGCCGGCAGGTGGGAAACACGCTGGCGGTGTTCGGCGCCTTCGAGTGGAACGATCAGGGCCAACGTGACCGCTGGATGCGGGGCATCATGATCCTGCTGCCGATCCTCTGGGGCCTGCTCGGGACGGTCGTGTCCTCGCCGCTCGCCCTGGTCATCCTCGCCGGGATCCTGAACGCGGTCTTCCTGATGGGCGTCGCGGCATCGACCGTCTACCTGTCGCACCGACAGACCGATCCGCTGGTCAAGGACGGTAGGGCGTTCACCGTGATGCTCCTCATCTCCGCCGCGGCGATCTTCTTCGTCGGCATCGTGGGCCTGATCAACCTCCTCTGACGAGCAGAACCCGTGGCCACAGACCGATCCGTGGGTACTTCGACATGATGATCCGGATCGCCTGAAGCCGTCCGTCGCTGCGACCGGTGACGGCACCGTGCGCACGTGTGCCGGGGTGGCAAAGCCCGGCAACCGCTGCCCCGGGGGTGCCGCGCTCGCCTAGCCTCACCCCAAGGGGATGGCCGAAGGCGTCTGTCCCCGGCTCCCGCTGGGTCCACCCCAGCACACACGATCACGATGAAGGAGAGTGCGGACAGATGGCCAAGATCGGCGTCCAGGCGATGATGCTCAAGGGCAAGGTCAGTGAGCTCGGCGCGTATGACACGCTCGCGCGTATCGGCGACATCGGCTACCACGCCGTCGAGGTGTCCCAGATCCCGATGGACGAGGCGAACGTGGCCGAGATGGCCCGTGCCCGCACGGAACTGGGTATCGAGTTCGGCGCCCTCTCCACGGCGCTCGACGCGGGACCGGAGGGCTCCGCGGACGCCCTCACCTCGGAGTTCGACAAGATCGTCGCCGACGCCGAGGCCCTCGGCGCGACCAATCTGCGCATCGGGATGCTGCCGTTGGCCCTGCTGGAGTCGCTGGATCAGGTGCTCGACTTCTGCCGCCGCTCCGATGAGCAGGCGCTCAGGCTGGCCGAGCACGGCATCAGCCTGTACTACCACAACCACCACATCGAGTTCATGAAGTTCGACGGCCGGAGCCTGCTGGACATCATCAACGAGACCGCCCCGAACATGCGGCTCGAACTCGACGTGCACTGGGTCCAGCGCGGCGGCAACGACCCGGTCCGCACGCTGCGCAAGTATGCGGACCGCGCGGACCTGGTGCACCTCAAGGACTACCGCATCGGCGCGATCGCACCGGAGGCGTTCAAGGCGCTCGCCGAGGGCGACCGGGGCGCGTTCATGAAGGCCTTCAGCGAGGTCGTGCAGTTCGCCGAGGTGGGCGAGGGCACCCTCGACTTCAAGTCGATCGTCGAGCAGTCGGTCGCCAACGGCGTGAAGTACATGTTCGTGGAGCAGGACCAGTTGTACGGCCGGGACGTCTTCGACGCGTTGAAGACCTCCCACGACAACCTCGTCGACCTCGGCTTCGCCGACCTCTTCTGAGATCCGCTCTGGCCGGAACGGGCGAGCGGCCCCGGACGATCACTCGTCCGGGGCCGCTCGCCGGTTCGGGTTAGGGGTGGGTCATCGAGGCGACGTCCAGCGCCGCGTCGAGTTGCTCCGGCGTCACCTCGCCGCGCTCCACATAGCCGAGGTCCTCCACGGCCTGGCGGATCGTGAGGCCCTGGGCCACCGAGTGCTTGGCGATCTTCGCCGCCGCCTCGTACCCGATGATCCGGTTCAGCGGGGTCACGATCGACGGCGAGGACTCGGCCAGTTCGCGGGCCCGCTCGACGTTCGCGGTGATCCCGTCAACGCACTTCGTGGCCAGGGCCCGGGAGGCGTTCGCGAGCAGGTTGATCGACTCGAGCAGGTTCCTGGCCAGCACCGGCAGCATCACATTCAGCTCGAAGGTGCCGCTGGCCCCGGCGAACGCGATGGCTGCGTCGTTGCCGATCACCTGGGCGGCGACCATCAGGGTGGCCTCCGGGATCACCGGGTTCACCTTGCCCGGCATGATCGAGGACCCTGGCTGTAGGTCCGGCAGTGCGATCTCGCCGATGCCGGCGCGGGGGCCGGAACCCATCCACCGCAGGTCGTTGCAGATCTTCACGAGCGAGACCGCGACCGTGCGCAGCTGGCCGGAGGTCTCCACCAGCGAGTCCTGCGCGCTCTGCGCCTCGAAGTGGTTCGGTGCCTCGGTCAGGGGTAGCCCGGTGTTCTCGGCGGCCAGGGCGATCACGCGCTGCGGGAAGCCCGCCGGCGTGTTGATGCCGGTGCCGACGGCGGTTCCTCCGAGGGGCAGTTCGGCCAGCCTGGGCAGGGCGGAGGTCACCCGGGCGATCCCGTTGCGGATCTGTTGGGCGTAGCCGCCGAACTCCTGGCCGAGCATCACGGGTGTGGCGTCCATCAGGTGCGTGCGGCCCGCCTTGACGACGTCGGCGAACTCGGTCGCCTTCGCCTCGAGGGAGGTTGCGAGGACCTCAAGGCCGGGCAGGAGCTCGGTGATCACGGCCTCGGTGGCGGCGATGTGGATCGAGGCGGGGAACACGTCGTTGGAGGACTGCGACGCGTTCACGTGGTCGTTCGGGTGCACCTCGGTGCCCGCCTCGGTGGCGAGCGTGGCGATGACCTCGTTGGCGTTCATGTTCGACGACGTCCCCGAACCGGTCTGGAACACGTCGATCGGGAAGTGCGCGTCGAACTCGCCGGCGATGACCCGGTCCGCGGCAGCCCGGATCGCATCCGCCCGTGCCTGGTCGAGCACGCCGAGCTCGGCGTTCGCCGTCGCGGCCGCACGCTTGATCTGGGCCAGCGCGGCGATGTGGTGACGGGAGATCCCGGTGCCGGAGATCGCGAAGTTCTCCACCGCACGCTGGGTCTGGGCGCGGTACTTGGCGTCCCTTGGTACCCGCACCTCCCCCATCGTGTCGTGCTCGATGCGGTATTCGGTCGCGTCCTGCGTCATCACTGCTCCTGGTCGATGTCGGGGGTCGGAGCAAGTATCTCAGCCGAGGACCGGGCCGGTGGACCCCCGTACGACCAGTTCGGTCCCGACCAGCGCCTCCTCCTCGGGCTCCCGGCCGATGGTGAGCACTACCCGCACCGGGCGACCCCTGACCGGCACCGCTCTGCCATCATCGGCAGTCATGGTCCGGACACGGAGGGGACGATCTGATGGGTGACCTGTTCGCCTGGTGGCTCGGCGGCGGAGACTGGTACGACCTGCAGCAACGCCGCCGCATCGAGGACCTCGAAGTCGCGCACCATGCCTCCCAGTCCGCGATGCGCCGTCAGATGCAACGCACGACGACGGATCTCGCGACGCGCGTGAACCAGTTGGAGAACGCCCTGGTGGCCGTCGTCGATCTCGAGGACACCCGTGAGCAGTTGACCGAGCACGCGGACGCCGCGGCGACCCGGCGGTTCGCTCGGGAGGTCGTCGCGACGCTGCCGGCTCTCGGCGGGGCCGGCTCGGACCGGGTGCCCGCGGTCCCGCCGCCCGACGTGCCGGGATACTGGCTCCACCCGGCCAGCCGGGCGCTCGCTGCCGAACTCGATCCCGGCGCGGGTGACCCCGAGGCCCTGCTCGCCGAGGCCCGCCGTCGGGACACCTTCCAGACGGACCAGACCATCGTCTGTCTCGCGGCCATGACCGGCCGACCCGAGCGTGCCTACCCCCTGCTTCCCAGCATGTATCCGTCGACCGATCAGGTGACCGACGACGAGATCCTGATCTGGCGTGCGGTGGCCACGGGACGCTTCGGCGAGCAGGCTCGCGCCGGCCTGGTCGATGCGCTGCGCCAGGTGGTGCCGGTCGACGGGGCCCTGGTGGGTCAGATCGAGCAGATCGCCATCGGCGCTCAGCGCGACAGTGGGCCGCCGGCGGTCGACGGGGGCCGTGGGCTCGAGAAGCTCCAGGGCTGGGTGGAGTCGATCGTGACCGCGCCGGCGACGCAGGCGCCAGGTGCGTCGACGTCCACGGACGACGCCCTCGCCGACCAGTTGGCCCTGCTGATCACCAGGGGCGCACCCGGGGAGGAGGCCATCCTGCGCCGAATGGTCCAGATCCGCGGCGCGCTCGCAGCGATCGGGATCTCCGACGGACCGGCACTGCCGCCGACACCCGATCACACGGCCGTCGGCTCGGTTCGTCAGACGGTTCTCGACGACCTCGAACTTCGGTCGAGCGGGCCGAAGTGGAGGTTCCGGATGCTGGGCGGAGACGGCGCCGAGGAGGACGCCCCACCGAACCCGGAGCTTCGGCGCGTCGCGCTACGGATCGTCGCACCCGCCGTAGAGCAACTCGCCGGCCGCCTGGCTGATCAGACCAGGACGCCGCCGCCCCAGAGCGCAGAGGTGCGCGTCGGGCGTGGCGTTACGGTCACCGTGACCCCGACCGGCCCGACGTCGTCGACCTGGCAGAAGCAGGTCGTGACGACCCCGCCACGTCCGGCCTGGCGGCGACCGACGGCGATCGGGCTCGGCGTGGCCGCGGTCGCGTTCGCACTGCTGGCGATCCAGAGCCCCGGTCTGGTCGCCCTCGCCGTGGCCGCCGCCGTCGGTGCCGGGGTGGTCTTCTTCCAGGACCGGCGAGAGGCTGCCCGGTCGAGCGCCGACGCCCAGGCGCAGCGGCAGCGCGCCGAGCGTCAGATCCAGGACGCACAGGAGCAGTTGCGCAGGGCGACGGAGGACTCGGCGGCCGCGGCCGCGGCGGCGGACACCCAGCACCAGGGCATCATCACCTGGCTCGAGCGGCTCGCCGCACCGCTCTGAGCAGCAGCTGCACCCGCTGCTCCTCAGACGGGTGAGAGGTTCCAGGCGTCGGGGTCGTGGTTGGCGTCGCTGTCGGCGCGGTGTTGGGCGGCGGTCGTGGTCGGTCCCCAGGTCTTGCTGAGTGCCCAGGCGGGCAGGCTGAGGCCGCAGGCGATGGTGATCGGTGGCAGCGCCCAGACGGGGGTCATGGCGAGCACGACCGGGACCGTCAGGAGGGTGCGGATCGGTGCCGTGAACACCAGGCGTCCTGCCTCGGTCATGACGGCGGCGCGGTCGCTGTCGAGGCTGACGGTGGCGGCGGACCGGATGTAGGCGCCGATCAGAGCGCCGACGATCCAGTAGACCGGGACGAGCACCCCGACGAAGAAGACCCGGGTGCCGCCCTCGAACGCGGTGACCATGAGCCACGCCGTCGCAGTGCCGACGAGGACATAGACCCACCAGGCCAGCGAGACGGGCAGGTCACGGCCGGTGGTGCGACGGATCTGGGCGAACACGACACGCCCGGAGACGTCGCCGTGTTCGTCCAGATCCGCCATCACCCGGGCGTTCCCGGCGAACGCGGGGATGACCGCGGCAACGCTCACCACCCCCAGCAGCCCGGCCCAGTTCGCCGCGATCAGCGCCGCCGGGACCCGTAGGAACCTGTTCAGATCCATCGCCGACACCCCCTATTTGAGCCCGGATCCGACGAACCCGTTCACGAACTGCTTCTGGAAGAAGAAGAACATGACGATCATCGGGACCGCGGCCATCGTGGTGCCCGCCATCAACAGGTTGAACTCCGTGCCCGCCTCCTGCCGGAACACCGAGAGCCCGAGCTGGATCGTGCGTAGGTTCGTGCTGGAGGTCACCAGCAACGGCCAGAGGAAGTTGTTCCACCCGGCCTCGAACGCCAGCAGCGCCACGGTGAGCATCCCGGGCCGGATCAGCGGCGCCATGATCTGCACGAACGTGCGCGCCTCGGAGGCGCCGTCGATGCGGGCCGCCTCCATCAGCTCGGTCGGCGTGGAGATGAAGAACTGCCGGAACAGGAAGATGTTGAACGGCGAGACCAACCCCGGGATCAACAACGCCCACCAGGTGTCGTACCAACCGGTGCCGCCCTGACCGAAGAGGTCGTTGCCGCCGGCGAACGGCACGAACCGGATCATCAGGAACTCAGGGATGACGATCGCGTAGAACGGAATCATCATCGAGGCCAGGATGAATCCGAAGATCACCGACGAACCCTTGAACCGGATCTTGGCCAGCGCGTAGCCCGCCATCGACCCGAACACCAGGTTGGAGATCGTGTGCACCACGGCGATGATGAAGCTGTTGCGCGCATAGATCCCGAACGGGGCACGCTCCAGTGCCACCGTGAAGTTCTCCCAGTGCCACTCGGCGGGCCACATCGGCATGTCCGACGAGAAGATCTCCGGCGAGGATCGCACCGACGTCAGGAACATCCAGACGAATGGCAGCGCCATCACGAACGACACCACGATCAGCAGGACGGTCAATGCCGCCCGCGAGATCCGTCGCTTCTTGCTCGCCGAGCGCTTGTTGGCCTGCTTCGCAGTTCGAGCCGCGGCCTTGCGCTCGGCGGCGCCCTGTTCGGTGCCCGCCGACGCATCGAGGGTCCCGGGAAGTACGGTGTCAGTCATCTTTACCACCCGTGATGCGTCGCGAGAAGATCGTCAGGACGACCAGCACGATCAACAGCACCACGGACTGAGCTGTCGCCAGCCCCATCCGGAACTGCTGGAACGCCGTCTGGTAGATCTGATACGTGATGACCGTCGTCGAGTTCGCCGGACCACCGTTCGTCAGGTTGTAGATCAGGTCGAACGTTTGGAAGTTCCCGACGATGGAGGTCACCAGGATGAAGAACGTCACCGGCTTGAGCATCGGTATCGTGATCCGGAAGAACTTCTGCACGGCCGACGCACCGTCGATGTCGGCAGCCTCGTACAACTGCTGGTCGATCCCCTGCAACGATGCCAGATAGATCATCATCTTCAGGCCGATGCCCTGCCAGATCGTCACCAGGATCACCGAAGGCAATGCCTGCGAGGGGCTGGCCAGGAACGCCTGGTTGGGCACTCCGAAGAAGCCGAGCACGATGTTGAACAAGCCGTTGCCGCCCGGCGAGTAGATCCACAACCAGATCATCGCGATCGCCACGGTCGCCGTGACGTGTGGCAGGAACACGGCCGTCCGGAAGATCGAGTTTCCCCGAAGGCCCTGGTTCAGCATGACGGCCAATGCCAACGAGATCAGGATCGAGATCGGGATCCCGACGATCGCCATGATGAAGTTGTTGCCCAGCGCCTTCCAGAACACCGGGTCGTTCGCGAGGGTCACATAGTTGTCGAACCCGAGGAACTCCGGCGGGTTCAGCATGTCGTAGTTCGTGAAGCTCAGAATGATCGACACAAGGACGGGCAGGCCCGTCCACAGAGCGATCTGAACCGTCGCCGGGGCGGCGAACAACAAACCCCAACGCCCCTGCCGCTGGGTCAGCGTGGGCACTCGACGTCGTCGGGTCGTGGACAGGGTCTGCCTGTCGACCGTGTTGGTACTCATCGACTGTTCCTGACGAGCTTTCCGGCTCAGACGCGCGAGAGCGCGTCCTGGGAGGCCGCCGCGAGGGCGTCGATGGCCTGCTGCGCCGTCTTCTGGCCGGTGACGGCCGCCTCGAGCTCGGGCGCGACCAGGCCACGGATCTCCATCCAGGCAGGGCTGCCGCCCTCGAACGCCGTGGCGTAGTCGAAGTTGTCGATCGTGTACTGCGCCATGAGGTTGTCGGTCACGACCGGGTCGTCGATGTCGGTCCGGGCCGGCACCTTGCCACTCTCGGTGACCGCGGTCAGCAGTGGGCCGGCTTCGAGCATGTAGCTCATGAGCTCCTGGACCTTCTCCGGGTTCGCGCTGCGGGAGGACATGGTCAGCAGCGTGCCACCGGTCCACATCACCGGGTCCCCGCCGGTCTCGGCGGACGGCAGCAGGAACATCCCCATCGCGTCCTCGGTGACCAGGTCCGGGCTCTGCTCCGTGAAGGACGGCCAGAGGCTCGAGTTGAGCAGGTCGACGGCCGCCTGCCCCTGCTGCCACGGGCGGGGTTGGCCCTCGGCGCCCTTGACGTCGAAGTTCGCGGTGCCGTCGGCGACGAGGTCGAGCATGTACTGCAGCGCCGCCACCCCGGTGCCGTCGGTGAAGGTCACCTCGGTGCCGTCGTCGTTGAACAGCCGCCCGCCGAAGCAGCCGAGGAGGTGGCTCCAGGTCTGGCGGATGTTCGAGGAGAACAGGTCGATGCCCACGCCGCCGTCCGGCGTGACCTCCTTGAGCGCCTCGCGCAGGTCATCCAGGTTGGTGGGGATGTCGGCGATGCCCGCCGCGTCGAACATCGCCCTGTTGTAGATGCAGATGCGACCGTCGACGAAGAACGGCAGTGCGTGCAGCGTGCCCTCGTAGCGGCACTGGGCGAGCAGGTTCTCGTTGACCGGGAGCCCGTCCAGCAGCGACTCCGGCAGTTCGGTCAGGACGCCCTTGTGGGCGAACGGCTCCACCCAGCCCGCCCCGGGCATGATCATGTCAGCGACCAGGCCACCTGCCACCGAGGTGGACAGCTTCTCGTTCAGCTTCGTCCAGTCCGTGTAGTCGACCTTGTAGGTGAAGTCGCTGCCCTCGAAGAAGCCGTCCAGAATGCCGCCCTCGAACGCCGCCTTGCCCGTGGTGCCCGCGAACTCGGGCGTGAGGATCGAGATCTCTCCGCCGCCGCCGCCACCGCCGTTGCCGCCACCACCGCTGCCGCCGCCGGAGCAGGCCGCGAGGGCGAGCGCGGAGATGGACACACCGGATGCGGCCAGGAAGTCTCGTCTGCGAAGCGTCATTGCTTGGTCCTTTCGGATCTGGGGTGGGTGCTCTGACCCACCCCCTGTGAGTGGTGAACCGCTGGCACCTGTCGTGCCGACGTGCCGCCGGGGGATCTGCGGAGCTCACGTGTGCGGAGGTCTGTGTACTTGTGGGGTCCGGGTCCGACGATGGACGCGGGTGGGCTTCAGTTGTGACGCTAGCCACGCCGTGGGTGCGGCCCCGCCTTGTTGCCGTTTGTTGCCTCAGTCTGCTCAATACTGAACATCTCTGCTCACGCGTGTTCAGTGCTGAGCATGCTACATCACATCGGCGCGACCGAAGCGACTGCTGCGCTCCCCGCCACGGCGTGACGGCACCGCGGCGCGTCAGACCCGCGCCGTCGAGGCACGCTCGTTCAGTGCCGGAGTGAGGATGACTCGGCGGACGGGCAGGTCGGATCCGCCGGGCGCGAGCCTGGAGAGCATCAGTTCCACGGCGTACCGCCCGATCATCGCCTTCGGTGGGCTCATGGCGGTGATCGCGGGCGACGCGAGGTTCGCCACCTCATCGTTGTAGCTGATCACCGAGAGGTCCTCGGGCACCCGGACGCCCACTTCGGCGCAGCGGCCGACGAGCTCGAGCGCATCGTCGTCCGGGTGCACGAGGACAGCGGTGGCGGCGCTGGCCCGCATCCGCTCGATGAACTCGTCCAGAGCCGCCCGCCAGCCGGGGTCGGAGTAGACCCTGATCGTTGCCTCGGGTGTGCCGTCGATCGGCAGCCCGAGTTCCTCGCAGGCCGCACGCCAGCCCTGCCGCAACTGGCCCGCGGTGACCGAGTCGGAGACCATGAGCGCGACCCTCCGATGTCCGCGGGCGTGCAGATAGCGCACTGCCAGCACCCCGCCGAGTTCGTGGTCCGTCGAGACAGCCTCGATCGGCTGGGAGTATCGCCCGACCTCGAGCTGCCGTTCCGCCAACGTCACCGGCACCCCGAGCGACCCCAGCCACTCCCCCAGATCGGGCTCGGCCACCCGCGGGTCCGGAGCCAGGATCAGTCCGTCCACATGCGTGGTCTCGAGCAGACCCTCGACGTCCCTGCGGTATTCGGCCGGCTCATAGGTCGAGCCCCGTAGCGCGATGGTCGCACCGCGCTCGTCGGCCGCGGCCGTCGCGCCCCTGGCGATCTCCGGCCAGTAGTTGTGACGCAGGGTCGGCACCACCATGCCGAGGATGAGGCCCCGGCTGGTCTGTCGGGCCGGCACCAGGCGGGCGTCCGCCGCGACCCGTACCTGCCGCACCCCGCCGCGGACCCGGTGCACGTGACCCTCGTGCGCGAGCAGCCCCACGTCGCGGCGCACCGTCACGGCGGTGACGCCGAGCGTCGTGGCGAGCGTGTCGATTCGATGCGTCGCACCGTCCTGGAGCACGGCGAGGAGCCGTTCACGCCGATCTTCGGGCAGAAGGGCGCGCGGACTGCCTGCTGACTCGTCGTCCATCTTCGGTACTCCAGTCCCACGAGCAGTGGCAGATTCGTGTCACGGCACGAGCCGATGATCAGTCCGCTACCATGCGGATCGTCATGTAACGTTCATGATCGTACTTGATCTAATCGAGCCAGGCCCACGCACCTCCCGATGATGGGATGCGCTCACTCACCCGACGATGGGATACGAGGAACCATGTCACCGCGCCACCGGCCCAAGGCCCTGCTCGTGATGCAGGACCGGGTCTTCCCGGAGCAGTTCGGTCCCGCCGAGCTCGAGCGCCTGCACACGCTGGCCGACCTCGGTCCGGACCCGACTCCCGTGTCCGAACTCGACTCGCCCGCAGCACGGGCCCGCCTCGCCGACGCCGAGGTCCTGATCACGTCGTGGGGTTGCCCGAGGCTGGACGGCGACCGCCTGGCCGCCGCGCCGCACCTGCAGGCGGTCTTCCACTGCGCCGGCACGGTGCGATCCCTCGTCTCCGACGAGCTCTGGGCCCGTGGGATCCGTGTGACGACAGCCGCCGAGGAGAACGCGGAGCCGGTCGCGCAGTTCACCTTCGCGGCGATCGTGTTCGCCGGCAAGAAGGCCCCGTTCCTCGCCCAGGCCGCCCGCAGCCACCGCGAGGACTGGGCCTACAAGCACCGTCATCGCGCCCAGCTCGGCAACGTCGACCGCACGATCGGCCTGATCGGGTTCTCCCGGATCGGTGCGCGGGTTGCGCAGCGGCTGCTCGGCCTGCAGGTCCAGACGCTCGTCTATGACCCGTTCGTCGACGCGGACCGGATAGCGGCCGCCGGGGCGCGACGCGTCGGGCTCGAGGAGCTCCTGACCAGTTCGGACGTCGTGAGCGTGCACGCCCCACAGTTGCCGAGCACGCACCACATGCTCGCGGCCCCCCAGCTCGCACTGATGCGCGACGGCGCCACCCTCATCAACACCTCACGAGGTTCCCTGGTCGACACCACGGCGCTCGAGGCGGAGTGCGCCTCGGGACGGCTCGACGCGATCCTCGATGTGACCGATCCCGAGCCGCTGCCGGCTGGATCCATCCTCTATGACCTCCCGAACGTGATGATCACGCCCCACATCGCCGGATCGCTGGGGGCCGAGACCCGGATGATGAGTCGCCGCGCCCTCACGGAGCTGGCGCGGTACACCGAGGGCCTGCCCGCCGAGGAAGAGGTCACGTCGGAGGCGATGGGGGTGATGGCGTGACAGGCGGGCACTGGCGCCTCGGTGCGTCCACGCTCGGCGCCCCGGGTGACGATCTCGCGACCGTGATCGACGTGGTCACCCGCCACGAGGTCGACCTGGTCGAGTTGCGCGCCGCCCCGGACGCTCTGATCCACACCGGTCTGACGACGGCCGAGCGGACCAGGATCCGTGCGGAACTGGAGGCCGCCGGCATCGAGGTCCTCGCGGTGGCAAGTGGCATCCGTGCGGGTGCCGTCACCGACGACGAGTCCGTGGTCGCCGCCCTCATCGCCCATCTGCACCTGGCCGACGATCTCGGGGCCGGCTTCGTCCGGGTGTTCCCGGGCGCCCCGGCCCACCCGGCCGGCAAGGACGAGTTGCCGCGGCTGCTCGAGGACACCGCAACAGCCGACGCCAGGATCGTCCGACGGCTGGCGGCCGCCCTCCCGGTCGCGACCGACCTCGGTGTTCGGCCGTTGCTCGAGACACACGACTCCCACCCGCGTGGCGTCGACCTCGCCAGGGTGCTCGACCTCCTCGGCGCCGCGGACCCGGACCACCGGGTCGGCGTCATCTGGGACGCGCTACACCCGTGGCGCGTCGGCGAACGCCCGGCCGACACCGCCGCCGCTCTGCTCCCGCACCTGCGCGACGGCCGCGGCTACGTCCAGATCAAGGACACCGTCAGTGCCGCAGACACCACGCCCGTCCTGCAGGGGACGGGCGTCGTCCCCATGGACGAGGTCCTCGAGGAGCTGGCGGAGGGTGGCTACCACGGCCCGGTCTCCCTCGAGTGGGAACGCACCTGGTACCCGCAGGTCGAGCCGCTCGACGAGGCACTCGGCGCGGCCGCCGCGGCGGTGGCGAACTGGCGGGTCCGCACCTGATCGCACCGCGTGTCGGCATGGGGCACCACGGCGCGCCTGCGAGGCTGGTCTGCATCGGCGATCGGCGCCGGTGAAGAGCCACGGACGGGATCCTCATGCTGGTGCTCGCGCAGGTACTCGCCGGGCTGGCCGCCCTGGTGCACGTCTACATCTTCGTGCTCGAGTCGTTCGCGTGGAACACCCCGCGTGGACGCGCCACGTTCGCAACCACCCCGGAGCAGGCCGCCTCGTCCGCGGACCTTGCCTACAACCAGGGCTTCTACAACCTCTTCCTCGCCGTGATGAGCGCGACCGGCATCGTGCTGCTCGCCGTCGGGGTCACCGGCCCGGGCGCCGCCCTGGTCTACGCCGGCGCGGGCTCGATGGTGCTGGCCGCCCTCGTCCTGGTCACCCGCAACCGGGCCATGGCCCGCGCCGCGGCCGTGCAGGGCGTCGCCCCGCTGCTCGCCGTCGTGGCCCTCACCGTGGCCCTGGTCGGCTGACGCCGGCCCGACGGCGCAGCGCCGGCCGAGCGGTCCTGTGTCAGTCCTGTGGTCGGTCCGCCGGTTCCTCGAGCCAACGTCCGAGCACCTGCGTGCTCTGATCGGCGTAGCCGAGGGCCTGGTAGAACGCGCTGACGTCGTTGCCCGCCCGGACCATCAGCTGCACCTTCCGGGCCCCCTCGCCGAGCAGCCACGCCTCCGCGGCGACCATCAGGCGACGGCCGTGGCCAAGCCCTCGGTGCGCCGGGTCGACCGCCAGGTAGTAGACCCAGCCCCGGTGCCCGTCGAGCCCGACCATGACCGTGCCGGCCACGCCGTCGGGCGTCTCGAGCACCAGCACGGTCGACGTCCCACCCGCCCGCGCCTGGGCCAGATCCGTCCCCGGATCGTTCCACGGCCGGGTCAGCCCGCACGAGTGCCACAGTTCGACGATGCGCGCGGAGTCCGCGTCGAGCGCCTCCCGGACCTCCGGCCGCGGACCCGGCAGCACGGCGTCAGCTGACGTCTCCGACGCACTCACCGGGGTCAGCGTGGGCTGTACGGGGAGACGACGACCTCGACACGCTGGAACTCCTTGAGGTCGGAGTAGCCCGTGGTCGCCATCGCCCGGCGGAGCGCGCCGAACAGGTTCAGGGTGCCGTCCGCCCTGGTACCGGGGCCGAGCAGGATCTCCTCCAGGGTGCCGACGGTGCCGACCCGGACCCGCTCGCCACGAGGCAGGTGCGGGTGGTGGGCCTCGGGACCCCAGTGCCAGCCGCGGCCGGGCGCCTCGCTCGCCCGGGCCAACGCCGCCCCGAGCATCACGGCGTCGGCGCCGCAGCCGATCGCCTTGACGAGGTCGCCGCTGCGGCCCACCCCGCCGTCGGCGATCACGTGCACGTACCGACCGCCGGACTCGTCGAGATAGTCCCGACGGGCCGCTGCGACGTCCGCGACCGCACTGGCCATCGGCGCATGGATGCCGAGGGTCTGCCGGGTGGTGTGCGCTGCCCCGCCCCCGAAGCCGACGAGCACGCCCGCGGCACCGGTGCGCATCAGGTGCAGCGCGGCCGTGTAGGTGGACGCGCCGCCGACGACGACGGGCACGTCCAGCTCGTAGATGAATCGCTTGAGGTTCAGTGGCTCCGCGTTGCCGGAGACGTGTTCGGCGGAGACGGTGGTGCCCCGGATCACGAACAGGTCGACGCCCGCGTCGACGACCGTGCGCCAGTGCTCCTGGGTGCGCTGCGGGGAGAGCGCGCCGGCGACGGTGACTCCCGCCGCACGGATCTCCTTGAGCCGGCCGGTGATCAGTTCGGGGATGATCGGGGCCGAGTACAGCTCCTGCATCCGCCCGGTCGCTCCGTCCACCGGCAGCTCCGCGATCTCGGCGAGCAACGGCTCCGGGTCCTCGTACCGGGTCCACAAGCCCTCCAGGTCGAGCACCCCGACCCCGCCGAGCTGCCCGAGCCCGATCGCGGTCGCCGGGCTCATCACGGAGTCCATCGGCGCCGCGAGCACCGGGAGCTCGACCTGATAGGCATCGATCTGCCAGGAGACCGAGACCTCCTCCGGGTCACGGGTGCGCCGGGACGGCACCACCGCGATGTCGTCGAAGGAATAGGCACGGCGTCCCCGCTTGCCTCGGCCGATCTCGATCTCGTTGCTCACACCCAGCAGGCTACTCGTTCCGGACGGATCCCCTCCGCCGGACGCGAGGCCACCCGGGCACTCCAGCGCCTCTCGTGCGAGCCTCGTCGACGATGTCGGCGGGCCGTGGCAGTCTCGTCATCAGATCGCGAGGAGCACATCGATGACCACGAGGCCGAAGGACCCAGCGCCCACCATGCGAGGGCGCACGTGGATCGACGGGCCGTTCCTCGGCTTCGACACCGAGACCACCGGTGTGAACCCCTTCAAGGACCGGATCGTCAGCGCTGCGCTGGTCGGTCGCGGACCGGGTGGCACCGAGCAGCGCACGTGGCTGATCGATCCAGGGGTGGAGATTCCCGAGGAGGCGGCGGCGATCCACGGGATCTCCACGGCGTACGCGCGCGCACACGGCATGGCTCCCGCGGCGGCGCTGGCGCAGATCTCGGCCGAGCTCGTCGCCGCGTTCCGACACGGGGTACCCGTGGTGGCCTTCAACGCCTCGTTCGACCTGACCATCATCGAGCGGGAACTCGAACGGCACGGCCTGGCGACGATCGGAGAGCGCCTGGGCAGTCCGCTCGCGCCGGTTCTCGACCCGCTGGTGCTGGACCGCGGGCTCGAGCGGCATCGTCTCGGCAAACGCAAGCTCATCGACCTCTGTGGGCACTACGGCGTGCAGGAGCAGGGCGAACTGCACACCGCCGACGTCGATGTGGCCGCCACCCTGGACGTGCTCGCGGAGCAGGCCAGGCGTCACCCCGAGCTGGCGACCCGCACCCTCCCGGAACTGCAACGCTGGCAGACCGAGCAGCATAGGTCCTGGGCCGAGGACTTCAACGCCGACCGTGCCGGGCGGGGTCTGCAGGGTGCGATCACGGTGGAGTGGCCGCTGTGCACGGTCCCAGAATCCCTTCCGGCCGAAGCCCGCCCGTCATCGGGCAACGATCGGCGAGTACGCGGCGTCGCCTAGCGTATTCGGCGGCGGCTCAGGGTCAGTCCCGGGTGGCGGGCCGCGCGGATCGTCTCCCGCACCGTCCAGATGACCCGAGGGCTGGACCAGGACTGGGAGGGCTTGGACAGGGCCATTCCGCTCCCGATGCTGACGGCGGCGTGGCCGGCGAGGCCGTCGCGATCACGCCAGACCAGCACGATCCCCGGCTCGGCATCCCACCCGGCGCCGGCAACGGGCACGGTGTGCGCCGTGAGCCACTGCTCGAACGGATCCTGGAACATCCACTCGTGCTCGGCACCGGGCACGCCGGCCGCCGCCATCACGGTGCCGAAACAGTTCGGTCCCGAACCTGGCGCGAACGTCCCCGCCAGATCTCGGGCCCGAGGCAGGACATCCCGTGCGCGGAGCCAGGTGGCCTCGAGCACATCGCCGTGCCGGCTCGGGGCAACCTCTTCCTCGATGTAGCGAAGGATCGGTGCATATCCCGCCACCCGGAGCAGGGACGGCCACCAGACGATGCGCGAGTCGGTCCGCTCAGCCCCGACCGCATCGCGCACAACTGGTGTCTGGTCGCCGAGCCTCCCCAGGGCCTCGCGTCCGAACAGGAGCGCGCGCCGGGTCGCGAGTGCCAGCGAGGTGTACTCGTCCTGCGTCAGCCAGACCCAGTCGCCGTCGTAGAGGTGAAACGTGTCCCTGATCTCCGGTCCGGGTCTGAGTTCGAGCGGGGCGTCCGGCGGCAGGATGCGCGCATCGACCCGATCCAGCCGGAACGGCTGGCGGGCCGGCGCGAACCAGTTGCGCCAGCGTCGGCGCAGGTCGGCGGGCGGGGCGATGCCGAGGAACTCGCCGCCCTCACTCATGTCCCCGTGCCCTGTGACCATGTCACCGGGCGGGCGGTACGTCGCCGCGCGTCAGTTGCTGGTGTAGTAGTTCGGTGCCTCGGCAACCATCTGCACGTCGTGCGGGTGCGACTCCTTCAGCCCCGCTGACGTGATCCGCACGAACTTCCCCCGTGCCTGCAGCTCGGGGATGGTGCGTGCGCCGACGTAGAACATCGACTGGTGCAGCCCCCCGGTCAGCTGGTGCGCCACCTGAGCCAGCGGGCCGCGGTAGGGCACCTGACCCTCGATGCCCTCGGTGATGACGTCATCGTCGGAGACGTCGCCCTGGAAGTAGCGGTCCTTGGAGAAGGACCGCCGGTCCCCGCGGGACTGCATCGCACCGAGCGACGCCATCCCCCGGTAGCGCTTGTACTGCTTGCCGTTCACGAACACCAGGTCGCCCGGGGACTCGTCGCAGCCGGCGAGCAGCCCACCGATCATCACGCTGTCCGCCCCGGCGACCAACGCCTTGGCGATGTCCCCCGAGAACTGCAGACCGCCGTCGCCGATCACCGGGACCCCGGCCGGCTTGCACGCGAGGGAGGCCTGATAGATGGCCGTCACCTGCGGCACACCGACACCGGCGACCACCCGGGTGGTGCAGATCGAGCCCGGGCCGACGCCGACCTTCACGGCGTCGACGCCCGCGTCGACGAGCGCCTGGGCACCCTCCCGGGTGGCGACGTTGCCGCCGATCACCTGGACGTGTGCGGTGGCCGGGTCCGACTTGAGCCTGCGGACCATGTCCAGCATGAGGCGGGCGTGCCCGTTCGCGGTGTCCACCACGAGCACGTCGACACCTGCCTCGACCAGCGCGAGGACCCGCTCCCAGGCGTCCCCGAAGAACCCGACCGCGGCACCGACCATCAGGCGGCCCTCCGCGTCCTTGGTGGCGAGCGGGTACTGCTCGGACTTGACGAAGTCCTTCACGGTGATCAGGCCCTGCAACACCCCGGCGTCGTCGACCAGCGGCAGCTTCTCGATCTTGTGCTTGCCGAGCAGGGCGACCGCGTCGTCCGAGGAGATCCCGACGTGTCCGGTGACCAGAGGCATCGGCGTCATCGCCTCGCGCACCGGGGTGCCGGCGAACGCGGCCGACTCGACGAAGCGGATGTCCCGGTTCGTGATGATGCCGAGCAGCACGCCGGCCTCGTCCACGACGGGCAGACCGGAGACCCGGTACTTGCCGCAGAGCGCGTCCATCTCCGCGAGACTGGCGTCCGGCCCGATCGTGAGCGGGTTGGTGACCATGCCCGACTCGGACCTCTTGACCAGGTCCACCTGCGCCGCCTGGGCATCGATCGGCAGGTTGCGGTGCAGGATCCCGATGCCGCCCTGACGCGCCATGGCGATCGCCATCCGCGCTTCGGTGACGGTGTCCATGGCCGCAGAGACGAGCGGGATGGCCAGCTCGATCCCACGGGTCAGGCGGGTCCTGGTGACCGCATCGCTCGGGATGACATCCGTCTCTCCCGGCAGGAGGAGCACGTCGTCGTAGGTGAGGCCGACGAAGCCGAACGGGTCTGAGGCGGTGGATACGGCGAGAGGCTCAGTCACTCCACGAGTCTAACCGTCCTCGGCCTGCTTCCCGGTGTGAGGTGCCTCGCTCAGGAGGCCTCTCGATCTCGTGGACCGCACCGGCCAGGGTGCGGGCCCGGTGCACGTCCGGGAGATCGGCCGTGGTGCGGCTGTGGGCGATCACGAAGACGTACTCCCCCGAGGCGGTCACGTCGGCGGCGACCTCGCCCGCGCCGTCGGGTTCGCCGAGGAGCACGACCATGCGCATGCCGCGCTGGCACCACCGCGACCGCGTCGGCGACCGACCGGGAGCGCGGACGGACGACCCGGGTGGGCAACCCGCGGTGGCTGAGCTCGCCGGCCAGGACGTGCGCCTCCACGTGCATGGCGGTCTCGGCGAGGATCAGCACGTCGCCGCTCGAGCCGCTCGTCGTGCTTCCGAACTCGCGGACCGCGGCCAGCATTGCCGCGCGCAGCACGAACTCGGGATCGTGTCCGGGCCGGTCGGCGTGGTCGCGTCCGGCCAGGAGTTCGAGGGCCGGCAGAACGAGGGTGCGCCATGCCCCGAGGATGGAGGTACCGAAAACTGCTCTGCGAACCAGGCGCCGCACCCGGCCCTCGTCGGACTCGACGGCGGCGGCAGCAAGTGAGAGCGGGTCGACGATCTCGAGGGTCGGTCCGTCGTCGAGGTCCGAGCCGGGAAGCCGATCCGCCTCCGGCGCGGCCCGGCGCCCCTGCGGGCCGCTCCCGTCCCGCACCCCGAAGGCCGACTCGACCGCGGACAGTCCACCGCGGGTGGCGAGCCGCGCGGCGTCCGCGGGAGCCATTCCTTCCAGGGTCAGCCGCCGCATCGTCTCCAGCCTGCTGATGTCGCTGGCGTTGTACCGCCGGTGACTGCCCGCGGTGTGCCCGGACGGGCCGAGGCCGTAGCGCCGGTCCCAGGTCCGCAGCGTCGGTGCGGCGACGCCCAGGCGCGCTGCGACCGCGGCGACCGTCAGGCGGATCCCGTCGTCGGCACTCGGAGCATCGGTTCGTGAACGGGCCGCCACCACCGGCGCTCCTTCCTCTGGTTCGGCCGGGGATCGACCGCTTCCTCGAGGGTAAGCGGACGGATGGGATCGAACAACTTTTGCCACGCAGGATGAGTCAGTTCTGGAGAGGGCTTGAATAACCTCTGAAGCGGTTGTACGTTGGTTCGCATTGGACATGAACGATCAAACGCTTCAACGGAAGGACACACCGTGGCTGAGTTATCGCGGCTTCCCGGGCCAGTGATGGACCTCTGGGAATGGCAATACGAGGGGGCCTGCCGGGACATCGGAACCGAGCAGTTCTTCCATCCCGAGGGCGAGCGAGGGTCGTCGAGGCGCCGCAGGGATGCGGGCGCCAAGGCCGTCTGCGCCGCCTGCCCTGTGATTCAACGGTGCCGCGAGCACGCCCTGCGGGTGCGCGAACCGTACGGCGTCTGGGGCGGCCTCTCCGAGGACGACCGCGCCGCCATCCTGGCCAGCGAGCACGTGCCCGCCGCGAGTTGACGCGCCGGCGCCTCACCAGAGCGCCCCGACGAACGACGAAGGCTCGGCCCCGATCGGGGCCGAGCCTTCGTGTGCGTCAGGCGCGAGTCACTTCTCGACGACTGCGAGGATGTCGCGCGCGGACAGGATGAGGAACTCCTCGCCCGCGTACTTGACCTCGGTACCGCCGTACTTGCTGTAGATCACCGTGTCGCCAACGGCGACGTCCAGCGGGACGCGGTTGCCGTTGTCGTCGACGCGGCCCGGGCCGATGGCCAGGACCTCGCCCTCCTGGGGCTTCTCCTTGGCGGTGTCCGGGATGACAAGACCGGACGCGGTGGTCTGCTCGGCCTCGAGCGTCTTGACGACGATCCGGTCCTCGAGCGGCTTGATGGAGACCGACACTGCGGACCTCCCCTTCGCGTGAGTGTGTTGAACAGGACAGAGTTTCCCGCAGCCCCTGGCCGAGTCCGCCGTCGCGGGGGTCGGACGCCACCTGAGCCTGCATGGGGAACGCTGCACCTTGCGATGCAGCCTTCGTGTCAAAATCTAGGCGTCGATTAGCACTCGGTCAAGGTGAGTGCTAAGCCGTGAGCGCAATCGCCGAACGATCTCGAGCCGTCCGGACACGTTCGGGCCCGCTCACGCGCCGACCGCGGCCCTGAACTGGGCGCGCGAGCGCCCGACGTCCTCGAGGAGCACGAGCTCGTCCTGGCGGGCGCGGATCCCGGTGTGGCCGGTGTACAGGTCCTGGCGCGCGTACGCGAGTGCGACCGCCGCGCGTTGGAACTCCTTCATGGCCTTGGCGCCGGCCGGGCCACCGCGGGACGCCCAGTCCCGTGCCTGCTTGCGGGCCCGGAGCGAGGAGAGCATGTCCACCTCGTGCGGCGCGATCCACCCGGACGGGACGTAGTCCGAGAGCCGTGAGCGCAGGACCTCGATCTCCTTGCGGCGCAGCCAGAACACGATGAACGCCCAGACCGCCAACGGCAGCCAGTTCACGAACACCACCAGGATGACCAGGGCGCCGATGCCGCCGCCGAGGAAGGTCGCCAGGCCGTTCCAGAGACCGTGCAGGAGCGCGGCGGCCAGGTACCCGAGCGGCATCATCCACAACCAGGCCGCCCGGTTCCTGCTTCGGGAGGCGAGCCCGAGGGCGAGCCCCATGCAGGAGGTGTAGATGAGGTGCCCGAACGGCGAGACCAGTCCCCGGATGATGAACGTCCCGGTGACCGTCTCCTCGTAGACAGCGAAGTACTGGATGTTCTCCACGAACGCGAACGCGGCCGCGATCACGGACGCGTACACGATCCCGTCCACCGGCCCGTTGAACTGGCGCCGACGGAGCAGGAAAATCAGCAGCAGGCCGAGGCCCTTCCAGAACTCCTCCACGACCGGTGCGCCGAGGATCGCGCTCGCCGCGTCGGGCTCGAGTCCGGTGCCGAGCGCGTCCGCGAGCGCCGGGCCGACGACGGAGTTCAGGAGGCTCGACATGAAGACGGCGACCCCACCGCCCCACACGAACGCGACGATGAGCAGCAGCCGCGGCTCGGGTTCCCAGCGGTCCACGAGCAGGACCGCGCTGCCGACGATCAGCAGCGGGATCAGCGCGAGCACGAACGCCTGGAAGGTCGACCCGCCGCCGAACGAGAGCGCGAACAGGGCGACGACGACCAGGAGGGCCAGGGTACCGAGCGAGAGCAGGACCACCTCCGCCGCGATCCGCCGCCGGCGCACCGGAGCGGGCGGGTGCACCGGCATGAACTGGCTCTGCGGCATCGGGGCGTACTGGGCCGCGGGTGCGGCCACGGCCGGCTGCGCGGGTGCGGCGCCGTAGCCATAACCCTGCTGCCCGTAGGCCTGCTGCCCCTGGAAGTGCTGCTGGTGCCCTTGGAACTGCTGCTGGCCCGGAGGCGGCTGCTGGTGCCCCTGAGCGGCACCGAACGGCTGCTGGCCCTGCGGGTGCTGCTGCGGATACCCCTGCCCGCGCGGCGGGAACTGTTGATTGCTCACGCGCCCTCACCGTAGTGGCTCCCTGTTGCGCCCGCGCCCGAACGCGCGGGGAGAACTGCCCGGCCATCGGTGGCAGGATCGAGCCGTGGACCCCCGCCAACTGAGCCTGTTGCTCTCGCCCGACGGGTGGGCTCTGCTCTCCCAACTGCCTCGCTACGACGAGGAGCAGGCACTGCGACTGTCCGAGGGCCTGCGGTCCCGCGGCCTCGACCCCGACCTGGTTGCCGCGGCCCTGACGCAGAGCCGGCTGCGGGCGCGCGCCGAGTCGAAGTTCGGCGAGTTCGCGCGGGACATGCTGTTCACCCCCGACGGTCTCGAGCAGGCGACCCGGCTCCCCGTGGCCGCGCTGCACGCCGCCCGGTATGCCCGCGCCGGCGCGTTGCGGGTGGCCGACCTCGGCTGCGGGCTGGGCGGCGACGCCATGGCCCTGGCCGGGCTCGGCGTGCAGGTCCTTGCCGTGGAGCAGGATGAGGCGACGGCGGCCCTCGCCACCGTGAACCTGCGCGCCTTCCCGGAGGCGACCGTGCGCCACGCCGACGCCATGTCGCTGGACCTGGCGGCCGAGGGGGTCGACGCACTCTTCGCCGACCCGGCCCGGCGCACCCGGCGCGGGAACCGGGTGTTCGACCCGAGCGCGTACTCCCCGGATCTCGACTCGTTGCTGGCGCTGCGCGAACAGGTTGCCGACCTCGGCCTCAAGGTGGGGCCCGGGATCCCCTATCACGCCCTCCCCTCCCAGACCCAGGCGCAGTGGGTCTCCGTGGACGGTTCCGTGGTGGAGGCCGGCCTCTGGTTCGGCAGGCTCGCCCCGGAAGGGTCGGGGCGCAGTGCCCTCCTGGTCAATGGCAAGGAGCAGCACCTGCTGTCCTGGCCCGGTGACGCGGACGCCCGCCCGGAGCAGGCCCCGGCCGGTGCGCTCGGTGCGTATCTGTACGAACCGGATGGCGCCGTGATCCGCGCCGGCCTGGTCGCCCGGGTCGCCGCCGATCTCGACGGGACGCTGGTGGACGAGTCGATCGCCTACGTCACGACGCCGAGCCTGCGGTCGACCCCGTTCGCGACGGGCTACCGCGTCCTGGACAGCTTCGACTTCGGGCTCAAACGATTGCGGACCTACCTGCGTACCCGCGACGTGGGGCGACTGACCATCAAGAAGCGAGGCACCGCCGTCGTCCCCGAGCAGTTGCGGCAGCAACTGGGACTGAAGGGGACGCGAGAGGCGACCATCGTGCTGACCCGACTGCGGGGCAAGCAGAGCGTGCTCGTGGTCGAGCCCGTCTGAGTCCGTCCGCCCGGTGAGCCACCGCGGTGAGGGCAGGCACGGCCCGAATCCAGGTGCCAAGATGAGCCGGTGACGATCGAGTTCGCGAGTTCGGCCCGCTCCAGCCTCGGCGTGGAGTGGGAGCTGGCCCTGGTGGATACCGACTCCGGGGACCTGCGCCAGGTGGCGCAGACGGTCCTCGACGCCGTCGCGCCGGCGGACGGCTCCCAGCACCCGGCGATCCGCCAGGAACTCCTCCTGAACACGGTCGAGGTGGTCTCCGGGGTGTGCGCGCGGGTCCCGGACGCGATGGCGGATCTCGCCGCGGGCACCGCCCTCGTGCGGGAGGTCACCGATCCGCTGCGGGTGGAGCTGATGAGCGCCGGCACCCACCCGTTCGCGCACTGGGGCAACCAGAAGGTGACCGACAAGGCCCGGTACGCCACCCTGATCGACCGCACCCAGTGGTGGGGCCGGCAGATGCTCATCTACGGCGTGCACGTGCACGTCGGCATCGAGGACCGGGACAAGGTCCTGCCGATCCTGAACGCACTGCTGGCGTACTACCCGCACCTGCTCGCCCTCTCGGCGTCGTCGCCGTTCTGGGACGGCCGGGACACCGGGTACGCCTCCAACCGGGCGCTGCTGTTCCAACAGCTCCCGACGGCGGGGCTCCCGTTCACGACGATCGGCAGCTGGGCGGACCTTGAGCACTACGTCGGCGACATGCTGCACACCGGCGTGATCGACGACTTCGACGAGATCCGCTGGGACCTGCGCCCCTCCCCCAAGTTCGGCACCCTCGAGATGCGCATCTGCGACGGGATCTCGAACGCGCTCGAGCTCGGTGCGGTCGCGGCCCTGACGCATTGCCTCGTCGAGTACCTGTCCCGTCTCATCGACGCGGGCGAGCGGCTGCCGAGCATCTCCCCCTGGTTCCTCGCCGAGAACAAATGGCGCTCGGCCAGGTACGGACTCGAGGCGATCGTGATCCTCGACGAGGCCGGTACCGAGGAGCTCGTCACCGACCATCTCCTCCGGCTGCTCGGCCTCCTCGCCCCGGTGGCCGCGGACCTGGGCTGCGTGAGCGAGCTCGACGGGATCCGCGAGATCATCGCCACCGGCGGCTCGTATCAGCGCCAGCGCGCCGTGGCCGCGGGCAACGGTGGTGCGCTCGACGCGGTCGTGGCGCACCTCGTGGCCGAGTTCCGGGCCGGCCGCCCGCTCCCGCCCGGCTGAGTCGCCCGGCTCCGCCCGGCCCGGTCAGCCGCTCGCGCGCAGCCGTACGCGGGCGGCCCGGCCCCGGATCCAGAGCATGGCCACGATCGCGAAGCCCAGGCCCACGCACGCCGGCACCACGAAGGCCCAGGCGCCACCGGTGACCTCGCCCGCGCCGAAGCGGTCCACGAGCAGACTCGCCCACAGCGGCGCGCCGATGACCAGGGGTAGACCGAGCACGGCGAGGGATCGCTCCGACGCGGTCCACAACGGCGATGCTCCGACGAGCCCGATCCCGACGACGAGCGCCACCAGCGGGTAGACGAACACCGCCAGCAGGGCGCCTGCGGCGATCGAGAGCAGCGCGACCGGTGGCACCCAGGCGCCGGTCAGCCGCGGAGGTCGGTCCCGGGGCTGTTCGCTTCGCATGTCGGGGGCTCACGCTACTGCCTCGACGGGTTCGCTAGTCGACGTCGTCAACTAGTTGCTATTGCCGAGTAGCGGGCGTAACCTCCTATGCATGAAGGACGAGCCACCGCAGGTGCGCGACCCGCAGCTCCTCAAGGGGGTGCTGCCGATGCTGATCCTCGCCCTGCTCGACGAGGACGAGTCCTACGGGTACGAGCTCGTGACCCGGCTGCACGAGGCCGGCCTCGTCGGCGTCGCCCCCGGCACCGTCTACCCCGTCCTGACCAGGCTGGAGCGCGAGGGCAACCTGGCCTCGCGCCTGGTCGCATCGGATGCGGGACCGGCCCGCAAGTACTACCGACCCACCGACACCGGCCGCGCGGCACTCACCGTCGCGGGTGCGGGCTGGCGCTCGCTCGCCGCCGTCGTCGATCACGTGCTCGCCACCCCCGAGGAGGAACGATGACCACCACCACCCTGAGCCTGGCCGAGCGCTGGCGGCGCTTCGTCTATCTGGAGACCGTCGAGCTGTTCCTCGACGCGATGCCCCGCCGGCGCCGGCGGGCCGTGCTGGCCGAACTGCGGGAGAACCTCGACGCCGCCACGGCCGACGTCGGGCTCACGGCCGCCCTCGCGGACCTCGGTGGGCCGCGCCAGCTCGCCGCCCGCTACCTCGAGTCCGAGCCGCAGGGCCGGCCAACCTGGCACATCGGGACGCTCGCCGCGTCGATCGTGTTCGCGGTCTGGCTGCTCGGCACCGTCGTGTACACGTTCGGCATGCTGGACGCGCTGCTGGCCCAGTCGCAGGCGAGCGCCACAGCCGAGGGGAGTTTCTTCGGCGTCCGGATCCTCGCAGAGGCCGGCCCGGAGGTACTCGGCGCGGAGTTCCGCGGGATCGCATGGCCCGCGGTCGCGGCCATGGTCGTGGTGTTCGGGGTGTTCTCCCGGGTGTGGCGGCTCCTGCCCAGCTCGAACTGAGGCACCCGAACCGCCCGAGCCCGCTCGGTCAGCAGATCGTCGCAGGCAGGTCGGAGACCTGAACCGGCAGGCTGCCCGGCGCGGGCACCGCGCCGGTGAGCACGGCGGCCACCGCAGCGAGGGCCTGGGCGGTACGCCCGTAGGTGGCGAGCCGAACGGGCGCGTCGGTCTCGGTGAGCAGCCACGGCTCGTCCAGGACGATCGCCACATCGGCACTGCCCGACGGCGTCGCTCCGGTGAGCAGGCGCACCTCGCTGTCGGCGGGCTGCTCGAGCGCAACCACGTCGAGGCCGGCGGCCTCGGCGGCGGCGACGAACGCGTCCCAGTCGGCGGTGCTGCCACCCCGCACGTGGATCGCCGACCCGACCAGGGCACCGCCGCACTCGCCGGCCACCTGCGTGATCGCGGCTGCCGAGAGCGCGAGTGACGCCGGGGCCGCGGAGCCCACGTCCGCCGTCGTCACCGGCTGGCCGGCGGCGGCGATGCCGGCCTGCCAGCGCATCAGCGCGATCACCCGCCCCGCGGCCTCGTCCACGCGGTCCCGGCTCAGAGTGCCGTCCGCGAGCGCAGCGACGATGCCGGCGTGGGCCGCGGGGACGTCGGTCGGCCCGAGGAGCAGGTCCGCACCCGCCTGCAGCGCCATGACCGCGATCTGGGCCGAGTCCCAGGTCTGGGTGAGCGCGCCCATGTCCAGCCCGTCGGTGATCGCCACGCCGGTGAATCCGAGCTCCTCGCGCAGGACCCGGTAGGCCTCGGGCGACAGGGATGCGGGCAGGCTCGGGTCCCAGGCCTCGACGGCGATGTGACCCATCATGACGGTGGGTGTTCCGGCGTCGATGGCCTGCGCGAACGGCACCAGATCACGGTCGGCGAGCTCCTCGGCACTGGCGCCCTGCACCGGCAGCCCCTCGTGGGAGTCGACGGTGAGCGATCCGTGCCCTGGGAAGTGCTTGACGCTGGAGACGACGCCGCCTGCGGTGAACCCCTGCGTCGCCGCGACGACGGCGCGGGCCGCCCGATCGGGATCGGAGCTCGCCGAGCGCAGCCCGATGGTGACGTCCGCGAGACCCACGGTGACGTCGGCGTCCGGTGCGAAGTCGTAGTTCAGTCCCGAGGCGCGCAGTTCGAGCGCCATCGCCTGCGCCGCGGCCGCCACGACGTCCGGGTCGTCCGCGGCGCCCGCGGACATGAACGACGGGAACGAGGTCCAGTCCCCCGCCTCGGCACCGAGCCGTTGGACGAGGCCGCCCTCGTTGTCCACCGCGAAGATCGCCGGCCAGTCCCGGCCCGCCGCGGCCTGGGCCGCCTGCAGTGCCTCGCCGGTGGCGGCGACCTGGTCCACGGAGGCGACGTTCTCGGAGAACAGCACCAGACCGGCCAGGTGGTTCCCGGTGAGGGTGCTCGCGGCGGCCGCGGGATCGGTGCCGGGATAACGCGCGAGCAGGACCTGGCCGGCCACCTCCTCGGGCGTCATCGCGGCGGCCGTCGCGATGGCGTCGGCCACGTCGGTCGGTGTCGGTCCCCAGGCGAGCGGTTCCTCGGTGGGTTCCGGGGTGGTCGGCGCCGGCTCCTCGGTGGTCCCGGTGGGGCTCGGTTCGGGTGGTCCGGTCGGTGTGCAGGCGGTCGCCACCAGCGCGAGCATCGCCGCGAGCGCGAGGGTACGGGCCGGGGCCCGGCGCCTCATGCGTGGGCCAGCACGTCGGTCAGCGGCATGCCCGAGTCGATCGTGATGTCCAGCGTCGACGCCGGTAGTCCGGCGCCGAGGACCGCGGAGCCGAGGGCTGCGATCATGGCGCCGTTGTCCGTGCAGTACCGGATCGGTGGGATCCGCAGGGTGATACCGGCCGCGTCGAGCCGCTCGGCGGCCAGGTCGCGCAACCGGGAGTTCGCGGAGAAGCCGCCGCCGATCACCACCGTGCTCACGCCATGTTCGGCGCACGCGTTGAGGGTCTTGGTGACGAGGACGTCCGCCACGGCCTCGGAGAACGACGCCGCGATGTCCGCCGCGGGTACCTCCCGACCCGCGTCCTCGTAGCCCTCCACGACCCGCGCGACGGCGGTCTTCAGCCCCGAGAAGGAGAAGTCGTACGGGTGCCGGGCCAGGTCCTTGGCCCGGCTCAGTCCACGCGGGAACGCGATCGCCGACCGGTCCCCGGTCTTGGAGAGGCGGTCCACGTGCGGGCCACCGGGGTAGGGCAGCCCGAGGAGGCGGCCGACCTTGTCGAACGCCTCGCCGGCCGCGTCATCGAGGGTCTGGCCGAGCTCGGTCACGTCGGTCGCGATGTCCCGGACCAGGAGCAGGCTGGAGTGGCCGCCGGAGACCACGAGGCCGAGGAACTCCTCGGGGAAGGCACCGTGCACGAGGGCGTCGACGGCCACGTGCCCCAGCACGTGGTTCACGCCGTACAGGGGGCGGTCGATCGCGATCGCGAGGGCCTTGGCCGCGGACACCCCGACGGTGAGCGAGCCGACCAGGCCGGGCCCCGCCGTCACCGCGATCGCGTCGACGTCGGCCAGGCTCACCTCGGCGCGCTCCAGGGCCGCGTCCAGGGTCGGCACGAAGGACTCCAGGTGCGCACGGCTGGCCACCTCCGGGACGATTCCACCGAACCGGGCGTGATCATCCATCGAGGAGGCGGTGACGTCGGTGAGCAGGTCCAGGCCACGAACCAGGGCGATCCCGGTCTCGTCGCAGGACGTCTCGATGCCGAGGACGAGCGGTTGGGCCATGACTCAACCTTACGACCGTCCAACCAGTGGCTCGCATCGGTACGTCACCGGCGCGCACCGCAGCCTGCGCGGCCGGCCGCGACTACTCCGGCCGGCCCGGTGACTCCGCGGACGGCGGACGCGGGTCGAAGCCGGTGGCCACCGGTCTGGCCGCGTCGGCGGACCACTGGGACCAGGAGCCCGGGTACAACGTGGCCGGCACACCGATGCTGGCCAGTGCGGCGACCTCGTGGGCGGCGGTCACCCCGGACCCGCAGTAGACGACGACCTCGACGTCAGGACCGACGCCGGCCTCGGCGAACCTCTCCCGGAGCTGCTCCGCGGGGCGGAAGGTAAGGTCCTCGGTCAGGTTCGCGACCGTCGGCGCGTTGTGGGCGCCGGGGATGTGCCCGGCGCGCGGGTCGATCGGCTCGTTCTCGCCGGAGTAGCGCTCCGGGGCGCGGGCGTCCAGCAGGACCGCGGCACCGCCGTCGGGACGGCCGGCCAGCTCGGCCACGCGGGCCGCGTCGGCGACGGGCATCCCACCGGCGGTCAGGGTCACGTCGCCGGGCGTGACCCCGACGGCACCGTCCTCGAGGATCCCCCCGATGGTGTGCCAGGCGGCGAGACCGCCATCGAGGATCCGGACGTCGGCGATGCCGCCCCAGCGCAGCAACCACCACGCCCGTGCGGCGGCCGTGCCGCCGGAGTCGTCGTAGACCACCACCGTGTCGCCGGCGCCGACGCCCCAGCTGCGGGCGGCGGCCTGCAGGTCCGCCACGTCAGGGAGCGGGTGCCGCCCGGTCTCGGGCGCGGCCGGGCCGGAGAGGTCCGCGTCGAGGTCGACGTACTGCGCTCCCGGGATGTGGCCGGCGATGTAGAACCGGCGCCCGTCGGGCTCGGCGAGCGACCAGCGCACGTCGAGCACCACGAGGTGCGTGCCGCCGTCGGCGCCGAGCAGTTCCTGCAACCGCTGGGCCGTGATCAGCACCGTCGCCCTGCTGGCACCGTTGGCACTGCTGCTGACGGCGTCACTGTCGAACGTGCTCACGTGCTCACTCCTCGATCGCTTCCGATCCAACCGGGCCGGGTCGCCGATGGTGGGGGGCGTCCAACGGTAGCCGCATCACGAGCGCGTCGGCGCCCTCGGGCTGGTAGTAGCGGCGTCGGACCCCGAGTGGGACGAAGCCGAACGACGTGTACAGCGCCTGGGCACCCTCGTCATGCAGGCGTACCTCGAGGAACACGGCCTCGGCCGGGACGGACCTCGCCCGCGCGATCAGTTCGGCGAGCATGAGCCGCGCCAGACCACGACGGCGGAACTGCGGATCCACCCCGATGGTCATGACGGTGCTCTCGGGCGCGAGGGCGATCCCGGCGTAGGCGACCACGCGCCGGTCCATGGTCTCGACGACGACGTAGTGCCGGTCCGACCTGGTCAGCTCGGAGTCGTAGGCCTCACGCGACCACGCACCGGCGCCGAAGAGGATCGGCTCCAGCTCGATCACCCGGTCCAGATCCGCGCCGGTCATCGGGCGCAGGCCGGTGGGTACCGACCTGGGCGATTCGGTCACGATGCCCGTTTGCGGCCGGGCGCGGTGTGGATGTCCGGGCGTCGCAGGTAGCGCGGTGCCGTGGAGAGGTCGCCGCCGGTGGACAGCCGGGCGATGGTGATCCGGCCGAGGACGATCGGATCGAGGACCGCATCGAGTGCCGCCGGGGCCGCGGCCGTGGCGAACGAGTCCGGGTACATCGCCGCGCCGCGACCGACCACACCGCCGTCGCCGATGAGGTCGGCGAACCTGGCTGCCACCGCGGCCGGGGCGTCCACACCTGGGCCGCCGAGGGTGTGCACGTCGAACGGCGCTTCGTGGTCTGCGCCGTCGGGCAGGGCCGCGTCCCGATAGTGCGCCCAGTAGACCTCTCGGCGACGGGCGTCGGTGAGCACCAGTACCTCGGCGGCCGGCCCGGCCCCGACCAACGCCGCGTAGCCGAGCGCGTCCAGCGAGCAGACCCCGTGGACGCCGATGCCGAGGGCCCGGCCCATCGTCATCGCGGTGACCAGGCCGACCCGCAGCCCGGTGAACGGCGCCGGACCGGTGCCGACGGCGATGCCGGTGAGATCCCGGGGGGTGACGCCGGCGACATGCAGGACGGACTCGACCATCGGGGTCAGGGTCTCGGTGTGCCGCCGGGCGTCGGCGCTGCGTTCGGTGCCGAGCGGGTCGTCGCCACAGAGCAGCCCGACGGCGGCGCCGTCCGAGGTGTCGATGCACAGGATCAGGGGTTCACGCACGGTCCCACTGTAGGAGGCGGACCGCGGCTCGCCCAGATCGTCAGCGGACATCGGCCGGGGGCTCCGCCTGTTCGCCGACCCGCCCGGCGGCTACGCCGATGCCGTCCAGGTCGATCCCGTCCCACCGTGCACCGGTTCCGCGCAGCCGGGCGACCCGGCCAGGATCGGGTGCCCCGGGGTCGGTTCCGGTGCCGCGGGGCCGATCCAGGCTGACCTCCAGACGGTCCTCGGACAGTGACTCGACCACACCTTCACCCCACTCCACGACGGTCACCGAGTCGGCGAGCGAGGTGTCCAGGTCGAGGGCGTCGACCTCGTCGAGGGACTCGAGTCGGTAGGCGTCCACGTGCACGAGGTCCGGTCCGCCGACGAGGCTCGGGTGGACCCTGGCGATGATGAACGTGGGCGAGGCGATGGGGCCGCGTACCTCGAGGCCGGCGCCGATACCCCTCGTCAGCGTGGTCTTGCCGGCGCCGAGGTCACCGGTGAGCACCACCAGGTCACCGGCCCGCAGCAGACCGGCCAGCCGCCGGCCGAGCGCCTCGGTGGCTTCCTGGTCGGGCAGCGTCACCTCGACCGTGGCCGGGACACCACTGACCGCGGTGCCGCCGGGGTCGGTGGCACCATCGGGGGAACCGACGTGCAGCCGCGGGATGCGCGAGCCGATCCGGGTGACGATCTCGTAGTCGATCGTGCCGACGGCGTCTGCCCAGTCGCGCGCGGTCGGCTCGTCGTGGTCTCCGGCGCCGAACAGCACGGCCCGCTCACCCGCGGCCAGGCGGGCGCCCTCCGGGCCGAGGTCGAGGACGAACTGGTCCATGCAGACGCGCCCGGCGATGGTGTGCCGCTGTCCGGCAACCTGCACAGGGGCGACGTTCGAGGCGTGCCTCGGGATGCCGTCGCCGTAGCCGATCGGCACCACCCCGAGCACCGTGTCCCGGGTGGTGGTGTAGGTATGGCCGTAGGAGACCCCCTGGCCCGCGGGTGCGGCCTTCACGAGGGCGAGGTCGGCCTCCAGGCGCATCGCCGGGCGCAGGCCGAGCTCGGCGGCGCCTCGGTGGGCGAACGGGGACAGCCCGTAGATGGACAGTCCCGGGCGGACCAGGTCGTAGTGGGCCTCGGGTAGGGCGAGGGTGGCCGCCGAGTTCGCGAGGTGGCGCACCTCGAGGCGGGCACCGGCGGCGTCGGCGCGACGCAGGGCCTCGTCGAAGACCTCGATCTGCTCGTGCACGCCGGGGTGGCCCGGCTCGTCGGCGCGTGCCAGATGGGACCAGACGCCGATGACCCGCACCTCGCCCCGCTGCTCCGCGGCCAGGGCGGCATGCAGCAGCTCCGTCCAGGGTTCGAGGAACGAGCCGCCGCGGCCGAGCCCGGTGTCCACCTTCAGATGCACCCGAGCGGGCCGGCCCGCCTCGCGGGCCGCGTCGATCACCTCGGTCAGGGCCCACGGGGCGGGCACGGCGAGGTCGATTCGAGCGCCGATGGCGGCAGCGAACGGCGCACCGGGCGCGTACATCCAGGCGAGCACGGGCACCTCGTGGCCGGCCGCGCGGAGCGCGAACGCGCCGTCCAGCTGCGCGGTGCCGAGCCAGCCGGCGCCCGCCTCGAGGGCCGCCCCGGCCACCGGCAGCAGGCCGTGGCCGTAGCCGTCGGCCTTGACCACGGCCATCACAGCGGCCGACGGCGCAGCCTGCGCGAGTCGGCGCACGTTCGCCCGGACCGCGTCGAGATCGACGATCACCCGGGCCGGGTAGTACCCGCTGCCCGCGTCGCCGGGCGGCACGTTCACTCCAGATTCCACCGGATCAGTGTGCCAGGATTCCGCGGACGACCTCGGGAACGGCCGCGGCGATGTCCGAGGCCGTGATCGGGGCACCCGGGTCCCGGTCGTCGAGGGGACCCCGACCGGTCGCCGAGCGCAGGTCACCAGCCGGGCTCGGACCCCGTGCCGAACCGCTCCGGTTCCGGGCAGCCCACACCCCGGCACGCCCGTGCACCAGGGCGGCGGCGGCGGCCAGTTCGCCGGCCGGGGCATCGGAGCCCGCCAGCAGGGCGCCGAGGATGCCGGCGAGGACGTCCCCGGATCCTGCCGTGGCCAGCCAGCCGGTGCCGTCGGACTGGCTGAACACCGGGCCGCCGGGCTGCGCCACCACGCTGACTGCGCCCTTGAGCAGCACCGTCGCCCCGGTGAGCTCGGTGGCCCGCTGCGCCCACCGGGCCGGATCCGCCTCGATCGTGGACCGCTCGACCGGGCCACCGCCACGCGCTGTCAGGAGCCGGGCGAGTTCGCCCGCGTGCGGAGTGAGCACGACCCGGCGGCCGGCGAGCGCCGTCGGGTCCGTCGGGAGCCAGTCCAGTCCCCCGGCGTCCACGACCAGGGCGACCTCGGAGTCCGCCAGCGCCCGGCTGGCGGACTCCGGGACGGGCGCTCCGACGGCGATCCCGGGGCCGAGGACCATGGCCTGCACCCGGCCCGCCGCGGTGACCACCTCGGGGTGCCTGGCCAGCACCATCCGGGCCGCCCCCTCGGGTCCCAGGTAACGGACCATCCCGCAGCCGGTCCGCAGCGCACCGCTGCTGGCGAGCACGGCGGCCCCGGGGTACGCGGCCGAACCAGCCAGCAGCCCGACCACGCCCCGGGTGTACTTGTGGTCGGCTGGTCCGGGGACCTGCCACAGATCGGCGACGTCCGCCCCGAGCAGCCGGCGCACCGGTGCCGGCCGGGCGGCGAGGGCCTCGGCCAGGCCGAGGTCGACGAGTTCGACCCGGCCCGCACAGGCCGCGGCGGGCGGCAGCAGCAGCGCGGGCTTGAGCCCGATCATCGTGACCGTGACGTCCGCCCGGACCGCCTCGCCCGGCACCGAGCCGACGTCGGACTCGACGCCGCTCGGCACGTCGACGGCCACGACGAGCGGTTCGACGGCGGACCGCTCGCGGCGCTCGTTCAGGGCCGCGACGAGAGCGCCCGACACCCCGCGCAGGCCACCGGTCAGCCCGATCCCGGCGATCGCGTCGATCCAGATGTCCGCCTCGTCCGCGACGACGAGCACGGGCGCGAGACCGGGCGCCGGCACGCCGGTGCTGCCCTTGGCACCGTCCCCGGGCACGGGGAGGAGCCGCACCCCGGCCCGCCGTGCGGCGGCGAGCCCTTCGGGGTGCACCCGCTCGCGCAGCAGCGCGGCGGTCACGACGAGCCCACGGCGGGCGAGGTGGGCGGCCGCGAACAGGCCGTCGCCGCCGTTGTTCCCACCCCCGACGAGGACCAGGGCGCGGGCACCGACCAGAGCGAGGCGACGCCGTCGGGCCTCGGCGACGACCGCTGTCGCGACCGCGTACGCGGCCCGTTCCATGAGCGGTTCGCCCGCCGCGAGCGCCGGGGCCTCCGCGGCCCGGATCGCCTCGGCCGGGTAGGCGCGCCTCATCGCCGAGCCACCACCGTCCGGTGCCGCGCCGTGTCGCGGCCGGTGCCTGCGGCGTCGGCCGGGCGGTTCATGCCTGGATCCACCGTCTCAGTGTGCCAGGATTCCGCGGTCGTCCTCGGGCGGTGCTGCCCGCATACCCGACGGCGGGACGGAACCGCCCCGAGCTGGTCGACGCCCCTCGTGCCGTCACTCAGAGCGAGCGCTGCAACAGCATCGTGCTCACGCTGTGGCCGTGCTTGACTCCGACGTCACGCAGCACGCCGACCACCTCGAAGCCGAGGCGTCGGTGCAGGGGCAGTGAACCGGCTGCGGCGGGATCGTCGGCGACCACGGCGATGACCTGCCGCACGCCGGCGAGTGAGCAGGCGTCGAGCAGTGCGGACAGGAGCCGGGTCCCCACCCCGCGGCCCTGGGCCACGGGAGCGATGTAGATGGTGTCCTCGACCGTGTACCGGTAGGAGTCCTTGGGCCGCCAGGGGGTGGCGTAGGCGTATCCGACGACGGTGCCGGCATCGTCGGCCACGAGGAACGGCAGTCCGCGGGCCGCGAGGTCCGCGAGGCGCGCGGCCCACGCGTCGGGCGACGGCGGGTCCTCGTCGAACGTCACGGCGGTACCGGTCACGTACGGCTCGAGGATCGCCGCGACGGTGGGCAGGTCATCGCGCGTCGCGACACGGATCGTGGCACGGGCGGCGGCCCGCTCCGGACGCGCGTCCGATGCCGACGCGGGGTCCGGGGCGGATGGCGGCACCGTCATCGTTCGGCGACCGCTACCGCCGAGGCGATTCCGGCGTCGTGGGAGATCGACAGGTGCCAGGAGGTGATGCCGAGGCGGTCCGCGACGGCCGCGACCGACCCGGTCAGGTCGACGACCGGGGCGCCACCGGTGACCCGGTGCACGGTGGCGTCCTGCCAGCTCATGCCGCCGGGGGCGCCGAGGGCCTTGGCGATCGCCTCCTTGGCCGCGAAGCGGGCTGCGAGCGAGGCGGGCGGGAGGTCGCGTTCGGCCGGTGTGAACAGTCGCTCGCGCAACCGTGGCGTGCGTTCGAGGGTGGCGAGGAAGCGGGCCACGTCCACCACGTCGATGCCAACGCCGACGATCACCGCGTCCCCTACTCGACCGTGACGGACTTGGCCAGGTTCCGGGGCTGGTCGACGTCGAGGCCCTTCGCGGTGGCCAGCGCGGCGGCGAAGATCTGCAGCGGGACCACCGAGACGAGTGGGGCGAGCAGCGTGGGGGTCTGCGGGATCCGGAAGATCTCGTCCGCGTACGGGACGACCGCCTCGTCGCCGTCCTCGGCGATCACCATGGTGTGTGCGCCGCGGGCGCGGATCTCCTGGATGTTGGAGATGACCTTGGAGTGCAGCGCGTCCCGGCCCCGCGGGGACGGCACGATCACGAACACCGGCTGCCCCTCTTCGATCAGGGCGATCGGGCCGTGCTTGAGCTCACCGGCCGCGAAGCCCTCGGCGTGGATGTACGCGAGCTCCTTGAGCTTGAGCGCGCCCTCGAGGGCGACCGGGAATCCGACGTGCCGGCCGAGGAAGAGCACGGTCGGCTCGTCCTTCATGCTCCTGGCCACGGCGCGGACATGCTCCTCGTTGTCCACGACGCGCTGGATCTTCTCCGGCATCGCGCGCAACTGGGCCAGGTCCTCGGCGATCTCGTCCGCGAACTTGTTGCCGCGCAACTGGGCCAGGTAGAGCCCGAGCAGGTAGCAGGCGGTGATCTGTGCGAGGAACGCCTTGGTGGAGGCCACGGCGATCTCGGGGCCGGCATGCGTGTACAGCACCGCGTCGGACTCCCGCGCGATCGTGGAGCCGTGCGTGTTGACGATGGCCAGCACCTTGGCACCCTGTTCGCGGGCGTGCCGGACCGCCATGATCGTGTCCATCGTCTCCCCGGACTGGGAGACGGCGACCACCAGCGTCTTCTCGCTCACGACCGGGTCGCGGTAGCGGAACTCGTGTGCGAGCTCGACCTCGACGGGGATCCGGCACCAGTGCTCGATCGCGTACTTCGCGACGTGGCCGGCGTAGGCCGCGGTGCCGCAGGCGATCACGACGATCTTGTCGACGGTGCGCAGGACGGACTCGCGGATGCGCATCTCGTCGAGCTGGAGCCTGCCGTCGGTACCGGCACGGCCGAGGAGCGTATCGGCGACCGCCTGTGGCTGGTCATGGATCTCCTTGTCCATGAACGTCGCGAAGCCGCCCTTGACGGCCGCCTCCGCATCCCAGTCCACGGTGTACCGGCGGGCCTGCACGGCGTTGCC
Source organism: Occultella kanbiaonis (assembly GCF_009708215.1). NCBI lineage: Bacteria > Bacillati > Actinomycetota > Actinomycetes > Micrococcales > Ruaniaceae > Occultella > Occultella kanbiaonis. Next base: position 1,278,012 of record NZ_CP046175.1, on the reverse strand, counting down.
CGCGGTGTCGATGACGCGGACCTGGTCGGCGGTGATCGTCACGATCTGGTCCTGCCCCATCTCCATCGCCTCGCGGGTGGAGGAGATGAACGCCGAGACGTCGCTGCCGAGGAAGTTCTCGCCGTCACCGAGCCCGATGACGAGCGGCGAGTTGCGGCGGGCGCCGACGACCGTGTCAGGCTCGTCCGCGTGGGTGGCCAGCAGCGTGAACGCACCTTCCAGCCGGCCGACGGTCAGCCGCATCGCCTCGGTGAGGTTCTGGGTCTCGTCATGGTGGCGCGCGAGGAGGTGGGCCACCACCTCCGTGTCGGTCTCGGACAGGAACTCGACGCCCGTCTCGCCCAACTCGGCCTTGAGCTGGGCGAAGTTCTCGATGATGCCGTTGTGGATCAGCGCCAGCCTGCCCCCGCCGGCCAGGTGTGGGTGGGCGTTGACGTCCGTGGGCCCACCGTGGGTGGCCCACCGGGTGTGCCCGATGGCCGCGGTTCCCGCGGGCAGGTCGCGACGCTCGAGCTCGGCGAGCAGATTCGCGAGCTTCCCGGCCTTCTTCGCCGAGACCATGCCCTCCGGAGTCGTCACGGCGACGCCGGCCGAGTCGTAGCCCCGGTACTCGAGGCGACGCAGCCCTTCGACGACGACTTCGAGCGGCCGCGGACTTGCCGAGGCGGGGCCCACGTACCCGACGATTCCACACATGTGGACCAGAGTATCCGCCGCTGGGCCCGTTCCCGGCTCGTCCCGTGTGCGGCGTGGATCACGGTGGGGTGGGAGAGTATGGGCGTGGTCCTTCCCGACGTCACACGGTTCCAGCCGTTGCCGAGCGCCTCCGGTTCTCCGTTCGTGGAGTTCGACCGGGCCGCCTGGAGCCGGCTGTCCGCCTCCACACCGCTGCCCCTGACCGCGGCCGACATCGAGAACCTCCGCGGGCTCGGTGACCCGATCGACCTGGCCGAGGTCGACACCGGGTACCGCCCGCTGTCCCGGCTCCTCACCCTGTACGTGGCCGCCTCCCAGCGGCTGCGTGCCACCACGTCCACGTTCCTCGGTGAGCCCGCCCACCGCACGCCGTTCGTGATCGGGGTCGCCGGGTCCGTCGCCGTCGGCAAGTCCACGGCGGCCCGCGTCCTACGCGAGATGTTGCGCCGCTGGCCGGAGACCCCACGCGTGGAACTCGTCACCACCGACGGCTTCCTGTACCCGAACGCCGAGCTCGAACGCCGCGGCCTGATGGAACGCAAGGGCTTCCCGGAGTCCTACGACCGGCGCGGGCTCCTGGACTTCCTGATCGAGGTGAAGGCCGGGACCGAACAGGTCACCGCCCCCGTCTACGACCACGTGCGCTACGACATCGTGCACGACCGCCGCGTGGTGGTGCGTAGCCCCGAGGTGCTGATCGTCGAGGGACTGAACGTGCTCGCTCCGGCCCGGGTCAGCGCCGATGGTGAGTCGTCGCTCGCCGTCAGCGACTTCTTCGACTTCTCGATCTACATCGACGCGGCCACCGAGGACATCCGCCGGTGGTACATCGAGCGCTTCCTCGACCTGCGGCAGACGTCCTTCTCGAACCCGGACTCGTACTTCCACCGGTACGCCGACCTCGACGACGACCAGGCGCGTCGGCGGGCCGGACAGATCTGGGAGAGCATCAACGGTCCGAACCTCGTCGAGAACGTCCTGCCCACGCGCGGGCGCGCGACCCTCGTGCTGAGCAAGGACGCGGACCACCGGCTCAGCCGGTTCCGTCTCCGGAAGATCTGAACCATGGCGGCGCCCATCGACGAGCACGGCGACGATCCGGTCACGAGCACGCGGTCCGGCCGGGTTCGCGGGGTCCGGCGACCGGGTTCGCTTGCCTTCCGGGGCGTCCCGTACGCGGCGGCCCCGGTCGGAGCGTTGCGGTTCGATCGACCGGCGCCCCACCCGGGCTGGTCCGGAGTACGTGACGCGTCGAGCAACGGCCCCACACCGAGCCTCGGCCCCACCACGGACACGTACTCGATCCCGGAGCCCGTCGTGGCCGGGGACGAGATCCTCAACCTGAACGTCTTCACCCCGACCCTCGACCGCGCCGCCCGACTGCCGGTCTACGTCTGGATCCACGGCGGCGGTTTCGTCGGCGGGTCACCCGGTGGGCCCTGGTTCGACGGCGCCGCCTTCAACGCCGGGGGCGTGGTGACCGTCGCGATCACCTACCGGCTCGGGTTCGAGGGGTACGGACACGTCCCGGGCGCGCCCGAGAACCGGGCTCTCCTGGACTGCATGAGCGCCCTGGAGTGGGTCCGGGAGAACATCGAAGCGTTCGGCGGCGACCCCGGCCGGGTCACCCTCGGTGGGCAGAGCGCAGGCGGCGGCGCCACGCTTGCCCTCCTCGCTGCGCCCGCGGCGCAGGACCTCTTCGCCGCCGCCGTGGTGCACTCGGCGCCGTTGCCGGACATCGCCGGCTCGGACGCGGTCACACAGGGCGCGGTGATGGCCCGCCTGTGCGAGGTGGAGAACACATGGGACGCCTGGCGTGAGGTCCCGCGGGCCACGATCGTGGCCGCCGAGCGTTCCCTCGAACGGGCGGACCTCTGGTCGGCCGTCCGTGACCTGCACCGGATCCTCGGCACGACGGACCCGCTCACGGACTTCGGGCCGGTGATCGATGGTGAGGTCGTCCCGACGGACCCGCTGGCGGCGTTCGCCGCCGGGACCGGTGCCACGAAACCACTGCTGATCGGCTCGACCAGCCACGAGTTCAACCGGGTGACGGCGCACGTGGACCGATTCCTGGCCCAGGGCTTCGCCGGTGCGCTGATGGTCGGCCTGGGGGTGCCGACGATGCTGGCTCGGGCCTATCCGCGCGCCTACCCGGACTTCTCCCCCGCGGAGCTGCTCGGCCAAGCGGTCACGAACCGGGTGTTCCGGATCCCGACCGTTCAGGTCGCGCTCGCCCGGACCACGGCGGCCGACCAGTCGCCCGGCGAGACCACACCGGGATCCGCGCGCCCAGCCCCGACGTGGCTCTGGGACTTCCGGTGGCGCTCCTCGGTCAGTGGTCGCTCGGTGCACTGCCTCGACCTGCCGTTCGCCTGGAACGTCCTCGGCGCCGAGCGGGTCGCGCGGCTGGCCGGCGAGGATCCGCCGGCGCACCTCGCCGAACACATGCACGGCGAGATCGTACGGTTCGTCACCGAAGGTTCAGTCGGGTGGGATCCGTTCCGTCCGACCGCGCCCACCGCCCACATCTTCGACACCGAATCCGTCACCGGGCGCGACCCCTACCGCTTCGAACGGCTCGCGCTGCAGGCCGTGGCCGAGGAATGATCCCCGGCGCGAGTCACGGGGTGCGCTCGAGGATCCCGGACCCGGAATCCGGCACCGGATCCTCGTCCGCCTCGTTCTCACCCTGGTCCGGAGGATCCTGTGGCTCGAGCCCGGAACGGCGGAACAGCCGACGCATGATGAGATCGATGATCGTACCCATCAGGAGCCCGACGAGGACACCAACCACGACGGCGATGACCGGGTGGTCGTGCAGTACCGCGCCCGCGCTGAAGCCGAGCAACACGGAGTAGATCGACCAGGTCACCGCCGCGAGCGCCGCGAACCCGGCGAACCGGCGGAACCCGAATCCGACGGCACCCGCGGTCATGTTGACGGCGACCCGTCCGATCGGGATGTACCGCGCCGAGAGGATGAACGCGCCCCCGCGTCGCTGCAGAGCGGTCTCCGCCCACGTCAACGCCCGAGCACCCCGGCGGGTGCGGAACAACCGCAACCGACGGATCGGCACCCTGGTACCGATCAGGTAGGCGATCACGTCACCGCAGAAAGCCCCGAGCGCCGCGACGGGCAGGATCAACCAGATGCTCGGGGCGTTCCCGGTGATCGCGAGGCTCGCCAACGCGATGACCACAGACTCGCTGGGCACCGGCGGGAAGAACCCGTCGATCGTGCAGAACAGGAACAGGGCAAGCAGGACCCAGTGCGACGCCGCCATCGCCAGGACCGTCTCGACCATCAGTTCCTCCGTCTAGTTCCTACCCAACGTGACGTGCACAACCGCGTCGCGCGCCTGCCTCCACGTTAAGTGGGCCGGAGCCGACCGCGGAATGGGTGACCACCCTGATCATGCCCCGGACCTAGGACAACAAACTCCCCCGGTCGTGTGATTCCCGCGGCGACCGACTCATCCCACGGAACGATGGACGCCGGCGTCGCTCCCCCTCACGAGCAGGGATCCACACTGGATCTCAAGAATAGGTCGCTCCCCTCACCTCATCGCAACGGAATACCCGGACCGCTCATCTGATTGAAAGTTCCATGACGACTGTCTCCGGGCTCCCGACCGCGTACGAGTACCTCTTCACCGAGGCGCACACGGTGGGTGCCTTCGACGGTCCACCCGTCACCGACGGCCAGCTCCAGCAGGCGTACGACCTGATGAAGTGGGGCCCGACCGCGATGAACATCACCCCGCTTCGGATCCTGGCCCTCCGTTCGGCGCAGGCGCGGGCACGGCTCGCTCCGCACATGTCCGACGGGAACAGGAGCAAGACCGTTGCGGCACCGCTGACCCTCGTCGCGGCGACGGACACGCGTTTCCACGCGCACCTGCCGGTCCTGGCCCCGCACCGCGCCGAGCTCGCTGTCGCGCTCGAGCACACCCGAACGCCGCGAGTCGATGGCGCACAAGTCGGGCCTCATCCAGGTCGGCTATCTGATCGTCGCCTTGCGCGCCGCCGGTCTGCACGTCGGGCCGATGGGCGGGTTCGACGCGACCGGCGTCGACACCGAGTTCTTCTCGGCGAGCGGGTGGCGCTCACTCCTCGTGCTCAACGTCGGCAACGCCGCGGCGCCGGAAGGCGTCCGGCAAAGGGCCGCGCGCCTGACGTTCGAGGACACCTACACCGAGCTCTGACTCGCCGCAGAAGCGATCAGGCCGACGGGCGTCCGGACCTCCACTCCATCCTGAGGTCCGGCGCCCGTTCCTCGTTCCCGGCACCGTCCGTCCGCTCGACCTCGACCAGGCCACGCCGTCGGTAGAAGTCCTGAGCCGGTGAGTTCGCCACGAACACCCAGAGGTCGAAGCCGCCGGGGCGGAGCAGTTTCGCCTCGTCGAGGAGCGTGCCGCCGATACCGCCGCCCTGGCTAGCAGGGTCCACGTAGAGGGCCTCGAGGTGCGCGCCCGCAAGTCTCGCGAATCCTCGTAGGCGGTCGCTCGCGTCGAAGAAGCCAAGCACGTCATCGTCGGTCAGGTCCCATGAACCCACCCAGGCCCGGACCTCTGCGTCGGAGTGCACGCCGGCCGGCATCGCCGGTCCCGCTGCTCGCCGCGCGGCCAGGTAGAGGTCCGCGACCAGTGCCAGCTCCTGCGCGCGCACCGGGCGAACCACTCCTGCGACGCTCATCCGACAAAGATCCCATGGACGACGCCACCGAGCGCCATCCCCGGACCGGGCACCCAACCCGCCCCCGCCGGACGGAGGCGAACCGAATGGGTGCCGGTGGCGGTACGGCAGCCACGCCCCACAACCGCCGACGACAAAAGGCCACCCCCTGTTGGGAGTGGCCTCAGAATACGACGATGTGTCATCCCGCCTCGGGGGTCGGCCGCAGCTCGACGAGCCCGCCACGGTCTCCACTGCCCTGAAAATGCGACAAGGGCCACCCCGGTGTGGGGTGGCCCTTGTCTAAGTGTTGTCCGGCGGCGTCCTACTCTCCCACGTAGTCTCCCACGCAGTACCATCGGCGCAGAGGGGCTTAGCTTCCGGGTTCGGAATGGGTCCGGGCGTTTCCCCCTCGCTATGACCGCCGTAACTCTATGGAGATGTTCTCGGTTTCCCGACCGTATCTCGGGAACCGCACAGTGGACGCGTAACACACAGGTATTGACTTTTTTGTGTGGTCAAGTTATCGGCATATTAGTACCGGTCAGCTCCATGAGTCTTTGAGTCCTCACTTCCACATCCGGCCTATCAACCCAGTAGTCTAGCTGGGAGCCTCTCAGGGACTAGCCCTATGGAAATCTCATCTTGAAGCAGGCTTCCCGCTTAGATGCTTTCAGCGGTTATCCCTTCCCAACGTAGCTAACCAGCCGTGCTCCTGGCGGAACAACTGGCACACCAGAGGTTAGTCCGTCCCGGTCCTCTCGTACTAGGGACAGCCCTTCTCAAATTTCCTGCGCGCGCAGCGGATAGGGACCGAACTGTCTCACGACGTTCTAAACCCAGCTCGCGTACCGCTTTAATGGGCGAACAGCCCAACCCTTGGGACCTACTCCAGCCCCAGGATGCGACGAGCCGACATCGAGGTGCCAAACCATGCCGTCGATATGGACTCTTGGGCAAGATCAGCCTGTTATCCCCGGGGTACCTTTTATCCGTTGAGCGACGGCGCTTCCACGAGCCACCGTCGGGTCACTAGTTCCGACTTTCGTCCCTGCTCGACTTGTCAGTCTCACAGTCAAGCTCCCTTGTGCACTTACACTCGAAACCTGATTGCCAACCAGGCTGAGGGAACCTTTGAGCGCCTCCGTTACATTTTAGGAGGCAACCGCCCCAGTTAAACTACCCACCAGGCACTGTCCCTGATCCGGCTTACGGACCGAGGTTAGATATCCAGAACGACCAGAGTGGTATTTCAACGTTGACTCCACAAGCACTGGCGTGCCCGCTTCATAGTCTCCCACCTATCCTACACAAGCCGTACCGAACACCAATACCAAGCTATAGTAAAGGTCCCGGGGTCTTTCCGTCCTGCTGCGCGTAACGAGCATCTTTACTCGTAGTGCAATTTCGCCGAGTTCGCGGTTGAGACAGCGGAGAAGTCGTTACGCCATTCGTGCAGGTCGGAACTTACCCGACAAGGAATTTCGCTACCTTAGGATGGTTATAGTTACCACCGCCGTTTACTGGGGCTTAAATTCTGAGCTTCGCCCGAAGGCTGACCCGTCCTCTTAACCTTCCAGCACTGGGCAGGCGTCAGTCCGTATACATCGTCTTGCGACTTCGCACGGACCTGTGTTTTTAGTAAACAGTCGCTTCTCCCTGGTCTCTGCGGCCCTCAAACGCTCCCACAGCAAGTGTGTTCACGCCTCAGGCCCCCCTTCTCCCGAAGTTACGGGGGTATTTTGCCGAGTTCCTTAACCACGATTCACTCGATCGCCTTAGTATTCTCTACCTGACCACCTGAGTCGGTTTAGGGTACGGGCGGCTAGAACCTCGCGCCGAGGTTTTTCTAGGCAGCATAGGATCACCCAATCATCCAGCATACGCTGTCACCATCAGTTCTCAGGCTATATGAGGTACGGATTTGCCTATACCTCGCCCTACAACCTTGGACGTGCCAAGCCATAAGACACGCTGGGCTACCTTCCTGCGTCACCCCTGTTAATACGCTTACCTACTACCGGTTCGGGTCACACGCTCCACGACCACGTCCTCCGAAGAGGATCTAGGACGCTTCGGGTGTTTAGCATCACCGGGCTCGGTATGGGCGGTTCTTCGCCGGTACGGGAATATCAACCCGTTGTCCATCGACTACGCCTGTCGGCCTCGCCTTAGGTCCCGACTTACCCAGGGCGGATTAACCTGGCCCTGGAACCCTTGGTCATTCGGCGGACGGGTTTCTCACCCGTCATTCGCTACTCATGCCTGCATTCTCACTCGTGTGGCGTCCACGGCTGGATCACTCCGCCGCTTCACTCGCCACACGACGCTCCCCTACCCATCCACACACCTGGACCAACACTACAAGAGTGCCGGCCGGGTAAAAATGTGAATGCCACAGCTTCGGCGGTATACTTGAGCCCCGCTACATTGTCGGCGCGGAATCACTTGACCAGTGAGCTATTACGCACTCTTTCAAGGGTGGCTGCTTCTAAGCCAACCTCCTGGTTGTCTGTGCAACTCCACATCCTTTCCCACTTAGCATACGCTTAGGGGCCTTAGCTGGTGGTCTGGGCTGTTTCCCTCTCGACTACGAAGCTTATCCCCCGCAGTCTCACTGCCACGCTCTCACTTACCGGCATTCGGAGTTTGGTTGACGTCAGTAACCTTGTAGGGCCCATCAGCCATCCAGTAGCTCTACCTCCGGCAAGAAACACGTGACGCTGCACCTAAATGCATTTCGGGGAGAACCAGCTATCACGAAGTTTGATTGGCCTTTCACCCCTATCCACAGCTCATCCCCCCAGTTTTCAACCTAGGTGGGTTCGGTCCTCCACGCGGTCTTACCCGCGCTTCAACCTGGCCATGGATAGATCACTTCGCTTCGGGTCTAGAGCACGCGACTCAATCGCCCTATTCGGACTCGCTTTCGCTACGGCTTCCCCACACGGGTTAACCTCGCCACGTACCGCTAACTCGCAGGCTCATTCTTCAAAAGGCACGCTGTCACCCCTGCTAGGGAGGCTCCAACGGATTGTAAGCACACGGTTTCAGGTACTATTTCACTCCCCTCCCGGGGTACTTTTCACCTTTCCCTCACGGTACTTGTCCGCTATCGGTCACCAGGTAGTATTTAGGCTTATCAAGTGGTCTTGACAGATTCACACGGGATTTCTCGGGCCCCGTGCTACTTGGGATACTCATCGGGAGGCCATGCGATTTCGTCTACGGGAGTTACACCCACTATGCTTGGCCTTTCAAGACCATTCGACTATCACAAGGCTTTCTGACTCCCCGTCCGTCCGGCAGAACGAACTGATAAGTCCCACAACCCCACTGATGCAACGCCCGCCGGCTATCACACACCAATGGTTTGGCCTGATCCGATTTCGCTCGCCACTACTCTCGGAATATCTCTTCCTGTGGGTACTGAGATGTTTCACTTCCCCACGTTCCCTCCACGCACCCTATGTGTTCAGATGCGGGTAACCGGGCATGACCCCGGCTGGGTTTCCCCATTCGGAAATCCTCGGATCAAGGTTCGTTTGCCAACTCCCCGAGGCTTATCGCAGGCTACTACGTCCTTCTTCGGCTCCTGGTGCCAAGGCATCCACCGTATGCTCTTAAAAACTTGTACCACAAAAATCAAAGATGCTCGCGTCCACTGTGCAGTTCTCAAGCTACGGGCGGTCCCACACCCCCACCCGACACAACCGTGCCGGAAGGCGCATGGCCCGAACGAAGAAACAAGCTCTCGCCCGTTCCCTCAGGACCCAACAGTGTGTCAACCGACCCCCCAACCAGACCACCCACCCGTTCCCACCCACCACCCAACAGAGCAGCAAGCTGTACTAACGCGAGCAGCCCAACCAACAGGGCCGTTCCATCGATGTTCCACCCGAGAGCACCACCTCGGAACATCCGTCCGAGCAGTGGTACCTGAACCGTCCCCCTCCAACCACCACGAAGGGCGATCAAACCAGGGCCGGCCAGTGCTCCTTAGAAAGGAGGTGATCCAGCCGCACCTTCCGGTACGGCTACCTTGTTACGACTTCGTCCCAATCGCCAATCCCACCTTCGACGGCTCCCCCCACAAGGGTTGGGCCACCGGCTTCGGGTGTTACCGACTTTCGTGACGTGACGGGCGGTGTGTACAAGGCCCGAGAACGTATTCACCGCAGCGTTGCTGATCTGCGATTACTAGCGACTCCGACTTCATGGGGTCGAGTTGCAGACCCCAATCCGAACTGAGACCGGCTTTCTGGGATTCGCTCCACCTCGCGGTATCGCAGCCCTTTGTACCGGCCATTGTAGCATGCGTGAAGCCCAAGACATAAGGGGCATGATGATTTGACGTCATCCCCACCTTCCTCCGAGTTGACCCCGGCAGTCTCCTATGAGTCCCCACCATCACGTGCTGGCAACATAGGACGAGGGTTGCGCTCGTTGCGGGACTTAACCCAACATCTCACGACACGAGCTGACGACAACCATGCACCACCTGTACACGAGTGTCCAAAGAGTGCGTTATCTCTAACACGTTCTCGTGTATGTCAAGCCTTGGTAAGGTTCTTCGCGTTGCATCGAATTAATCCGCATGCTCCGCCGCTTGTGCGGGCCCCCGTCAATTCCTTTGAGTTTTAGCCTTGCGGCCGTACTCCCCAGGCGGGGAACTTAATGCGTTAGCTGCGGCACAGAATCAGTGGAACTGACCCCACACCTAGTTCCCAACGTTTACGGCATGGACTACCAGGGTATCTAATCCTGTTCGCTACCCATGCTTTCGCTCCTCAGCGTCAGTAGTGGCCCAGAGACCTGCCTTCGCCATCGGTGTTCCTCCTGATATCTGCGCATTCCACCGCTACACCAGGAATTCCAGTCTCCCCTACCACACTCTAGTCTGCCCGTACCCACTGCAGGCGCGAGGTTGAGCCTCGCGTTTTCACAGCAGACGCGACAAACCGCCTACGAGCTCTTTACGCCCAATAATTCCGGACAACGCTTGCGCCCTACGTATTACCGCGGCTGCTGGCACGTAGTTAGCCGGCGCTTCTTCTGCAGGTACCGTCACTTTCGCTTCTTCCCTACTGAAAGAGGTTTACAACCCGAAGGCCGTCATCCCTCACGCGGCGTCGCTGCATCAGGCTTTCGCCCATTGTGCAATATTCCCCACTGCTGCCTCCCGTAGGAGTCTGGGCCGTGTCTCAGTCCCAGTGTGGCCGGTCACCCTCTCAGGCCGGCTACCCGTCGTCGCCTTGGTAGGCCATTACCCCACCAACAAGCTGATAGGCCGCGAGTCCATCCCGAACCAAAATTCTTTCCAAACACACCCATGCAGGCGCATCTCATATCCAGTATTAGCACCAGTTTCCCAGCGTTATCCCGGAGTTCGGGGCAGGTTACTCACGTGTTACTCACCCGTTCGCCACTGATCCAAGGAAGCAAGCTCCCTCTTCACCGTTCGACTTGCATGTGTTAAGCACGCCGCCAGCGTTCGTCCTGAGCCAGGATCAAACTCTCCGTAAATGCATAACAGCACCCACAACCACCCAAAGGCAGCCACAAGCACCGACACTACGAAGCAACCCCCACCACAACCAAAGCTGCAATGGAAGCCGATTCAAAACCCGGCCCGACCAGTCATCTGGCACAACTGGTCAAACCAAATAAACAAACTATTCGGCATCGATCATATGACACACTGTTGAGTTCTCAAGGAGCGGACGCGCACCAACCCAGACCCGTTCAGATCCTCGCTGGGGCAACCTCTCTACCCTAGCCCAGCCTGTCCTTGTCTTCCAAATCGAGCGGCGGCCAATCCTGCACCGACACCGATCGGGCGACCGATCTGGCTGAGTTCCGGTTCCTGGCCTTCCAGGCGCTTCGCGCCGGCCGGACCGGATCCAGGGGCTGCCTGACCGGGGACTGGCCACCTCTCGGTGTCCGTTCCTCCCTGTCGGGGCAACGAGATGTAACACTACGCGGATCGGGGGTGCTGGTCAAATCAGGGCGGCGTGGTGCGAGGGTGCACCGACGAACCGGGGCCATGCCTTCGGTGTTCCCGCCGGAACGTTGGGATTCCGGGGTTCCGGTCGCTCGGAGCGACGCTCCGGACGCGCGTCCATGACCAATGTGCCGCTGCCTGCGGCCGGTCATGTGGGGCGGAACACATCACGGTTCGAGGAGATCGAATCCCAGCGCCTCGGCGGCAGCGGTCGGGTGCGCCGGCCCGGCCCAGCGGCCCGCCACACTCTCGTGCGCCAGCGACCTCGGCTCGGCGTGGTCGAGGTACAGCTCGCCGGCCAGGTGGTCGGTCTCGTGCTGGACGATCCGCGCGGTCCACCCGTGCACGATCTCGTCGATCGGCGCTCCGTCGGGAGTCTGGGCACGCAACCGCACCGTGCCCCAGCGCCGCCGGACAGCAAGCCATCCGGGGATCGAGAGGCAGCCCTCGTAGAACGCGGCGACGTCGGTACCGACCGGTTCGTAGGTGGGGTTCGCCAGGATCATCGGCGGGCACGGACGCCGGTCCCGCGCCTGCGCGACCGCCGGGTCCGTGGTCCCCGAGTCCTCGATGACGGCGAGCGCGACCGGCAGTCCGATCTGGGGTGCCGCGAGGCCGACCCCCGGGGCCGCGTGCATCGTCCGGAACATCGCCGCGATCAGGTCGTTCAGCAGTCCCCGCTCCAGGTCATTCCGATAGGGCATGGCCCGGCGCCGAAGGACGGGATCGCCGGCCCGCAGGATCGGCAGGACGCCGTCGTCGGCGCGCTCGAGCAACTCCCCCACCAGCGCCGCCAACGTGTGGACTGTCCTCGACGCCTCGGTCATCGGCTCAGGCGAGCGCGAGCCGGGCCAGGACCACGTCGCTGAGCGCGCGCGCCTCGCTGTCGGCCTGCTCCTGCTCGGCGGCCTCCACCATCACCCGGACCAACGGCTCCGTCCCGGAGGAGCGCAACAGCACCCGCCCGGTATCGCCGAGCCGTTCCTGGGCGGCGCTGACCGCAGCCGCGACACCCTCATCGGAGTTCACGCGCGCCTTGTCCACGCCGGGAACGTTGATCAGGACCTGCGGCAGTCGCTGGACCACCGAGGCGAGGTCGGCGAGGGTGCGACCGGTGGCCGCCACCCGGGCGGCGAGGTGCAATCCGGTCAGGACGCCGTCACCGGTTGTCGCGTGATCGGACATGATCACATGACCGGACTGCTCGCCACCAAGGCTGAACCCGCCTGTCCGCATGGCCTCGAGCACATAGCGGTCACCGACGCCGGTCTGCTCGGTGCGGATGCCCGCCTCCCGCATCGCCAGGATCAGGCCGAGGTTGCTCATCACGGTGACGACGAGGGTGTTGTGGGCGAGGCGGCCCTCCTCGGCCAGTGCGAGCGCGAGCATGCCCATGATCTGGTCCCCGTCGACCAGGGCACCGGTGTGGTCCACCGCGAGGCACCGGTCGGCGTCACCGTCGTAGGCGACTCCGAGATGGGACTCCGAGGCCACCACGGCGGCCTGGAGCTGCTCGGGATGCGTCGATCCGCACTTCTCGTTGATGTTGCGCCCGTCGGGTGAGGCGTTGATGACCACGACGTCGGCTCCCGCGGCCCGGAGCACATCGGGTCCCACCTGGCTCGCGGCGCCGTTGGCGCAGTCGACCGCGATCCGTAGACCCGCGAGGTCGTGGCCGATCGTACTCAGCAGGTGCTGCACGTACCGGTCACCGCCGAGGCCCCGGTCGAGCGTGATGCGGCCGACGTCGGCGCCGATGGGCAGTACCCAGTCGCTGCCGAGCTGAGCCTCGATGGCGTCCTCGACAGCATCGTCGAGCTTGACGCCACCGCGCGCGAAGAACTTGATGCCGTTGTCCGCCATCGGGTTGTGCGAGGCCGAGATCATGACGGCGAGGTCCGCGTTCTCGGCGGCGGTCAGATAGGCAACGGCCGGTGTCGGGAGCACTCCGAGATCTTCGACGTCCACCCCGGCGCTGGCCAGGCCGGCGATCACGGCGGCGGAGAGGAACTGGCCGGAGACACGTGGGTCGCGGCCAACGATCGCGTGCGGGCGGCGGTCGGCGAACGTGCCGCGCTCACCCAGCACGTGCGCGGCGGCGGTGCCCAGCTGCAGCGCGAGTTCGGCGGTCACCTCCCGGTTCGCAAGTCCCCGCACCCCGTCGGTGCCGAAAAGTCGTGCCATGGCTGTGCCTCTCTCTGCTACCAACGCCGCGCCCGTGGGGCGACATGACATCGGCCCCGAACGGACCACAGGGGTCGTTCGGGGCCGATGGTAGTGCTGCGCCGATCAGCGCTTGGAGTACTGGGGGGCCTTACGGGCCTTCTTGAGACCGGCCTTCTTGCGCTCGGTGACTCGGGAGTCGCGGGTGAGGAAGCCGGCCCGCTTGAGCGTGGCGCGGTTGGACTCGCCGTCGATCTCGTTCAGCGCCCGCGCGATGGCCAGCCGCAGTGCGCCGGCCTGGCCGGACACTCCGCCGCCCGTGATGCGCGCGACGACGTCGAAGCGGCCGGTGAGGTCGAGCAGCGTGAACGGTGCACCCACCAGCTGCTGGTGCAGCTTGTTCGGGAAGTACTCCTCGAGGGTACGGCCGTTGACCTTCCAGGTCCCGGTGCCGGGCACCAGTCGCACGCGGGCGATGGCCTCCTTGCGGCGGCCGAGGGCAGCGCCGGGGGCGGTCAGCGAGCGGCCGGCGCCGGTGGTCTCGGCAGCCGTGGTCTCGGTGGTGTACGACGAGGGGGTTTCGCCCTCGAGCTCGTCGATCTCGGTGATGGTCTCGGACACGATTCTCCTAGTTCTTGTTCGCGGCAGTGAGCGCGGGTGGCGCTACTGCGCGACCTGGGTGATCTCGAAGGTCGTGGGCTGCTGCGCCGAGTGCGGGTGCTCCGCGCCGGCGTAGACCTTCAGCTTGCGCATCTGGGCGCGGCCCAGGCGGGTCTTGGGGATCATGCCCCGGACGGCCATCTCGACGGCCCGCTCGGGGTGCTTCTCAAGCAGTTCGGCGTAGTTCGTCGCCCGCAGACCACCCGGGTAACCGGAGTGGCGGTAGGCGAGCTTGTTCTCCCGCTTCGCACCGGTCAGCGCGATCTTCTCCGCGTTGATGACGATGACGAAGTCGCCGCCGTCGACGTGCGGGGCGAAGGTGGCCTTGTGCTTGCCCCGGAGCAAGGTGGCGACCTGGGTGGCCAGACGGCCGAGGACGACGTCGGCAGCGTCAATGACGTACCAATTACGCTCGGTCTCGCCTGCCTTGGGGGTGTACGTACGCACGGTCGTAGCCTTCGTTTCTCTGCTGGTCTGCTTGCGGCACGCTGCCTGCCCCCTCGGTCCCTCGCGGGGCGCGGACACACAGTGGACCGGATGGTCACTTCGGTGGTTGGTGAGCGTCATCATCACGCGCGATGCGGTGAGTGGGAGGCACCGACCAGCGAACGCGGACGCACAACGACTCCACAGAGTACTCCGAGCCTGGCGTCATGGTCAAAGCGAGATGGGTCACGGCCGGAGCGACGTTCGTCACGCCGCTGCCGCGGAAGGGAGTACCTCAGCGGCGCCGGAGCGCTCCGTCATCGGACCATACCGGTTCATCGGTCTCCAGCACCCGCCCGTCGGCCCGCACCTGCAGGAACCTGTCGAAGGTCCGGGTGAACCATCGGTCGTGGGTCACTGCGACGACCGTCCCCTCGAACGCGGTCAGGCCCGCCTCCAGCGCCTGCGCGGAATGCAGGTCAAGGTTGTCGGTCGGTTCGTCGAGCAGCAGCAGGGTCGCGCCGGCGAGCTCGAGCAGGAGGATCTGCAGCCTGGCGACCTGCCCGCCGGACAGCGTCTCCACCCTCTGCTCGGCGGCAGCGGCCAGCTCGTACCGGTCCAGGACCCGGCCCGCCTGCTCCCGTGGGATGCCGCGCCTGCGTCCCTCCCCACGCCCGAGGATCTCCACGAGGGTGCGGCCGACGAGCGCCGGCGGGAGCGCCTGTTGCGTGAACCAGCCCGGCAGCACCCGGGAGCCGAGGACTGCGCGCCCGGTGTGCGCGACCGGGGCGGGCAGCACGTCGGTGACCGGCCTGTGCTCCACGTCCGGGTCGGTGCCGCCGCCGGCCAGCAGCCGCAACAGGTGGGACTTGCCGGTGCCGTTCGCACCGAGCACCGCGACGCGCTCACCGAACCAGATCTCGAGGTCGAAGGGCTGCGTGAGTCCGTCCAACGCGAGCCCGGTGCACACCACCGCCCGCTTTGCCGTACGGCCGCCGGTGAGCCGCATCGTGACGTGCTGGTCCCGGGTGACCTCCTGCGGTGGCCCGGCCTGCTCGAACTTCTCGAGTCTCGTCCGGGCGGCCTGATAGCGCGAGGCCATGTCGGCGTTGTAGGACGCCTTCTGCTTGTACATGAGCATCTGGGCGCGCAGCTTCTGATGCTCCTCGTCCCATCGCCGGCGCAGGTCCTCCAACCGCGCCATCCGGTCGTTGCGCGCCTGGGCGTAGTTCGCGAAGCCACCTCCGTGGATCCATGCCGTGGAACCGGTGCCGGCCGGCTCCAGCGTCACGATCTGCGTGGCCGTCGCGGCCAGGAGCTCCCGGTCGTGGCTGATGAAGAGGACGGCCTTGCCGCTGGCCCGCAGCTGTTCCTCGAGCCACCGCTTGGCGGGCACGTCGAGGGAGTTGTCCGGCTCGTCGAGGATCAGGAGGTCGGCCGGACCGCGCAGCAGCGCGGAGAGTACGAGCCGCTTCGCCTCGCCGCCGGAGAGGCTGTCCGCGCGGCGCCACTGCGCACGGTCGTAGGGCTGGGCGAGCACGGACATGCAGATCTCGTCCCACTCCGCCTCGAGCTGGTATCCGCCGACATCGGCCCAGTCGGCGAGCGCCTGCGCGTAGGCGAGCTGCGCGGGCTCGTCGTCGGCGAGCATCATCGCCTCCTCGGCGGCCTCGATGCGCCGTGCGACGGCAGCGGGAACCGGAGGGGCGTGCTCGACGAGCAGGTCGCGCACGGTGCGCTCGTCCGAGGCGCGACCGACCCACTGGTCCATGACCGCGAGTGATCCGGAGTGGGTCACGGTGCCTTCGTGCGGTGCGGATCGTCCGGTCGCGATCCGCAGGAGGGTCGACTTGCCGGCCCCGTTCGGCCCGATGAGTGCCATCCGGGCGCCCTCGCCGACGCGCAGCGAGACGTCGTCGAGCAGGACCCGGCCGTCCGGGAGACTGAAGCCGATCCCGGCCAGTTCGAGGTGTGCCACGGACCCAGCATGCTGCCCTGGCCGCGGGCGAGCCAACCTGATTCCGCTTGCGACGAGGCGGGGCGAACCGGGTCCGGCGGGTGACAGCGTGGGGGCGGGCCCCTGGTCCGCACGGGACCTGGTGCGCGCACGGGCCGGAGGTGCCAGTCTGAGGGTATGAGCGGAACCGAGGAGACCCCAGGTACCAGCACCGATCCGGAGTTGCCCGGCGAGGGTGACAACGATCAGCTGGCGCGTGAGGACATGCTCGAGTCGCGGGCGGTGGACGACCTGCTCGACGAGGGCTACTCACCGCCGGAGCGCGATCGGAACAACCACTGGGGCGAGACGGCCTACGAGGAGTCCCGCGGAGAGAGCCACGACCAGCAGCTCGCCCAGGAGCGACCGGAGGCGTGGCAGGAGCGCGGCGCGACCGAGTACCGGCAGGCGGACCGGGCGGGCCGGCTCGAGGACGTCCGGGACGGTGCCCGCGAGCAGGACGGCTGGGGCCGGGACGCGGGCGTCGCCGGGGGCGCCGCCTCGGCCGAGGAGGCTGCGATGCACATCGTGGTCGGCGAGGACGAGGATGGCGACGGCGAGGACGATCCCGAGGGCGTGGTCGCCTACGTGCGCGGTGACGAGGACGGTCTGCCGGACCAGGACCGCCCGGACCGCGACGACGAGGACGGCGACCAGGCCTGACCCGATCGCCGCCGTCGGGCCGGTCAGGCCGGCCCGGAGGGCCGCTTCGGCAGGGTGCGGACCGCCCGGGCGACGCGCGCGCGCTCGGCGAGCTCGCCGTCGGGCGGGTAGGCGACCTCCTCGAGCGTGAGCCCGCGCGCCGGGGCGACCGTGACCCGCGGATCGCGGCGGGCCGCGGCGAGGATCAGCGCGGGCCAGTCCGGCTCGGCTCGCCCCTCCCCCACGACCAGGCACCCGCCCACCAGCGCCCGCACCATCGAGTGGCAGAACGCATCGGCGCGCACACGGGCCTCGATGAGCCCGGACTCGGGGTCCCGGTGCCACCGGAACTCCTGCAGCGTCCGGATGGTCGTGGCCCCCCGGCGGGGCTTGCAGTACGCCGCGAAGTCGTGTTCGCCGACCAGGGCGCGCGCCGCCGCATCCATCGCGTCGACGTCGAGTTCGCGCTTGTACCAGGTCACGCCGGTGCGGGACAGCGGATCCCGGTCGCCGATCCGGTCGGCGAGGCGATAGCAGTAACGCCGCCAGATCGCCGAGAATCTGGCGTCGAAGCCGTCCGGGGCAGGCGTGACGGATCGCACCACGATGTCCGGCGCGAGCACGGCCATCAGCCTTCGCGCGAGGGCGACCCCGGAGGTGCGGTCGCTGCGTCCTGGGGTCGCCTCCCAGGCACCACGGGGCAGATCGACGTGTGCCACCTGGCCACGGGCGTGCACGCCGGCGTCGGTCCGGCCGGCGACGGTCAGCCGAGGTGGCTCCGGCAGCCGCAGCACCCTGGCGAGGGCGGCCTCGATGTCACCCTGGACGGTCCGCTGGCCGGGCTGGACGGCCCAGCCGGCGAGGTCGGTCCCGTCGTAGGCGACGTCGAGCCGCACGCGTACGACGGCGTCGCTCGCCGGTGTGGGTCGCTCGCCGGCCGCGGGGCTCGGCTCGCGCGCCGGCGCGGTGGCGCGGTCCGGCGGGTTCTGGGCGTCGCTGGCTGGGGACACGCCCCAAGTCCATCACGACCGGGGCGCAGGTAGAGTCACGCTCGTGCAGGACACACCAGCGACGCTGGCGGTCGATTGTGGCGGAGGCGGCATCAAGGCGTCGGTGCTCGACGCCGCCGGGACCATGCACGCCCAACCGGTCCGGGCGGCCACGCCCTACCCGTTGCCGCCGGAGCGCCTCCTCTCGCTGATCGCGGACCTCGCGGGCCGGCTCCCCCCGGCCGGCCGGGTGACTGTCGGCATGCCCGGGATGATCCGGCACGGCGTGGTGGTCCACACGCCGCACTACGTCACCAAGGCCGGTCCGCGGACCCGGGTCCTGCCGGAGCTCGTCACCGCCTGGTCGGGGTTCGACATGAGGGCCGCGATCAGCGGTGAGCTCGGCCTGCCGGCCCTCGTCCTCAACGACGCGGAGGTCCACGGCGCCGGGGTGATCGCCGGTGCCGGCCTGGAGCTGATGCTCACGTTCGGTACCGGCCTCGGCAACGCCGTTTTCGACGGCGGCATGCTCGCCCCGCACCAGGAGCTGTCCCAGGGGCCGGTCCGGTGGGGCCTGACCTACGACGAGTACGTCGGTGAGCACGAGCGACTCCGGCTCGGCGACTCGCAGTGGTCCCGGCGGATCCGCCGGGTCGTGGACGCGCTGCGTCCCGTCTATCTCTGGGACCGGCTCTACATCGGCGGCGGGAACTCACGTCGGCTGACCGCAACCGTGCTCGAGAAGCTGGGTGACGACGTCGTGATCGTGCCCAACAGCGCCGGCATCATCGGTGGGGTGCGGGCCTGGTCGCTACGGACCGAGTGAGCAGACCTCCGACTCACGCGGTGACGAGCCGGGTCCGCTCCACCAGTAGCCCGGTCAGCCGCGCGAACGCCTCGGGCCGGTCGAGGCTGACCAGGTGGCCGGCGCCGGGGACGACGCACAGTTGCGCGTACTGCGCGGCGGCCACGAATCGGCGCTCCTGGGTACGGAAGTGGTCCCAAGCACCGTTGACGAACCAGATCGGTGCCTCGATGGTGGCCAGGTCGGCGAGCGTGTCCACCTCGTTCATCGCGGTCAGGGCCTGGCCCATGACGCCCCACGGCACGCCACCGGCGTTGACGTCCCGGGCCGCGTCCGGGGAGAGGGTCAGCCTGGCCATGGTGTTGCCGAGGAACCGGCCCTGGTCGGGCAGTGCCTCGATCGCGCCCGCGACCGCCCGGTAGCCCGCCAGCGCGGCGCCGCTCGGCTGGGTGCAGCACGACGCCGCGAGGATCGCCGCCGGCGGCCGTTCCGCTCGGGCCGCCCAGTGCAGCGCGATGTAGCCGCCCATCGACAGGCCGACCACGACATGCGGGCCCGGCAGTTCCGCGACCGCCTCGTCGATCGCGGCCCGGGCGCCGGCGAGCGTGAAGGGTTCGTCCATCCGCTTCCCGTGTGCGGGCAGGTCGACCGCGACGACCCGGCGCCCGGCGGCCTCGTGCAGCTCGATCTGGCCGCGCCACATGGTGGCCGAGGTCCGGATGCCGTGCACGAAGATGATCGAGGGGGTGCTCATCGATCCAGGGTACGTCGCGCTGGGGATGCGCGGGTCGGCGAGTGGGGCAAGCACTGCTCGGACCTCGCGGCGCCACCGGGCACCGGTGGGCGAAAGGCGAGGGGCCCGCCACCAGGAGGTCATCCTGGCCGGCGGGCCCCTCGGTGAGACGGACGCGGCAGGTCGTGCCGCGACAGGTGTCTCAGTCCTCCGAAGAGGAGGTTCTACTTCTCGGCCGGAGCCTCGTCGTCGGCAGCGTCGGCCTCGTCGGCGTCCGCAGCCTCCTCGACGGCGTCGGCCTCGTCGGCCTCGACCTCGTCGGTCGCGGTGTCCTCGGCGACGGCGTCGCTGTCGACGTCCTCGACGTCGTCGGCCTCGTCCGTGGTCGCCTCGGCGGCCTTCGCCTCGGTGGCCTTCTCCTTGACGTCCCGCCTCGTGGCGGCCTCGGCCTCGCGGACCGTGGCCTGCTTCGGGCTGACCGGCTCCGTCACGAGCTCGATGACCGCCATGGGCGCGTTGTCGCCCTTGCGGGGGACGATCTTCGTGATCCGGGTGTAGCCACCCTCGCGCTCGGCCATCGCTGGGGCGATGTCGGCGAACAGCGTGTGCACCACGTCCTTGCGGGAGAGCACCGCGAGGACCTGACGGCGGGCGTGCAGGTCGCCGCGCTTGGCCTTGGTGATCAGGCGCTCGGCGAGCGGGCGAAGACGCTTCGCCTTGGCCTCGGTGGTCGTGATGCTCTGGTGCTCGAACAGCGACTGGGCCAGGTTGGCCAGGATCAGCCGCTCGTGCGCCGGTCCGCCACCGAGACGAGGACCCTTAGTGGGCTTGGGCATGATGTTTCCTCAGTTCCTAACGAGATGGAAAGACCGGCAGGTCAGTTGTAGGCGTCGAAATCGTCGCCGTCGTCGTAGGCGTTCGCCACGAGCGTCGGGTCGAAGTCCGCGGGGCTGTCCTTGAGCGAGAGGCCCAGGCCGACCAGCTTCTCCTTGACCTCGGTGATCGACTTCGCACCGAAGTTGCGGATGTCAAGCAGGTCCGCCTCGCTGCGCGCCACGAGTTCGCCCACCGTGTGGATGCCCTCGCGCTTGAGGCAGTTGTAGGACCGGATGGTCAGGTCCAGCTGCTCGATCGGACGAGCCAGGTCCTCCGCGACGGCGGCGTCCGTCGGGGACGGGCCGATCTCGATGCCCTCGGCCTCGGTGTTCAGCTCGCGGGCGAGGCCGAACAGCTCGACGAGCGTCTTGCCCGAGGAGGCGAGCGCGTCGCGCGGTGCCATCGAGCGCTTCGTCTCGACGTCGACGATCAGCTTGTCGAAGTCCGTGCGCTGTTCCACACGGGTGGCCTCGACCTTGTAGGTGACCTTGAGCACCGGGGAGTAGATCGAGTCGACCGGGATGCGCCCGATCTCGGCGTCGAAGTTCTTGTTCTGCGCGGCCGAGACGTATCCGCGGCCACGCTCGACGGTCAGCTCGATCTCGAGCTTGCCCTTGGCGTTGATGGTCGCGATGTGCAGGTCCGGGTTGTGGATCTCGACGCCGGCCGGCGGGGTGATGTCCGCCGCGGTGACGGTGCCGGGACCCTGCTTGCGCAGGTACATCACGACGGGCTCGTCGTTCTCCGAGGAGACCACGATGTTCTTGATGTTCAGGATGATCTCGGTGACGTCCTCCTTGACACCGGTGATCGTCGAGAACTCGTGGAGCACGCTGTCGATCCGGATGCTCGTGACCGCAGCCCCCGGGATGGAGGAGAGCAGGGTCCGACGCAGGGAGTTACCGAGGGTGTACCCGAAGCCCGGCTCGAGGGGCTCGATGACGAACCGCGAGCGGTAGTCGTCGACAACTTCCTCGGTCAGGGTGGGGCGCTGTGCGATGAGCACGGATATGTCCTTTCGGCAGGCGTCCGCCATATGACGCCATGCAAAGCCCCCCGCCCATCGGTCCGGTCGAGGGGGTCGTGCGGTACTGCGGTGGTGCTGTGGCCCGGGATCGGGCCCCGGCGGTGGTCACCGCCGCGGCCCGGTCCCGAGGTAGGAGATCAGACGCGGCGGCGCTTGGGCGGCCGGCACCCGTTGTGCGCCTGCGGCGTCACGTCCTGGATGGAGCCGACCTCGAGGCCGGTGGCCTGCAGGGAGCGGATCGCGGTCTCGCGGCCCGAACCCGGACCCTTGACGAACACGTCGACCTTCTTCATCCCATGCTCCTGCGCCTTGCGGGCAGCGGCCTCGGCGGCGAGCTGGGCGGCGAACGGGGTGGACTTGCGCGACCCCTTGAAGCCGACCTGGCCGGAGGAGGCCCAGGAGATGACCGCACCCGAGGGGTCGGTGATCGAGACGATCGTGTTGTTGAACGTGGACTTGATGTAGGCGTTGCCCGCGGAGACGTTCTTCTTCTCCTTGCGGCGCGGCTTGCGCGCACCGGCTGCCTGGCGAGTCTTGGGAGGCATTCTGGGGTTCCTTCTTCTTCGGTGAGGTCGTCGATCCGGACCGGCGGTGTGCCGGTCGACGGACTACTGCTAGCGGGCGGCCTTCTTCTTACCGGCCACGGTGCGCTTCGGACCCTTACGGGTACGAGCGTTCGTCTTGGTGCGCTGCCCGTGCACGGGCAGGCCGCGGCGGTGCCGCAGACCCTGGTAGCAACCGATCTCGACCTTGCGGCGGATGTCCGCGGCGATCTCGCGGCGGAGGTCACCCTCGAGCTTGTAGTTGCCCTCGAGGAAGTCACGCAGCGCGACGATCTCGTTGTCGGTGAGGTCCTTGACCCGCAGGTCAGGGCTCAGACCGGTGGAGGTCAGGGTCTCGGCTGCCCGGGTACGCCCGACGCCGAAGATGTAGGTGAGCGCAACCTCTAGCCGCTTTTCGCGGGGGAGGTCGACGCCGACGATTCGTGCCAACTTCTTCTCACTCCTGTGAGTATCGGAGGTCTGCCGCACCATCGTCCCGGTGTTCCGGGCCCCGGCCTCCGACCGGGGGTTGCGCCGCGTACGCCCTCATGGACGACGGCGGAGCTGATGATGCGCTGGTGGCGTCACCCTGGTCGGGTGCGCCGGACGCGTCAGGGGTTCAGCCCTGGCGCTGCTTGTGCCGCGGGTTGTCGCAGATGACGCGCACGCTTCCGTTACGGCGGATCACCTTGCACTTGTCGCAGATCTTCTTGACGCTCGGCTTGACCTTCATGGCTCTTCCTTTGCCGCCGCGCGCGGGAACAACGCCCCGTGGGGTTTGCTCGCGACGGCTTGATCGAGAGGGGGGTTACTTGTAGCGGTAGACGATGCGCCCGCGGGACAGGTCATACGGGCTGAGTTCGACCACGACCCGGTCCTCGGGGAGGATCCGGATGTAGTGCTGCCTCATCTTGCCCGAGATGTGAGCGAGAACCTTGTGACCGTTGGTGAGCTCCACGCGAAACATCGCGTTCGGCAGCGCCTCGACCACGTTGCCCTCGATCTCGATGACACCGTCCTTCTTTGCCATGTCCTCCGCTAACTGCTGTGCTGTGCATGCCGACGTGCGTGCCGACCTGCTGGTCCGAACGAGCGTGACACCCTGCCCGCGGGGGTACCGCGAACATGCCACGCCCAACGGTCCATCGTACGGCATCGCTGCCGTTTCCGGTAACCGCGCGGACCCGCCCGGGCTGCGGTCTGGCTCACACCCGGCGCCCGGTCGGTACCGCATCACCTGACGCTCGGGGCCGGACACGAAGCAGGAGCCCCGGCCGTGGGGGAAACGACCGGGGCCCCTACTCGTTACCGCCGGTCCGCGCTTGGAGTCGCGTCGGGCGGGTCCGGACCGGTCTACCGGGCCGAACACCACCTATCCGACCAGATCTCGACGCCGCTACCAATGGCAGCGGGTGATGAACAGCAGGTGATCCGGCCAGGGTGAACCGGACCCGCAGAGGGTGAGGGAGGACGGTCGCACGGACCGGGACAGCACAGGGGCCCCGGCCGTGGGGGAGACGGTCGAGGCCCCTGTGGGGTTGCGGCGCCGTTCCGGGGGAGCGGAACAGCGGCCGCGTCTGTGGCGGTGGCCTCGCCGGCCACTCGGGATCCGCACGACCGCGTCGCCGTCACCGAGGACGCGCAGGTGGGATCGAGACAAGATCACCAGATCGGACGAGGTTGTGCGCACTCCTGGCGTGGTGATCGCTTGGTGATTCGGTGGCCGCGGAACGCCGTGGCTGCGGGTGTGGCCAAGGGTGAAGGGTGAGGATGTGCGTGGGCAGCGTCCGCGGAGGTCCGGGTGGGCGCGCAACGAACCGGTGCCACGTGCCGCCGGCCCCCGCGGGTCGAGGTGGCGGGTGACCGTCGCCCCGGACGGTCAGGCCGACGCCGTGCGCCGGCTCACCCGCATCAGTCGACCGGGTCCAGGTCCACCAGTGGCGGTAGCAGACCGAGTTCACGGGCGCGATCGATGGCGTCCTCGCGAGTGTGCACGCCGAGCTTGCGGTAGATGTTGCGCATCTGGGTCTTGATCGTGTTCTCGGAGACGTACAGCCGGCGGGCCGCGTGGGACAGGGACAGCCCTGGCGCGATCTCGGTGAGCACCCGCAGTTCTCGCTCGCTGAGCCGGATCGCCTCGTGCGGGGCGGGGAAGAGCTCCGGGGCGTCGACGAGTTCCGGGCGGTAGAGGAACTCCGCGGCCTGGGGCATCGAAGCGCCGATCTCCTCCAGGTCGGCGCGCGGCACCATGAGGAACGGCCGCAGCTGCCCGCTCTGCTCGGCCACGGCGATCGCCAGGTGCAGTGCGTCCGCGGCCTGATCTGCCAGACCGGCCCGGTGTGATGCGCTCGCGCGCAGCAGTGCCAGGTGCAGGGAGGTCCGGGGCCGGACCCCGGCCTGGGCGACCGCATTGTCGGTGAACGCGATCGCCTCCTCGAACTCGCCTGCGTAGAGCGAGTGCCGGGCGTGGGCCAGGCGCTGCCAGGGGCTGTTGGGATCGGCCTCGGTGAGCATCGCCCGGGCACGGTCCGCCTGACCGGTCTGGACCAGCAGATCCACGAGTGAGGTCACGACCACGTTGTCCGCGAGACCGGGTCCCTTGCCCTGCTCGCGCAACTGCTGCCGATAGCTCTCCAGCATGCCGATGGAGTCGAACCGGCTCCCGGAGTGCATCGACCGGCTCGCGTGCAACTGGAGCGCGATCGCCCGCAGATCCGCGAGGGCCACCGGTAGCCTCGGCTCGCGCCACTGAGGGCCGACCTCGAGACGGAGCGAGTCCAGGTCGATGATCTCGTGCACGAACCGCACGCTCAGGTGCTCGAGCGTGCTCGGCTCCGCCTCGTCGGACAGCGGGAGGCCGGCCACGCGCGTCAACCAACGCTGCGCACCGAGGGTGTGCCCGAGGATGGCCAGCGAGAGCGCCAACCCTGCGCCCGCCTCCCGCTTGGCCGGGGTCAGCCCCCGCTCCCCGGCCCACCGGTAGGCCTCCCGGAACGCGTACGCGGCGCCAACCGTGTCCGCGCCGAAGAGTCTCGTGATGCTCCACTGCAGGAGCAGTTCGGGCATCTCGGACAGGACGTCCTCGGTCCAGGCCCCGTCCGCGGTGAGCAGGTCGACGCGTTGCCGCTCGACGATCTCGCGGGCGACCTCGTACTGGCCCGTGGACCGCAGTGAGAGGACCTGTCCGAGCGAGAGCCGGAGCTCCCCGGTGCGTCCCGGATCGGAGTCGACATCGAGCAGGCCCGCCCTCAGGGCCGACACCGAGCGCTCGGAGGTGTCCACGTTGAGGATGTAGTCGCGGGCGACCAGCAGGCGTGCACTCCCCCGGACCAGTGCAGCCGGAAGCCGCCCGAGCGCGTCGCGGACCTGGTCGGGGTGGCCCGAGACGAGCTCGACCCAGTACGCCTCGATGATGGACGCGGTCGAGGGCCAGTCCTCCGCCCGGACCGCGTGTTCCAGGGCGGCGTCGGCCACGCCGCGTTCGCGGTACCACGCGGCCATCTCCCGGTTGGCCCGCTGATACCCCTCGGGGTCGCTCTCGGCGTACACACGCAGGATGGCGAGACGCACGACACTCGAGTAGTGGTAGGACGGCGGTCCGGGCGCCGCCGACCTGGTGAGTAGACCGGAGCCGGTCAGGTAGCCGAAGGCCCGGTCCGCAACCGCACGGCCGAGGACGTGCGCGGCGACGTCCTCGGTGAACTCACGAGGGACGGCGATCGCCATCACGAACGGGGCGGTCGCGGCCACGTCGGGATCGGACAGCACCAGCCGGGTGTACTTCTCGACGGCGGACCAGTCGACCCGGAGCTCGCCGTCCGGGCCGCGGGTCGACTCGAGCAGGACGGCCCGCACGAGAGCCGGCCAGCCGCCGAGCTCGGTCCGCAACCGTTGTGCCTCCGCGATACTGACCGGCAGGTCGGCCGCCTCGGCCAGGTCGGCCACTTCCGCCGTCCCGAGCGTCAGCTGTGCGACGCGGAACACGACGCCGTCCGCGGTGATCTTCGCGAGGGTCTCGATCGGTCGCTCGTCACGCATCATCACGAACAGGTGGAACGACTCGTTCTCGTTGACCAGCGCCAGGAGTTCCTCGTCGACCCCGGGCTCGGTGACGTGGTGCAGCCCGTCGATCGCGAGGACCAGGTGGCGGGCTCGCTCGTAGATCGTGCGGTGGACGTCGTCCCAGGTGTCGGAGCCGGCCAGGTCCCCGAGACCGGCGTCCCGGATGCGTCGGTGGACGATCCGCCAGAACTCCTCACGCCCGACCTCCCGGCTCGGCACATTGATCCAGATCCGGTCGTACCCGGAGCCGTGCTGGCGCAGCCAGTGCGAGGCCGTGCTGGTCTTGCCCCACCCGCGGGGGCTGCGGAACACCACGAGTGAGGGCACCGAGTCCAGCGCACGACGCACCTCGGGCGCCGGGACGAACCCGATCGGGACACGCGGCATGCCGAAACCGTCGCCTGCGCCGGGGCTCACCACGCCCATCGTCCGCTCCTCCCCGGTCACGATGGCATCGGCACACCGAGCGCCGTGACCTCGAACTCGTCCCCCATCATGCTCGTCTCCGCGTCCACGCGTCGGCCTTCCAGCGACCGACTGGGCATCGGATCACACGAACTTGGTGCCGCTGCGTCCACCTTCGTGCCGGTTCGGGCTGCTCGGCGCTGGGAATCGCCGACGATTCAGGCCTGATGGATGCCCCGCTCGGCGGCGGCGAGCGCCTCGTTCCGGTTCGAGACACCGAACTTCTTGTAGATCGTCCGCAGGTGGGTCTTCACGGTGTTCACCGACAGACCGAGGTCGTGGGCGATCCCGACCGGCCCGGCGTGCACCTCGAGCGCGCGCAGCACCTGTGCCTCTCGCATCGTCAGCGTCTGCATCTCATCGGCCAACGGGGCCGGCTGCTGCACCGGAGCGCCCTCGGCGCCCGGCCACAGTTGGTGGATCCTGGCGTCGTCACCGGCGAGGGTCTCGAAGACGTATCGCTGCATCAGGAAGAACGGCCGCCGCTGACCGGTCGCCTGCGCCAGCCGCACCGCGGTGGCGAACGCACGCCGGGCCTCGGTGAGGTTGCCGAGGGCGTGGTGGGCACTGGCCAGGATCACCTGACACTCCACCGCGGCCCGCCGAGAGCCGCCCGAGTCGAGCGACTTCGTGGCGTAGGAGATCGCCTCGCCGAAGGTCCGGTCGGTCAGGTGCACCTTGGCGACCGCCGCCCACGCCACCGGGTTGCCGTCGTACCGGTCCGCGACCTCGCGCGCCACCCCGGGCATCTGCGCGACCAGGAGGAGTTCCACGAGGGTCGAGCTCAGGACCGCCTCGACGAGGCTCCCGCGGGCGATATGACGTAGCGCAGCGCGCAGGTGGTTCGTCTGCCGGAAGATCCGGTCCGGGGTGCCGTCCAGCACCGCGTGGTGGGCTCGAATGAACACGGTCAGCGCCCAGAGCTCGTCCCGGTGCCGGGGCTCGATCATGGTGGCCACGGCCTCGTCGGCACCCGGATGAGCGGCATCGACCATGGCGAGCGCGCGCGCGATGCTGGCCGCGACGAGTGCGATGTCCCGCGCGTCCTCCGGTTGCGCGTGCTGAATCCGGTCCTGCAGCGTGGAGTCCTCCAGCCAGCGCAGGGCGAGGTCCGGCTCGCCGTTCAGCGCGTGCACCAGCGCGAGGCCGACCGTGCCCATCTGCAGAGCTCCGGTGTCGGACGGCGAGATCAGGCCGCGCTCGCGTGCGCGGCTGAACGCGTAGACGGAGGTGTCCAGGTTGCCGCCGAGCAGGCTCGAGATCCCCCACTGCAGCAGGACCAGGCTCTCGTCCCGCTCGGGGTCGCCCGTTCCCGAGCGGTCCTCTTCGATGATCGAGTTGATCGCGGTGTAGTCCGGGACCGCCCAGATGCTGGCGTCGGGGGCGTGCGGGTCGAGCGCCCCCTCCACGTAGTCGACCGCGACGCGAAGTCTGGCGTTGGAGGCAACGAGGTCGTCGGGGAACATCCGGGCCGCGGCGATCAGGGTGAGCGGCTGGTGGGTGAGCAGCCGTGCCCACTGCCGCTCGATGACATCCATGGCGGTCGTCCACTGGGCCGCGTGGACGGCGTGGGTCAGGGTCTCGCCCGGGTCCCTGTTGGCGGCCGAGAGGTTCATCAGTGCCAGATGCACCTCGCGGAAGAGCTCGGGCCGCGACTCCCGCATCACCCGGATGAGCGCGTTGCGGATGGCCGGTGCGTAGGAGTACATCTGCCCCTCGACCGTGTGCCGTTCGCTGAGCAGGCCGGCCGCACGCACGTTCCGCAGGATCCGGACCGTGTTGCCCTCCGGGGCGATCGCCCTGGCCATCTCGATGTCGAACTGCTCCGGGATCGCGGTGCGCAGCAGGAACGAGCGCACGTTCTCGAAGCGTAGATCCCGAACCATGGTCGCGATGTAGCCGTCGACCAGGCTGCCGTCGACCAGCGTCCCGCCATCGCCATCGCCGTCGACGCCGGAGACGGCGCGCATCAGGCCGGCCCGGATCGCGGACGGCCAGCCACCCAGGTCGACGGCGATCTGTTGAGCCTCGTCCATCGTGATCGTGAGCCCGAGACGGGTGGCCAGATCGTGCACCTGCGGTCCGGTCATCCGCAGGTCGGCCGGTCCGATCATCGCCGCCTCGACGGAGAGTGCGCCCGTCGTCTCCAGCGCACGCAGCGTGCGCGAACCCACCACGAGGAAGAGCTGATCGTTCTGGCGGACGAGGTCGACCATCTCGTCATCGATCGTCGCGGCGCCGTGCTTCAGGCCGGCCTCGTGGAAGTCGTCGATGATCAACACCAGCGGCTCGCGCCGTTCCGCGAGCAGTCCGGTCACCTCCGCATGCGCGTCAGAGTCCGACGCCGGGGCGCCGAGGAGGTCCGCCCGTTCGAGCCCGGACCGCAGCTCCGCCCAGAACCCGGCCAGCTCGTTGCTCGCGGTGCTCAGCGTGACGTAGATGGTCGGGTGCCGATGGCCCTCGCTCCGCAGCCACGTCACGATGGCACTGGTCTTCCCGTAGCCGCGCGGACCGCGAAGGACCGTCAGGGGGTGCTCGCCGGCAAGCGTGTTCAGCACGTGCTCGCTGATCTGGGTGTCCCGTGGGATCCGCGGCAGGCCGGGTGGCAGCGACGCCGAGCCGACCGTCACCGTGTCCCCCCGGCCCGGTTCCGGCGACGCTCGAACCCGTCGGGGCACCATGTACCGCGCGCACCACTCTGCGCGTACCCAACGACCCAACGACCGAACGACCCGGGCTTACTGACGATGAGGCCCCCCTGACACACCGTTACGGGCTCGAACGCGGCTCGCAGACGATCTCACACTGGGTTGACCACCCGAGGATAACGAGTAGGTCGCGATCTTGTAAGCGATTGCTCGTGATCGAGACCTGCTCGTTACCACATCGAGCCACGCCGTGTCCCGTTCGGCCGCCTCGCGAGTCGGCTTCTCACGCCGGAACCGGGTCGGTTCACCCGGTCAGCGGCATCGCCCGCACGATCCGGAGGAGGTCCGGGGCGAGCTCCATTCGGCAGATCAGGAGGTCGGGCACGAGGTGGTCCGCTCGGTCGAGCCGCACCTCGCTGCCGTCCATCCGGCTCGCATGCAGTCCGGCGGCGCGTGCGATGGCGACCGGGGCCGCCACGTCCCAGACCGGGAGCCTGCCCAGGTGCAGATGCGCGTCCGCCTCCCCACGAACGACGGCGGCGGTGCGGTACGCGACCGAGCCCGCCTGGACCGTGCGGCCCCCGATCGCCGATGCGACCGCCTCGACCAGAGCCGTGCTGGTGCCCCGTTCGACGACGAGGCGACGGTGCGCCTCACCCGGGTACGGCGGCGTCGGCGAGTCGTTGCTCAGCACCAGGTCCAGCCCCGGCAGCGCGACGGCCGCGGCCGTGATGGTGCCGCCGACCACGAGCGCGACGCCGACGCCCCAGTCCCGGCGTCCCGCGCCATACTCGGGGACGCCGTCGAGAGCTCCGATCAGCCACCTGCGCTGGGCCCGCGGATCGAAGGCACCGGCGTGCACCCCGGAGAGCACCGAGTCCATCGGGCACCGTGCGATGAGCTGGGCCGCGAGGAAGGTCCCCGCACGCTGGAGGGCACGGGCGCCGAGTGCCGCCGGCTCGAGCCCGGCGCTGTCGGCGCGCAACTCCTCGAGAAGCTCCGCGGTGGAGCCGGCGAGCACCTGGGCGAGGTGGAGGTCATCGAGGTCCGCGTCCATCGTGGCCCCGACCGGCGACATCCCGGCAATCACAGGGGCACCACGCCCGAACTGGTGGCGGGAGGCGGGGGTGCGCCCCCGTCGGGGGTACGAGGGCGCACCCCCTCCACCCGGCACCAACCCGCAGCATCAATAGGCACCGCGGCCCCCGAGTACAGCGCGCGCGGTACGCCACAGGATCATGAGGTCCATCGACAGCGTCCAGTTGTCGACGTAGCGCAGGTCGAGCCGGATGGACTCCTCCCAGGAGAGGTCCGAGCGTCCGCTCACCTGCCAGAGTCCGGTCAGGCCCGGGCGGACCTGCAACCGGCGGCGAGACGCCGCGTCATAGCCGGACGCCTCGCTCGGCAACGGTGGGCGAGGGCCGACGAGGGACATGTCGCCGCGCAGGACGTTCCACAGTTGCGGGAGCTCGTCGATGGAGAACCGGCGCAGGAACCGGCCGACGGGCGTCGTGCGCGGGTCACGACGCATCTTGAACAGCATGCCGTTGCCGTCGCTGCGATCCTCCAGAGCGGCCAACCGGGCCTCGGCGTCGGAGTACATCGACCTCAACTTGTACATCGTGAACGGCGCGCCGTTCAGCCCGATCCGGGTCTGGCGGAACAGCGCGGCACCCGGCGAGCTCAGCCGGATCACGAGCGCCGCCGGGACCAGCACCAGCAAGGCGACCAGGAGCAGGACGGCGGCCAGCACCCGGTCTCCGATGACCTTGCCCCAGCGGTGCAGCGGCCCCGGGTCGGCCGAGAGGGTCAGCACCGGCGTGTCCATCAGGCCCCGCAGGGTCATCCTCGAGGCGCCCACCTGGGCGACGTCAGGGGCCAGCAGGACCTCGACGTCGAGTGCCTCGAACTGGCGACCGAACCGGCTGAGGCCCGCCACGGCCACGCTGTCTCCGGCGATCACGACCGTCTCCACGCGCAGGCTCCGAACGAGGTCGGGTACGTCGGCGACCGAGCCGAGCACCGGCACGTCCGTGCTCTCATCGCTCGTCCCCTCGGGTCGGCAGATCCCGGTGAGTGCGAAGCCGTGCCCGGGTTCCCGGGCCAGCTCGGTCAGGACGGGCGCCAGCCGCGCCGGCTCACCGACAAGCAGGGTGCGACGCAGCATCCGGCCGCGCGAGCGGGCCCGCCGCACCACGTACCGCTGACCCGTCCGCAGCAGCAGAGCGGCGCCCGTCGTGAGGGCGAGGGTCGCGATCACCAGCGTTCGAGGCAGCGGCACGTTCACGAAGACGAGCACCATGGCGACGACCGCGAGGAGCAGCCCCCCGCGCAGCAGCGAGGTGAGCTCCTCACGTCCGGCCGCGGCTCGGCGCCGGTCGTAGCCGCCGCACAAGGCCACCGCTGCCACGAACAGTGCCGCCGCGCCCAACCCCGAGACGAATGCGATCCCTGCCGGGAAGGCGAAAGCTGTGGCCGGCCAGGTGATGGCGGCAGCGATCGTGGCGTCCGAGCCGATCGCGATGGCGCGGTAGCGCCGGGAGATGACGGCCCAGGTGGGCTCCTCCTCGGCGGGAACGGTCGACGCCAACCGGGAGATCAGACTGGTGAGCAACTCACCTCGGCTGGAACGGATGCGAGAGGGACGGTCGGTCGTGAGGGCCACCGTGCTACCTCAATGTCCTGTGGTCGGCGCGCGCGTGGGAGATCGTCCCCGCTACCCCGATGCCTTCGAGATTCGACACTGCCCCGTCCTCCGTACCGCTGTGTGTGGCTCACACACGGGGTATCGGGCAGGATCGGCTGCCTCTCGAATCCCCGGCTGTGTGAACTCAACCACCTGACGCGAGGACCGAGAAGGTCATCCACGGATGAATGCTCCAGGGCCGTGGGTGAACGAGTTTCGCATGGCGGGTGAGGTGGGGGTGAGGCCACCGGCACCCCCAAACCCTTGAGCGTTCCAATGCCGGAAACGCGCACCCGCTCGGGCGAACCAGCGCCTGCGTTCAGCCGATCGGAACGGCTCTCACCCCGTGCCGGGCGAGGCTCTCGGCACCGCCGTCGCGGGCAGTGAGAACCCAGATCCCATCGGCGTGCACGGCCACGCTGTGCTCGAAGTGCGCGGCCCGGGACCCGTCCACGGTGACCACCGTCCAGTCGTCGGCGAGCACCGCCGTCGTGGGCTCACCCCGCACCAGCATCGGCTCGATCGCCAGACACATTCCGGCACGGACCCGTGGCCCGCGGTGGCCGGACCGGTAGTTCAGCACGTCCGGGGGCTGGTGCATCTCGGAACCGATGCCGTGCCCGACGTACTCCGCGACGATGCCGAGTCCACCGGCAGCCGTGACGGCGTCATCGATGGCCTCACCGACCTGACCGAGCCGGTCCGCCGTGGCGAGTGCCGCGATCCCGGCCCACATCGCGTCCTCGGTGACCCGCACCAGGTCGAGGTCCGCCGGATCCGCGTCGGGGACGACGACGGAGAACGCCGAGTCGCCGTGCCAGCCGTCCACGATGGCGCCACCGTCCACGGAGACCACATCACCGGGCTCGATGACACGCTCACCCGGGATGCCGTGCACGACCTCGGAGTTCACGGAGATGCAGACGCGGGCCGGGAACCCGTGGTAGTTCAGGAAGTTCGAGGTGGCACCGGCGTCGGCGATGACCCGGGCGGCCACTGCGTCGAGCTCCGCCGTGGTGACACCCGGCCTGATCTGCTCGCGGACCGCGTCCAGCAGGTCCGCGACGACGAGGCCGGCTCGGCGCATGATGCGCATCTGATCGGGGGTCTTGTACTCGATCCGGTCGCGGCCGAACACGCCGGCTACCTCAGCTGGCGTCGAGCGCGGCCAGCAGGTGCTGGGTCACCTCATCGACGCTGCCCATGCCGTCCACCTGGACCAGCAGACCACGCTCGGTGTAGAGCGTGACCAGCGGTGCGGTCTGCTCGGCGTACACCTCGAGGCGGCGGCGGATGACGTCCTCCGTGTCGTCCGCGCGGCCCTGCTCCTTGGCCCGGTTGAGCAGCCTGGCGACGACCTCCTCGGTGTCAGCCGTCAGCTCGACCACGCGGGTCAGTGCCTCGCCCGCCGCGGCGAGCATGTCGTCGAGTTCGTGCACCTGCGCCTCGGTCCGGGGATACCCGTCGAGCAGGAAGCCGGTGGCGGCGTCGGGCTGGGTCAGGCGGTCGGCAACCATCTTGTTAGTCACCTCGTCTGGCACGTACTCGCCCGAGTCCATGTACCGCTGCGCCAGCTTGCCGAGCTCGGTCCCCTGGGCCACGTTGGCGCGGAAGATGTCACCGGTGGAGATCGCGGGCACGCCGAGCCGGTCGGCGACCCGGGTGGCCTGGGTGCCCTTGCCGGCTCCGGGCGGGCCGAGGAGGACGAGACGAGTCATCGGAGGAACCCTTCGTAGTGGCGCTGCTGGAGCTGCGCGTCGATCTGCTTGACGGTCTCCAGTCCGACCCCCACGACGATCAGCAACGAGACCCCACCGAACGGGATCTGGGTGCTGATGTTCATCAGCTTGAACGCGATCGTCGGGATCAGCGCGACCAGGGCGAGGTAGATCGCTCCGGCGGCGGTGATCCGCGAGATGACGAACTGCAGGTACTCGGCGGTCGGCCGTCCGGCGCGGATGCCCGGGATGAAACCGCCGTAGCGCTTCATGTTGTCCGCGACCTCGTCCGGGTTGAACGTGATCGAGGTGTAGAAGTACGCGAAGAAGATGATCAGCACGATGTAGATCGCGATGTGGACGTTCGCACCGGGGTCCATCAGGTTGACGGCGACCCACTGCACCCAGGGTGTCGTCTGGTCCTCGACGAACTGCGCGGCCAACGTCGGCAACGCGAGCAGGGACGACGCGAAGATCACCGGGATCACACCGGACATGTTGATCTTGATCGGGATGTAGGTGCTCGACCCGCCGTACATCCGCCGGCCCACCATGCGCTTGGCGTACTGCACGGGGATGCGTCGCTGGGACTGCTCGACGAAGACGATCAGGCCGACCACGAGGAGGGCGATGACGAGGAAGATCGTGAAGTTCACGATCCCGTTGTCCGACGTCGCGATCTGCCACATGGCGCTCGGGAACGAGGCCGCGATCGAGGTGAAGATCAGCAGGGACATGCCGTTGCCGACGCCCCGCTCGGTGATCAGCTCACCCATCCACATGATCAGACCGGTACCGGCCGTCATGGTGACGATCATCAGGAGCATCGTGGTGACCGAGTCGTTCGGGATGATCGGCACGGTGCAGTCGGGGAACAGGTTCCCGGTCCGGGCGACGGTGATGATCGTGGTCGCCTGCAGGACGGCGAGGAAGATCGTCAGGTACCGGGTGTACTGCGTGAGCACCGCGGTGCCGGACTGGCCCTCCTTGTGCAGGGCCTCGAACCGTGGGATGACCACCCGGAGCAACTGGATGATGATGCTCGCGGTGATGTAGGGCATGATCCCCAGGGCGAACACCGAGAGCTGAAGCAGAGCGCCGCCGCTGAACAGGTTGACCAGGCCGAGGACGTCCTGGCCATCTCCCGCGGTACCGATGCACTGCTGGACGTTGACGTAGTCGACGCCGGGCGTCGGGATGAAGGAGCCGAGCCGGAACACGGCCATCATGGCCAGCGTGAAGAGCAGCTTCTTCCGCAGATCCGGGGTCCGGAACGCGCGAGCGAATGCGCCGAGCAAAGGTCCTCCTGCTTGGGTCAACGGGCGTAGTGCACAGCTCGCGCACGACGTGGCGCCCGATGGGTACCGTCCGACCTTAACGGTCGACGGGGCCGATAACGGCGAACGGCGACGCAGGAATCATTGCTTCCTGCGCCGCCGTACACCTGGGGTGCCTCAGGCCTGCTCGATGCTTCCGCCTGCTGCGACGATCTTGTCCTTCGCGGACGCGGAGTACGCGTTCACCGTGACGTCCAGCTTGACGCTGACCGCACCGGTGCCGAGAACCTTGACCAGGTGTCCGCCGCGGACTGCGCCCTTGGAGACCAGATCGGCCACGGTGACCTCGCCACCCTCGGGGTAGAGCGCGGAGAGCTTGTCCAGGTTGACCACCTGGTACTCGGTGCGGAACGGGTTCTTGAACCCGCGCAGCTTCGGCAGCCGCATGTGCAGCGGCGTCTGGCCACCTTCGAACCGCGCCGGCACCTGGTACCGGGCCTTGGTGCCCTTGGTACCACGGCCTGCGGTCTTGCCCTTGGAGCCCTCACCACGACCCACGCGGGTCTTGGCGGTCTTGGCTCCCGGGGCGGGACGCAGGTGGTGCACCTTCAGGGTGCCCGGGCGCGACGCGGTGGTCGCTTCCGTCTTCGCGGATGCCTTGTCGGCCTTCTCCGCCTTCACAGCCTTCTCAGCCATGTCAGTCGACCTCCTCAACGGTGACCAGGTGCGCCACCGTGATGACCATGCCACGGATCTCGGGACGGTCCTCCTTGACGACGGTGTCGCCAATTCGCTTCAGACCGAGCGAACGCAGCGTGTCGCGCTGGTTCTGCTTGCCGCCGATCCCGGACTTCTTCTGGGTGACCTTGAGCTGCGTCATGACGCCACCGCCCCGGAGGTCGCGGCCTCGGCCGCGTCGCTACGTCCGGCGGCCTGCGCCCGCAGCAGGGCCGCGGGGGCGACATGCTCGAGCGGCAGCCCACGCCGGGCGGCGACCGCCTCCGGCTGCTCGAGTCCCTGCAACGCGGCGACCGTGGCGTGCACGATGTTGATCGCGTTCTCGGAACCGAGGGACTTGCTCAGGATGTCGTGGATCCCGGCGCAGTCGAGGACGGCGCGAACCGGACCGCCGGCGATGACACCGGTACCCGGCGAGGCTGGGCGCAGGAAGACCACGCCGGCCGCTGCCTCACCCTGCACCTGGTGCGGGATGGTGCGCTGGATCATCGGAACCTTGAAGAAGTTCTTCTTGGCCTCCTCGACACCCTTGGCGATCGCCGCGGGCACCTCCTTGGCCTTGCCGTAGCCGACGCCGACCGTGCCTTCACCGTCGCCGACGACCACCAGGGCGGTGAAGCTGAACCGACGTCCACCCTTGACGACCTTCGAGACGCGGTTGATGGTCACGACGCGCTCGACGTAGGCGTTCTTGTCGGCGTCGTTCCCACGGCGGTTGTCCCCGCCGCGACGGTCGCGACGGTCGTTGGAGCGCTCGTTCGAACGCTCACCGGTGCCGCCACCGGCGGTGCCGGCGGTCGTGCCGGTCCTGCTGCGCTGTGGAGCAGCCATCATGCGATCCTTTGCTTGTCGGAATGCTGGGGCGTGGTCACAGGGACAGTCCCCCCTCGCGGGCGCCTTCGGCGACCGCAGCGACCCGTCCGTGGTACTTGTTGCCACCGCGGTCGAACACGACCGCGTCCACGCCCTTGGCCTTCGCCCGCTCGGCGACCAGTTCGCCGACCTTGCGAGCCTTGTCGGTCTTCGCGCCGTCCGCACTGCGCAGGTCGGCCTCGAGCGTCGAGGCGGAGACCAGCGTGGTGCCGGTGGTGTCGTCGACCAGCTGCGCCACCATGTGGCGCGCGGAGCGGTTCACCACCAGGCGGGGCCGCTCGGCCGTGCCGGTGACGCGCTTGCGCACCCGGAGGTGACGCCGCGACCGGGCGACGCGCTTACCCGTTCCCTTGATGGACAGAGCCATGGCTACTTACCAGCCTTTCCGACCTTGCGGCGGACCTGCTCGCCCGCGTACCGCACACCCTTGCCCTTGTAGGGCTCGGGCTTGCGGATCTTCCGAATGTTCGCGGCGACCTCGCCGACCTGCTGCTTGTCGATACCCGCGACCGAGAACTTGGTCGGGGACTCGACGGCGAAGGTGATGCCCTCCGGGGCCGTCACGGAGACGGGGTGGGAGAAGCCGAGCGCGAACTCGAGGGTCGAGCCCTTCGCGACCACGCGGTACCCGGTACCGACGATCTCGAGCTTCTTCTCGTAGCCCTGCGTGACGCCCTGCACCAGGTTGGCGAGCAGCGTGCGGGTCAGGCCGTGCAACGAACGCGACTCGCGCTCGTCATTGGGACGGCTGACCACGATGGCGCCGTCATCGTCGCGAGCGACGGTGATGGGCGCGGGAATGACGTGCGCAAGGGTGCCCTTGGGCCCCTTGACCGTGACCTCGGCGCCGTCGATGTTGACATCGACGCCGCTCGGAACGGTGACCGGAACCTTACCGATTCGAGACATGGGGTTCTCCTCCTGATTCCCTGGTCACCAGACGTAGGCGAGGACTTCCCCACCCACGCCCTTCTTGGCCGCCTGACGGTCGGTGAGCAAGCCGGAGGACGTGGACAGAATGGCCACGCCCAGGCCGCCGAGCACCTTGGGCAGGTTGGTCGACTTCGCGTACACCCGGAGACCCGGCTTCGAGACACGGCGCACACCGGCGAGCGAGCGCTCCCGGTTCGGGCCGAACTTGAGCGAGAGGTTCAGGGTCTGGCCCACCTCGGCGTCCTCGACGGACCAACCGGTGATGTAACCCTCCGCCTGGAGGATCTCCGCGATGTGGGACTTGAGCTTGGAGTACGGCATCGAAACCGACTCGTGATACGCCGAGTTCGCGTTGCGCAGACGCGTCAACATGTCGGCGATCGGGTCTGTCATTGTCATTGGGCTGTTGCCCTTCCTCGTCGCGGTTTCCTCATCGGGACCTGCGACGTAGTCGTTTTACCAGCTGCTCTTGGTCACGCCGGGGAGCTGGCCGGCAAGGGCCATCTCCCGCAGGCACACTCGGCACAGGCCGAACTTGCGGTACACCGAGTGCGGACGACCGCAACGGTTGCACCGGGTGTAGGCCCGCACGCCGAACTTCGGCTTGCGGTTCGCCTTCTGGATCAGGGCGGTCTTCGCCATCCGACTCAGGCCTCCTGGAACGGGAAGCCGAGCCGACGCAGCAGCGAGCGACCCTCTTCGTCCGTGGTTGCGGTCGTCACGACCGTGATGTCCATGCCGCGCACCCGGTCGATCTTGTCGACGTCGATCTCATGGAACATGGACTGCTCCGTGAGGCCGAAGGTGTAGTTGCCGTTCCCGTCGAACTGCTTCGGGGACAGGCCGCGGAAGTCGCGGATCCGGGGCAGCGCGAACGTGAGCAGGCGGTCCAGGAACTCCCACATGCGGTCGCCACGGATCGTGACGTGTGCGCCGATCGGCTGGCCCTCGCGCAGCTTGAACTGGGCGATCGACTTGCGCGCTCGCGTGGTCTGCGGCTTCTGCCCTGTGATCGCGGTCAGGTCGCGGATGGCGCCCTCGATGACCTTGGAGTCACGAGCGGCGTCCCCCACACCCATGTTGACGACGATCTTGGTCAGACCGGCCACCTGGTTGACGTTCCCGTGGGAGAACTCCTCGCGCAGGCCCGCGACGATCTCCTCGCGGTACTTCTGCTTGAGCCGCGGCAGCACGACGGTGCTGTCCGTGCCCGATTCGGTGACGGTGCTCATGAGATGTCCTTACCGGAACGCTTGGCGACGCGGACCCGCTGCGTGCGGGTGCGGCCGTCACGTTCGACCTCTTCCGTGCGGTAGCCGACCCTTGAGCCCTTCTTGGTCTCCGGGTCCACGACCATCACGTTGCTGATGTGGATCGGGGCCTCGATGGTCTCGATGCCGCCGGTGCGCGAGCCCCGCTGGGACTGCGCGACCTTCGTGTGGCGCTGAACGCGCTGCACACCTTCGACGATCACCCGGTCGGAGTCGACCAGGACCTCGAGGACACGGCCCTGCTGGCCCTTGTCGCGGCCTGCGATGACGACCACCAGGTCGCCCTTCTTGACCTTTGCCATGGTTACAGCACCTCCGGTGCGAGCGAGACGATGCGCATGAACTTCTTATCGCGCAGCTCGCGACCCACCGGGCCGAAGATGCGCGTGCCACGCGGCTCGCCGTCAGCCTTGAGGATCACCGCTGCGTTCTCGTCGAAACGGATGTAGGAGCCATCCGGACGCCGGCGCTCCTTCACCGTACGAACCACGACCGCCTTGACGACGTCGCCCTTCTTCACATTGCCGCCGGGGATCGCGTCCTTGACGCTGGCGACGATGACATCGCCGATGCCGGCGTAGCGACGACCGGAACCGCCGAGAACGCGGATGCAAAGGATCTCCTTGGCACCCGTGTTGTCGGCGACCTTGAGTCGCGACTCCTGCTGGATCATGTGGATCTACTCCTGTTGTCGTGCCGGTTCTCGCACTCGGGCGAGCCTTGCCGAACGGATGGGTTGTCAGTTGCCGCGCCCGGGTGCGTGCACCCGGGCTGCGGCAGTCCTACTT
The DNA here is from genome assembly GCF_009708215.1 of Occultella kanbiaonis. Classification (NCBI taxonomy): domain Bacteria; kingdom Bacillati; phylum Actinomycetota; class Actinomycetes; order Micrococcales; family Ruaniaceae; genus Occultella; species Occultella kanbiaonis. The sequence continues at coordinate 1,238,318 of NZ_CP046175.1, read as the reverse complement.
GGCCTTCTCGAGGATCTCGACGACCCGCCACCGCTTGCTGGCGGACAGCGGACGAGTCTCCATGATCAGCACGAGGTCACCGATGCCGACCTCGTTCGCCTCGTCGTGGGCCTTGACCTTGTTGGTGCGACGCATGACCTTGCCGTAGAGCGGGTGCTTGACCCGGTCCTCGACCTCGACCACGACGGTCTTGTCCATCTTGTCGCTGACCACGTAGCCGCGGCGAACCTTGCGATCGGCGCGTGCCGTCTCGGCCCCGGTCTCGGGGGTGGTGGGAGTGCTCATTGTCGTTGCCTCGTTCACTTCGCGTCGGCGGTGGGCTCGGTACGAATGCCGAGCTCACGCTCGCGCAGGATCGTGTAGATGCGTGCGATGTCGCGACGCACCGTCTTCAGCCGACCGTGGTCCTCGAGCTGACCGGTGGCCGAGGAGAAGCGCAGGTTGAACAGCTCCTGCTTGGCCTTCTTCAGTTCGGCGACCAGGCGCTCGCTGTCCATGCCGTCGAGCTCGGACGGCGCCAGTTCCTTGGATCCGATAGCCATCACGCGTCACCACCCTCGCGACGCACGAAACGCGTCTTCATCGGGAGCTTGTGCTGCGCGCGGCGCAGGGCCTCGCGAGCAAGCTCCTCGTTCACACCGGCGAGCTCGAACAGAACTCGGCCGGGCTTGACATTGGCGACCCACCACTCGGGCGAACCCTTACCGGAACCCATGCGGGTCTCGGCCGGCTTCTTGGTGATAGGACGGTCGGGGAAGATGTTGATCCACACCTTGCCGCCACGCTTGATGTGGCGGGTCATGGCGATACGAGCAGCCTCGATCTGGCGGTTCGTCACGTAGGCGGGCTCGACGGCCTGGATGCCGAAGTCACCGAAGGTGACGTTCGTGCCGCCCTTGGCCGCGCCACGCCGGGTGGGGTGGTGCTGCTTACGGTGCTTGGTGCGCCGGGGGATGAGCATGGCTCAGGCCTCCGTCTCGGTGCCGCCGGCCGGAGCCGCGGCGGGGGTGGATGCGGGGGCTTCGGCGGCTGGCGTCGAAGGTGCGTCGGTGCGACGGCCACGCGGACGGTCCCCACGGTCGCCACGACCACGGGGGGCGCGGGGGCCGGAGTTGACCTGGTCGGCAGCGAACTGCTTCTCGGTCATGTCGCCCTTGTAGATCCACACCTTCACGCCGATGCGACCGAAGGTGGTGCGCGCCTCGAAGAAGCCGTAGTCCACGTACGCCCGGAGGGTGTGCAACGGCACCCGACCCTCACGGTAGAACTCGCTACGGCTCATCTCGGCGCCACCGAGGCGGCCCGAGCACTGCACCCGGATGCCCTTGGCACCGGCGCGCTGCGCGGACTGCATGCCCTTGCGCATCGCACGACGGAAGGAGACGCGGGAGGCGAGCTGCTCGGCAATGCCCTGGGCGACGAGCTGAGCGTCGATCTCGGGGTTCTTCACCTCGAGGATGTTCAGCTGCACCTGCTTGCCCGTGAGCTTCTCCAGCTCACCGCGCAGGCGGTCGGCCTCCGCGCCGCGACGCCCGATGACGATGCCCGGGCGAGCGGTGTGCAGGTCGACGCGGACCCGGTCGCGGGTGCGCTCGATCTCGACCTTGGAGATGCCGGCGCGCTCGAGGCCGGTGGCCATCAGCTTGCGGATCTCGACGTCCTCGCGGACGTAGTCGCGGTAACGCTGCCCCTCCTTGGTGGAGTCAGCGAACCAGCGGGACCGGTGGTCGGTGGTGATGCCGAGCCGGAACCCTGTGGGGTTGACCTTCTGGCCCATCAGCGAGCCCCTCCCTTGGTCTGTCGCTCAGCCACGATCACGGTGATGTGGCTCGTGCGCTTGAGGATCTGGTTGGCCCGTCCCTGGGCACGCGGCCGGAACCGCTTCAGCGTGGGACCTTCATCCACGAACGCCTCTGCGATGACCAGGTCGCCCTCGTTGAATGCGACCGAGGCGAGCTCGGCCTTCACGCGGGCGTTGGCGACCGCGCTCTCCACTACCTTGCGTACGGTCTCCGCCGCCGCCTGGGGGGCATATCGGAGCACGGCCACGGCCTCATCGGCCTGCTTGCCGCGGATGATGTCCACGACGCGCCGGGCCTTCTGGGGCGTGACGCGCACGAACCGCGCCTGCGCCTTGGCTTCCATCGATGTCCTGCCTTCTCAAAGAGTGTGCTTGGTGAGTTCGCGTGTCACGAGATCAGCGACGACGCGCCTTGCGGTCGTCCTTCTCATGCCCACGGAACGTGCGCGTCGGGGCGAACTCCCCCAGCTTGTGGCCGACCATCGACTCGGTGACGAACACCGGGACGTGCTTGCGACCGTCGTGTACCGCAAAGGTGTGACCCAGGAAGTCGGGGGTGATGACCGACCGACGTGACCAGGTCTTGATGACGTTCTTCGTGCCCTTCTCGTTCTGTACGTCCACCTTCTTCTGCAGGTGGCCGTCCACGAAGGGACCCTTCTTCAGACTGCGAGGCATCTCGTCGTCGTCTCCCTATCAGCGCTTCTTGCCGGTACGGCGACGGCGCACGATGAGCTTGTCGCTCGGCTTGTTCGGACGGCGGGTACGGCCCTCGGTCTGGCCCCAGGGGCTGACCGGGTGACGTCCACCGGAGGTCTTACCTTCACCACCACCGTGGGGGTGGTCGACCGGGTTCATGGCGACACCACGGACGGTCGGGCGCTTGCCCTTCCACCGCATCCGGCCGGCCTTGCCCCAGTTGATGTTGGACTGCTCGGCGTTGCCGACCTCACCGATGGAGGCGCGGCAGCGCAGGTCGACGTTGCGGATCTCGCCGGAGGGCATCCGCAGCTGTGCGTACGGGCCGTCCTTCGCGACGAGCTGGACCGACGAACCGGCGGAACGAGCGATCTTCGCGCCACCGCCCGGCTTGAGCTCGACCGCGTGGATGACGGTACCGACGGGGATGTTGCGCAGCGGCAGGTTGTTACCTGGCTTGATATCGGCGCCCGCGCCGTTCTCGATGCGGTCACCCTGCTTCAGCTTGACCGGGGCGAGGATGTAGCGCTTCTCCCCATCGGCGTAGTGCAGCAGCGCGATGCGCGCGGTCCGGTTCGGGTCGTACTCGATGTGCGCGACCTTCGCCGGCACGCCGTCCTTGTCGTGACGACGGAAGTCGATCACGCGGTAGGCGCGCTTGTGTCCACCACCGATGTGCCGTGCCGTGATCCGGCCCGAGGAGTTGCGGCCACCGCTCTTGGTGAGCGGACGGACCAACGACTTCTCCGGCGTCGTGCGGGTGATCTCGACGAAGTCGGCAACGGACGAACCGCGGCGGCCCGGCGTCGTCGGCTTGTACTTACGGATTCCCATGGGATTAGATCCTCAATCTGTTCTGGTGCGACCGCCGGCGTCAGCCGACCGCTCCGCCGAAGATGTCGATGCTGCCTTCACGCAACGTGACGATGGCGCGCTTGGTGTCCTTGCGCTTGCCCGTCCCGAAACGCGTCCGGCGCGTCTTGCCCTTGCGGTTGATCGTGTTCACGGACTCGACCTTGACGTTGAAGATCTGCTCGATGGCGATCTTGATCTCGGTCTTGTTCGAGCGCGGGTCCACCAGGAAGGTGTACTTGCCCTCGTCGAGAAGGTTGTAGCTCTTCTCGGAGACGACCGGGGAGATCACGACGTCGCGCGGGTCCTTGAGTGCTGCGCTCACTTCTGCTCCTCCTCGACCTCGGTCGAGCTGGCGACGGCGGTCGCGCCACGGCCCTGTGCGGGGCCGGCCACGAAGGCGTCGTAGGCGCCCGACGTGAAGACCACGTCGTCGCTCACCAGCACGTCGTAGGTGTTCAGCTGGTCCGGGTAGATCAGGTGCACCGTGGGCACGTTGCGCAGGCTCTTCCAGCTCAGCTCGTCCTGGCGCTCGAGCACCACGAGGACGTGGCGCGAGGAGGCGACACCTGCGAGCACGGCGACCGCGGTGGCGGTCGACGGCGTCCCGTCGGTGACGAAGGAGCTCACCACGTGCACACGCTGCGCGCGGGCCCGGTCGGAGAGCGCGCCACGCAGGGCGGCGGCCTTCATCTTCTTGGGGGTGCGCTGGCTGTAGTCGCGCGGGACCGGCCCGTGCACGACGCCACCACCGGCGAACTGGGGGGCGCGGGTCGAACCCTGACGGGCGCGGCCGGTGCCCTTCTGCTTGTACGGCTTGCGGCCACCACCGCGGACCTCGCCGCGGGTCTTGACCTTGTGCGTGCCCTGGCGGGCCGCGGCGAGCTGCGCGACGACGACCTGGTGGATCAGCGGCACGTTCGTCTGGACGTCGAAGATCTCCGAGGGGAGATCCACCGAGCCGGACTTCTTGCCCTTGGCGTCGATGACGTCGATCACGGTTGCGTCGGTCATGACGCTCACGCCCCCTTCACGGCGGTGCGAACCACGACGAGCCCGCCCTTGGGGCCGGGGACGGCGCCCGTGATGAGCAGCAGTCCCTTCTCGGCGTCCACGGCGTGGATGGTCAGGTTCTGGGTGGTCTGGCGGTCGTGGCCCATCCGGCCGGCCATCCGCACGCCCTTGAACACGCGCGACGGGGTGGAGGCCCCACCGATCGAGCCGGGCTTGCGGTGGTTACGGTGCGCACCGTGGGAGGCGCCGACGCCGTGGAAGCCGTGACGCTTCATCACACCGGCGAAGCCCTTGCCCTTGGTGGTGCCGATCACGTCGACACGGGTACCGGACTCGAAGGTCTGCGCGGTCAGCTCCTGGCCGACCTCGTAGGACTCGGCGTCGGAGGTGCGGAACTCGGCCGCGTGCCGACGCGGGGTGATGCCCGCCTGGTCGGCACGTGCCCGCAGGGGCTGCGTGACCTTGCGCGGGTCGATCTGGCCGAAGCCGAGCTGAACGGCCGAATAGCCGTCCTTGTCCACCGTGCGGATCTGGGTCACGACGTTGGTGCCCACCTGCACGACGGTGACCGGGATCTGACGACCGGCGTCGTCCCACACCTGGGTCATGCCGAGCTTCGTGCCGAGGATGGCCTTGACGGCGCGCTCGGACTGCTGGGGAGTTGAAGTCATGACTGAGTCCTCAGAGCTTGATCTCGATGTTGACGTCAGCCGGCAGGTCGAGTCGCATGAGCGAGTCCACGGCCTTCGGCGTCGGGTCCACGATGTCGATCAGCCGCTTGTGCGTGCGCATCTCGAAGTGCTCGCGGCTGTCCTTGTACTTGTGCGGAGAACGGATGACGCAGAACACGTTCTTCTCGGTTGGCAGCGGCACCGGGCCCACGACCGTCGCACCAGCGCGAGTCACCGTGTCGACGATCTTGCGCGCCGAACTGTCGATGACCTCGTGGTCGTAGGACTTGAGCCGGATGCGGATCTTTTGTCCCGCCATGGCGTCGTCTGACTCTCTCTCTTAGTACCAACTGACCGACCCCCGCGCTCGGGCGTGTCGCGCTTGGCGACGCACCCCACCGCCGTACACCGGTTGGTGTGGGTCGGAAGATGACTTGTGTGATCCGTCCGCCTGCCCCGTGGGCCAGTCAATCGAATCGATCTGGGTCGGATGCCCGGTCGAGAGCCGAACTCGCCGTGTCTGCGACGGGCCGGCTTCACCGACCTACGCACACGCGTGTCCTGCACCCCTCGCACGAGGCAACCTGAACAGTCTGCCACAGGTCAGGGGCAGATCCCAAGTCGGGCCCCGGTGGGCTACGCCACAGGGCCCGACGGCGGAGGTCACCGCTGGCAGTGCCGGTCGCCTCTCGGGTCGTTCCCGACACGCTACCAGCGTGCCTGCGGCGCCGCTGGTGGGCGCGCCCACGGCGTGCGGCGGTCCCGCGGTGCGCACGGCACCGTCACGGCGCCTCGTGGTGCCCTCACACGGTGCGCGGTGTGGTTGCGTCGGGTCAGCCGTCCCGCACCCGCCTGCGCGCGAGGGCAGCGGCCGGGTCGAGCCCGCCGGCTCAGAGTCCGGTGACCGTCGCGTTCTCGTCCAGGCCGAGGATCTCGACCCGAAGGCTCAGGTTCGCGACATTGAAACTGATGTACTTGTCGACCCCGGCAGACTCGGGGCGCTCCTGCCCCACCGAGATCTCGCCGATGGTGCCCCGCGCGAAGCCGGCCCTACCGGTGATGATGACCTGCTGCCCCACCCGGAACGTGCCACTGACCACCTGGCCGGTGAACACGGTGCCGCTGCCGGGGACCTGGAACGCGTCCATGAGCTTCAGCGTCGCCGAGCCGAGGCCCGCCTCGGGCGCCTCGGCGTCCCATAGCGACTCCGCCTCTGCCGGCGTCGGTCCCTTGACGTCATTCCCCTGTGTGAACCATCCCATGCGGGCCAGCGTACTGGCATGGACCGCTCCGTGGCGGGGCCGGGGATGGGCACCTCTGCTTCTCCCCGTGGCGGCCGCGGCCACGACGGCGGCATGACGAAGGGCCCACCGGTGACCGGCGGGCCCTTCGTCGGTGCTGGGCTCACGCCCAGCGGAGGATCACTTGATGATCTTGACCACGCGACCGGAGCCGACGGTCCGGCCACCCTCGCGGATGGCGAAGCCGAGGCCCTCTTCCATGGCGATCGGCTGGATCAGCGCGACCGTCATCTCGGTGTTGTCACCGGGCATGACCATCTCGGTGCCCTCGGGCAGCGTGATGACGCCGGTGACGTCCGTGGTACGGAAGTAGAACTGCGGACGGTAGTTCGCGTAGAACGGGTTGTGACGGCCGCCCTCGTCCTTGGCCAGGATGTAGACCTGAGCCTCGAAGTCGGTGTGCGGGGTGATCGAACCCGGCTTGGCGACGACCTGGCCGCGCTCGACGTCCTCGCGCTTGGTGCCGCGGAGCAGCAGACCGACGTTCTCGCCCGCGTCAGCGGTGTCGAGCAGCTTCCGGAACATCTCGATGCCGGTGACGATCGTCTTCTGCGGCGCACGGATACCGACGATCTCCACCTCCTCGTTGACCTTGAGCTGGCCACGCTCCACACGACCGGTGACGACGGTGCCGCGCCCGGTGATGGTGAAGACGTCCTCGATCGGCATGAGGAAGGGCTTCTCGATGTCGCGGACCGGGTCCGGGACGTTCTCGTCCACGGCGTCCATGAGCTCCTCGATGGACTTGACCCAGACCGGGTCGCCCTCGAGGGCCTTCAGCGCGGAGACCCGCACGACAGGCACGTTGTCGCCGTCGAACTCCTGGCTCGACAGCAGCTCGCGGACCTCCAGCTCGACGAGTTCGAGGATCTCCTCGTCGTCGACCATGTCGGACTTGTTGAGCGCGACGAGCAGGTAGGGCACGCCCACCTGGCGGGCGAGCAGCACGTGCTCGCGGGTCTGGGCCATCGGACCGTCGGTCGCCGCGACCACGAGGATCGCGCCGTCCATCTGCGCGGCACCGGTGATCATGTTCTTGATGTAGTCAGCGTGACCGGGGGCGTCAACGTGCGCGTAGTGGCGCTTCTCCGTCTGGTACTCCTGGTGGGAGACATTGATCGTGATACCGCGCTGACGCTCCTCGGGAGCGTTGTCGATCTCTTCGAACGAGGCGAATGTGTTGAGATCGGGGTACTTGTCAGCGAGCACCTTGGAGATGGCAGCGGTCAGCGTCGTCTTGCCGTGGTCGACGTGACCGATCGTGCCGATGTTGACGTGCGGCTTGGTCCGCTCGAACTTGGCCTTCGCCACTTGGTTCCTCCTGGAACTTGGGTAGTTGTACGCAGCATCTGGGGTGACTGGCTGTCGCCCCACTGAGGCTGAGCGATCCTACGGGTCGGTTTGGTGATGGTGAAACAGGGTCGACCTGTGGGACTACTCGCCCCGGGTCTTCTTGATGATCTCCTCGGAGACATTCCGAGGCACTTCGGCGTAGTTGCTGAACTGCATCGAGTACACCGCACGACCCTGGGTCTTGGACCGCAGGTCGCCGATGTAGCCGAACATCTCCGACAACGGCACCAAGGCGCGAACCACCTTAACGCCGCTCGCGTCCTCCATCGACTGGATCTGGCCGCGGCGGGAGTTCAGGTCGCCGATGACGTCGCCCATGTACTCCTCGGGCGTGCGCACCTCGACGTCCATGACCGGCTCCAGGAGCACCGGGTCGGCGCGCCTGACGCCTTCCTTCAGTGCCATCGAGCCGGCGATCTTGAAGGCCATCTCCGAGGAGTCGACGTCGTGGTACGCGCCGTCCAACAGGGTCGCCTTGATGCCCACGAGCGGGTAGCCGGCGAGCACGCCGACCTGCAGGGCGTCCTGCACACCGGCGTCGACGCTGGGGATGTACTCCCGCGGGATGCGGCCCCCGGTGACCTTGTTGTCGAACTCGTAGAGTTCGCCGGCCTCGCTCTGGAGCGGCTCGAAGGACATCTGGACCTTGGCGAACTGGCCCGAGCCACCGGTCTGCTTCTTGTGGGTGTAGTCGAGCTTGTCCACCTTGCGGCGGATCGTCTCGCGGTAGGCGACCTGCGGCTTGCCGACGTTCGCCTCGACGCGGAACTCGCGACGCATGCGGTCCACCAGGATGTCCAGGTGGAGCTCGCCCATGCCGCCGATCTCGGTCTGGCCGGTGTCCTCGTTGAGGGAGACGGTGAACGTCGGGTCCTCGGCCGAGAGCTTCTGGATGGCCGTGGACAACTTCTCCTGGTCACCCTTCGTCTTCGGCTCGATCGCCACGAAGATGACCGGGTCCGGGAAGGACATCGACTCGAGCACGATCGGCGCGTCAAGGGCGGCCAGGGTGTCACCGGTGGTGGTGTCCTTGAGCCCGATCGCGGCGTAGATGTGGCCCGCGTGGGCCTCGTCGACCGGGTTCTCCTTGTTGGCGTGCATCTGGAAGAGCTTCCCGATGCGCTCCTTGCGACCCTTGGTCGTGTTCATGACCTGGTCGCCGGGGTGGGCGAGACCGGAGTACACGCGGATGAAGGTCAGGGTCCCGAAGAAGGGGTGCGACGCGATCTTGAACGCGAGCGCGGAGAACGGCTCGGACTCCGACGGCGCGCGGGTCAGCTCGACCGTCTCGTCCTTCGGGTCGTGGCCGATCATCGGCGGCACGTCGATCGGGGACGGCAGGTAGTCGATGACCGCGTCGAGCATCGGCTGCACACCACGGTTCTTGAAGGCGGAGCCACAGAACACCGGGTAGGCCTCGGAGTTGATCGTCATCTTGCGGATGCCGGCCTTGAGCTCGGGGATGCTGATCTCCTCGCCCTCCAGGAACTTCTCCATGAGTTCGTCGGACGCCTCGGCGACGTCCTCGACCAGCTGGGCGCGGTACTGCTCGGCTCGCTCGAGCAGGTCGGCGGGGATCTCCTGGGTCTCGTACGCAGCACCCATCGTCACGTCGCCCTTGGAGTCACCGGGCCACACGAAGGCCTTCATGGTGACCAGGTCGACGACGCCGACGAACTCGCTCTCGGAGCCGATCGGCAGCTGCATGACCAGCGGCTTCGCGCCGAGGCGCTTCACGATGGTCTCGACCGTGTAGTAGAAGTCGGCACCGAGCTTGTCCATCTTGTTGACGAAGCAGATGCGCGGCACGTCGTACTTGTCGGCCTGGCGCCACACCGTCTCGGACTGCGGCTCGACACCCTCCTTGCCGTCGAACACGGCAACGGCACCGTCGAGGACGCGCAGCGAACGCTCCACCTCGACCGTGAAGTCGACGTGACCCGGGGTGTCGATGATGTTGATCTGGTTGCCGTCCCAGAAGGAGGTCACCGCGGCGGAGGTGATGGTGATGCCGCGTTCCTTCTCCTGCTCCATCCAGTCGGTGGTCGACGCGCCATCGTGCGTCTCGCCGAGCTTGTGGTTGACCCCCGTGTAGAACAGGATGCGTTCCGTCGTGGTGGTCTTGCCGGCGTCGATGTGGGCCATGATGCCGATGTTGCGGACCTTGGTGAGGTCGGTCAGCACGTCGAGTGCCACAGTTGCTCTCTTCTGGTCGATACGAGCGTGATCAGGTGGGTCATGGCGCCGGGGTGAGGCGGCGCCATGACCGGGGCGACTACCAGCGGTAGTGCGCGAAGGCCTTGTTCGACTCGGCCATCTTGTGGGTGTCCTCGCGTCGCTTCACCGCGGCACCGAGGCCGTTCGAGGCGTCGAGGATCTCGTTCATGAGGCGCTCGGTCATGGTCTTCTCGCGGCGGGCGCGGGCGTAGTCCACGAGCCAGCGCAGGGCCAGCGTGGTCTGACGCGAGGCGCGGACCTCGATCGGGACCTGGTAGGTCGCGCCACCGACGCGGCGGGACCGGACCTCGAGGGTCGGGCGGACGTTCTCCAGCGCGCGCTTCAGCACGACGGCCGGGTCGGACTGAGTCTTCTCGCGGACACCCTCGAGGGCGCCATAGACGATCCGCTCAGCGGTGGACTTCTTGCCGTCCATGAGCACCCGGTTCACGAGCTGCGTGACTGTCGGCGAACCGTAGACGGGATCGATCGCGAGCGGCCGCTTCGGGGCCGGACCCTTACGAGGCATTACTTCTTCTCCTTCTTCGCGCCGTAACGGCTGCGAGCCTGCTGACGGCCGCGGACACCCTGGGTGTCGAGGGCGCCACGCACGATCTTGTAACGGACACCCGGGAGGTCCTTCACACGGCCACCGCGCACGAGCACGATGGAGTGCTCCTGCAGGTTGTGACCGACGCCGGGGATGTACGCCGTGACCTCGATCTGGCTGGACAGCTTCACCCGGGCCACCTTGCGCAGGGCCGAGTTCGGCTTCTTGGGGGTCGTCGTGTACACGCGGGTGCACACGCCGCGACGCTGAGGGCTGCCCTTGAGGGCAGGCGTCTTGGACTTGCCGACCTTGGCGCTGCGACCCTTGCGGACCAGCTGCTGAATCGTGGGCACTACATCTCCGTCTCGAAAAGTCTGACTGCTCATGGTGATCGGGGTGCGATCAGGACCGGAACACTGCTGGTGCCCGGCGTATTCCACCCCGACGTGACCCCCGCGCTCGGGCGTGTCGTCCCCCGGTTCTTCACGCACACTTCGCCCATCACAGGCCCATCACGGGTGTTGTGGTGGTCGGTGTGCGTGCCGGACGGGGGTGACCCACCGCACGCTCATCCTCGTCCGAGCCCGTTTCGGGGCGACGTCCAGGTCACAGCGCGCACGCGAGAGCCCGACAGAGCGGGCACTGCCGACCAGAGTACTCTCCGCGCGACGGAAGCGTCAAAGCCGATCGGCACGGTGTGGTGCGAAACACTCCCTGTGCCGGGCTGGACCGTGCCGGTGAAGTTCCCACCCAACGGTAGCGCCGATCGGGTCGTCATGGTGGGACCCGCAATCGAGAAGTCCACGATCCGGACGCGCACTACGCTCGATGCGGGTGGTGAGCCGCATCCGTGGGCGGAGAACAGGAGAGTCGACGATGACGACACAGGGCGATCAGGACGCTGCCGTCGGGCCCGCCACCGCCGACGGCATCGAGCCTGGCCGGTCCGCTCCCGGCGGCGTCGAGCCGGGCCGGTCCGCTCCCGGCGCCGGTACGACCGGGCGCACCACCCGCCCGGTCCGATACGCGGTCGGGATGTTCGGGACGTCGATCCCGATCAACATGTTTCTCGCGTTCATGGCGTTCTACTACATCAACGATCTCGGCATGGACGCGCGCGCGTACGCCGCCGTGCTGGCCCTGTACGCGGTGATCGACGCGATCGACAACCCGGTCTACGGCTACCTCTCCGATCGCACCAGGACCCGGTGGGGTCGGCGCAGGCCGTGGATGATCCTGGCGGCACCACTGCTGGCGATCTCCTTCATCGCGTTCTTCTCCCCTCCGGACACCCTCGAGGGTGCCAGCCTGATCGCCTGGTTCGCGGTGTTCACCGTCCTCACCGGCACGTCGGACTCACTCGTGAACGCGAACTACGGCGCGTTGCTCCCGGAGCTGTTCCCGAACGAGAAGCGGCGCGCGGTGGCGAACTCGCTGCGCCAGGGCTTCCAGCTCGTGGCGATGATCATCTCGGTGGCACTCACTCCCCGGATCGCCGAGGCGATCGGATACAGCCGCACCTCCATCATCTTCGGAGTCGTGGCCGCTGTGGTGATCATCTACTGCGCGCTCGGAGCCCGCGAGGATCCGCGCGTGCTGACCGCGGAGCAGCCCCGTCTGCTGGATTCCCTCAAGGTGATCGTCGGTAACCGCAAGTTCTGGATGATCGCCGTGACAAGTGGCCTGTACTCGGCCGGCATGGCCCTGGTGATCGCCGCGGTGGCGTTCTTCGTCGAGTACACGCTGCGGCTACCGTCTGGTGACTCCACCTACCTGCTCGCCACGGTGATCCTCGTGTCCGCGTTGTGCCTGGCGTTGTGGACCCGGCTGGTACGCCGGTACGGCCCGGAGCGGATCTGGCGGATCGCACTGATCGTCCTGGCCGGGGCGCTGGCCACCATGTACCTGGCGGACACGCTCGTGCTCGCCATCGTCTGCGGGGCGCTCGTGGGGCTCGGGTACAGCGGAGTGATGGCCACCATGGACCTGATCGTGGCGCGACTCCTCGACGAGGACACCGCCCGCACGGGAGTGCGCCGCGAGGGCATGTTCCTGTCCGCGTTCGGGTTCTTCAACCGGCTGAACGCGTTCGTGAAGTCGCTCGGCTTCCTCGCCGTGGCGATGTTGTTCGGGTTCCACAGCGGCGATGACACCGGCACCCGTCCCGACGAGGCCGCGCGGTTCCTGCTCTCGGTGTTCCCGTTCGTCCTGGTCAGCCTGGCCGCGATCATGTCCCACTTCGTCCGCTTCGATCGCGGCGCCGCAGCGGAGATCCTCCCGACGGTCGCCGTGGGCGGCCCGGCGGGCGGCGCGGGTGACGACGTCGCCGAGGCGGCTGCGATCCGCAGCCCCGGCGCGGACGCGCCGGACGCCGACGACGCCGACCCACCCGGCGCCACGGACGACGCACCTCGACCGCGGCCATGACCACGTCCGTCATCGTCACCGCCGACGACCTCGGCCTCTCCCCTGCCGTGAACCGCGCCGTCGCAGCCCTGGCCGACGCCGGTGCCGTGACCGCCACGTCCCTGCTCGTCGGGCGACCACACGCAGAGGCGGCCCTTGAGCTCGACCTGCCGATCGCCGTCGGGCTCCACGTGGAGTTCGACCCGACCCTGCTCGCCACCGCGAGCCACGACGAGATCGAGGCCGCGATCGAGGACCAGGTGGCCTGGATGCGCACCCGCGGTGCCGTGCCCACGCACCTGGACCTGCACACCGGGGCGCTCTACGGGCTCGGTCCGGAGGCAACCCGTCCCGGCGGGGTGCTCGTGGAGGCGATCGCGGTGGCCGCCCGGCACCGCCTGCCGCTGCGGCTGCCCAGGCGAGCGCCCGACGGCGCCGGCGTCGGCGAGGCGCATCGGCTCGCCGTCGCACTGGCTGACGACTCCGGCGTCCGCCTCCCGGAGTCGATCCGCACGGATCCGCGGCCGACCGCGGCGATCGACGGCCCGGACGACACGGCTCGTTACTACGCCGACCTGGTGGCCACCCTCCCGGCCGGCGTCTGCGAGATCTTCCTGCACCCGGCGGACGTGGCCACCGATGGTCTCGGTGCGAAACGCGTCTGGGAGTACCAGTTGCTGCGCAGCGGCGTCCTGCTGACGGTCCTCGCGGACACGGGCGTCACGACGACCGATTGGGCGAGGATCTGAGCTGGGCAAGGGCGCGCTCGGTGTCCGCTGGCCGGCCCAGGAGCAGCACCGGCGGCACCCCCGGGTCCGCGGCCCACGCGCGCATCCTGCTGCGCTTGCTCCGCCACGACCGGAAGTGCCAGCGGATGATGGAGTCGCCCGACAGCGCGTTGCGGAGGGTCTCGACATTGCCGTTGCAGAGCGGCGCCCTGGTGACGATGTTGCGGCAGGTGCGCCACACCAGCCTGGTCAGGGAGACGAGCCGTGGGTAGTCCAACGCGACGATCACGTCCGCACGCTGGAAGATGGCGTCCAGGTGCCGGGCGTACGCGGTGTCGACCACCCAGCGTGGGCCGCTCACGGTCGAGGCGATGTACTCCTCGAACTGCTCCTGCGGCGCGGGCACCCAGCCGGGCTCCCAGTAGTGCTCGTCCACCAGGGTGACGGGCAGTGCGAGCTCCGCCCCGAGGCGCAGCGCCAGGGTGGACTTGCCCGAACCGGTCACGCCGTAGCAGAGCACCCGGCGAGCCCGACGCAGATCAGCGACACTCCCCCGGCCCATCCCGCGATGATAGCCCGGGGGGGTGCCGGTCATGATTGACTCCCACCCGAGCGGCGAGTAAGTTCTCGCTCTTGTGTCCGCCCTCGCCGTGTATGCCGGTCTCGGCTGGCGGCGATGGTCCGCGTACCGCACCGCGGCCGCCGCGGGTGCGTTCACGAACACGGTCTTCGGCCTCATCAAGGCGGCGATCACGATGGGGGCGATCGGGGCCGCCGGCGGGATACTGGCCGGCTACGACGCCCTGACCGGGGCCACCTACGCCTGGCTCGCCCAGGCACTCATCGGTCCGGTGAACGTCTTCACCTGGTCCGAGCTCGCGGAGCGGATCCGGTCCGGGGACATCGCGATCGACCTGGCGCGCCCGATCGATCCGCAGGCGGGCTACCTCGCGGCTGACCTCGGAAGGGCCGCGTTCCAGCTGGTGCCCCGCGCCGCGCCGCCGCTGATGGTCGGCGCACTCGTGACCGGGCTGGCACTGCCCGGCCAGGTGCTGCCCTATCTGCTCGGTCTGGTGTCGGTGACGCTCGCCGTCGTGGTCTCGTTCGCCTGCCGGTGGCTGGTGAACCTGGCGGCGTTCTGGCTGTTGGACCTCCGGGGCGTCATGACGCTCTACCTCGTCGCCTCGAACCTGCTGTGCGGTCTGGTGGTGCCCGTGCACTGGTTCCCGCCCTGGCTCGCCGCGGTGGCGGCGTGGACCCCGTTCCCGGCGATGCTGCAGCACCCGATCGACATCATCATGGGGCGCGCTGCGGGACCGGACGCGTTGGTGCTGCTCGGCGAGCAGGTCGCGTGGGCGCTCGGCCTGCTCGTGGTCGGCCGCGCCGTGTTCGAACTCGGGGCGCGGAGGGTGGTGGTGCAGGGTGGCTGAGGCCCTCGCACCGTACCGGGCTCTGCTCGCTTCCCGGCTGCGCTCGCAGTTGACCTATCGGCGCTCGTTCGTCCTCGACCTCGCCGGCGCGGTCGGTATCGGGGTGCTCGAGCTCGCCGAGGTGCTCGTGATCTTCTCCTCGATCACCGTCCTGGGTGAGCTCGACCTCGCCGGTGCGCTGTTGCTGTTCGCGTTCGCCGGGATCGGCTTCTCCCTCGCGGACATGGCGGTCGGGCACGTGGACTCGCTGCCGACGTACCTGCGATCGGGCACCCTGGACGCATTCCTGCTGCGTCCGCTGCCGGTCCTGGCCCAGCTGATCACCAGCGACCTGCAGCTGCGCCGACTCGGTCGCACGGCGGTCGCGGCGGTGGTGTTGGTGATCGCGCTGACGATGAACACGATCGTGTGGACGCCGGCACTCGTGATCCTCGCCGTCCTGACGCCGCTGTTCAGCGCGGTCATCTTCGCCGCGCTGTTCGTGTGCGCGGCCGCGGTGCAGTTCTGGCTGGTGGAGGGCGGCGAGTTCGCGAACGCCTTCACGTACGGCGGCTCGTATGCAGCGTCCTACCCGACCTCGATCTTCAGTCTGCCGATGCGGGTGCTGTTCACGTTCGTGGTCCCGGCCGCGTTCACCGCGTACCTGCCCACCCTCGTGCTCCTCGGCCACGCGGGGCCGGCGTGGACACCGGCGGTCCTGGGGTGGTTCGCACCGGTCGCGGCCGCGGGGATCTGGACGGTCGCCCTGCTCGGTTGGCGGGCGGGCCTACGTCACTACACGGGAGCGGGCTCATGACCGAAACGATCATCAGTGCCACCGGCCTCGGCCGGGACTTCGTGGTCCGGACCGGTCGCGGGCTGCGCCGCAGGCGCAGTATCACCCACGCCGTCGCCGACCTGGACTTCACGATCGAGGCGGGGGCCGCCGTCGGGTACATCGGCGCCAACGGCGCCGGGAAGTCCACCACGATCAAGATGCTCACCGGCATCCTGGTACCGACCAGCGGCCGCGTGCAGACCTGCGGCCTGGACCCGCACCGCCACCGTCGCGAGCTGGCGCGGCGGATCGGCGTGGTCTTCGGGCAGCGGTCGCAGCTGTGGTGGGACCTGCCGCTCGCCGAGTCCTATCGCGCCCTGGCGGCGATCCACCGGCTCGGCCCGGACACCCTGCGGACCCGCCGGGCCACCCTGGTCGAACGCCTCGACCTCGGTGACTTCCTCGAGACCCCGGTGCGGCAGCTCAGTCTCGGACAGCGCATCCGGGGCGAGATCGCGGCGGCGTTGCTGCACTCCCCCGAGCTGCTGATCCTGGACGAGCCCACCATCGGTCTGGACGTGCTGAGCAAGGAGCGCCTGCGCCAGTTCCTGCTCGAGGAGCGGGCCGGCGGGGACACCACCCTGCTTCTGACCACGCACGACATGGACGACGTGCAGCGCCTGACCGACCGCATCATCGTGGTCGACCACGGCCGGATGGCCTACGACGGGTCCCTGCCCGGCCTCGTGGAGCGGGTCGGCGCGGACCGGGTGATCGTCGTCGACCTCGAGCAGACCACTGCGCCGCTGGCGGACGTCACCGGCACCCGGCTGCTCGGCGTGGAGGCGGACGGGCTGCGTCAGCGGCTCGCCTTCACCCCCGGATCGACGACGGCGGCCGCGGTCCTCGCGCAGGTGTCGGCTCGGGCCGAGGTGCGCGACCTCACGATCGAGGAGCCGGACATCGAGGACGTGGTCCGGCGGCTGTACGCGAGCGGCGCGTAACGGTACCGGCGAGTCGGCGCTGGCCCGGATCACCGGAGGTGAGCGTCCGCACAGGTGCCCCGGGCACACGAGAGGCGGTGGCGCCGCGCGCCACCGCCTCTGCGGCCGGGGAGGACCGGGTGTGGGTCAGAGGGTCAGGCCGCGACCTTCTCGCGCACGGCAGCGATGATCTGGTCGTAGAGGCCGCGCACCTCGTCGGACGGGGCTGCCTCGAGGATGTCGCCCTCCGGAGTCAGGTCCTGGCCGAAGCTCAGGCCCGGGCCGTCCAGACGCAGGGCCTTGACGCGGTCGAGCACCTCACCGAACTGACGGGCGGACCCGGCGGCCGCACCCCAGCCGTAGCCGATGATGCCGATCGGCAGGTCGGTCCACTCGGCGTGCAGCGTGTCGACGGCGTTCTTGACGACGGCCGGATAGCCGGCGTTGTACTCGGGCAGGGTGACGATGAGCGCGTCGTAGGTTCGCACCCGCTCCGACCACGCGAGGGTGCTGGGCTGGGTGTAGTTGCCGGCGGACGGCAGTTCGGGCTCCGCGAGGAAGGGCAGGTCCACCTCGGCAAGGTCGATGATGTCGACCTCGGTGTCGTTCGGCGCCTGGTCACGGACCCACTGGGCGACCTTGGTGCCGATGCGGGTCGGGCGGGAGGAACTGACGACGATGCCGATCTTGTGAGAGGTCATGCATCCCTCAATGAGTGAAGTTTCAATAACATTCCCGGCTCCGCCGGATATGGGAGGCGTCACTTCACCGCAGCTGACGATCCACTCCGAACAGGCGGTCAACCGTCCGGCTCCGGACACACGAATGGTCCGGCATCCTTCGCGGGATGCCGGACCATTCAGTGGTCGATCAGGTCGTACGACTCAGCGGAAGTCCGCCTCGAAGCCGCGGCCCAGGTCGAGCTCCTCGAGCGCGATCGCCTCGCCGGAGCCCTCGGAGACCGGCGTGTAGTCGATCTCGTCGTAGCCGAAGCTCGGGTAGATCTCGGCCTTCGCGGCCTCGGTCGGCTCGACGCGCACGTTGCGGTAGCGCGGCAGGCCGGTCCCGGCCGGGATGAGCTTACCGAGGATGACGTTCTCCTTCAGACCCAACAGGGAGTCCGAGCGCCCGCTCATCGCGGCCTCGGTCAGCACCTTCGTGGTCTCCTGGAACGACGCCGCGGACAGCCACGACTCGGTCGCCAGCGAGGCCTTCGTGATCCCCATCAGCTCGGGACGACCCGAAGCCGGCTGGGCACCCTCGGAGACGACCCGACGGTTCTCGTCCTCGAACCGCGAACGCTCTGCCAGCTCACCCGGCAGCAGCCGGGACTCGCCGGAGTCGAGCACCGTGACCCGACGCAGCATCTGCCGGACGATGACCTCGATGTGCTTGTCGTGGATGTCCACACCCTGGGAGCGGTAGACCTCCTGGACCTCGTCCACGAGGTGCTTCTGCACCGCGCGCGGACCGAGGATCCGCAGCACCTTCTTCGGGTCAACCGCACCGGCGACCAGCTGCTGACCGACGGCGACGTGATCACCGTCGTGCACCAGCAGCCGCGACCGCTTGGTGACCGGGTAGGCGATCTCCTCGCTGCCGTCGTCGGGCGTGATCACCAGGCGACGCGAGCGCTCGCTCTCGTCGATGGCGATGCGGCCGGCGATCTCTGCGATCGGGGCCTCACCCTTGGGAGTGCGGGCCTCGAACAGCTCGGTCACACGGGGCAGACCCTGCGTGATGTCCTCGGCGCTCGCCACACCACCGGTGTGGAAGGTCCGCATCGTCAGCTGGGTGCCGGGCTCACCGATGGACTGGGCCGCGATGATGCCGACCGCCTCACCGATGTCCACCAGCTTGCCGGTGGCCAGCGAGCGGCCGTAGCACTTGGCGCAGGTACCGACGCGGGACTCACAGGTGAGCACCGACCGGACCTTGAGCTGCTCCACACCGGCCTCGATGAGCTTGTCGAGGAGCACGTCACCGACGTCGTCACCACCCTGGCCGAGCACCTCGCCGTCGGGCGAGGAGACCGAACCAGCGAGGCTGCGCCCGTAGACGCTGGTCTCGACGGTGTCCGCGCGGCGCGCCTGCCCGCTGGGCGTGCGCTCCAGGATCGGCAGCGTCAGACCCCGCTCGGTCCCACAGTCGTCCTCACGGATGATGACGTCCTGCGACACGTCCACGAGACGACGGGTCAGGTAGCCCGAGTCGGCCGTCCGCAGGGCGGTGTCGGCAAGACCCTTCCGGGCACCGTGGGTGGCGATGAAGTACTCGACCACCGACAGACCCTCGCGGTAGTTGGACTTGATCGGCCGCGGGATGATCTCACCCTTGGGGTTGGCGACCAGACCACGCATACCGGCGATCTGACGCACCTGCATCCAGTTACCACGGGCACCAGAGCCGACCATCCGGTTCACCGGGTTGGTCTTCGAGAAGTTCTCCCGCATGGCTCCGGCGACCTCGTCGGTGGCCTGGTTCCAGATCTCCACGAGCTCCTGACGACGCTCGTCGTCGGTGAGCAGGCCGCGGTCGTACTGGCCCTGGACCTTCGCGGCCTTCGCCTCGTAGCCCTCGAGGATCTGCGCCTTGTTCGACGGCGTCGCGACATCGGAGATCGAGATGGTCACGCCCGAGCGGGTCGCCCACTTGAAGCCGGCCTCCTTGAGCGCGTCCAGGCTGGCCGCGACGACCACCTTGGGGTAGCGCTCGGCGAGGTCGTTGACGATCCCGGACAGGACCTTCTTGTCCACGATCGTGTTGATGAACGGGTAGTCCACCGGCAGGGCCTCGTTGAACAAGGACCGACCGAGCGTGGTCTCGAACAGGATCGCGTCGCCCTCGGCGTAGCCCTCCGGCGCCTCCCAGCCCTCCGGCGGGACCAGGTCGGTCAGTCGCAGGGTGATCTTCGCGTTCAGGTCGAGCTCACCCGCGTCGAAGGCCATGAAGGCCTCCGCCGGGGAGGTGAACGCCCGGCCCTCGCCGAGCCCGTCCTCACGGTCCGAGGTCAGGTGGAACAGACCGATGATCATGTCCTGGGAGGGCATGGTCACCGGACGACCGTCCGACGGCTTGAGGATGTTGTTGCTCGAGAGCATCAGGATGCGGGCCTCGGCCTGCGCCTCCGAGGAGAGCGGCAGGTGGACGGCCATCTGGTCACCGTCGAAGTCGGCGTTGAACGCGCCACACACCAACGGGTGCAGGTGGATCGCCTTACCCTCGACCAGCTGCGGCTCGAAGGCCTGGATGCCCAGGCGGTGCAGCGTCGGTGCCCGGTTCAGCAGCACGGGGTGCTCGGTGATGACCTCTTCGAGCACGTCCCACACGACGGAGCGCGCGCGCTCCACCATGCGCTTGGCGCTCTTGATGTTCTGCGCGTGGTTGAGGTCCACGAGCCGCTTCATGACGAACGGCTTGAAGAGCTCGAGGGCCATCTGCTTGGGCAGGCCGCACTGGTGCAGCTTGAGCTGCGGGCCGACCACGATGACGCTACGGCCGGAGTAGTCGACGCGCTTGCCGAGCAGGTTCTGACGGAACCGGCCCTGCTTGCCCTTGAGCATGTCCGAGATCGACTTGAGCGGACGGTTGCCCGGGCCGGTCACCGGACGACCACGGCGGCCGTTGTCGAACAGCGAGTCGACGGCCTCCTGGAGCATCCGCTTCTCGTTGTTGACGATGATCTCGGGTGCGCCGAGGTCCAGCAGTCGCTTCAACCGGTTGTTGCGGTTGATCACGCGGCGGTAGAGGTCGTTCAGGTCGCTGGTCGCGAACCGGCCACCGTCGAGCTGCACCATCGGACGCAGGTCCGGCGGGATCACCGGGATGCAGTCCAGCACCATGCCGAGCGGCGAGTTGTTCGTCGTCAGGAACGCGTTGACGACCTTGAGCCGCTTCAGGGCGCGGGTCTTGCGCTGGCCCTTGCCGGTGCGGATCGTCTCGCGAAGCGACTCGGACTCCGCCTCGAGGTCGAAGGTCTCCAGACGCTTCTGGATCGCGCCGGCCCCCATCGAACCCTCGAAGTAGTTGCCGTAGCGGTCCTGCAGCTGGCGGTACAGCATCTCGTCGCCCTCGAGGTCGGCGACCTTGAGGTTCTTGAACCGGTCCCAGACCTGCTCGAGGCGGTCCAGCTCGTTGTCCGCACGCTTGCGGATCTGAGCCATCTCGCGCTCGGCGGAGTCCTTGACCTTGCGGCGCGCGTCGGCCTTGGCACCCTCGGCCTCGAGCTCGGCCAGGTCGGCCTCGAGACGCTCGCTGCGGTTGGCGACATCGAGGTCGCGACGCTTGGAGATGTCGGCCTTCTCCAGGTCGATCTCGTTCTGCAGACTCGGCAGGTCCTCGTGACGACCATCGGTGTCGACCGAGGTGATCATGTAGGCCGCGAAGTAGATGACCTTCTCGAGGTCCTTCGGCGCCAGGTCGAGCAGGTAGCCCAGGCGGGACGGGACACCCTTGAAGTACCAGATGTGCGTCACCGGCGCGGCGAGCTCGATGTGGCCCATCCGCTCGCGGCGGACCTTGGAGCGGGTCACCTCGACGCCGCAGCGCTCACAGATGATGCCCTTGAAGCGCACGCGCTTGTACTTGCCGCAGTAGCACTCCCAGTCCCGGGTGGGGCCGAAGATCTTCTCGCAGAAGAGTCCGTCCTTCTCGGGCTTCAGGGTGCGGTAATTGATGGTCTCCGGCTTCTTGACCTCACCGTGCGACCAGGCGCGGACCTCGTCCGCGGTCGCGAGACCGATACGTAGCTCGTCGAAGACGTTGACGTCGAGCAATTTTCCTACTTCCTTCGGTGTAACACCGTGTGGAACCAATCAGGATGAGGGGGCCGTCAGCGGTCGGGTCACGTGGACCCGACCGCTGACGGGGCCGCTCAGATCTCTTCGACGCTGCTCGCGTCGGGACGGCGGGAGAGGTCGATACCGAGCTCTTCAGCGGCCCGGTACACCTCCTCGTCGGTGTCACGCATCTCGATCGAGGTCCCGTCGGAGTTGAGCACCTCGACGTTCAGGCACAGCGACTGCATCTCCTTGATGAGCACCTTGAAGGACTCGGGGATGCCCGGCTCGGGGATGTTCTCGCCCTTGACGATCGCCTCGTAGACCTTCACGCGGCCGGGGACGTCGTCGGACTTGATGGTGAGTAGTTCCTGCAGCGCGTAGGCGGCGCCATAGGCCTCCAGGGCCCACACCTCCATCTCGCCGAACCGCTGACCACCGAACTGCGCCTTACCACCCAGCGGCTGCTGCGTGATCATCGAGTACGGACCCGTCGAACGCGCGTGGATCTTGTCGTCCACCAGGTGGTGCAACTTGAGGATGTACATGTAGCCAACGGCGATCGGCTCCGGGAACGGCTCGCCGGAGCGGCCGTCGAACAGCCGCGCCTTGCCGGTCGCGTCCACGAGCCGGTCCCCGTCCCGGGTGGGGGTCGTGGAGTCCAGCAGGCCCGTCAGCTCGTCCTCGTGCAGACCGTCGAAGACCGGCGATGCCACGGGCGTGCCGGGTGCGCCCTTGAGCGCCTCCGGGGCGAGGTTCTTCGCCCACGCCGGGACCTTCCCGTTCTTGGCATCCTCGATGCCGGCCTCCCAGCCCTGCTTCGCAACCCACCCGAGGTGGGTCTCGAGGACCTGGCCGACGTTCATCCGGCCGGGCACGCCGAGCGGGTTCAGGATGATGTCCACCGCAGTGCCGTCCTCGAGGAACGGCATGTCCTCGATGGGCAGGATCTTCGAGATGACACCCTTGTTGCCGTGGCGGCCGGCGAGCTTGTCGCCGTCGGTGATCTTGCGTCGCTGCGCGATGTAGACGCGCACCAACTGGTTCACACCCGGGGGCAGCTCGTCGCCGTCCTCGCGGTTGAACTCACGCACCTCGATCACCGTGCCGGACTCACCGTGGGGCACCTTGAGCGAGGTGTCGCGCACCTCGCGCGCCTTCTCACCGAAGATCGCGCGCAGCAGGCGCTCCTCCGGGGTCAGCTCGGTCTCACCCTTCGGGGTGACCTTGCCGACCAGCACGTCGCCGGCGCCGACCTCGGCACCGATGCGGATGATGCCGCGCTCGTCGAGGTCAGCGAGGACCTCGTCGGAGACGTTCGGGATGTCCCGGGTGATCTCCTCCGGTCCCAGCTTCGTGTCGCGGGCGTCGACCTCGTGCTCCTCGATGTGGATCGAGGAGAGGACGTCGTCCTGGACCAGACGCTGGGAGAGGATGATCGCGTCCTCGTAGTTGTGACCCTCCCACGACATGAACGCGACCAGCAGGTTGCGCCCGAGGGCGAGCTCGCCCTCATCGGTGGCGGGGCCGTCCGCGAGCACGGAGCCGACCTCGACCCGGGCGCCCTCTTCGACCAGCACACGCTGGTTGTAGGAGGTGCCCTGGTTGGAGCGACGGAACTTGGCCACCCGGTAGGTGAACGTGGAGGCGTCGTCCTGGGCCACGACGATCGCGTCCGCGGAGACCTCCTGCACGACACCCGGCTTCGTGGCCACGATCACGTCACCGGCGTCGACCGCGGCACGGCGCTCCATGCCGGTACCCACGAGCGGGGCCTCGCTGCGGACCAGCGGCACGGCCTGGCGCTGCATGTTCGCACCCATGAGGGCGCGGTTCGCGTCGTCGTGCTCGAGGAACGGGATCATCGCGGTGGCGACGGAGACCATCTGACGCGCGGAGACGTCCATGTAGTCCACGTTCTCCGCGGCGATGTCCAGCGTGTCCCCGCCACGGACCCGGACCAGCACGTCGGACTCGGCGAAGTGGCCGTCCTCGGTGAGCGGGGCGTTGGCCTGCGCGATGACGTAGCGGTCCTCGTCATCGGCGGTGAGGTAGTCCACATCGTCGGTGACGCGACCCTTGATGACCTTGCGGTACGGGGTCTCGACGAAACCGAACGGGTTGATGCGGGCGTACGTCGCCAGCGAACCGATCAGACCGATGTTCGGACCCTCAGGGGTCTCGATCGGGCACATCCGGCCGTAGTGCGAGGGGTGGACGTCACGGACCTCCATGCCGGCGCGGTCACGGGACAGACCACCCGGGCCGAGCGCGGACAGGCGACGCTTGTGCGTCAGACCCGCGAGCGGGTTGTTCTGGTCCATGAACTGCGAGAGCTGGCTGGTCCCGAAGAACTCCTTGATGGAGGCCACCACGGGGCGGATGTTGATCAGGGTCTGCGGCGTGATCGCCTCGACGTCCTGAGTCGTCATCCGCTCGCGGACCACGCGCTCCATCCGGGACAGCCCGGTACGCACCTGGTTCTGGATCAGCTCACCGACGGCGCGGATGCGGCGGTTGCCGAAGTGGTCGATGTCGTCGGTCTCGACGCGCACGGCCACCTCCTTGCCGTCCTTCAGGCCCGGGATCTCGACCTCGCCCTTGTGCAGCGCGGCGAGGTACTTGATCGTGCCGACGATGTCATCGCGGGAGAGCACCGAGTCGTCGATCGCAGCGTCGACGCCGAGCTTCTTGTTCACCTTGTAGCGACCGACCTTCGCCAGGTCGTAACGCTTGGCGTTGAAGTAGAAGTTGTCGAGCAGCGCCGTGCCGGCCTCGACCGTGGGCGGCTCGCCCGGGCGAATCTTGCGGTAGATGTCGAGGAGTGCCTCGTCCTGGGTGTGGACGCTGTCCTTCTCGAGCGTCTCCAGTACGGACGGGTACTCCGCGAAGGACTCGCGGATCTCGCTCTCGGTCATGCCGAGGGCCTTCAGGAAGACCGTGACCGACTGCTTCCGCTTGCGGTCGACGCGCACGCCGACGGCGTCCCGCTTGTCGATCTCGAACTCGAGCCACGCGCCACGGGACGGGATCACCTTGGTGGTGAAGATGTCCTTGTCGGACGTCTTGTCCGGGGTGCGCTCGAAGTACACGCCGGGCGACCGGACGAGCTGTGAGACGACGACCCGCTCGGTACCGTTGATGATGAACGTGCCGCGCTCGGTCATGAGCGGGAACTCGCCCATGAAGACCGTCTGCGACTTGATCTCGCCGGTCGTGTAGTTGACGAACTCCGCCGTGACGAACAGCGGCGCGGAGTAGGTGAAGTCCTTCTCCTTGCATTCGTCTGCGGTGTACTTCGGCGGCTCGAACCGGTGGTCCCGGAACGACAGCGACATCGTCGCCCCGAAGTCCTCGATCGGCGAGATCTCCTCGAAGATCTCCTCGAGTCCGGAGGTCATGGTGACGTCGTTGTTGCCCGAGTCGACGGCAGCCTGTACCCGCGCCTGCCACTCCTCGTTACCGAGCAGCCAGTCGAAGCTGTCGGTCTGCAGCCCGAGAAGGTCGGGTGCTTGGAGAGGCTCGTGGATCTTTGCGAAGGAGACCCGGCGAGAGGCGGTACGTTGGGCGATGGCGTCGGTGGTCGGAGCAGAAGGGGTGCGCGAGGCAGCCAAGAGGGGTCCTTCCCTACGAATTGTGTGCACGCGCGCCGGACCACCCCGAACAAACCCCGCCCGAACTTCGCCCGGGCCAGACATCGCGCACGCGGACGTGTGAGATGGACCCGGTTCGGGAAGCGTGTGCTGGGGGCAGAAGACAGCGCAAAGCGACAGCATAGCCACTTTGGCTACGTCTGTCCAGTGGCGACGAGGCCCGCACCGGAATCGGTGCGGGCCTCGTCATTGTGGCCTCGTTATTGGCGTGGCCGGGTAACGCGGGCGAGCTGCCCGGCTCCGTGTGCCCGGTGTCGTTGCCTTGCGGCGCGAACCGGCGGAACTGAGCACCCGCCGTCAGATCACTTGACGGTGACGGTGGCGCCGGCGCCTTCGAGGGCTTCCTTCGCCTTCTCGGCGACGTCCTTCGCCACGCCCTCGACGATCGCCTTGGGGGCGCTGTCGACGAGGTCCTTGGCCTCCTTCAGGCCGAGGCTCGTGAGGGCGCGCACCTCCTTGATGACCTGGATCTTCTTGTCGCCGACGGAGTCGAGGATGACGTCGAACTCGGTCTGCTCCTCGGCCTCGTCCTCGCCGCCACCGGCGGCGGGGCCGGCGGCGACCGCAACGGCGGCCGGAGCGGCGGCGGTGACCTCGAAGGTCTCCTCGAACTGCTTCACGAACTCGGAGAGCTCGATCAGGGTGAGCTCCTTGAAAGCGTCAATGAGCTCGTCGGTGCTGAGCTTCGCCATGATGGCGTTCCTTCCTGTTGGTCCTGCTTGCGGAGAAGCAGTGTGTGGTTGGTCGAAGACCGGGCCTCAGGCCGCGGACTCCGTCGCCTGCTTCTCACGCAGGGCTTCGATGGTGCGCACCGCCTTGGCAGCGGGAGCGTTGAAGACGTAGGCCGCCTGGTGCAGCTTCGCCTTGAACGCGCCGGCCGCCTTGGCCAGGAGCACCTCGCGGGACTCGAGGTCCGCGAGTTTGGTGACGTCCGCGGACGTCAGGGCGCGCCCGTCGAGGACACCACCCTTGATGACCAGCTTGGGGTTCGCCTTGGCGAAGTCACGCAGGCTCTTCGCCGCCTCGACCGGGTCACCGGAGATGAAGGCGATGGCCGACGGCCCGGTGAGCTCGCCATCGAACGCGTCGATGCCGGCTTCCTTGGCCGCAATGCCGGTGAGCGTGTTCTTCACCACGGCGAAGCTGGTGGTACCGCCGAGATCGGTGCGCAGCGCCTTGAGCTGGGCCACCGTGAGCCCGCGGTACTCGGTCAGCACAGCGGCCGTGGACTGGCGGAACTTCTCCGTCAGTTCGGCAACTGCTGCCGCCTTGTCAGGCCGTGCCATGGGCCCTCCTTCCGAGATGTGCCGCGAAGGTCGAGGGCGCACATACGGAAAGAACCCCGCGCAGATGCACGGGGTTCGGATTCGGAACGCTGACGCTCCGGCACTTGATCGAACTCGTTCACCTGCGCTGGCTCCGCATCTGCGGACTTGGCCCCGTCGTGTGACGGGCGACCGGCGGTCTTGGGCAGGTGCCACTCTACACAGCCCTTCGTGCCCGACCAAATCGCGGGGCCTGTGTGATGCATCACCGACCGCCCCGGCCGCCTGGTGGTCCGGACGCAGACGGCCCGGTCCCTCCGATGGAGGGACCGGGCCGCGGGTGCGACGTACGGGGATCCGGCCGGCGATCAGACCTGCGGATCACCGCGGCGGGGCTCAGGCGGTCTCGACCGCCAGCTTCCCCGGGTCGATCGCGATACCGGGGCCCATGGTCGTGCTCAGCACGGCCTTGGTGATGTAGCGGCCCTTGGAGGACGCGGGCTTGAGGCGCATGACCTCCTCGTAGGCGGCCGTGTAGTTCGCCAGCAGCTGCGCCTGGTCGAACGAGACCTTCCCGATGATGAAGTGCAGGTTGCCGTGCTTGTCCACCCGGAAGTCGATCTTGCCGCCCTTGATGTCGGTCACGGCCTTGGTGACGTCCATGGTGACGGTGCCGGTCTTCGGGTTCGGCATCAGGCCACGGGGCCCGAGCACGCGGCCCAGACGACCGACCTTGCCCATCAGGTCCGGCGTGGCCACGGCCGCGTCGAAGTCGGTGTAGCCGCCGGCGACCTTCTCGATGAGCTCGTCGCCACCGACCTCGTCGGCGCCGGCCGCGATGGCCTGCTCCGCGCGGTCACCGGTGGCGAACACCAGGACCCGAGCGGTCTTGCCGGTGCCGTGCGGGAGGTTCACGGTGCCGCGAACCATCTGGTCGGCCTTACGGGGGTCGACCCCGAGCCGGAACACGACCTCGACGGTCGAGTCGAACTTCGTCGCGGCACCCTTGCGGGCAACCTCGATGGCCTCCGCCGGGGCGTAGACGTGGTCGGCCTGCACGAGTTCGGCGGCCTTGCGGTAATCCTTGCTGCGCGTAGTCATCTGCTTCTCCTTCATGTGAGCAGTCGTGGTGCGGGCCCGCGCGGGCCCTTCCACTGTGCGGTGCGCGTGACGCTCACCGCGGGGATGGATCAGGGACGGGGGTTCAGTCCTTGACGGTGATGCCCATGGAACGGGCGGTGCCGGCGATGATCAGCGACGCGGCGTCGAGATCGTTGGCGTTGAGGTCCTCGAACTTCGTCTGGGCGATCTCGCGGACCTGATCCTTGGTCAGCGAGCCGACCTTGGTGGTGTGCGGGGTACCGGAGCCCTTGGCCACGCCGGCGGCCTTCTTGATGAGCTCGGCGGCCGGCGGCGTCTTCGTGATGAACGTGAACGAGCGGTCCTCGTACACGGTGATCTCGACCGGGATGACGTTGCCGCGCTGCGACTCGGTCGCCGCGTTGTAGGCCTTGCAGAACTCCATGATGTTCACGCCGTGCTGACCGAGCGCGGGGCCGATCGGCGGCGCGGGGTTGGCCGCGCCGGCCTGGATCTGGAGCTTGATGAGGCCGGTGACCTTCTTCTTGGGGGGCATGCTCTACTGCTTCCTGTTGGTGGGCCGACGCCTTGGGCGATGACCCGGTTGCACGACCTTGCGGTCAGGACCCACGATGGCGGGGCCCTTGCTCGGGTGAGCGGGCTCAGATCTTGGCGACCTGGTTGAACGACAGTTCGACGGGAGTCTCGCGGCCGAAGATCGAGACCAGCACCTTGAGCTTCTGGCCCTCGGCGTTGATCTCGGAGATGGTGGCGGGCAGGGTGTCGAACGGGCCGTCGGTGACGGTGACCGACTCGCCGACGGTGAAGTCGACCTGCACGGCTGGGCTGGCGGCGGGGGCGCGTCCACCGGTAGCGGTCGGGGCCTTCTGCTCCACCGTCGTGGCAAGCATCGACATGACCTCGTCGAGGCTCAACGGGACCGGGGAGTGGGTGTGCCCCACGAAGCCGGTGACACCCGGGGTGTGCCGCACGGCGCCCCAGGACTCGTCGGTCAGATCCATCCGCACCAGCACGTAGCTGGGGATCCGCACCCGGCGGACCACCTTGCGCACGGAGTTCTTGATCTCGACGACCTCCTCCATGGGCACCTCGACCTGGAAGATGTAGTCCTCCATGTTGAGGGACTGGATCCGGGACTCGAGGTTGACCTTCACGCGGTTCTCGTAGCCGGCGTAGGAGTGGATCACGTACCAGTCACCGGGAAGCGAGCGCAGCTCACGGCGGAACGCGACCAGCGGGTCCTCGTCCTCGTCCTCGACTGCGGCCTCGTCCACTGCGTCGGCCTCATCCACTGAGTCAGCCTCGTCCACTGCGTCGGCCTCGCCGTCGGACACGGCCGAGTCCTCGGCGATGTCCGCGGAGTCCGCACCGTCGCCGGAGTCCACGCCCTCGGCGCCGACCTCCTCGACGACGTCGACCGTCTCGTCCACGTCGCGGGTCTCTTCAGACACGTCCTGACCTGCTTCCCTCGTCTTGTCCTGCTCGATGATCCTGCATGCTTCGTCGAGATCGGAACCTTCCCGACCTCGCCATTGTCCCGCTTCGTACCGCCGGCGCCATACCGGAGTTGTCTCCGGGCAGCCGGGGTGGCCGCTGCGCTAGGCGCCGAACGCCCAGAGCACCAACTTGCCGATCGCGAAGTCCAGCACACCGACGTATGCCATGACGATCAGCACGAACACCACGACAACGGCGATGAACGTCAGCAGCTCCGACCGGGTCGGGGTGACGACCTTCTTGAGCTCGGCGATGACCTGGCGGACGAAGAGTGCGATCCTCGCGAACACGTTCGGCCGCACCTCACGCTCGGCCTCCGCGCGACTGCGAGTCGCGCGGCCCTTGCCGGCACTCGCCGACGCGGCCACGGCCTTGCTCGAGGAGGACCGAACCGGGGACTTCGATGAGCCGGACCCGGTCGCCGTCTTCTCGGCGGAGTCCGATGCGGCGCGCTTGGCCCGGCTGCTGCGGCTCGAGGTGGCCGCGGCCTGCTCGGTGGAGGTCTCGTCGTCGCTCGTACCGGCGTCCTCGGCTTCGTCCTCGGCGGGGACCTCGGACTCGTCGTCAGCGGGGACCTCGACGTCGCTGGGCTCGTCCACCGAGTCCTCGCTCGCGTCCGCAGAGCCGACGGCGTCACCCGAGGTGACGCCCTCCGTGGGGTCGGTGACGTCGCCACGTTCGCCGCTGTCGGGTTCGCCCGACTCCGGGTTCGTGGGTGTGCTCACAGATGTTCCCCAACTCGTTCGTGTGTGCTGGCTCGACCGGCGATCGAGCGAGAAGTGCAGGGCAGGAGGGACTCGAACCCTCAACCGCCGGTTTTGGAGACCGGTGCGCTACCAATTGCGCCACTACCCTTTGCGATGCGAGCCGCCCGGACTGCGGACCACGACCCCTCGCGGGCGTGTTCCATCATGGTGGGCGTCAACCACCTCGGACGAGTGTACGGGAGTCCGCGCCATGGGTCGAACCCGTGTGCCGCGCCTCACCCTCGCCCGCCAGCGCCAGAGCCGCGCCTACGGGATAATCGACCGATGGCCACCCGACGCTCCCGCCTGCGCGCTTCGGTGCGCACCCGGGTTCTGGTCGCCCTCGTGCTGCTGACCACCCTCACCGTGGCCTTGGCCGGCACGACGGCCTACATCCTCGAGTCGCAGCGCATCGACGGTCGCATCGAGGCTGTCTTGAAGGATTCGATGACGGAATTCGAGACCCTGTCCCGGGAAGGCATCGACCCCGCGACCGGGGAACCCTTCGCAACCGCCCGCTCCCTACTCCACACGGCTCTGAGCCGAATGGTGGTGCAGGAGAACGAAGCCATGTTCGCGATGCTCGGCTCCGAAGTGGACCAGGTTGCCGATGTCGGTCCTACCCAGCGCTGGCTTGCTGAGGACCCTGGTCTCGTCGCCGCGATCGCTGAAACTGCAAGCTGGGAGGAGCAGCCGATCCGCCAGGTTGCTACCGATGCGCGCAATTACATGGTTGCCACGGTGCCGGTCGCACCCGAGCCTGGTGGCGTGCCCGGTGCGCTTGTGCTCGCTTGGGACCTCGATGCAGAGACGGCGGCGCTGGGAGAGACGTTCCGCACCTACGCCCTGGTCGCGCTCGGCGCGATCGTCTGGATGGCCATCATCGGCTGGTTCGTGGTCGGTAGCCTCCTCGAACCGATCAAGCTCCTGCGGACGACCGCTGCCGAGATCTCCAGTTCCAGCGACCTCTCGCGGCGGATAGCGGTGGTAGGCAACGACGACCTAGCCGTGCTGACCGAGACCGTGAACAGCATGCTGGCTCGCCTGGAGGATGCGTTCGGGTCCCAGCGCCAGCTGCTCGACGACGTCGGGCACGAGCTGCGCACGCCGCTGACCATCGTCCGCGGTCACCTCGAACTCATGGATCCCACGGACCCCGCGGACGCCGCCGCCACCAAGGAGCTCGTCCTCGACGAGCTCGACCGGATGAACGGCCTGGTGGAGGACCTGGTCACGCTGGCGAAGGCGGGCCGACCCGACTTCGTCATGGCCGAACCCACGGACATCGCGCTCCTCACCGACGAGGTCCTCACCAAGGCCCGCACGCTCGCGGACCGCCGCTGGGTCCTCGACGGTCTCGCGGATGTCACCGCCGAGATCGATCCCCGCCGGACCACCCAGGCACTGCTCCAGCTCGCGTCGAACGCGGTGAAGTTCTCCGAGCCGGGGTCCACCATCGCCCTGGGCAGCTCGGCGACGGACACCGAGGTCCGGCTCTGGGTCCGGGACGAGGGCGTCGGGATCGCACCGCAACACCTGGACAGGATCTTCGACCGCTTCGAACGCGCCGGTAGCCCCGCCGAGGGCTCCGGTCTCGGCCTGACCATCGTGCGCTCGATCGCCGTCGCGCACGGTGGCCGCGCGGCGGTCGAGTCCAGGCTCGCCAAGGGCACCACGGTCAGCATCTACCTGCCCCTCGTGGCAGAGTCCGAGAAGGCCGACTCCGAGTCGGCCGATTCGGACGTCACCCACGAACCGCCCGAGCCCCCCTCCCCCGCCGGCGACGCGCCGAGCACCACCGCCCTGGAGCGCCGATGAGCCAGATCCTGATCGTTGAGGACGAGACCCGGATCTCGTCGTTCGTCGCGAAGGGGCTGCGGTCGGCCGGGTACGCGCCGACCGCCGTCACCACCGGGCGGGAGGCGGTGGACCTCGCGAGCACCGGCGACTTCGATCTCATGATCCTCGACCTCGGCCTGCCGGACATGGACGGCTTCGCGGTGCTGCGCCAGGTCCGCGCGATGAACGTCACCTTCCCGGTGATCATCCTGACCGCACGGAACTCGGTCACCGACACGGTGGCCGGCCTGGAGAGCGGCGCCGACGACTACATGGCCAAGCCGTTCCGGTTCGAGGAGCTCCTCGCGCGGGTCCGCCTGCGGCTGCGGTCCGAGGGTGGTGCCGCCGAGCCCACGACGCTCGTGCACGGCGACCTCTCCCTGGACCTGCGCTCCCGTCGTGCCCGCGCCGGAAGCACCGAGGTGGACCTCTCGGCGCGGGAGTTCACCCTCGCCGAGACGTTCCTGCGCAATCCCGGGCAGGTACTGACCCGCGAACAGCTGCTCTCCCGGGTCTGGGGCTACGACTTCGATCCGGGCTCGAACGTCGTGGACGTGTACGTGCGCTATCTGCGCAAGAAGCTCGGTGCGGAGCGCTTCGAGACGGTGCGCGGGATGGGCTACCGGCTGCGCTGACGCCGCGGCGGCGCTCCGGCGGATGCCGTCCGACGGCGTCGGTGCCGCACACACGAGGCGCAGGGCCCGACGGCGTCGGTGCCGTGCGCCTGAGGCTGACGATGCGACCGTCTGCGGTCCGTACCGCATGCGGAACGCCCGACGGCGTGGGTGCCGTCGGGCGTTCGTCGGTGAAGTCCTGGTGTGTGCGCCGGCCGGCGCCGGGGTCAGTCGCCGGAGTTGGCCGACGGGGCGCTGGCCGGGCTGGCCGGTGAGGCCGGGCTCTGCGCGGACACCGGACTCGCCGCGGACACCGGCGACGGAGCCGAGACCGGGCTCGCCACCGGCGACGGAGCGGACACCGGCGACGGAGCCGAAACCGGGCTCGCCGGCGCCGACTGGGCCGACACCGCGCTGATCGCGGTCACCGCCGAGACCGCACTACCCGGATCCACCGTCGCCGGATCCGTCGCGACCGGCGCAGGAGACGCCGGCGCCGGAGCAGCCGGCGCCGCTGGAGAAGGCGCCGAAGGAGCCGCCGCCGACACCGCCGACCCGGTCTGCGTCACCGACTGCTCCGGAGCCGGAGCCGGACCCATCGAGTCGGCCGACGCAGCGACCGCCCCACCGGCCACAGCCACAACACCCAGCGTCCCCGTGACGATCCATGCGGTGCGCTTGTTCATGATGCTCTCCTCCACGTTCCCGAGATCCCACAACAGGACCCAGATCCACTTGCTGACACCCATCACAGTTCCGTGCACCGATGAGGCCACAAGGAGACCAAGATGAAAGCTCTCTCACCCGCGACGAGGGCTCAGGCCGGCGCCGGGCACACGAACGCCGGGTGGCCCCGACGGGTGGCCACCCGACGTCGTGATGAACCTCAGTCCCCCGAGTCGGCGGACACGGCCGAGACCGCGGATGCGGCGGACACTGCCGAGACCGGTGAGGCCTGTGCCACCGGCGACGGCGCGGAGTTCGTCGGTGCCGGTGCCGGTGCCGGGGCGGGGGCGGGGGCCACCGTGGCCGGTGCGGCGGGACTTGGCGCGCTGACGACGGTCACGGCACTGCCCGGATCCACCGTTGCGGGGTCGGTGGGGGCGGGCGCCGGTGCCGGTGTCTCCACCGGCGAGGGCGACTGGCTGGGCACTGTGATGCTCACGCCGGGCAGGTCGTCCTCGGTGCGGTTGTCGGCCGCCGCGGCGATCGACGCACCAGCCACACCCACGACGCCCAGTGCCCCGGTGACCATCCATGCGGTTCGCTTGTTCAACTCTCGCTCCTCGTTCGTGCGCCGCGATCGGCGGCTCTCGACTGCGTCAAGTCTCGGGACGGTTGATGAGACGTTGAGGAGCAGATGATGAGAGAACTCTCATCTTCGGGACCCGGGCACCACAGCGGCCATGCGGAACGCCCGACGGCGTGGGTGCCGTCGGGCGTTCGTCGGTGAAGTCCTGGTGTGTGCGCCGGCCGGCGCCGGGGTCAGTCGCCGGAGTTGGCCGACGGGGCGCTGGCCGGGCTGGCCGGTGAGGCCGGGCTCTGCGCGGACACCGGACTCGCCGCGGACACCGGCGACGGAGCCGAGACCGGGCTCGCCACCGGCGACGGAGCGGACACCGGCGACGGAGCCGAAACCGGGCTCGCCGGCGCCGACTGGGCCGACACCGCGCTGATCGCGGTCACCGCCGAGACCGCACTACCCGGATCCACCGTCGCCGGATCCGTCGCGACCGGCGCAGGAGACGCCGGCGCCGGAGCAGCCGGCGCCGCTGGAGAAGCCGCCGAAGGAGCCGCCGCCGACACCGCCGACCCGGTCTGCGTCACCGACTGCTCCGGAGCCGGAGCCGGACCCATCGAGTCGGCCGACGCAGCGACCGCCCCACCGGCCACAGCCACAACACCCAGCGTCCCCGTGACGATCCATGCGGTGCGCTTGTTCATGATGCTCTCCTCCACGTTCCCGAGATCCCACAACAGGACCCAGATCCACTTGCTGACACCCATCACAGTTCCGTGCACCGATGAGGCCACAAGGAGACCAAGATGAAAGCTCTCTCACCCGCGAACCACGAACGCCCGACGGCGGGTGCCGTCGAGCGTTCCTGGTCGGGCGCCTGCGCGGGGGTGGGTTGATCCGGGTCAGTCGGCGGAGCCCGCGGACCGAGCCGACTCGACCGAGGCGGGGGTCTGGGCCGAGACCGGTGAGGCCTGAGCCACCGGTGACGGCGCGGACGGTTCGTCGTCGGTGGCCGCCGGATCGGACGCCGACGCGGCGGTGATCGCGGTCACGGCGCTGAGTGGGGCCACGGTCGCCGGGTCCTGCGACGCAGGGTCGGTGAGGTCACCCGTCACTGCCTGACCGTGCTCCGGCGCCGTGATGCCGACGCCCGGCAACGACTCGTCGCCGATCGGGTCCCAGACGAGTGCGATCGACCCTCCGGCCATCCCGGCGAGGCCAAGGGCTCCGGTCACCATCCATGCCGCTCGCTTGCGCATGCGTCGCCTCGCTCTCCTCCTCGGACGGATCCAGCCTGCCACGCGAGGATGAGAACTCGCTGAGCCCCGGATGAGAGAACTCTCATGTTCGCTGCCGTGCCTCGGCGTGCCACTCCTCCGCGACCGCGAGCCGCGCCACCCCCTGTTCCGGGGAGGTCCCGGCCGCGAGGGAGAGCACCACGGCCGCGGTGCGCGCCCGCAGCTCCACGGGATCCGCCCGCGTCTCGAAGTAGGCCGTCCACTCTTGGAGGATCCCGGGTACGTGCGCGTAGACGCGCGGCGCGAGCGCGGGCAGCACGGCCACGTGGCCGAGCAGGGTGCCCAGGTCGTCCGCGCGCCGCCCGGGACCGAGCGAGTCCACGTCGATGACGGCGGTGACCTCACCGTCGGCCGTGAACACGTTCGCCTCGTAGAAGTCGCCGTGCGTGGGTACCGGTGGCCGGTCCGGGCTCCGCGCGAGGAGGCCGGCGACACCGGTCTCGAGGCGGGTGATCCGGTCCGCCTCTCCCGGCAGCGCGGCCCGGGCGGCCTCGGCGTGGAAGTCGATCCGATCCGCCCAGGACGGGCGGGCCGGAAGGTCGGTGACCGCAGCCGGGAGCGAATCCAGCCAGGACTCGAGCACCTCGGGTCCGGGCAGCCCGGCCGGGTTGCTCAGCGCCCCGGCGATCGCCTCGGCCAGGGCATGACCCGGTGCCCGCTCGGTCACGAGCACCCCCGGCCCTGGTTGAGCCAGGACCCGCGGCGCGGGCACGCCCGCCTCGGTCAGCACCTCGTGCCGGCGACGCAGGGCGTCGACCCGCCGCGGCGCCAGCACCTTCACGAACACGGCGTCGGTGCCGGCACCCGCGCGCAGCACCGCGCGCCGGCTGGGCCGGTAGCTGACCAGGTCGAGCCGGACCGGACCGGCCGGATCGCGTCCGATGTCGGTGAGCCACCGCCCCACCGTCTCGGCGTCGCACGCCTGCGCCAGGCCCGGCAGTGCCGGGTCGTGCGGATGGCGCCAGACCCGCACCTGCCTGTCGCCGTCCTCGAGCAGGGCCACCTGATCGGACTCGGGCAGCCGCGGCGCCGTGCTCGCGACGAGGTACTCGTTGACGCGACCGCCGCCCCCGTCGTAACCGACGCGGTAGCCGACGGAGACCCCGGCGCCCGGGCGGTGGTGGACCCGGTCGACCTCCACGGACAGGTGCAGTTGCACGGTCACCGGAGCCGCGCCGTCGGCGGGGGTGATCCCGAGCAGCGCGGCCCGCACGATGTCGACGCGACCCGGGCCGGTGAGATCCTCGAGATCGCGTGACTCACGGGCGGCCGTGCTCGGCTCCGACGTCTCCATGCCGCCCATCTCACCACCTCCCGATCGACGTCGACGTGAGGTCCGCATGAGAGAACTCTCATCCTCGTCCTAGAGTGACGAACGTGCCCCGCGATCTCCGTCTCCTGCCCAAGGCGCACCTGCACCTGCACTTCACCGGCTCGATGAGCCCGGCGGCCCTCACCGAGCTCGCCGCGGAGCGTCGCATGCAACTGCCGGAGGCGCTGCGGGAGACCGTCGCCGGTGACCCGCTCCGGCTCCCGGCCAACGAGCGCGGCTGGTTCCGGTTCCAGCGCATGTACGACGCGGCCCGGGCCGTGGTCCGCAGCGAAGCGGCCATGCGCCGGATCGTCCGGGACGCGGCCGCGGCCGATGCCGCCGAGGGATCCAGGCGCCTCGAGCTCCAGGTCGACCCGACCTCCTACGCCCCGTTCGTGGGCGGCATCACCCCCGCCCTGGAGATCGTCACCGACGAGGCCGCGGCCGCGAGCGCGGCGACCGGGGTCGAGGTCGCGATCATCATCGCGTGCTCGCGGATGAGGCACCCGTTGGAGGCCAGGACCTTGGCCAGGCTCGCGGCACGGCACGCCGACGACGGTCCCGGCGGGGTGATCGGCTTCGGTCTCAGCAACGACGAGCGGCGCGGGGAGACGTCGGACTTCGCCGCGGCCTTCCACATCGCGGCCCGCGCCGGCCTGGCCCTGGTCCCCCACGGTGGCGAGCTCCTCGGGCCCGAGCACGCCGCTCAGGTCGTGGCCCACCTGCACCCGGACCGCCTCGGTCACGGGGTCCGGGTCAGCGAGGACCCGGCTCTGCTCGAGAAGGTGGTCGCCGACGGAATCGCCTTCGAGGTGTGCCCGGCCTCGAACGTCTCCCTCGGGGTGTACGCGACCCCGGCCGAGGTGCCGCTGCGCACCCTCGTCGACGCCGGCGCGACGATCGCCCTCGGTGCGGACGACCCGTTGCTGTTCGGCTCGAGGCTGCTGGCCCAGTACGAGAGCGCACGGACGGTGCACGGCTTCGACGACGCCGAGGTGGCCGAGCTCGCGCGTGGCTCGATCCGGGCCTCCCGCGCCTCCGATTCCTCGAAGCGCGCCATGCTCGCCGACGTGGCCGCCTGGTTGGCCGCGCCGGAGCCGACCCGTCGTCCAGCCGGGGGCGACGGCCCGGGCACGGCATGAGGCGCCTACCCCTCGCAGCACGCCGGGCGGCGGCCTGGGCCGCCGACTACGCCTACGCCGTCGGCCGGATCGCCCACTCGCTGGTGACGCGCGAGCCCCGGTGGGCACGGACGCCACGGCGCGGAGCTGGCGTTCCGGTGGTCCTGGTGCCAGGCGTCTACGAGTCCTGGCGGTTCCTGGAACCGCTGGCCGGGCGTCTGCACGATGCCGGACACCCCGTCCACGTCGTGCGCGAGCTCGGCCTCAACCATGCGGACGTGCGGACCGGCGCCGACGTCGTCGCGAGGCACCTGGCGAGGCTCGCCCTGCCCGGCGTGGTCCTCGTGGCACACAGCAAGGGCGGCCTGATCGGCAAACAGGTGATGCTCGACGGCGTCGCAACGGTTGGCGTGCCCGGCGCGCCCCGGGTGCTGGGCATGGTGGCCGTGAACACGCCGTTCGCGGGCTCGTCCTACGCGCGCTACCTGCCGGTCGCGGCCGTGCGGGCGCTCTCCCCCGCCGGCGTGCGCAGCCTCGGCCGGCAACGCGCCGTCGACGCCGCGATCACCTCGGTGCATGCCTCCTGGGACCCGCACATCCCGGGCGGCAGCGAACTGCCCGGTGCCCGCAACGTCCGGGTCCCGGTCAGCGGCCACTTCCGCATCCTCGGGGACCCCCGGGTCCAGGACACGATCGTGGCGGCCGTCGCCGACTACGCCACCTGACGTCCCGAGTGCCTCAGAGGGTCAGTCCCACCAGGACCGGCTCCGGGACCAGGGTGATGCCGTGCGCCGCCTGCACCCCGGCGCGCACCTCCCGCGCCAATGCGACGAGATCCGCGGCACGCGCACCACCGCGGTTGGTGAGGGCGAGCACGTGCTTGGTTGACAGTGCCGCCGGCCCGGGCAGGCCGTAGCCCTTGCCGAAGCCGGAGTGGTCGATCAGCCACGCGGCGCTGGTCTTGACCCGCCCGTCACCCGCGTCGAAGCGTGGCGCACCCTCGGGCAGCCGGGCCGCGTCGTCGGCCGCCAGGATCGGGTTCGTGAAGAACGAGCCGGCGCTCCACGTGTCGTGATCGTCGGCGTCGAGGACCATGCCCTTGCGCCGGCGCAGCCCCAGCACCGCCTCGCGGACCTCGACCGAGGGCGCCCGCTGACCGAGTTCCACGCCGAGTGCCCCGGCGAGCTCGCCGTAGCGAATCGGGGCCGAGCGTGTGGCGAGCACCATCTGGAAGCCGACGTCGAGGACCACGTACCGCGGCGTGGGCCCCCAGGTCCGGTCCGCGGACGGGGCATGCAGGGTCCGCTTGAGCAGGGAGTCCCGGTAGCCGAACCCCAGGTCCACCCGGGCCAGGGTGCGGACCCGGTGTTGCGCGCGGTCCCAGGTCCGCACGGAGGAGATCACGTCGCTGACCTCCTGGCCGTAGGCGCCCACGTTCTGGACCGGCGTGGCGCCCGTGGAACCGGGGATCCCGGAGAGCGCCTCGACGCCCATCCAGCCCTCCTCGATGGCCCGCACCACGAACTCGTCCCAGGGGTGCCCGGCCGGTACCCGGGCGGAGCTGCCGCCGCAGGTGTCCTCGCTCTCCACGACGACGCCGCGCCGGGCATCCCGCAGCACCACGCCGTCGAAGCCGTCGTCGGCGATCAGCACGTTGGAACCGCCGCCGAGCACCAGGAGCGGCTCGCCGGCGTCGTCAGCGGCGCGGATCGTGTCGATGAACTCCGCCTCGGTCGCGGCCTCGACCTCACGCCGGGCCGGTCCGCCCACCCGTAGCGTGGTGGCGTCGGCGAGCGGCACCGGCGCCGGGGTACGCAGGGAGTTGGACTGGGCGGCGGTCGTCATCCCCCCAATCTACGCCGCGGAGGCGGCCGAGCCCGGGTGCGTACGGCGTGCCGGGAGCGACCTATGCGGCCCGTGCTGCGCCGTCGGGGTCCTCATCGGGGCGCGCCAGCGGCCGTGCCGCGGGGATCACGAGCAGGCCGACGACGAGCGGCACCAGGATCGCCAGCAGGGCGTGCCGATAGCCGACGTGGCTGGCGAGGAGGCCGAGCAGTCCCGGTCCTACCAGGAACGCGGTGTAGCCGATCGTGGCCACCACGGACAGCCGACCCGCGGCCTTCGCGGGGTCGTCGGACGCCGCGCTCATCCCGACCGGGAAGCCGAGCGCGGCACCCATCCCCCAGAGCACCGCACCGACGAGCGCGAGGGGCAGCGTGGGCGAGAGGGTGAACACGAGCAGGCCGACGATGGCCAGGCCGGTGCACAGCCGGAGCACGACCACACGCCCGAACCGGTCGAGCAGGAACGTGCCGAGGAAGCGCATCACAGTCATCGCGGTCAGGAACACGGTGAGTCCGAACGCGCCCGTCTCGTTCGGGGTCTCGAAGCCGTCGATGACCGCCAGCGCGAGCCAGTCGTTGGCCGCTCCCTCGGTCAGCGCCGCCGCGAGCACCACCAGGCCCACCATCAGCGTCCTCGGCTCGAGCCAGAACCGGAGGTAGGAGCGAGTGCCGTGGTGCTGGCCCTGGAGTGCCGCGGCCCGGCGCTGCTCGGCGGTCTCCGGAAGGTACCCGCGGGTCATCACCACAACCAGCACGACGGCGACCCCGACCACCACGAGCATGTGGGTCGGCACGGGCACGCCCAGGCGGATCGCCAGACCACCGGCGGCAGCGCCGAGCACGGTGCCGATCGAGAAGCCCCCGTGGAACCAGGGCATGATCGCCCGCCCGAGTGCCTGTTCCACCCGGGTCCCCTCGAAGTTCATGCCGACGTCCCAGGCCCCGATGCCCATCGTCGACAGGAACAGGCCGGCCCCCACCAGCAGCGGGTTGATCTGGGCCACCCCCGTGACGGCTACGACCAGGCCGGCGGCCGCCACCACGGAGGCCGCGATGACGGTCCGCACTGCCCCGATCTGGGACAGGATCCGGCCCGTGACGGGCAGCGCGGTCAGCGAGCCGAGTGAGCCCACCAGGATGATCAGGCCGAGCTGCTCGGGCCGCAGGCCGAGCTCGTCCCTGATCGTCGGGATCCGTGCCAGCCAGTTGGCGAACGTGAAGCCGTTGAGGACGAAGGTGGCGAACACGGCCGCGGCGCCGCGGCGGGCGTGCACCGACTGGACTGACACGGCGGCGCCTGGCTCGGAGGAGGGGGTCATGGTCACTCTCGGAAGTACGGATGTCGCAACGTTTCGACCGGCCTAGGCTATCGTGTGCCGTCCGGCCCTACGGGACCCGGCCGCGTCCGCCGGCGGAGCAGTACAGCCGATGTCGTCGAGGAGGAAGGGCGTCCGTGACCACTCGCGCCACACTGACCGACGTGGCCCGCGCCGCGGGTGTCTCGATCTCGACGGCGTCGCTCGCGTTCTCCGGCGCCGGTCCGATCTCGGCAGCCACCAAGGCCAAGGTGCTCGCGGCCGCCGCGGACCTGGGCTACTCCGGGCCGAACCCGGTGGCCCGGTCGCTTCGGCGGGGCCGCAGCGGCGTGATCGGCGTCGTGGTCCGCAAGGATCTGCGTCAGAACTTCCGTGATCCGGTGGCCATCCAGACCCTCGACGGCGTCGCCACCACGCTCGGAGAGTCGGATCTGGGCATGCTGCTCGTGCCCACCGACGACGCGTCCGGCCAGGCCCCGGACCTGCTCCGGCACGCGGCGATGGACGCGGCGATCCTGCTCAACGGCGCCGCCGCGGGCGCCCCCTCGGTGCAGGTCCTGCGCGATCGCGCGGTCCCGGCCGTGCACGTGGACATGGCCGTGCGCGGCTCGGTGTCGATCCGGGTCACGGACGCCGCGGGCATGCGGGCCGTCGCCGAGCACCTGCGCGGGCTCGGCCACACCGCCGTCGGGGTGGTCACCCTGCCATGGGGGCCGCGCGTCGAGCCCGGCCCACTGGACCCGGCCCGGCCGGGCCGCTCCACCGCTCCGTACACCGCGGCCCGGTGGGCTGGGCTGCTCGAGGGCGGCGTGCTGCCCGTGGCGGCGCAGGTGGCCCGCGGGTCCTGGGTGGAGGAGGGCATCCGCGCCGGACACGCCCTGCTCGATGCCACGCCCCGCCCGACGGCGTTGGTCGGGTTCAGCGACCTGCTCGCCGCCGGTCTGTTGCTCGCTGCCCGCGAGCGTGGGCTGCGGGTGCCGCAGGACGTCTCGATCGCAGGGTTCGACGGCGTGGACCTGCCCTGGCTCGGCGAGGACGTGCTCACCACGGTGACGCAGCCCATCCAGGAGAAGGGCCGCCTGGCCGCCGCGGCCGCGATCGCGCTCGCCGCCGGCGGGCGCGCGCGCTCCGCCGTCCTGGCGGTCGCGTTGCGGCCGGGTACCACGACCGGACCGGCCCCGGCCTGAGCCGTCCGCGACCGAGGCGAGCGGCCGCCGTCGGGCCGTGCAGCGGCGCTCAGTGCAGCCGCACCTGCGCCTGCGCCTTGCCGAGCACGGTCTTGTCCTCGACGGTGACCCGCAGGTCCACGCGGGCGGTACCCGCACCGGCATCGACGGCGCCGACGGTGGCCACGATCAGCAGCTCGACAGCGCCCGGGTCGGGCACCGGCACCGGGCGGGTGAACCGCACGCCGTAGGAGAGCACATCGGTCGGGTCGTCGAGCCAGTCCGTCAGCGCGGATCCGGCGACGCCCATGGTGAGCATCCCGTGCGCGATCACGCCGGGCAGGCCCACCTCGAGCGCGAACCGCTCGTTCCAGTGGATCGGGTTGAAGTCGCCGCTGGCCCCGGCGTAGCGCACCAGGGCGGCCCGGTCGACGCTGCGGGTGGCGGAGAACAGCTCGGCGCCGACGCCGACGTCTGCGGCGAGTGCGCTCACGCGTCCGCCCCCCGCACCGCGAGGGTGGAGGTCACGGACGAGACCGGGTCGCCGGCGTCGTCGGTGATCTCGCACCGGGTACTGACCATCGCGATGCCGGCCCGCTCGGTGACCGCGTCCACGTGGACGGCCGCGTGCAGCCGGTCCCCCGCCACGATCGGGCGGTGCGCGGTGAACGCCTCGTTGGCGTGCACCACGCGGGAGAAGTCGATGCCGGCCTCCGGCGAGTTGATGTACTCGGCCTCGGCGCGCTGGGCGATCACGACGGCGAAGGTGACCGGGGCGATCACGTCGGTGTGGCCCGCGGCCCGGGCGGCGGCGGTGTCGTGGTGCAGCGGAGAGTGCGCACCCACAGCCTCGGCGAACTCGGCGATCTTGACGGCGGACACGACGCAGGGCGGGGTTCCGGAGAACACCCGCCCTACGAGGTCGGCATTGACTTCAGTCATGCCCGTCATGCTAGTCGCCGTGATCAGCGCGTTTCGCGGTGCGTCGTCTTGGCGTTGCAGCGGGGGCAGAACTTGCCCAGCTCGAGCCGGTCGGGGTTGTTCCGACGGTTCTTCTTGGTGATGTAGTTGCGCTCCTTGCAGACTTCACAGGCAAGGGTGATCTTGGGGCGGACATCCGCAGACTTGCTGGCCACTGGTCTTCCTCACGTTGGCACCCGCGCTGGTGCGGATGTTTGCTTCTCGAATGCGGTAGCGGGGGCGGGGCTCGAACCCGCGACCTCACGATTATGAGTCGTGCGCTCTGACCGACTGAGCTACCCCGCCTCGACCCACGGGCGTCCCGCCGCCGGGGCGGCGGGCAACCTGTGGAGCAGAGCCCCGATAGGGAATCGAACCCTAGACCTTCTCCTTACCATGGAGACGCTCTACCGACTGAGCTATCGGGGCAGCGGGAACGAGGTTACATGCTCGTGCGCCTGCAGACGAAATCCTAGCGCGAGGTCCTGCTCACACGAGCCGCAAGCGGGCCGGATCGGCCCCAACATGGCGAACATCACACGGCCGGACGCTCCGACGCCGAGAACGGCGAAGGGGCACCTCCGATGGGAGGCGCCCCAGGCGCTGGTGGCGGGTGCAGGATTCGAACCTGCGAAGCGTAACGCGGCTGATTTACAGTCAGCTCCCTTTGGCCGCTCGGGCAACCCGCCGTATGGTCGAAGGACCGGATGGAACAATACCAAGTCCGGGACCGTCCCGTGACCATCGCGAGCCCGCCCGCGGCCGCGGTGTGGTCAAGCACACTCCAGAAGGAGCCCCCTGTGGCCAGCGATTCCTCGTTCGACGTCGTCAGCAAGGTCGACCGCCAGGAGGTGGACAACGCGTTGAACCAGGCCGCCAAGGAACTCTCGCAGCGGTACGACTTCAAGAACGTCGGTGCCTCCATCAGCTGGAGCGGCGAGGAGGCCATCGTGATGGTCGCCAACTCCGAGGAGCGGGTGCTCGCCGTGCTGGACGTGTTCCAGAGCAAGCTCATCCGCCGTGGCGTCTCCCTGAAGGCGTTCGACACCGCCGAGAAGGAGCCGCAGCTGTCCGGCAAGGAGTACCGCCTCGCCGGCACCCTCAAGGAGGGCCTGTCCGGTGAGAACGCGAAGAAGATCACGAAGCTGATCCGGGACGAGGCCCCCAAGGGCGTCAAGACCCAGATCACCGGCGACGAGGTCCGCGTCTCCTCGAAGAACCGCGACGACCTGCAGACCGTGATCGCGCTCCTCAAGGGCGCCGAGGACATCGACGCCGCGCTGCAGTTCGTGAACTACCGGTAGGCGGGCTCGACCCGGTCCTGCGCCCTCACCTGGGCCAGGGTGCCTCGCCCGGTCCGGCCGCCGTCACCAGGTGCTGGGGTCGCTGAGCCCGGTGCTGCCCGCCATGCCTTCCAGGCGGGAGATCCGTTCGGCCATCGGCGGATGGGTGTTGAACATCTTCTTGACGGAGCCGGCCCGGAACGGGTTGGCGATCATCAGGTGGGACACGTCGGCCACCTCGCCCTCGGCCCGCAGCGGCGCCGCGGCGGTACCCCGCTCCAGCTTGCGCAGGGCGCTGGCGAGGGCGAGCGGGTCGCCGGTGAGTTTGGCGCCGTCGGAGTCGGCGTCGTACTCCCGCGTGCGGGAGATGGCCAGCTTGATCAGCGATCCGGCGAACGGCGCGAGCAGCGCCATCGCGAGGGACCCGACCAGGGCCAGCGGTCCGGCGTCGCGGCTGCGCCCTCCTCCGAAGAACAGCAGGAACTGCGCGGCGGAGGTGATCAACCCGGCCATCGCGGCAGCGATGGAGGACGTCAGGATGTCCCGGTTGTAGACGTGCGAGAGCTCGTGGGCGAGCACGCCCCGCAGCTCCCGCTCGTTGAGGATCTTCAGGATCCCGACGGTGCAGCAGACCGCCGCGTTACGCGGGTTCCGCCCGGTGGCGAACGCGTTCGGGGCCTCGGTCGGCGAGATGTACAGCCGCGGCATCGGCTGCCGGGCCTTCGAGGACAGCTCGCGCACGATCGCGTACATCGCCGGTGCCTCCGCCTCCGAGACGGGTCGCGCGGCCATGGCGCGGATGGCGATCTTGTCCGAGTTCCAGTAGCTGACGAACGTCATCACCAGCCCGAGGCCCGCGAAGAGCCAGATCGCGCCCGGTCGCCGGGTCCCGGCGGCGA
The DNA here is from genome assembly GCF_009708215.1 of Occultella kanbiaonis. Taxonomy (NCBI): domain Bacteria; kingdom Bacillati; phylum Actinomycetota; class Actinomycetes; order Micrococcales; family Ruaniaceae; genus Occultella; species Occultella kanbiaonis. The sequence goes on along the minus strand of NZ_CP046175.1, from coordinate 1,193,624 downwards.
CGATCGCGCCGACGCCGAGGATCACGACCCAGAGCAGGCTGAAGAGTGCGACGGTCTTGACGCCGTTCAAGTACCGGTGACCCATCACCTGCGGCGCTCTCCCTTACCTCGGCACGGGACCCGGGCTCGGCCCATCGGCGCCGCCGGTCCCGGGCAGCGTCAGGCGGGGGCGTGGGCCTGGCGGGAGATCTCGGTCATGTGCTCGCGCGGCACGACCTTGATCCGTTCCCGGCCCTGCTCCTCACCCAGAGAACGCTCGTAGGCGTCAAGCAGTTCCCAGCCCTGCCAGGTGGTGAAGGGCACGCCGTCCGCTTCGAGCCGGTCCAGGATGGCCCGCGGGTCACGCTTCGGGGCACTCGGCACGGCGCCGCCGGCCACGTCGTCGACGAGGTGCCGGATGGTCTCGTTGGCGTCGGACTTCGTGTGCCCGATCAGCCCGACCGGGCCGCGCTTGATCCAACCGGTCGCGTAGGTACCGGGGATGTGCCGGCCGTGGTTGTCGAGGACCCGGCCACCGTCATTGGGGATCACCCCGGCGGCTTCGTCGAACGGCAGCCCGGCCAGCGGTGAGCCGAAGTACCCGACCGCGCGGTAGACGGCCTGCACATCGAACTCCACGAACTCCCCGGTGCCGCGAACGGAACCGTCACCGGTGAGTTCGGTGCGCTCGGTACGGATACCGGTGACCTTCCCGTCGGCACCGAGGATCTCCGCCGGCCGGTGCAGGAAGTGCAGGTGGATCCGGCGGGACGCGGTCAGCTCCGACTCCTCGCGCAGGGTCCAGTCCGTGAGGGTCTTGACGACCTGCTTGGTCTGGTTCGAGGACCGGATCGCCTCCTCCGAGCCGGCGTCGAAGTCGAAGTCCTCGGGGTAGACCACGATGTCCACGTCCGGCACGTGGCCGAGCTCGCGCAGCTCCAGCGGTGTGAACTTCACCTGTGCCGGCCCACGGCGCCCGAACACGTGCACGTCGGTGACGGGGCTGGTGCGCAGACCCTCGACGACGTTGTCCGGCACCTCGGTGGGCATCAGGTCCTCGACGTGCTTGGCCAGGATCCGGGCGACGTCGAGCGCCACGTTCCCGACGCCGAGCACGGCGACCTTCTGGGCCTCCAGCGGCCACGTCCGGGGCACGTCCGGGTGCCCGTCGTACCAGGACACGAAGTCCGCGGCGCCGTAGCTGCCGTCCAGTTCGACACCCGGGATCCGCAGGTCGGCATCCTTGATCGCCCCGGTGGAGAAGATGATCGCGTCGTAGTACTCGCGCAGTTCCGCGAGGTCGACGTCGGCGCCGAAGTCCACGTTGCCGATCAGGCGGATGTCCCCGCGCTGAAGCACCTTGTACAGGGCCACGATGATGGCCTTGATCCGGGGGTGGTCCGGGGCGACGCCGTAGCGCACCAGACCGAACGGGGCGGGCAACCGCTCGAACAGGTCGATGTCGACGTCGAGGTCGGTCTTGGAGAGGATGTCGGCCGCGTAGATCCCGGCGGGGCCGGCTCCCACGATGGCGACACGCAGCCTGGTGTTGCTGGGCACGGGTGAGACGCCTCTTTCAACGGATTGGGGGCTGCCACGCTCTCGCGGGCAGCACAGACCCCTCCAGTGTAAGGGTCGCCTCACCCGTGCCCGGGGTGAGCCACGGACTGGGATAGGTTCGCCGTGTGTCGACCGCCCAGCCCACGCCGGACGGCGTCGCGACGTCCGAGCACCGTCGCGGACTGATCGCGGGTGCCTGCGGATACTTCCTCTGGGGCGTGCTGCCGATCTACTTCAGCCTCCTCGCGTCCGCTGGTGCGCTGGAGATCACGGCCCACCGGGTGGTCTGGTCGATGCTGCTCTGCCTGCTCCTGCTGGCGGTCCTCGGCCAGTGGCGCACCTTCACAACCCTGCTCAGGGACCGTCGCACAGCCGGCCGGCTGACCCTCGCCGCGGTCCTGCTCGCCGTGAACTGGATCACCTTCCTCTTCGGCGTCCTCACCGACCGGGTGGTGGACGCCGCCCTTGGCTACTACGTGAACCCGATCATCACCGTGCTGCTGGCCGTGCTGGTGCTGCGCGAGCGACCGCGCCCGGCCCAGTGGGCGGCGGTCGGCGTCGCCGGTGCCGGGGTGGTCGTGATCGCCGTCGGGCTTGGCTCGTTCCCGTGGATCGCGACCGTCCTGGCGCTGACCTTCGCCGGCTACGGCCTCGTGAAGAAGACCGTCGGGGCGAAGGTTCCCGCACTGCCGGGCCTCGGCGTGGAGACCCTCGCCCTCACCGCACCCGCGCTCGGCTATCTGGTGTACCTGACCGCGACCGGGGCGAGCACCTTCGGGGCCGACGGCGGAGGTCGGGTCGGGCCGGCCGGGCACGCCGCGCTGTTGGTCGCCTCGGGCGTCGCGACGACGGCCCCGCTGCTGCTGTTCGCCGCCGCGGCCCGCCGGTTGCCGCTGGCGACACTCGGCCTCCTGCAGTACATCACCCCGACGATGCAGTTCCTGAGCGGGGTGCTGCTGTTCGGCGAGGAGATGGCCCCGAGCCGCTGGGCCGGGTTCGCGCTCGTCTGGGTCGCGTTGGTGATCCTCACCACGGACGGGCTACGGCTCGCCCGGCGCAACTCCCCGCGCCGAGGCGCGAGCGACTGACCTCGGCACCTGGCCGATGACCTCCTCGATCGCCGCGAGCTGCCGCTCCGGAGGGTCGTCGCCCGCCGTGATCACGAGCGGCCCTTCGTCGGGCGTCGGGGCCTCGAACTGGTCGAAGTAGGCGGCCGCCAGGCCCTCGGACAGTCGGAAGTCGTCACCGTGCCCGGCGAGGCGGTCTCGGACCCGCTGGAGCGCGGTGGCCCGGTCCGTGGCCACGTGGATCGTCACCGGCTCCACCCCGAGCGGGCGGAGCAGCGCCCGGTAGTCCGCGCGCATCCGACGTGACCAGAACGAGAAGTCCAGGACCACGGCGTCGCCACGGCCCACCAGGGTGACAAGCCGATCCCGCAACTGCGACTCGATCTCCCGGTGCGCCCGCTCCGGCAACGGCATGGCGCGGAGGCCACGGTCCCAGGCGGTCTGGTCGAACGACAGCCGCACCAGGCCCCGCTCCTCGAGGGCTCGGGCCAGGGTCGACTTGCCGGACCCGGCCGGGCCACACATGAGGAGGACCCGGCCCACCTGCACGGCCTCAGCGGCGGCCGGGGCGGCGGGCCGTCCCGAGGCGAGCGATGAGCACCACAAGGGCACCGAACGCGACGCCGCCGATCAGCCACCACAGCGCGATCTGGCGGGTGGGTGCCATCGGGTCGTCGATGGGGCTGAGGTCGATGCCGGAGGTGGGCGCGGGCGCCGGTTCGGGCGCCGGGTGGATCGGGGAGGGTGGGCCGGGCGCCGAACCGTCGTCGATGAACTCGATGGCGGCGACAGGCTGCACCAGGCCCCAGCCGATCTGGTCGTCGCGGGCGGCGGGCTGCGGTCGGGACGCGGTCACCATGAGCCGGTGCGCCCACTGCGCAGGGGTCTCGTCGGGGTGGGCCTGCGCCACGAGAGCGGCCGTGCCAGCGGTGTAGGCCGTGGCCCAGCTCGAGGACGGCAGCGCGTCGCCCGGTGCCTGCACACAGTCACCGGCCCAGTGGAAGGCCGACGGGACCTGCTGGCCGGTGGCGACCACGTCCACCCACTCCCCGGCGAACGAGGCACCCGCCACCCAGGCTCCGTTCACGTCGACCGCGCTGACGCCGAGCACGCCCGGGTAGGCCGCCGGGTACCGGGGCACGTCCTCGGACACCGTGCTGGTGTCCCGATTGCCCGCGCTGGCCACGACCAGGGCACCGTTCGCCGTCGCGACCGCAACGGCTTCCTCCATCGCGGGGATGTTCTCCGTGGTGCTCAGCGAGACGTTGATGACGTCGGCACCGTTCTCGGCCGCCCATCGGATCCCCGCGGCGATCCGGTCCGCGGTGAGCGACACCCCTTGTTCCTGGGCCTCGTCGCTGGAGGCGTAGTAGACCCGGACCGGCAGGATCTCTGCCTCGGGGGCCACACCCACCAGGCCCGATCCCTCGACCCCCCGGGCGGCGATGATGCTGGCGGCCACGGTGCCGTGCCCCTCGGCGTCGGTGGTCGCGGGGTCCGTGCTCCGGACCAGGTTCACCCCGGGCAGCACGCCCTCACGGAGGTGGACGTTGGCCACGTTGACGCCCGAGTCGACCACGGCCACGACCACCCCGGCGCCCGTGGCCAGCTCCCAGGCCTCCCGCACCCCGAGGGCGTCGAACGCGGGTGGCGACGCGGCCACGAGCGCCGGCGAGTCCGTCGAGCAGTTCTCGCTGGTGCTGGTGGCGTACACGGGTGCCACCGGCGCCGCTATCAGCAGGGTTGCGCCGAGTGTCAGGGCGGCCGCGGCAGTGAGCCCGCGCCGGAACAGGGAGGCGCTCACGACGGCCCGGCGGCGCTCATGCCCTCACTGGCGGCCTCCACGGTGAGCGTGGGCCCGGCGGGGAACAGCGCCGCCCAGAACTGGGAGACGCGCGGGATCTCCACCTCGCCGTAGCCGAGCAGGAGGATCACGTCCGTGCTGGTCACCGGGATCGGGTACATCCGGCCACGCTCGTCGATCAGGGCGTAGCCACCCTGGGTGCCGCCACCGTCCAGCTGGACCAGCGCGCCGGCGCCGGGCGCGACGCTCACCTCGCCATCACCGTCCTCCGGCGGCGGCGCGGCCACGAGCGCGACACTGCTCGGCGCGCCTGCGGCGGCTGGGTCGTCCTCGGCCACGAGCTGGGCGCACGGCTGCAGCTCGCCCTCCACCGCCGGCAGCGGCTGCGTGGGCCAGTCCACCGGCACCAGTCCGGCCGAGTCCTCGATCGGCACCTGCTGCACCTCGGAGTTGTCCAGGGTGACGACGTCGTCCGGGGTGAGCCCGGTGCCCATGTAGTACAGCTCGAGGGCCACGGCGCTCAGCTCGACCAGGGCGCCGTCCGCGGTGAACACGTGCACCGCGCCGGTGTCGCCGCTGGCGCTGCGCAACCGCACCACGCTGCCCACCTCGAGCTCACCGCCGATCTCGGCGGCCGGGCCGGGCAGCGGGTCACCGGCACCAGGCACACTGAGCCGCTCGATCGGGGTGCCCTCCGTGAACAGGTTGAGCCACCGGGCGGAGACCTCGTAGGCGCCGGTGGCGGAGAACCCGAGGAACAGGCTGAGCGCGGTGAGGTCCTGCTCGGCGACCAGATACCGGTAGCCGCCGCTGATGTAGTAGTAGGCGCCGTCGACGACGACCAGGGCGCCGCGGGGGTCCTCGACCCCGGCGTGCGCGGAGTCCAGATCCACCCAGGTGCGTTCGACGTCGAGCGCGCACGCCCACCAGCCGACGTTGATGAGCGAGTCGGGCGTGGGCAGCGCATCGGGCGCACCCTCGATCCCGACCATCACCGAGCTGCGCGGCAGACCGGCGAGGTCGTCCTCGCTGGCCTGCACCACGAGCAGTTCCCCGTCCTCACCGGTGGCGAGCAGTTGCGCGCTGGTGATGTTGGCGACCGGGTACAGGGTGCCGCCGCGGGCGACGTACCTGGCCCCGGTGTCCACCACGACGAGCGAGCTGTCCTCCCACCCGTCCGGGAGACTGCCGGTGAAGAAGCCTGCGATCAGGGACCCGACCACCACCAGCACACTGAGCACGGCGCCGGCGACGACACCGACGAGCGGCTTCGCCGGCTCGAGCTCGCGCCCACCCGGGGCGCCGCTCACGAACGCGGTGAGCAGCCGCCGTCGGCTGAAGTTCTGGGCAGCGATCAGTTCCTTCTTGGTGGCCACGCGATCACGCCAATCCGGAGGCGAGCGCCGCCAGCGGCAGCAGCGCGGCCAGGCAGCCGAGCTCGGCCCCGTCGGCGAGTCGGCCGAGCCACAACCGCGGCTTCGGCGAGATCAGCGTCAGGCCGACCACGGCTGCGGCGACGACACCGACCGCCACGGTCAGCCCCGTCCGCCATTCGGGGTGCAGCACGGCGGCCGACACCCCCGTGACGACCACCCCGACGATCGCGATCGTCATGACCGCGACGATGTCCGAGCGGGAGTACGTCTCACGCACGCTCAGGATCATGCCGCCGAACGCCACGACCATCAGCAGGGTCCCGAGCAGCCCGGAGCCCACCACGACCGGCGCGGCGATCAGCATCACCACACCGACGGCGATCCGCAGGCCGACCTGGTACCGGTGGCCGCGGACGTACTCGCGGGAGACCTGGGCCCGGTCGATCTCGCCGGGGTCGGCCAGGATCTCGGAATCGTCCCGGGCGCTCACGATCTGCAGAGGCGTGGTCGCCAGCGCCACCCAGGGCACGCCGATCCCGGCGACGCCCGCCACCGCTACGGCGACGGCGAACGCGGCGGGAGGGGGCGTGTCGACGAACCACATGGCCGCGCCGGCAACCCCGATCACGGCCCCGACGGTCACCGGGATGATCGCGTACTCACGCCTCTCGCGCAGGGCGATCAGGCCGAGCAGGCCGGCGACGAACGCGCCGCCGCCGGCGCCGGCGGCGCCCGCGCCCCAGGGGTCGGTCGCACCGAGGGCGCTGAAGCCCGCGAGCGCACCGTAGACCGCCGCGACCTGGACCAGCGCTACAGGTGCCGCCGGCGGGCCGCCGACGCGTTCCACCACGAGCGCGCTGACCAGCAGCAGCACCGCGGCCAGAGCCGCCGTCACCGGGACGAAGACGGCGCTGCTGCCCGAGCCGGGCCCGGCGCCGAAGAGCAGGATCGCGCCGGTGACGAGCAGCGCGACGGCGGCGAGCACCGCCGTCGTCGCCGCGTCCTTCGGCGTCCACGGCTTGTCGTCGCTCTCGACGACGTCCGCGACCGCCTCGACGAGGTCGTCGTAGACGCGGTGCTCGTCGATGTCCGCGCCGGAGGTCAGGGTGAGCACGTCACCGTCCTGGACCCCCTGGGCCTGCAGGCTCCGAGCGTCCTCCAGGGGGCCGCCCTGCTGCCGCACCAGGCGATAGCCACCGAACACGGTCGCGGCGTCGAGGAGGTTGAGGTTCCGGGCGAGACCGGGCACGAGTTCGGCGACCGGGACACCCCCGGGCGCCGCGAGGTCGAGCCGCCGATCGCCGGCTACGACCGAGACGCGCAGGAGTTGGCCGAGCGCGCGCTCGCCGCTGGAAAGTTCGGTCATCGATATCCCTCTACCTACTGGTGGCCCGGTTCAGCATAGCCACGACCGAGGCGGCTCCCACCGCACCACCGACGGTTCGGGCGGCAGCCCTGCGGGGACCTCTCCCCATCGACGCACACCGTCACGTTTCGTAGGGTGAAGTCATTCACCGGGGGTAATCGGTGATGGACTGCCAACCGGCGGTTCACACACGGGCCGAGGGGCCCATGAACTTGGAGGTGACTGTGGGACAGGAAGTCTCCGCAGCAGACGGTGCACTGGCGCGCGGCGCGAGGATCGTCGCCGAATCGAAGGTCACGCTGAACGGTGAGCTCTCCTCGCTCGAGGGTCGCCTCTCCGGCATCGGCGCCCAGTGGCAGGGTCAGGCCGCCACCGCGTTCGCTTCGCTCATGGAGCGCTGGCGCACGGACGCTCGCAAGATCATCAGCAGCCTCGACACGTTCGAGCAGAACCTGCAGTCGTCGCAGAGCAGCTACACCGCCTCCGACGAGCAGGCGAGCTCGGCCATGTCCCGCCTCCAGGGCCGTCTCGGCTGACGCTCTCTCACTAGGAACTGAGGAACAGATATGACGTTCAAGGCCAATTTCGAGGGCATCGCCACCGCTGGCGCCGACATCGTCGGCGGCGCGAACAAGATCGAGCAGCAGCTCGCAGACATGGACTCCCAGCTCCAGCCGCTGCGCGCGGACTGGACCGGTGCGGCCGCCGAGTCCTACCAGACCGCGAAGTCGCAGTGGTCCACCGCGATCACGGACATGAAGGCTCTGCTGACCGAGATCGGTACCGCCGTGGGTCAGGGCGGGCAGGACTACCAGTCCACCGAGAACCAGAACGCCGCTCGCTTCCAGTGAGCCGACGCCACGCTTGACGGTCGCGCCGAAGCCCCGACAGGCTTCGGCGTGCGCCGCCCTTCTTGGCGACACCCCGACAGAACCACCGATCACGACACAGAGAGACGATCACCGTCATGGGACAGACCGAGATCACCCCTGAGGTCCTCACACACCGACTCGGGCAGTTGGAGACGCTCGTGGACGAGGTGAGCAAGCTTCGGCCGGACGTCGTCGAGATCCGCGACCGGCAGGACGCGCAGACCTGGTCAGCGGTCCAGTCACCGACCACGTACTCCGGCCAGCTGCGCCAGACGCTGACCACCATGGAGACCAGCCTGGACACGTACGTGGCGACCATGGTGACCATGCACGAGGAGCTCGCGGCCTACGCCAAGGACATGAAGGACCTCGACGAGAACGTCACGGCGCGGCTGCAGGCCATCAAGACGGCGCTCGACGCGGCCTGATGAACCTGAGCAGAACCCGCCCGGCGTTGGCCGCGGCCGCGACGGCCGCGCTCCTCGTCGGGCTCGCCGCGCCGTCGGCGTCGGCGGACTGGGACACGAGCCTCGGTGGCCTCTGGTACTACAGCGAGACGGGTGTCTCGCAGGCGCATCAGACCGCGACCGGCGCGGGCGTGACGATCGCGCTGCTCGACAGCCCGGTGAACCTGGAGGTCCCCACCCTGGCCGGCGCGGACATCCAGACCCAGCCCGACTACGTGTGCCCCGACGATGGCACGGCGTTCCCGGGCACGAGTTCCGGGGAGGAGGCCGAGCACGGCACCGCGATGGCGGAGCTGCTGGTCGGCAACGGAGCAGAGGTGGGCGGGTTCCCGAGCTCTCAGGGAGTCGCTCCGGACGCCACCATCCTCAGCTACGTGACCGTCGTGAACGACCGGGGCTGCAGCGGACGGGTCGACGAGTCGATCCGGGCCGCCGTGGCGGCCGGCGCCGACATCATCAGCATGTCGTTCAGCGGCGCATTCAACGTGGATAACGGTGAGGCGTTCGCGGAGGCGCTTCGCGCAGGGGTCGTGATCGTGAACGCCATGCCGAACGACCCGCCGAGCGAGCTCGGCTGGCCCGCGACCGCGAACGGGATCGTGACGGTCGAGGCACATGACATCAACTCCGAGATCCTCGAGAACCCAGTGGTGAGCCCGCAGCTCACCGTGGTCTCCCCCGGTACGGAGATCGTCCGTACCGGCTGGGAGGGCGGCGCCTGGAACGCCCAGTGGCTCTCGTCGGGGACCTCCGAGGCGACCGCGTTCACGTCCGGGGCACTGGCCCTGGTCAAGTCGGCGTATCCGGAAGCGACCGGCAACCAGCTCATCCAGTCGCTGATCCGCACCACTGGCGGGAGCGCGCACGAACCCGCCCGCAACGACAACACCGGCTACGGCTTGATCTCGGTACCGGCCCTGATGGCGACGGATCCGACCACGTTCGAGGACGTGAATCCGTTGATCCGCGACGACCCGGACGCGGTGCCCAGCGCCGCGCAGATCGCGGGCACGGCCGGCGAGAACCCCACCGATCCCGACCCGGCCGCTACGTCGGAGGGCAGCGACACCGACGAGACGTCCAGTCTGGTCCCGGTCATCGCCGGGGTCGCCGGGGTCCTGGTGCTCCTCCTCATCGTCGGCCTGGTCATCGGCGCCGCGCGCGGGAGACGTAAGAACCGGCCCATCTCGGGGCCGCCCGGTCAGCAGCCGTACCAGCCTGCTGGCCGGCAGCCCTATCCACCGCCCGGCCAGCAGGCCGGGCAACCACAGTCACCACCACGACAGCCACCACCTACCCAGCATGGAGGAATGTGACATGGGTGCGAACACCGACAATCTGGAACAGATCAGTCAGATTCCTGCGGATAAGCTCACCACCGCCAGGACCGACCTGGAAACGCTTGGGACACACTCAACCTCATTGACCGAGGCGTCCCAGAGCGTGCAGAACATCGGCGCCGACAGCGGTGCCGAGAGCGAGACCGGCTTGGCCGCGTGGACCCAGATGATCACCCTGGCGTCCAACCTGAACCAGACCTCGGCGGACCTCACCAACGCCAAGACCAGCACCTCCTTTGCGCTCGATGCGATCGACACGGCCCGCGAGGCCTACAACAACCTCCCACCGCAGGAACTGAACTGGTGGCAGAAGCGGGCCATCGAGGCCGCGGCGGCCGCCGGCGGCATGATCGTCCTCGGTGGCGTCGGCGCCGTGACCGCAGCGGCGGCGACGAACCACTGGCTGGAGGGCTGGGACCAGGCTCGCGAGGACGCCGCCACGCAGGCGATGACGAACCTGGACACCTCCCTGGGCAGCACCTACCTGACCAACACCACTCCGGAGGAGTTCAACCCCGGTGATCGGCGGACGACCCCCGAGACCCCGCCCGGCACACACACCCCGCCGTCGACGACGAACCCGACCACGAACACGAACGTGCCTGGCCCCGGCGAACTGCCCGGTCCCGGGGACCGGGTTCCCGAGCCGCCCGTCCTTGAGAACCCGCCCGTGGTGACCAACCCCCCGACGGTCGACACCGACCCGCCGACGTTCGACCCACCGCCGACGTACGACCCGCCCCCGACGTACGACCCGCCCCCGACGTACGACCCCACCGACCCGAATTACCCAGGTGGTCCCGGGGACGACGTGTGGAACCCCGATGACACCTGGAACCCGGGCGACGATGACACCTCTGCGGACGGTGGCCTCGGCGGCGGCCTCGGGCCCGGCGCGATCGGCGGCCCCGGCGGAGGTATCGGCGGCGGCCTCGGGCCCGGCGCGATCGGCGGTCCCGGCGGCGTCGGCGGAGGTGTCGGTGGCGGCCTCGGTGTCGGCGGTGCGCTCGGCGCCGGTGCGGCCGGCGCGGCCGGGCGTCTCGCCGGCGGCGTGGGCGGAGCCGGTGGAGCCGGCGGCATCGGCGGCGTGCCGATGGGTGGCGCCGCAGGCGGAGCCGGTGGTCGCAGTGGCCGCGGCGCCCCGGGTGGCCGCTCCGGAACCAACGCCGGTGGTGGCGCAGGTGGCCGCGGAGCCGGCGCTGGCATGATGGGTGGCGCCGGAGCCGGCGGAGGCAAGGACAAGAAGCGCAAGAACGGCCAGGGGCTCGGCCTCGTCGCCGAGGAGCTCGAGGACGAGGCAGTCACGCCCGACCTCGGCGCTGCGGCGAGCGCCGGCTCCCGGGATGCCCAGCTCCCGGAGCTGCCTCCGGAGGAGGACTTCGACCCGAAGTGGTGAGGCGCCGAGGCGATCAGAGCGTCTGAGCGAGTCCGGCCACACCGAACGCCCCGACGGCCACCGGCCGTCGGGGCGTTCTGCTGTCGTCGGGGCGTTCCACTGATCGTCGGGTCCCCCGCCGCCGTCCCGGGCCGGCGCTGCGGCCGCGGAGGCCTCACCCGCTCTGCGGCGGGGCCGGTGGCGCGCGGACGGCGCGTCGATCGTCGAGCCGACGGCCCTGGTCGGGTGCCCGGAGCCGACGGATCGCGACCGGGCTCGTCGCTGGTGGCTCAGCTCTCCCAGCGGGCGACCGTGATGACGCGCTCGCCGAGCTCGATCGATCCGTCCTCCGGGACGGTCACCCGCTTGCCTGGGAACGCCCGCGTCTGGGTGCCGTCAGCGGCCACGACCAGCGTGCCGTTCGCCGAGCCGCGGTCCTCCACCCAGAGCTCGCCGTCCTCGATCCCGATCCGGGCGTGTGTGCGCGAGAGCGAGCGGCCCGGGTCGTCGATCGCGACGAGGTGGTCGTAACGCTCGCCCGCGGGTGCCTGCGGACGCCGCCCGAGCAGGCCGGAGCCGGTCACGGTGACCGTCGCGCCGTCGTCCATGGTGAGGACGTACACCGCCGACGGCGCGGCGCCGCGCCGCTCGGAACCGCCGCCGGGTGCGGGCGCGTCGGTGAGACCCGGCACCCGGGCCGGCTCGACGGCGCGGGGATAGAACGTGTGCTCGGGGAGCTGCGCGGACGCCGCGGCCTGCTGGCCGGGAGCCTCCGGTGCCGCCGCCTCGGCGACCCGTCGGGCCCGACGGCTCTCGGGCTCGGGTCCGGCGGGCCGGCCGGTCGCAGGTGCGTACCCGGCGACCGGCGCTGCTCCTGCGGGCGCACCGGTGACCGGGGCCTGTTGCCCTGGAGCGGCGGGCCGACCGTACTGCTGGGGTGGCAGCTGCGGCGCCGCCCCACCTTGCTGGGGCGCGTGCCCTTGTTGATCTGGCTGTCCCTGCTGCGGTGGGAGCTGGCCGTGCTGGGCCACCGGCCCCGGCTGCGGCGGGTGCCCGTGTAGACCTGGCTGTCCCTGAGGCGTCGGTTGCTGCGGGCCTCGGCCCTGCGGAGCACTCTGCTGCGCCTGGCCGCCCTGTTGCCCGTACTGCGGCGGAGCGGCCGCCCACGGGGCTCCCGGCGCGGATCCGCCCTGGACCGGTGACCGCTGCGGCTGCGGCTGTGGCTGTGGCTGCGACGATGGCATCGACGGCGCACCCGCCGCGGGACTGCGCTCGGCCGGTACTCCCGCCTGAGCGGGCACCGGTCCACGTGGCCGTTCCCACGGTGCCACCGGGGCTGGGCCGGGCGCTGCCGCGGGCTGGCGTGGTGCCGCGTTCGGTCCGGGCGTCGCGCCCAGCATGCCCTGCGCGGACGTCGCGGCGCTGCCGGGGGCGTACCCGGCCGGGGTGGTCGTCGGTGAGCCATGCGCGGCCCATGCAGGCGCACCCGTCGGCGGCAGGCCCTGGGCGCCGCCGTCACGGCCGCCGGCCGTTCCGCCGGGAACAGCCCGCGTCGAGGGCATCGGCGCGAGTCCTGGCACGGGTGCCGACTTGCCGACCGCGTCCGGACGAAGGTCGAGGACGGCGGTGCGGGCCACCCGGTCATGCAGCGCCTGGCCACGACCGGACCGGTCCGCGGCGGCGGTCGCGATCAGCGCGAACTGGCCCACGAACGCCACCAGGTGTGCGGCACCGAGCAGGGCGGCCCGGATCAGTTCCCGACCCAGTCCGGGGGCGTACCGGCCGTCGGATCGCGCGGCTCTGATCCCGAGCAGGCTCTTGCCCAGCGTGCGCCCGGTCCGCGCCTCCCAGAGCACCAGGGCACCGATCGCCTCGGCTCCGACGATGCCGCCGAGCACAAGGCTACGGGTCGGCAGGTAGACGGCCGCGATGAGCGCGGCGACGGCAGCCAGGTCCACCGCGTACGCGGCGAGGCGTCGGAGTACCCCGGACGCCACCCGCCGGCCCGAACGTTCGCGCGCCGGATCCGACGCGGCCCCACCGGCGCCGTTCTGGACAGCCCAGGTCGGGCGTTCGGTTACCTCGACCGACATCAACGTCCCCTCAATCCGCTTGCCTGCCCGCCGCAGTCTATCCGGCGGCCACGGTCTGAAGACCTTCGATGACCCCGGCAGCGAGCAGCGCCGCGGGCATCACGAAGATGATCGCGATTCCTTCGATGATGTCCCCGGCGCGCGACCACTTCACGGAGCGCCAGCCGGTCACGATCGCCATGGTGAGCAGCGCGATGCCGAGGCCCCCGCCGATCCCGACCAGGGCCCACAGGCCCGCGTCCGGTGTCACCCGGGCGGCGAGCGCGATCTCGATGAGCAGTACCAGCAGCGCGAACCGTGGGGCGGACTTCTCGATGACCCCGCGGTAGGAGCGGGGCCCGAGGCCGAGCGTGATCACCAGGAACGTGAACAGCGCGAGGGTGGCCCAACCGGTGATGGTCCCCGGTTCGTACGCCGCCAGGACCGGAGGCGCCATAACCATCACCAGCACGCTCGCCACCGCGAGCCCGGCCGCCTTGCGACGCTCGGCGTACCGCACCGTGCGCTCTACCTGCAGCCACTGCACCCGCCCCGGTGGCCGCGGCGCCCGTCCGCGCACCGACGTGGCGGTGCGGGCCACGAAGGACAGGTCCAGCAGCTGCTCGTCGGGGACGGCGATCGACGCGCTCGGCATTGCCCGCAGCACCAGGGGCACGGCGCCGAGGATCAGGGCGGGTGCCACATGCACGGGCAGGTCGAGGATGAGCGCCAGCCCGAACAGCACTGCGAGCACCACCCAGGCCATCGTGAGCACCGACGCCACGGACGTGGAAGGGTCCTGGTGGTAGGTGCTCACCGCGAGCCTGAGCGCGGCCATCGAGGCACCGGCCACAAGCCCGATCACGACGGCCAGCCGCAGCACCGCGAACGCGTCCGGTGGGGCGAGCAGGAAGCCGGCGGTGAACGCAAGGATCGGGCCCAGGATCGTCTCGTCGACCAGATGGGAGCCGGCCACGGTGGTCCCGCCCTGATCACCGCTGCGGCGTAGCGCGAGCACCACGGCGCCCGCGCCGAGCAGGGCTGCGACGGCGTACCGGAACGGGTCGGTGAGCACGCCCGCTCCCGCTCCGACCGAGATGGAGTGGGTCACGACCAGGAGTGCGCACGCCGCGGTGACCGCGATGCAGGCCAGCCAACCGGCGCTGCCGGAGGGGGTCCGCCGGCGCACCGCCTGGTTCCGCTTCCGGGCGGGCCCGCCGGCGCCGTCCGTGGACTCGGTGGCATCGCCGGTCACCAACCAGAGCACGCTCCCGTTGCCGAGGTGTCGGCCGATGGCGTGGTCGGGATCGAGGACGACGCCCGACGATGACACCGCCAGCACCCGGGCAGGGTCCGCACCCCGCGCACGCAGCACCTCGCCGACGAGCGCATCCGGTGAGACGGAGATGTCCGCCCGTTCGTCGCCGTCGACGACCGCGAGGAAGAGACGAGCCGGTGCGGTGGTGCTCACTGTCCCCCCGGTGCGCTCCGATCGGTGGGCCTGGTGGCAGGGTCCACCGGTGCCTGCTGACTTCCGCCATAGTAGCCATCCCGCCCCGTCGGCTCGCCCGCCGGCCACCCCCGCGGGTCTCCTGGAATGGGCTGAGGTGCCCATCGTGGCGCGGAGTCCTCCGGGCCTCGCCCCGCCGCGGGCCGGGATCCGCCCAGTAGGCTGGACCGGCCACCAGCACCCGAGGAGTCATGCATGTCCGCAGGCCCGGCCTCACGCCTTGCGCCGCCGAAGGTTCCCACCGGTCAACTGCCCCTGCAGCCACCGCCGGAGCTGATCAAGCCGGAGGGCGCCAGCAACACCCTCACCACGGCCCTGCCGATGCTGGGCTCGATGGGATCGATCGCCGTCCTGACGTTCAGCCAGGGCGGTCCGAGCGGCCGAACCTTCCTCATGGGTGGGATGTTCCTGTTCATGGCGCTGTCCATGGTGGGCATGAACATCTGGCGGCAGAAGTCGCAACACACCGCGGACGTGGTCTCGGCCCGGCGCGAGTACCTGGCCTACCTGTCCGAGATGCGCACCACCGTCCGTGGCGCGGCGAAGCGTCAGCGGCACCACACGCAGTGGCTGATGCCCGATCCGGCGGCGCTGCCGGTGGTCGCCGAGGAGGGCGCCCGGGTCTGGGAACGGCTCGGCGGTGAGCAGAACCTGCTCCGCACCAGGATCGGCCGGTCCACGCAGCCGCTGTCCCTGACCCTCGAGCCGCCGCAGACGTCGCCGCTGGCCCAGCTCGACCCGGTCTCCGCGTCCGCCGCGCACCGGTTCCTGGTCACCCACGCGAACCAGCCCTCGCTCCCCCTCGGCGTCGACATCCGCACGGTCGCCCGCGTGGAGCTCGCCGGATCGGCCGAGCCGTCCCGGTCCCTGGCCCGCGCCATGATCAGCCACCTGGCCACGTTCGTCGCCCCCGAGCTGCTCCAGATCGCGGTGGTGGCCGCACCGGACGCACTGCCGCAGTGGGAGTGGGTCAAGTGGCTGCCCCACGCTCATTCCACTCACGAGCGGGACGCCGTCGGGCCGGCCCGGATGATCGGTGAGACGTACGCCGACATCGAGGCCCTGCTCCCGAAGGGCATCCACGAGCGCGGCCGGTTCCAGCGCAACGGCGAGTTCGACGGCCCGCACGTGCTGGTCGTGGTCGACGGCGGGCACATCCCCGGCGGCAACCCACTGGTCAGCCCGGAGGGTGTCATGGGCGTCACCGTCCTGGACCTGCCGGAGACCTGGGAAGAACTGTCCAGCCGCAACACCATGCGAGTCCAGCTGTACGCCACGATCCGCGCCGGCGCCGAGGCCGGCCTGACCCCGATGCAGGTGCTCCAGCGCGGGTTCCCGCCACAGCGCGGCATGGCCGACCAGATGAGCATCGCCGAGGCGGAGGCCACCGCTCGACGGCTCGCACCGCTGCTGGTCGAGGGTTCCGACGAGGGAGGTGCTCCGAAGGCGACGGTCTCGGCGGAACTGACCGACCTGCTCGGCCTGCCGGACGTGCGCGACTTCGACCCTGCCGTCGCCTGGGCACCGCGGCTGCCGAGGGACCGGCTCCGGGTGCCGATCGGTCTGACCTCGCAGGGCCAGCCGCTCGCGCTGGACATCAAGGAGTCCGCCCAACAGGGCATGGGCCCGCACGGCCTGCTGATTGGTGCCACCGGGTCCGGTAAGTCCGAGGTGCTGCGCACGCTCGTGCTCGCCATGGCGTTGACGCACTCCTCCGAGGACCTGAACTTCGTGCTGGTCGACTTCAAGGGTGGTGCCACGTTCGCCGGGATGGCGGACATGCCGCACGTCTCGGCGATCATCACGAACCTGGGCGAGGAACTGACCCTGGTGGACCGCATGCAGGACGCCCTCAAGGGCGAGATGGTGCGTCGCCAGGAACTGCTCCGGGCCAGCGGGAACTTCGCCAACGTGGCCGACTACGAGAAGGCCCGCAAGGGTGGCCGCAGCGACCTCGCACCGCTGCCCGCGCTGCTCATCGTCGCCGACGAGTTCTCCGAGCTCCTCTCGGCCAAGCCCGAGTTCGCCGACCTGTTCGTCGCGATCGGGCGGCTGGGGCGCTCGCTCCAGATCCACATGTTGTTGTCCACGCAGCGGCTCGAGGAGGGCAAGCTGCGTGGCCTGGAGTCCCACCTGAGCTACCGGGTCGGCCTGAAGACGTTCTCCGGCGCGGACTCCCGGGCCGTCATCGGCGTTCCGGACGCGTTCGAACTGCCGGGCGGCGGTGGCCACGGGTTCCTGAAGTCTGACGCGTCCACGCTCATCCAGTTCCGCGCGGCGTACGTCTCGGCTCCGCCGAAGGCCCGACGGCGGTCCGTTGGCGGTCCGTCCGGGTCCGTCGCCGAGGCGAAGATCGAGGCGTTCACGGCGGCTCCCGTGCTCTCCCTCGGCAGCGACGACGAACCCGATCTCGCACCGTCGAACAACGAGCCGGAGGAGAAGCGGGTCACCTTCGACATCGCGGTCGACCGGATGCGGGGCAAGGGACCGGCGGCACACCAGGTGTGGTTGCCACCGTTGGAGGTGCCGTTCACCTACGACCAGATGATGCCGGACCTGACCACCGACCCGGCCCTCGGCCTGGTCTCCGCGGCCTGGCGCGGCGCGAGTGCACTCACGTTCCCGTTGGGCATCGTCGACCGGCCGCTGGAACAGCGCCGCGACACCCTGCGCCTGAGCCTGTCCGGCGCCGGTGGCCACATGGCGATCGTCGGCGGACCGCGGTCCGGCAAGTCGACCGTGGCCCGGTCCGTGGTGACCGGCCTGTCGTTGACGCAGAGCCCGCTCGAGGTGCAGTTCTACGTGATGGACTTCGGCGGCGGAACGTTCTCGCCGATGGCATCCCTGGCACACGTGGCCGGTGTCGCTACCCGCAGCGAGCCCGATGTGGTGCGGCGGATCCTCGCCGAGCTGGAGGGCATCGTGAACGCCCGCGAGGTGTACTTCCGCGAGCAGGGCATCGACTCGATCGAGACCTACCGGCAGCGCCGCCTCGAGGGCCGCGCCGACGACGGTTATGGGGACGTGTTCCTGATCGTCGACGGCTGGTCGACCCTGCGCTCCGAGTTCGACGGCATGGAGATGGAGATCCAGGCGCTCGCCGGGCGCGGGCTGACGTTCGGGATGCACCTGATCGCCACGACGAACCGCTGGATCGACTTCCGGACCCAGGTCAAGGACGTCTTCGGCACCAAGCTGGAGCTGCGCCTCGGTGACCCGATGGACTCCGACATCGACCGCAAGGTCGCCGCGAACGTACCGAAGGACCGGCCCGGTCGCGGTCTCGTGGTCTCCCGCCACCACGTCCTCACGTCCCTGCCGCGCATCGACGGTGACGGATCGCCGACGAGCCTCGGCAGCGGCGTGGAGCACCTGATCGAGACCGTCAACGCGGCCTGGACCGGACCGCCTCCCCCGAAGTTGCGTCTGCTGCCGGAGCTGATCAGCCTCGAGGAGGTCCGCGACCTCGCGGCCGGCACGCCCGTCGCCGACCAGATCCTGCTCGGCATCAACGAGTCCGCGCTCGGCCCCGTGGGTCTCAACCCCCGCCAGGACGCACACTTCTACGCGTTCGGGGACTCCGGCTCGGGCAAGTCCGGGCTGCTGCGTGGGATCGCCCGCGAGGTGCAGCGCCTGTACACGCCGAAGCAGGCCCAGATCTTCGTGGTCGACTACCGCCGGTCCCTGCTGGCGGAGATCCCCGAGGAGTACCTGGCCGGCTACTTCACGACCGCCGACCAGGCGTCCGGTGAGATCGCGGGCATCGCCGAGTACCTGCGCAGCCGACTGCCCGGTCCCGACGTGACCCCGCAGCAGTTGCGGGCCAGGTCCTGGTGGACCGGCGCCGAGGTGTTCGTGCTGGTCGACGACTACGACCTGGTGGCCACCTCCACCGGGAACCCGATCAGCCCGCTGATCCCGCTGCTCGCCCAGGCGGGCGACGTCGGGTTGCACCTGAACATCACCCGGCGCACCGGCGGCGCGGGCCGGGCCATGTACGAGCCGGTGCTGCAGGCCCTGCGGGACCTGGCGGCGCCCGGTCTGGTGTTGTCCGGTAGCAAGGACGAGGGCGCCCTCGTCGGAGCCGCGAAGCCGCGCCCGAGCGACCCGGGGCGTGGCCAGTTCGTCAGCCGCGAGCACGGCCTCCAGGTCGTCCAGCTGGCCGACTCCCCCTCGACCACCTGACCACCCCGCCACCTGACCCCCACCTCGCGCCGAGCGCGCTCCCGCCGACCTAGTACCCGCGGTGCCGACATCGGACCCTGGCAGCGGCGATCTCGACGCGGCGGGTACTAGGTCGACGGCGTGGGGCGGGTTGGACGGCTGGATGGGGGGTTGACGGCGCCGACGCGGGGCGATTGCGGGGGCGCCGCGGTGACAGGCCGGCGAGGGTGCGGCCGCGTCGGGTCAGGAGAGGCGGTCGACCAGGAGGCCGGCGAACGCCTGGAGCGCGGACCGGGCCGTGGACTCGGGCAGCGGGTCGAGCTCGGCGACGGCATCGGCCGACCAGGTCCGGGCGAGCGCCCGGGCCTCGGTGACCACGTCATGGGCCCGCAGGCGCGCCAGCACGTCGGCGAGGACGTCGTCGGAGCCGAGGTCGCCGTCGAGGTCGGCGAGCAGGCGCATGCCCTCGGGGTCGAGCGTGCCGGCCGCGGCCCGCGCCCGGAGCAGCAGCACCGGCATCGTGGGCACGCCCTCGCGCAGGTCCGTGCCCGGCGCCTTGCCGGTGGTCTCGGCGTCGGAAGCGAGGTCGATGACGTCGTCCGCGAGCTGGAAGGCGACACCGACCTTCTCGGCATAGGCGACGGTGGCTGCGCGGACGTCATCGCCTGCCCCGGCGAAGAGCGTCCCGTAGTGCGCGGCGGCCGCGATCAGCGATCCCGTCTTGTCCCCGAGCACCGCGAGGTAGTGCGCCACCGGGTCCTCGTCCGGTGCCGGACCGAGGGTCTCGTGCAGCTGACCGAGGACCAGTCGCTCGAAGGCGTCCGCCTGGATCCGCACGGCGACGGGACCGAGCTCGGAGACGAGCTGCGAGGCGCGCGCGAACAACAGGTCCCCGGTGAGGATCGCGACCGAGTTGCCCCACACCTCGTGGGCGCTGGGGGCGCCGCGGCGCAGCGGGGCGGAGTCCATCACGTCGTCGTGGTAGAGCGTGGCCAGGTGCGTCAGCTCGGTGGCGACGGCGGCCTGCCGCACCGAGTCGTCCACGCCTGACCCGAACTGCGAGGTGAGCAGCACCAGGACCGGCCGCAGCCGCTTGCCCCCCGCGGCGAGCAGGTGGTTCGCGGGCGCGGAGACCAGCGCGTCCGCAGTGCGTGCGGCCGCCACCAGCCGACGCTCGATCTCGTCGAGCTCGCCTGCGATCTGGGTCTCCAGCTCACGGTCACCGAGCGGAAGCATCGAAGAGGTCACAGCATGAACTTAGTGGCATTCGCAGCAAGGTCGAGAATCGGGCCGGGCAACACACCCAGCAGGACGGTGCCGACCGCGCACACCACGACGGCCACGGCGGTCAGGCCCTCGGTGCGGACCACGGTGGTGCCGGGGTCGGCTTCGGTGCCGGTGGGCTCGGTGAAGAACATCAGCACGATGACCCGCACGTAGAAGAACGCCGCGGCCGCGCTCGCGAGCACGGCGATCACCACGAGCGGCCATGCGCCACCCTCGATGGCCGCGCCGAAGACCGCGAACTTCCCGATGAAGCCGCCCGTGAGCGGGATCCCGGCGAACGAGATGAGGAACAGCGTGAAGCACACCGCGAGCACCGGGTGACGCCTGCCGAGGCCGGCCCACTGGGACAGGTGCAGGGCCTCACCGGTGACGTTGCCGTCCGCGTCCCGCTCCCGGACCAGCGTGAGCAGGCCGAACGCGCCGACCGTGGCCAGGCCGTAGGCGAGCAGGTAGAACAGGACCGAGGAGATCCCGCTCGGCACCAGCGCGATGACGCCGAGCAGCACGAACCCGGCGTGCGCCACCGAGGAGTACGCGAGCATCCGCTTCATGTCCGTCTGCACCACGGCGAGCACGGTGCCGACGATCATGGTGATGATCGCGATGATCCAGAGCACCACGGTGAGGTCCCACTGCAGCCCCGGGGCCACCACGTAGAAGAACCGCAGCATCGCCGCGAACGCGGCGATCTTCGTGCAGGCGGCCATGAAGCCGGTGACCGGGGTGGGGGCGCCCTGGTAGACGTCCGGCACCCAGGAGTGGAACGGCACGGCGCCGACCTTGAACAGCAGCCCGACCATCACCAGCAGCACACCCGCGAGGAGCATCCCGTCCATGCCGGAGGTGGCCGGAACCGCGGTGGCCACCGCGTCGAACCGCACCGAACCGGAGTAGCCGTACAGCAGGGCAAGGCCCATCAGGAAGAACGCGGAGGAGAACGCACCGAGCAGGAAGTACTTCAGCGACGCCTCCTGCGAGAGGAGCCGACGGCGGCGGGCCAGTCCGGCGAGCAGGTACAGCGGGAGGGAGAGCACCTCGAGCGCGATGAACAGGGTGAGCAGGTCCGCGGCGGCGGGAAACACGAGCATCCCGCCGATGGCGAACATGGTCAGCGGGAAGACCTCGGTCTGCACCAGGCCGGCCTTGCGGGCCTCCGCCTCGTAGGCGGAGCCGGGGATCGCGGCCGCCGCGGGTGCGAACGCATCCTCGCCCGAGGACCGGTCCGCGATCACGAGCAGTCCCACGAACGCGCACACGAGCAGGATCGCCTGGGCGAGCAACGCCGGGGCGTCCTCCCGGAGCGCACCGGCGACCAACGCCGTCGGGCCGTCCGCCTGGACGACCACCCAGCGCCATGCGACGGCCACCAGGGCGGCGCCGACGCCCACCACGGCGAGCACGACCTGCGTGGCGCGCCGGACCCGGACCGGGACGAACGCCTCGACGAGCACCCCGATCACGGCGATGCCGAGCACGATCAGGACCGGGCTCAGGGCGGCCCAGTCGATCTCGGGCGGGACGAACTGGTTCATGAGGCGCTCCCAAGGATCGCGGCGAACTGGTCAGCGACTCCGGAGAGGAGTTCCAGCACGGGGGCCGGGTAGAGACCGAGGAAGAGGACGGCGAGGGCGAGTGGGACCACGGCCCACTTCTCCCGCCCGGTCAGGTCCTTCAGACCTGCGCGGTCCGGGACGTCGAGGGCCGCTCCGGCCAGTTCGACCGGTGCTCCCGCCTCGGGCACCGGGCCGGTGAACACCCGCTGATAGGCGAGCAGGATGTACAGGGCGGAGAGCACGACGCCGATCACGGCGAACACGCCGTACGCCCAGTGCGCCTCGAAGCTGCCGAGGAGCACGAGGTACTCCGGCACGAAGCCGCTCAGGCCCGGCAGGGCGAGCGAGGCGAGCCCGGCGAAGAGCCAGGTGCCCGCGAGCACCCGGGTGACGCGCTGCATCCCCGAGTACGTCCGCATGTCCTGGCTGGCACCGCGCTGGGTGAGGAACCCCGAGATCAGGAACAGGGCGGCGATCGTGACCCCGTGGGCGACCATGTAGAGCATCGCGCCGACCAGCGCCGTCTGCGTTCCGACGAACACGCCCATCACGATGAACCCGAAGTGGGACACCGAGGAGAACGCGATCATCCGCATCAGGTCGTTCTGGCCGATCGCGACGAGCCCGCCGTAGACGATCGAGATGATCGCCAGCACGATGATCACCGGCGCGGCCGCGGCGGCCGCGCCGGGGAACAGCGGCAGGCAGATCACGATCATGCCGAACGTGCCGACCTTGTCCAGCACCCCGACGAGCAGGGTGGACGTCCCAGGTGTGGCCTGGGCGGCCGCATCGGGCAGCCAGGTGTGCACCGGGAACATCGGGGCCTTCACCGCGAACGCGATGAAGAAGGACAGGAACAGCCACATCTGCAGCGTGGGGTTGTCCGCGGCGATGTCGGTGAGGTTCGCGAGCAGGTAGGTGCCGGGGCCGCCGTCGGTCTGGAAGTAGACGGCGATGACGCCGGCCAGCATCACGAGCCCGCCCGCGAGGGAGTACAACAGGAACTTCAGTGCCGCGGCGCGACGGTTCGGGCCGCCGTAGACCCCGATGAGGAAGTACACCGGGATCAGCATGGCCTCGAAGATCACATAGAACAGGAACAGGTCCCGGGCGGCGAAGACCGCGATCATCAGCGACTCGAGCACGAGGATCAGTGCGACGAAGCCCGCCTGCCGGTAGGCGAGCGCGTTGTCGGCCCGCTCCGCGGCGATGCCGCTGGGCAACTTCACCTCGTTCCAGCCGGCGATCAGCACGACGGGCACCAGCAGTGCGGCGAGGGCGACCAGGGTCAGCCCCATCCCGTCGACCCCGACGGCGTAGCTCGCGCCGAGCGGTGCGATCCAGTCGTGGGTCTGGGTGAACTGAACTCCCGCGGCGTCGGAGACGTCGAACGCGCTCGCCATCAGGGCCACGCCGATCAGGACTCCGGCGCTGGTGGCGAGCCCGATCGGGCGGGCGGCCCGGCGCAGCGGCTTGACCAGCCAGATCAGAGCGGCAACGACGGTCGGCGCCACGATCAGGATGGTCAGCCAGGGCAGGTCCGCGAATTGAGTAGGCATCAGTTTCTCTCCGACTCAGACTCGCGAGGCGAGGACGACGACAAGGGCACCGATGACACCGATCAGCATCACCGCGGCGTAACTACGGACGAAGCCGTTCTGCAGCCGACGCAGTCTTTCTCCCCAGCCAAGGGTTCCGGACCCGAGTCCGTTGACCGCGCCGTCGACGACGGCGGTGTCGGCGTAGACCAGGGTGCGGGTCAGGTGCTGGCCGGGGCGCATGAACACGCCCTCGTTGACCGCGTCCTGGTAGAGGTCCACGCGGGCGGCGCGGGTGAGCACCGTCCCGGTCGGGGGCGTCACCGGGACCGCCGAGGCGGCGTACTGGCGCCAGGCCAGGAAGGCCCCGATGAGGACCAGGACGATCGTGGTCACCGTGATCACGGGCACCGAGAGCACCGGCTCGTGGTGCTCGACGTGCCCTGTCACCGGCTCGAGCCAGGACACGAACGTGTCCCCGATGGAGAGCACCCCACCGAGGGCGATGGCTCCGACGGCGAGCACGATCATCGGCACGGTCATCAGCGCCGGGGACTCGTGCGGGTGCCGCTCGGGGCCGGGCAGGTCGTTCTTGCCGTCGTTCCAGCGGGCCTTGCCGTGGAAGGTCATGAAGAACAGGCGGGACATGTAGAACGCGGTGATCCCGGCGCCGACCATCGCGACGGTGCCGAACACCCAGGGCTGCCAGCCCTCCCCCACGAACGCGGTCTCGATGATCTTGTCCTTGCTCCAGAACCCGGAGAACGGCGGGATCCCGATGATCGCGAGCCAGCCCGCCATGAACGTGATCCAGGTGACCTTCATGTACTTGCTGAGGTTCCCGAAGCCGCGCATGTTCACCTCGTCGCCCATGCCGTGCATCACCGAGCCGGCCCCGAGGAACATCCCGGCCTTGAAGAAGCCGTGCGTGATGAGGTGGAAGATCGCGAACGCGTAGCCGATCGGGCCAAGACCCGCGGCGAGCATCATGTAGCCGATCTGGGACATCGTGGAGGCCGCGAGGACCTTCTTGACGTCGTCCTTCGCGCACCCGACGATCGCACCGAACAGCAGCGTGATCGCACCGATGATCGCCGCGACGAGCTGCGCCGTCGGGGTGTGCTCGAAGATCGGACCGGAGCGGACGATCAGGTAGACACCCGCGGTGACCATGGTGGCCGCGTGGATGAGCGCGGAGACCGGCGTCGGGCCCGCCATCGCGTCGCCGAGCCAGGCCTGCAGCGGGAACTGCGCGGACTTGCCGCAGGCGGCGAGGACCAGCATCAGGCCGATCAGCGTCATCGCACCCTGGCCGGCGCCGCTCGCGGCACCGAAGACGGTCTCGAAGTCGACCGCGCCGAAGGTGGCGAACATCGCCATCATCGCGACCAGCATCCCCATGTCACCGACCCGGTTCATGATGAACGCCTTCTTCGCCGCGACCGCGTACTCGGTGTTCTGGTTCCAGAACCCGATGAGCAGATAGGAGGCGAGACCCACGCCCTCCCAGCCGAGGAAGAGCAGTGCGTAGGAGTCCGCGAGGACCAGCACCAGCATCGCCGCGATGAACAGGTTCAGGTAGGCGAAGAACCGGCGCCGGTCGGCGTCGTGGGACATGTAGGCGACCGCGTAGATGTGGATCAGGGTGCCGACGAACGTGATCAGGAGGGCGAACGTCACCGAGAGCGGGTCCACGAGCAGACCCGCGGAGACGGTCAGGTCCCCGGCCGTGATCCAGTCGAAGAGATGCACATTGGCGACCCGGTCATCGGCGCCGAGGCCGAGCAGCTGCACCAGGATGACGATCGCGAGGACGGCGGAGGCCGCCGAGGCGAGCACCCCCAGCCAGTGCCCCCAGGCGTCGGAGGCACGGCCGAGCAGGAGCAGGACTGCGGAGCTCACCAGCGGAATGGCAATGAGCAGCCATGCCAGGTTCAAGGTGTCCACGTGGGCCCCTCAGCTCTTCAGCAGGTTGGCGTCATCGATCGACGCAGACCCGCGGGTTCGGAAGATGGACACGATGATGGCGAGCCCGATGACCACCTCGGCGGCCGCGACCACCATCACGAAGAAGGCGATCACCTGGCCCTGCAGGTCGCCGTGCAGCCGCCCGAAGGTGACCAGGGTGAGGTTCGCGGCGTTCAGCATGAGCTCGACACCCATGAACGCGACGATCGCGTTGCGACGCGTCAGCACCGCGATCGACCCGATCGAGAACAGGATCCCCGAGAGCACCAGGTAGTTGACCAGGCTCATTCCTCGTTCTCCTTCGTGGTCTCGGGCGCGGGCGCGATCTCGGGCACCATCGGCTCACCGGTGGCGATCCGGGCGACCCGGTCGGAGTCGAGATCAGCCGCCTCGGCCTCCTGCCCGCGGACCCGCAGCACGGTGACCACCGAGCTGTCGATCGGGACCCCGGCGGGATCGAGGGCGGGCATGTCGGCGCTGTTGTGGCGGGCGTACACGCCGGGCCCGGCCGGCGGGGTGACCCCCTCGGCCGAACCGCCCTTGCCGTAGGCGGCCAGCTTCGCCTCGGCGAGTTCCTTCTGGCCGACCTTCGGCGTGAGCCGGCGGCGGTGGCTGAGCACCAGGGCGCCGAGCGCGGCGGTGATCAGCAGTGCCGCGGTGAGCTCGAACGCGAAGATGTAGTCACCGAAGATGAGGCGGGCGACGCCCACCGGGTTCGTGTCCGCGTTCGCCTCGGCCAGGCCCACGGCGGGCGGCAGCGTGGCGCGGGTGACGACGGCGGTGATGAGTACCAGCAGGCCGACCAGCCCGACGACCGCGATCCACCGCTGTCCCTTGATCGTCTCGACCAGGGACTCGGAGGTGTCGACGCCGGCGAGCATGATCACGAACAGGAACAGCATCATGACCGCGCCCGTGTAGACGACGATCTGGGCGACGCCGAGGAACGGCGCCTCCAGCATGATGTACATGATCGCGAGGGCGACCATCACTCCGGCCATGCTCACCGCGATGTGCACCGGACGCTTGGCGAACAGCAGGCTCAGCGCCCCGGCCACCATCAGCGGTGCCAGCACCCAGAACAGCACGGCCTCACCGGTGGAGATCTCCAGCGGGCTCACTTCTCGTCTCCCCTGGTGCCTCGCGTCGCCGCGGCTGCGGCCGAGGACAGGCTCTCGTCGTCCGGACGACGCTCGGAGACCCAGGCCACCTGCGCCGTGGTGGGTCCGGTCACGTCACCTCGGTAGTAGTCGCCGTCGCTCAGACCGGAGACCATCGGGTGCGGCGCGGCCAGCATCCCCGACCGGATCGGGGCCAGCAGGGTGTCCTTCTCGAAGATCATCTTCTCCCGCGTGGTGCCGGCGAGCTCGAAGTCGTTCGTCATCGTCAGCGCCCGGGTGGGGCAGGCCTCGATGCAGAGCCCGCAGAAGATACAGCGGAGGTAGTTGATCTGGTACACCTTGCCGTACCGCTCCCCCGGCGAGTACTGCGCCTCCGGGGTGTTGTTGCCGGCCTCGACGTAGATGGCGTCCGCGGGGCAGGCCCACGCGCACAGCTCACAGCCGATGCACTTCTCCAGCCCGTCCGGGTGCCGGTTGAGCTGGTGCCGGCCGTGGTAGCGCGGCGCGGTCGGCTTCTTCTCGAACGGGTACTGCTCCGTCACCACCGGGCGGAACAGCGTGGACATCGTCACACCGAAGCCCGCCACCGGGGCGAAGAACTGTGCGAGCCCGCTCTTGGTGACATCGGAGTCCACGTCGAACTTCTCGACGCGGGGCCTGGCCGCCTTAGCCGGCGTCCGGCCGGCACCGGTCCCGGTCGCCCGTGCTGGCGTGCGGCCCGCGGCGGGTCGCTTCGGCTGGGCCGGCCGATCCTGGCCACGGCCCTTGCCCGGCGTGGGCTTCTTGCCCTTGCCCTGCTCAGCCATTGGTCTTCTCCTCGTCTTCTGTCGCGTCCTCGGCGGGTGCGGCCGGGGTGGTCACCCGGGCGCGGCGCTTGGACGGTGGCAGCTTCTGACCCGGCAGCGGCGGCACCGGGAAGCCACCGGCGAACGCGTCGAACGGCTCGTCGGTCGTGGCATCGGCGCCGCTCGTGCCCTTGGCCGCCTTGCCGTCCGGCGCGGGCTTGGCCTCCCGGTCCGGTATCAGGTACATCACGACCGTGACGATGATGAGTATCCCGGCTATGCCGAACAGCACGGTGCGCAGGGACAGCCCGCCGACGTCGATCGCGGTGGGGTCGAAGGAGGTGAAGTGACGCACGCCCTGGAAGGCGGCGACCAGGCCTAGCCAGACCAGCGCGACCGGGATCAGCACCTTCCAGCCGAACGCCATGAACTGGTCGTACCGGAAGCGCAGCAGCGTGGCGCGCACCCAGACGAACAGGAACATGAACAGCCAGATCTTCAGGATGAACCAGAGGAAGCCCCACCAGCCCTGGTCGACGCCCTCCCCGAACAGTGTCACGAGCGGCCACGGTGCCCGCCAGCCACCCATGAAGACGGTCGTCGCGACGGCGGCCACGTTCAGCATGTTGATGTACTCGGCCAGGTAGAACCAGGCGAACTTCATCGAGGAGTACTCGGTCTGGTAGCCGGCGACGAGCTCGCCCTCGGCCTCCGGGAGGTCGAACGGGAGCCGGTTGACCTCACCGAACGCGGAGATCAGGTAGACCACGAACGCCGGCAGCAGCGCGAACGCCCACCACAGGTTCTCCTGGGAGTTCACGATCTCGGAGGTGGACATCGAGCCGGCCACCAGCAGCACGCTGACCAGGGCCAGGCTCATGCCGAGCTCGTAGGAGATGATCTGCGCCGTGGAGCGCACCGCGCCGAGCAGCGGGTAGGTCGAGCCCGAGGACCAGCCGCCGAGCACGATGCCGTACACGCCGAGCCCGGTGATCCCGAGGATGTACAGGATCGAGACGGGCAGATCGGTCAGCTGCAGCGGGGTGACGAAGTCCGTGAACGGGATCGTCACCTCCGGGCCGAACGGGATGACCGCATAGATCATGAAGGCGCAGAACACCGAGATGACCGGGGCGATCAGGTAGATCACCTTGTCCGCGGCCTTGACGGTGATGTCCTCCTTGAGGATCAGCTTCAGGGCGTCCGGGATGGACTGCACCAGCCCGAACGGGCCACGCACGTTCGGGCCGAGCCGCTGCTGGAACCGGGCGATGACGCGGCGCTCGAACCAGAGCGCGAACAGCACCGACAGCAGCAGGAACAGCAGGATCGCGACGGCCTTGATGACCGACACCCAGATCGTGTCGTTGCTGAAGTCCGCGGCGCCGGTGCTCCGGGCCAGGATGGGAGCGAGGTTGGTGTTCATCGGGCGACCTCCGCGTCGACGGCGGCCAGGCGCACCGCGGCGCCGGCCGTGACCCCGAGCGTCCGGTACACGGACGATCCCGGGGAGTGCTGCGGCAACCAGACCACGTCGTCGCCCATCGGCGTCGGCAGGACCGGCAGGACGATGTCACCCCCGGGTCCGCTGACGCGCACCTGGCCGCCCTCGGCGATGCCGAGCGCGGTGGCCGTGGCCGGCGAGAGCAGTGCCACCGGGCGGTACGCGGTCCCGGCGAGGTGGGGTTCGCCGTCCTGGCCGCGGCCCGAGTCGAGCATCAGGCGCCAGGTCGCGAGCCGCGCCTGGCCGGCCTCGAGCGCCGGAGCCGGCGCCGCGGGGACCGACGGGGCGCCGGTGCGCGGGCCCTCCCAGCCGTCGAACTCGGCGAGCTCGCGGTGGATCTCCTCGAGGGTGCGGGTGCCCAGGTCGATCTCCAGAGCGTCGGCGAGCATGCCGAGCACCCGGGAGTCGGTGAGCGCGCTGGTGGTGAACACCTGGCCGAACGGGCGCGGGCGGCCCTCCCAGTTCAGGAAGGTGCCGGACTTGTGCGTGGACGCCGCGATCGGCAGCACCACGTCCGCGTGCTGGGTGACCGCGGACCGGCGGACCTCCAGCTGGACCACGAAGCCGGCCGCGGCGAGCGCCACCTCGGCGTCCGCCGGGGAGGGCAGGTCCGCGACGTCGATGCCACCCACGACGAGGGCGTCGATCTCTCCGCTCGTGGTGGCGTCCAGGATCCCGGTCAGGTCGCGGCCCGGTGCCGTGGGCAGCTCGCCCACGCCCCAGACTCCGGCGACGTCGACGCGGGCCTCGGCCTCCGCCGTCGGGCGTCCTCCGGGCAGCAGGCCCGGAAGCAGACCGACCTCGACGGCGCCGCGGTCGCCGGCGCGGCGCGGCACCCAGGCGAACCGGGCGCCGGTCGCGACGAGCAGCCGGTCCAGCGCGGACAGCGCCCCGGGCACTCCCGCGAGCCGTTCGCCCGCGAGCACGACGGTGCCGGGCTCGGCGAGCGCGGCCTTGAGATCGGTGAGGTCCTCGGGCGTGCCGGTCGAACCGGAGAGCGCGTCCAGGACGGCGGGTTCGTCACCCGGTGCGGTGCGGACGACGTCGGCGCGCAGCTTGGTCGAGCCGCGGGATGCGAGCGGCGCGATCGTGGTCACCCGCACGCGGCCGGCGAGCATGCCCTTGCGCAACCGCAGGAAGATCGTGCCGGCCTCCTCCTCGGGCTCGAGCCCGACGAGGAGCACCCGGGGCGCACGCTCGAGGTCGCCGAAGATCACGTCCATGCCCGCGCCGGCGACGCGGTTGGCGAGGAAGTCGGCCTCCTCGGCCGAGTGCACCCGGGCCCGGAAGTCGACGTCGTTGCTGCCGAGCGCCAGGCGAGTGAACTTCGACCAGGCGTAGGCGTCCTCGAGGGTCAGGCGGCCGCCGGGGAGCGCGGCCGCACCGGCTCCGTCGAGCGCCTTGCGGAGCCCCTCGGCGGCCAGGGCGATTGCCTCGGACCAGCTGGTCGGCACGAGCTCACCGGTCTCCTCATCGCGCACGAGGGGCGCCGTGAGCACGTCCGGGGACGTCTGCCAGGCGAAGGCGAACCGGTCCTTGTCGGTGATCCACTCCTCGTTGACCGCGGGGTCGTCGCCGGCCAGCCGGCGCAGCACCACGCCGCGGCGGTGGTCGACGCGGATCGCGGAGCCACAGGCGTCGTGCTCGGCGATCGAGGGCGTCGAGACCAGGTCGAACGGACGGGACCGGAACCGGTACGCGGCCGAGGTGAGGGCGCCGACCGGGCAGATCTGCACGGTGTTGCCGGAGAAGTACGAGGCGAACGGGCGGCCCGAGGTGTCCTCCAGGGCTCCGCCGATGCTGCCGGCCACGCTGGACAGCACGCCGGCCTGGCCGTACGGGCCGACGACGTCGCCGGTGCGCTCGGACTCACCCGGGGACTGCTCGCCGCTCGGGGTGTACTCCAGGATGGCTTCGTCGAAACGGCCGATCTGCTGGGCCGGCAGTCCGTGGCCGTGGCCACCGGGCGCGCCGCCGCCGCGACCCTGCAGGTCGATGAACGGGTCCCCGGCGATCTCCGCGGAGAACCGGGTGCACCGCTGGCACAGGATGCACCGGTCGCGGTCCAGCAGGATCTGCGTGGAGATCTTGATCGGCTTGGGGAACGTGCGCTTGATGTCGACGAACCGGGACGTCGCGGCCCCGTTGCTCATGGCCTGGTTCTGCAGGGGGCACTCGCCACCCTTGTCGCAGACCGGGCAGTCGAGCGGGTGGTTGACGAGCAGGAACTCGATCTGGCCCCGCTGGGCCTTCTCCGCCACCGGGGAGGTGTGCTGGGTGTTCACCACCATGCCGGGCGTCGCCTCGATGGTGCAGGAGGCCTGCGGCTTCGGCATCGCCCGCAGGTTGCCCTCGCGGTCGGGGGTGGCGATGTCCACCAGGCACTGGCGGCACGCACCGGCCGGCTTGAGCAGCGGGTGGTCGCAGAATCGCGGGATCTGGATCCCGATCGTCTCGGCGGCGCGGATCACCAGGGTGCCCTTGGGCACGCTGACGTCGAGGCCGTCGATGGTCAGCGTGATCTCCTCGACCGGTGCCACGGCCGAGGACGATTCGTTGGTGGTGGCGGTCATGCAGTCGCTCCGGAGAAGGCCGCGTTGGCCTCGTAGGGGAAGAGTTCCCAGGCGGGCGTGTGGATGCCCTGCTCGAACTCCTCGCGGAAGTACTTGATGGCGCTCTTGATCGGGGTGGCGGCCGCGTCACCGAGGGCGCAGAACGAGCGGCCCTCGATGTTGCCGGCCACGTCCAGCAGCAGGTCGACGTCGGACTCGGTGCCCTTGCCGGCCTCCAGGCGGTGCAGGATCTGCTTCAGCCAGAACGTGCCCTCGCGGCAGGGGGTGCACTTGCCGCAGGACTCGTGCTGGTAGAAGTCGGTCCAGCGGGACACGCACCGGACCACCGAGGTGGTCTCGTCGAAGACCTGGATGGCCCGGGTGGCGAGCATCGAGCCGGCCGCACCGACGGACTCGTAGTCCAGGACGACGTCCATGTGCTCGGCGGTCAGGATCGGGGTTGACGAGCCGCCCGGCGTCCAGAACTTCAGGGAGTGGCCGTCCCGGATGCCGCCGGCCATGTCGAGCAGTTCGCGGAACGTGATGCCGAGCGGTGCCTCGTACTGCCCCGGCCGGGCGACGTGCCCGGAGAGCGAGAAGAGGCCGTGACCCTTCGACTTCTCGGTACCCATCGAGGTGAACCAGTCCACCCCGTTGCGCACGATCGTTGGCACGCTCGCGATCGACTCGACGTTGTTCACCACGGTCGGCCGGGCGTACAGACCTGCGACGGCGGGGAACGGCGGCTTCAGGCGGGGCTGGCCGCGGCGGCCCTCGAGGGAGTCCAGGAGGGCGGTCTCCTCACCGCAGATGTAGGCGCCGGCGCCGGCGTGCACGGTGACCTCGAGGTCGTAGCCGGTGCCGAGGATGTTCGTGCCGAGCAGGCCGGCCTCGCGTGCCTCGCGAACGGCGGCGAGCAGGCGGCGGTAGACGTGGACGACCTCGCCACGCAGGTAGATGAACGCGTGGTTGGACCCGATCGCGAAGGAGGTGATGGCCACGCCCTCGATGAGGGAGTGCGGGTTCGCCAGCATCAGCGGGATGTCCTTGCAGGTGCCCGGCTCGGACTCGTCGGCGTTGACCACGAGGTAGCGGGGGCCGCCGTCCGGCGGGGGCAGGAAGCTCCACTTGAGCCCGGTGGGGAACCCGGCACCGCCGCGGCCGCGCAGACCGGAGTCCTTCACGGCGTTGACGAGCTCGGTCGGGTCCGTGTGGATGGCCTTGCGCCAGGCGTCGTAGCCCTGGTGCTCGGAGTACGTCGCATAGGTCCAGGACCGGGGTGCGTCCCAGATGTCGCTCAGGATCGGCGCCAGGGTGGTCATTCGCTCGAGCCCTTCTCTTCGGACTTGGTCACCGTTTCCGCGGATCCGTCCGCGGGGGTGGTCTCCTCGCGCTCAGCGCTGGAGCCGGGCTCGCCGACCGCCTCGGTACCGGCCTGCTCCGCGGTCGGCCCCGCCGCGTCCTCAGGCTCAGCGGCCTCGGCCGCGGGGGCGGTCCAGCCCTTGGCGCGGGACATCTCCAGGCCGACCAGAGTGGCCGGGCCGGCCCCGATGCCCTCGTCCGCGCGACCGTCCTCGAACCCGGCGAGCACCCGGGAGACCTCCCGGAACGTGGCGACGGTGTCCGCGCCACGGGTCGGTGTCACCGGTCGCCCCTCGAGAAGGGCATCCACGACGTCCACCGCGGAGGTGGGGGTCTGGTTGTCGAAGAACTCCCAGTTGATGACCATCACGGGTGCGTAGTCGCACGCGGCGTTGCACTCGACCCGCTCGAGGGTGATCCGGCCGTCCTCGGTGGTCTCGTCGTGGCCGATGCCCAGCCGCTCGGAGAGCCGGTCGAAGATCGCGTCCCCGCCCATCACGGCGCACAGCGTGTTGGTGCAGACCCCCACGGTGTACTCACCGTTCGGGCGCCGCTTGTACTGGCTGTAGAAGGTGGCGACGGCGGAGACCGAGGCTCGGCTGAGGTCCAGGACGTCCGCGCAGAACGCGATCCCGGCCGGGCTCACGTAGCCGTCCTCGGACTGCACCAGGTGCAGCAGCGGCAGCAGCGCCGAGCGTGCCTCGGGATAGCGGGCCAGGATCTGGTCCGCGTCGGCGGTGAGTCGGGCCCGGACGTCGGGCGAGTAACCACGGTTGTCGGCGACCATCAGCGGTCCACCCCTCCCAGGACCGGGTCGATCGAGGCGACCGAGATCACCACGTCGGCGATGGTGCCGCCCTCACAGAGGATCGACAGCGACTGCAGGTTGTTGAACGACGGGTCCCGGAAGTGCACCCGGTAGGGCCGGGTGCCACCGTCGGAGACCAGGTGCACGCCGAGGATCCCCTTGGGGTGCTCAATCTGCTGGTAGACCTGGCCGGCCGGGACCCGGAAGCCCTCGGTGACCAGCTTGAAGTGGTGGATCAGGGCCTCCATCGAGGTGCCCATGATCTGGCGGATGTGCTCCAGCGAGTTGCCCTGGCCATCGCTGCCGACGGACAGCTGCGCGGGCCACGCGATCTTCTTGTCCGCGACCATGACCGGCTGCTTGCCCTTGCGGTCCTGGGCCTCGAGGCGGTCCAGCACCTGCTGGACGATCTTCAGCGACTCGCGCATCTCCTTGAACCGGACCACCACGCGTGCGTAGGCGTCCGCGCCGGTGTCCGTGATGATGTCGAAGTCGTAGTTCTCGTAGCCGCAGTACGGCTGCGCGCGACGCAGGTCGAACGGCACGCCGGCCGAACGCAGCATCGGCCCCGCGGTGCCGAGCGCCATCGCGCCGGCGAGCGGCAGGATGCCGACGCCCTTCTGCCGGCCGATGAAGATCGGGTTCGCGAGGGTGAGCTTCTCGAGCTCGCCGATGCCGTCCCGGATCTTCGGGATCGCGTCCCGGATCATCTGGGTGGTGCCGGGCGCGAGGTCCTGGGCAACGCCGCCGGGGCGGATGTAGGCGTGGTTCATCCGCAGTCCGGTGATCGCCTCGAAGATCCTCAGGATCTCCTCACGCTCACGGAATGCGATGGTCATCATCGTGGTGGCGCCGAGCTCATTGCCGCCGGTCCCGATCGCCACGATGTGCGAGCTGATCCGGTTCAGCTCCATCATCAGGACCCGGATCAGGGTGGCCCGCTCGGGCAGGTCGTCGGTGATGCCGAGGAGCTTCTCGACGGCGAGGCAGTAGGCCGCCTCCTGGAACAGTGGGGCGACGTAGTCCATGCGGGTGCAGAACGTCACGCCCTGGGTCCAGGTGCGGAACTCCATGTTCTTCTCGATGCCGGTGTGCAGGAACCCGATACCGGCCCGGGCCTCGGTGACGGTCTCGCCCTCGATCTCGAGGACGATGCGGAGCACGCCGTGCGTGGACGGGTGCTGCGGACCCATGTTGATGACGATCCGCTCGTCCCCGAGGCGTTCGGCCTCGGCGCTGATCTCGTCCCAGTCACCGCCGGCGGCGGTGAACTCGTGGACGCCCTCGGTGCCGGCCGGGCCGGCGCCGCGCGTTGCTGACGGGAAGGTGGCAGCCATCAGTTGTAGGCCCTCCGCTCATCGGGCGCGGGTACTGTCGCGCCCTTGTATTCCACCGGGATCCCACCCAGCGGGTAGTCCTTGCGCTGGGGGTGGCCGGGCCAGTCGTCCGGCATCTCGATCCGGGACAGGCTCGGGTGGCCGTCGAAGACGATGCCGAAGAAGTCCCAGGTCTCTCGCTCGTGCCAGTTGTTGGCGGGGTAGATGTCCACCAGGCTCGGGATGTGCGGGTCCGCGTCCGGGACCGCGACCTCGAGCCGGACGGTCCGGTTGTGGGTCACCGAGAACAGCGGGTAGACGGCGTGCAGCTCCCGGCCGGCGTCCGCGGGGTAGTGCACCCCGTTGACGCCGAGGCACAGCTCGAACCGCAGATCCTGGTCGTCCCGCAGCGACCTCGCCACGACCGGCAGGTGCTCGCGCGCGATGTACAGGCTCATCTCGTCGCGGAAGATGACGACCTTCTCGACGGCGTCGTCGTAGTTCACGCCCGCCTCGCCGAGCACCTCGGCGAGGATGTCCGCGACCTCGTCGAAGTAGCCACCGTAGGGCCGCTCCGTCGGCCCCGGCAGCGCGATGGTGCGCTCGAGCCCACCGAAGCCCGACGTGTCGCCGGACCCCTCGACGCCGAACATGCCCTTGCGGACGTCGATGATGTCCAGCGGCGTGGCGCCCCGCGGCCGTTGGACGAGCTGCTGGGAGCCGGCCTCCTGTGCCTCGGCGGCCGGTTCGATGACGGGCTCGGAGCCCGGTCCGGTGGTTCCGCTCATGCGAGCAGCCCCTTCATCTCCTGCGTCGGGACGGCGTCAAGGGCGGCCGCCTCGACGGCGCGGTTGATCTCCGCCCGGTGCTCACCGAGCGGCCCACCCTTGATGACCTGCTTGTGCAGCTCCAGGATCGCGTTGATCAGCATCTCGGGCCGGGGCGGGCAGCCGGGCAGGTACACGTCGACGGGCAGGACGTGGTCCACGCCCTGGACGATCGCGTAGTTGTTGAACATGCCGCCGGACGACGCGCACACACCCATCGAGATGACCCACTTCGGGTCGGCCATCTGGTCGTACACGGTCCGCAGCACCGGCGCCATCTTGTGACTGACCCGGCCGGACACGATCATCAGGTCCGCCTGGCGCGGCGAGGCGCGGAACACCTCCATGCCGAACCGGGCGAGGTCGAACCGGGGGGTGCCGGCGGCCATCATCTCGATGGCGCAGCAGGCCAGGCCCATCGTGACCGGCCACATCGAGGAGGACCGGACCCAACCGACCAGATCCTCGACCTTGCCCAGCACGAACCCCGAGGGCAGCTTCTCTTCGAGTCCCATGATCTACGTCCTCTCTCAGTCCCAGTCCAGGCCGCCACGGCGCCATTCGTAGACGAACGGCACGGTGATCAGGAACAGGAAGCCAAACATGGCGATCAGGCCGAACCCGGCGAGCTCGGTGAAGCTCACTGCCCACGGGTAGAGGAAGACCACCTCGATATCGAAGACGATGAACGTCATCGCCACGATGTAGTACTTGATCGGGAACCGGCCGGCGCCGATGGAGTGCGGTGAGGGCTGGATGCCGCATTCGTAGGCATCCACCTTGACCTTGTTGTAGCGCTTCGGCCCGATGACGGCGCTGGCCGCGAGCCCACCGACCCCGAGGAGCAGGGCGAGCCCACCCATGATGAGCAACGGGATGTACGGGTTGGTCATATCTCTTCCTCTCCCGCTCAGGCAGCCGGGACGATGCGGGTCAGGGCGGTGATGATGCGGTCCATGGCGTCGCCACCGCGGGTGTCGTAACTGTCCGAGAGCAGTTTGAGCACGAACTTCATGAGCAGGGGTCGCGGCAGGCCGTACTTCGTGCACACGCGCATCACGGCCGGCCGCTCGATCAGCTTGACGAAGTGTCGTCCGAGCGTGAAGTAGCCGCCCAGTTCGTCGCGCATGCGCACCGGGTAGGTGGCCAGGGTGCGCTCACGGGCAGCGTCGGAGGTGCGTGCGAGGGCCTGCCCGGCCACGTCGGCCGCGACCCGACCGGCCTGCAGCGCATACGCGATGCCCTCCCCGTTGAACGGGGAGACCATGCCGCCCGCATCGCCGACGAGCATCAGGCCGCGGCTGTAGTGGGGCTTGCGGTTGAACGCCATCGGCAGTGCGGCACCCCGGACCGGGCCCACCTGGTTCTCCGGCGTGAACTCCCACTCCGGTGGCGCGTTGCGCATCCAGGCGGCCATCAGGGACTTGTAGTCGAGCTGGGTCGCCTTGGCGTTGGAACTGACCGAGCCGAGGCCGACGTTGGCGAGGCCGTTGCCGAGCGCGAAGATCCAGCCATAGCCCGGGAGCAGGTTCGACCTGCCGGCCTCGCCGTCCCACAGTTCGAGCTGCGACTCCATCCACTCGTCGTCGTGGCGCGGGGTCTTGAAGTAGGTGCGTACCGCGACGCCCATCGGGCGGTTGTCGCTCTTGGTGATGCCGAGCGACGTCGCCAGCCGCGCGGAGACGCCGTCCGCCGCGATCACGACCGGGGCGCGCAGGGTGCGCTCGGAACCGGCCTCGCCGTCGATCCGGCGGCCCTTGCCGTCCACCTGACGGACCGTGACCCCGATGACCCGGCCGCTGCGGTCGTCTGTGACGGGACCGGTGACATTCATGCCCTCCATCAGCTTCGCGCCGGTGGCGCGTGCGTGGTGGGCCAGCGTGGCGTCCAGGTCCATCCGGGACTTGACCAGGCCGTAGTTCGGGTAGCGCTCGATCTCCGGCCAGGGCAGGTGGATCGTGTGCCCACCGCCGATGACGCGCAGCCCCTTGTTGCGGATCCAGCCGTCCTCGGCCGGGGTGGGCACGCCCATCCGGACGAGTTCGGAGACGGCCCGCGGGGTCAGCCCGTCGCCGCAGATCTTGTCCCGCGGGAAGGTCGCCTTCTCGAGCAGGAGCACCTCGCGCCCGGCGGCGGCCAGGTAGTGCGCCGCGGCGGCGCCGGCGGGTCCGGCACCGACGACGATGACATCCGCATCATCACCTGGTGCGTGTCCCACGCTGTCCACCTGTTCCCATCCTGAATCGTGTCCTCACCGCCACCCTATTGCCGGGCGCACCCTCCTTCTCACCGAGCGCGCAGGGCGCTCCGGTTCGCAGGTTTCACGGGGGGCGGCACCGGCGTGCAAGGCCGGCCACGCGCCTAGGCTACCCCCGCGACGACGAACCGTCCGGTTAGGTGACCCTCACCTCGAAAGTGGCGGATTTCCGGCCGATTTACGCGACGCCATGCTGCGCTAATTCGAGTTCGTCCAGTGGGTGAGAGGCGTCGGCGACGCCTGTCAGTGCTTGGTGGCGCGGTGCAGTGCGACGATGCCGCCGGTCAGGTTCCGGTACCCGACCGAGCGCCAGCCCACCGACTGCATCAGCTCGGCCAGACGCACCTGGTCCGGCCAGCTCGCGATCGACTCGGACAGGTAGGAGTAGGCCTCCGTGTTCGAGCTGACCAGGCTCGCGACGCGGGGCAGCACGTGGTCACGGTAGATGTCGTACATCCCCCGCCACGCGGGGTTCGGCGGCGTGGAGAACTCGCAGATCACGATCCGCCCGCCCGGGCGGGTCACCCGGAGCATCTCCGCGAGCCCGGCGGCGGTGTCCGCGACGTTGCGCAGGCCGAACGAGATGGTGACCACATCGAAGCTGTCCGAGGCGAACGGGAGTGCCATCGCGTCACCGACCACGAACGCCAGGTCCGGCCGACGGCGTTTACCGACGGCCACCATGCCCTCGGAGAAGTCGCACGGCACCACCTCGATGCCCGCGTCCGCGTAGTCCTCGCTCGAGGTGCCGGTACCGGCAGCAAGATCGAGCACCCGCTCCCCCGGTCGCGCGGCGGTGGCGGCGAGCGTGGCCGTGCGCCACAGCCGGTCCATGCCGAGGGAGAGCACATCGTTGGTGAGGTCGTACTTGCGGGCGACGTCGTCGAACATTCCCGCGACCTCGCGGGGGTCCTTGTCCAGGCTGGCGCGTGACATGGCTCCATCATGGCGCACCGCCGGGCCCGGCTCCGCAACCACGCATCCGACCGGGGCCACGGCCGGTTCCTGGGACCAAGGTCCCGCCCCGGGCAGCGGCCGGGTGTGCTCCGGGGGCGCCGTGACACGGATCACCGGCGCGGACCGGCACCGACGACCTGCGTCATCGCGAGGCGTCGCTAGGCTCATGGGTGATGACCGACGCAGCCCACCTGACCGCCAGTTCCACGCTTGTGGCGCGCACGATCGCAGTCCCCGCCGAAGGGCTGCCGGACCTGCTCGGCCTGCTGCCGGCGCCCCACGCGCGCGGCGCGGCGGCCTGGGTACGGCGCGGCGAGGGCGTGGTGGGGTGGGGCGAGGCCGCCCGGATCACCACCGACGGCGTGGACCGGTTCGCGGCCGCCGACGCGGCCTGGCGCTCGCTCACCGAGCACATGGTGGTCCGCGACGAGGTCGGCCTCCCGGGTACCGGCGCGGTCGCCTTCGGCTCGTTCTCCTTCGCTCCCGACTCCCCGGCCGGTGGCGTCCTGGTGGTGCCGCAGATCGTGGTCGGACGGCGCGGCGACGCGGCCTGGGTGACGACGATCACCGCCGCCGCGGACCTCGTGCCGCCGCCGACGATCGCCGAGATTCGCGCCCGGATCGCGCCACCGCTGCCGGCACCCGCCGTGGAGTACACCGACGGCGCGCTGACTCGCAGGCAGTGGCGGGCCCAGGTGGCCGCGGTCATCGACCTGATCCGGAGCGCCAGTGCCGGCAAGGTGGTGATGGCACGCGACGTGCGCGCCGACCTGGATGGCCCGCTGGACGTCCGGCGGCTGTTGTCCAACCTCGGGCGCGACTACCGCTCCTGCTGGACGTTCGCCGTCGACGGCCTTGTCGGCGCGACCCCGGAGCTGTTGGTGCGCCGGGAGCGCGGCCTGATCTCATCCCGGGTGCTCGCCGGGACCATCCAGCGCAGCGGCGACGACGAGGCCGACCTGGCCCGCGCCGCATCCCTGGCCCGCTCGTCCAAGGATCTCGAGGAGCACGAGTTCGCCGTCGACTCGCTGACCCGGTCGCTGGCGCCGTTCGCCGCGTCGACGAACGCGCCGGACGCCCCGTTCGTGCTGCACCTGCCGAACGTGATGCACCTGGCGAGCGACGTGACCGCGGTACTCGCCGGGCCGCACGCGCAGATGAGTTCGCTCGCCGTCGCGGCGGCGCTGCACCCCACTGCCGCCGTGTGCGGCACGCCGACCGATGTGGCCGCGCAGGTGATCGCCGACCACGAGCAGATGGACCGGGCCCGTTATGCGGGTCCGGTGGGCTGGATCGGCGCGGACGGCGACGGCGAGTGGGGCATCGCGTTGCGGTCGGCCCAGGTGGACGCGGACTCGCGCGGCCTGCGGCTGTTCGCCGGGTGCGGGATCGTCGCCGCGTCGGACCCGGCCGATGAACTGGCCGAGTCCGACGCGAAGCTCGAGCCGATGCGCTCGGCCCTGGCCTCCTGAGCGGTCCGAACCGGGCTCAGGAGGCCGCCTCCCGGCTGGCCAGGGTGGTCTCGACCTCGATCGAGTCACCGCCCCGGATCACGGTCAGGGTGACGGTGTCACCGCTGTTGTAGGTGCGCACCCAGCCGGTCAGCGACTCGGCGCCGCTGACGGCGTGGTCGTCGATCTGCACGATGACGTCGCCCTCCTGCAGGCCGGCCTCCGCGGCGGGGGTACCGTCGCCGACCTGCGCGACTGCGGCACCGGTCCGGGTGACGCCGTCGGCCGTCGCGGTGTCGTCCGTGAGGGACACCCCGAGGTAGGCGTGCTCGGCGGTGCCGTCGGCGATGAGCTGGTCGGCCACGTTCGTGGCCAGGTCCACCGGGATGGCGAAGCCGAGCCCGATGCTGCCCGAGGACTCGCTCAGGGTGGCGATCGAGGACGTGATGCCGATGACGCGACCGTTCGCGTCGAACAGCGGCCCGCCGGAGTTGCCGGGGTTGACCGCTGCGTCGATCTGGATGGCGTTCGTGACCACCGCGTCCTGCGCCTGCCCGCCGCCGGTCGCGCTCACCGGGCGGTCGAGCGCGGAGATGATCCCGGTGGTGACGGTGCTGTCCAGGCCGAGCGGGTTGCCGACGGCCATGACCGACTCCCCGACCGCGAGGTCGTCGGAGCTGCCGAGGGTTGCCGCCTCGAGGTCGTCGGGCGCGTCGGTCAGCTCGATCACGGCCAGGTCCGTTGTCGGGTCGGTGCCGACGATCCTGGCCTCGAAGATCCGGCCGTCGGAGAGCGTCACGGTCAGGGACTGGGCGTCCGCGACCACGTGGTTGTTGGTCAGGATCAGCCCAGAGGAGTCGATGATGACCCCGGATCCGGCGCCGCTGCCCGCGCTGGAGGAGAAGGTGATCGCGACGACGCTGGGTCGCACCTGGGCGGCCACGGCCTCCCAGTCCGGTGAACCGTCGGCCGAGACGGGCACGGTCACCGGCGCGTCGGCCTGGGTGAGGGTTCCGCTGGACGAGGTGTTCTGCAGCAGCGCGGCGGTGCCACCGCTCGCGAGGCCGGCGGCCAGGACCGCGGCGGCCGTGATGGCGAGCCACGTCCGCGGCCGCTTCACCGTGGTGGCCGGGGCCGGCGGCGGGCTCTGCCACCCGCTGCCCGGGCCGAACGTCGACGGCGGCGGCGTGGCTCCGGCGGACCCGTTGCCCTGCGAGGTGGCGTGCGTGCTCGTGGCGCCCTGGTACGGCGTCTGGGTGCGGACGCCGCCCTGGTACGGCGGACGGACGCCGGTGGCGCCCTGGTAGGGCGCCTGGGTGCCGGTGGCGGCCTGGTATGCCGGGCGCTGGTGCGCCGTCGGTGCCGGGTGCTGGTGCGCCGTCGGTGCCGGCTGTTGGTGCGCCGTCGGAGCCGGGTGCTGGTGCGCCGTCGGTGCCGGCTGCGTCGGGGCGGCCAGGGCGGCGGTGCCGGCAGTGCCGGTTCCGGCGGTGCCACCGGTCGCGTTCGGGGTGTGCGAGGCGGCGTAGGCGTAGGGGTGGGTGACGGCCGTGCCAGGGCCGGCCTGGCCAGCGGTGGCCTGACCCGGAGCTGCCTGGTTCCCCGGCGTGGCCGGGGCCTGCGGACGTTCGCTGTTCGGGGTGGCCCAGCCCGGCGTCGGGTTCGGTGTGCTCATCGGATCCTCCAAAGAATCGGTGTGAGCACTACTTCAGTCGATGGACCTTGCGATCACCTCGACCTCTCCTGGGAGGTTCCTGGGAGTTCCTCAGCCATCCACGTCGGCGAGCGAGGCGGCCACGCCGGCCCGGATCCGCTCGGTGAGCGCCAGCGCGCGGTCCCGGGCGGTGGCACCGTCGAGCCGCACCTCCACCACGCTGCGCCCGGAGCCCGGCTCGGCGAGCACCGTCCCGAGCTCGGCGGCCGTGGCGACGAGGACGTGCCGGGCACCGAAGCCGGCTGCGAGCGCGGCGATGTCCAACCCCTGAGGGGTGGCGAACAGCCGGTCGAAGTCCCGGCTGTGGTCCGGGGCACCGTGCTCGAGCGTGGCGAAGATGGAGCCGCCGTCGTCGTTGAGCACGATCACCTGCAGGTCCACCTCGGCCTCGAGCCGGCCGCGGGCGAGGCCGCCGACGTCGTGCTGGAAG
Organism: Occultella kanbiaonis; assembly: GCF_009708215.1. NCBI lineage: Bacteria > Bacillati > Actinomycetota > Actinomycetes > Micrococcales > Ruaniaceae > Occultella > Occultella kanbiaonis. The sequence goes on along the minus strand of NZ_CP046175.1, from coordinate 1,151,242 downwards.
GTCAGGTCCCCGATCAGGGCGCGCACCGGTCCGCCGGTCGCGAGGGCCAGCCCGGTCGCCGTGGAGACGGTGCCGTCGATGCCGGCCAGGCCGCGGTTGGCGAACACGCGGGCGGCGCCTTCGCGCTGCCCCACCGGGCCGGCGAGGTCCGCGTCCCGGATCGTCATCGAGGAGCCGAGCACCACGGTGCCACCGGCGGCGAGCACGGCCCGGGCGACAGCCGGCCCGGCCAGTTCCTCCCCGGCGAGTGCTCGTTCCGCGGCCGCCGACGCGACGGCCCACCGGCCGGCCCACGCGCGCTCGTCGACGGTGATCTCGCCTGCCACGTCCACCGCGCCGTTGACCGCGGCGGCGGTGCCCGCGACGTCCACCCAGTCCGGGCCGGGGCCGACCACGACCACCTGCGCGTCGGGGCGCGCCAGCAGCAGCGAGACCGGCCGGCTCAGCGTGGGCCGCCCGAACTGGACCACCCGCTCGATCCGCGGTCCGAGGTCCGGGTCGGCCAGGAGGGTCCGGTAGGCGGTGACCGCCCCGGGCGCGTGCCGGGCGCCCGAGCCGGGCTCGGCGAGCACCGGCCAGCCACTCGCGGCGGCGAGCCGGACGGCCGCAGCACCTGCGCCGTCGCCGGCCACGATCACGGTCCGGGGGCCGCGGTCCAGCACCATGGGCGCCGCCGGCGCCACCGCGGGGGCGACGTCGGTGTGGGTCGCAGGAGCCTCGCCCGGCAGCCAGTCGTCGGCGGGCGCGAGCGGGTCCCGGAACGCGACGTTCAGGTGCACCGGGCCGGGGTGCCCCGAGCGCAGCCCGCGCGCGGCCGCGACGGCCCGCACCACCGCGGACCGGACCCCTCGCGTCGGCGCCGCGTCGTCCGCCGGGAGTTCGGCGTGCCAACGCACCGCGGAACCGAAGATGCCCACCTGCTCGGTGGTCTGGTTCGCGCCCACCCCCCGCAGCTCGTGTGGGCGGTCGGCGGTGAGCACCACCAGCGGGGCGCCCGAGTGCGCCGCCTCGAGGAGCGCCGGGTGCAGGTTCGCGACGGCCGTACCGGAGGTGGTCACCACCGCGGCCGGGCGGACCCGCGCGATGCCGAGGGCCACGAACGCGGCGCTGCGCTCGTCGATCCGGACGTGCAGGCGCAGCCAGCCGGCCCGCTCGGCAGCGTGCAGTGCGTAGGCGAGCGGGGCGCTGCGTGAGCCCGGGGCGAGCACCACGTCCCGGACACCGGCGGCGACGAGTTCGGCCACCAGCGCGCGGGCGGCGGCCGCCGACGGCACCGGTGGGTCGGTCGCGTCCGGGCCGGTCGCGGTCGTCGCACTCATTCCGATCCCTCTCCCGCGGACCCGGCCGACTCCGGCACGGGCAGGCCGGCGAGCGCGGCCACGGTCTGCAGCCGGTCCAGCCAGCGGGCGGTGACCGCGTCGTCGGCCAGGGTCGCGGCGAACGCGGCCGGGTCCGGTTCGGGGCGGCGCACCTCGATCCGGCCGCCGACCGGGAGCAGCGGGTCCGCGACCACGTCGGCGGTGAGCAGGTGGACGGTGGCGAGTCCGCAGGCGTGCTCGAGGGTGGGCAGCGCCGCGGCCAGGGCCAGGCCGGCCGCGATGCCGACGGACGTCTCCAGGGCCGACGAGACCACCACCGGCAGGCCGACCTCCTCGGCGATCCGCAGGGCCGCGCGGACCCCGCCGAGCGGCTGCACCTTCAGCACCACGACGTCCGCGGCCTCGGCGCGGACCACGGCCATCGGGTCCTCGGCGCGGCGGATGCTCTCGTCCGCGGCGATCGGCACGGAGCCCCGACGGCGCAGCGTGGCCAGGTCTGCGACGTCCGCGCACGGTTGTTCGGCGTACTCCAGGCCGCCCGCTGCGCGGTCGAGGACGGCGAGCCGGTCGAGCGCGGTGTCCAGGTCCCAGGCCGCGTTCGCATCGATCCGGATCCGCCCGCCCGGACCGAGCGCGCCGCGGACCGCCTCGAGGCGGGCCTGCTCGTCCGCCACGGACTGGCCGGGCTCGGCGACCTTGACCTTCGCCGTCGTGCAACCGCCGGAGGCGGCCACGATCGCGGCCGCGCGGTCCGGCCCGACGGCGGGCACGGTGACGTTGACGGGGATGTGGGTGCGGACCGGCTCGGGCCAACCGAGCGTGGCAGCCTCGTGCGCGGCCCGCCACCATGCCGTCGACTCCGCGGCGTCGTAGTCCCAGAACGGGGAGAACTCGCCCCAGCCGGCCGGGCCGTGGACGAGCACGCCGTCCCGGACCTCAAGCCCCCGGAAACGGGTGCGCAGGGGCGTGGCGTAGACGCGGGGGTTCACCGGTTCAGGATAAGGGCCGGTGACCGGCGGTCCGGGGTGCCCGGCCCGGGCGAGGCATGGGCACCGGCGGCGCACGGCAGCGGGTACCGGGGGGCGGGCGCCGCCCTAGAGTGTCAGCGTGACTGACTCCGCTCCCCTCCCCGCCAAGGTCTCCGACCTGTTCGACCCGCAGCGCTGGCGCGAGGTCCCCGGCTTCGACCTCACCGATCTCACCTATCACCGCGGCGTGGACCGGACCGGTGATCAGCCACGGGATCTGCCCGTGGTCCGGATCGCGTTCGACCGGCCGGAGGTCCGCAACGCGTTCCGCCCACACACCGTGGACGAGCTGTACCGGGCCCTCGACCACGCCCGGATGAGCCCGGACGTCGCCGCCGTGCTGCTGACCGGCAACGGCCCGAGCGGCAAGGACGGCGGCTGGGCGTTCTGCTCCGGTGGCGACCAGCGGATCCGGGGCCGGGACGGGTACCGGTACGCCGAGGGTGAGCAGGCCACGACGATCGACCCGGCCCACGCCGGGCGCCTGCACATCCTCGAGGTGCAGCGACTGATGCGCACCATGCCCAAGCCGGTGATCGCCGTCGTCCCGGGTTGGGCCGCCGGCGGCGGACACAGCCTGCACGTGGTCGCGGACCTGACGATCGCCTCGATCGAGCACGGAAGGTTCAAGCAGACCGACGCCGACGTCGCGTCGTTCGACGCCGGTTACGGCTCGGCGCTGCTCGCCCGCCAGGTGGGTGACAAGCGTGCCCGGGAGATCTTCTTCCTGGCCCGCGAGTACTCCGCCGAGCAGGCGCAGGCGTGGGGGGCGATCAACGAGGCGGTCCCGCACGCGGAGCTCGAGGAGCGGGCGCTGGAATGGGCGGCGATCATCGCCACGAAGTCGCCGCAGGCGATCCGGATGCTCAAGTTCGCGTTCAACATGGCCGACGACGGCCTGGCCGGGCAGCAGGTGTTCGCCGGCGAGGCCACCCGCTTGGCGTACATGACGGACGAGGCCGTGGAGGGCCGGGACGCGTTCCTGGAGCGCCGCCCGCCGGACTGGTCAGGCTTCCCGCACTACTTCTGAGTCGGCGTCTCAGCCGAGGAAGTACTCGGCGACGGACCGCACGACCCAGCCGGCGGCGGCCGCGAGGCCGGTGAGCACGCCGAGCACCGCGAGCAGGGACAGCGTGGCCGGCAGCAGGGAGTCGCGGACCGGGCTGGGCTGCGCCGCGCCCGCACCGAACGGGGCCGACGGCGGCGCGTGCGTGCCGAGGTCCGGCTCGGCCCGGTCGGTGGTGCCGGCCCGGACGCCGGGCTCGGTCCGGACGGCGGGCGCCGGCTCGGCGAGCCGGGAGCGCGCGGGTGCGGCGACACGGACTGCGGCGGGTGCGGGACTGATCGTGGCCATGCCTCGATCCTGCTCGCCGCGCGCGCCGCGCACATCGGTCCGTGCGGGTGATCCGGGGGCGGCTGCCTCCCCCCGGCGCCCGATGGTCTCGTCATACCGAGGTCTGATGCGTCTGGACCGACACCTTAGGTTTCTCTCATGGAGTACGCACTCGGCGCCGTCGCAGCCCTGGTCACGATCGTGCTCGTGGCGAGGTTCGCGCCGAAGCTCGGAGTGGCCGCACCGCTGATCCTGATCGTGGTGGGCACCCTGTTCAGTTTCGTACCGTTCGCGCCGTCGATCGAGGTGGACCCGGAGTGGATCCTGGTCGGGGTACTGCCACCGCTGCTGTACTCCGCGGCGGTGAACGTGCCGCTGATGGACTTCCGGCGCAACCTCAAGGCGATCACCGGGCTCTCGGTGGTGCTGGTGATCCTGAGCACCGCGGTCTCGGGGTACCTGCTCTACCTGATCTTCCCGGACCTGAACCTGGCGGCCGCCTTCGCGCTCGGCGCCGTGATCAGCCCACCGGACGCCGTAGCGGCCACGTCGATCGGTAAGCGGGTCGGCCTGCCCGGGCGGCTGGTCACCATGCTCGAGGGCGAGAGCCTGGTCAATGACGCGTCCGCGCTGGTGCTGCTGCGGTCCGCGATCGCCGCCACCGCCGCGGCGGTCTCGTTCTGGGGCGTCGTCGGTGACTTCATGTTCGCGGTCGTCGTCGCGATCGGGGTCGGGATCGTGATCGGCTTCGCGACGGTCGCGGTGCGCTCGCACCTGAACAACCCCGTCCTGACCACGTCCATCTCGTTCGCGGTGCCGTTCATCGCCTACCTGCCGGCCGAGGAGCTGGGCGCCTCCGGGGTGCTCAGCGTGGTGGTCGCCGGGCTCGTCACCGGGCACCGCAGCGCCACCAGATTCACCGCGCAGGACCGGATCAGCGAGCGCCTGAACTGGCGCACCGTCCAGTTCATCCTGGAGAACGGTGTGTTCCTGCTGATCGGCACCGAGGTGGCCACCCTTGTGGCCCAGGTCCAGGACGACGACCTCGGGGTCGGCTCGGCGGTGCTGATCGGACTGCTCATGACGGCCGTCCTGATCGTGGTCCGGTTCGCGTTCATGGTGCCGCTGATCGGCATCCTGCGCCGGGACGCGCGCCGGGCGCGGGTGCGGGGCGTCTACCTCGACCAGGCGCTCGACAGGTTGCGAGACGTCCCCGCGGACGACGACCGGACCCGGGAACGGGCGTCCCGGATCGGTCGGATGCTCGCGCGCCGGCGCGCGGACGTGGACTCCCTCACCGCGGAGGGCCTCGGCTGGCGCGGCGGCGTGGTGCTGGGGTGGGCCGGGATGCGCGGCGTGGTGACCCTCGCCGCTGCCCAGACCCTGCCCCGGGACCTGCCCTACCGGCCGCAGCTCATCCTGGTCGCGGTCACCGTCGCGATCGCGACGCTGCTGCTGCAGGGCGGCACCCTGCCCGCGCTCGTCCGCCGGCTCGGGATCACCGGCGCCAGCGCGGAGCGTGAGCGCGCCGACCTCGCCGCCCTCCTCGACGAGATCAGCAGCACGGGCCTGGCGACGGTCAGCGACACCGCTCTCGAGGGCGAGGAGGGGGTGGAGCCCGCGATCCTCGAGCGGGTCCGCTCCGAGAGCGTGCTGCGCGCGGCCGCAGTCCGCGACACCGGGGAGGACGGCGGACCGCACGACGTGTATGTGCGGTTGCGACGCCGGGTCATCGAGGCCGAGCGGGCCGCCCTGATCGAGGCTCGCTCGCTCGGGGTGCACCGGTCACGGTCCCTCGCGGACGCCGAGCACCTCCTCGATCAGGAGGAGGCCCGGCTGTTCCGCCGCGACAGCAGGCACTGACCCGGCACTGACCCGGCCAGGAGCCGGTCGCTACTGCGCGTCCCGCCAGGCGACGGCGTTGCGGACCTCGGTCAGGTCGTACTCGGGCCCGGAGACCCCGACCGTGAACAGGCGCACCCCCTCGGCCGCGTAGGCCGCGGCCCCGTCGGCGCCGGGCCACGACGTGGACCGGTCGATGACGGCGGACTCCCGGCCCACGTCGGCGCAGTGCTGGGCCAGGATCGCGTTCTTGCGCCGCAGCGTCTCCAGGTCGGAGAACGAGTGCCAGATGTTGGCGTGCTCGGCCACCAGGCGCAGCGTCTTGCGCTCTCCGCCGCCGCCGATCAGGATCGGGATCTCACGCAGCGGGGCCGGGTTCAACTGCTCGAACCGTGACCGGATCCGGGGCAGGTACTCCTTGAGGAGCGCGAGCCGGCTGCCCGGCGTTCCGAACTCGTAGCCGTAGTTGTCGTAGTCCTTCTCGTTCCAGCCGGCCCCGATGCCGAGGATCAGCCGCCCGCCGCTGATGTGGTCCACGGTGCGCGCGATGTCCGCGAGCAGGTCCGGGTTGCGGTACCCGCCGCCGGTCACGAGCGCGCCGAGCTCGACCCGTTCGGTCTGCTCCGCCCAGGCCGCCAGCAGCGACCAGCACTCGAAGTGGTGACCATCGAGGTCGCCGTTGAGCGGGTAGAAGTGGTCCCAGGTGAAGATGATGTCGACGCCGGCGTCCTCGGCGCGCAGCACCGCGTCACGGATCAGGCCGTAGTCGGGGGCGTGCTGTGGCTGGAGTTGGGCTGCGATACGCACGGGTGTTGACACGTGGGCTCCCTGTTCTCGGGTCGTGCTCGGGTCGGTGCTCGAAGGGATGGTCAGTCGATGGAGATCGAACCGTTCGAGGTCGGCAGCAGCTCGACCCAGGTGTTCCCCGGGGCCAGCTCGATGACCGTGCCGTCGGCGGTGGTCAGGGTGACGGGCGAGGCCTCGTCGGGCTTGGTCCAGGTGCCGGTGATCGTCTGACCACCGGTGGCCACCACTGCCTCACCGGATCCGACCACCACGGTCTCGGGCACGGCGGCGCCACTCGGGTCCCGGTAGGCGGTTGTGACGACATCCACGCGCAGCACCACGACGTTCACGGCGGTGAGCTGACCGGTGTCGGTGGTGGTCGCGGGGGCGCCGTCCTCGGTGCGCAGCCAGAGGGCCTGGCCGGCGTCCCAGGTCCAGCCCGGGTGTGCCTGCGGGAAGTTGACCGCGAGCGAGCCCGCCGGGGTCCCGGCCGTGGTCGCGGTCGCCTGCGCGGCGGTGCGGGCGAACGTGAACTGCGTCGGCGGGGCGGTGTCCGCGGCGTCGGCCTGGTCGAGGAACTCCTGTGGGGTCCCGTACAGGTTGTGCGGGGCGACCCGGTCCGAGGACCGGTGGAATCCGGCCTGACCGCCGTCGTCACTGAGCACCTGGAGGCCTACGTCGCGCGCCGCCTGGACGAACGGGGCGAGCCCGCCGGAGAAGACCAGCAGACCACCGTAGGGGCCCGAGATTCCGGCGTCCATCGGGCGCACCGACCGGACCGGCCCGACCTCGTCCGGGATCGTCGAGTGGTACACCGCGTTGAACCGGGTGACGCCACCCTCGACCATCTGCTCCCAGACGACATCCGCCGCCTGCAAGCCGGTCTGCGGTCGTGCGGCGTTCGAGTTCTCGATCTTGATGGACATCGCCGGTCGCGCGGCCGGCTCGCCGGCAACGCCGGTCAGCGGCCACACGATCACCGCCGCCGGCTCCGGCGGGGCGGCCTTGTCGACGACCACCTCCGGGGGGACCTCGACGGTCTCGGTGGCCCCGTCCTGGGGGTCCTGCCCGGAGCATCCTGCGACCATGAGCAACGCGGCAACGATCGCGATGGCGGTCCGGTGCCGGCGTCCGGCTCTGGTCGCGTTCAACATCGCGGCCCACTCTAGCCCCAGCCGCGGCCGCGTCCGTCTGCCTCCTAGGCTGGGGCCCGTGTCCGAGTCGCCCGAGTCCCCCGCCCCCAGCAAGCCGGGCCCCGTCCCGGACTCCGACGATCTGCCGGTGCGCCCGCCGCACGAGCTGCTGGCGGCGCTCGCCGACGCCCTCGACGGCACCGGTCCGGCGGTCGCGACCGCGCCGGCGGCTGCCGCCGCACGCGACCTGGCCCCGGCCGGCACCGCGGTCATCCTGACTACCTCGGGGTCGACGAGCGGCGTCGGCCGCCCGGTCGCGCTCGGCGCGGCCGCGTTGCGGGCCAGCGCGAGCGCCACCGAGGCGCGTCTTGCCGGTCCGGGCCAGTGGCTGCTGGCGCTGCCGACCGACCACGTGGCGGGCCTGCAGGTGCTGATCCGCTCGGTCCTGGCCGGGACCATGCCGGTCGCCATGCGACCCGGCCGGTTCACCCCGGCCGCGTTGACCGCCGCGCTGCGCGCGATGCGCAGCGACGTGCCCCGGTACCTCTCCCTGGTCCCGACCCAGCTCGTGCGGGTCCTGGCCGACGGCGGGGCATCCGTCGACCTGCTGCGCACCTGCGCCGCGGTGCTCGTGGGCGGTGCTGCCACCGCCGGGCCGGTGCTGACCGCCGCCCGGGAGGCCGGCATCCCGGTGGTGACCACCTACGGCATGACCGAGACCTGCGGCGGCTGCGTCTACGACGGCGTCCCACTCGACGGCGTGGACGTACACCTGGACGCGGATGCCCGGATCCACCTCGCCGGGCCGGTGCTTGCCAACGGGTACCTCGACGACGGCCCCGATCCGTTCGTCACGATCGACGGCCGCCGGTGGTTGCGCACCGGGGACGCGGGCGCCCTCGACGACGCCACGCTGACCGTGCTCGGCCGCGTGGACGACGTCCTCGTCACCGGTGGCGTCAACGTGCACCCGGCTGCGGTGGAACGGGCCGTCGCCGCGTTGGACGCGGTCGCGGAAGTGGCCGTAGTGGGCGTCCCGGACGTTGAGTGGGGCGAGTCGGTCACAGCCGTCGTGGTCCCCCGGCCCGGGGCCGCCCCGCCCGACCTGACCGCCGTCCGGGCTGCCGTCGGCGGCGGCCCGGGGGCGCCGCGTGCCCTGCTCGTGCGCGAGTCCCTGCCGTTGCGCGGGCCGGGCAAGGTGGACCGGCTGACCCTGGCGGCGAGCGCCGCGGCGGACCTCGCGGCGGGCCTCGGCGAACGGCACGGCGAACGGCACGGCAGCACGGACCGAGCTGACCCCGCGCAGCCCTGACCTCGCGGCCCGATATCCTCGCTTGCGCGCCCCGTCCGGGGCCGGTCCCACGTGAACGGAGTCCGCATGCCCTCGGTGAGTGACTGGCTCGAGGGTGCGCGGCTGCGCACCCTCCCGGCGGCGGTCGCACCGGTCCTCGCCGGCACCGGGGCGGCCGCGTTCGTGGGCTCGGTTTCCGCCGTGCGCGCCCTGCTCGCGGCCGGGGTGGCGCTGGCCCTGCAGGTGGGTGTGAACTTCGCCAACGACTATTCGGACGGCATCCGCGGCACCGACGACGTCCGCGTCGGGCCACAGCGGCTGACGGCGTCCGGCGCGGTCCCGCCGAAGCGCGTCAAGGCCGCCGCGTTCGCCGCGTTCGGGGTCTCCGGCCTGTTCGGGCTGGCCCTGTGCGCCGTGTCCGGTCTCTGGTGGCTGCTCGTCGTCGGGGTGGTCTGCGTGGTGGCTGCCTGGTTCTACACGGGCGGACGCTCCCCGTACGGGTACCGGGGCCTCGGCGAGGTGGCCGTGTTCGTGTTCTTCGGGCTGGTCGCCACTCTGGGCACCACGTATTCGCAGGCGCTTCGGATCACCGGCCCGGCCGTGCTCGGCGCCATCGGGATCGGCCTGCTCGCCTGCGCTCTTCTGATGGCCAACAACATTCGCGACATTCCCACCGACGCCGGCGTCGGCAAGCTCACCCTGGCCGTCCGGCTCGGCGAGCGGCGAGCCCGGGTCGCCTACGTGGCGATGCTCGTGACCGCGCTGCTCGCGGGGCTCGCGGTGACCGCGTGGACCCCGTGGGCGCTACTTCTCCTGCTGCTGGCTCCCGTGGCGGTGGTCCTCGCGCGCCGGGTCCTCGGCGGTGCGACCGGGCGTGACCTGATCGTCGTGCTCAAGAACACCGGCCTCCTTGAGCTCGCGTTCGGGTTGGTCCTCGGCGGCGCCCTCCTGCTCGGCGCCGGCTGACGGAGTCCGCTCGGCGCCGGCCGACGGCGTCCGCTCGGCGCCGGCCGAGCGCGCCCGCTCCGCGAGGTCCGCACCTGCGATCGAGTCCGCCTCGGCGTCCTCGTCCGCCGCCTCCTCGGCCAGGGCCTTGGAGAACCGGTCCCCGTCAGCCCGCCGGGCCGCCATGGACTCGGCCGCGCGCCGACGCGGCACCTCGAGGAGCACGTAGGACAGGCCCGCCCCCAGCAGCACCGCGCCGAGCACGAGGAGCCAGCTGCGCAGTCCGAGCAGGTACAGCACGGCACCGGCGCCGACCACCAGCACGATCCGGAGCACGCTGTAGATGAGGAGAGCCATGGACTCAGCGTAGGCTCTGGGAATGAGGTTCCTGCTCGTCCTGGCCATCATCGGTCTCATGACCTACGCCATCCTCGATGTCGCACGTACCGAGGACCCCCGGCGACGCCTCGGGCTGCCTGCGTGGCTGTGGGTGGCCGTGATCATCGTCACCCTCGGGGTCGGCGCCCTCATCTGGCTCATCGCGTCCCGGCTCCCGATCGCGACGGGCGGTTCCGCGGACGGCGGAGCCGATGACTACCCGGCCCCACGGCCCTCGCGACGCCCGAGCCGCCCGGTCGCGCCCGACGACGACCCCGAGTTCCTGGCCGGACTGAACCGCCCGACCCCGCCCGAGGTCACGAAGTCGCCCGAACCTCCGGTGCCGCCGGCACTGCCGACGAGTGGACCGGGTGCCTCGGCGGACAGCTCCGACGACGGCGACGAGGGCACCGACCGGCCCGATGGACGCCGCACCGGACCGAAGCCCGGGGACACCGAGGACCGCGCGTAGTATCTCCCGCCGTCACACAGACCTCCCCGCCCGAAGAACCGGAGAGACTACTTCTTCAGGCGCGAGGTACTGCCTCACGGGCGGTCCCGGTGAGCGTGAGGTGACGCAGCGACCGGGTCAGACAGGTCACACGCCGGCGTAGGAGTGCTTGCCGCTGAAGAAGATGTTGACGATGTAGAAGTTCGCGAGCACCGCCATGAACCCGACGAGCGCGAAGTAGGCGAACTTCTCGGCCGCCCAGCCCGTCGTGACCCGCGCGTGCAGGTACGCCGCGTAGATCACCCAGATCACGAACGTCCAGGTCTCCTTCGGGTCCCAGCCCCACGGGCGGCCCCAGGCGTGCTCCGCCCAGATCGCTCCGGCCACGAGCGTGAACGTCCAGGCCACGAACCCGACGGCGTTGAGCCGGTAGGCGAGGCGCTCCATGTTGGCCGAGGCCGGCAGCGCGCCGACGATCCTGGAGCCGAACGTCGCGCCGGGCTCCGTGGCCGTCTCGGCGACCGCGGTCGCCGTCGCCGACGTGCCGCCGCCAGCGGCAGCGCGCGAGGTGACAGACGTGCCGCCGCCGGTAGCGGCCGAGGTGACCTCCGCCGTCGACCCGGCCGCCGCCATGGCGGCGGAGCCGGCCGACGCGCGCTCGCTGCGCGCCTTGACCAACTGGGCTATCGAGATGATCGCTGCCAGACCGGACAGGCCGGTGGCGAGCGTCGCCACGGACACGTGGATCACCAGCCAGTAGCTGCGCAGGGCGGGCTGGACCCCGTCCGCCTCGACGTAGAGCACGCTGACCGCGAGCATCAGCGCCAGGAACGCGAGCATCGCCACCGCGACGCCGAGGTAGCGCATGTCCCGTCGGGTCTGCAGGCCGAGGAAGATGGCGACGACGAAGAACGTGAACATCAGGGTGAACTCGTACATGTTCGCCCATGGCACCCGCCCGGCGGCGAGGCCGCGCACCACGATCCCCACGAACTGCAGCCCGGCACCGAGCCACATCGTCGACAGGCCGATCCCTGCGGCGCGGCGCCTGCGATCCTTGGGTGCACCGACGCCGAGCGCGCTGACATCCACCGCGAACGCGATCATCGCGACCACGTAGGACGCCATCGCCCCATAGATCAGCAGCGTGCTGATGTCACCGAGATCGCTGTTCACCGGTCCTCCTTCGACGTTGCGGCCTGATCGGAGTCCAGGACCGCCAGGACCCGGTCCAGCTCACGCTGGAGTCCGGGATCGTCGCCGCGGGCCAACGCCGCCGCGGAGACCACTGTATCCCCGTCGGCACCGGCCACCAGGCGCACCCAGATCCGGCGCCGCGGCAGGAACAGCGAGGCCACCAGTCCGGCGAACGCGAGTCCCGCGAACACCCCCATCCATATGATCGACGGGTCGTAGCGCACGTCGAACGCGGCGAACCGGGGCAGATCCTCGAAGGTGATGGTGCCGAGACCGTCCGGCAGCTCCACGGACTCCCCCGGCCGCAGCACCACCTGGACCGGAGCCTCGGTCCCGTCCTCGCCGGTGGTCAGCACCTGCTCCATGTTCGTGGTGTCCAGCAGATAGAGGTTCTGTGGCACGCCGTTGTCCAGGCCGAGGTCCCCGACCCACACGTTGAGCACCACAGCCGGGTCCAGGGGCTGGGGGTAGGCGGACCCGATCAGGTTGCCCTCCTCGTCCGCGGTGGCCGTGGGCAGCAGCACCCCGTTGAAGCCGAGCTGGCGTTCACCGCCGTTCGCGTCCGGCACCATCACCACCCCGTTGGAGGTGTAGTTCGGGTCCGCGGTGGGCAGGAACGGGACGGCACCGGAGAACGCCACCTCGCCGCTGCCGTCGGTCACCGTGAACCGTGGCGCGAAGCCGTTCCCGGTGAGGTAGATGCGGGTGTCGTTGGTCTCCAGTGGGTGGTTGACCCGCACGTCCGCGGTGCGGGTGCTGCCGTCGGTCTCGGTGAGGGTCACCCCGGCCACGAAGTCCCGGGCCTGGGAGTCGACGGTGAACTCGGACTCGAACGAGTCCAGGCGGACCCGGAACGGCTCCTGGGCGTCGGCGCCGTACCAGCTGCCGGTGTCGAAGGAGTCGAAGTCGAGCGGGGAGTTCACGAACGTGTCCCCCTGCACCACGACGACCTGGCCGCGGTAGTGCACCAGCTGGCCCCACGCCGTCACCACGAGCAGGCCGACCAGGGCGAGGTGGAAGACCAGGTTGCCCGTCTCACGGCCGAAGCCGCGCTCCGCGGAGATGGTCAGCGCCGTCCTCGTCTCGCCGTCGGCGGTCCGGCCCCGCTCGCTCGCGAGCCGGCGTCGGTACCGGCGCCCGAGGGCTGCGTCCAGGCTCCTCCGGACCTGCTCCGGCGTGCCGGCGGCCCGCGCCTGGCCGCGCACGTCGAACCGGGTGAACCGGCTCGGCACCCGGGAGGGCTCGGCGCGCAGGTTCTTCAGGTGCACCCAGGTGCGCGGCAGGATGCAGCCGATCAGGGAGACGAACAGCAGCAGGTAGACGGCGGAGAACCACGGCGAGGCGTAGACGTCGAACAGGTGCAGCGAGTCCAGCAGGTCCGCCGTGTCCGGGTGGTCCAGGAAGTACTGCTGCACCGCGTTCGGGTCGGACGTGCGCTGCGGGAAGAAGGCGCCCGGCAGAGCCACGACCGCGAGCAGCAACAGCAGCAGCAGGGCCACCCGCATGCTGGTCAGCTGCCGCCACGTCCACCGCAACCACCCCCGCACGCCGAGCCCGGCGTCGCCGCGAGGCGCGCCGCCCGAGGGTGACCGAGGCCCGGAGGGGCCCGCTCCGCCTGCGCCGCCGGCCCGCTTCGGGGCGGGTTCGATCCCGTCGGCGGCGTCGTCGGTCGTCGCCAGCCCTTCCGGTTCGTACCTTGTCGCCACTCAGATCACCGTCACGAATCCGTCGATGAAGCCCTGCAGCCAGTTCGCGAGCCAGGACCAGACGCCGGTGATCAGGGCCAGGCCGAGCAGCACCAGGAGGCCCCCGCCGAGGCGCATGATCAGGAGCCGGTGCCGCCGCAGGAAGTTCATCATGCGGTCCGAGGACTTCAGCCCGAGGGCGACGAGCACGAACGGCAGGCCGAGACCGAGGCAGTAGGCGATCACGAGCATCATCGCCCGGCCCAGGTCGCCGCCCGGGACCGCGAGCGCCTGCACGGCGGCGAGGGTGGGGCCGATGCACGGAGCCCAGCCGAAGCCGAACACGATGCCGAGCAGGGGTGCGCCCCACACCCCGGCCTTCGGGCTCATGTGGAAGCGGCGCTCGCGCTGCAGGAACGGCACCGCCCCGAGGAACGCCAGCCCCATCAGCAGCACCAGGACGCCGAGCACCCGGGTGATCACGTCCTGCCACCGGAACAGGTACATGCCAACCGAGGTCAGCGCCAGGGTCATCACCGCGAACACCAGGGTGAAGCCGGCGACGAACCCGAGGATACCGAGCACCAGCCGAGCCCTCGATCCGGTCGAGGCCGTCGACCCGCCGCGCCCGGAACCACCCGCATCCGCACCGACCATGCCGCCCACGAAACCGAGATAGCCGGGCACCAGCGGCAACACGCACGGGGACGCGAACGAGACGAACCCGGCCAGCAGGGCGATCGGGACCGCCGCCACCATCGACCCGGAGAACACGGTCTCGGCGAACGTGCGGCTGAGCTGCTCGAGCCAGGTCATGGCAGCTCGGCTCGCCGGGACACGCCGATCATGCGCCGGCGGCGAGTTCGTCGTCGATGAGCCCGCGCAGGATCGTCGGGTCGGCGATCCCGATGATGCGGGCGGCCACCCGGCCCTCGATGTCGAGGACCACGGTGCTCGGCATCGCGGTCAGCGGGACCACGCCCTGCATCGCGGCGACGCCCGCGGCGTCGTCGTCGTCCAGGCTCGGGTACGGCAGCTCGAACCGGCGCTCGAAGGACTGCGCGGTGCCGGCGTCGTCGGTGTGGTTCACGCCGAGCAGGTGCACGCCCTGATCGGAGTAGTCGGTCGCGATCGCGGCGAGATCCGGAGCCTCGGCACGGCACGGCGGGCAGGCGGCGTACCAGAAGTTCACGACGACGACGTCGCCGCGCCAGTCCGCGATGTCGATCGGCTCCTCGGCGTAGGACTGCCCCGCCAGCTCGACGACGTCACCGCGATCGGACGGGGCCCAGGACTGGACCGAGCCGTCACCCGAGACGTAGCCCTGGTTCGCGTCGTCGGTGGCCGACGGCGTCGGCTCGCTCGCGCAGCCGGCGAGCACCAGCGCGCCGGCAAGCAGACCCAGCACGGTGAGCCGCGCCCTGCCCGCGGCGCGACCAGCCGGACGGAACCGCCTCACGGAAGCACCGCCGTCGTCGCATCGGGCAACAGGTCGGCGCACGGCTCGGTGTAGTCGACCGCGAGCAGCGTGCCGCGCTCGAACGTCAGTGTGGTCAGCGACGCCAGGGTCAGGCGCCGGCGGCGGGGATCGTGCAGCATGGACCGGCCGAGGATCGTGCTGCGGGCTACCCAGATCGGCAGCTGATGGGACACGATCACGGCTTCGTGACCGTCGGCCGCGGCGCGGGCGTCCCGGATCGCCGCGTACATCCGCGCGGCCTGCTCGGCGTAGGGCTCGCCCCAGGACGGGCGCAGCGGGTTGACGAGCTTGGCCCAGTGCGCGGGGTTCAGCAGTTCCGCCGGGTTCTTGCCGACCGTCGAGCCCTCGAAGTAGTTCTCGGCCTCGATCACCCGCTCGTCCGTGCGGACCGGCAGGTCGAACGCGGCCGCCAGCGGGGCGGCGGTCTCCTGGGCCCGCTGCAGCGGTGAGGCGACCAGGTGCACGAGGTCCGCACCGCGCGCGGTGAAGGTGTCTGCGATCCGCTCGGCCATCCGGTGACCGCGCTCGGAGAGCCCATAGCCCGGGATGCGCCCGTACAGGACCCGATCGGGGTTGTGGACCTCACCATGACGCAGCAGGTGGACGGTGGTACGCGACATGGTCCCAGTCTCGCAAAGTTTTCGCCGATGCTACGCACCGGCCTCAGCCGGCGCGGGACCGGACCTCCTCGTCGATCTGGCTGTACGCCGCACCGAGGGCCAGCAACTGGTCCCTGCTGAGGACGTCCACCAGCCGTCGGCGGACGGAGGCGACGTGCACCGGGGCCGCGGCCTCCAGCTGCGCCATGCCCGCGTCGGTGAGCATGCAGTCCACGCCGCGTCCGTCCTGGGCACTGCTGCAGCGGGACACCAGGCCGGCACGCTCCATCCGGCTGACCGTATGCGTCAGCCGCGAGCGCGAGTGCACGAGTTCCTCCGCGAGGACCGACATCCTCAAGACGCGGCCGGGCGCCTCGGAGAGCCGCACCAGCACCTCGTACTCGTTCAGGCTCAGGCCGGCACCGTGTTCGAGATCACGGCCGAGTGCGTCGAAGAGGACTGACGTGCCGGTCAGCAGCGCGCGCCAGGCGACCTGCTGTTCGGCGTCGAGCCAGTGCACCGGGGCGCCGGGCGGCGCCTCGGTCGATAGGTCGATAGGCGTCTGTGTCATGGGACCTGCTCCTGCTCCTGATCGTTCCCGAGGCTGTTCGGCGGAATCACCCCCCTTGACATCAGCCTAGGTCTCCGGCATCCTCATTACTACAACGTTCAACTACCCGTTCAACCAATTCTTACCCCATCCCGAGGAGCACCCAGTATGAGCAACGTCATCCCCGCCGGCACCTACGTCATCGACGCCAGCCACAGCGAGGTCGGATTCCAGGTCCGCCACTCCGGCATCGCGAAGGTCAAGGGCCGCTTCACCGAGTTCTCCGGCTCGTTCACCGTGGCCGAGAACTTCGCGGACTCCGCCGCGACCGTGACCATCGCCGCCGGCTCCGTGCACACCGGCAACGAGGGCCGCGACGGTCACCTGACCAGCGCCGACTTCTGGGACGCGGCGACCAAGCCCGAGTGGACCTTCGTGTCCACCGCCGTCGAGGGCTCCGGCGAGGAGTTCGCCCTGATCGGCGACCTCACCGTGAACGGCGTGACCAAGCCCGTCACCCTCGACGTCGAGTTCAACGGCGCGCTTGCCGACGCCAGCGGCGCGGACAAGGTGGGCTTCTCCGCCAGCACCGAGATCTCCCGCAAGGAGTTCGGCCTGACCTGGAACGTCGCCCTCGAGGGTGGCGGCCTGCTGGTCGGCGACAAGGTCAAGCTCTCGATCGAGGTCGAGGCCGTCAAGGAGGTCGCGTCGGTCAACGCCTGACCCCACGCGCACCGGGGCACCGCTGGCGAACGCCGCCGCATCAACGAGGGAGCGCAGTCCGACGGGACTGCGCTCCTTCCTCGTCCGGGGGCACTGCTTCAGCGCAGGGCCTTGCGGATCCGTTCGGGATCGATGCGCCAGTACCCGACCTGCACATCGTCGACCGTGACCACCGGCACCAGTTCGCCGTAACGCTCCTGGAGCACGGGGTCGGCGTCGATGTCGACCTCGGCCCAGGCGACGCCGTCGGGCTCGCAGACTGCCCGGACGGCGCGCCGGGCGGTCTCGCAGAGGTGACACTCGCGCCTGCTGAACAGCGTGACCCGCGGCACGGCGCCGTCGGTGGTGCCTGTCTCGGCCATGCGGAACATCGTATCGACTCCCCCTGCACGACGGCCGACCGGCGCGCGCACGGCCGCCCCGACGCGCTCGGGCGACGGCGGCCGGCCAGGGCCGGGTCGCGGGCAGCGGTGACTACAGTGAGGTGGTGTCAGCCGACCAGTCGCCGGAGCGCGAGCCCACCCGGGCCGCCGCGTTCTTCGACGTCGACAACACGATCATCCGGGGCGCGTCCGCCTACCACCTGGCCCGTCGGCTGTACCAGCGGGGCTTCTTCCGACGCCGGGACATCGCCTACTTCGGCCTCCACTCGGTCTACTACCTGACCTTCGGGGAACGCCTCAGCGCCATCGACGAACTGCGGGGGCGCGCCCTCAGCCTGATCCAGGGGCACTCGGTCGCGGAGGTCGCGGCCATCGCCGACGAGGTCTACGACGAGGTGCTCGCGGACCGGGTCTTCCCCGGCACCCGGGAACTCATCGAGGCGCACCTGCGGGCCGGTGACCAGGTGTGGATCATCACCGCCGGGCCACGTGAGCTCGGCGACCTGGTCGCCCGCCGGCTGGGCGCGACCGGGGCGCTGGCCACGGTCGCGGAGTCGCGCGACGGCTTCTACACCGGCCGGCTGGTCGGGCACATGATGCACGGCGAGCACAAGGCCGACGGCGCGCGCGGGATCGCCGCCGACCAGGGGCTGGATCTGGCCCGGTCCTCGGCCTACGGCGACTCGGTGAACGACGCGCCGCTGCTGAGCCTCGTCGGGCGCCCGTTCGCGATCAATCCCGACGCGCGACTACGTCGGTACGCCGCCGAGCGGGGCTGGCAGGTCCGCGACTTCCGCCGCCGACGGCGGGACGTGCGTCGCGGGGTCCGCACCGCCTCGTGGGCCGGTGCGGTGTGGGTGACCGCGGTGGCGGCCCGCGCCGTGGTGCGACGCCTGCGCGGCTGACCACGGTTCCGCTGACGCCAGATGCGGGTCACCGACGGACCGACCGACACTTCACGTCAGGCGAACGCCGAGGGTGCCCACTCCACTGACGCGAGATGCGGGTCGGGTGCGCGCCCACCCACGTTTCGAGTCAGCGGAGTCGGGCACGGAGAGGCCGAGCCGACCGACCGCCACACACGCCGCCTCGATCCGGTTCCGCTGACGCCAGATGCGGGTAACGGACGGACCGACCGACACTTCACGTCAGGCGAACGCCCAGGGTGCCCACTCCACTGACGCGAGATGCGGGTCGGGTGCGCGCCCATCCACGTCTCGAGTCAGCGGAGCCGGGCCGGGCAGGTGCTGGCCGAGCCGAGAGACCGAGCCGATGCCGGATCGGGACGCCGAGCCGCGCGAACCGCTCCGGAACGCACGAAACCGGACGCCCGGCCCGGAACAGGACCACGCGGGTCCGGTTCCGGTCGAAGGGTCCGGTCTCGGCAAGGGCTGGGCGCACGAGAGCACCCAGCGCCGGCGGGCGGAACGCCCGCGAAAGGCTACTTCTTGTTGCGACGCTGGTGACGCGTCTTGCGAAGCAGTTTGCGGTGCTTCTTCTTCGCCATCCGCTTGCGACGCTTCTTGATGACAGAACCCATGGGACCTCACTACGGCTGGGATGAGGCCCGTCGCGAGCCCGGACGGAAGCCGTGCGGCTCCGGCCGAATCTCGACGGAGACTCACCGATGAACAGAGAACTTACGACGGGGTGCTAGCCGACGCCGACCCGGTCGGGGCGCACGCACTGAAACAGACCAGTACTACATCTTCCCGGTATCTTACCCGGCCCCGGTCAGCGCCCGGTTCCGGTCCCCTCCCAGGAGCCGAGACCGTCGGAGAGCATCTCCTGCACCGCCGCCTGGGGCACGCGGTAAGACTTGCCGACCCGGATCGCGGGGAGTTCGCCCGCGTGCACCATCCGGTACACGGTCATCCGGGAGACCCGGGCCAACTCGGCGACCTCGGCCACGGTGAGGAAGCGCGGCGCCTCGGCCTCAGCCATGTGCCTCACCCCTCCCCGATTCCGGTGCCCGTCGGCGGACACACCCACTGTCATGCGTGCAGGTGAACACGTCGAAAGGCCCGCGCACCGGCACAGGAGTGAATCCTAGAGGGTCAGGGACCTGTTCGGGAATCCAATGGCCGAATTCATGCCGTGAGCGGGTCGAGCCCGTGCCACGGGAACACGCTGCGACGCGTCGCCATGATGGCGCGGTCGACCGGATCGTCCGGGTCGAACCCCTCGACCCAGGTCCGGAACGTGACGTCCACACCGTCGCCCATCGTCTGCGGTGCCTCCAGGTCGCCGAGCGCGGCGACCTCCTCGCGCCAGGACGCCGGCACGGGTGTCGATCCCGGCAGGTCCACGCCGGCGCTCACCGCGACGAGGTGGGCCCAGGCCCGCGGCACGGTGGAGAGGATGTCGTACCCGCCGCCGCCGGTCGCGAGCCAGCGGCCCCCGGAGTGTCGCTCGGCCAGTTCCCCGATGAGCACCGCCGCGGCACGCAGCCCGTCCATCGAGATGTCCATGGTGGTGAGCGGGTCCCGGCGGTGGGTGTCGCAGCCGTGCTGGCTGACGATGACCTGTGGGGCGAACTCCTCGGCCAGCGGCGCCACCACGGCCTCGATGGCGCGCAGCCAGGGGATGTCCGAGGTGTGCGCGGGCAGTGGCACGTTCACCGCACAGCCGCGAGCGTTCGGCCCACCGACGTCCTGGGCGAAGCCGGTCCCGGGGAACAGGGACTCCCCGCTCTGGTGCACCGAGACCGTGACCACCCGTGGGTCGTCCCAGAAGGCCCGCTCCACGCCGTCGCCGTGGTGGGCATCGACGTCGACGTACAGGACCCGCTCGCAGCCGTGCTCCAGCAGCCACTGGATCGCCGCCGCGACGTCGTTGTAGATGCAGAACCCGGACGCCGCGGCCGCCATCGCGTGATGCATGCCGCCGGCGAGGCTGACTGCATGTCGGGACCGGCCCGACCAGACCTCCTCGGCACCGGCCACGGTGGCGCCGACGATCCGCGCGGAGGCCTCATGCACCCTCGGGAACACCGGATTGTCGGTGGTGCCGAGGCCCCGGACCGGGTCGCGGAGGCCGTCGCCACCTGCGCGGACCGCGGCGATGAAGTCCCGGTCGTGCACCGTCGCGAGCAGTTCGTCGCTGGCCTCGGTGGTCTCGACCATGCGCAGCCCCGGCGCGTCCAGGAGGCCGAGCGCGCGGATCAGGTCAATCGTGAGGCGCAACCGGGCGGGTGCCATCGGGTGCCCGACGCCGAAGTCGTAGCCCAGCAGCTCGGAACTCCAGGCGAGCGCGACGGACGCGGGCGGCGTGAGCATGGTTCACCGTAACGCCACCAGCGCTTTGGTGGCACAGTAGGCTCCGCATCGTCGGGACAGGGGTGAGGAGAGCGGGTGGCGCGAGAGATCCCGTCGTTCCTGCGCGCCGGACGCGACGCCGTCGACGCCATCGCACGGCACTCGCCCGCGCGGCTGACCCTGATGGTCTTCGTCGGGGTGATCGCGGTCGTCACCGCGCTGCTGTCGCTGCCGATCGCGACCACCAGCGGCGAGTCGGCGCCGTTCATGGATGCCCTGTTCATGGCCACGTCGGCCGTGTGCGTCACCGGCCTGACGATCGTGGACGTGGCCAGCTACTGGTCCTCCTTCGGGCATGCGGTGATCATGTTCGCGATCATGGTCGGCGGCCTCGGCGTGATGACCCTCGCCTCGATCCTCGGGCTCGCCGTGTCCCGCCGGATCGGGCTGACCCAGCGCCTGCTCGCCGCGCAGGAGACGAAGACCACCCGGCTCGGTGAGGTCGGCACCCTGATCCGGGCGGTCATCATCGCCTCGCTGAGCATCACCGCAGTGCTCGCGCTCGCGCTCATCCCCCGGTTCCTGACGTTGGGCGAGAGCCTGGGCTCGGCGGCCTGGAACGGGTGGTTCCTGGCCGTCTCGATCTTCAACAACGCCGGGATCGGGATCATCCCCGGCGGCCTGAACGCCTACGTCGGGGACTGGTGGATGTGCCTGCCGATCATCGTCGGCACGTTCATCGGCTCGCTCGGCTTCCCGGCGATCCTGTCCGTGGCGACCCACCTTCGCCAGCCACGCCGGTGGACCCTGCACGCGAAGCTCACGCTGATCACCAGCGCCTCGCTGTTCGGGCTCGGCGCGGTCCTCATCGGCGCCTTCGAGTGGACCAACCCGGCCACCTTCGGCAGCCTCCCGGTGGGCGATCGGATCCTCGGGTCCCTCCTCGCCGGCATCACACCCCGCTCGTCCGGGTTCTCCACGGTCGACATCGGCGAGATGCGCGAGGCGACCTGGTTCATGCAGGACGCGCTGATGTTCGTCGGCGGGGGCAGCGCCTCCACCGGCGGCGGGATCAAGGTGACCACGTTCGCGGTGATGCTGCTTGCCATCGTTGCCGAGGCCCGCGGCGACCGGGACATCGAGGCCTTCGGGCGCCGGATCGAGCTGACCACCGTCCGGTTGGCGATCGCGGTCTCGTTCATCGGCGCCACGTTCGTGGGCCTGGCGACCCTGGCCCTGCTGGTCCAGACGGACCTGCACCTGGACGTGATCCTGTTCGAGGTGATCTCGGCGTTCGCGACGTGCGGCCTGAGTACCGGGATCACGGCCGACCTGCCGACGTCGTCGCACTACGTGCTGGTCGCGCTGATGTTCGCGGGCCGGACCGGGACAATGACACTTGCAGCCGCGCTCGCCCTGCGTCAACGACGTCGGGTCATCCGGATGCCCGAGGAGAGGCCGATCATTGGTTGAGAACAGAGCACGAGGGAACACGGCCAACGCCGCGCGACCGGGCAGCGACGCCGGGGTGCTGGTGGTCGGGCTCGGCCGCTTCGGCGCCTCGCTCGCCGCCACCCTCGACGAGCTGGGTCGCGACGTGCTGGCCGTGGAGCGCGACCCGGACCTGATCCAGACCTGGAGCGGGCGACTGCCCCTGGTGGAGGCCGACGCCACGAACGCCGACGCGCTGGTCCAGCTCGGCGCGAAGGACTTCCCGATCGCGGTGGTCGGCGTCGGCACCTCGCTGGAGGCGAGCGTGCTGATCACCGCGAACCTGGTGGACCTGGGCACGCCGCTGATCTGGGCGAAGGCGATCTCCGCCGAGCACGGCCGGATCCTGCAGCGCATCGGCGCTCATCACGTGGTCTACCCCGAGCACGACGCCGGCGCCCGGGTGGCGCACCTGGTCTCCGGGCGGATGCTCGACTTCATCGAGCTCGAGGACGGGTTCACGATCGTCAAGATGCGCCCGCCGCAGGAGACGCACGGGTTCACCGTCGGCGAGTCGCACATCCGCAAGAAGTACGGGGTCACCGTGATCGGCGTGAAGCCGCCGGGGCAGCCGTTCGAGTACGCGACCGAGAGCACCCGCATCGACGCGGAGGACACCCTGATCCTCTCCGGCGACACGGTGCTGCTGGAGAAGTTCGCGCGCAGGCCCTGAGCGCCTCGGACGCTGCCCGACGGCGGTGGTCGGGCCGTGCCGTGGACCGGTCGGGTCGTGCCGTGGACCGGTCAGGCCAGGTCGCGGCCGAGTTCCACGGACCGGGCCCGGGCCGCGTCCACGGCCGCGATCACCGCGGCCCGCACGCCCCGCTCGTCGAGCTCGCGCACGCCCGCGACGGTGGTGCCGGCCGGCGAGGAGACCCGCTCCCGCAGGATCGCCGGGTGCTCGCCCGAGGCCAGCGCCATCGCACCGGACCCGGCGACCGTCGCCCGGGCCAGGTCGAGTGCCACGTCCCGGCTGAGCCCGCCGAGCACCCCTGCCTCGGCGAGGGCGTCGATCAGGTAGAAGACGTACGCCGGACCCGAGCCGGAGATCCCGGTGACCACGTCCTGGTAGGCCTCATCCACCCGCAGCACCGTGCCGGTCCCGGCGAGCAGCTGCTCGGTGCGGTCCAGGTGGTCCGCCGTGGCGCTCGTCCCGGCGCTGAGGACGCTCACACCGTGCCCGATCGTGGCGGGCGTGTTCGGCATCACCCGCACCACGGGGTTGGCGCCGCCGAGCCGGGACTCCAGGTACGCCGTCGGGATCCCGGCGGCGATCGAGACCACCAGCGCGGCGGCATCCAGCACGCCGTCGATCTCGGTGGCGAGGGCGCCCACGTCCTTCGGCTTGACGGCGATGATCACGGCACCGACGCCGTCGACGGCCTCGGTGTTCGTGGGGCACCAGCGCACGCCATGGCGCAGCGCCACGGCGGCGCCGTGCTCGGCCCGACCGTCGCTGATCCGGATCCGCTCGGCCCCGACGGCACCGATCAGGGAGACCAGGATGGCCTCCCCCATCACGCCGGCGCCGATCAGGGCGACGTCCGCCCCGGTTCCTGACTCGTTCTCGATCGGCACGTCGATGTCCTTCCTCGGTGGTTGTGCGGCACTCACAGTGGGTACGCCAGGTACATGGCCCGGACGGAGTCGGCGTCCGGACCGTCGACGACGAAGCCGACGGTGCCGTTCGTCCACACGGCCCGGCCCACGCCGTCGGCCGTCTCGAGGATCTGGAAGGTGCCGGCAGCGGCGCCCGCGACGTCGACCTGACCGTCCTCGACGACGTCGGCGCCGTCGAGGGCGGCCACGGCCGGCAGCGCCGCGGCGACCTCCTCGGCACTGCCCCACTGGCCGACCCGGACCGTCACGTCACCGTCGGCACCGGTGTAGGTGAGCTGCCAACCCTCGACGGCGCCGGCCGTCACCATCGCCTCGTCGGCGACCTGCGCGCTGACGGCGTAGCCGAGCACCGTGTCCGGGAGTACCGCGAGCAGCGCGGTACCCGTGTCCCGGGCGATCGGCTCCGCCTCCGGGGTGGGCACCGGCCCCGTGGTGGTGATCGTCACGGACGGGTCACCGGCGTCACCCCGGTCGGACAGCAGCATCGCCACGAACACGGTGATCACCGCGACAACGGCGATCACGAGCACGCCGATGCCGACGGTGCGCCGGTTCAGTTCGAGTTTGCCGATCGCGGCCATGGACGTCCCTTCGCGTGAGTCCGGGACAGCCTAATGGCCCACCCGAGCTCAGCCCGGCGCGTCGGACCTCCCGCTCCGGTAGGCCTCGGCCATGTCGCGGTGCCATTGCCGCGCCGGGTCCTCCGGCCGCGCCGTCACCGTCGCGATCGTCAGCGCCGGTGCGTCGACGGCCTCGCAGCGCGTGTGCCACGCCCCGTTCGGATCGATGAGACCCGACGGCTCGTCCGGCGCCTTGTCACTGTGCACGGCGTAGCTGATCCACATCCCGTCGTGGCGGGCCGCCACAAGCGCCGACGACGTGAGGGTGTCGTCCGCCCCGGGATCACCCGGCCCGGCGGTGGAGTACAGGACGCAGTCCGCGCCGAGTGCCCGGTAGTCGCCGTAGACCTCGGGGAAGAGGATCTCGAGGCCCGAGGTGCAGCCGAACGTGACGCCGGCCACCTCGAACAGGGTCGGACCGGTGCCGGCCGCGTAGAGGTGGGTCGCCTTGGTCCGGGACAGCAGTCGTTCGTCATACTTCGCGTGGAGCCGACCGGCCGAGTCGATGACCAGCAGGCTCAGGTGCGGGCGAACGGCATCCCCGGCAGGGCGGGTGACCGCGCCGATCACCACCCAGATGGCCCGCTCCGCGGCCCTGGCCCGGATCCGGGAGAGGGCAGCGGCCTGGGCATCCCAGGCGAACCGCGTCCAGTCCGCCTCGGCCACCTCACCCGGCACGGACGAGAGCAGGTGCTTCGATGGGAAGCACAGGGCGGCCTCGGGCAGGTGCAGGAGGCTCGCTCCCATCCGCGCGGCTTCGTCGATCAGCGACACCACCTCGTCACCGGCCGCAGCGAAGCCGGCGACGTCGCCGGGATCCTCTCGTGGCCGTGTCTGCGCGACGGCCACCCGCACGGATGGCCCGTCCGGCCCGTGTTCCGCGCGGCTCGTGCCCGGTTCCGCGTCAGTGCGGACCAGGTGCCGGCGCGCCGCCGTGTACGACTCGCCGGTGCGCGCAGCCCGGTCACGGATCTTGTTCTTGAGTGCTCGATCGATCGTCATTGTGAACTCCGATGCCACGCCCCCGGCTCCCCCAGCGATACCCGGTGCACGGCGTCCGAGTGTCTGACGACGGCGACCTGAGACCGAGTCCCTTTGCCTCCGGTTGCGCATCGGTGCAGTGGGCCGAGCTGGGGTCGGTCCGAGGAGGTTCGGCGTTGGCCACGCCGGAAGAACAGGAACGACGTTACCCGGTGCGGTGGTGCGCGCGCGTCCTTCGACACGCGGTGCGATCCGGATCGCTTCGTCAAGGCATTGACTACGTCGGCCGCCCGGGTTGTGCCAGGATCAGCCAAGAGCGAGGAGACGGACACATGGCTGGTGACGAGGCTCGGCCCCCGGTGAGCCGATGACGCCGTTGTTGATCGGCCTGCTGGTCTTCCTGATCAACCTGGTGGCCCTTGGTCTGGTACCGGAACGGCGGCGCCCGTCCTCGGCGATGGCGTGGCTGCTGCTGATCTTCTTCCTGCCGGGCGTCGGCCTGCTGCTGTTCCTGCTGATCGGCAGCCCGTACGTGCCGCGCAAGCGCCGCGAGGAGCAGCGTCGGGCGGGGGAACTGATCCGCGCCGGCCTGGCCGAGGTCCCCGCGCTGCCCGCGTCGCGCGAACGACCGGATTGGCTCGACCCGGTGATGGTGCTGAACCGGCGACTGGCGTGGATGCCGGCCGTGCAGAACAACTCGGCCGAGCTGTTCCCCGACTACGAGGAATCGATCCGGGCGAAGGCGGACCTGGTCCGCACCGCCGAACGCTACGTCCACGTCGAGTACTTCATGATCTGCCGGGATGCCACCAGCGAGCCGTTCATCGCGGCGCTGCTGGAGGTCGCCGGGCGCGGTGTGAAGGTGCGCGTGCTCTTCGACCATCTGTCCACCATCGGCCTGCCCGGCCACAAGGAACTGCTGGCGACGTTCGACCGGGCGGGTATCGAATGGCACCCGATGCTGCCCATCCAGCCGCTGAAGGGCCGGTGGCGTCGGCCGGACCTGCGCAACCACCGCAAGATCGTGGTCGTCGACGGCCGGACGGGGTTCGTCGGATCGCAGAACCTGATCGACGCGAGCTACCACAAGAAGAAGCACGAGGCCAACGGCCGGAAATGGCGCGAGCTGACCACGAGGGTCGAGGGCCCCGTCGTCCAGTCCCTCAACCTCGTGTTCGCCTCCGACTGGTTCATCGAGACCAACGAACGGTTGCGAGACTACGTCCAGACCGAGGAGTTCCCCGCGGATCAGGGTGATCTCACCTGCCAGATCGTGCCGAGCGGTCCGGGATTCCCCGACGAGAACAACCTTCGTCTGTTCAACACTCTGATCTACGGGGCGCAGGAGCGGCTGTCCATCACCAGCCCGTACTTCGTGCCCGACGAGTCGCTCCTGTACGCCATCACGACCGCGGCCCAGCGTGGCGTCGCCGTCGAGCTGTTCGTCAGCGAGAAGGGCGAGCAGCTGATGGTGAGCCATGCCCAGAACTCCTACTACCGGTACCTGCTGGAGGCCGGCGTCCGGATCTTCCGATACCCCTACCCGTTCGTCCTGCACGCGAAGCACTTCTCCGTCGACGACCACACGGCCGTCATCGGCTCCAGCAACATGGACATCAGATCGTTCAACCTCGACTTCGAGGTGTCGATGATGTGCACCGGGGGTTCCTTCGTGACGAAGATGCGCGAGGTCGAGGACTCCTACCGCTCGGTCTGCCGCGAGCTGACCCTCGCGGAGTGGAAGAAGCGCCCGCTCACGCAACGGTGGCTCGACAACGTCATGAGGTTGACGTCCGCGGTCCAGTGACCTACGCGCGGGTGCCCACTGCCACCCGTCCACACCCCGGCCGCGCGCCTCGGCGTGGTGTCGCAGGTCGGCGGTACCGTCGTCGACATGAGTTCGACCGCCCGCGCCCAGCGCCCCGTCCACCGCTGCACCGAGTGTGGCTGGAGCACGGCGAAGTGGGTGGGCCGGTGCGGCGAGTGCCAGGCGTGGGGCACGGTCGTCGAGGCCGGCGTCGCCGCCACGGGTCCGCGCACGGCCGTCTCCGCGCCACTGCGGAGCCCGGCGCAGCCGATCGCGGACGTCGACGCCGAGGAGGCCCGGTTCCGGCCGACCGGAGTCGGGGAGTTCGACCGTGTGCTCGGCGGCGGGATCGTGCCGGGGGCGGTGGTGCTGCTGGCCGGCGAACCCGGCGTTGGCAAGTCGACCCTGCTGCTGGACGTGGCGGCCCGCGCGGCGGAGGGCGGCTCGAAGGTCCTCTACGTCACCGGTGAGGAGTCGGCGAGCCAGGTTCGCCTTCGAGCAGAGCGCATCGGCGCGATCCGGCCCGGCCTGCTGCTGGCTGCCGAGACCGACCTCGGTACCGTGCTCGGGCACATCGAGGCGAACGACCCGGACCTGCTCGTCATCGACTCCGTTCAGACGATCGCCTCCGCGCAGGTGGACGGCTCCGCGGGCGGCGTCTCCCAGGTGCGGGAGGTGGCCGCCGCGCTGATCGCCGTGGCCAAGCGCACCGCCACGCCGGTGGTGCTGGTGGGCCACGTGACCAAGGACGGGTCGATCGCCGGGCCGCGGGTCCTGGAGCACCTGGTGGACGTGGTCTGCCAGTTCGAGGGGGACAAGCACTCCGAACTGCGCATGGTCCGCGCAGTGAAGAACCGGTACGGAACCACCGACGAGGTCGGCTGTTTCAGCCTGACCGAGACGGGCATCCATTCGCTGGCGGACCCGAGCGGCCTGTTCCTGTCCGGCAAGCGAGACCCGGTGCCGGGCACGTGCGTCACGGTCACGCTGGACGGGCGCCGCCCGATGCCTACCGAGATCCAGGCGCTGACGAACCGCACCGTGATGCCGAACGCCCGCCGCACGACGGCCGGTGTGGACTCCTCACGGGTGCTGATGACGCTGGCCGTGCTCGGCTCCCGGGCGGGCATCGACACCTCCGGCATGGACATCTACGTGTCCACCGTCGGTGGGGCGCGGGCCCTCGAGCCCGCCACGGACCTGGCCATTGCGCTCGCGGTGGTCAGCGCCCGGCAGGACTTCGAACTCGTCGACGGCCTGGTGGCGATCGGAGAGGTGGGCCTCGCCGGGGACCTGCGCCCCGCCGTCGGCACCCGGCGGCGCCTGTCCGAGGTGGCCCGGTTGGGGTTCTCGCGGGCCATCATCCCCGCAGCGACGGACCTCGAGGGCGCCATGCCGGACGGCATCGACGTGGTCCGGGCCGAGGACCTGCACCAGGCGATCACGGCGGCCCAGTTCGGCGTCCGGCGTCGCCCGATCCGACTCGCGTAGAGTTGGGCCGAGCTGCGTCGGCAGCGAAACTCTCGAACCTCCTTGGGGGACCTCAGTGGCTGACGTGGCGTTGCCCGAACTCTTCCGGGAGACCCTGCGCGCCGTCGCGCCGGGGACCGAGTTGCGGGACGGCCTGGAGCGGATCCTGCGGGGGCGCACCGGCGCCCTGATCGTGCTCGGGTACAACACGGTGGTCGAGGAGATCTGCTCCGGCGGATTCGAGCTCGACGTCGACTTCTCCTCCACCCGGCTGCGGGAGCTGGCCAAGATGGACGGCGCCATCGTCGTCGACCACAGCCGCAACCGGATCGTGCGGGCCGCGGTGCAGCTGCTGCCGGACTCCACGATCGAGACCACGGAGTCCGGTACCCGGCACCGCACCGCGGAACGAGCGGCGAAGCAGACCGGTTACCCGGTGATCTCGGTGAGCCAGTCGATGCGGATCGTGGCGCTCTACGTCGGGGCGCACCGGTATGTGCTCGAGGACTCGGACGTGATCCTGTCCCGCGCGAACCAGGCACTGGCCACCCTCGAGCGGTACAAGTCCCGCCTTGACGAGGTGTCCGGCACCCTCTCCGCCCTCGAGATCGAGGACCTCGTCACCGTCCGGGACGTCGCGGCCGTGGTGCAGCGCCTGGAGATGGTGCGCCGGATCTCGGCCGAGATCTCCGACTACGTCGTGGAGCTCGGCACGAACGGGCGCCTGCTGGCGCTCCAGTTCGACGAGCTCATCGGTGGCATCGGGCCGGACCTGGAGCTGGTGGTCCGGGACTACCTGGACGTGCGCAGCGCCCGCACCCTCGACGACGTGCTCGGCTCACTCGCGGAGCTGGACTCGACCCAGCTGATCGACCTCACCCAAATCTCCCGGGTGCTTGGCGTGGGCGGCCGCCAGGGCGAGTCGCTGGACTCGGCGATCGCCCCTCGGGGCTTCCGGATGCTGACCAAGGTCCCGCGCCTGCCGATGTCCGTGGTGACGTCCCTGGTGGAGCACTTCGGCTCCCTGCAGCGGATGCTCTCTGCCACGATCGACGACCTCGAGGTGGTCGACGGCGTCGGCACCCAGCGCGCCCGGGCCGTACGCGAGGGCCTGTCCCGGCAGGCGGAGTCCTCGTTGCTCGAGCGCTTCGTCTGACCCCCGACGGCGCGCGCCCGGTCCGGCGCGCGCGCACAGCCGAGTGCGGTTCGGCTCAGGAGACGGTGAAGGCCTGCTCGGTCGTGACCGGACCACCGTCGGTGGTGAGCCCCAGTACGAGCCGGTACGTCCCGGCGCCGGCCACGGGCTGCCCGCCCGGGCAGCCGGCCGCGCTGCGGGTGCCGGGCCAGGTGAACGAGGCCGACTGGACCGCGCCCGTGTCCAGCAGCACCGGCACCTCGGCCGCGACGGCCGGGCAGTCCTGGGTGGACCAGACCCGGTCCTCGCCGGAGTAGACCTCGAGCGTCAGCGCACCGGCGCCGACGTCCAACAGGCACGCGACCTGGCCGGCATTGACGATCTCGACGGCCACGCCCAGTCCGGACCCTGCCGCCGTGCTCGCGGCCGCGGGGGTCAGGGTCAGCCCGACTGCCGCCGGCACACAGCTGACCGGGTTGGACAGAGCGTCCTCGTCCGGGGTCCCGGTGGCCGCGTCGGTGGCGCCGTCCGCCGGGGTGGGCTCGGCCCCCTCGGCGGAGGTCCCGGCCGTGGTCGGTGGGTCCTCGGCGGAGAGCGCGGGCAGCAGGAACCGGGTCACCCCGAACGCGATGGCCGCGATCACGGCCGCCGCGATCAGCAGGACGACCACCCGGCGGCGCAGATAGGTGCCACGCGTCGGCCCGTTCGGGCCACCGCGCTCGGAGCCGCCGGCCCCTGACCGTCCTTTCGCCCCGGACCCGCCCGCCCGCGGGGCAGCGGCGCCCTTCGCGGTGCCGGCGGTGCGCTTCGCAGTGCCGCTGGTGCGCTTCGCAGTGCCCGCGCTGCTCCGCGTCGTCGTGCCGCGCGCGCTCGTCCCGGCAGGGGCCCGGGCGGTCGCAGTCGCCGTGGCCCGCGAGCCGGTACCGGCCTTCGCCGACGCGGAGCCCGAGGCCGAAGGCCGGCCCGCGCCCGTGGCGCCGGCGGCCGGGGTCGACCGCTGCCTCGAGCTCTTACCGCGCGTCTGGCTGGTCACGACCCGACGTTAACGCCGGGAACGGCGAACTCCGGCGAGGCTCTCCGAGGTGTGACGCGCTTCTCGCCTCAGTCCGCGGTGCGCTCGGCCGCGAGCCGCTCCTCCTCGGCCCGGACCTTGGCGTGGACGGCCCGCTCGGTCACGAGCCACGCGGGCGGGTCATCGCGCAGTGCCTGGATCTGTTCGGTCGTGAGTGCCTCGGTCACCCCGCCGCGGGCGAGGCCACTGATCGAGATCGCAAGACGGCCGGCCACCACGGGGCGCGGGTGCGGGCCGTTGCGTCGCAACTCCACGAGCCATTCCGGGGGGTTGCGCTCCAGCTCCTCCAGCTCGGCGCGGGTCGGGGTGGCGGCCTGGAACTCCTCCGGCGCCGCCGGAAGGTAGATGCCGAGCCGCTTCGCCGCGGTGGTCGACTTCATGGTCTGGGAGGAATCCTTCGTGCTCATGGGCCCAGCGTAGGTCCTCACCGTTAGGGTGAGCGGATGCTGGCCGACGCCGATGACTCCGCGCAGGCCCCCGGCTTCCGCCTCGGCTACGTGCCGGGCGTCACCCCGGCGAAGTGGGTCCGGATCTGGCAGGAGCGACACCGGGTCCCGTTGACGCTCGTCCCGCTCGAGCCGGCGACCGCCGCCGCCGTACTGGTGGCCGGTCTCGCGGACGCTGCACTGGCGCGCCCGCCCCTGGACGCCGCCGTCTTCAGCACCATCACGGTCTACATGGAGGAACCGGTGGTCATGGTCTCCCGCGACCACCTGTTCGCGGCGCTCGGCGATGACGAACCGGTCACCGTGGCGGACCTGGCCGACCAGACGATGCTGCACCCCCTCGACGACGTGCTGTACTCCGGCGCAGCGGACCTGCCCGGGATCGGCGCCCGCGAGCGGCCGGCGACGACCGCGGCCGCCGTGGAACTGGTGGCCGCGGGCATCGGGGTACTCGTCGTGCCGAAGTCCCTGGCTCGGCTGCACCATCGCAAGGACGTCACCCACCGGCGCCTCGACGGCGGCCCCGAGGCACCGGTGCAGCTCGCCTGGGTCAGCGAACGCACCACGGATCAGGTCGAGGATCTGGTCGGCATCGTGCGCGGCCGCACAGTGAACTCCTCCCGTGGTCGCCAGGCCGAACCCGACGGCGGTGCCTCCTCCGCGTCCGCCGCGCCTCGCGGTGGGGGTCAGGGCGGAAAGACCCGCCAGGGCGGGAACGACGGGAAGAGCGGGCGCGGCCGTGACGGTTCGCGCGCCGGGGGCCGGGGCGGGAAGGGTGGCCGGGCGCGCGGGTCCACAGGCGGGCGGCGCGGCGGTTCCGGGCGACGCCGCGGCTGAGGCCGCGCACGAACGCACTGCCGACCGAGCACGTTCCAGCCGACCGAGCGCCTCTCCGGCCGCAAGCGTGCCCGGTCCACGCCGCGGTTCGGACCGTTGCAGCCCGGAGCGACCCCGCCGAGGTCTACCCCACTTAGGCTTGGCGCCATGACCACACCCGTGGACCGCCGCGTCGTCGCCGCTCACGGCGCCGCAGGAGGCGGCCGCGTCGGCTCCGGGTCCGCCGGGTCCGCCGGGTCCGCCGGGTCCGCCGGGTCCGCCCACGATCTGCACGTGGCGCTGCTCGACTGGTTCGCCGCCAACGCTCGCGACCTGCCCTGGCGTGATCCGGCCGCCGGGGCCTGGGGCGTGCTGGTCAGCGAGATCATGCTGCAGCAGACGCCGGTGGTCCGGGTGGAGCCGAGGTGGCGGGACTGGATGGCGCGGTGGCCGACCCCGACAGACCTGGCCGCCGCCAGCCCGGCGGACGTGCTGCGGGCCTGGGACCGGCTCGGGTACCCGCGCCGGGCACTGCGGCTGCGGGAGGCCGCGGCCACGATCGCCCGCGAGCACGACGGCCGGGTGCCGACCGCGATGGCGGACCTGCTCGCCCTACCCGGCGTCGGCACCTACACGGCGGCCGCGGTGACGGCCTTCGCGTACCGGCGCCGCGCCGTCGTCCTGGACACGAACGTGCGACGCGTCCTGGCCCGCCTGATCGGTGGCCAGGCGCTGCCGCCCCCGGCGCTGCTGGCCGTCGAGTCCGAGCGCGCGCTGGACCTGCTGCCCGACGGCGACGAGGACTCCGCCCGCTGGAACGCGGCGCTGATGGAGCTCGGCGCGCTGGTCTGCACGGCCCGGTCCCCGTCCTGCTCGGCCTGCCCGGTTCGGACCGGGTGCGCCTGGCGCCGCGCCGGCGCACCCGCGGACGCACACGCCGCCAAGCGCCGGACGCAGGCCTGGCACGGCACGGACCGTCAGGCCAGGGGCCGGTTCCTGGCAGCGCTGCGGGCCGCGCCCGGTCCGCTCACGACTGCCGAGCTGGCCGCGGTCTGGGAGCCGGGCCCGCAGTTCGAGCGCGCTCTGGCGGGCCTGCTCGCCGACGGTCTGATCGCCGCCGATACCGCGCCCGACGGCGTTGTGCGCGGCTACCTGCTGCCGCTCACCTGAGGGCTCCTCACCAGGCTAGGCCGCGCGCTGCCGCGCGCCCGGGCAGGCCGCGCACTCCTGCACGGTCCACCTCCTCTGTTCGGCAGGACCGTCGCCGGGTCGTGTGCGGCGTGGCCGGTACGCTCGGTTGCCGTGACCACGCCACCCCCGCAGTCCCCGGAGCCGGGCGCCCCGGCCGACGACGCCCCGGCCGACGTGGTGATCGCGCGCGGTGTGCAGGCCCACACCCGGACGCTGCTCGCGATGTGCGCCGTGGCGGTGGTCCTCGGCTTCATCGGCGCAGGCGCACTCAGCATGGCCGGGCCGCAGGGCCGGGACCTGCCGATGGTCGCCGGGTTCACACTGCTGGCGGTCGGCCAGCTGCTCGCGATCACCGGTGCCGTGCTGGCCGGGATCGGCCTGGCCGCGATCCTGCGCGGGGTCGGCGAGCCAGGCAGCACCGACTCGGCCGACGCTGCGCGCCGACACCTGCCGGCCCGGACCGTCGAGCGCACCGCC
The DNA here is from genome assembly GCF_009708215.1 of Occultella kanbiaonis. Classification (NCBI taxonomy): domain Bacteria; kingdom Bacillati; phylum Actinomycetota; class Actinomycetes; order Micrococcales; family Ruaniaceae; genus Occultella; species Occultella kanbiaonis. Next base: position 1,117,736 of record NZ_CP046175.1, on the reverse strand, counting down.
AGGCGGCTCGCGCTGCTGCTCCGAGTCGTCGTGGTGGCGGCGATCGTCGGGGTCGCCGTCTGGGCGATCGCCGCCCCGGCCGGCCTGCTCGGCGCCGTGGTGGGCGCCGTGCTCACGATCCAGGTCGCGGTCGTCATCGCGATCGTGCGGGTCAAGGTGCTGCTCGCGCCGATGCTTCGCGCCTGAGCCGCCCGCGCTCCGGGCGACCATCCGGACCGACCCGGCCTCCGCCGTCGGGCCCTCGCGGCGACGTACCGCCGCCCGAGGCGACCCTGCTACCCGACCGGCGCCGGACCGCCTGGGACGTCGAGGACCTTCAGCATGCGGGTGTTGCCGAGCGTGTTGGGCTTCACCCGGGCGAGGTCGAGGAACTCGGCGATGCCGTCGTCGCGGGAGAGCAGCAGTTCGTGGAAGACGCTCGCCTCGACCACCTCGCCGACGATCGGGGCGAACCCGTGCCGGGTGAAGAAGCCCACCTCGAACGTCAGGCAGAAGACCCGCTTCAGGCCGAGGTCGGCGGCCCGCGCCAGGAGCGCCTCGAGCATCAGGTGACCGATGCCGGTGCCGCGGGTGTCCGCGCGCACCGCCAGGGTGCGCACCTCGGCGAGGTCCTCCCACATCACATGCAGGGCGCCGCAGCCGACCACCTCCCCGCGGAGCTCAGCGACCAGGAACTCCTGGACCCCTTCGTAGTAGCCGACCAGGTCCTTTGCGAGCAGGATGCGGCGCTCGGCGTACGGTTCGACGAGGGTCCGGATCGTCGGCACGTCCCGGGGCAGCGCGGGCCGGATCAGCGGGACCACAGCCGGATCGTCGATGCTGCTGGGACCGCCGGAGCTGTCGGGTTTCACGGCACCAGCCTGCCACCCTCGGCGGTGCCCGGTGCACCGCGGAGCAGACCGAGCACGTGCCGTGCTGTCGTCTCGTCGGTCACCAGATCGGTGACCACCCGGGCCCGCAGGGCGCCGAGCAGCGCATGTGCCTTCGCCTCGCCGACGACCACGCACACCCGGCGCTTGATCGACCGCAGCTCGAGCGGGCTCGGGCCCGTGGCGCGCGCGTTGATGTCGATGTCGCGGAAGCTGCCGTCCTCGCGCAGGAACACGGTGCACACGTCGCCGACCACGCGGTCGGCGGCGAGCGAGGCGATCTCCGCGTCGTCGAGGTAGCCGGAGGAGTACACGTGGGACGGCACCTCGGCCGACAGCGCCCCGACCCCGAACAGCGCGACGTCCACCCGCTGCTGCATCTGGAGCACCCGCCGCACGCTGCGCTCGCGCCACATCATGCGTTTGGTCTCCGGGAAGTCGAAGAACGCCGGCACCGGGAAGTGGTACATCGTGGAGTCGAACGCCGCGGCGATCGCCGCGATCAGGTCGCTGGCGTAGGTGACGCCGCTGGCATAGGTGTTCGCGGCGCCGTTGAGCTGGACCACCACGCTCCCGGGGCTCGGGGACGACTTGAGGTGACGCGAGATCGCCGCGACCGTGGTGCCCCAGGCCACCCCGAGCACCATGTCCGGCCCGAACCACTCGGCGATGAGGCCGGCGGCGACCATCGCCACCTGCTCGAGCCGGTGTACCTCCGAGGCACTCTCCCGGACCGAGACCACGTGCGCCTTGATCCCGAACGTCGCGGACAGCCGGTGCCCCAGCTGGGACCCGGTGCTGCTCGGCGGGCGCAGCGAGATCCGCACCATGCCGTCCTCGCGGGCGGACTTGATCAGCCGGGAAACGGTGGACCGGGAGATCCCGAGCGTGCGGGCGATCACGTCCATGGTCTGGTCCTGCAGGTAGTACATCGTGGCCGCCCGGAAGGCGTCGTCCTCACGCATCACTCACCTCGCCCTCACGTATCGGTCACCTCGCCCGAGCGGCACTGCACATTCGTGCACGATGATTGCGCACTCGTGCGGACAGGGCAAGCATGTCCTCAGGGCCCGTCGGGCGAGGAGTCCAGGTTGGAATCGGGCCCCGACAGGAGCCTCGAAGAGGAGAGATAACAGTGGCCACGATCGCGTTGACCGCCCAGACCCGAACCGATGCGCTCGCCGCGATGTCCGACGGCACCCCGCTCGACATCCTTGTGATCGGGGGTGGTGTGACGGGCGCGGGAATCGCGCTCGACGCCGCGACGCGTGGCCTGCGAGTGGGCATCGTGGAAGCACAGGACTGGGCGTCCGGGACCTCCAGCCGGTCCAGCAAGCTCGTGCACGGCGGATTGCGCTACCTGCAGATGCTCGACTTCACCCTGGTCCACGAGGCGCTCACCGAGCGGGACCTCCTGCTCACCGAGATCGCACCGCACCTGGTGCGTCCGGTGCCGTTCCTGTACCCGCTCGAGCACCGGTTCTGGCAACGGTTCTACGTCGGCTCCGGCGTCGGGCTCTATGACGCCCTCGCCTCGCTGACCTCGCGCCGTCGAGCGCTGCCGTTCCACAAGCACCTCTCCCGCTCCGAGCTTGAGCGGGTCTTCCCGGACCTGCGGCACGATGCCGCCATCGGGGCGATCCAGTACTGGGACGCGAGCGTCGACGACGCCCGCCTCGTGGTCACGCTGGTCCGCACGGCCGCCGAGTACGGCGCCCTGGCCGCGTCCCGCACCCAGGTGGTCGAGTTGACCAAGACCTCCGGCCGCGTGGACGGCGCAGTCCTGGTGGACGCGGAGACCGGGGAACGACTCACGGTCAAGGCAGACCAGGTCATCAACGCCACCGGCGTGTGGACCGAGGAGACCGAGGGCCTCGCCGCCGAGGAGGGCGGACTGCACGTGCTGGCCTCGAAGGGGATCCACATCGTGGTCCCCCGCGAGCGGATCCGCGGCGAGAAGGGTCTGATCCTGCAGACCGAGAAGAGCGTCCTGTTCGTGATCCCGTGGTCCCGGTACTGGGTGATCGGCACCACCGACACGCCCTGGAAGCAGGAGCTTCGGCACCCGGTGGCCACGAACGCGGACATCGAGTACGTGCTCGAGCACGCCAATGCCGTCCTCGCCAATCCGCTCACCAAGGACGACATCATCGGCACCTGGGCCGGGTTGCGCCCGCTGCTGCAGCCGGGCACGAAGGAGGGCACGTCCTCGGCGAAGGTCTCCCGCGAGCACACCGTCGCCTCCGTCGCCCCCGGCCTCACGGCGATCGCCGGTGGCAAGCTCACCACCTACCGGGTGATGGCCAAGGACGCGGTCGACTTCGCGCTCGGCGACCGGGCCGAGTCGCTGCCCTCGATCACCGACCACATCCCACTCGCCGGTGCCGTCGGACTACAGGCCGTGCGCCGCAAGTCCCGTGCCTATGCCGAGAAGTACGGGTGGACGAAGGCGATGGTCGATCACCTGCTGCACCGCTACGGATCCCAACTGACGCAGATCGTGGACGCGGTCGAGGCACAGCCAGATCTGGCCCGGCCGCTGGAGCATGCCCCGGCGTACCTGCGGGCAGAGATCGCGTTCGCTGCGACCCACGAACTCGTCCTCCACCTGGAGGACGTGCTGGCCCACCGGACCCGCCTCGAGTACGAGGTCCCAGACGCGGGCGAGGCCGCGCTCGAGGAGATCCTCGACGTCATCACCCCCATCCTCGGATGGGACCAGGCCCGCCGCGAGACCGAACGGCGTTCCTACCTCGACCGCCGGGCGGCCACCGAGGCGGCCGCCCTGACCGCCACCGACGAGGAGGGTGAGCAGGCACGACTCCAGGCTGACGACATCGCCCCGATGATTTCGCTCGTCGAGCCTTCCTGACCACAAAGCTGTGAAGCGGCAGTATTTGCGTTGTGGCGCGCGATGGGGCGTTCACAGGTAACACCTCCCGAATCAGAAAGAGAGGCACATCGTGGACTTCAGTGCAATCTTCTTGCCGGAAGTGCTCGGAACCGCAATGTTGACGTTGCTCGGTTGTGGTGTGGTGGCGAATGTCCTGCTGCCGAAGACCAAGGGCAACAATGGGGGCTGGCTGCTCATCAACTTCGGCTGGGGCCTGGCGGTGTTCGCAGGCGTGTACGTCGCCTACTCCACGGGCGCACACATCAACCCGGCCGTCACGCTCGGACTCCTCGCCAACGGCTCGGACTTCTTCCCGGGGAACCCGGACGCCGGTCTCGAGGTCATCGCAGGCACCGTCCCGAACGCTTTCGTCTACATCCTCGCCCAGATGCTCGGCGCGATCCTCGGCGCCGTGGTGTGCTGGCTCGCTCACAAGCAGCACTTCGACGAACCCGCTGACGAGGGCACCAAGCTCGCCGTGTTCTCGACCGGGCCGGCGATCCGTTCCTACGGCTGGAACTTCGTCACTGAAGTCATCGCGACCTTCGTACTGGTCTACGTGATCATCGCGTTCGGCAGCACGCCCTCGGGTCTCGGGCCGCTCGCCGTCGCCCTCCTCGTGGTCGGTATCGGCGCCAGCCTCGGTGGTCCGACCGGGTACGCCATCAACCCAGCTCGTGACCTCGGCCCCCGGATCGCGCACGCTCTGCTGCCCATCAAGGGCAAGGGCTCCAGCGACTGGGGCTACTCCTGGGTGCCGGTCGCCGGGCCGATCGTCGGTGGTGTCATCGCCGGTCTGTTCGCGACCGTCTCACTCTGATCCACCCGGCCGGGTGCGTACTCGTACCGGTACGCGCCCGGCCATCTCAGTCCCCATCGCATGAACGCCCGCTCTCCGGGCGCACCACAAGGAAGTGAGAGGAAACACCATGGCCGACTACGTACTCGCCATCGATCAGGGCACCACCAGTTCCCGCGCGATCATCTTCAACCACGCCGGGCAGATCGTGGAGTCCGGTCAGCTCGAGCACGAACAGATCTTCCCCAAGGCCGGATGGGTGGAACACGACGCCCTGGAGATCTGGAAGAACGTCCGTGAGGTCGTCGCGCTCGCCCTCACCCGGGCAAACCTCACCCACCGCGACATCGCCGCCGTCGGCATCACGAACCAGCGCGAGACCGCGGTGGTCTGGGACAAGTCCACCGGCGAGCCCGTCTACAACGCCATCGTCTGGCAGGACACCCGCACGCAGAAGATCGTCGAGGAGCTCGGCGGCACCGAGGGCGCCGAGAAGTACAAGGCCAAGGTCGGCCTACCCCTCGCCACCTACTTCTCCGGCCCGAAGGTCAAGTGGATCCTCGACAACGTCGAGGGTGCCCGCGCGAAGGCCGAGGCCGGGGATCTGCTGTTCGGCAACACGGACACCTGGGTGCTGTGGAACATGACCGGCGGCAAGGACGGTGGCGTACACGTCACCGACGTCACGAACGCGTCCCGCACGATGCTGATGGACCTGTCCACGCTCAACTGGGACGAGGGCATCGCCGCCGACATGGGCATCCCGACCTCGATGCTGCCCGAGATCCGCTCATCCTCCGAGGTGTACGGCAAGGGCCGCGAGGGCGGCATGGTCCCCGGCGTCCCGATCGCGGGCATCCTCGGCGACCAGCAGGCGGCCACGTTCGGCCAGGCCTGCTTCGAGGTCGGCATGGCCAAGAACACCTACGGCACCGGCAACTTCATGCTGATCAACACGGGCACGGAGCAGATCCCGTCGGAGAACGGCCTGCTCACCACCGTCTGTTACAAGATCGGGGACCAGCCGGCGGTCTACGCGCTCGAGGGTTCGATCGCCGTCACCGGGTCGCTCGTGCAGTGGCTGCGGGACAACCTCGGCATCATCTCCTCCGCCCCGGAGATCGAGGACCTGGCCAAGACGGTCGACGACAACGGTGGCGCGTACTTCGTGCCCGCGTTCTCCGGGCTGTTCGCGCCGTACTGGCGGGCGGACGCACGTGGCGCCCTGGTGGGCCTGACCAGGTACGTGAACAAGGGCCACATCGCGCGAGCCGTGCTGGAGGCGACCGCCTTCCAGACCCGGGAGGTCCTCGACGCCATGAACGCGGACTCGGGCGTTGACCTGACCGAGCTGAAGGTCGACGGCGGCATGATCGCCAACGAGACGCTCATGCAGTTCCAGGCGGACATCCTCGGCGTGCCGGTGGTACGGCCACAGGTCGCCGAGACCACGGCGCTCGGCGCGGCCTACGCCGCCGGGATCGCGGTCGGATTCTGGAACGGCGAGCAGGACGTCATCGACAACTGGGCCGAGGACAAGCGTTGGGAGCCCTCGATGGACGAGGGCGAGCGTGAGCGCCTGTACCGGACCTGGAAGAAGGCCGTCACGAAGACGTTCGACTGGGTCGACGACGACACCGAGGTCTGAGCTGCGCGGTGACACTGCCGAACGGCCCTCTCCCGCCCGGGAGGGGGCCGTTCGACCTCTGGACGACTCCCCCATCCGACCTGTCGATGTGCCCGCGCCGCACGGCGCCACCCCGTACAGTTCGAAGAGCTTGCGAAGTCCTCGAGATCCGATCCCTTGCGGCAACCGGTTTCCTCGCAACGGCGGCCTACGAAGGGCTCGCCCGACGTTCCGTTCGGTCGAACCACTGACACACCGCGGTGCGCGTGAATATGCCGATTGAAGCACTCCGTCGGTCGGCGGAACCTCCGCCGAGAGGCTCCACCCCGCGCTCCGGATGCGCGACAACCGCACGCGATTGCGGCCAGGAGACGTGGAACCGGTTTCTGATCGGGTAGTCTGCACGCAGACCTCATGATCCGGAGGACACGCGATGCCGATGACCACCACGCCGCCCGGGCGGTATCTCAATCCTGTCCTCGACGCGGACTGGCCCGATCCGGACGCGATCCGTGACGGTGACACCTATGTCATGGTTGTCTCCAGCTTCAACCGCGCGCCCGGCCTACCGGTGCTGACCTCTCCCGACCTGGTGAACTGGACGGTCGCCTCCCATGCCCTTCCGGCCGTGCCACCGGTCGACCACTTCGCCCTCCCCCGGCACGGTGACGGGGTCTGGGCTCCCGCGATCCGGCGGCACGGCGACGACCTGGTGATCGTCTATCCCGACCCGGACCACGGCATCTTCTCCACCCGAGCCAGGTCGGCGGCCGGCCCGTGGTCCGAGCCCACGCTGCTGCTGGCCGGATCGGGCCTCATCGATCCCTGCCCCCTCTGGGACGACGACGGCCGCGCCTACCTGGTGCACGGCTGGGCCGCGAGCCGGGCCGGGGTCAAGAACCGGCTGACGGTCGTGGAGGTGGCGCCCGACCTGAGCCGTCCGATCGGCCGCCCACGCACGGTCGTCGACGGCGACGCACTGCCGGGCTACACCACCCTCGAGGGCCCGAAGTTCTACAAGCGGGACGGTTGGTACTGGATCTTCGCACCTGCCGGCGGCGTCAGCACCGGCTGGCAGTCTGTGTTCCGCTCTCGCGACGTCTTCGGCCCGTACTCCGGCCGGATCGTGCTCGCCCAGGGGGACACGCCGATCAACGGTGCGCACCAGGGTGCGTGGGTGGACACCCCCGACGGCGACGACTGGTTCCTGCACTTCCAGGACCGTGGCGCGTACGGCCGCGTGGTGCACCTGCAGCCGATGGCCTGGGACGACGACGGCTGGCCTGTGCTCGGGGAATCCGGCCCCGACGGCGTGGGCCGGCCCGTGCTCGAGCATCACAGTCCGGTCCCGGGAACCGTGCAGGCCGGCCACGGTCCGGACGGCAGCGACGACTTCACCGCGGCCGGGCTCGGTCCGCAGTGGCACTGGCAGGCGAACCCCGCACCGCATTGGGCGCACCCGAACGGCTCCGGTTCGCTCGCCCTGGCTGCGGTGCCGGCTGACCGTGGCGACCTGCGCGGGCTCGGCAACGTGCTCGGTCAGGTCCTGCCCGGACAACCGCTCACCGCGACCACCACCCTGAGCCTGCCCGACGGCGTCCCCGGCACCCGCGCCGGGCTCGTGATCCTCGGTCAGGCCTACTGCTGGCTCGGCCTTGAGCGCACCGAGAACGGCGTCACCGTGGCGGCCGGCCGGTTGCTCGACGGCGTCACCGAGGAGCGCGTGCATCGTTCGGACCTGCCCGGCCCGGCAACGATCGAGATCCGCCTCACCAGCGACGGCACCGGCACCGCCGACCTGGCCTACCGGCTCCCCGACAGCGCGGACTGGGTCCGGGCGGTCGGAGGATTCGAGGTCCGCCCCGGCCGGTGGATCGGGGCAGAGCTCGGCCTCTTCGCCGTCGCCCCGGTCGGCACCGACGAGGGCACCCGCGCCCGGTTCGGCCCGGTCACGCTCAGCCTGCACGGCTCGACGTACGCGGCCCAGGTCCGGGCGAACGCGGCGACGGCGGGGGTGATCGCGTGAACACCCCACGGGTCGCCACCATCGCCGAGGTCGCTGACGCCGCCGGGGTCTCCCGGGCCACCGTGTCCCGAGTCATGAACGGGCGGTCCACCGTCCGCGCCGACCTGGCCGCGCGCGTGCGCGCCGTCGCCACCGAGCTCAACTACAGCCCCAGCACCGTCGCCCGGAGCCTGTCCCTCGGCCGCACCCAGACCGTGGCGCTGTTGGTGCCGGACCTGTCGAACCCGATGTTCCAGCAGATCCTGCGCGGAGCCAACCAGGCTGCGGCCCGGGACTCCTATCGGGTCCTGGTCGCGGACAGTATCGAGGACCCGGGGCGCGAGCTCGAGCTGGCCCTCGAGGCCCGGCGACGCTGCGACGCCCTCATCCTGTGCTCGCCCCGGATGCCGGACGCGGACCTCGCGCAGGTCCTCGCCACCGCCGGGCCCGTGGTCGTGGTGAACCGGGACCCGGAGGACGCTTCCGTACCCGTGCTCTCGGTCGACTACGCCGACGGCATCCGCACCCTCACCCAGCGCCTGATCAAGCTCGGGCACACCCGGTTCATCTACCTCGCCGGGCCGGAGAGCAGCACCTCGAACACGGTCCGGCTTCGTGCACTGCGCGCCCTGGAGGGCGAGAACCCGCAGATCAGCATCCGGTACGAGCCGTGCGGCGCGATGATCGAGGACGGCTACGCCGCCCTCGACGCGGTGCTCGGCTCCCGGGCGACGGCGGTCCTCGCCTACAACGACCTGGTCGCCTTCGGGCTGCTCGGCAAGCTGAACGAGTCCGGGGTGGACGTGCCCGGAGACATCTCCGTGGTCGGCTTCGACGACATCGCGTTCGCCCGGTACGCGACGCCGGCACTGACCACGATGGCCGTGCCACAGGCCGAACTGGGCCGCCAGGCCTGGGAACAGCTGCACCAGCTGATCCTCGGCGGCGGCGAGCGCCCGTCCCTGTACTTCCGGCCACGACTGGTGGAACGGGCCAGCTCGGGTCCCGTTCCCCGCGAACGCAGCGGTCCGGCCGCCGAGGTCACCGGCGCGGAGGCGCCCGCGACCCCGGCGGCGCCCGGGGTGCTGCTCTGGAGCCGGGACGACGAGGTGGGTGTGCTCGGCGTGGACGGCCTCGAGCTGGCCAGGTACGAGCGCCATGCGGCGATGCCCGACGTGCACGCCCCCCGCCCGTACCTCCACCCGATCTACACCCTCGCGGGCACCATGCTCACCGAGCAGAGCCCGGTCGACCACCGGCACCAGTACGGGCTGTCCCTGGCGGTCCCCGCCGTCAACGGCACGTCGTTCTGGGGTGGTCGCACGTTCGTGCGCGGCGCCGGACCGACGCTGCTCGAGAACCACGGCACCCAGGTCCCCCACGACCTGACCCTGACCGGCGCGACCCTGTCCGAGCATCTCGTGTGGTACTCCCACGAGGGCGAGGTGCTCGTCGAGGAGGACCGGACCCTGACCGCCGCGGCCCGCCCCGGGGCAGATGGCTGGCAGCTCTCGTGGCGCAGCGACCTGCGGGCCGTGCGGGCCCTGACCATCGAGAGCCCGGCCACGTCCGGCCGCCCGGGAGCCGGCTACGGCGGGATCTTCTGGCGATTCCCGATCGGTGGCCCGGCCCGCCTGCTGGTAGCCGACGGTGAGGGCGAGGACGCCGCGCACGGTTCGACGTCCCCGTGGCTGGCCGTCTCCCGGGCCGGCGAGGAGGGTGCGTGGACGGCCCTGCTGATCCAGGGGCCCGCCGCGCGTCCGTGGTTCGCCCGCGCCGGGGACTACCTGGGGGTGGGTCCCGCGCTGGCCTGGGACACCCCGCTCACCGTCGCCGAGGGTGCCGACCTGCCGCTGGAGCTGCATGCGCTCCTGGTCGACCGTGCCCTGGACCGCGACGAGATCGAGGCCCTGCTGCCTGGCCTGCCTGGCGTCCACTGATCGGCCGGGCAGCCGGCGGGCATCGCATCGGCGGTAGGTTGCCGACCATGAATATCGGCGTGATCGGCCTGGGCACCATGGGTGCGCCGATGGCCGGGCACCTGCTCTCCGCCCGACGCGAGGACGGCCGGCTGCTCGTGACGGCGCGCCGCCCTGGGTCGGCGGCCGAACTCCTCCAGGCGGGCGCGGACTGGGCGCCGACCCCCGCGGCCCTCGCCGCCGAGTGCGCCGTCATCGTCACCGTGCTGCCGGACCTGCCCGAGTTGCGGGACGTGCTGGAGGGTCCGGACGGCCTGCTCGCGGGGCGCACCGGTGACCTTCTGCTCGTGGTCTGCTCGACCTCGTCGCCCGACGGCATCCGCACCCTGGCCGGCGACCTCACCGAGCGCACGGGTGGCGCCGTGCGGGTGGTCGATGCCCCCGTCAGTGGCGGCCGGGAGGGTGCCGTCGCCGGGGCGCTGTCGATCCTCGTCGGCGGCGCGGACGAGGACGCCGCGACCGTAGTGGACCTGCTCGCCGCGTGCGGGCGGGCCGTCCACCTGGGCCCACTCGGCTCGGGCCAGGTGGCCAAGGCGTGCAACCAGCTGATCGTCGCGGCCACGACGGTGGCGCTCGCGGAGGCGGCGGTGATCGCCGAGCGCTCCGGCCTCGATCTGGCCGCGCTGTTCAGCGTCCTCGGCGGTGGTTACGCCGGCAGCAGGCTCCTCGACGTGAAGGGCCCGAGGTTCGTCGCCCACGATCACGAGCCCGCGAGCGCGGCGCACCTGATGATCAAGGACCTCGACTTCGCCCAGGCGCAGGGACGGCTGACCGGCGGCCCGACCGAGCACGCGCAGTTCCTCCAGCAGGTGTTCGCCGGCGTCGTGGCCGCGGGACTGGGCGACCTGGACTCGTCGGTGGTGCAGCGCTACCTCGAGGAGCGGTCCGCCTCGTGAGCGGGATTCTCGTCGCGCTGGGCACGATGACGGTGATCGCCTTCATCGGCTGGATCCTCGGCACCACCAAGGTCCTCGGACCGAGCGCCCAGCTCGTGCTCGCGAAGCTTGTGTTCACGGTCGCGACGCCGTCGCTGCTGCTCACCACGATCGCCGAGACGGACCTGGGTCTGCTGTTCACCTCCAGCGCGCTCACCACTGTCCTGGCCACGTTGATCGTTGCGGCCGGTGCGGGCGCGATCCTCAGGTTCGTGCTGCACCGCAGCACCGGGGAGGCGACGGTCGGCGCGTTGTCGAGCTCCTACCTGAACGCCGGCAACCTCGGCCTGCCACTCGCCGTGTACGTGCTCGGCACCGCCGTACCGGTGGTGCCGGTGCTCCTGGTGCAGCTGCTCGTGCTGGCGCCGGTGGCGTTCGCGATCCTGGACACCCGGCCCGCGGGCAGTGCCTCCCGACGCCAGCTCATCCTGCGCCCGCTGACGAACCCGGTCACCATCGCCGCCGGCCTCGGCATCGTGCTCGCGGTGCTGCCGTGGTCACCTCCCGAGTTCGTCCTGGAGCCGTTCCGGCTCGTCGGGGCAGCGGCCGCGCCGCTCGCCCTGATCACGCTCGGGCTGTCCCTGGTCGGGTCGAAGAAGGGCTCCGGCGCGGCCGAGCGGCCGGTCGCCACGCGCGCTCCGCTGCCCGATCTGATCGTGGTCACCGGAATGCGCGCCGTGGTGCACCCCCTGATCGCCTTCGGGATCGCCGCAGCACTCTCGCTCAGCCCCGACCAGACCCTCGCGGTGGTCCTGATGGCCTCACTCCCGACGGCGCAGAACGTCTTGGTCTATGCCCTCCAGTACGGGCAGGGGCAGGCGATCGCGCGGGACGCACAGCTGGTCACCACGGTGCTGTCGCTGCCGGTCATGATCGTGGTCGTCGCCCTGATGCACTGACGTAGGCGGCGAGCAGGTCCCGCGCGGAGTTCTCCCAGTCCAGACCGAGCGCGCGCTCTCGGCCGGCCCGCCCGAGGCCGGCGCCGAGCCCCGGCTCGGTGAGGATCCGCTCGACCGCGACGGCCCAGTCACCCGGGTCCCGGGTGGGCACGAGGAGACCGGTGACGCCGTCGACCACCGCCTCGGCGAGCCCGCCGGCGCCCGCGGCGGCCACCACCGGCACCCCGGACGCGGAGGCCTCGAGGGCCACCAGGCCATAGGTCTCGGAGTGGGACACCACCAGGACTGCCCGTGCGGTACGCATCAGGCTCGCCAGATCGGCCCGGTGCTGCGCCCCGGCGAACTGCACGAGCCCGGCGACACCGCGATCCCGGGCCAGCGCGCGCAGCCGCTCGGCGTAGGCGGCGGTGTCACTGGCCGCGTCGCCGGCGATCACGAGCAGCGGACGAGGTTCGGGCAGCAGCGCGAGGGTCTCGATGGCCAGGTCGATGCCCTTGAGCGGGTGCAGCCGGCCGGCCACGAGCAGATGCCCCGGCTCCTGGTGCTGCGCACCGGCGTCCTCGTGGTGGCGCAGGTCCGGGTGGAACAGGTTGTTGTCCACGCCGGGTCCGACGATCACCACCCGGCCGGGCTCGCCCCCGAGGCGCTCCGTGACCGTCCGTGCCTCGGCGGCACTGATCGCGACCACCAGGTCGGACTCACGCGCGAGCATCGCCTCCCCCGCGAGGCGCCCGGGCGACTCGGGCCGCTCCCCCGCCGACAGCGGGGTGGCCTCCGGGGCTGCGATCGAGTGGAAGCTCTGCACGTGCGGTACGCCCAGGCTCCGGGCGACCGAGAGCGCCGCGATCCCGGAGAACCAGTGGTGGGAGTGGATGAGGTCGTAGCCCACGGGCCGAGCCAGCCGGCCCAGCGCGGCGCCGAACTCCGCCATGACGTCCTCGTGGGCGCCCTTCGGCAGCGGTTCGGGCGGCCCTGCGTCGAGGAACCGCAGGGTCAGGTGCGGGCTCGGCGTCGACTGCTCCGGCTGGCCGGGGTCGGATCGCCGGGTGATCACATCGACCCGGTGCCCGAGCGCGGCGAGTGCCTGCGCCTGCTGCCAGACGACGACGTTCATCCCGCCCGCGTCACCCGCACCCGGCTCCGTGGCCGGTGAGGTGTGCAGGCAGACGAGCGCCAACCGCAGAGGTGACATCTGCACACGGTAGTGCGCGATCCGGGAGCGGCGCCTCGCCGACCGTCACCGTCTCGACCCCGGTGATCCGATAGGCTGCCGAACGTGCTGACGCGTCGCGTGTATCCGAACGGCTCTGGTGTGAGCCGTTCGCCCGCGCGCCCCTGACGTAGTCGGCCAGCCACCCCAGAGTCACAGGTGAGGACCACATGGTCCTCACCTTTCGTCGTCTCTGAGCGAGTGGCTGCATCGGTCCTCGCTCGAGCGCACCATCGAGGAGGAACCACATGAACGACAGCCAAGCCGTGCTCACGCATCTGGGACGGACGACCGACCAGATCTTCGGCCGTACCGATCTGATCGATCGACTCGCATCGGGGCGGCCGATGCGGATCAAGTTCGGCGTCGACTGCACGGCACCCGACCTGCATCTGGGCCACGCGGTGAACCTCTGGATGATGCGGTACCTGCAGGACCTCGGCCACGTCGTCGTGTTCCTGCTCGGCGACACCACCACCCGGATCGGCGACCCGACGGGCCGCAACCAGACCCGGCCGGTCCTCACCCCGGACGAGATCGAGACCAACGCCCAGGCGTTCCTGAGGCAGGTCACCATGGTGCTCCGCGACGACCCGGAGGTGCTCGAGATCCGCCGCAACTCCGAGTGGTTCGGCTCGATGTCCATCGCCGACCTGGTGGGCGAGCTCGGCCTCGTCACCCACGCACAGCTCATCGCCCGCGACATGTTCAAGGCACGCATCCGCGAGGGTCAGGAGATCGGCGTCCACGAGCTGATCTACCCGGTGCTGCAGGGCTACGACAGTGTCGCGCTCGGTTCCGACCTGACGATCGTCGGCTCGGACCAGCTGTTCAACGAGACCGTCGGCCGTGACCTGCAGACCAAGCACGGCCAGCGCCCGCAGACCGTCATCACCAGCACCATCACCCCCGGGCTGGACGGTGGCGCGAAGCAGTCGAAGTCACTGAACAACTACGTCGCCCTGGCGCACTCCCCGTCCGAGAAGTTCGGACGGCTGATGACGCTCCAGGACGACCTGATCGGCGCCTGGGCGCGCGTCTACACGGACCTGCCCGACGCCGTCGTGAAGGATCTCGAGAGCCGAGCGCGGCAGGGCGGGGCGAGCAGCCGCGATGCGAAGCTCGACCTCGCCGAGGCGATCGTGGCTCGCTACCACGGCTCGGTCGCGGGCGGCCGGGCGCGGGCGGAGTTCACGCGCGTGTTCTCGGGCCACGGACTGCCCGACGGCGTCCCCCACCTCACCGTGCCGCCCACCAGTGCGGTGCTCGAGATCGTCCTGGCCGCCCGACCGGAACTGTCTCGCAACGCCGCCCGACGTCTGATCGCCGACGGCGCCGTGTCCCTCGACTCGGCGCCGCTGCGGGACGGCGATGCGCGCCCGGCGATCTCGCCCGGCGCCATCCTGAAGGTCGGCCGCCGGAACTGGTTCGAGGTGGTGGTCGGCCCATGAGGCGAGATCGGGCGCCGCGCCGGATCGACCGTCGCGGTCAGGTGTCGGCTGCCACGCGCCGGCGGCCGTACTCCGCGAGCGCGACATCGAGGTCGGCCTCGGTGAAGGCGGGCCACATCTTGGGCGAGAAGACGATCTCGGCACGGGCGGCCTGCCACGGGAAGAAGCCCGAGATCCGGCGTTCACCGCTGGTGCGGATGACCAGATCGATGTCCCGCACCGGCCCGCCCGGCATCCGCTCCCCGATCGCCTCGACCAGGCCGGCGCCGTCCAGCTCCGCGGCACCGTCCGCGAGTGCGGCACGGACGCCGGCGACGATGTCCGCGTGCGGGTCGTAGCCGATGGCGAGCGTGAGATGGCCCGCCCGTCCGCGGCTGCTCTCGACGGCGCGGCGCAGTGCTCGGCGCGCCCCTGGCGACAACAGGGCGAGGTCGCCGGAGAGGTGGACCTGCCAGTGCCGCGTCCGCTCGATGGTGGCCGGAAGCACGGACTCGATGAGTTCGAAGAGGTAGCCGACCTCTGCGGTCGAACGCTTCCGGATGTTGTCGGCCGAGAGGACGAACACGCTGACGTGGTCGACGCCACGCGTCCTGAGCCAGTCCAGGACCTCACCGAGATGGTCGGCGCCGGCCCGGTGGCCGACGCTCGGGGCCTGGCCGATCGCCTTGGCCCAGCGCCGGTTCCCGTCCATGACGATGCCGACGTGCCGAGGGCGGATCGGCTCCGGTACGGCGTCGACCCCGACGTCGCGCGATCGCCACCAGGGTCTGCCCGCTGTCCTCACCATCCCAGTATCGGCCGGGATCGGATCGTCCGCGTGCTCGACACCGCGTCGACCGCTACAGCTCCCGGTGGTGTTCGGTCGTCTCGAACCGCCCGTCCGACTCCACGATCACCACCGACATCGCCGTGGTCGCCCAGGACTGATGCATCTCGCCGGCCTCCCAGATGACGAGCTGGCCGGCGGACAACGGGACCCGCACACCGTCGGTGTCCGCCACCTCGCCGGCGCCGGCGATCACGGCGAACACCTGCGACTTCGTGGCGCGATGCACACCGATCGTGCCACCCGCCTCGACCGTGGCCAGGTGCACGCTCGTCTCGGCTGCGCCGGCAACCCGGGGCAGGAAGTCCATCTCTACGCCGGCACTCCCGAAGGCCTCGATGGTGCGCCGTGGCAACTCGAACCTGCGCATGTCAGCGCTCCGCGGTCAGGGTCAGCTCGCGAGCGAGGGCGTAGCGCTCCCGCAGCCCGGGCGTCGCTCCATCGGCGCTGTAGGTCTGCTCCCCCGCGAGCGGCCAGCGCGGCGCCTCGTCCTCGTCGAGCAGCACCCACGCGGCCTGGCGGGCCGCGCCGTCGGCCACGTACTCACCCGGCTTCGGCACGGTCACGTCCAGGCCCAGCACGCTCGGCGCGATCCGCCGGACCGCCTCGGACTGGGCGGCGCCACCGATCAGGACGATCCGGTCGACCTCGGCGTCCTGGCCGCGCAGGGCGTCCAGTCCGTCCGCGAGGCCGCAGAGCAGGCCCTCGACGGCGGCACGGGCCAGGTGCGCGGGCGTCGTGTTCCCGAGGCGCACGCCGTGTATCGCGCCGGTGGCGTCCGGCTTGTTCGGGGTGCGCTCGCCCTCGAAATAGGGCACCAGGACCAGGCCGTCCGACCCGGCCGGTGCGCTCAGCGCGAGTTCGGCGAACTCACGGTGAGGCCGCCCGAGCAGGGCACCCATCGCATCCAGTACCCGACTGCCGTTGAGGGTGGCCGTGAGCGGCAGGAACAGGCCCGTCGCATCGGCGAACCCGGAGACAAGACCGGACGCGTCCGCCGTCGGGGTCTGCGACACGGCGCTGACGACGCCGGAGGTGCCGATCGAGATCGCGACGTCACCCCGGCCCAGCCCGAGGCCGAGCGCGGCGCCGGCGTTGTCCCCGGCGCCCGCGCCGAGCACCAGGCCGTCGCGGCTGCGCGCCTGCTCGCTGGGGCCGATCACGGCGGGTACGCCGATCCGGCGCCCGAACGCACGCTCGAGCAGATCGAAGCGGTACGCGTTCCGGGCGGCATCGAAGTAGCCGGTCCCGGAGGCGTCCGAGCGGTCCGTGGTGAGGCGGCTCAGGCCGTCGGTGCCCGGCCCGTCCCCGGCCAGGCGCCACGTCAGCCAGTCGTGCGGCAGCGCGACGGCCTCGACCCGGGCAGCGTTCTCCGGCTCGTGCTCGGCGAGCCAGCGCAGCTTCGTGATCGTGTACGAGGCGACCGGCACGCTGCCGGTCGCCTCGGCCCACGCCCGCTCCCCCGAGCCCGGCGTGCCGTCGCTCAGTTCGGCGATCAGGTCAAGGGCTGCCTGCGCGCTGCGGGTGTCGTTCCACAGCAGCGCAGGACGGACCACGGCGCCATCGGCGTCGAGTGCGACCATGCCGTGCTGCTGGCCGCCGACCGAGACCGCCTCGACGTCGTCGAGGCCGCCCGCGGCGCCGATCGCAACCTGGAGGGCGTCCCACCAGGCCTCAGGATCCACCTCGGTGCCGTCCGGGTGCGGCGCGGAACCGAAGCGCACCAGCGCTCCGGTCCGCGCGTCCCGGATGACCACCTTGCACGACTGGGTGGAGGAGTCCACCCCGGCCACGAGCTGCTGCGACGTCGACGTCATGGGTCTACACCTAGCCGATGAGGTGCTGGATCGCCAACTGGTTCAACCGGACGAAGGCATACTCACGCTCACCGGCGGCATCGGCGTCGTAGTCCTCGAACGCGGTCCGGTCGGCGAGCAGGTCCGCCACGCTCTCGCCCTCGCCAAGGGTGCTCTCGGACAGCTCGAGCACACCGGAGGTCACGAACGCCTCCTGCACGGCCGGGTCCGCCCGGTAGGCCTTCGCCTTCTCGGCGAGCAGCAGGTAGGTCTCCATGTTCGCCCTGGCGGAGTCCCAGACGCCCTCGAGCCCCTCGGTGCGGGACGGCTTGTAGTCGTAGTGGCGGGGACCGTCGTAGGTGGGTCCGCCGCCCGGGAAGCCGTTCTCGAGCAGGTCCACGGTGAAGAACGCGGAGAGCAGGTCGCCGTGACCGAACACCAGGTCCTGGTCGTACTTGATGGACCGCTGCCCGTTCAGGTCGATGTGGAAGAGCTTGCCGGACCACAGCGC
This sequence comes from Occultella kanbiaonis, assembly GCF_009708215.1. NCBI lineage: Bacteria > Bacillati > Actinomycetota > Actinomycetes > Micrococcales > Ruaniaceae > Occultella > Occultella kanbiaonis. The sequence goes on along the minus strand of NZ_CP046175.1, from coordinate 1,099,936 downwards.
CTGGCCGAGGCCGTGGGTGTAGTTCAGCCCCGCCATCTGCTCGTGCCCGGTCTCGGGGTTCAGGCCAACGATGTCCCCGTGCTCGAGCTCGGCGATGAAGCCGAGCGCGTGGCCCACGGTGGGCAGCAGGATGTCTCCGCGCGGCTCGTTCGGCTTCGGCTCAAGGGCGATCCGGAGGCCGTAGCCCTTCTCCTTGATGTACGCAGCCACGATGTCGACGCTCTCCCGGTACCGGTTCAGGGCCGCGTTGACGTCCTTGACGCCGTCGTACTCGCTACCCTCGCGCCCGCCCCACATCACGAACGTGGACGCACCGAGGGAAGCCGCCAGGTCAACGTTGCGGAGCACCTTGCGCAGCGCGAACCGGCGCACGGACCGGTCGTTGGAGGTGAAACCGCCGTCCTTGAACACCGGGTGGCTGAACAGGTTCGTGGTGACCATCTCGATCACGAGGCCGGCTTCGTCGGTGGTCTTCTTGAAGTCGGTCAGGATCTGCTCGCGGGTGGCGTCGTCGCTGCCGAACGGGACCACGTCGTCGTCGTGGAACGTGATGCCCCAGGCGCCGACCTCGGCCAGCTTCGTCGCGTACTCGCGCGGGTCGAGGGCGGGGCGGGTGGCTTCGCCGAACTGGTCGCGGGCCGTCCAGCCGACCGTCCAGAGGCCGAACGAGAACTTGTCATCAGCAGTGGGCGTGCGCACCATCGCGGGGCTCCTTGGTCTGGGTGGAACTCGGATTTGTTGTGCTGCTGAACTTATCCATCGATTCGGTTAGGGTCAAGCCATGCGAGGCAACGGCGGACGAGGCGGCGGCGCCGTGCGCCAGGAGACGCTGCGTGAACACAACCTGTCCCTGATCGCCCGGACCGTGATGAGTGCGCCGACCCCGCCGTCCCGAGCCGACGTGGCCACGGCGACCGGCCTGACCAGGGCGACGGTCTCGCGGCTGGTCACCGAACTCATCGAGGGTGGGCTCGTCGCCGAGGACGCGCCACTGACGGCCGGCCTCGCCGGGCGACCGGCCATCCCGCTGCGGCCAGCCCCCGGCACGGTCGGCGCCCTCGGCCTCGAGGTGAACATCGACTACCTGGGCGCCCGGGTCCTCGACCTGTCCGGGACCGTGCTCGGTGAGGCGACGCGCGAGCGGGACCTGCGCGGGTCGGATCCGGCGCAGGTGCTCGCCGAACTGGGGGCCCTGGGAACCGAGGCGGTGGCCACGGCGGGCGGCACCAGACTGGCCGGAACGGGCCTGGCCCTGCCGGGCCTGCTGCGCGGCGGCGTGCTGCTGCGGGCACCGAACCTCGGCTGGACGGACGTCACCCCGGCAGACCTGCTCGGCGCACCGATCCCGGGCGGGCGCCTGCACCTGGGCAACGAGGCCAGGTTCGCGGCCGGCGCCGAACTGGCCGCGGGCTCCGGGGGCGACTCGTTCCTGTACCTGTCGGGCAGCGTGGGCATCGGCGCCGCGATCGTGCACGGCGGCGAGTTCTTCGCCGGCGAGCACGGCTGGAGTGGCGAGCTCGGGCACGTCTGCGTGGATCCGACCGGCCCGGCGTGCCGGTGCGGCGCGACGGGATGCCTGGAGACCTACGCAGGAACCGCGGCCCTGCTCAGCCGCGCCGGCCTGCCCGACGACGCGCGCCCGCCGGACCTGGTTGCCGCCCTCGCGGCGGGCGATCCGGCCGCGCGCGGCGCCGTCGACGCCGCGGCACGCGCACTCGGGACCGCCGTCGGGGCCTTCATCAACCTCGTCGACGTCTCGGAGGTGGTGCTGGGCAACACTTTCGCCCCGCTGACCGAGCACCTCCGGCCCGAGCTCGAGCGGGAACTCTCCGTGCGCGTACTGGCCGCGCCGTGGGCACCGGCGCAGGTACGTGCGTCGGTCGCGGGCGACCGACCCGCACTCACCGGCGCGGCCCGTGCCGCGCTCGCCACCGTGATCGAGGACCCGAGCGCCTGGCTCGCCTCCGCCTGAGAACACCGCGGGCATCCACCCCGGTACGGATCCCGGCAGCGTCGTGCCGTCAGTCCACCGGGAGCGGGAACCCGTCGTAGTACACCCTGATCCGACGCAGGCCCGCCGACCCCTCGCGCAGGGCGGCCTCTCGCCCGGACCCCGCTGAGGTGTGCCGGTCGATCACCTCCTGGACCTCCCGGTTCAGGGCGGCAAGTTCGGACGCCGTGAGGACGGCGGTCGTGGACTGCTCCAGGGACGCCACCACCCACTCCTGCGGGGCGGCGTCGTCGGAGAGCCAGGTCTGCAGGGTCGCCGCCTGGTCCTCCACGATCGCCGAACGCAGGATCGCCTGCACCGGCCCAGCGCCCTCGTTGGTGCGCTGCATGCTGAACGAGGCGGCGCGCCACCAGCGTTCCCGTCCCTTGCCGAGGCTGGTGTCCTCCTCGACGAGTCCGTGCCGCTCGAGTTGGCGCAGGTGATAGCTGGTCTGGGCGGTGTTCTCGCCCAGCCGCTCGGCCAGGCGGGTGGCAGTGGCCGGGCCGCCGTTCGAGAGCACCGAGAACATCCGGAGCCGGAGCGGGTGTGCGAACGCCTTCATCGCCGCGGCGTCCAGTCGCGGCTCATGTGCGAGTTCCTCCATGCCCTTGCCCTCCCGTGCCCATGCTCGCTAGAGTTCCAGAGATTTCTCTGCATAAATTCCTCTGCATCGCTTTCTCTACTCAGTCTACGAGGAGCACCACCGTGACAGCATCGCTCGGCACCTCGCCGAAGACCCTCGAGCCACTGGGGCGCCGGTTCGTCGCCCTCTTCGCCTCAACGGCCTCCTCCAACCTGGCCGACGGGATCCTGCTGGTGGCCGTGCCACTGATCGGGCTCGGGCTGACCACCTCACCGCTACGGATCTCGCTGCTGTCCGCCGCGACCTGGCTGCCCTGGCTGCTGCTCGGCCTGTACGCGGGTGCGCTGATCGATCGCGGCGATCGGCGGCGGATCATGCTCGTGGCGATGGCGCTACGGATGGTGGTGCTCGCCCTGGCGACCGGCGCCGCGCTCGCCGGTGCGCTGACCATGCCGGTGCTGCTCGGCCTGCTGCTCGTGTTCGGCGCCGCCGAAGTGTTCGCGGACACTGCTGCGGGCACACTCATCCCGGCCGTGACACCGCGTTCACGCCTGGCATCCGGGAACGGCCGGCTGCTCGGCGTCCAACAGGTCGCGAACCAGTTCGTCGGCGCGCCGCTCGGCGGCTTCCTGCTCACGGCCGGGCCGGCCTGGGCATTCGGCGTGCCGGGGCTGCTCTGTGGCATCGCGATCGCCTGCATCGGCCTCGGTCTGCGGGGCTCGTACCGGGCGGGCGATCATGTGGGCGGTGCCCGCGTGTCGGAGCCGGCGGCCCGCGGACCCAAGGATGCGGCGCCCGCGGAGTCGATGGGTGCACGGATCCGGGCGGGCCTGCACTACCTGCTCGCTCACCCGGTCCTGCGACCGCTGGTGATCACCGGGGCCGCGATGAACCTTGCGAACACCGCCTACTTCGCCGTGTTCGTGCTGTGGCTCGTCGGGCCGACCTCGGCCGTCGGCCTCAGCGAGCAGATGTACGCGATCCTCATCACCACCGTGGCGATCGGGGCCGTGCTCGGCTCGGTGCTGGCCGAGCACCTGCTCGGACGGATCACCGAGACGCGGCTGCTCGCGATCGTCTGGATCGTCAACTCGGCGCTGCTCGCCGTGCCAGTGCTGCTGCCGAACGCGTGGGCGATCGGCACCGCGTTCGTGGTGATCGGTTTCACGAACATGGTCGGCAACGTGATCACCCGGGCCATGCGCCAGCGCCTGATCCCGGACGTCATGCTCGGGCGGGTCGGCGGGGCCTCGGCCACCCTCATGTACGGCACGATGCCGGTCGGCGCCCTGCTCGGCGGCGCGGTCGGGGAGGCGTTCGGGCTGCCCGCCGTGTTCCTCGGCGCGGTCGCGGTGTGTCTGATCTTCGTCGCCTACGCGATAGCCCGGGTCACACCGGCCGTGGTGGCGCGGGCCGACGCGGACCGGGCCGCCCTGGAGGACGCCGCCGTCGGCACCGGCGACTGACGAGCACCGTGTCCGGGTGGGCGTGGTCCACTGGCCGCCATGCACGTTCGCCCCGCCACCACCGCCGATGTCGAGACGTCCCGGGGCAGGTTCGACGACCTGCTGCCCGACCGGTGGCGCGGCGGGAACAACCGGCGTTCCTTCGTCGCCGTCGATCCGGACGGACGGGTGCTCGGCCACTGCCGCGGGATCGACAACGACTTCCACCCGGCCTCCCGCGTGCTCGTGCTCGAGGTGCTGCCCGACGTGGAGCAGGTGCCCGGTCCCGAACCGGGTGGCAGCTGGACCGCCATCGTCGCGATCGGCGTGCCCGGTGGCCGAGTCCCCGTTCCGCTGCCGTGCGACCTCCTCCCCGAAGGGGCCGCCTGGATCCGCCGCATGGCCCAGCCGGGCAGTTGACCGCCGCGGTTCGGATCCGAGACCGAACGGGCGCGGATCCGAGACCGAGCGCGCGACTGTGCGGCACATCCGGTCAATGGGCCGCACAACCGCACGCTCGCAAGTCCGGCGCCCGGGCACCTCCCCCACGAGGGTCGTGAAAGCGCTTACCCTGGTGTCATGCCCTCGGTCACCCTCAGCGACGTCGCCCGCGAGGCCGGCGTCTCCCTCGCGACCGCCTCGCGCGCCATCAACGGCAGCGCCAACCGCACGGTCCGGCCCGAGCTGCGGGAGCGGGTGCTCGCGGCGGCCGCGGCGCTGCACTACTCACCGGACGCGAACGCACAGGCGATGGCCCGCGGCCGCACCACCACGATCGGTCTGATCGTGCACGACATCGCGGACCCGTACTTCTCCTCGATCGCCTCCGGCGTCACCGCCGCCGCCGAGCAGGCCGGGCTGATGGTCACCCTCGCGAGCACCGGCCACGACCCGGAGCGCGAGATCGCCTTCATCGAGGTGCTCCAGAGCCAGCGGGCGCGGGCCATCGTGATGGCCGGCGGCCGGACCGACGACGAGGCCGTCAACGACCGCCTCCGCGCCGCCCTCGCCGCCTACCGTGCCGGCGGTGGTGCGGTCGCCATGATCGGCCAGCCGCTGTTCGACGTGGACACGGTCGTGATCGAGAACGCCGCCGGGGCCGCGGACCTGGCGGGGGCGCTGCACGGAGCCGGCTACCGCCGGTTCGCGGCCCTCGCCGGCCCGGCCGGCCACCTCACCGCTCGGGACCGGTTGGACGGGTTCGTGGCCGGCCTGGCCGGCCACGACGCCACCCTGGCCCCCGACCACATCGTGCGCTCGGCGTTCACCCGCGACGGCGGCTACGAGGGCATGCGCCAACTGCTTGAGTCGGGCGCCGCCGTCGACGTGGTCTTCGCCGTCAACGACGTGATGGCCGTCGGCGCCATGGCGGCCGCACGCGATGCGGGAGTCGCGGTCGGCACCGGGATCGGGATCGCCGGCTTCGACGACATCGTCACGCTGCGCGACCTGACGCCGTCACTGACCACGGTGCGGGTGCCGCTCCTCGAGGTCGGGACCGCCGCCACCGAACTGACCCTGGCCGAGCCGGCGCCCGAGCCCCGCGTCCAGCAGGTGGCGAGCACCGTGGTCCTGCGCGACTCCACACCGCCGCGGAACTGATCCCGCGCGCTGCGGCACGCAGAGCACCCCGGCCGGCAGCCCGACGGGCGCGCGGCGCACGCGCACCGCGCCCGTCGGCGGCAGGGTTCAGGCGGGCGGCGTCGGCGTCGGCGACTCGGGAGCGGGAGCGGCCTCCGGAACGGCGACGGCCTCCGGGGCTGCAGCGGCCTCCGGAGCGGCGGGCGCCTCGACGTCGTCGCCGTCGAAGCGGTCCCTGACGTCCTCGATCACGTCGCCGGCCTTCTCCTTGGCGTCCTCGAAGACGTCCCCGGCCTTGTCCTTGGCGTCCTCGAAGACGTCCCCGGTCTTCTCCTTCACGTCCTCGAAGACGTCGCCGGCCTTGTCCGCGAAACCCTCGACGGCGGGGCCGACCTTGCTCTTCGCGCTCTCCAACGCCTCGCTCGCCTTGTCCTTGAAATCGTTGAACATGTCCGACATCGATTCGTCCTCCGGGTTCGCCTCGGTTGCTGCAGTGCGAGCCCAGCATGGCGGGGTGGGGCGGTCGCCACAATGGGGAGAGCCGCCCGGCAACCCGCCGCCCGACGAGTCACGGCCAGACACGTCGACCCCGTACCCGCCGCGTCGACCTCGTTGCCGCACGCCTTGGTACCTCGGCGACGCAACTGGTTCCAGGTCAACGGCCGGGCCACGCACCGGCGTCACTGCTGGACCCGGAACCGCATGACCGCAGGGCCGTGGATCGGCACCCGACGTGGCAGATCTTGACGTGCTCCGACCCCGGCCGTACGCTACGGAAAGCGCATTCCAACGTGGGAGTGCCTCACTCCCCCACCGATTCCCAGGAGACGACGACCCCGATGACGACCCGCACCCTCCGCATCGCCATGAACGGCATCACCGGCCGCATGGGCTACCGCCAGCACCTGCTCCGCTCGATCCTGCCGATCCGGGAGGCCGGTGGCGTGGTCCTCGAGGACGGCACCAAGGTCCAGGTCGAGCCGATCCTGGTTGGCCGGCGCGCGGATGCGGTCCGAGAGATCGCCGAGAAGCACGACATCGCCGAATGGACCACGGACCAGGACGCGGTCATCGACGCCGACGACATCGACGTCTACTTCGACTCCCAGGTCACGTCCCGCCGCTACGCCGCACTGACCCGGGCGATGCGCAACGGCAAGCACATCTTCACCGAGAAGCCGACCGCCGAGACCCTCGAGGAGGCCATCCAGCTGGCCCGGCTCCGCAACGAGACCGGCGTCACCGCCGGCGTCGTGCACGACAAGCTGTACCTGCCGGGCCTGGTGAAGTTGCGCCGTCTCGTGGACGAGGGCTTCTTCGGCCGCATCCTGTCCCTGCGTGGCGAGTTCGGCTACTGGGTCTTCGAGGGCGACCACCAGTCCGCGCAGCGCCCCTCCTGGAACTACCGCAAGGAGGACGGCGGCGGCATGACCACGGACATGTTCTGCCACTGGAACTACGTCCTGGAGGGCATTCTCGGCTCCGTGAAGTCCGTGGTCGCCAGGACCGCCACCCACATCCCCACCCGCTGGGACGAGCGCGGCGAGGCCTACGACGCCACCGCCGACGACGCCGCCTACGGCATCTTCGAGATCACCGGCCCGAACGGCGAGGAGATCATCGCCCAGATCAACTCCTCCTGGGCCGTGCGCGTCTACCGCGACGAGCTCGTCGAGTTCCAGGTGGACGGCACCCATGGGTCCGCCGTCGCCGGGCTGCGCAAGTGCGTCGCCCAGCAGCGCGCGCACACACCGAAGCCGGTCTGGAACCCTGACCTGCCCGTGACCGAGCCGTTCCGCGACCAGTGGCTCGAGGTTCCCGCGAACGACGACCTGGACAACGGCTTCAAGCTGCAGTGGGAGGAGTTCCTGCGCGACGCCGTCGCCGGTCGTGAGCACCGCTACGACCTGCTCTCGGCTGCCCGCGGCGTGCAACTCGCCGAGGCCGGGCTGGCCTCGTCGGAGCAGGGCCGCCGCATCGACCTCACCCCCATCACGCTCTGATGGCGGACCTGAGCCGGCTGTCCCTGAACACGGCGACCACGAAGGCCTGGACACTCGCCGAGGCGGTCGACGGCGCCGTGCGGGCCGGGCTGCCCGCCGTCGGGCTGTGGCGCGACCGGGTGGCCGAGGCCGGCCTGGAGAACGCCGCGAGGATCGTCGCCGATGCCGGGCTGCGGGTCTCCTCGCTGTGCCGTGGCGGGTTCATGACCGCCTCGGACGAGGCGGGCAGGGCGGCCGCCCTGGCGGACAACCGGGCCGCGATCGTCGAGGCCGCGACGCTGGGCACCCGCGAGCTGGTCATGGTGGTCGGTGGCCTCGGCGCGGCGAGTGCACCCGGCGGCCCGGCACTGCCCGACGGCGACCGCGACCTGGTCGCGGCGCGGCAGCGGGTGGCCGACCGGGTCGCCGACCTGGCCCCGTTCGCGGCCGAGCACGACGTGCGGATCGTCCTGGAGCCGCTGCACCCGATCTTCGCCGCGGACCGGGCGGTGCTGTCCACGATGAAGCAGTGCCTGGACCTGGCCGAGCAGTTCCCGGCCGAGACCGTCGGGGTGGTCGTGGACACCTACCACGTGTGGTGGGACCCCGACCTGCGCGAGCAGATCGCCCGGGCCGGCGCCCAGGGCCGGATCGCGTCCTACCAGGTGTGCGACTGGCTGCTCCCGCTGGCCACCGATGCACTCCTCTCCCGCGGATTCATGGGCGACGGTTACATCGACTTCCCGACGATCACCTCCTGGATCGCCGGGACCGGCTACACCGGCGACGTCGAGGTCGAGATCTTCAACCAGCAGATCTGGGACTCCCCAGGCGACGAGACGATCGCCACCATGGCCGAGCGCTACGACACCCTGGTGCGCCCGTACCTGTAGCCCACTCGGCGGGGCGTGCGAGGGGCGGCGGGCCCGGATCGGCGAGGATGGAGCCATGACCAACCCCGGCACCCCGAGACCCGTGCCCACCCCGGCGCAGTTGCGCTGGCAGGAGGCCGCGCTCGGGGTGTTCTGGCACTTCGGCATCAACACGTTCAACGACCGCGAGTGGAGCGACGGCACGCTCGATCCGGCCACGTTCGATCCGGGCGACCTCGACGCCGACCAGTGGGTCCGGACCGCCCTCGACGCCGGTGCGAAGTACGCCGTCCTCACCGCCAAGCACCATGACGGGTTCTGCCTGTGGCCGAGCGCCACGACCGACTACTCCGTGGCCTCCTCGCCCTGGCGCGAGGGGCGCGGGGACGTCGTGGCCGAGGTCGCTGCCGCCTGCCGGCGCCACGGACTGGCGCTCGGGCTGTACCTGTCCCCCTGGGACCGCAACGCGCCCTGTTACGAGGACGCCGAGGCCTACGACGATCTCTATCTGACCCAGCTGCGTGAGCTCTGCACGAACTACGGCGAGCTGTTCGAGCTCTGGTTCGACGGCGCCGGCTCGGCAGGACGCAGCTATGACTGGGACCGTATCGCCGCCCTGATCGACGAGCTCCAGCCCGGCGCCATGGTCTTCAACATGGGCCGGCCGACGATCCGCTGGGTCGGCAACGAGGACGGCCTGGCCGCCGATCCGGTCGAGTACGTGGTCGATCGGACCCACGCGGACAACTACACCGAGGGCACCGCGGACCTCGCCGAGGCGCGGTACCTGCCCCCGGAGTGCGACGTCTCGATCCGCCCTGGCTGGTTCCACCACGATGCCGAGTCACCGAAGACGGTGGACCACCTGCTGGCGATCGCCTACCGGTCGATCGGCCTCGGCGCGGGCCTGCTGCTGAACCTGCCGCCCGATGCCCGCGGGCACATCCCCGAGGAGGACGTGGCCCGGGTGCGCGCCTGGCGAGCCGTGTGGGACCGCCGGTTCGCCGACCCGGTCCCGGCCACGCTGACTGCGTCGGGGGACACCGTGCTGGCCCGGTTCGAGCGCCCGGTGACCATCGATCACCTGGTGCTGCGCGAGGACCTCACCGCCGGCCAGCACGTGCGCGGGCACGAGGTGCGCACGCCCGACGGCGTGGTGCTGGTCGCCGCAGGCACGGTCGGGGTCCGCCGGGTGCACGTCTTCGAACCGGTCCGCGTCCGCGAGCTGGTGGTCCGGGTGGAGGCCGACGGCGGCGCGTCCGCGGCCGGTCACCTCACGTCCGTCACGGCCTACGACACCGGCGGCGCAGTCGTGCCGGACCTGCCGGCGAACTACCGTGCGCCGACCACACCACCACCGGACTGACGCGGGCCCGACCGGCCGGCCACCGCCGTCGGGCAGGAGCCGGAGCAGACTGCTCGCCACCATGCGGAGCCGGCCCACCGCCGTCGGGCATGGCCCGTAATGCCGAGCTGCTCAGAGGCGGTACTGCGCCGCCAACGGACATGCCCACACGTCCAGGCCGCCGCGGCCGACCTTGTTCAGGTAGGCGATCACGGCCCGGTAGGACTGCATCAGCGTGGTCTCGGTGTACCTCACTCCGAGTGCCTCGCAGTGTGCCTTCACGATCGGCGCGACCTTGCGCAGATTCGGGCGGGACATCGAGGGGAACAGGTGGTGCTCGACCTGGAAGTTCAGACCGCCCATGAAGGTGTCGACCGCGCGGCCACCGGTGATGTTGCGGCTCATCAGCACCTGGCGGCGCAGGAAGTCGATCTTGGCCGTGGGCGGCACGAGCGGCATGCCGATGTGGTTCGGCGCGAAGGACGAGCCCATGTACAGGCCGAACACGGCGAGCTGGATGCCGATGAACGCGGCGGCCTTGCCGGGCGGCAGGATGATGAAGACGAGCGCGAAATAGCTGCCGAGGCGGAACGCGATGAAACTAAGTTCGACCCAGCGACGCTTGACCTTGCCCCTGGAGAGCACGCCCTTGATGCCCTGCACGTGCAGGTTGACACCCTCGAGCAGCAACAGCGGGAAGAAGAAGCGGCCCTGCTGGGTGGCGAGCCACCGCGTCAGCGGGTTCTTGCGGGACGCGTAGCCCTCCGGGGTGAACGCGAGCACGCGGCCCCCGATGTCGGGGTCGGCACCCACCTTGTTCGGGACCTGGTGGTGCTTGGTGTGCTTGCGCTGCCACCAGCCGTGCCCCATGCCGACGAACAGGTTGATCAGGATCAGGGAGATCCACTCGTTCCACTTGCCGGAGACGAAGATCTGCCGGTGCGCGGCGTCGTGCCCGAGGAATGCGACCTGGGTCATCAACAGGGCCAGGCCGACCGCGAGCGCCATCTGCCACCAGCTGTTGCCGATCAGCACGAACGCCGCGGCGAGTGCCAACCCACCGAAGGTGAGGCCGATGATCTTCGACCAGTAGTAGGCGTAACTGCGCTTCAGCAGACCGGCGGCCTGCACGCGCTGGGTCAGTTCCTTGAAGTCGCTGACGTGCCGTTCCCGAACCGTGCCGGTCCCCGGAAGCTGGATCGCGATACTGCTCATACTGCCGCCTCGGGCTCTTCGTGCGTGGTGACGCACTCAGGCGCCCTGGCGTGACCGCTCGATCGCGCCGGACACTTCCTCAAGTGTCGCACGCCGGGCGCAAGGGCGGCGGGTCATGTCCAGGACCTTCACCTTCGGCGCGGCGAACCCACTCCCGTCGGTCAACCACCGGGCGGACCTCCGCGCACGGGACGACAATCGAGTATGGGCGGCGCCCCAGGCGACTACGACGAGTTCACCCTCGCAGCCGAGAATGTCCCGGCCGAGGCTGACTTCCCCGTGGATGCCGGCGAGCCCGGTCCACGCCGCCGGCCCAGCCAGGTGACGACCTCCTCGGCTCCGGCCTGGGTGGCCGCGGCCGTCTCGCTGATCGTGGTCGGCGTGCTCACCGTTCCGCCGGTGCAGCCGGCGTGGGGCGTGGTCGCCGAAGCCGACCTGGCCCAGGCGCCCGACGAGGTCTGGAGCGTGCCGATGCCGAACCTGACCTCGTGGCTCGACACTCCACGGGTCGCAGTCTTCGAGGACCGGGTGGTGGTGGGCACGTGGTCGACCGTCACCGGCTACGACGACGCCGACGGCCGCGCGATCTGGTCCGTATCCGAGCCCGGGATGACGTGCGCGTGGGAGTTCGAGCCGTTGCTCTGCCGGGCGGGGCGCGACGTCGATGCCGCCATCCTGAGGATCGACGTTGCCGACGGCACCGTCACCCGCACCCCGATGCCCGGCGCCCTCCTGGTCACGCAGTCCGACGGTGACATCATCGCGTTGCGCCAGGACGCGGACGGCCAGCGGGTGGTGCGTCTACAGGGCTCGGACCCCCTCGCCGAGCCCCGGTGGAGCACCCTCATCGGCCCTGGCCTGCGGGGAGAGCCCTACGCGCCGGTGCTCCGGGTGGTCGACGGGGAGGTCTTCGTCTCGGTGTTCGCGGGGTTCGTGCTCGACGCCCAGACAGGCGAGATCCGACTCGACCGCGGCTTCGTGTACGAGTTGCCCGGCGTGATCGTCGCGCTTGAGGCCGGGAACTCCGGTGGCCGACAGGTCGTCACGGACGGGGAGAGCAGCGTCGAGCCGGTCCCGATCGCGCCGTACGGGGTGACGATGCCCGTCGACGACGACCCGGACTCCGACGTCGTGTTCCAGGTGCGCGGCGGCACGCTCGATGCGCTGACCAGGACCACGGGCGAGCCGCTCTGGTCGCTCCCGCAGGCGTACCCGTACCCGTTCGCCCGGCTGGACGGGCGCGTGCTCGTCTACACCGACAGTGCACTGTTCGGTCTGGTCGAGCAGACCGGGGAACAAATCTGGACCACGACGGCGAACCGCGGACGGCTGGCCTGGTGCGCCTGCGTGGGGGCCGGCGACACCGTGCTGGTCGGCATCTCCGACACCGGCGGGAGGACCTCGCTTGCAGGCCTCGACACGGGGACCGGTGCCCTGCGCTGGCGGGTGCCGACGGTCGGGGACTATCCGCTCGACGTCGCGCCGGTCGGGGACCATCTGGTCCTGTTGACCAACACCTCGCTGACGCTGTGGCAGTTCGAGTCCGAGTGAGGTCCGGCACAATGGCGCCATGGCGTCGCTGGACCACGGGGAGGAGTTCGTCCTCGGCGAGCCCGACGGCGGCATGGCGGACGGTCCCGGCACCACGCACCGAGTGGTCTCCTGGACTCACCACGCCCGGCCGGCGTTCGCTTTCGCGGCGCTGGGCACCGCACTGATCGTCGCCGGAATCTATGCGGCGCCGGTGACCCTTGCGCGCGCGCTGGCTGACCGCCCCGAAGCGCTCGAGCTGTCGCAGGACACCGGCTTCACGCCAACCCAGTATCTGAACTTCAGCGCTGCCCTCGCTGGGCTCGGCTGGATGGGTTCATCCTGCAGCGGTTCGCTGGAATCCGACGAACACGGTGCGCCCGACCCGACGCGTCCCAGTGGGGAATGGGTTTGTACCGCCGGGCGCTACCAAGGGGTCGCGTACATCGACGCGGATACCGGCAAATGGACGGTCCTCGGTGGCGCCAGGTCCTGGCTGGTGGGCTGATCGAAACCCTGCGCATCGGCCGCATACGCGGGCTCCGGCCCCCTACTCGGTCCACCCGACCGCGATACGGCACAATGACGCCACGCCGAGGACGGACCCCGCTGAGGAGTTCACCGTGGGTGGGGCCGACGACGGCACGCCGAACGGTCCGGCCGGCGCGGTCCCGGTGACAGCCGCCAGCGGTCGAGCGCACCTGGCTGCCGTGGCGCCGGCGGTCTGGATCGTCGCGGGCCTTGCCCTGATCGTCGCGGGGACGCTCGCCGCGCTGACGGTGCTGCCGCGGACAGCCGCGGCGGCTTCACGGCACCCGCGCCGGCGTTGCAGATCTGGGTGACGGCGACCGACCCGCTGGCCACGGTCCGGTACACGCCGTTGGTCGATGCTCTCGACGACGTCGACTGGTCCGGTGTGGTGACCTGTACCGATCCGGGCGACGGGCCGCTGAGTTGCGTGAGCGCCCGCGAAGGGGACATCCTCATCAACACCGACAGCGGCAAGTGGCTCCTCTCATCCGGTCCGCGGCCGGGCGCCTGACCGATGGCACGGGGGTCGTCGGGGGACGAGTTCACGCTGACGTTCGCCGGGGACGACGAGCCCGACGGCGCGGCGGGGCCGGTCCGCATCGAGCGTTCCGGTCGACCGGTCGTGAGCCGAGGGTCCGGCCGCTGGCGCGGCCTGGTGCCGTGGGTGGCGGGGAGCCACCGCCCTCGTCGTCGCGGGGGTGCTGATCGCACCCCCGGCGCCGCCACCACCAGGCTGGGGCCTGGTCACGGACCTGTCCGAGCCACCGCGCGTCGCGTGGGAGCAGGAACTGTCACGGGCGAGCATCAGCCTGGAACTGCGCCTCTTTCCCTCCCGTGTCGTGATCATCGACGAGCGCTCGATCAGGGGCTTGGACCGTCGGACCGGCACGGATCAATGGTCCGTACCGGCGCTCGCTCCGCGCTGCACCGATGACGCCGTGCGCCTGACCTGTGTGACCGGGCAGGGGGACGATGCCCAGGTCCTCCTGATCGATCCGCTCAGCGGCGAGGTGGGTGCCGCCGGTGTACCGGGCGTCGAGCACGCTGTTGCCGCGGGTGCCGACCTCGTCCTGATCCGCACCGTGGCCGCGGGGTATGAGGTCGCCCGGTTCGATGGCGCCGCGCGGGCCCTGGTCGATGAGCAGCCCCGGTCCTGGGGACTGACGACGGGGGTGAAGGCACGTCGATCGAGCCCGGCGTGGGAACAGCGGACCCTCTTGGCACACCGATCTGGAACACCGCCGTCACACCAGGAATACCGGAATGGCAGCCGAGCATCGCGGTCTTCGACCAGAAAGTGCTGATCTCCGTCGGCCGCGAGGTCGACCGAGCCACGCACCGCACCGAGCCGCAAGGGCTGATCCTGGACGTGACGACCGGTGCCGTCCTCTCCGAACCAGAGCGCATCGTCCCAGGGTCGTTGAGCATTCCGGACTGGCGTGTCTCCGGGCCGGACGGCACCGTGCTGTACTCCCGCCACCGCGAACCACTCACCATTCCCGCCGACCAGGCGGACCTACAACTTGACGACGATCCGTTGTCGGGGACACAGATCGCCGCCGAGGAGATAGCGCCCGGGGCATCGGACCGGTTCCCGATCGACACCGTCGCCAGTGCCGCCGAGTCCGGCGAAACTCTCTGGAGCCGCCCCGGCGAGATGCCGGTGGCACGCCTCGCGGGCCGGGTCCTGACCACGGACGGCACCGGCCGCCTACGAGGCATCCGTGAGTCGACCGGCGCCCTGGACTGGTCACTCCCGACGGACGCGTTGTTCACCTGCCCATGTGTCGGTGCCGGGAGCGTCATCGCGGGCCGCACCTACGACCGGACCAGCAGTGGGACAAGCCCGCTCATCGGCGTGGACGTGCACACCGGGCGGCAGATCTGGGAACTCCAGATCGCCGAATCGTGGCAGCTCTCCATGTCCGCCGGCGATCGGTTCTTCACAGCAGGCGAGGGTGTCCTGACGGCCTGGGAGGTCGGCTGACGCGGTTCACGGGCGGGCGTGAAGATGCGTCCGCGACGACGTGCCGGCGATCGCCCGGGCGAGGCGGCGGGCTTCGATGCGGATCTCCCGGAGCATGCCCGAGATCGGGTCGGTATAGCCGATGAACCACAATCCCGGTGCGCCAGGTACCGGGCGCCCGCCGCCGCCACGAGGACGTCCCCTCCCGTCGAGGACACCGAGCCCACCGACGAGCGGCTCCAGTCCCCGCCGGTAGCCGGTGGCGGCCACGACGGCGTCCACCGCGAAGCGAGAACCATCGACGAGGACGGCGTCCGAGCCATCGAGACGGGCAAGTGCCGCGACGGGGCGGACCGTGCCGGCCCGGATCGCTCCGACGATGCCGTGGTCCAGGACCGGGATCTTGCCATCGCGGACCACGCGCGTCAGCAGTCCGGTGCGCGGGCGGGGCAGCCCGTGGGACCGCAGGCCGGGGGTCGCGATGCGGGTGACGACCCAGCCGAGCCGGTCGGCGACCGGCAGCGGCAGGTGCCGCACGAGGACTCCTGCGTGCTGGGCGGCCACCAGCCCCCGGTTGCGGGGAAGGATGTGCGGCGGGGTACGGACCGCGATCCAGACGGACGCAGCCCCGTGCCCGACCAGATCCACTGCGACGTCGGTGCCGGTGTTGCCCGAGCCGACCACGAGTACACGGCGGCCGGCGAACGGGATCCCGTTCGTGTACTCGGAGGCGGGCACCAGCTCACCGGTGAACGTTTCCGCGCCGGGAACCTCGAGCGGTGCCGTCGTGTTGCTGTTGCCGGCGGCTACGACCACGTGCGCCACCGTGAGGATGCCGCCGTCCGCGAGCGCAACACGCCAGGCTCCCGTGGGTGTCCGAGCGATCCCGGTGACCTCGGCGCCGAACTGGACGTCCAACCGGTGATGCACCGCGTACTGCTCGAGATAGCTCACCAGGTCGTCGCGGGACACCCAGCGAGTCATCTCCCGCGGGATGGGCAGCCCGGGGAGACCGGACAGCTCACGGGGCGTGTGGAGGCGGAGGCTGTCGTAGCGGCCCCGCCACGCGGCGCCGACGGTGTCCGACCGCTCCAGGACGAGGGCACGCACGCCCTGGCGGCGGAGTTCGGCCGCGGCAGCGAGGCCGGCGGGTCCCGCGCCGATGACGACGACGTCCTCGGAGCTCACGAGCGGCAGCCTAGGCCGATTCCCGCCGAGCCATGCCGTGTTCGGGGCCGCTCGAAGCCCGAGATGTGATCGAGATCGTGCGCGCTCAGCTGCTGCCGTGACGCGGGATCAGTGGATGTTGCCGTCCTCCCGGAACTGGCGCCAGACGTTCTCGAAGAAGTCGTCGCCGGACGGGATCGGCCGCACCGGCCGCCACCGGAACAGCGGTCGCCCGGCCGGGTCGGCGACCTCCCGCGAGACCGGACCGACCCACCCGGCCAGGCCCGCGCCGTCGCCGGACTCGCCCGGGCGAGCCCACGCGGACTCCTGGACCTCGGGGTCCAGGGCGCCGCCGTCGAGCGTGAACCGGAAGAGGTCCGGGAGGTCCAGCTCCTGCTCGGCCGACTCGCCGTGACCGACCAGCGGCAGGCCGCCGTCGGGATCGGTGTACAGGACCGAGCCGCGCGAGCGGCCGCCGTGGCCCACATAGTCCGCCATCGCGGACAGGTACACGTACGCCGTCGTGAGGATGTCCCGGACCAGGAACGTGCGGTTCACCGAACGACGAGAGGACGCGTCCGCGCTGACCAGCTCGTCGTAATCACGCAGCCACGCGTGCACCTGCACGAGCGCCTCGTCGATGGAGGCCGCCGA
The DNA here is from genome assembly GCF_009708215.1 of Occultella kanbiaonis. NCBI lineage: Bacteria > Bacillati > Actinomycetota > Actinomycetes > Micrococcales > Ruaniaceae > Occultella > Occultella kanbiaonis. The sequence goes on along the minus strand of NZ_CP046175.1, from coordinate 1,083,075 downwards.
GCGGACCGGACCGGCCTTCGCACTCATGAGCTCGGCGACCTCGCGCAGGAGGTCGCCGGTGTTGTCCGGAGTGCCGGCGGCCGCGCGCGCGGTGGCGCGCTCGACCAGGGCGAGCGCATCGGCGAGGACGGGCGTCGCCGCGGCGCTGAACTCCTCGGCCGCGACGGGGCCCTGCGTGCGCCGGGCCGCGATGAACTGGGCGGCGCGGGTGGCGCCCACCTGGCCGCTGTTCAGGGCAGCCCCGCCCGGGCGGTAGACGCCGTGTGCGCCGCCGGCCTCGCCGACCGGGAAGAAGCCGGCCACGTTCGACTGCCACCAGGCGTCCACGACCAGGCCACCGTTGTTGTGCTGGGCGCACACGTCCACTTCGAGGAGCTCGGTCTCGAGGTCCACGTACGGGTTGCGGTCCAGGTAGAACTGGTAGGCGGGTTCGTTCATCCGGCGCAGCCGCTCGATCGGGGTGCCGAACAGCACGCCGGCCTTGTCCAGGTAGTCGCGGGCCTCGGGGTCGAGCGCGCTCGGGTCGAAGTCGGGGCGGACCGGGTTGGACCGGAAGTCCAGGAACACCCGGCGGCCGCGCAGCACGGTCTCGCGGTAGACCAGCAGGTCGATCAGGGAGGAGCCGTCGCGGGCCTTGCGGATGTCGAACGGCCACTGGTAACCCTTGAGGAAGACCAGGGTCATGAGCCGGCCGTAGTCGGGAATGGCCTCGGTGAGGAACTCGCGCTCGTCGTTGCCCTCGGCGTCGGTCGAGACGAACCGCGGGATGACCTGCATGTAGGTGCCGGAGACGTTCCAGCGCGGTTTGGTCGAGGCCAGCCCGAACTGCCACTCGGTGAGGTTCTTGCCGTGCACGCCGCCGCGGTAGGCGGCGCCGGACGCACCCCACTGGCCGTTCGGAAACACCCGGGTGGCGTAGATCCCGGCCGGCCCACCGGTGGCGTAGACGATGTTCGTCGTGCGGAACAGCAGGTACTGGGACTCCTCGGAGTCCGCCGGGACGTCCTGTCGAAGCACGAGCAGGCCGGCGATCGCGCCGCCCGAGACGATCAGATCGACGACGCGGCACTCGTCGTAGATGCGGGTGCCGTTGCGGTGCACCTTCTTCTCGAGCTGCTCCACCATGGACCGCGACGTGTACGGCCCCACCGAGGTGGCCCGGCGGCGCGGGTCGTGGTCGGTCTTGTAGCCGATGAACTCCCCGTACCGGTTCTGCGGGAACGGCACGCCCAGGTCGCACAGGCGCAGGAAGCCGCGCGCCGAGAGCGCGGCCTCGGCGAGCGCGTTGTCGCCGTCCATGGCGCCGCCGGAGAACAGCGTCTTCGCCATCTCGTGGACGGAGTCGCCGTCGTCTCCGGAGAGGGTCAGCTTGTAGTAGGTCTGCTTGTCCGAGCCGGCGTTGCGGCTGGACCCGGCGCCGACCTTGTCCGTGACCATCACCACGTCGTCCTGGCCGAACTCCCAGAGCCGGTCGGCGGCACAGAAGCCGGCCGAGCCGGTGCCGACCACGACGGTGTTCGCGGTGACCACGGGCACCTCGATCCCGGCGATGGTCAGGGTCTGGGAGCCGGGGACTGCGGTCTCGGTCATCGTGTTTCCTTTTCGAGCGTGGGGACGGCCGGCTGGAACCGCCCGGAACGTGTGGTGCTCTACAGCCGCGGGATCTGCATGCCGCCGCCGACGTTGATCACGTCGCCGGTGGAGTACGCCATCCGTCCCGCCGAGAGCTGGACGACGGCGCCCGCGACGTCCTGCGGGGTGCCCCACCTCGGTATCGGCGCAAGCCCGCCCGCGAACTGCGCGTCGTACTTCTCCTTGACCCCCGCCGTCATGTCGGTCGCGATCACGCCGGGGCGGACCTCGTAGACGACGATCCCCTCGGGGGCCAGGCGGACGGCCCAGAGCTGGGTGGCCATGCCGACACCGGCCTTGGAGATGCAGTACTCACCGCGGTTGACCGAGACGGCCTGCGCCGAGATCGAGGAGACGTTGATGATCGTGCCGACGACGCCGTCGGGGTTCTGCGCGCGGCGCTCGATCATCGCGTTGGCGACCAGCTGGGTGAGGAAGTACGGGCCGCGCAGGTTGATCTCGAGGACCCGGTCGAAGCTCTCCGGCGTGGCTACGAGGAGGTCGTTGCGCTCGGCCGGCGCGACGCCGGCGTTGTTCACGAGCAGGTCGATGCGGCCCCAGCGCTCGAGCGCGGCATCGACGTAGCGGCGGTGGTCGGCCAGCTCGGCAACGCTGCCCCGGACGTAGCTCACCTCGCCGAGCTCGCTCAGTTCGGCGATCAGCTCGGTGGGCTCCTCGCGGGTCGCGAGGATCGCGACGGCGTACCCCTCGCCGAGCAGTTCCTTCGTGATGCCGAGGCCGATGCCACGGTTTCCGCCGGTGACGAGTGCGACCTTCGGCACGCTTGGCTCCTTCGGTGTTCGAGACGTCGGTCTGGACGCGGGTTCGTCGACGCCCTTCGAGCGTCCGCGTTCGGGCGTCTCCCGCACGGCGACGTGCCGGGCGGGACAGTCCATGATCACCGATCGACTCGCGTTTGGCAAGCGCTTTCCGCGCGGCGCGGTCCCGCCGCGACGCTGCCCGAGCGGTGGCGCCCGTGCGCCGGTCGCGCTCGATGGCGGCGACCTCACCGATGGTCGGCGCTCTCGCCCCGGAATCTCGAACTCTGGTGCATATCATCAATCCGTGATATCACTATCTAATGAATTCATTCGCCCTGCTGGCCGATCCGGTCCGCCGACGGATCGTCGAGGTGCTCGCGGAGGGCGAACGGCCCGCGGGCGGGGTCGGCGATGTCATTCGAGCCGAGTTCGGCGTGGGCCAGCCGGCGGTCTCCAACCAGTTGCGCCTGCTGCGCGAGGCCGAGGTCGTCGAGTCCCTGCCCGCGGGCTCACGCCGGATCTACCGGTTGGTCCCCGGCGCACTCGACGACGTGACCGCCTGGATCGACCGATACGCCCGGCTCTGGCCGCAACGGCTGGATGCGCTGGAGACCGAGCTCGCCCGCGGCGCCCGCACCGAGAAGGCCTGACTCCCCACCCCGAGAGGATCCCCGATGGATGACACGATCCGGCGAGCACTCACCGGCACCGCCGAGCGGCCCACCCTGACGTTCCGGCGCACGTACCGCGCCACGCCGGCACAGGTCCACGACGCCTGCACGGACCCCGTGCGCCTCGCCCGCTGGTTCGGCGACGTCGCCGGCTCGCCGAGCGCTCCGGGCGACGCGTTCACCGCGGTGCTCAGCGATGAGACCGACGACATCGCCGCAGGCCGCGTGCTGTCCTGCTCGGCCCAGGAGATCGCCGTCTCATGGTCGTGGCAGGGCGAGGCCGAGAGCGTCATCTCCGCGCGCATCACCGCGCTCGACGCCGCGACGACCGAACTGAGTCTGCAGCACTCGCTCGCCGAGCCGGCCCACGCCGTCGGGTACGGCGGTGGGTGGGAGCAGTGCCTGCACGCACTCGCACGCAGCCTCGGCGCACCGCCGGACGGCACCGCCGACGACACGGTGGAGGCGGACGCCGCCGCGCAGTGGCGCACCATCACGCGCGCTCCGCTCGAGCTAGCGCAGCGGGTGGAAGCATCGCCGGACCGGGTCTGGGCCGCGTTCACGACGACCGACGGCCTGCGCTCCTGGTGGTGGCGCCACTGGGACGACGTGCGGTTCGAGGTCGACGCGCGTATCGGTGGCGGCTACCGCATCGAGGCACCGGGTGCGGGCATCACGCTCCGCGGGTCCTACCTCGCACTCGAGGAACCCGGGCACCTGGCGTTCACGTGGGTCTGGGAGGACGCGGACGGTTCCGTGCCGGACGAGGCCGTCGACGTACGGATAGTGCCCGACGGCGGAGGTTGCGTCGTGCACGTCCGGCACAGTGGGCCGTGGGTCGACGACGCGCCCGCGACCTCCTACCGTCAGGGTTGGGAGTTCACCCTCGGCCAGCTGGCACAGTCGCTCGGCGCCTGACCCGTGGTGTTCACGATCACGCGCCCGGGCTGCGGGTCGTGCCCGGTCGACTACCGCTCCGCGGACTCGTCCCGGACGGTGACGACCACGTTGCCGATCTTCTGCCCGGTCTCGACGTAGCGGTAGGCCGACACGATGTCCTCGAGCGGATAGCTGCGATCGATCACCGGTCGGAACGTCCCGGCGGCGAGGCGGTCGCGGATCCCCTCGACCACTGCCTGCCCCTCGTCCGGGAACGGGAACACCACCCGCTGCCGGCCGCGCCGCAGCGTACCGAACAGCGCCAACGGGATGTTCTGCCAGCCCGGCCCGAGCTCGGAGGACAGGTAGACCCCGTCCGGCTCGAGGAGCTGGCGGCAGCGGCCGAACGTGCTCTTGCCGACCGCGTCGATCACCACGTCGTAGCGCTGCGTGGTGCGGGTGAAGTCCTCGGTCAGGTAGTCCACCACCTCGGCCGCTCCCAGGCCACGCACCAGGTCGGCATGCTCACCGGCGCACACCGCGGTGACCGTGACGTCCATCGCCGCGAGCAGCTGCACGGCCGCCGAGCCGATGCCCCCGGTCGCCCCGTTGACCAGCACCCGCTCCCCTGGCCGGACCCCAGCGCGTCGGACGGCCGACAACGCGTAGTGGCAGCCCTCGGTCGCGGTAGCCGCCTCACGCTGCCCGATGCCGTCCGGGACGGTCGCCACCATCGCGTCCTGGGCCACCACGAGGTACTCGGCATGTGCCCCGAACGGGCCCTCGCAGTAGCCGAAGACCCTCTCGCCCACCGTGAACCGGTGCACCCGCGCGCCGGTCCGGACGACCTCCCCGGCGAACTCGGTACCCAGGATCGTGCGGCGTGGCCGACGCAGGCCGGTGAAGGACCTGACGAAGAACGGGTGGGCTGCCCGGTAGGCGCAGTCGGTGCGGTTGACCGTGGTCACATCGACCCGCACGAGCAACTCGTCTGGCCCGGGAACCGGGGCCGGGACGTCACGGACGGAGACCACATCGGGCGCCCCGTAACGCGTGCTGACCGCGGCCCTCATGGAAGCGAACCTACCCTGCGGCCGCGCCCCTGTCCGGGCACTTCGGCGCCCGACCGCACGGGAGGATCGAGGGCCCCGACGGCCCGGTCTTCGACCTAGTCCCCAAACCCCCGACCTAGTGGGAGACTTCCACCTGTCTCGAAGCCCCCAGGACTAACTCGGCGGCTGCCCCGACGTCTCAGCCGTGCAGGTCGGGGTCGGCGCGCAGGGTCAGCACGTACTTCCGAGTGACGTGCTTGGTGAGGCGGGCGAAGACCGCCACCGGATCGTCGAGGGCCGGCCGCGTGAATCGCACCATTGGGCCACTGACCTCGCGGATCGCATCCTCGCGTACCTTCTCGGCACGGACCGCCGCCAGGGCTCGGGGGGCGTCCTCTCCGTACTTGCCCTGGCCATCGAACTCGGCGTGCAGCACCAGTGAGGGCCCTGGAGACCCATCGCTGTACGCCCTCCGGAACACCCAGGCCATATCGCTGTAGAACAGGCCCTCGTGCGTTTCGATCGGATACTGGGTCGTGGGGCGCCGGAGCCCACGGGAGACCGCGATCCATCGCAGCACCGACTCGGCGGCCGACTCGGCGTACGGATCCGCGGCACGGAGCACGGCGCGAGCCCGACGGCGCCCCCTCGCCATGTCCGGACGCTCCAGTCTGGCAAGGAGCCGATTGCGTAGTTCCTCGATCTTCTCGGCGTACGCCTCGCGGTGGCGGCGGTCGGGCCGGATCGAGATTCGCATCGCCGCGTCGGCGATCACCAGTCCGTCCCGGGGATGCAGGTTCCGGATGCAGTCCAGAACCGTGCGTTCGAGCGTGGTGACCGGCAGGCCACGGATCCGGGTCAGTTCGTCCGCGGGGACCCGGGACACATGTCGGCGCACATCCGTACCGGGTCGCACGCTGGGGGTCACGGTCTGCGTCAGGTGTGCGGCAGGTTCGGGTGTCCAGATCGGGCAGCCGTGGATGAGCGCAGCGCTGACATGGCTGAACGCGTATGTCGCAGAGGCTGTCCGGGCGATCGCCACGCACCGGGCGAGCATCATGGTCTCCCGGCGCCGCCACGGCGGATCCGACGCGGCGATCTGCACGTAGGCGCCGCGCCGCACCCGCCGCAGGTCGCCGGTAGACCTCAACTGGGAGAGCCGCGCCTGCGTGAGCTCGCTGGTCAGGTGCACGACCGGCAGTTCCGGTGGGGCGGGGATGTCAGCGGGCATGCACCCAGGGTGACGTGCCGCCGCTGCACGCGGAGCCCCCTGTGGACAGACCCCTCTGCCCCGCCGAACGGGACGATGCGCCCACCTGGAGAGGCCCTCGCGGCTGCCCCTCGCCCAGCTAGTCCCGGAGCCGCCGACCCAGTGAGTCCGCGAGGGCTAGGTCGAGGGCGATCCGACTAAGTCGAAGGCGCCGGGTCAGATGGTCGGGTCAGGTGGTCGGGTCAGGGTGGTCGGTCGGGTGGTCGGGTCCGGGCGCCGGGTAGGGGCGGTTGGGTCAGGGCGTGGGGCGGGTGGGTAGTCCGTTCGCGCGGAGCTGGTCCTCGAGGTGGAAGACCTCGTCGAGGATCTGGAAGCCCTCGTCCGGGTTGCCCGGGTCCACGAAGAACTGGCTCATCGCGGCCTGCCAGCGGGGGTTGACGGCGGTGCGGGTCATCGCCTCCTGGGCGGCGGCATAGTCGTCGGTCTCCAGGTGCCCGACGAGCAGACCGTCGTCGGACAGGTACAGCGAGTAGTCCCGCCAGCCCGTGTCCCGCAGGGCCTCGAGCATCTCCGGCCACACCTGCGCGTGGGCCTCCCGGTAGGCGTCGAGGCGGTCCGGTCGGACTCGGGAGATGAAGCAGACACGGGGCATCAGGCCACTCCCCCGCCGACCGCCTCCGCGGCACCGGCGTCCACAACGGCATCCGGTCCGGCGTCACCCAGCCCGGTGCCCACGTCCACACCGAGGTCCAGTTCGTCGACGATGACCGGGCCGCCCGAGGCGAGCGAGATGTTCCCGGCGATGCCCACGCTCACCGCGCGGACGCCGTCGAGGTAGCCGGCGCGACGGCCAAGCGGGTCCTCGCCGGAGCCGTCGAACACGTCGCGGAGCAGGATCGCGTCTCCGCCGCCGTGCCCACCGATGCCTTCCGGGATCCGGTACTCGTAAGCCTCCTGCCAGTGCTTCTGGACGATCAGGCGGTCACCGCGGGGCCGCAGCTCGTCGCCGCCACCGACCTCGGGCTTGGCGCTGGGGTCCACGACGGCGTCTCCGTTGGCGTCGGTCTGGACCGCGCCGCGCTCGACGACCTGGAGTTCGGCCCGGCCCTTGGTGCCGTTCACGCTGACCCGGTACCCCTCCCACGGCGAGTGGGCGTTCAGCGAGTAGGTGAGCATCGCCCCGCGGCGGTAGTCGACCACGAGCGCGAGGTTGTCCTCGATGGTGATGCCCGGGGCGAACACGTCCTGGTCACGGACATAGCCGTCGTGGTGCTCGGAGTCGAGGTAGAGGGCCTTCAGGGTCGGCTCGCCGGCGAGGTCGATGGACCAGCGGTCACCGGGCTCGGCCTCGCTCCCACGGCTGGGACGCGGGCCAGCCTCAGCCGCGCCGGCGCCGTCGGGCCCGTAGAACTTCAGCCCACCGGAGGCGTACACGCGGCGCGGCGCGTCCTGCAGCCACCAGTTGACCAGATCGAAGTGGTGTGAGGACTTGTGGATGAGCAGACCGCCCGAGTTCGCCTTGTCCCGGTGCCACCGTCGGAAGTAGTCCGCACCATGCACGGTGTCCAGCACCCACTCGAAGTGGACCGAGGTCACGTCGCCGATCTCGCCGGAGGCGATCACCTCGCGCAGGCTCGAGTTCCGCGGGGCGTACCGGTAGTTGAACGTCATGATGAGAGACCGCCCGGTCTCCTCGACGGCGCTCGTGATCGCCCGGCACCCCTCGGCCGTCGTGGTCAGCGGCTTCTCCACGACCACGTCCGCGCCTGCGCGGAGGGCGCGGGTGACGAGGTCGGCATGGGCGTGGTCGGGTGCCGTGACGACGACGACGTCGACATCACGCTCGGCGATCATGGTCTCCAGGTCCGCGGGCTCGTAACGGGGGATGTCCACCGCACGGCCGAGGTCTCGGGCCACGGCCTCGGCGTGGAACTGTGCGCGCCCCGGGTTCGGCTCGCACCACGCGACGATCTCGCCGGCGTCGGCGTGTACCCCGGTGAGGGCGTTCACATACATCCTGGCGCGGTGTCCGGTACCGGCGACGGCGTAACGGCGGCTGGTCATTCGGCTCTCCTGGGTCTGTGGCGTGTTCGAAACGGGCACCAGGACGAACGGGCCCCGGCTCTGGGTACGACGAACGTGCGGCACGATGTTATGCGCACGGTCACACGAGGGTCAACCAAGGCGGTGAAGTGTCCGGGCAGTGGTCACGAATCCGGATCCCGATCGGCTCCGAACGTTGATTCTCCAACGATTGAGGCGCTCAGACGGGGCACCCCGGCGAGCCACACTCGGAGTCTGTGGACGCGGCGGGTTGACGGTCTGTATGACCGGTCATTACCGTTCGAGTGAACCAGGGCTGCGCATCGGCGCGGGATCGGAACCACAGGTGCCGAGGAGGCCGGACGTGAGCGAGAGCGCACCCGGGACCCGGCGACCGACGATCCGCGAGGTGGCCAGACTCGCCGGTGTCTCCCATCAGACCGTCTCGCGATTCCTCCACGACGATCCCCGGGTCGGCCCGCAGTCCCAGGTCCGTATCCGCACCGCGATCGATCAGCTCGACTACCGCCCGAACCTGGTGGCCCGGGCGATGCGAGGGCGCAAGACCGGCCGGCTCGCATTCATCCTGCCGACGGGTACCGCCGTGAGTTCCCTCGAGGTGCTCGCCGGTGCAACGACCGTCGCTCACGAGGCCGGCTACATCCTCGACGTCGTCACCCTCGGCGGACCGGTCGACGAGCGCACCTGGCGCGTGCTCGAGCTCGCCGAGTCGGGTCTGTTCGAGGGCATCGCCTCGCTGATGCCGCTTCCCGAGTCGACCCGGCGCCGCAGCGACCGGACACCGATCGTGATCTCGGCCGAGTACGACGCCCGGATGCGCAGCATCGGAGAACTCGCCGAAGCGGCGCCGATCGTTGAACTCATCGAGAAGCTCGCCGCGCTCGGTCACCAGAGGTTCGTGCACCTCGCCGGCAACTACGACCACACGTCCGCCCGGCGCCGGCGGGACCTGTACCTGGCCACCATCGAGCGGCTCGGCCTGCATTCGTACGGCGTCATCGACTGCGACTGGCACGCCGAACCCGCCGAGCAGGCGATGCGTGATCTGCCCGCGGGCGCGGCCACGGCCGTGATCGCCGGCAATGACGTCGTCGCCGCCGGCGCGCTCCGGGGTGCGTTCGCCCGCGGCTGGCGGGTACCGGAGGACGTGAGCATCACCGGCTGGGACAACCACACCCTGGGTGCCATCCTGTCGCCAACCATCACGACGGTGATCATGGATCACGAACGCCTCGGCGGGCGGGCGATCACCCGACTGCTCGCCGCACTCAACGACCGACCGGACCCGGCCGACGACGACCCGATCGGCACGGTCGTGTGGCGGGAGTCCACGGGCCCCGCACCCGGCTGAGCGCGCGAGGAAGTCGCCCGCCCGTAACCTCAGCACGGTGGAGCGGGCGGACGACGATCCTCACTTGATGGCGCCGGTGATCCCCTGGGCGAAGGCCCGCTGCAGCACGAGGAAGAGAACCATCGTCGGAAGCGACGTCAACAGCACCGCGAGCATGAGCACTCCATAGTCCGTGACGTAGCCGGAGGTCAGGTTCGAGATCAGCATCGGCATCGTCTGGAACGCCTCGTTGATCAGAATGACCTTGGGCCAGAGGAAGTTGTTCCACGCGGTCATGAAGATGACGACCGCCGCCGCGGCATAGGTGGAGCGCATCGTCGGGATGAAGATACGCAGGAAGATGCCCAACTCCCGCAGCCCGTCGATCCTGGCGGCCTCGACGATCTCGTGCGGGAAGGACCGTGCCGCCTGCCGGAACAGCAGGATGACGAATGGCACCGAGATCGCCGGCAGGATCACCGCGATCGTTGTGCTGGTCAGTCCGAAGTCCGCGAACATCCGGAACAGCGGGATCATCGTCGCCGCGAACGGGATCATCATCGCCAGCAGCAGCACCCCCATCAGGCGGTCCTTGTTCCTGGAGTGGAAGACCTCGAACCCATACCCGGCGATCGAGCACACCAGCAACGCCAGCGCCGTGGTGCCGACCGCGTTGAGCGTCGAGTTCCACATCGCGGCGCCGAGGTCCTGCGCGGCGAGCAGCTTGTTGAGGTTCTCCACCAACTGCCCGCCCGGCAGCAGTCGCGACCCCAGGACGTCCTGGCTCGTGTTGGTCGCGGAGACCACCATGAAGTACAGCGGGAAGACCGAAGCGAGCGCGGCCACAGTCAGGAACACGAGGCTGGGCACGCTGCGCAGCGAACGCCTAGTCACGCTTGTCACCCACCTTCAGCTGGATGGCCGCGAGCAACGCGACGATGACGAGGATCACGTAGGAGATCGCGGCCGCATACCCGAAGTTCGGGTTCTGCACGAAGGACACCTCGTACAGGTAGTGCGACACGGACATCGAGGTGTACGCGGGCCCGCCCGCGGTGAGGTTGTACGACTCGTCGAAGAGTTGGATGGTCCCGTTGGTCGACATGATCGCGGTCAGCAGGATCATCGGCTTCAGTTGCGGGAGCGTGACGTACCAGAACGTCTTGACGCTGTTGGCGCCGTCGACCTTTGCCGCCTCCACGGTCGAGTGATCGATGTTCTGCAGACCGGCCAGGTAGAAGACCATGTTGTAGCCGGTCCAACGCCAGAGCAGCCCGACGATGATCACGAACTGCGCGGTCTGGGTCTGCCCCAGCCAGTTGATCGGCGAGTCGATCAGGTTCATCCCGGTCAGCACGTCGTTGACGAGGCCGTCGGTGGCGAACATCGTCCGGAACACGAGCGCGTATGACACGAGGGAGACGGCACACGGCAGGAAGATCGCGGTGCGCCACATGCCCTTGAATCGCAGCCGCGGGTTGTTCAGGATGTTGGCCAGGATGAGCGCCAGAACCAGCATGATCGGCACCTGGATGACGAGGTAGAGCAGGGTGGTGCGCAGGGTCATCCAGAACGTCTGGTCGGCCAGCATGCGCTGGTAGTTGAACCAGAGCGGCTCGGCGAAGGACAGCTGGGCGCCGCGCCCGGTCTGCAGCGACAGGATGAACGCCTGGAACATCGGCCAGAAGTTCATCACCAGGATGAGCAGCGCGGCGGGGAGCAGGAACACCCAGCCGGTCAGTGAGCGCCGCCCGCCCAGGCTCGAGAAGCCGCGGCCCGACGGCGGCCGCTCGTCCTGACGGTCCGCGGCAGGAGCCACGGGGGTGAGTTGGGTAGACATCGTGAGTCCTCGTTTCGTTCGCGGAGGGGGCCGGCACTGCCGGCCCCCTCGGTGCAGGGTCGGCTACTGCATCGCGAACTCGACGGTGGCCTGCGCCTCGGCCAGGGCCGATTCGGGGTCGGCACCGTTGAGGATGTTCGTGATCGCGGCGCTGACGGCGTCGCGACCCTCGTAGTAGTACGCACCGGTGTTGACACTCGGCACCTGCGCGCCGAACTCGACGGCGAGCTGGAAGACGGGCTGGTCGGCGAAGAACGGGTGCGGCTCGGCGTAGACGGCGGACTCGCTCGCCGGGATCCAGTTCGCGATCGCGCCGGACGACGGCAGGATCGTGTCGTAGAACTCCGTGGACCCCGCGAACGTGGCGCCGAGGAAGTCGGCTGCCAGCTCCGTGTTCGCGTTGGAGCTGACCACCCAGGACGAACCGCCGTTGGCCGAGTAGTTCGTCGCCTCGCCGACACCCTCGAGGCTCGGCAGGTTGGTGATGTTCCACAGGCCGGTCTGGTCCGCGGCCGTCTGGATCGAACCCAGGATCCAGACACCGTTGATGGTCCCCGCGACGTTCGAGTTCACGAAGGTGCCGATGTACTCGTCCCACGAGTTGACCTCGACCAGAACCCCGGACTCCACCAGGCGGGTGTAGACGTCGATCGCCTGCAGGAGCGCGTCGTTGTCCGTGATCGTCGGGTTGCCATCGGCGTCGAACAGGCTGGCGCCGGTGCTCTGCAGGATCATCGTGATCAGGTCGGACTCTCCGGCTGTGCCGGACAGCAGCGGCTTGCCCGTCTTGGCGAGGATGTCCTCCCCGTTCGCGATGAACTCGTCCCAGGTGATGTCGGTGAAGTCCTCGACCGTGTAACCCGCCTCGGCCAGGATGTCCGTGCGCAGCGCCGACACCGCAGCGCCGTTGTCGAACGGGACGCCGTAGTTGTCGCCCTCGGTCGTGGAGAAGGCGACGACGGACTCCGGGAACTCCGTGAAGTCGATGCCCGAGTCGGTGACTGCGGTGAAGAGTTCGGGGTAGTTGATCAGGTTCTTCTGGAACGCGTTGTTCTGCATCAGGAAGATGTCCGGGAGCTCCTCCAGTTCACCCGTCTGTGCGAGCGTCGTGAGCTTGGTCTGGATGTCCTCCCAGGGCGTCTCGATCACCTCGACCGTGACGTCCGGATTGTCCTGCTGGTAGATGGTCGCCGCTTCGTTCATCGCGTAGACGTTGAACGCCGGGTCCCAGGCCCACACGGTGAGGGTCTGGTCGTCGCCGTCGCCCCCGCCACCTCCGCCGTCGGTGGGGTCGGAGCCGCCACCGCAGCCGGCCAGTGCCAGCGTGATCGTGGCCACGCCGGCCACGGACGCGAGTGTCATCTTCTTACGCATCGGATACAAGTCCTTCGTTGGCCGTATCGCACCGAGGTACGGGTCGGTGCCTCCCCGGAGGGCAACGCCGCCCTCCGATCATGTGCTCCCGTCGTGGACCCACCCGCCGTGCCGCCGGGGGTTCCCGGCGCCCGGCTGCCCACGAACCGGTATGCGCTTCGTCGCGCGTTCTCCTCATCTCTGAAGCGAGTGCCCTCGGGCCGTCCATCCGGGTCGGCGACCGACATGGCATGCCGGTCGCTGTCGGCGCTCGGCATCGTCTCCCGGTCGGGACCACGATGTCGGGCGCCAGAATGTTGACGTCAACTTAGCACCGTCCCACCGTGCCCTGTCACTCGGTTCGCCATTACGCTCTGGTAACAATCGAACCGTCGCCAGTCATCTTGTCGATCTTGATGTTGACGTCACCATTCACCACTAGACTGGATCGTCATGGTGAGCAACCGGGGCTCGCGCCCGAGGAGTCGCGGCCCCTCGATCGAGGATGTGGCCGGCCTCGCGGGCGTCTCAGCTCAGACCGTCTCGCGCGTCGCGAACGAGGCCGACAACGTGCGCCCGGCAACCCGGGAGCGGGTGCTCCAGGCCATGGACCGGTTGGGCTACACCCCGAACCGCGCCGCCCGAGCCCTACGCAACGGCGCCTTCGGTTCGATCGGGCTGATCGCGCGGACCTTCGCCCGCACCGGCGAGGCCCTGACGACCCAGTCGGTCGTCGAGGCGGCCGAGGCCGAGGGCTACTCCGTCACGTTGCTCGCCGTCCGGGAGCCCGAGGCCAACGGCTGGCGGCACGCGGTGCAGCGGCTGTCCCATCAAGCCGTGGACGGCCTGATCATCATCCGGGCCGAGGAGACCACCCCGGAGTCCTTCCTACTCCCGACCGGCATGCCGGTCTCGGTCTCCGACTCCCGGTTCATCGGCTACTACCCGGATGTCGGTGCCGACCAGGTGCAGGGCACCCGGGACGCCGTCGAGCATCTGCTCGGGCTCGGCCACCGCACCGTGCACCACCTCGCCGGCCCGGCCGACTCCGAGCCCGCGATGACGCGCAACGCGAGCTGGCACCGCACCCTGGAGGGCGCCGGCATCAGCCCGCCGGCGGTCTGGCGGGGTGACTGGACGGCTCAGTCCGGCTATGAGGCCGGCCGGGAGATCGTCGCCGACGCGTCGGTCACCGCCGTGTACGTTGCCAACGACGACATGGCTCTGGGACTGCTGAGCGCCGCGCACGAGGCCGGCCGGCAGATACCCGAGGCTCTCTCCGTGGTCGGGTTCGACGACATCGACCTCAGCAGGTTCGCCCATCCCCCGCTGACGACGGTTCGGCAGGACTTCGACCGCGCCGGACGCGAGCTCGTCCGTCTCGTGCTGCAACAGGTCACCGAGCCCGGCAGCATCCGCTACGACGAGCGCGTCCTGCTCCCGACCACACTTGTGGTGCGCGCCAGCACCGCGCCACCGCCCGCGCGCTGATGGGGCAGTCGCTGTCGTCGCGCCACGTGCGCAGTGAATGGTCACAGGCAATCAACGGGTGAGAGCCCCGCCCACACGCGTGGGCGAGGCTCTCATCCTTGGGCGGTAGCGGTGGGATTTGAACCCACGGTGGGCTGTTGACCCACACAGCATTTCGAGTGCTGCACCTTCGGCCGCTCGGACACGCTACCTGGCCGGGACAGGTTACCCGGCTCGGCCCCTCGCGCCCAAACCGGCCGCACATGGCCGCCCGGGAATCCGCCCCGTAGGCTGGCGAACGTGACCAAGCCCACCTCGTCCACGTTCGCCGACCTGGTGGAGTTGCTCGCGGGCAGGCGGTTCGCGGTCCTGACCGGCGCGGGGGTCTCGACCGACTCCGGGATCCCGGACTACCGCGGCCCGGACTCCCCGCCGCGGACCCCGATGACCTATCAGCAGTTCGTCTCCGACGAGGGTTTCCGCCGGCACTACTGGGCTCGCAACCACGTGGGCTGGCGGCACATGCGCACGACCGAGCCGAATGCGGGCCACCGTGCCCTGGCTGAGCTCGAGGAGCGTGGGATCGTCCTCGGCGTGATCACCCAGAACGTGGACCTGCTGCACGAGCGGGCCGGCTCGAAGCGGGTCATCGACCTGCACGGGCACTACAACGAGGTGAGGTGCCTGAACTGCGGGACCGTGTTCACGCGGGCCGAGGTGCACGAGCGACTGGACGCCCTCAACCCCGATTTCAGCACCGAGGTCGGCGACGTCGAGATCGCCCCGGATGCCGATGCCGTGATCGCGGCCACGGAGTCCTTCGTGATCACCGACTGCCCGGTGTGCGGGGGCATGCTGAAACCGAACATCGTCTACTTCGGTGAGAACGTCCCGAAGGAGCGGGTGCGTGCGGCGTTCGACCTCGTCGACGCCGGCCAGGCGCTGCTCGTGGCGGGCTCGTCGCTGACCGTGATGTCCGGGCTCCGGTTCGTGCGGCACGCCCACCGCGAAGGTATGCCGGTGGGCATCGTCAACCGCGGTGTCACCCGGGGCGATCCGCTCGCCACCGTGAAGGTCGACGGCGGCGCGTCCGAGACGCTCGTGGCGTTGACCGAGGCCTTGGGCCGAGCAGGCGACGCCCACCACGGGCGGTGAGTTCCGCCGTCGGCGGGGGTCTATCCCTGCGAAGAACCCACCGAAGGAGATGCGATGACCACCCTCGACAGCCTCATGCTCGGCACCACCGACCGTGACCGCCTGCACGCCTGGTACACCAGCGTGCTCCCGCCCGAGCGCGCGGACCAGGCCGGCCCCTACTGGGTGCTGGACTACGGCGGCTTCTACCTGTTCCTCGACGCACGCGACGACGTCCAGCCCGCCAACCCGGACCCGGCCCGGATCCTGCTGAACTTCGACGTGACCGACGCGCGCGCCGCCGTCGAACGCATCGAGGCGGCGGGCGGCACCTGGGTGGCGCCGCTCGAGGACCGCGACGGGAGCCTGTTCGCGACCACCCAGGACCCGGACGGCAACTACGTCCAGATCATCCAGGTGAGCCCCTCCGAGCGGGCCACGATGGAGGCCGGTGGCGACACGAACCTGCCCGCCGGGATGCTCCCCTCGCAGGCCTTCTCCGGCTTCGCCGCACCGGATACCGCCGTCGTCGCCACGTTCTACCGCGACGTGCTCGGCCTGCGGGTCGACGGTGAACCGGGCGACATCATCTCCCTGGTCCTTGGCCACCGCAAGGTGGTCGTCTACCCGAAGCCGGACCACGTGCCCGCCACGTACACGATCCTCAACCTGCCCTCCATCGACATCGAGTCAACCGTGCGTGACCTGACGGCGCGCGGCGTCGTGTTCGAGCGGTACGACGGTGCGGAGCAGGACGAGCTCGGCATCCACCGGGGCGGCGGGCCGCTGATCGCGTGGTTCACCGATCCGGCCGGGAACATCATCTCGGTGCTCCAGGACTGACCGCCCGACGGCGCAGGTTCAGTGGGACGGCCGGGGCGCCTCGTCGCCCCGGTCGCGTCGGGCGGCGAAGAACTCGGTGAGCAGGGCCGCGCACTCGTCGGCACGCACTCCCCCGGCCACCTCGGCGCGGTGGTTCAGCCGGGAGTCGCGGACGACGTCCCGGGTGGAGCCGCAGGCCCCGGCCTTCTCGTCCCAGGCGCCGAGCACCACGCGGGCCACCCTGGCCAGCACGATCGCGCCCGCACACATGGTGCACGGTTCGAGGGTGACCACCAGCGTGCAGTCGTCCAGGCGCCACCGACCGAGCCCAACCCCCGCCGCCCGCAGGGCGAGGATCTCCGCATGGGCCGTGGGATCGCCGTCGACCTCCCGCCGGTTGCGCGCGACGGCGAGCACCTCGCCGGCGCCCGAGACAAGCACTGCGCCGACCGGCACGTCGCCGGCGGCCGCGGCCCGCCGCGCCTCGTCGATGGCAATGCCCATCAGGGCGTGCTCGGACGTTTCGGCTGCGCCGGGAGCCGGCTGGGGCGAGTTCATCACCTCCTAGTGTGGAGCAGCGGCCGCCACATCGGGGCCGCTACATTTGAGACCATGCGCCTCCACGTCGCCGAGCACCCGCTGATCGCCCACAAACTGACCGTGCTGCGCGACGTGCGCACGCCGTCGCCGTTGTTCCGGCAGCTCACCGAGGAACTCGTGACCCTGCTGGCCTACGAGGCCACCCGGGAGATCCGCACCGAGCCCTGGGAGATCACCACCCCGGTCACGGCCACTGTCGGCAGGAAGCTGACCGAGCCGCGCCCGATCGTGGTGCCGATCCTGCGCGCCGGGCTCGGCATGCTCGAGGGCATGACCCGGCTGCTGCCGACGGCGGAGGTCGGGTTCCTCGGCCTGCAGCGCAACGAGGAGACACTCGAGGCGATCACCTACGCGAACCGCCTGCCCGACGACCTCTCCGGTCGCCAGTGCTACGTGCTGGACCCGATGCTGGCGACCGGCGGCACCCTGGTCGCCGCGATCGAGTACCTGTTCGAGCGCGGCGCCCGGGACGTCACCGCCGTCACCCTGCTGGCCGCTCCCGAGGGGCTGCGAGCGGTCCAGGAAGCCATCGGGGAGCGCGCCGACGTGACCATCGTGACGGCCTCCGTCGACGAGCGACTGAACTCCAAGGGTTACATCGTGCCCGGCCTCGGCGACGCCGGCGACCGCCTCTACGGCGTCGTCGACTGACGCCGCCTCAGATGTGACCCAGGGCCTGGGTCAGGTCCGCCTTCAGGTCCTCGGGGTCCTCCAGCCCGACGGACAGCCGCACCGTGGAGTCGTGGATCCCGACGGCGGCCCGCTCGTCCCAGCTGATCTTGGAGTGGGTGGTCGTGGCCGGGTGCGTCACGATCGACTTCACGTCGCCGAGGTTGTTCGAGACATCCACGAGGCGCAGCGAGTCCAGGAACGCGAAGGCCCGGTTCTTGACCTCCTCCGGTTCGCCCTCGATCGCCAGGTCGAACGTCACCACGGTGCCGCCACCGCTCATCTGCTCCCTGGCCAGGGCCGCCTGCGGGTGGGAGTCCAGGAACGGGTACCGGACCCGGGAGATCAGCGGGTTGTCCTCGAGCCAGTGCGCGAGGTCCAACGCGGCGGCGGTCTGCGCCCGGACCCGTAGCGCCAGTGTCTCCAGCCCCTTGAGCAGCACCCACGCGTTGAACGGGCTCAGCGACGGTCCGGTGTTGCGGATCATCTGCTTGACCGGGCCCTCGATGTAGTCCCGGCTGCCGAGGATCGCGCCGCCGAGTACGCGACCCTGGCCGTCGATGTGCTTGGTCGCGGAGTAGACCACCACGTCCACGCCGAACTCCAGCGGCTTCTGCAGGATCGGGGTCGCGAAGACGTTGTCGAGGATGACGACGGCGCCGGCGGCGTGCGCGAGCTCGGTCACCTTCGCGATGTCGACGATGTCCTGCATCGGGTTGGACGGCGTCTCGAACAGCACCACGTCCGCCGGGGTGGCCAGGGCGGCCTCCCACTGGGACAGGTCGTGGGCGTCCACGTAGTCGGTGGTGACCCCCCACTTGCTGAAGATGTCGTTCAACAGCACGACGGTGGACCCGAACAGGGCACGTCCGGAGACGATCCGGCTCCCGGAACGCACCAGCGCCGCGATCGAGGTGAACACCGCGGACATCCCGGTGGCCGTCGCGAAACACGCCTCGGCGCCCTCGAGCAGGCGCAGCCGCTCCTCGAACGCGGACACGGTCGGGTTGCCGTACCGGGAGTAGATGAACCGGTCGAGCTGGCCCTTGAACGCGGCCTCCGCGTCGGCGGCCTCGTCATAGACGTAGCCCTGGGTCAGGAACAGCGGCTCGGCCATCTCCCGGAACTCGGTGCGCTGGATCCCGCCGCGGACGCCAAGGGTGGCGTCGGACAGGCCCTCGGGCAGCTCGGCGCGGGGGCGGGGGTCGCTCATGATTGGCGCCAGGGCAGGCCCTCGGCGCGCCAGCCGCGTTCGCCGCGGTGGCCCTCGGGACCGACGCCACCCTCGAACCCGTCCACCACGTTGTACGCAGGGCCGAACCCGGCGGCGGTGGCGGCCTCGGCGGCTCCGATGGAGCGCTGGCCGGAGCGGCACAGGAACACGACCGGGCGCTGGTCGCCGGGGGCGAGGCCGGTGGCGGCGAGCTGCTCAAGGAACGAGGGGTTGCGCTGGCCCTCGGGGAAGGTGTTCCACTCGATCAGCGCCGTCGGGCGGTCGATCGAGCTCGTCTCGGGGACGCCCACGAAGGACCACTCGGCGCGGGTACGGACATCCACGAGCACCGCGTCCGGGTTCTGCTCCAACAGTTCCCACGCCGCGCGTGGACTCAGGTCACCTGCGTAACTCAAACGAATCGAACCTCTCCTTGAATGGCCTGGGGCAGCACCACGGCCTGGGCCGCGATCACCCGGGCACCGTCGAACGTCACGGACGGCGACCCGTACAGCTGGTATCCCTCTGCGAGCGCGTCGCTGACCCGCGCGCAGAACGCCGCGTCGTCCGGCCCGGTCAGCAGTCGGTAGGTGTGCCGCTCCGGGGCGGCCGGCTGGGACGGGCCGTCCTGTGCTGCGAGGTCGCTCATGAATCTCCTCCATCGGTCCTGGCGGTAGCACCATGTCCACACGGGATGGTTGCTGCGGCGTCGACGAGCCAGGTCTCTCGGCCACTCTGGATGGGTCCGGCTGTGATCGTATGCCCGGGTCCCCACCGCCCCCAACCCGCGGGCACATCTGCCCATCCTGCGAGACGGTCGGCCGCCCTACGCTGGCTGCCATGACGGAAGCCGCGCCACCACCCGCGCCCTCGATCGCCTCCCTCCAGGACGTCGTCGACGACACCTACCTGTTCGGCCTCGACCGCCAACGCGAGACGATGGACCTGACCCAGTCCGACGGCCCGTACGGGGACAAGTACAGCTCGGGCTACCGCACGGACATGACCGGCGGCACGATCACGTTCGTCGGGACGGACGAGATCACGGTGCGCGCCCATTTCGTCGGGTCCGCCGCGCCGGGACCGCAGTCATGGCTGTGGGGCTGGGAGAACGTCAACTCCTTCCCCGAGCCGGTGGTTGCGCGGGTCGCCGCGGTCCGCGAGTTCGGGCAGCGGTTCGGCATCACCGAGCTCACGACGGCGGAGGTCCCGTTGACCACGGAGCCCGCCACCGTGGCGCGCAGGTTCGCGGCCGCTGCGAGCCTGATCGCCGGGCCGTTGCCGTTCGTCACCTTCGCACTCGAGAACGGCACGGTGCTGACGTTCCTGGTGGAGTCACCGGCGCTCGAGCCGATCCCGGCGAGCGCGATCCGGGCCGGGTCGGTGCTCCCCGAGGCCGCGTCCGAGGGTTCGATCTCGAACTGGCCGCGGGCGCTGCGGGCCTACGCGCAGTGGCGCGGCTTCACGCTGGCGGAGGAAGGTGGCGCCATCACGCTGCGGGCTCCGAACGGTCACGTCGAGGCCAAGCTCGACGATCAGGGCAGGCTCAGCGCCCTCAGCATGTCGGCCGGCCCGACCCCGGCCTGAGGGCCTCGTCACCTGGGCCGGTCGCGCCCAGGCACGCCCGCCGCGGTCAGCCTCCGAGGATTCCGCGTGACATGGCGACGGCGACCGCCTCGGTCCGGCTGCTCACGTCGAGCTTGGCCATGACCCGGCTCAGGTGCACGCTCACCGTCTTCTCACTGATGAACAGCTCCGTCCCGACCGCCCGGTTCGTGAGCCCCTGCGCAACGAGCTCGAGGACCGACTGTTCGCGCGGGGTGAGCAGCGCGACGGCGGCGGCGCGCTGGCCGGGCACGTTCAGTCGGTACCGGCGCGCCGTCGCGAGCAGGGCCTCCTCGAGGGGCCGTGCACGCAGCGTCCGCGCGGTCGCGAGCGCGTCCAGGAGTTCGTCCCCACCGTCGTCGGCATCGGACTCCGGCCCGGCGTCATCGTCCGACTCCTGGCCCGGCCGGGCCATCGCCGAGGCTCCCACCGGCCCACCCTCCGCGCGGAGCGCGAGCAGCACCTCGGCCAGGCGCCAGCGCGCGATCGCCTGCTGGTAGCTGTCGCCGTAGCCGAAGGCGTCGACGAGTGCGCGCCACGGCGCCGGGTCGTACTCGCCACGCATCCGGCTCGCCTCGGCCCGGCACCGGGCCAGCCAGGCGAGGCCCTCCGGTCCGATGGTGGCCGCGCGCGGCCGGCCGCGTTCCGCCGCGTCCTCGGCGACGGCGAGGAAGCGTTCCCCGGTGGCGACCGCCGCCCGTTCGGCGTCGCGGTCGTGGACCTGGCGGGCCCGCGCGGCGAGGTCGGCCTGGGCGGTGATGCCGACCGCGGCGACGTGGATGAGCGCCAGCATCGGCGGCTCGTCCTCGTCCGGGTCGTGCGGTTCGAGATCGGCGGTCGAGCCCATCGCGTTGTGCAGGTTGCCGGCGATCGCAGCCGCGACGGGAGCCGTCACCTCCGCCGGGCGGTGCTGCCAGAGGTCACGTTCGGCGCGGGCGAACAGCGCGATCTTCAGCGGCTCGTCGTCGGCGAGCACCCAGGTGTCGACCCGGTCCAGTGCGGCCTCGACCTTCTCCCACTCGCCGCGACTGGCCGCGAGCAGCCCGGCGGACGCGGCCAGCACGCCCGAGATCCAGTCCGGTGCCTGCTCGCCCGGAGGGCTCGCCAGCTGCTCGACCAGATCCCAGGCACCGCGCGCGTAGTTCACGTGCACCGCGATCCAGGCGAGCTCCCGACCGTAGGTTGCCCAGGTCAGTCCGGTCTCCGCGGCCCGAGCCAGACCCCGGTCGAGCTGCATCGCGGCCGCTTCGAGCTCGCCGAGCTCGAACTGGCCCACCGTCAGGTTGAACACGGCGCGCAGCTCCACCTCGAAGGCACCCACCTCGGCCGCTCGTGTGCGAGCCTCCTCGAGGGTGGTCAGGGCGCGGGCGACCTCACCGTCGCTCAGCTGCATGTAGGCCAGGGTGGTCAGCGCGTCCGCCTCCGCGCCGCCGTCCCCGCTGGCACGGGCATCCGCGATCGCAGCCTCGGCGTAGCCGCGGCTCGAGTCCTTCAACTCCCCGAACGCGAGCGTGCTCAGCACCCAGGCGCGTTCGGAACTCGTGGGCTCGTCGCGGATCAGATCCCAGGCCTCGGTGATGACCGACTGTGCCTCCTGCCACTGATCCACCGAATAGAGGATCTTGGCGAGGCGACGGCGCACCGAGGCTCGCGCAACGATGTCGCCGTCGGCGTCGGCGAGCTTGAGAGCGGCCCGTGCGAACGCGAGGGACCGGTCCACCTGCCCGGCGGCGACCGCGGCATCCGAGGCCCGGATGGTCAGATGGAGTTCGTCGGTGCCGCTCACCGTGGCCGGGTCCGGTACGGCCTGCCACAGGGCCAGTGCGCTCTCCAGGTGCGCGAGCGTGTCGGCGGTCGCTCCGACCTGAGCGGCTTCGTCCGCGGCACCCACGTGCGCGGCCAACGCGGTGGGCAGGTCGTTCGCCCGGCTCGCGTGGTAGGCCTGTGCGCCCCGCCAGCCGGACAGCCGCAGGTGCGCGAGCAGGCTGGCGTAGGCCGCGTGGATGCGGGTGCGCTCGCCGGGCAGGAGGTCGGAGTACGCCGCCTCGCGGAGCAGGGCGTGCCGGAACTCGTAGGAGGCATCGCCGTCGGGATCGGCGACCAGCACGTGCAGTTGGACGCAGTCGCGCAGGGCCTCCTCGAGCTCGTCGTCGGTCAGATCGAGAACCGCCCGGAGGGTGCTGTGCCGGATCCGGCGCTGGCCGGAGACCGCGGCGGTGCGCACTAGTCGCTGCGCGTTCGGACCGAGCCGTTCGATGCGGCCGAGCAGGACGTCGGCGAGGGCGTCGCCAAGGCCGGTGGCCGAGCGGGCACTGGAGAGCAGTTCCTCGGCGAAGAAGGCGTTCCCCTCGGAGCGGCGGGCGATGTCGGCGATCAGGTGCTCATCGGCACCGGTGCCGAGGTGGTCGAGCAGGGCCAGTTCTCGCGCGAAGGCCCGCGCCTCCTCGGGTGAGAACGGGTCGAGCTCGAGGCGTTCGACCCGGCGCATCCGCCCCAGCTCCACGGTCATCGGCCGCACGGGGTGCCGCCGGTGCAGGTCGTCCGAGCGGTAGGTCAGCACCACCGTGAGGCGCTGCTCGGACATCCGCGCGACCAGGAACGTGATCAGGTCCCGCGTGGACGGGTCGGACCAGTGCAGGTCCTCGATCACGAGCAGGACCGGGCGCTCCGCACTGAGGGTGGTGAGCACGCCGAGGAAGGAGTCGAACAGCGGCAGCTGCTCGGTGGGACGGTCGGTGCCCGAGCGGCTCACCAGGGTCGCCAGCGCCTGCCGGTCCTCGAGGATCCCGGGATCGGCGTCTCGGATCTGTTCGAGGATCTCCACGACGGGAAGGTAGGGCGGGGCCGACTCGCCGAGGCCGACGCAGTGGCCCGTGAGCACGTAGCCGCCGCCGGCTCGGACCTCGGCCGCGAACTCGGTCACGAGCCGCGTCTTGCCCACTCCCGCGTCACCGGGGAGCAGGACGGCCGCTGCCGAGCCGGCGGCAGCCTGCGCCCAGATCTCGCGGAGGCGCGCGAGTTCGTCACCGCGCGCTACCAGCGCGATCTCGGAGCCGACCCGTGCCACATCCGAGATCTTGTCACGGGTCGGCTCCGTGGGGACGGATGTATATCCGCCCCACGGCTCCACGACGGCCGCCACGCCCGGCCCGCTCAGGCCCGCTTGATCAGGTCCGCGGGGTCGAGACCGCGCGCCGCGGCCGCCCGCCGGACCCGGCGCTCCTCGATCAGGCGGCGCACGCCGCTGTGGCGTGAGTTCCGCTGACGGGAGCCGAGTTCCGACAGCAGGTGCTCGCGCCGGTACGCCAGGTCGGCGTTCAGGATGTCCAGATTCGGTTCCATGATGTGCTCCTTGCTCGTTCCCATGACCGATACGGTGCCGCTGAGGCACAGGGGTCAGGTATCGGGTGGTCACGCGGGCCCTCGGGGGCCGACCCCTTACCCGCGCACTGAGGGGTCGGCTGAGCGAGTAAGGGATGCCGGATCCGGCACCCGTCACAGAGGTAAGGGGTCCTCCGCCGACGGCCGAGCGGGCGCTCGGGGGATCGTCCGCACCTCAGTCGCACGCACGCCCGCCGGTGGCGTCCATCATGCGGACACCGGGCGCCGTTCGGCCCACCGGCCGGGGTTCCCGTGGCATCATGCCGGGTAGGTCATGAGTGCCAGCGCGTAGCCCCGGCTTGCTGGCCGGCAACCCTCCAACCGCGGTGGGGTGCCCCGGGTGACGACCGGGTCGGTGCCGCGGTGGCGCCGGCAAGCGCGGACCCGCCACGGGTCCCACAGCGATCTGGAGGCTCTCACATGGCACTACTCCCCCTCGTCGGCTCCGAGACCCGAGTCCCGCTGACGGTCCCGCTCGACGGCGCCGCGACCGTGCGGTACGCGAACCTCGACTACGCCGCGAGCGCCCCGGCACTGGCCGCCGTTGCCGAGGCCGTCACCCGGGCCTTGCCCCTGTATGCGTCGGTGCACCGCGGCGCCGGGTACCTGTCCCAGGTCTCCACGGCCCTCTACGAGCAGTCGCGGACGGCGATCGGCCGGTTCGTGGGCGCCCGGGAGGACGACGTCGTGGTGATCACCCGCAACACGACCGACTCGCTGAACCTGCTCGCCGGGTGCGTGCCGGACGGCGCCCGAGTCCTGGTCCTGGACATCGAGCACCACGCGAACCTGCTGCCCTGGCAGCGGATCGGCGCTGACGTGCTGAAGGCACGCGGGACTGTCGCCGCGACCCTCGAGGCCCTGACCAACGCCCTCGCGACGCGGAACTACCGGCTGGTGGCGATCACCGGCGCCTCGAACGTGACCGGCGAGTCACTGCCGGTCGCGGAGGTGGTCGCCCTGGCGCACGCGGCGGGAGCGAGGGTGGTCGTGGACGCCGCCCAACTGGCGCCGCACCGGCCGTTCTCCCTGACCGAGACGGGCGCGGACTACGTCGCCGTCTCGGGACACAAGCTGTACGCGCCGTACGGCGCGGGCGCGCTGATCGGTCGGCGGGACTGGCTTGACGCCGGCCGCCCCTACCTCGCCGGCGGCGGCGCGGTCACGAATGTCACGGTCGGCCACACCTCGTGGGAGCCGGCGCCGCAGCGGCACGAGGCGGGCAGCCCGAACGTGATCGGAGCCCTGGCCCTCGGGGTCGCGGCGACCGAGCTGACCGCCGTCGCGGATCGCCTCGCCGAGCACGACGGTGCGCTGCGGGAACGCCTGGTGTCCGCGCTGACCGAGATCCCGGGCGTGCAGGTGCTACGGCTCTGGTCGGACTCCGCGGACCCGGTGAGCGTGGTCTCCTTCACCGTGGCAGGCCACGACGCCGGCCTGGTGGCGGCGTACCTGTCCGCCGAGCACGGCATCGGCGTTCGCGACGGGCGGTTCTGCGCGCACCCCCTGCTCGAGGCCAGGGGCGTCGAAGCCGGCCTGCGGGCCAGCATCGGCCTGGGTACCACCGAGGAGGACGTCGACCGGCTCGTCCGGGGCGTGTCCGAGTTCGTCGGCACCGGACCCCGGTCGGACTACGAGGTCGTGGGCGGCCGCTGGCAGCCGCGCGACGACCAGCGCGAGCTCCCCGAGGCGATCGCACTGCTGCAGGCACTGCACGCGGACTCCGACGCCCCTTCGGTGTTGGCGACCGCCGCCGCGGGCGCGGGCTGCGGCCCCGCACCGTCGGTCGCCGAGGTGCTCGCCGCCGTCGCGCACTAGGTGGCGTCGACCGGGCGGTGCTTGACGAGCTCGAGCCGGTCGGGCATGGCGCTGTCCGAAGGCGTGCGGCTGGTCACCGACCAGCCGCACGCTTCGTAGAAGGCGAGGGCCGCCGTGTTCCCGACGAAGGTCTCGAGCCGGACCGACTCGTACTGCACGAACAGCAACTCCTCGACCCGGGCCAGGAGCGCTGTGCCCAGGCCCTCGCGATGCCGTCGGACGTCGACCATGAGCAGGTCGACCGTCGGCCCTTCGACGACGGCGAGCCCGACGATCGTCCCCGCAGCCTCCAGGCAGAGCACCTGCCCCCGCCTGAGGTGGCCCGCGACGTGCTCGTCCGAGGCACCCGAGCCGACGAAGGCATCGACGTTCTCGTCGCCCAGGAACGGTCGATAGCTCGCATCGATCGTGCGCCGCGCGAGCTCCTGGAGGGCCATGAGATCGCCGTCGCGGGCCGGGCGTACGACCTGGCGTGACGGGACCACGCGGCACCTCCGAGACATCGCGACCCACGAACCGCTCAGTCTGCCAGGTGGCGCCGCGCACGAGCGTGCGGTGGTGCGTGCGGCAGGACCCGGCGCACCATCGCGGCCGCGCCACCCGGCACCGATCAGATCGTGTTGTCCGCCGCGACGGTGTCGATCTCCCAGACCCGGCCGTCCGGGTCATCGGGATCGTGCGCGTCGACGGCTGCCCGCATCACGTCCTCGACCTTCGTCATCATCGCGTCGAACTCGGCCTCGGTGAGGCGGACCGTCCGCTGGGTGAACAGCGCGTGCACGTCCGTCGCGCGGCCGGTGACGTACTCCGGGGCCCAGGCTGCCACCCGGCGCACGAGTTCGTGGTGGTCGTCGATCACGGTGCGCATGAGGACGCCCCCGAGCATCTCGTCCTCCACGGGATGTTCGGGGGTGCCGAGGCTGTAGGCGCCCGGCACGCGGGTCCACACCCGGTCGCGTCGGTCCCGGGCCCGCTCGGGAGCCTCCACGATCAGGCCGGCGTCCGCGAGGACGCGCAGGTGGAAGCTGACGCTGTTCGCCGGCTCATCGAGATCCGCGGCAACGTCCGCGGCGCGCGCGAACTCCCGCTGGGTGAGCACCTTCGTGATCCGCCGCCGGAGCGGGTGCGCCAGCGCCTTGAGCATCGCCGACGTCATCACGGCCTCGCTCCAGAGCCCACCCTCGTGCCCGTGGTTGGCCGCCGGCGCAGCCTCCTCCATGCGCTCGTCCTCCGTGTCCGACATGGTTCGAGCATATCCCCACCAAATCTTGCGCAAACACTATTGCGCAATCTTCCTTGCGGATCTAGGGTTGCGGTCATGCTCCCCGACGCAACCGTTGCTGCGCCCCCGTCGCTGCTGCGCAACACGCGGTATCTCACCTGGCTGATCAGTGACACCAGCAAGGGGCTCGCGGCCGCCCTGTTCTCCTTCGCGGTCCCCCTCCTCGCCCTGATCGTCACGAACGACCCGGCCCGGGCCGGCATCATCGGCGCCGTGGCCCTGGCCGTGCGCGCGCTGACCACGCTGGCCGGCGGCGTCATCGCGGACCGGTACCGCCGGATCGCCCTGATGGTGCTCGGCTCGTCCGTCGGCGTCGTGATCGCCGGCTCGTTCACCCTGCTCGCACTCCGAGACGCCCTCACGTTCACGACCCTCCTGGTCGTCGCCGTGGGACTTGCGGCGCGCACCGGCCTCTTCGACGTCGCCGGCGAGAGCGCCCTGAAGGAGGTCGTGCCGGACGGCGCGATGGGCCGCGCCCAGGCGGCGAACCAGGGACGGGACGCCGTGCTCCAGCTCGCCGGCGGCCCTCTCGGCGGCGCCCTGCTCGCAGTCGGCGGCTGGGTGGTCGGCGCCGCCATGACCGCCTGTCACCTGATCGCGGCGGTCGCCGCGTGGTGGCTCGGCCGGTCGTCGCGTGCGGCCGAGGCGAACCCCGCGCCCGAGGCACACCCTCCGACCGACCCGGACGTCCCGGCCACGCCCGCCGCGGGCACCGCCACGGCGGGTGCGCGGGCACCCGAGCGGAACGCGCTCGCGGAGCTGCGCGCCGGCTTCGCCTGGCTGCTCTCCCGCACGGACCTGCGCGGCGTCCTGCTGGTGTCCACGATCATCAACCTCGGCTTCAACGCTGCCATCACGACCGTGGTGTACGCGTTGCAGCAGGACGGGCAGTCGCCGGCTGCGATCGGTTGGGTCTCGGCCGGGGCGGGTGCCGCGATGCTGCTCGGGGCTGTCGTCGCGCCGATGCTGGTGTCCCGGGTGCCGGCCGGCGCACTGACGATCGTGGGGCTGACCGTGGCGGCCGTCGGCGCCTACTCCCTCTCGCTCGTGGACTCGGTCTGGGCGATCACCGCCGTGCTCGCGGCCTCGGTGCTCGCCGTCCCCGCCCTGAACGCGGCTCTGATGGGGTACTTCATGGTCGCGACGCCGAGCGAACTCCTCGGCCGGGCGAACAGTGCGTCCATGGTCCTCGGGATCGGGGCGATGCCGCTCGGTCCGCTGATCGCGGGCTTCGGGCTCGCCTGGATCGGACGCGAGGGCACGATTGCCGTCTGCGCGGCGCTCTGTGCCGTCGCGACACTCCTGGCGATCACCAACCGCGGCCTGAGGGCGCTGCCCGCAGAGTCCGGTTGGACCGCCCATGCCGCGCGGTTCGGCACGAGTTGACCGCCCGGACCCAACCGCTCGCGGAGGCGCCGGTGCGCCTCGTCCGGTCCATCCGCCGCACGGCCGTACCCCCGCCCCGCCGGGGGCGGAGGTGGGGGATGATGTGTCCGTGACAAGTCTCGACGCTCCCGTTCCCGACGTGCTCGGCGGGGAGTTCACCGCCCGGACGATCACGCTCGCCCCCGACGGCGCTGCGGCCGGGCCACCGGTCGCGACGCTGGTCCGGCTGGGCGCCGAGCGCACCCGGGACGTCGCGGTCCTGTACGTGCACGGGTTCTGCGACTACTTCTTCCAGGCCGACCATGCGGCCGCCTGGGCGGCGCACGGCTACGACTTCTTCGCGCTCGACCTGCGCGACTACGGCCGGTCGATCCGGCCCGGCCGCCAACCCGGCTGGGTCGAGGACCTGCGCAGCTACGACGAGGAGCTGGACGCCGCGCTCGCCTCGATCCGCGCCGAGGGGTACCGCGCGGTCGTTCTGCTCGGTCACTCGACCGGCGGACTGGTCACGACGCTGTACGCGAGCGACCATCCCGGAGCCGTGGACGCCCTGGTCCTGAACAGTCCGTGGTTCGACCTCAACGAGAACTGGTTCAACCGGGTGATCGCCACGCGGGTCGTGGACCTCATCGCGCCCAGGGTGCCCCATCTGAACGTCGGCAGCCTCGGCGAGGACTACGGTCGGCACCTGCACGTCTCCACCGGCGGCCCGCACGACTACGACCTCGCCTGGAAGCCGTTCGAGGGTTTCGACGTCCACGCCGGGTGGCTGCGCGCGATCCGCCGCGGCCATGCCCGGATCGCACGCGGGCTCGACGTGGACGCGCCGGTGCTGATGTGCACGTCCGCCCGGTCCGGATCCGCGAGCCGGCCGAGCGAGGACGATCTCAACGGGGCCGACTGCGTCCTGGACGTCGAGCACATGCATGCCCGGATCGGGCGCGTCGGACCCGACGTCACCGCGGTGCGCATCACCGGCGGGTGGCACGACCTCGCCCTCTCCGGGCCGGTCGCCCGCGCCGAGTACGAGCGCACCGTCTTCGACTGGCTCGCGGCCCGCCTCAGGACCGGCGCGACCGCTCGCTAAGGTGGGGCCCATGACCGAGCCGGCGCCCCCACCCCAGGGAGCACCGGTGCACTCAGGTCACGGCCGGTCGCTGCTCAGTGAGAGCCTGTCCCTGTTCCGCACCACCGGCCGGCTCCTGGCCCGGCACTGGCTCCCGCTCGCGGTGATCGCCGTAGCCGGGGTCGCGGCGCACTGGTACCTGCTGGACCTCGCGGTGTGGCTCGGCCGGTTCGGGGCCGTGCCCGGCATGCTCGGGCTGTCGCTGGTCCCGTTCAGCACCATGCTCGCGGTGATCGGGATGCTCCTGGTGCTGCGACGCCGGGAACGCTCGCGGCACGTCGCGGTCGACCTGCTCGCCGCCACCGGCAGCGTGCTCCTGCCGTTCCTGGTCGTCTACCAGAGCGGCGGCCGGTTGGACGACGACCTGCGCCACCATTCCTACTTCGGGATCCAGGACGACTTCTCCCGGTTCGAGACCACCGACATCGATGGCGCCGCCCGGATCCCGGACGCGGCCTCCACGCTGGTGCTGGCGATCGTGGGAGCCGCACTGCTCGGCCGCCTCATCGGCGGCTACTTCGTCACGTCCGGGCGGTTCTGGAAGGGCCGCGACGATCCCCGCCGCACCGCGCTGCAAGCGCTGGTCGGCTACCTCGAGCTGGTCTGGATCGTCCTCGGTGCCTACGTGGTCGGCAGCCTTGTGGCCACCGCGGTCGGGTGGCTGGGCAGCCGCGCGGTGACGCACTGGGTCATGGACCTCTGGGCCGGGGTACGGATCGACTTCCCGGTCATCGGCGGCGTCGGCGACTGGGCGATCGGCGCGATCGGCCCGGTCGCCGCTGCGCTCGGGACTGCCCTGATCGTACCGATCGCCTGGCTCGCCATCGGCACGATCATCTACGGGATCGAGGCCAGTGACGTCATCGCCGATGATGAGGTGGCCCGCCTCGGCGGCCGCGCGCCACTCCTGAGCCGCATCACCCGCCGGTTCGGCGACACCACCATCACCAAGGCCTGGCACGCCCTGGCCGAGCCGAACGGCCGGTTCGGCGCGCTGATGGGCGGGATGGCCATGATCGTGCGGGCCGGCTGGATCACCGTGTTGGTCTTCTGCCTCGGCTACGTCCTCATCACCCAGATCCCCTACCTGGTCTGGGGAGTGGCACGTCTGCTCGCCGGTAACATCACCACGCTCGGCTGGTTCGCCCTCTGGGACCCGCTCGACGTCATTGCCGAGGTCCTCGTGCTGATGGTCTCCGCGGCCCTGCTCGCCGCGGCCGCGGACAGTCTGCTGCAACGCTACGGCGCCAACCCGTCGCTACGGCTGCCGCTCCCTCGCCGCAGGGAGAACGCCGACCAGCTCGGCTACGCCCGCGGCACCACGAACCCGGGCGCCGACCCGGCCTGGGGCGACCGGTCGCCGTCGGGCATCACGACGCCGCAGGCGGCGCCCGAACCGGCCGCCGGGACCCACCGGCTGGGTCAGTCGGTCACGGGCAGCCTGAAGTAGTCCGGGGCCAGGCCCCAGTTCGACTCGAGCCGGATCGTGGCCGGTTCCGCGTCCTCCGGCATCAGGACGAGCAGGTACTGGACGTCGGGCAACGGATCGTCGCCCGGTTCCGGCTGCGCCACGTCGAGGGTGTCCTGGACGCCGTCCACGCCGTAGGGCACGTCGTTGCCCGTCTCGAACCGCCGGCCCTGGGTGTCCTGGACCAGGACGTCCAGGCTGTAGATCTCGGTGTTCGTGCTCTCCACCGCGAGGCCGAACTGCCACAACACCGTGCCCGCGGGCGGCTCCCACCACTCGTCGTAGGTGGTGACACCGTCGTCGAGTCGTTCGACCCCGACCAGTTCGACGCTGATGCCCTCGTGGCTGGCCACGCCGTTGGCATCGAGGCGTACCGGCACGTGCGACTCACCGTGCCACCAGGTGTCCCGGGCCTCCGCGCTCACCCGCCAGCCGAGCGCACCCAGAACCAGGATCCCCACCACCGCGAGGGCCGCCGTGGCACGCCGGGACCGGTGCTGCGGCAGCGGCGGGGGCGCGGCCGGGAGCGGCTCACGGGCCGGCGCCATCCAGTCCTCGCGGCTCTGCCCAGGGTGATACGGGGGCGGGTACGCCATCGGTCCGCTCACCGTTCACCCGCCGGTAGCAGCTCTGGTTCAGCCACGACCGCCGGACCGGGCTCGACCGCGCCGGGGTCCACCCGCAGCGCGAGCACGCCGTAGGGCATCGGGGTGTCGGAGGCCGTTCCCTGACCCGACGGCCAGGCCTCGAAGGTCAGGTCGCCGAGCGCGTCCAGCGGCACCTCGAAGGCCAAGGTGCCCCGGTGCCAGAGGTCCGGGCTGGCGAACCATTCGCTGAAGGCGCGGCCGGTCGTGGGGTACCGGCGGCCGTGCGCGTCCACCAGGACGAAGTCACCGGGCAGGTTCGGCTCGTCGGTGGTGGCGTAGGACAGGTCCACGAGCACCCAGACCCCGACGGTCTCGAGGGGGTTCTCGTCCTCGTCGAGGATCGTCTCGTAGGCACGCGCACCCGAGACGTTCACCTGGAGGGGATGCACCACCGAGTCCCTCCCGAGGGTCATCCGCACGCCGATGGGCCCGTTCGGGGGTGCGTTGGCCTCGAGGGCGTTGACCCCGAGCCCGGCGCCCACCAGCACGGCGAGCATGGTCACGGTGATCGCCCAGCGTGGGACGGACCGCCCGGTCACGGTTCCTCGTCCACGAGCGCGGGCGGGACCTCGTCGTCGCGGGGCACGGCGATGGCGCCGATCCGGTCCCCCGCGAACCAGGTGGGTGTCTGGAACAGGAAGCTGATGTCCTCGTAGGTCTCGGTGAGGGTGAGCTCCACCTCGTCCCCGATGGCGCCGGAGTCCCGCACGGGCCAGAGCATCGCGACGTGGACCGGCAGGTCCGCGGTCAGGAAGTTCGCGCGTGAGTCGTCGGCCAGCAGGAGCACCTGCTGGAACCGCTCCTCGACCAGGTCCGCGCCGCTCAGGCGGAAGTTCTGGTAGTCGGTGAGGATCCCTTCGAGCTCGGAGGTCTCGAGCACCATCACCACCCCGACCCAGGCGTCCGCCTCGTCCGGGATGCCGTAGATGTCCACCTGGTCGGAGACGAAGAAGGACTCCACGGTCACCGTGTACGGGCCGACGTCCACGGCCTCACCCACGGCGAGCTGGCGGGCGGGCTCGGGTGCGACCCTCGCGAAGCCCCCGACGGCGGCGATCACCAGGATCAGGACCCCGACCATCGCGATGGCGATCCGCCGCGGCCAGGTACGCACGGTCCAGCGCGCGATCCCCGGCACGCTCAACAGCGCCCCCACGTCGTTGGCCACGCGCCTAGAGTACGCCGATTGCGCTGGTCGCGACCCCGCACCGCATAGCATGGTGATCCCAGCAGGTTGCCGATCAGAGGACACGATGGCCACCAGGACAGTCACCGAACTCACCGACGATCTCGACGGTGGTCCGGCGCAGCACACCGTGCGGTTCTCGCTCGAGGACACCATCTACGAGATCGACCTGAACAAGGCGAACCGGGACGCGCTGCTCACCGCCCTCGCGCCGTTCGCCGCCGCCGCACGTCGCGTCCGCGGCGGGGTCGTCGAGCCCGCGACGGTGCGTGAGGAGACCCCGGTGGACCCGCGGGCGGTCCGGGAGTGGGCCCGTTCGCGCGGCATCGCGATCCCGCCGCGGAGCCGGGTGCCGCGTGAGGTCGTCGACGCGTTCCGCGAGGCCGGTTACTGACGCCCGCCCCAGCGTCCTGACGGCGCGTCGGTGGGGCCACCTAGGGTGGGCGGCATGACCACCCTCGGTATCGTCTTCCCGCCCGATCAACCCCCGGAGCGTCTGCGCGACGTCGCCATCGCCGCCGAGTCCGCCGGCCTGGACGAACTCTGGCTCTGGGAGGACTGCTTCTCGGAATCCGGTGTCGCGCCCGCCTCGGCCGTGCTCGCTTGGACCGAACGGATCACCGTCGGCATCGGCCTGTTCCCGGTCCCGCTGCGCAATGTCGCGATCACCGCCATGGAGATCGCCACGATCTCCCGGCTCTTTCCCGGCCGGTTCCTGCCGGGTGTCGGTCACGGCGTGCTCGACTGGATGGGGCAGGTCGGCGCCCGCGCGACGTCGCCGCTGACCCTCCTTCGCGAGTACACGACCGCGTTGCGCGCCCTGCTCGACGGCGAGTCCGTCACCACGAGTGGCGCGTACGTCCACCTCGACGCCGTTCAGCTCCGGTACCCGCCGGACCCGGCGCCGCCGCTGCTGGTCGGCGCCGTCAAGCCGAAGACGCTCGCGCTCGCCGGCGAGTTGGGCGACGGCGTCCTGCTGGGCGCCGGAAACGAGTCGCCGGAGGCGGTGGCCCAGAGCATCCGGGTGGCCACGCACGCGCGTGCGGCGCAGGGCAGCACCAGCCCGTTCGACGTCGTCATGACGGTGAACGTGCCGGTGGGTGCCTCGGCGGATGCCATCGAGGCGGCCGTGCGCCCGTACCTGGCCGTGGGGGTCAGCCGGGTCCCGGTCTGCGGCCTGGACGCCAACGGCATGCCCGACGGCACCGAGGCGGTGCTGGGGCTCGTGGACGCGGTGGCCCAGGCGCGGTCGCGGCTGGTCTGATCGGCTCGGCCCCAATGGACGACGGCGGCCCCCGGGTTGATCCCGGGGGCCGCGGTCACGCTGGGGTGCTTGCTCAGAAGGCGGGGATGATCTCGCCGGCCGGCCAAGTCTCCTCGATGAAGGCCCGGACCTCGTCGGAGTGGAGCAGCCCGTCGAGCGCCACCAGGTCGGGGTCGTCGATGTCCTCGGAGCGCACCGCGACGAAGTTCGCGTAGGGGTTGCCCTCGCCGTCCTCGATGAGCAGGGAGTCGGTGGCCGGGTTCAGGCCACCCTCGAGGGCGAAGTTGCCGTTGATGATCGCGGCGTCGACGTCCTGCAGGGTGCGCACCAGGGAGGCGGGGTCCGCCTCGATGAACTCGAGGCCGAGCTCGTTCTCGTCGATGTCGGTCAGGCCCGCTGACTCCGGCGCGTCCGCGGTCAGGGTGATGATCCCCGCCTGCACGAGCAGATCCAGGGCGCGGGCCTGGTTCGACGGGTCGTTCGTGATCCCGATCTGGCCACCCTCGGGCAGGTCCGCGACGTCCGTCAGCGTGTCCGAGTAGAGGGCGAACGGTTCGATGTGGATGCCCTCGAAGTGGTCGAAGTCGAAGCCCTGGGACTCGACCTGCTCCTCGAAGTAGGGCAGGTGCTGGAAGTAGTTCGCGTCCAGGTCGCCCTCGGAGAGGGCGGTGTTGGGCAGCACGTAGTCGTCGTAGGTGACGATCTCGAGGTCGAGGCCGGCGTCCGCGGCGAGGTTGTCCTGGACGAACTCCAGGATCTCGGCGTGCGGCGTCGGGGAGGCGCCGATGACGATGTGACCGTCCGACGCGGCGCTCTCGTCGTCGCCGGATCCACCCGCGCCGTCGCCACCGCCTCCGCAGGCGGCCAGGGTGAGCGCAGCCACGGTGAGGGTCGAGGCGGCCAGCAGGGTTCTACGCATTGGGGGTGTCCCTTTCGGTGTGTTGTCGCTGGGTGCAGCGGGGGTCGGGTCAGCGGTGATCGACGAGCCGGGCGGCCCGGTCGCCGAGGAACTGGATGAGGAAGACGATCGCCAGGATGACGATGACCGCCGCGAACATCACGGCGGCGTCGAAACGTTGGTAGCCGTAGGTGATTGCGAGGAAGCCGAGGCCGCCGCCGCCGACCGCGCCGGCCATCGCGGAGTAGCCGACCAGGGCTATCACGGTGACGGTGAACCCGGCGATCAGGGAGGGCAGCGCCTCGCGGACGATCACGCCCCCGGTCATCCGCAGCCGGGACGCGCCCACCATCAGGGCGGCCTCGATCTTGCCGGGGGCGACCTCCCGGGCGGAGGTCTCCACGAGCCGGGCGTAGAACGGCACGGCGCCGACGGCGAGGGGCAGCACCGCCGCCTGCCAGCCGAGCGGGGTGCCGACCACGGCGCGGGTCACCGGGATGAGCAGGATGATCAGGATGATGAACGGGATCGCCCGCCCGATGTTCACCAGGGCGGACAGCACCGCGTAGAGCACCGGGACCGGGCGGGTGCCGCCCTTGCCGGTGGCGTGCAGCACGAGCCCGAGCGGCAGGCCGACGAGCGCGGTCCAGAACGACGCGAACGTGACCATGCCCAGCGTCTCGAGCGTGGCCTCGGGCAGCTTCTCGCTGATCGCGGGGTTGGCGAGGAGTTCGTTCCACCAGTTCACGCGGCGTCCTCCTCGATGGCGAGGCCCGCGGCACGCAGGCGTCCGAGCACGGCCACGCGATCGCCGTCGGCCACGTCCAGGTGCCATCGGCCCACCCGCACCCCGCCAAGGGTCTCGATCGAGCCCGCGACGACGTGGGCGTCCGGCTCGGTCGCGATCGCGTGCAGGGCGTGCGCGATCTGCGTCTGCGCGCCGCCGGCGCTCACCTGGACGAGTGTGCGCTGGTCGCCGACGCCCACGTCCGGCACCGGCACGAGCGCCTGGGACAGCGGCGAGCCCGGGCGGGTGACGACGTCCGCGAGCGGCCCGGACTCGACGATCCGGCCATCCGCGAGGAGGGTGGCGGCGTCGCAGACCTCGCGGACCACGGCCGTCTCGTGCGTGATGATCACGACCGTGATGCCGAGCCGGTCCCGCACGTCGCGGATCAGCCGGAGGATCTGCCGGGTGGTCGTCGAGTCGAGCGCGGACGTGGGTTCGTCGCAGAGCAGCACCGCGGGCTCGGTCGCCAGCGCCCGGGCGATGCCGACCCGCTGCTTCTGACCGCCGGACAACTGCGCCGGGTACGCGTCGCCGCGGTCGCCCAGCCCGACCAGGTCGAGGAGCTCCTGCACCCGGGTGGCGCGCTGCGCCCGGGGTACGCCGGCGATCGCGAGCGGGTAGGCGATGTTGGCCGCCGCGGTGCGGGCCTCGAACAGGTTGACGTGCTGGAACACCATTCCGATCCGGCGCCGGGCCTGCCGGAGCATGGTCTCGCTGAGCGCGCTCACCTCCGCGCCGTCGACGACCACCGACCCGCTGGTGGGCCGCTCGAGCGCGGTCAGGCAGCGGATCAGGGTGGACTTCCCGGCCCCGGACTGGCCGACGATGCCGTGGATCTGTCCCTGGGGGATCTCGAGGCTGATGCCGTCGAGCGCCACGACCTCGCCGCTGCGGGTCGGGTAGACCTTCCGCAGGTCCTGCAGCGTGATCATGGCTGGCTCGTTTCGGTGTGGGGGATGACGGCGGGCGTCGAACGCCCTTGAGATGTTCCGGCGGCCCGTGGTCGGCTCGTCGTTGCGGCACGCGCGAGCGCGGCCGACGCCGCATCGGGCCCATCGACGGTAACGGCGGCGCCGATCGACTCGACGAGCGCCCGGAAATCGTCTCACCGGTCGAGACGGGACGCATTCCCGCGGGCGGCCGGCCTGATCGCC
Organism: Occultella kanbiaonis; assembly: GCF_009708215.1. Lineage (NCBI taxonomy): Bacteria > Bacillati > Actinomycetota > Actinomycetes > Micrococcales > Ruaniaceae > Occultella > Occultella kanbiaonis. Next base: position 1,046,370 of record NZ_CP046175.1, on the reverse strand, counting down.
CGGCTCGGCGACACCCGGACCCTGGTCGCCACCGGGTCGCCTTCCCACGGTGGTCCGGGCACCGGCGGGCGGGCCTCGAGCGAGTGGCGACGCCACCGCTTCGAGACCCGCCCGTCGGGATCGGGCATGCGTCACGACGGTGGGAGCACCTCGGCGCGGTAGACGCCCTTCGCCGCCGCGTCCTCCTTCGAGTGCGCGCCCGTCATGTGGTCGAAGTCGGTGTCCCAGGACTCGACGCTGACCTCGATGAGGTCGGTCTCGGCCTTGGCCCGGCCGGGCGCCGAGAAGCGCATCCGACTCCCGGGCATCCGGATGGGCTGACCGGGCTGGTGCCCCGGGAGGACGTCGAAGGTGTTGCTGAGCGCCGTGTGGGCGAAGGGCTGACCGGCCCCGGCGCCGGCGACCTCCACCCCGCTCCTGCCCGTTGCCGTGAGCACGAGGTTGCGGACGGTCAGCGCTCCGGAGTTGGTGACCTGCACGGTGAAGGTGCCGGTCTCACCGACGTTGATGCTGTCGCCCTCCGGATCCACCTCGATGATCTCGAGGGTCAGGTCGGTGTGTGGGTAGTCCTCGATCGCGGTGACGAGGTCGTCGAGCAGAGACATGATGGGTTCCTTTGCTGAGCTGGGTGGATCGGTTCTCTGTGGTGGTGCTGCTCGTGCCGACACCTGCTGGGTGAGCGATCACGAGCGCACGGACGGCGGCCTCACGTGGAGACGGCGAGATTGGCCCCGGCCAGAGCGGCGAGCAGATCGGCACGGCTGGGATCGGTGCTCGCGTAGCGCGGGGCCGCGCGGTGCGGGCCGAGCCGGCGCCGGGTGTCGGGGTCGCCGAGGACGGCGGCCGGCAGGTCGACCATGCCGGCGATCCGGGCGGACGCACGGGCGAGCACCGGGTCCTGGGTGGCACCCCGCAGCAACGCCGTCGTCATCGCCCAGGACGGGTCGTCCGTGACGTAGTGGTTGCCGGCGACGTCGGCGTCGATCTCGCCGAGGCGGTGGCGGTCGAACCGCAGCGTGGCCTCGACCCAGGGATTGACCTGTTCGGCGCAGGCGCCGTCGAAGGCGAGGGCGACGTCGTCCGGGTCGGTCCCGCCGCTGGCGAGGACATCGCGCAGGGCAGCGGCCTGCAGCACCCCGATCGTCGCGCCGCGCCCGAGCGACGGGTTGGTCGCGGCGACGGCGTCCCCTACCGCGACCAGGCCCGTCACCAGCGGACGGCCGTCGCGCAGGTAGCTGCGGCGGACGTCCTCGATGCCCGCGATCGGCTCGACCCGGGTGCTCGGGATGCCCTGCCCGGCCCACGCCGTGTCGACCGGGCTGCACCGCACGACCGCCTCCCACGCCGTCGTCTCGCGCAGGGAGCGCAGCGCGCGGTCCCGCGAGCTCGTGATCAGGACCACGCACCACGTCGCCGCCTCGCCCGGCACGGTCAGGACCGACAGGGACGGGTGGTGGCTGAGCACCGGCCCGGCCCCGGTGGGCAGGTGCCGGTCGCGACCCTGGTAGTGCCGGCTGTAGTAGATGAAGCCGCAGGGCTCGCGCAGCTCCACCGGAGCGTGTTCCGCAGCCTGCCTGACCCAGCCCGGGACGGGTGTCCGGCGGCCGGCGGCGTCGACGACGAGGTCGGCCGGCACGAAGCCGGCGGTGGTGCCGACCCCGAGCACGTGCGGCGGGCGGGCACCGTCGCGCACGGCGAGGCCGGTGGCCCGTGCACCACGCCGGATGGTCACCCCGGGTTCGTCGTCGACCAGTCGGGCGAGCACGGCCTCGAGCACGGGCCGGCGTGCGGTCACCGTGTCGAAGCGTTCGTCGCCGGGCTGCCAGCCGTGGGTGACCCGGTCGGCCTGGAGGTGGAGCAGGTTGACCCGGGCGGCCCCGGCCGACTCGAGCGCGTGGACCAGGTCGGGCAGCTCGCGGCGCAGCTGCGCCGTCCAGCGGGGCAACATCAGGTGCGGTTGCCGGAACTGGTTGACGCCGGGGCGCGCCCAGTCCGTCCATGCGGCGAGCGCGGCGGCTGTCGGCGGGTGCGGGTCGCGCTCGAGCACGGTGACCCGGTGCCCGTCCCGGGCCAGCAGGAGTGCGGCGGTCAGGCCGGTCATCCCGGCGCCGACGACGGCGATGCTCAGGTTGCGGTGGGCGGTCACGACGATCTCCTCGGTGGGTGGATCGCCACGATCTCGCCGTCAGCTGCTCACCTGACAGGTCAGTTGCTGCTCAGTTCCTGTCCGGTTCCGCCCCAGGCAGGCCCCGCTCGCCGATCTCGATCGCCCAGAGCACCTCGACGAGACGCTCCTGGGCGCGCGCGAGGTGGCGGCGGTAGGTGCTGAACGGCAACCCGAGCAGTTCGGCAGCGGCCTCCTGCGACGGAGCCGCCCTGACGTAGGTGCGTTCCAGCACTCGTCGGTGCTCGCCGCCGTTCCGCTCGTTCGAGAGGGAGGCGATCGCACCGGTCAGGGTCCGGGCGAGGCCGCCGGCCGGGTCGGTGGCGGTCACGTCGACCAGCGCCGAGCCGAGCAGCGCGGACCCGGCCAGCCGGTCCGGGCGGGCGAGCTGGTGCAGTGCCGCGCGGACCTCGGTGGCGAAGGCGGTGTGGCTCAACGGGGCGGGCCGCACGAGGTCGGCGGGCGGGGGACCCTGCTCCCCGGTGAGCTCGCGCCGAGCCATCATCTCGAAGAGCGACTCGGCGGGGAACCGGCGTCGGTCCCAGCCGTAGGCGACCGCCTCCCGGGGCGCTCCGCCGCCGCGGGCGGGCGGCCCGGCCGGGCCACGCCACATCTCGCTCATCCCGAGGTAGCCGAAGTAGGGCCCGTAGGTCTCGGGCTCCACGGTGACGATGAACGTCCAGGCGGCCGGCCGGCGAGCCCACTCGAGCAGGCAGGACACCCCGTTGACCAGGAGCAGCATCGGCTCCTGCTGATAGGAGCCGGACGCACCGGCGAACCGGTTGACGTTGATCCGTTCCCCGGGCCGCAGCGGCCCGCGTTCCGCGGCAGCGGCCAGCACCCCCACGGCGACCGGGTCGTCGACGTCCAGGGCAGCGCCGGTCGGCAGGTACACCTGCATCGAGAACCCCTCGACCCCCGTGTCCGACCGGGCCCGGTACAGGCAACCCGGCTGCTCGGCGATCCACCGGCGGGCCAGTTCGGCCGAGGCTGCACCCTCCCCTTCCTCGATGAGTGCGAGGATCCCGGCCCGGTCCTCGGGGCCCGCGGTGGCCACGGGCAGGATGCCGCCCTCGCGCAGCCCCGCGACCCGGTCCGAGAGCGGCCCGGCCCGGTGCAGGAAGAGGATCTCGGCGGCCGCGCGATCCGGACGTGGTTCGGCGGGGTCGGCGAGCCGGTCCAGGAAGTAGCCGCGCACGGCGATGTGCAGCGCGACGTAGGCGTCCGGCGAGCGGTGCATGAACTCGGCCTCGAAGATCTCCCGGACGACGTCGTGCACGTGCAGGCCGAGCACGCCCCGCCGCACGTACGGGCGGGAGCCGAGCCACGCCCAGACCTCCTCGGCGCGGGAGCCGACGGTGCGGGCGAGCAGGTCCGCCGTCATTCGGGTGGCGTGCGCGCAGGTGGCCAGTCCGGCCCGGTGTGCGGCATCGGGGATGTCGTCGATGATCAGCCGGCACAGCTGGGCCACGACGTCCGGCGCCTCGGTGAGAGCGGCAGGTGCTGACCCGCCGCGGTCCGCCTCGGCCAGCATGGCGAGCACGAGCGGGTGTCCACGGCCCACTCCGGCGAGCACCGTGCGCCGATCCCGGGGCAGGCCGAACCGCGCGAGCAGTTCGTCGCTGTCCGCGGCGTCCAGCCCGGCCAGCGGATGCACCTGCGCAAGCCGGCGCCAGCCGGGGTCCAGCCGCCAGCTCGCCGGCGGCGGCTCCCTGCCGGCGAGGACGGTCACGGAGGTGGTCGGCCGGGCCGCGAGGAGGTCCTCGCGCACCCATCGGTCCAGTGGCACCAGCAGCTCGTAGCCGTCGATGAGCAGTACGTCCGGCTCCCGCCCCGCCGGGTAGCCACACCGCCGGGCCTGCTCGGCCACGGCGGAACCGATGGCGGCGGCGGTGCACTCCAGGTCCCGGGCGTCGACGTAGACGGGCTCGCGGCCGGCGCCGCGCGCGTGGCGGGAGAACGCATCGAGGAGGGTCGTCTTGCCGATGCCTCCGGGACCGTGCACGAACAGGATCCGGCTCGCCGAGGTGCCCGCGAGCGCGTCCCTGAACGACCGCAGTTCGGCGGCCCGGCCCACGAAGCCGAGCTCGCGGGTCCGGGCCAACTCCTCGGACAGCCGATCCGGCTGTCCGAGCCCCGGCGGCTCGGCCGCACCCATGCGCTCAGGCTAGACCTCGCTCCGCCCGGGTACGAGCGCAATGCTGCGGGGCCGGCCCGGCAGGTGTCGGTGCGCCGAGTCGGTCCGTCCTGCGTCAGGCGGGCTGCTCGGCGGGGACCCTGCTCGGCACGTCCTCGCCGGGCACCCCGGTCCGGCCGGTCGGCGCCTTCTCCCCCGCCGTGACGGCAAGGGCGAGGTGGTTGCCCTCGATCGGGCGCGGGCAGGTGCCGTAGTCGGTGAACGCGTACGGCAGGTTCACGGCGCGGTTCAGGTCAAGGGTCGCGGTGCCCGTACCCGGGTCGCCGGTGACGCCGGCGACGCGCCAGCCGGAACTGGTCACCCCGGAGGTCTCGTCGCTGAACAGCACGGCCCACGAATCGCCCTTTCCGACCGCGATCAGCCGGTGCTCGGCGCCGTCCCGGGTGAAGGTGACCTCTCCGACGGCGGAGGCCACCTGGGTCAGGCCGGGGGCGGCGGCGAGGACGGTGGTCGGCCGTGCCTGCGGGTAGGTCGTGGTGCTCACCTCGAGCACCCAGGACGGGTCGTAGTCATAGGTCGGCACGCCCTCGAAGCCGGCCAGGGTCGCAGAGCGCGGGTCCCGGACGCGCAGCGCGTACAGGCCCCCGCGGAGGATGACCTCGACGAGCACGTCGTCTGCGGTGAGCGCGAACCTCGCCGACTTGGCCTCGCCGACCACCACGCCGGCGACGCCGTCGAGCACCGCGCCGGGTTCGCCGTCAGGACCGAGCACACGGACGCCGTCGACGGCGGTTGCCCGCAGGTGCAGGCCGTCCTCGTCGGCCCACCAGGCGCCGGGCAGGTTCGCCAGCGCACGCTCCGCGCGCGGCACCCAGAGGTAGTCCACCAGGGACAGCCAGTCGTGCTTGCCGCGCAGCTGCTCCTCGCGGGCGGCGTGCCAGTCCCGCCACTGCACAACCGCCTCGGTCGTGTCGGTCGAGCCGCTGGGACGGACGGGGTTGTCGGTGATGCTCACGGGGCTGCCTCCTGTGGATGACGGGTACGACGCCCATCCTCGGCGGGTGCCTCGGACGGTGGTCGACGGCGCCCGACGGTCCCGGATGCTGGCGGCCGGGCGTCCACATCGTGGGAGCCCGATTTGCTCACACGAGTGCCGCGGGCTCCTCGGACGGGGTGGCCCGCGCCGCGGCCAGGTCCGGCAGCGGCGTCCCCGCGGCCGCCGCGGCCCGGCCGATCCGCTCGCGCAGCTGCCCGGGCGCGTCGGCCGCGCGCGGGGCGGTGCAGGTGCCCTCCCGCGCGGCCAGCCGCCCGCCGATGTAGACGTCCTTGAGGTTGCGCAGCCCGCAGGCCATCACGTACGTGGCGTAGACGTCCCAGACCGGCCCGGTGTCCGGCGCGGTGTGATCGACCACGAGGAAGTCAGCGAACTTGCCCACCTCGAGGCTGCCGACCCGGTCGGCGACCCCGAGCACCTCCGCGGATCCCAACGTGTGCAGGCGCAGCACCTGCCGGGCCGACATCACCGCGGCGTCGTGGTGCAGCGCACGCTGGGAGTACAGGCCGAGGCGCATGTTCCCGAACGGGTCGGAGATGTCGGTGCAGGCCTGGTCGTCCAGCCCCATCCCGATGCCGATCCCGGCCCGGGCGTACCGCACCACGTCCGCGACGCCGGAGGCCAGGCGCCCGTTCGAGGTCGGCTGCCACACCATCCGCCCGCCGGCCGCGGCCACGGCGTCGACCATCTGGTCGGTCGGGTGGATGAAGTGCCCGAACAGCAGGTCCGGCCCGAGCGCACCGGCGCGGACGTACCAGTCGAACTTCGCCCGCTGCACGTCCAGGCCCTGCGCGGTCTCCACGAAGTGAGCCTGGTTCGTGATCCCGTGGGTGCGCATCGCGCGCGCCTCGACCTCGGCGGTGCTCGGGCCGGCCGCCCACTGGACGGCGCCCATCACGGACGCACCGAGGAACAGCTCCGGCGGGGTGTGCGTGCGGGCGGCGGCGACCATGTCCGCGAACGTGGCGAGCACCTCGGCCCGCGGACCGGCCTCGTCGTCCAGGCGGATCGAGGCGATGGTGCGCAGCCCGGCGTCGGCGGCGCCGTCGAACTGGCGGGTGAGGTTCTCCGGCGGGTGCACGGCGGCGAGCACGTTGCGTGCCGTGGCGGGGTCGTAGCGCCAGGTGACCCGGGACTGGGTGAAGTTGTAGGCGCTGGTGATCCCGTTCGCGATGAAGTCCAGGGCGCCGTGCAGCGTGGACCAGTACATGTCCTCGGCGTCGGTGTGGGCGAACACGTCCATCATCGCGCCGACCCACGGGTAGAGCGTCGACTCCGGCGCGATCCCCCGCAGGCCGGAGGTGAACAGGTGCGAGTGCGCGGAGATGAAGCCCGGCGCCACGATCGCCCCACCGAGCGCGCGCACCTGGACGCCCGGGGCGAGCAGCGCCGTCGGGGCCTCGCCCGGGCCGATGCCGCAGATCCGCCCGTCGTGCCCCACCGCGAGCCAGCCCCGGAACCAGTCGGGCTCACCCGGGCGCGGGTCGGCCATCGGCAGGAGCAGGGCGTCGGTGAGCAGGAGCGCGGGGGTCATGACTCGCATGCTCCCGGCGAGACGTCACCGGGATATTAACGGCGCGTCACGTGACCGAAACATCGCGCCCCTACCGTGAATGTTGATGACATCAACATCCTTCTGAGTCCCGGGGAGCCTCTCCATGACCACCACCGCACCGCCCGGCACCGCCGTCACCGATGAGTTCCGCGCCGCCATGGCGGGCCTGGCCGCCGGGGTCTGCGTCATCACCACCACCGGCGCGGACGGCAGCCCGAGCGGGCTGACGGTCTCCACCGGGTTCAGTGTCAGCGTGACACCGCCGATGTTCGGGCTGTGCGTGGACGTCCGGTCGCGCACCCTGCCGGCCGTGCTCGAGCGCGGCGCGTTCGTCGCGAACGTGCTGCACGGCGGCGCGCAGGACGTCGCGACCCTGTTCGCGTCCCGCGCCACGGACAAGTTCGCGCGCACCCCGCACCGCTTCACCCCGGGCGGCCTGCCCTGGCTCGCCGAGCACAGCCTGCGCTCGGTCGAGTGCACCATCACGCAGACCGCCGACGCCGGGGACCACGTCATCATCCTCGGCGCCGTCGACGCGGTGCACGCCCCCGCCGTCGTCGGCGGTTCGGCCCTCGCCTACGTGGACCGGCGCTTCCACACACTCCCGCGTTCCTGACCCCACCCGCACCACCAACGAGAGGAACACCACCATGAGTGGAGCAGCACCCGTCATCCGCAAGCTCGCGGACACCCCGGCCTTCCTGATCGGCCCGGAGGACACGGTGAAGCTCGCCTGCCTGGCCGGACCGAAGGACGGCACGAACACCAGCGTGTTCCTGGAGGTCTGGGAGCCGGGCGGCGCCCAACCGCTGAACTCCCACGAGGAGTCCGCCGAGATCTTCATCGTCCTCAAGGGCGAGGCGCAGGCCCACAGCGACGAGGCCGTGGTGACCCTCACCGCCGGTGACGTGCTGATCCTCCAGGAGGGCTCCGAGCACCGGATCATCAACACCTCCGAGACCGAGGACCTCTACACGATCACGATCATGTCCAACGACGGTGGCTTCGCGAAGCTCGTCACGGACGGCACCGAGGTCGCGCTCACCGCAGCCGACCGCTCGGTGCTCTGCGCCGGCCTCCCGCAGGTGGTGTGAGCACCCTCCTCCAACCCCTCGACTCACGTCCCGGGGGTGGCCGGTACCTCCCGGCCACCCCTGGGACCGTGTTGTGGGGTGAGCTGCCTTGCGCCGGCGACGACCCGGTGCTCACGATCGACCCCGGCGAGACCGTGCTGATCGACACCGTCTCCCACGAGGGCATCCTCGAGGACCAGGGCCGCGACCCCGCCGCGTTCTTCGCCGGCCACGGCATCACCGAGGTGCTCCGGGACGCCGTCGCGGTCGCCGCCGAGGTATCCCACGACCCTGCCGCGCACGGCCCGCACGTGGTCACCGGGCCGATCCGGGTCCGCGGCGCCCGCCCGGGCGACGTGCTCTCGATGACCGTCCTGGACCTGCGGATGCGCGCCGACTACGGCATCGTCTCGAGCCGGCACGGGCGCGGGGCGCTGCCCGAGCAGTTCCCGCTCGAGGGCGCGCCGGTCACCTCGATCCTGGCCCGGGTCGAGCCGATGCCCGACGGCGGCGCCCACCCGGGCGCGTCGTCGTCGCCGTCGCTGGTGGGCACCATGGCCGTCGGCCCGAGCGACGATCGGCGGGTCCGGTTTCCGCTCGCGCCCTTCCTCGGCACCATGGGCGTGGCCGTGGCGGGATCCGAGCGGGCCCACTCGGTGCCGCCCGGCGCGCACGGCGGCAACGTCGACGTCTCGCTGCTGACGGTCGGGTCCACGCTGCACGTGCCGGTCCAGGTCGACGGGGCGCTGGCCTACGTCGGCGACCCGCACTACGCCCAGGGCGACGGCGAGGTCGCCCTCACCGCGTTCGAGGCGCCCCTGCGCGCGAGTGTGCGGTTCGACCTCATCCCGGCCGCGCACCTGCCCCGCCCGGGCGAGCTCTGGGCGGAGACGCCCGACCTGCTCGTCCCGATCGGGCTCGACCCGGACCTGAACGTGGCGATGCGCGCGGCCGTACGCTCCGCCGTCGCTCTCCTCACCGACCTGGGCATGCACCCGGCGCACGCGTACGCCTACCTGTCCGCCGCCGGTGACTTCGCCGTCTCCCAGGTGGTCGATCGGGTCCGCGGCGTGCACGGCAAGATCCGCAAGGCGGACCTGACCGACCTCGCCTGAACCCGCGCGACCGCGCGCGACCCCGCCCGGACCCGCCGCACCCGCCGCACCCGCCGCCGGTCCGCCCCGCGGCGAGCCAGAACCTGGCACCCGAAACAGACCCCCACGCCCTTCTTCCTCAGGCGTGAGGGTCTGTCTCACCGCGGCAGGGCGAGGAGCCCGGACCGGGACGGGGTCAGCGCGGGGTGGGGTCGAAGACCGATGCCTCCACGATCGCCCGGGCGATCCGCTCGACGGCGGCGGTGAAGAGGATCTTGCCGGTGTCCGCGTCCGCGGTGGTCGGGTCGCCGATGTGGCCGTCCGGGCCGAAGTCGTCCGACAGCCAGCCGAAGCTGACCGGCTTGCCGAACCCGATCAGCTCGTAGTCGGCGAGGTGCTCGGGTACGCGCCGCTCGGCGAGCTCCATGTGCACGAGCTCGGGGCGCAGGTGCAGCATCAGCGAGGTCTCGCTGTGCCCGCCGTGGACACCGAGACCGAGCTCGTGCGGGTTCGCGACGTCCCGGGCCTGGTCCGGCGGCACGGACAGGTGCGAGAAGAACGTGCGCAGCCCGAACCTGCGCCGGATCTCCCGGCACGCGACCTGGCCGAGCGCGGAGTTGCCGCCGTGGCCGTTGACGAACATGAGCCGCGTGATCCCGGACGTCTGCAGGGACCGGCCGATGTCCACCAGGGTGGCCATGAGCGTCTCCCAGGTCAGCCAGATCGTGCCGGGTGCCCAGTGGTGCTCGTCGGACTTCGTGAAGGCGAGCCCGGGCAGCAGCACCACGCTCGCGGCGCCGGCCTCGGCGACCGAGGCGACCGCCGCCTCGGCCGCCTCGGTCGCGGTCACGTAGTCGGTGGATACGGGCAGGTGCGGACCGTGCTGCTCGATCGCACCGAGCGGCAGCACCGCGACGGTGTCGGCGGGTAGCGCCTCGACCTGCCGGAAGGTCAGGTCGATGAACTTCGGCGCGCCCATCAGTGGGTCCCGATCGTGGAGCGGGTGTCCGGGCGGGCCAGCCCCGGATCGAGCTTGCCGGGGTTCAGCAGGCCGCGTGGGTCGGTGCGTCGGGCGGTCTCGACCGCCAGGGCAACGTTCCGGTCGACGTACCACTGGTGCGGCGAGTGCACGCCGAGCCCGGCCGCCTCAAGGGCCGGGATGCCGGCCAGGACCTGGGCCTCGTCCACGTAGTCACCGACCACCATCGCGAGCGGCCCGGTGCCCATCAGCTCCAGGTGCAGACGGGTGTTCGGGTACACGGCGCGGATGGCGTCCGGGTCGTCCCAGAGCACGGTGCCACCGGTCTCCAGGTGGAAGCAGGGCGGGTTCCCCTCGGCCTGCTGCCAGAAGTAGATCGGGTGGTTGTAGGACATCGAGGAGAGCTTGTCCGTCTCCGCGTAGTCCTCCAGCACCGCGACCACCGACCCACCCGCGGCCCGGATCCGGCGCTCGATCTCGGCGACCGTCGACGCCTCGGCGATCACCCGGAGGCTGTACCGCTCCGGGTCCAGCGGCACCGACGCCGGCAGCGTCGGCACCAGGGCAGGCTCGTCCGCGGAGGCGAGCCGGGGCAGCACCGGAAGGTCGAGCAGGCTCCGGTGCACGTCGACCAGGTCGGCGTAGCCGTCGAAGGCGGCGTAGATGGCCACCCAGTCCCGGGCCGGGTCGGTGCGCACCGTCGCCGACGTGATGACGCCGGTGACCCCGTAGGTGTGGATGTAGGGCTGGGTGTCCTCGCCATGCACCGTGAAGGCACGGGCACTGCCGTCCATCGGGGCGATGGTCAGCGACTCCACGAACCCGTCCGTGGTGGTGCCGCGCAGAGTCGTCCCGGTGCCGGCGCTGCCGCCACCGATGAACCCGCCGATCGTGGACCCCTTGGTGGACGGGAACATCCAGATGTCCCGCCCGGCGGCCCGGCCGGCCGCGTCCATCGCGGTGAGTTTCGCACCGGGACCGGCGGTGATGGTCTGCTCTTCGACGGTGATCGTGTCGAGGCCGCGCAGGTCCAGCGTGACGCCGCCCTCGAACGGCGTGAGCTGGCCGTAGTTGCCGGTGCCGGCGCCGCGGGGGGTGACCGGCACCCGGGCCTCGAGGGCGAGGGCCAGGACGACGGGCACCTCCTCCGGGGCGTTCGGCCGGACCACGAGGTCTGCGAGGTACCGGCCTGCGGGGACCTTCTCCTGCAGGATCGGGGACATCCGGGACCAGTCCGAGGAGACCTTCCGGATCAGTTCGGGCTCCGTGGAGACCGCCCCCTCGCCGAGCTCGAAGGTGAGGAGCTCGGCGAGGCGGTGCGACCTCTCGGCAACGCTGGGGGTGGCGCTGATGGTCATCGGCTCAGTTCTCCATCGAGATCGAGGCGTCGATGAACTCGTTCGTGTACAGCTCGGTCGGGTCGATGTCCGTGACGGTGATCAGACCCTGGGCCTCGAGCAACGGCACGAACGTGTCCACGATCGCCTGCATCCGCTCGGGGTCGAACTGACCGAACACCCCGGACGCCGGGTCGTCGGTGACGATGCCCTCGGAGACCTGCGCGGCGGCCGAGAAGTCGGCGACGCCGAGCGAGTACGTCCAGGACAGGTCGTAGGCCTCGACGAGCTCGACGATCAGCTCGTTCGTCGGCCCCGGGTCGGCCAGGTAGTCGATCTGGGACTGCTGCATGATCGGCACGAGCCTGGCGAGGCAGTCGGAGAGCTCGTCGAGCTTGTCGGCCCGCACCGCGAGCGGCTCCGGGTAGATGTTGTAGCCCACCTCGGCGAGCAGCTGGTAGGCCACCGGGCGGCCCCACTCGGCGATCTCGTTCTCGTAGATGTACGGCTCCGCGGTGGCGAAGCCCTGCTGGGTGATCGTGGTGTCGGAGACGAACCGGGCCGGTGTGCCCTCGTAGCTGGTGTCGGAGTTGGCCAGGTCGAAGGCGGTGGTCTCCGCGAGCAGCGTCGGGATCACGTCACCGGAGGTGACCACCACCGCACCCTGTGAGACGACCTCCTCGATGGTCGTGGCCCCCGGGTAGGTGTCCGGGTCCCACATCAGGATCTGCGGGCTGACCGTCATCTGGGAGGTGACGGCGATCGTGGGCTGGGTCTCGTAGCCGCTGATGGCGGTGTCGGTGTTCACGGCGCCGAGGGTGATGTCGTCGTCCAGGTACATCAGGGCCGGCACCGACTGGAACCCGACGTTCGGCCCGCCGGGCCGCACCTCGATGTCCACGCCGGTGTCGACGCCGTCGACCACGAGGGACCCGGTGACCGACTTGGCGTCGGTGTCGATCGTGTAGTCCGAGCCGACCAGGTTGTACATGGCGCCGTGCTCGGCCTCTGGCTGCCAGTCCTGCTGCATGACCACGGTGGCCGGGCACACGTCGGAGAGGTCGAAGGCGCTGCCCGCCTCCGCGACGGTCGCGTCGAGCTCGCTGCCGGTCGGGTCGTCGGCCGCGTCGGAGGCTCCGCCGCAGGCGGTGAGGGCGAGCAGGCCCGCGGCGCTCAGGCCCGCGATACTCATCTTTCGGTTCATGACGTGGTTCTCCTCGGGTGGGGGTCGGGGTGAGGGGGAGGTCAGCGCTTGAGGCCGTACCAGCGGCCGATGACGAGCCGGTCCAGCACGGCGAAGATGGTGAACACGAGCACGCCGAACACGGCGGTGAGGGCGATCGCGGTGAACAGGGCGTCCATCTGCAGGCGTAGCGTGTAGGTGCGCAGCAGCCCGCCGATGCCGACCGGGCCCTGCTGGAAGAAGTAGTCCCCCACCATGGCGCCGATGACGCTCAGGCCGGCGGCGTTGCGCAGGCCGGTGAAGATCGACGGCAGCGCGGCTGGGAACTTCAGCTTGGTGAGCCGTTGCAGTGCGGTCGCCTTGTTCAGGGTGAACAGGTCATGGGCGGACGGCGACGCCGACTGCAGGCCGAACAGGGTGTTGGAGATCATCGGGAACAGGGCGATGATCACGCACACGATCACCCGCGCCGGGAACCCGTACCCGAACCAGATCCCGATCAGCGGCACGAGCGCGAGGATCGGGATCGTCTGCATGATCACGGCGTACGGGTACAGGATCCGCTCCGCCCAGCCGGACGAGGACATCACCACGGCCCAGCCGATGCCAAGGGCCACGGCGATGACGAGGCCGATCATCGCGACCACCATCGTCCGGCCGAGGGCCTCGAGCATCGGGGTCATCAGGGCGCTGTTCGTCAGGGCCCGGCTGAACACCTCGTGCGGCGGCGGGAGCAGGAACCGCTGGTCCTGCGGCAGCAGGGCGAGGGAGACGAGGTACCAGATCGCGGCGATCCCGGCGAGGGCGAGCAGGATCGGGGCGGACTGCCGGATCGCCGAGCGCCACCACGGGGTGGTCGGGGCACCGCCGCCGTGGGCCTGTTCGGCGGTCTCGTCCGCGACGTCCGCCGCGGCTGCCGACTCGACGTCGGTCTCGGTGGGGGTCATGGGGGCGACGGCCCTCTCTGTGATCTCCGCTCCGACGGCGTCCAGGGCGTCCCGCTCCGGCCCCGCCTTGGTCGTGGTGGTCTTCATGAGTGCTCTCCCAGTGCGGCCGAGACCTCGCCGGTGATGGCGCCGAACTCGGGTTCGTAACGCAGTTCGGGCGGTCGGGGGTAGTCCCAGGGGATCGGAATGTCCGCGACCACGCGGCCGGGCCGGCCGCTCATCACGATCACCCGGTTGGACAGGTACACGGCCTCGGAGACCGAGTGGGTGATGAACAGCCCGGCGAACTGCTTGAGCTGGAAGATCCGCTGCAGCTCGGTCTGCATCCGCAGCCGGGTGATCTCGTCGAGCGCACCGAACGGTTCGTCGAAGAGCGCGAGGTCGGGTTCGGTGACGAGGGCGCGGGCGATCGACACGCGCATCCGCATGCCGCCGGACAGTTGTCGCGGGAACTGCTGCTCGAAGCCGGTCAGGCCGACCAGGTCGAGCGCCTCCTGGGCTCGGGCGCGACGGTCGGAGGTCGGCACCCCGCGCAGCTCGCCGGTCAGTTCGACGTTACGGATCGCGGACCGCCATTCCAGGAGGGCGGGTTCCTGGAACACGTAGCTGGTGGAATGGGCGTTCACCTCGATGGTGCCGCCGGTCACGTGGTCGAGGCCCGAAGCCAGCCGCAGCAGCGTGGACTTGCCACAGCCGGAGGGCCCGACGACGGAGACGAAGTCCCCGGCGGCCAGGTGCAGGTCGACGTCGGTCAGCGCGACGGTGCCGGTGTCGAACCTCTTCGAGACCCCCTCCATCACGAGGGTCCGGGTCATCGAGGCGGGTGGTGCGATCGTGGAAGCAGGTGCGGCCATTCGGTGTCACCTTTCGGATCGGTCGGGCGGGTCGGTCAGTGGAACAGGTCGAGGGAGCGGTTCATCCGGGTGTCGGCGACGACTCGTCCGCCGTGCAGCACCACCCGGGCGTCGGGGGTGCCGGCGAGCAGGTCGCCGAGGTCGCCGTCGGGGACGAGCATCAGGTCCGCGGCATGCCCGACGGCGGCGCCCACCTGGGGCAGTCCGAGTACCGTTCGCGCGCCGGTGGTCACGGCGGCGAGCGCCTCCTCGGCGCGTAGGTGGCCGGCGGTCATGAGCAGGGCGGTGGTCTCGAACGGGTCCGCCCGCCCGGCCGGGTTGAACGGGTCGCGCAGGTTGTCGGCGCCCGCGGCGAGCGGGATGCCCGCGTCCAGGAGTGCCCGCATGGCGGTGAGCCCACGGGGGGCGAGGTGGGTGGCGTCCCAGCCCTGCAGGTAGAGGTTCGTGATCGGCAGGGTCACCACGCCGAGGCCGGCGCGGGCGACGACCTCGAGGACCGGGGCGAGCCGCTCCGGCGGCAGGGATCCGAGACGGACGCAGTGACTGGCGGTGACCCGCTGCGTGAGGCCGCGGGCCTGGACCTGCTCGGCGAGGTCGACGATGTCGAGTTCCGGTGCGTCGGTCTGCTCGTCCGTGTGCAGGTCGACCGGGAGCCCGTGCCGTTCGGCGACGTCGAGCATGCGGGAGGTCTCGAAGTGCGGGTCGGGCGAGAGGTGCGGGCAGCCGCCGATCACGTCGACCCCGCGTGCGACGGCCTCCGCAACCGCCCAGTCCGGGGTCTCGGAGCCGGCCAGGATGCACACCTGCAGGGCGATCCGGCCCGAGAGCTCCTCGCGCAGGGCCAGCAGGGCGTCGACGCCGCGCATCGGGTCCCCCTCGGCGGGCATGTCCACGTGGGAACGGATCGTGGTGATGCCGTTCGCCGCGTACCGGTGCACGGCCGCGAGCGCCCGCTCGTGCACGTCCGCCGACGTGACCGTGGGCAGGAGCTCGCGCCACGAGGCGACGGCCGAGACCAGGTCGTTTCCCGCGCCCGGGTCCATCCGCGGCGCGGTGAGCGCCTTGTCGAGGTGGGCGTGGGGCTCACTCGCGGCAGGCACGAACCGCCAGCCGGACGCGTCGAGGACGGCTGCGCCGTCGGGCCTCGGCGCCGGACCGGCGGCGCCCACGGGCCGGACGTCGGTGATCCAGCCATCGGTGAGGGTGAGGTCGGCGAGCGCGCCGTCCGGCAGACGCACCCCGAGGATCGCGGCCACGGCGGTGCCGGCCAGGTGCGCGGGGCCGCCCGGGGCGCCGACCGCGACGGTCGGCGCGAGCCGCGCCGGGCTGGTTGAGGTGTCCGTGGTCATGAAGCCTCCGAGGGCGTGAGCAGGACGACGCCATCGACGTCGTGACGGCAGGCGGGCCCGCCGAGCAGGTCGTGGCCGGGCCGCCCGACGGAGCTGCCCGAGCGCACCGCCCGCACGGCGGCGGCGACCCGCTCGACCGCGTCACCGGGCAGTTCGTGGCGCAGGTTGTGGGCGACCAGGACCCGGGCCGGCCGCAGCGCCGCGAGGCGTTGCAGGGTGCCGTCGAAGGCGGCGACGTCCGCGCCCTCGCCGTGCAGCCAGTGCGCGGCCGCGAGGACCGTGTCCCCGGCGAGCAGGGTGCCGGTGGCCTCGTCCCAGAGGGCGAGCCCGTCGGGGCTGTGCCCGGGGGTGTGCAGCACCCGCAGCGTGCGGCCGCCGAGGTCGATCCGTTCGCCGTCGGCCAGGCGCCGGGTGGGCGGCACGGCACCGACCTGCCACCCGCCGAGGTCCGGGAGCGCGTGCATCCTGGGCAGATCCCCGACGGCGAAGAAGGCGCTCGCGTCGAGGCGTCGGTAGGTCTCGTGGTCGGCGTGGACGGCGCCCATGGCGGTCGCGTACGCGGCCAGGTACGCCGGGTCGACGGCGTCGTGGCGGCCGGCCGGGTGGGCGCACAGGTCCTCGAGGTCGACCAGTGCCGCGTTCTCGACGAGGTCGGCGTTGCCACCCCGGTGGTCGAGGTGGTCGTGGGAGTTGACGGCGAGCACCGGGAGGTCGGTGAGGGCGGCGACCGCTTCGCCGATCGACGCGATGCCCATGCCGGTGTCGAACAGCAGGGCCCGCTCGGCCCCGATCACGAGGAACGAGTTCACGTGCCCCGGTTCGGCGATCAGCACCACGCCGGCGCCCAGGTCACGGGTGTGGAACCAGTCGGCCGCGGACGGCTCGGCGCCGACCCGGCCCGCGGTGATCTCGGCTTCGTGTACGGCGGTCATGGCCACCTCCCTGGCTCGTCGAGGAATGTTGATGTGAGTAACATCGAGAAACGTAGGCAGCGACTGTTTCCGAGACGTAACCGAACCGAACCGGGTGTGTGAACATGACCGCAGAGCAGGCGAAACGCCGTCCGAGACGCCCGGCCGGCGCCGAACGGGAGGCGGATGTGCGGCTCGGCCAGGCGATCCGCGGGCTCCGCAAGGAGCGCTCGCTGACGCTGGTCCAGGTGGCTGCCGCGAGCGGGCTGTCGCACCCGTTCCTGTCCCAGTTGGAGCGTGGCCGGGCCCGCCCCTCGATGCGGTCGCTGTTCCAGATCGCGCAGGCCCTCGGCACCACCCAGCAGGCGTTGTTGTCCGCCGCGGCGGCGTCCTCGGCGGACGCCGTGGTGCGCGGCAGCGACGCCGACCTCGTGGACGTGCTGACCGGTGGCGCCCGGCTGCTCGTGCACGACCGCCACATCGACGTCACGGAGTTCGTGAACTCACCGACGGAGTTCGCGGACTTCTTCCAGCACGACTCCCATGAGTTCCTGTACGTGGTCGCCGGGGCCATCGAGGTCGAGATCGTCGGCGACGGCGGCCCTCGCCTGGAGACGCTCGGCCCGCGGGACTCGGTCGGCTACCCGGGCCGCACCGAGCACCGGTTCCGTCAGGTCGGCCAGACCCCCAGCGTCGTCCTCGTCATCCACGCCGCCGAACCCGGCGACGCGTCCACCACCGATCTCCAGGAGGAACCCACCGCATGATCGAGACCCTCACCGGCAACCCGCTGGACGTCCTGGCCCGATGGGTCGCCGAGGCCGAGGCGGCCGGTGTCCCGATGCCGTCCACGATGACCCTGGCCACCGCCGACGCCGACGGGAACCCGCATGCCCGCACGGTGCTGGTGACGACGATCGACGATCACTCGCTCCGGTTCCACTCCTCCTCCCCCACGGCCAAGACCCGGGACCTGGCCGACAACCCTCGGGTGAGCGCGGTGTTCCACTGGCCGGCGCTCGGCCGGCAGGCCATCCTGACCGGTGCGGCGACCGAGCTCGACCGCGCGGTCACCACGGCCGCCTACCCGACCCGGCCCCGGACGCTGCAGCTGGTCGCGTGGGCGTACGAGGACCTGACCCCCGCGCTGAGGGGACCCGACTACGAGGTCCCGGCGGGCGCCGTCGAGAAGGCCTTCGCGGCAGCGGCCGCGCGGGACCCGCAGACCCTGCCCGCCCCCGCGAGCTGGACCACGATCGAGCTGCGGCCCTGCGGCGTGGACTTCTGGCAGGTCGGCACCGAGACGACCCCGGCCGCGAAGACCCGGTTCCGCTCCGACGGCGCCGGGTGGCGCAGCTTTCCCGTGCTGCCCTGAGCCGCCAGGCCCACCGCCCACGGTGCCGGGGAGGCGCCGCGCCGCCCTGTGTTTCGCGCAGGTAAGACCTTTGTGACGGATGTTCGTCCCATC
The DNA here is from genome assembly GCF_009708215.1 of Occultella kanbiaonis. Lineage (NCBI taxonomy): Bacteria > Bacillati > Actinomycetota > Actinomycetes > Micrococcales > Ruaniaceae > Occultella > Occultella kanbiaonis. Next base: position 1,028,265 of record NZ_CP046175.1, on the reverse strand, counting down.
AACACTCGTCGGTACGGTCGGACCGTGACCCCCCACACCCGCTCGCTGCATTCCGTCCCCGCGCCGGCCGTGCCCGAACCGGGTGCCGGACCGCCCGGTGCGACCGGTCCGGGGCCCGATCCGGCTCCGCTCGGCGACCCGGCCCTGCTCGAGGCGTTCTGGCGCTACGAGCGTGCCCTGATCGGCAACGACGTGCCCGAGCTGGACGGGCTGTTCGCACCCGGTGGGCGCACCCTTCGCGCGGATGCCGGCGCCGTCCTTGTCGGCCACGACCACATCGCGGCGTTCCGGGCCGGCCGCGGCGGGGTGCCGCACCGTCAGCTCACCCGGGTGCACCTGCGCGCGCTCGCCGACGGCGTCGCCGTGCTCGTCGCCGAGAGCGTCCGCGCCGACGGCGGCACCGGCGTGCAGACCCAGGTCTGGGAACGTGGCGACGGCGGCTCCTGGCGGGTGAGCACGGCGCACGTCTCGACGGTGCCCGCGCCCGCCTTCGCACCGGTGCCCGGCGCGGACGTCGACCCGACGATCTGGCGGGTGCCGCCCGGGCCGGCCCCATTGCGGGCGGGGTCCCCCGGCGGCCCTCTCACGGGCGCCCGGGTGGCCGTGAAGGACCTGTTCGCGGTCGCCGGCGAACGGATCGGGGCGGGCAACCCGACGTGGGTCGACGCCGCACCGATCGAGGCCACCGACGCCGACGCCGTGCGTGCCCTGCTCGAGGCCGGCGCGGACGTCGCCGGGATCGCCCACACCGACGAGCTCGCGTTCGCCCTGGCCGGGGAGAACGTCCACTACGGCGCCCCACCGAACCCGGCCGCACCCGGGCGGATCACCGGCGGGTCCACGAGCGGGCCGGCCGCTGCCGTCGCTGCGGGCGTCGCGGACATCGGGCTTGGCACCGACACCGCCGGCTCGATCCGGGTGCCGGCTTCGTACTGCGGACTGTACGGTCTGCGCACCACCCACGACGCCGTCAGCCGGGACGGGCTCGTCGGGTTGGCGCCGTCGTTCGACACCGTCGGCGTGCTCACCCGGGACGCCGCGACGCTGAGCCGCGCGGCGGGCGCGCTGCTGCCGCCGGCCGCGGTGGTCCCGACCGAGACCATCGTCGTCGTCGACGAACTCATGGGGCTGGCAGAGCCCGACGCCCGCCTGGCCACGGAGGCCGCACTGCGAGCGCTCGCGTTGCGCGCCGGCGCCCGGGTGGAGGCGGCGGACCTCGACCCCGAACTGCTCGCCTCCTGGTTCGCCGCGTTCCGCACCGTCCAGCAGGCTCAGGCCTGGGCGACCCACCGGTCCTTCGTGCAGGGCCACGGTGACCGCCTCGACGCGGCCGTGGCCGCCCGGTTCCGCGCCGGCGCCGAGGTCGACGACGAACTGCGCGAGAGCGCGACCGAGGTGTTGGCGGCGGCCCGCGATGCCCTCGTCGGGGCACTGCCCGACGGCGTCCTGCTCGCCCTGCCGTCCACCTCCTCGACGGCCCCGCCGGTCGGCGCGAAGGCGGCCGTGGTCGAGTCCACCCGGGCGGCGACCCTGCGGCTGACCTGCCTCGCCTCGCTCGCCGGGCTGCCGCAGGTCAGCATCCCGGCGGCACGGGTCGGCACCCTGCCAGTCGGGCTCGGCCTCGTCGGTGGGCCCGGCGCGGACCGCTCCCTGCTCGCGCTGCTCACCCAGGAGGCCCGATGACGCTCACGGCGACCGACCGGCCACGCAACAGCTGGGGACTGTCTGCGTCCGCCGTCGACCTGCGGCGACCGTCCCGGCCCGAGGCCCCGGTGACGATTCCCGCGCAACCGCAGCGACTCACCCTCGATCTGGCCCGCACCGCCGTGCTCGTGATCGACATGCAGAACGACTTCTGCCACCCGGACGGCTGGCTCGGCGGGATCGGCGTGGACGTCAGCGGTGCGGCCGCGCCGACCGGGGTCCTGTCCGGACTGCTGCCGGCGCTGCGCATGGCGGGTGTGCCGGTCGTGTGGGTGAACTGGGGCAACCGGCCGGATCGGGCGAACCTGCCGCCCGGGGTGCTGCACGTGTACGACGCCGACGGCACCGGCGGCGGGATCGGCTCCACCGACTCCCCGACCGGGTCCGCGGTGCTCCAGAAGGACTCGTGGGCGGCGGCCGTCGTGGACGGGCTCACCGCGGAGCCGGGCGACCTGCGTGTGGACAAGTACCGGATGAGCGGGTTCACCGACACCCCGCTGGACTCGATCCTGCGCAACCTCCGGGTCGACACCCTGCTGCTGACCGGCGTGAACGCGGACCAGTGCGTGTTCGCGACGCTGATCGACGCCGCGAACCTCGGCTACGACGTGGTGATGCTCCAGGACGCGGTCGCCACCACCAGCCCCGAGTTCTGCATGGATGCCACCGTGTACAACGTCCGGCAGTGCTTCGGCTTCACGGCGACCGGAGCCGACCTGCTCACCGCGCTCGGCTCACCGGGCCGCGAATCACCCACCGACCTGGAGCCGCGACCGTGAGCACCCCCACCTGGCTCGACCGCCTGGCCGCACCGCAGCCCGACCCCGGTGGTGGCGCCGCCGCCGGCGCGCTGCTCGGCGTGGCGGCCGCGCTCGCCTCGATGGTGGCCGGGTACAGCACCGACTGGCCGAACGGGCCCACCCCGATCGCCGCCCTGCGTCGGCGCACCGAGGTGATCCGGGCGCGGGCGGCGGACCTGGTCGAGGCCGACGGCGCCGCCTCCGCCCGCTTCGCCGCCGCCTTCCGCCTGCCCGAGACCAGCCCGGCGCAGCGGCGTGACCGGGACGCTGCGATCGTGGCCGCCTCGATCGCGGCGGCGCTGACGGCCGTCGAACTTGGCCGGGCCGGGCTCGACCTGATGCCCGACCTCGCGGCCCTGGCCACCCACGGCAACCCGGTCGTGATCTCCGACCTCGGGGTCGCCGCCTCGAGCCTCGCGGCAGCGCTGCGGGCGTCGGTCCTGATGATCGAGGTGGACCTGGCGTGCGCCGCCCGGGCCGGGGACAGCAACGGGGCCGGGCTGCCGCTGCGCGCCGCGATCACGACGCTCGACGCGGCCGCGACGCGCGCCGAGGCGATGTCCGACCGGATCCGCGTGCGGGTGCGGGCCGAACCCGAGAGTATGACGAGCGTCGCGCTGGCGCGCGCCTGACGAGCGTGGCCGCCCCGACCTCGTACCCGGCACCCTGAGATCGCACATCTGCAGGCACGAGCTCAGCACCTCAAGTACGAAGTCAGCGCGACTCGGCGCCGAGCCCAGCGCGTGCAGCAGGTGCGACCCACCATAGGATCTCCTCATGCAGCCGATCCCGAGATTCTGGGAGAAGGTGGTCGGCCCGGCGACCTCCGCCGACGGGACGCCGCTGCGGCTCACGATCTGGGGTTGGTCCACCACCTCCTTCGGCCACGCCCGTGAGGTCGCGGGCCGGCGCCTGGCCGAGACCGTGGCGCGCCTGGCGGCGGGAGCCAGGCCGGGCCGGTACTACCCGCGCATGCCGCTGCGGGAGCAGACCCTGCAGGAGTTCCACGGCGCCGACGGCACGCTCATCGCCGCGACCACCCGGAACCGCTACGGCGCCGAGGTACTGAACACCGACCGGCTGCTGATCGCGGACGTGGACCTGCCCGCCCCCGCGCCCCTCGCACGCGCCGGCGGACTCCTGCGCCGGTTGTTCGGCGGAGCGCCCACGCCGGAGCCGGAAGGTACGCCCGGGGAGGTGGCCCTGGAACGGGTCCGTGCGTTCACCGCGGCGAACGCCGCGCTCGGCGCGCACGTGTACCGGACCGCCGCCGGGCTGCGGGTGATCGTGACGGGCACCGCCGCAGCCCCGGACTCCCCGGAGGCCGAGCGGATCCTGCACGAGCTCGCCTCGGACCCGGTCTACGTGACGCTGTGCGCGACCCACAAGACCTATCGGGCCCGGCTCACCCCCAAGCCGTGGCGCTGCGGGGCGCCGCGCGTCACCATCGCGTGGCCGTATCCCGACGCTGCTACCCAGGCGCGGACCGAGACCTGGATCCAGGACTACCGGCAGCACTGCCGCGGCTACGCCACCTGCCACCTGGTCGAGCGCCTCGGCCCCACCCCGACCGCGGACGAGGGCCTGATCCTCGACGCCCACGACCGCGCCACCCTGGCCGGGCCTGGGTTGCCGCTGGCCTGAGGGCGTCGCTCCTACCCGCTGTACAGTCGCGGGGTGGTGCGGTTGCGGCACGGGACAGTGACGCTGTGGTGGGCGCCCTTCGCCGCGGCGGACCCGACCTGGCTCGAACTGCTGGACCCGGTGGAGACTCGCCGCTACGCCGCCTACCGTCAGAGCGCCGACCGGGCCCGGTTCCTGGTCGGCGCGGTCGCCGTACGCCGGATCTTCGCGGACGACCTGGCCATGGCCCCGCACCGTGTGCCGCTCGACCGGACCTGTCCGAACTGCGGTCGTCCCCATGGCAAGGTCCGACTCGCCGACCACCTCCGCCAACCCGGCGAGACCCTCGAGGTGTCGGTCTCGCACTCGGGCACCTGGGTGGTGGTCGCGGCGGGTCGCGATGGGCCCGTGGGCGTCGATGTCGAGGCGGTCGACCCGGCGCTGGACCACGTGGGGCTGGCCCGGGTCGCCCTGGGGGATCGCGATGCGAATGCCCTGCTGGGGCTCGGCGACGCCCAGCGGGCCTGGGAGTTCACCGGGATGTGGGTCCGCAGGGAGGCGGCCGTCAAGGCGACGTCACCGGCCCTGCCGGAGGGCTCCCCACGGCTCCAGGTGCACGACGTCGTCGTGGACGTGAACCATCGCGCCGCGGTCGTCGTCGTCGACTCGCCACCGGTGGACGTCGTGGGTCTCGATGCCCGCGCGATCCTCCCGCCGGACGTTCAGAGCGGCTCGAGCAACCTCAGGGAGTAGACGGCCTGGCGGGCTCGGGTCGCGCCGGTGATCGCCCCCCTGCAAGGTATCCGCGGCGAGGTCCTGCCGCATCGATCAGCCCGGTCCGGCCGCACTGGCGCGTGGCGTCGTTTTCGTCCAAGACCACACCCCTGACCGCCGCCTATGCTCGCTGGCGTCGAGCCGTGGGTCGACCTGACCCCGGCCGCATCTACCCGGCGATCCTCGCCGGCCGATCTCAGGAGGTCTCTTGGCACGGGAACTGGTCTACACGGGCTTCATGACGCTCGACGGCGTCGTCGACTCGCCGGGCGGCACGCTCGAGGGCCACCGCAGCGGTGGATGGGTCTTCGACACCGAGTTCGTACCCGAGGCGTACTCGCTCAAGGCGGAAGAGATCGAGGAGACGTCGGCGCTGATGTTCGGGCGCCGCAGTTACGAGGCGTTCGCACCGTTCTGGCCGGGCTCATCGGATCATGCCGCCTACAAGGACCTTCCCAAGTACGTCGTCTCGAGCAGCCTTGCTGACGACGCCCTCGTCCGGGAGTGGGGCGAGATCACGATCCTCCGGTCTACCGACGACGTCGCCGAACTCAAGCGGGGAGAGGGTGGCGCCATCTTCATCCATGGCAGTGCCGAACTCGCCCGGCGGCTCTCGGACGCCGACCTGATCGACCGGTACAACCTCCTCGTCTTCCCCGTGTTACTGGGTGCGGGAAAGAGCCTGTTCAGCACGGCGGACCGAGACATCCAGAAGTTGCGCCTGCGGGAGTCCGCGGCCTACTCCAACGGGGTGGCCAAACTTCTCTACGACGTCGTGCGCTGACCGGTGTCGAGCGCGATCGTGCCGCCCAGGACTTCGCGGAGCTGGGCCGCCGTGCGCCCCACGTATCGTCGCAGCGCGCGAGCGAGGTGGGGCTCGTCGTAGTACCCGAGCGTGTCGACCACGTCGCTGACGACCTCGCCGGCGGTGAGGAGGTCGGCGGCGGCGCGGACGCGCTCGATCTGACGGACGGTTCCCCGGCTCAACCCCGTGACCGCACGGAACCGCCGCTCGAGCGTCCGGTCGGAGACGGCGCGAAGGTCTCCTTGACCCCGCACGACCTGCGTGACCAGCGGGTCTCGGCGCACCACATCGCCCCGGACGAGCCACTGGACGAGCGCCTCGGCGTCTTCGGAGTGCGGTCGCTGCCAGCGATGCCCGTCCAACCAGAACGTCCGCCGGGTGGCGTCGGGCAGGACGATCCCGCCGTCGACCAGGGACGCGGTGGTCGCCATCCGCAGTGCCGTGCCGACGGCGAACTGGATGCCGACGAATGTCGCATCCTCGGGCACGGGAGCGGTGCCGGTACGGCTCTCCGGACCGGTGACCGCCGCGTGAGCCGTCCCACCCTGCGACCAGAACACCAGACCCCATGTCTCGGTCGCCACCGACGTCATCTGCGCGACCTGCTCGCTCCGGCAGGTCCAGACGGAGTCGATCCCTGGCGAGTCCGATGAACGCGTCTCGAACTGCAGGCCCACCGTCGGCATTCTAGGGCCTGACGCGTCACCGGAGGGGTGACCCGGCGGCGGCCGTCACCCGCTGAAGCGTTCGGTGCGACGCAGGGCCGGTCGGATCACCAGCGCAAGCATCAGGGCAGCCACGCAGGCACTGACCGTCACCAGATAGGCCCCGGGGTACCCGCTGCGGTCGGCGATCTGCCCGGCCAGGCTCGAGCCAAGTGCGTACCCGAGGCTCGTGGACGCAGCAAGGGCCATCATGGCTGCGCCGAGCCGCCGGGGATCGACGGTCGCCTCGCAGGCCGAGTACACGGTGATCAGGTACGGCGCGACCGCCAGGCCGAGGATCAACAGGACGGCGGCGAGGGCTCCGACGGTATGCACGGCCAGCAGCGGCAGCGCGAACACCGCGAGCGCGACCCCGAACACGGGCAACCGGTCAGCGAACGCGAACCGGGCCGGGATGGCCGCGACCGTGAGGCCGGCCACCACGCTGCCGACGCCGAGCAGGGCGTGCAGCAGCCCCGCGTACCCGGCCTGACCGGCCTCGGTGGCCAACGCCGTCGTACCGGTCTGTACGGAACCGAAGACCGCGCCGACACAGAGCGTGCCAAGGGTCAGCCCGACCAGCAACGGGGTCAGCAGCGGGCCGGACCGAGGACCGGCGGGATGCCCGGCGGCTACGGCGGCGGTCGGGTGCAGCGCGAACCAGAGCCCGAACACGGCGAGCAGCACCGCGGCCAGGATCAGCGAGCCGGACGGGGACACGAACGCGGCCCCGAGGCCAACGATGGCCGGACCGAGCACGAACGACGCCTCGTCCGCGGCGCCCTCGTAGGAGAAGGCCGCCGACGTGAGCCGGAACCGGTCGCTCCCCTTGTCAGCGGCGATCTCCCGCCAGCGCACCCGGGCCATGGTACCGACCTGCGGTAGGAACAGACCGGCCGCGCCGGCCACGGCGGCGAGCGCCTGCCACGGGGCGCCGATGGTCGAGAGCACCACGAGCAGCGCCAGCAGGGCGGACCCGGCCACCGACTGGAAGAGCAGGACCGGCCGCTGGCCGATCCGGTCGCTGATCGCCCCACCCAGGGGCGAGCCGATCGCGTTCGTGATCGCGATCGCGCCAGCGGCGACGCCTCCGGCGCCGTAGCTGCCGGACACACCAGCGACGAGCAGCAGGGTGCCCATCTGGGACATCGCGAGTGGCAACCGGGCGATGAACGCGACCACGACGTAGGCCCGTCCGGTCAGGGCGAACAGGCTGCGGTAGGAGGAGAGAACAGACAGGGCGTCTCCCGGGCTCGACGGGGTGCGCTCCTCCCACCCCGGTAGCGCTGATTCCCTGACTTGTCCGGTCAGTCTAGCCGGGGCACAGATCAGCGGGCTTTCGTCCCTCCGCCGAGGAGCGACGGCGCGGCGCGGCAGTACCTTGTCGCCAACGAACTGCCGCTGGACCAAGCGTGTTCCGACTCGGAGATGCTGCGGAGAACGTGACGCCGAACCGGAGACCGCGCACCTCACACGAAGAGTCCCGCACCGTGTGTGAGCAGGATCGCGAGGACGATCATCGCCACCAGGAGCACCGGGATCAGGTAGTCGGCGCCGGACCGGATCATCGAGGCGGCCCAGTCCTGCGCGTGCGGGCGCAGGTAGAGGTTGCCCTGCACCACGTTCAGGTGCAGCAATGTGAAGAACGTGATCGTGGTGAATACCGTGATGGTCAGGCACCACGGGCACAGGGCGCCGATCGCGGTGAGTGACTGGACGAACAGCCAGTACGCGAAGATCAGGCCGAGTGCGTAGCCGATCTGGGCGGCGAACAGGAACCAGCGCGGGAACCGGGTCCCGCCGAGGCCGGCGACGGCGATCGTCAGGATCACCGGCTCGGTCGCCACGCCGATGAACGCATTCGGGAACCCGAAGACGTTCGCCTGCCAGGACTGCGCCACCGTGGCGCAGCTGACGACGGCATTGATGTCGCAGCTGAGGGAGGCGGCCGGCTCGGCGGCGAGGATGACGGCGTCGATCGCCAGCACCGCGGAGGCGATCAGGCAGACGATCGACGAGACCATCATGGTCGCGAACAGCAGCCGCGGGCTATGCCGCCGGCCGGCCAGTGCCGGTCCCTCGTCCACGTCCGGGTCTGCGCTCGGATCGACGGTGCTGCTCACCGTCCCATGGTGGGCGACCGTCGGGAGCGGGGCGTGGGACGTACGTCCCCAGCGGCATCCGTCAGCGTTGCTCCGACGGCGATCTGGTCGGCGTCAGCACGCGCCCGAGGAGCACGTCACTCGGAGTCTCTCGGAGTCCTCGTGCTCTGGACGCCGGCCTGCTGGGCCTCTGAGACGCCGTCTCGCACCGCCTCCCGAACTCCTTCGTGGAACGACCGCCGCGACTTCCGGAGCAACAGGACTGCACCCACGACGATGCCTGCCATGATCAGCAGAATCAGCACTTCTTCCAGATTCATGATGTCGACCCCTTCGTCACGGTCACCCTAGCGCCGAGGCGAATGACCCCACCTCCTACTGCGCGACCCGGCGCACCATCGGCAGCCGCGCCCGGGTGAGCAACATCGCGCCGCCGATCGCCAGCGCCGGGAGCCCGACGGCGAGCAGCGCCACGGCCGGCCACGGCACGGACATCTCCCAGAGGGTGCCCCACTGCCCCGCAGTCTGCTGCCAGAGGGTGAGCACATAGCCGAGGAGCAGCCCGGTCCCGACCCCGACAACCGCGCCGATGACGGCGATCACGCCCGCCTGCGCGCCCGCCACCTTCCGGCGCAGGCCGGGGCTGGCACCGATGGCAGCCAGGGTGGCGAGGTCCGGGCGGGACTCGGCCGCCGCGAGGCCGACGCTGAGGCCGGTAGCGGCGAGAGCGATCGCGAGTGCGGCGCCGGCAACGAGCAGGCTGATGCCGACGGTGTCCTGGCTCTTCTGCAGGCCTTCGACCGAAAGGTCAACCGAGGAGCCCGCGTCAGCCAAGCCGCGGCTCACCTCGTCCACGTCGGCTTGCGTGAGCCCGCCCTGAGTCGTGAGGAGGGCGCCGACCGGCGCAACTCGGGCGGCCAGGTTCGTCGGGTCGAGCTGTTCGGCGACCTCAGGGGAGAACAGGAGTCCGTAGGTCCAGTGCCGCCAGTCCACCACGTGTGCGGGCGCGGTCAGCTCAAGCGGGTCGGCGGTCTCGTTGCCGGCCTCGTCCCGCGGAGCGGCGAGGGTGAGGTGCACCAGCCCGTCAGGCCAGATGAGGTCCGGATCATTGACCAGGACCTGCCCGGCCGCGAGCGCGGCGGCCGCCTCGGCCGCACCTGGCAGACCCGCGGCGGTGACCATGGTGCCGTCGTCGACCAAGAATTGCGCACCCCACCCGTAGCCACTCTGAATGCTCCATGACGAACACCGTGCATCGTCGACACGCTCATCCTCCGTGAGTTCGTCCGGGCACACCGTCGCGGGATCGGGGTCGGCCCAGAGCTCCACGTAGCCGGCCGGGTCATCGGGGATCAGGCCAAGCACGGGCGTGGACGCCAGGTCCGGTCGCTCGGCCGAGACCACCGCCAGGGCGTCGTCGAACAAGCCCTGGGCGTCCTCGCCGGGCACGGTGAACCCGTAGGTGGTCAGGTAGCCCGTGCCGTCGGCGGCCAGAGGCGCCCAGGACGCGTCCTGCGCCCGTGCCTCGCTGGTGGTGTAGACCATCCCTGCGGTGGCGGCCGCGACGGCGGCGAGCACGGCAGCGACGGCCGGCGCGGTCCGGCCGCGCTGGCGGTCGGCGTCCCGCACAGCGATCCGCGCGGAGGCCCCCAGCCGCGGCGCCACGCGACCGAGGAGCGCGATGATCCCGCCGGCGGCGAGGATCAGGCCGACCTCCATGACGAGGACGCCGGCCACGAGCATCGCCATCGCAGCCTGGCTCGCGCCGACGATCGCGAGCCCGAGACCGACCACGGTGAGCCCCACCCCGATCCAGGGTACTCGCCGTCGGGCTCCGGCCTCGGAGCGCCGTCCGGCGAGGGCCGCGACCACGTCGGCCCGCGAGGCGGCGCGGGCGGGCAGCCAGGCCGCCGCGAGCCCGAGCACGACCGCGACGGCGGCGATCGCTGCGAGTTCCCAGGTGGGCAGTACGAGGTTCGGCGGCGGGTAGTCGCCACGACTCTGGATCAGGTAGAAGATGGCGCCGCCGAGCAGCCCGAGCGCGACCCCGATCGCGGCGGCACCGAGCCCGGCCACCAGCCCTGCCGAGAGCACGATCCGGCGCAGATCTGCGGGCCGGCCGCCGGATGCCGCGACGAGAGCGAGCTGCCGGGTGCTGCTCTTGGCCCCGACAGCGAACGCCGGACCCACGAGCAGCACGACCTCGAGCAGGCCGATCCCGGCGACTGCAGCGATCAGCCCGATGGTGCTGCCGGCAAGGCGGGGGTCCGCGCCGAATGACGCGTGATACGGGACGTCGGAACGCGGCGGCGGATCCAGGAGGACGGCCCTGCTGAGGGCGCCCACCCCGATCTCATTCAGGGCCAGCACGTCCGGCCAGGTGACGGCGTCGGTGCCGAGTACGTACCAGGACCGGGAGAGCGCGCCCTCCTCGGGCAGGGTGCCCTCCGCCGCCAGCCCGGACTGGTCCCCGCTCCGGATGATCCCGACGAGCGTGGTGGGCACCTCGGTCTCGCCCGTGACGATCGTGAATGTGTCCCCCACCTCGATCCGCAGCCGGTCGACGAGCCGCTGAGCGAGCACCACCTCACCCGGCGCGGTCGGCATCCCGCCTGCGGTCAGCGGCAGTAGCCCAGGTACCCGCTCGGCGTCCGTGGCTGCGAGGACCTCATCGCTGATCCGCACGTCGTCGGTGTAGAGGTCGACGGCGAACTCGCGCCGCGGGACGAGTTCGGCTCCGGTCGGCACCAGTGCCGCGATATCGGCCTCACCGACCTCCTCGACCGGCTGGTTAGTCAGGCAGGTCCGCCCGCCGGTCGGGACCTGCAGGATCACGAAGCCGCACGAGTCCACCGTGACCAGCGCCTGGGCGTCGTCCCCCAGCGTCTGCTGCAGCGTGGTGGCCACGGTCGGGCTGGACGAACGGATCACGGTGGCCAGGAACGTGGCCCCGAACACCGGCAGCGCGATCATCGCGACCACGAGCAGGGTGCGGCCACGATGGCGCAACGCGTCCCGGCGCGCGATCCGCAGCGCCGCCCGCCAGCGGGTCAGCCAGCGCTGCATCAATCGTCCCGGTGGCGCGGGCCGGATGCCGCCAGGAGCGCCTCGGGTTGCTCGTCGCTGGTGCTGTCCACGAGCACGCCGTCACGCAGGAACACGGTCCGGTCCGCCCACGCGGCGAACCGCGGCTCGTGGGTCACGAGCAGGCCGGCCGCGCCGGCGTCCACCCGGGCCCGCAGGACCCGCATCACGGCCTCGCCGGTCACCGAGTCCAGCGCACCGGTCGGCTCGTCGGCAAGGACCAGGCGGCGCGGACCGACGAGTGCCCGCGCGATCGCGACGCGTTGCTGCTGCCCGCCGGACAGCTCGTCCGGGAATCGGCCGGCGAGGTGCCCGACGCCGACCTGTTCCAGAGCGACCAGGGCCTCGTGCTTCGCCTTGCGGGGCCGCGCGCCGTCGAGCTCGCGGGGCAGCGAGACGTTCTCCGCGGCGGTGAGGGCGGGGATCAGGTTCAGGTCCTGGAAGACATAGCCGATCCGCCGACGGCGTAGCGCGGCCCGGCCCTTCGCGTCCAGATCCGAGAGGGCTTCCCCGGCGAGGCGCACGGCGCCCGACGTCGGGGTGTCCAGTCCGCCCGCGAGGTTCAGCAGGGTGGACTTGCCGGATCCGGACGGGCCCATCACGGCGACGAGTTCGCCCATCCGGACGCTCAGGGTGACGTCGTCGAGCGCCCGGACGGCTCGCACGCCCTCGCCGTGCACCCGGGTGGCGCCGATGAGTTCGAGGATGACCGGTGCGGCGCTCATCGCCGGCTCCGGGCCGGCGCGTCGGCCGCGGTCGCGGCCGAGCGGGTGGCCGCGGCCGCGGCCCGGCTCGCCCGGGCCTCGACGTGATCGAGCCAGCGCATCTCCGCCTCGGCTGCGAACACGTGGTGATCGAGCACGAGCGACCAGGCGAGGTCACCGCCCGGGCGAGTTCCGCCGTCGGGCTCAGCGGCCTTGAGCCGCGTGAAGTCGCGCAGGGCGCGCATCGTCTCGCTGCGCTGCGTCTGCACGACGGCGCGGATGTCCACGCCTGGGGCGCCGACGGCGAGCGCGAGCTTGATGACGAGCTCGTCCCGTTCGGGCGCACCGCGCCGCACCGGGGAGAGCCACCAACCCTGGGCGGCGGCCCTCCCCGGGTCGGTCAGCGCGAACCGCTCGACGTCCCCGTCCCCATCGGCGTCGTCGGTGCGCTCGACCAGCCCGTCCCGCTCCAGGCGCTGGATCGTCGTGTAGACCTGCCCGATGTTCAGCGGCCAGGTGCCACCGGTGCGCGCCTCGAACTCCTTGCGGAGGGCGTACACGCCCATCGGCTCCTCGGTGAGCAGGGCGAGCAGGCTCTGTTTGACGGACATGACACCCCTCCCGTGCCGCCACCGTGGCGACGATTACCCGGTAACCATAGCGTTACTCGGTAACCATGCCTAGCCCTGGCCCGCCGGTGTCAGACTGGCCCGATGATTCCCATGGGCTCCTCCGATCCGGACAAGGTGGTGGGCGAGAGCTACGCCGGTGTGTACGTCGCGGCCACGCGGGACGCCGTCGCCGCAGAGCTGGCCGGGGCCGCCTTCACCGGGTTCGTCGGGCCGCAGGAGGGCCGCTGGGTGCTCGCGGTCGCGACGAACGCACGCGGGGCGGTCGCTGCCGGCAAGCGGACCATCGACGCCCTGGCCCGCGACCTGGCGGGCAGCCTCGGCGCCGTCGCGGTCGCCCTCGAGGTGGACCGGGACCAACGGTTGCGGCTGTGGGCCTACGAGGCGGACGAGCGGATCGGTCGCTTCGACAGCGCACCCGAGGATGACGAGGACCTCGCAGTCGGCCAGATCCCGCTGGATGAGTTCGGCGACCCGCTGCCGGAGGCGATGCTCGCTCTCGGCGGCTCCGGCGCGCAGAGTGCCGCCGAGCTGGTCCGGGTCTGCGTGAGCCCGGGAGCGCCCGACGATGAGGAGTCCGACCCGGCCGAGGACGTCGAGGAACTCCTGGACGAGGAGCTGACCGAGAGCGAGAGCGAGTCGGACCGGTTGCGCTCGGTGCTGCGGCTGCTCACGCTGCCGACCTGGCTGATCGCGTCAGCCTCGCTGCCCAGGGACGTGCCCGGCGGCCCGCGGGCCGGTCAGGTGCTCCACCTGCGCGCCGGTCGGACCGGTGTTGCGGGCCTGACCCTCGGGGCACTCTCGGAGCGGACCCGCCGGAAGTTCAAGCCGGACGCCTGATCCGCGTCCCTAGATGTCAGCGAGGTCGTCGAGGTAGGTGACGTCTGCTTGTCGCACCGTCCTCGTACGCTTTCCCGATGACCACCACTGCAGCGATCACCCTCGGGGCCGTCAACATGGAAGCCGAGGACCCGCCCGCTCTCGCCGCGTTCTGGGCCGAGTTCCTCGGCAGCACGTCGAACGAGGCAGGCGGCAATGTCTACCTCGAACCGGCCCCCGGGGGGTTCGGGATGTTCTTCGCGCCTGCCAACGGCCCGCGCCCGGACCGCCAGGGCACCCACCTGGACCTGACCGTCGTCTGGGGTACCCGCACCGCCCAGGTCGCGCGGGCCGTTGCCCTCGGCGCGACGCATCGCTGGGACGTCCTGGACGAGGTGCCTTGGGTGCAGTGGTCCACCCTCGCCGACCCCGAGGGCAACCTCTTCTGTATCGCCGAGCACCCGCCGAAGGCCTGAACCGTTCGCCTCGGTCGGGGCCGGCGGCCGGGCCGTCGAGGTCTTGACCCGGTTGGGTTCAGTCCGTCTCCGGGTCCAGGCCGAGGTAGGCGAACTGCGCCTGCACGATCCGCGCGCAGGCCGCCGCGAGCTTCGGGTCCTGGTCGCCGTAGACGGCGCGGACCACGCCGGTGACGCCTTCGGCGCCCTGCCCGACGGCGGCGCGCACCTGGTCGAGCCGGTCCAGCCGGTGCCGGTGTACTCCGGCCACGAATGCGGCGGGCTCGGTGATCAGCGGGCCGTGCCCGGGGGCGATCCGGGTGACGAGTCCGGCGTCGATGTCCGCGGCGATCGCGGCGAGCGTCTCCAGGTAGGCGCCGAGATCACCGTCCGGCCACATGATCACCGTGGTGCCGCGGCCGAGCAGGGTGTCCCCGGACAGCAGCAGCGTCTCGGCGGGCGCGCGCACGAGCACGGAGTCCGCCGTGTGTCCGGGCGCGAGGTGCACCACCACCTCGAGCCCTCCGAACGCGACCCGCTCTCCGTCGGTGAACGCCGTGCCGCGGCCGGCTCCCCGGACGGGCGCGCCCGTGAGGTCGGCGAGCCGGTCCGCCGCGCCGGTGTGATCGAGGTGATGGTGGGTGAGCCAGATCGCGGCGACCCGGCCACCGTCGGCCTCGGCGCGGGCGCGGACCCGGTCGAGGTGTGCGAGGTGCTCGGGATACCGCGGGTCGGCGGGATCCAGGGGCCCGGGATCGACCACCAGGACCTCCGCGCTACCGGGCTCGCGCAGCAGGTAGGTGTTCGTGCCCTCCAGCGTCATCGGGCCCGGGTTGTCACACCTGAGGAGCTCGACCCGGTCCGTGATCCGCGTGGTCTGCGCCGCCATGCCCGCTCCGCTCCATGGTGAGGTCCGAGGGTGACCCCGGCCGGGCCGCGCGGGGCCCTCGGCGAGGCTAGCAAGGCCGCGTTCGGCTGCGGGCGGCGCCACATTTCCCGGTCCGTCGATCGCGGTGACGGCCGGAGGCACCGATCATGGTCAGCGTCGGCCCTCAGGGCAACCCGATGAGGGCTCCGAGGGCGAATCCGAGGGCGGCGAGCCAGATCAACGTGGGTAGGAACCGCCAGAACCCGGAGGTTGCGTGGGGTCTCGTCGATGCTGTCCGGTCCCCTCCTGGGGCAGACCGGCCGGCGGTCATCCGAGCCTCACCTCCCCGTCCGTCACGGTGACCGCCACGTCCGGCAGCGGCTGACTGGCCGGGCCGGTGAGCACCGCACCGGTCTCGGCATCGAAGTGGCTGCCGTGGCAGGGGCAGACGATGCTGCCGTCCCGCACCGCGTCGACCAGGCAACCCTGATGGGTACACACCGCCGAGAAGCCGTGGACCGTGTCACCAGATCGAGTCAGCACCAATTGCTGCTCGGCCAGGACCACGCCGCCGCCGTCCGGAATCTCATCGACCGCAAGCAGTACCGCCCCTGGATCCGTGGAGTCCCCCACCTCGCTGGAGGGCTCCCCGGGCAGCGGGTACCGCGTGTCAGCGAGCCTCTCGGCGAGAGACACGTTGCGAGCCACCACGTACCCCGCCGAAGCAGCGGCCAGCACCACGCCGGCGCCGAGCATCAGGCGACGGGACACGTGATTCGACATCGCCACCACCCGCTCAGACCTTCGCCAAGCCAGGCGTCGTGAACAGCCACAACGCCGAGGTCAGCCACAGCAGCACGATCAGCGTGAACGCCGTCCCGCCAAGCACCGGGAGTGCCCACCGGGGCGCTGCCCTCAGCCGCAGTCCGATCATCTTCGCCGCGAACGCGCCATAGAACAGGCACCCGGCGATCGAGTGCACCAGAACCCGAACATCGCCGGAACGGAATCCCAGCGTCCACAGGCACGCGAAGGCCACCGGCAGGCTCACCACGAACGCGATCGTGCCGCTCCACCGGTGCACCGGACCGACCCAGGCCGGGGCCGTGCCGACCCCCGGAAGGCGACCCCACATCCAGAGCGCGCTGACCACCTGGAGGACCGCGAAGATCAGCACCACCGTGCTCAGCCACGCCTTCATCGGCAGTTGGCCGGAGAAGCCCAGGGTGTACAGCGCCACCGAACCGGGTTCGTGGAGCCTGCCGTAGACACCGAGCCCGACGGCGACCGCTGCGCCCAGAAGCAGTGCGGCCGCCCACGAGACGGATCGCCGCGGGCTCTCAACCGTCGCCATCGCCGTCACCTCCCGTCGACCGTCGCGGACCGAGTGGGAATGCCCCGAAGCACCGACCGGAGCCGGGGACGCATCATCGCGCCGACGCTGGCGCTGCCTGTCCGCCGGGCGCAGCTCCATGCTAACGACATCGACCCCGTCCCGGTTGGGGTTGGCCGGCACGATCAGAGTCGGGTCCCCGCATTGCGAAGGTAGGCCACCCAGCTCCTGCACTCGTCGACCCGCCGCAGACCCAGCTCGGGCGCGGCCCACATGAGGACGCCCGCGGCGTCGACGATGCCCACCAGGTCCAGCGCGACCGGCAGCAGGCGACGCTCGGCCGCGGTGAGCGCCCGGTTGCGGTCGTATCCCGCCACGACGGCGTCGGCCAGGTCGCGCGGCAGGCGCCCGTCATCGCGGTCGAGGGCCAGGTACTGCAGGGCCCGGGCGAGGTCGAGGACGAGCGGTCCCTCGTTGAGTTCATCGAAGTCGAGGACCGCGGTCACCGTGCCGTCGGTGACCAGCAGGTTGTGGCGGTGCAGGTCGTGGTGGAGCGGGCCGGTCGGCAGCTCGTCCAGGCGGGCCAGATCGGCTCCGTGGTCGTGGAGGAAGCGTCGCAGCTGCGTGTGCCACTCGGCGACGCCGTCGAGGTCGGGCCGTGAGGCCAGGGCTCGGTCGATGACGCCGCGGCGGTCGATCGTGGGGATTCGCGCGTCGGCCCAGCCGGCGGTCAGCAGGTGCTGGCCCGCCAGCAGCTCACCGACCTGCTCGGCCAACGGCACGGTGACCGTTTCGGGGATCGCGCCCGGCACGAGGGGGAACAGCGCGACCGGGGACCCGGCCATCGCGAGGACCTCGCCGCCCCGGGTTCGCAGCGGCGCCGGCGTCGGGTACCCGTGTTCCGCGAGGAAGGCGACCAACCGCAGCTCGGCCCGGATCTTCTCGGGGCCGGAGAACCGGTAGGCGCGCAGGACCACCTCGGGACCGTCGGTCGCGACACGGAGGTTGCGGTTGTCCTCGCCGCCCGTGAGCGGGACCGCGGGGCCGGTGGCGCGCAGGCCGTACTCGGCCAGGATGGCGGCGACGTCGAGGTCCGTCACGATCCACACCGCCTTCCCGGTCGCTTCCGGTGGTCGTTGGGAGGCTAACCGAACCGTCCAGCAGAATTCGGTGCCCGGACCATGTCGAGAGCCGGCAAGGGGTTCCGTCCCAGGGGTGAGGGCAGCCACAATGGCCGCCACAAACCAGGAGGACTCCCATGGCCAAGTACCTGTTGCTCAAGCACTACCGCGGCGGACCGAAGCAGATGCCCAACGCCGAGAGGCCGATGGACGAGTGGACGCCGCAGGAGGTCACCGACCACATCGCGTTCATGGACCGGATGGAGGACGACCTGCGCGAGCGTGGCGAGTGGGTCGCCGGCGCCGCACTCTCGCCGGAGGGCGCGTTCGTCCGGTACGACGGCGAGGGTCGGCCGCCGGTGACCGACGGGCCGTTCGCGGAGACGAAGGACCTGATCGCCGGGTGGATGATGATCGACGTGGACACGCTCGAGCAGGCGCAGGAGAAGGCCGCGTACCTGTCCTCGGCGCCGGGGCCCGGCGGCCTGCCGCTCCAGGAGTGGATCGAGGTCCGGCCGTTCCTCGGCAACCCGCCGACCGTCACCGAGTGACCGCGTCGGGGACGGCGAGCGACGCGTCCGGGGCGCCGGGCGACCCGGACGACCTGCTCAGGACACTCGGCCCGCAGGTGCTGGCCGTCCTCGTCCGTCGCGGCGTCGAGTTCGCTGCGGCCGAGGACGCCGTGCAGGAGGCCCTCTTCGAGGCGGTCCAGCGTTGGCCCGAAGGCCGGCCCGACGACCCGAAGGGGTGGCTCGTCACCGTGGCGTGGCGCAAACACCTCGACGTGCTGCGCTCGGAGGCGGCCCGCCGCCGTCGGGAGCTGATCGACCACGCCGAGCCACCGGCCGGACCGGCCGAGACCGGCGACGACACCCTGCTCCTGCTGTTCCTGTGCTGCCATCGCGACCTGACGCCGTCGTCCGCCGTGGCCCTGACGCTCCGCGCGGTCGGCGGCCTGACCACCCGGCAGATCGCCGAGGCCTACCTCGTTCCCGAGGCGACCATGGCGCAACGGATCAGCCGCGCCAAGCGGACGGTCGCCGCGCAGGGGGTGCAGGGTCCGGGCGACCTCGGCCGGGTGCTGCGGGTGCTGTACCTGATCTTCAACGAGGGGTACGGCGGGGACGTCGACCTGGCCGCCGAGGCGATCCGGCTCACTCGCCAGCTCGCCGCGGGAACGCAGGACCCGGAGGTTGCCGGATTGCTCGCGCTGATGCTGCTGCACCACGCCCGGCGGGCGTCCCGGTTCACCCCCGACGGCGCGCTGGTGCCTCTGGCGGAGCAGGACCGGTCCCGCTGGGACACCGTCCGGATCGCGGAGGGCATCGGGATCCTGCAGCAGGCGCTCGCCCAGGATCGGGTCGGCGAGTTCCAGGCGCAGGCCGCGATCGCGGCGCTGCATGCCGACGCGCGGCGGGCCGAGGAGACGGACTGGACGCAGATCCTCGGTTGGTACGACGAGTTGCTCGCGCTCACCGACAGCCCCGTGGTGGCGCTGAACCGGGTGGTCGCACTCGGCGAGGCCGACGGCCCGCTCGCCGGGTTGCGCGCGCTCGCGGCGGTGCCGGTGGACGTACCCCGGCGCACGGCCGTGGCGGCGCACCTGCACGAGCGGGCGGGCGAGGCGCACACGGCGCGCGAGGAGTACCTGGAGGCGGCGCGGCTTGCGGCGAGTGCCGCCGAGCGCGATCACCTCACCCGGCAGGCGGCGCGCCTTCGCGACGCGTGAGCGGCTTCCGCGGGAGCGAACCCCCGAGCCGCTCCCGCGGAAGGTCAGGTCCGCTGCTGGTCGGCCGGTTCCGGTGGGTGCTCCCACCGGTGCGGCCCGGTTCGCAGGGTCAGGATGGTGTTCGTGGCCATCCCGAACGTGTAGCGGCCGCCGTGGGCGTCGACGCCGAAGATCTCCAGGTCCCCCGGGCGGTCCACGGTGATGCCACCGTCGGCGAAGTGGTGCCGGCGGCCCACCTCGGCGACGAGCCGGGCGGCCCCGTGCCAGTCGTCGACGGCGTAGGTGCCCTCGAAGGACCAGGTCACCAGGCCCACCTGCTCGGCCGCGGCGTCCGCGCCACCGACCCGCGACCGGCGCAGGCCGGGCGAGTTCGGCGACTCCCGCCAGGCCCGCTCCCCCAGCGCCCTGGCGAGCGCGGCGACCATCTCCTCGCGCATCGCGGTGTAGTCGGTCAGCACCTGCTCCATGGTCGGGGCGGATCCCGGGGACGCGGGTGGGGTCGGGGTCATCGGTTCGTCCATCAGTAGGTCCAGGGCAGCGGCCAGGAGAGGATGTCGCCGAAGCCGCGCGTATCCCCTTCGACGGTCTGTTCGGGCACCCCGGCGACGATGGCGGCCATGTTGTGCTGGCTCATCGACCCCCGGGTCAGGTAGTCGCTGTGACCGACGGACTCCCCGTAATCCACGCCACCGATGGAACCCCCTTCGGTGCTCAGGCCGGTCATCCCGTCGATGTAGGAGGGGTCGATGCCGAACTGTCCGAGGCCACCGACGTCGGCGACGGCGTCGCGGCGGGCCTCGAGCCGGTAGACGTGCCCGTCGGAGACGTCGAGGTCCTCCACGTGCGAGGTGCCGATGCCGGGTGAGCCGAACAGGATCGCGTCATCGACCCCGGTCTGCTCCTGCAGGGCCAGGCCCGTGGTGAGCGAGCCGTAGGAGTGCCCGAGCGCGGTCAGGTGCGGATCTGCGTCCCGGGAGGCGTCGATGCCGTTGTAGAAGGAGGCCAGGTTGCCGGCGCCGGCCTCGGCCGGAGCACGCGAGGCTACGGACGAGCCCGGGTCGAGCACGTTGTCCCACTGTGGTGCCTCGTAGCCGAGCCAGCTCACGGCGGCGACCGTGCCTCCGTCGCCGTACTTGTCCGACTGCGCGGCGGCCCCCTCGACGAGGTTCGCCATCTGGCTGTCGTAGCCGGCCATGTCCCCCGCGACGGTGGTGGTGAAGCCGGGCGTGAAGACGGCGACGTGGTCGGCGGTGTCGACGTCCCCGTAGGCGATCGCGGCCATCAGCTGGTCCTCGCCGGTGATGTCGAGCATCAGCAACTGCCGGTTGCCGAGCTCGAGGGTGTCCTCGACCGCATCGAGCCCGTCGAGCTTCTCGGTGAGCGTCTCGGCGAGGCCGTTGTCTCCTGCCTCCTGCGCGGCTGCGAGCTGGCCGGTCAGGTCCGCCCGGTAGTCGTCGATGAGCTCCCGGTTCGCGTCGTCGCGTGCCCAGGCCGGGATGCCGTCGGTGTTCCCGATCCACTCGGGGTGCTCGCTGATCACGGAGGCCTGTTCGTCCTCGGTGAGGCCCTCCCACCACGAGTTCAGGTCGTGATCGCTGCCGCCGGTCGGCGGCGCGAGCACACCGCGTTGCCCACCCGCGGTCCCGGTGGCCGCAGCCTGTGCGAGCGAGACGGTTCCGCCGTCGACCCCTCCCGCTGCGCTGCGCAGCGCGGCCGCGAGCGAGGTGTCCGCGTGCCCCGCGTTGCGCAGCGCCTGTTCGATCTTGTCGACGATCTCGTCGCGGATCGCCCGCCGGTCGGCGACCTCCTGGACGTCGGTGAGGGTGTCCCGGTTGTCCGTGACCCGCCCGGTCGTGGAGACGCTGAACCCGTTGCCGGAGGCGACACCAAGCGCCTCGTCGAGTTCGCCCTGTGCGCGGGTGACCGCGTCGACGGCGATATCCAGGGCTGCGGCCACCTGCGCCACCTCGGCGACGAGGTCCGCCAGGGACACACGCAACGTCGTGTGCGAGGCGACGGCCGCGTCCCGCGACTCGGAGACCCAGGTCGACGGCGGGGCTGCGTCGTCCATCTCGTCCTGGAGTGCGACGAGCGTGCGACGGCGCTGGACCATCGCGTCGGCGACGAGGCCGAGCGTGGCCGGCCGCCAGGACCGCACCTGGGACATCGTCACCATGGTCAGCGTGCCCCCAGCGCCGGACCGATGGCGTTGAAGGCGGTGGCGCCCTCGCCGTCCTGCTCCTCGTAGGCCTGCGCGCTGACACCCATGGCCTCGGTCTGGTTCTGCGCGGCGCTGTCCCACGCGCGGAACCGTTGCTTCCAGGCCGTGGCCAGCTCCTCGGCCGCACGCGTGCTCTCGGCGCCGGCGAGCGCGGACGTCACGGTCGCGAGGTCGTCGGCCGTGCGAACCGAGGCGACGCCGTCGCGCGCCTCCTCGAGCCGCGCGGCAGCGGCAGCGACGTCGGCAGGCACTACCTCGACACTCGCCACCAAGGACTCCCCTACGTGTTTGACCCCCGGCCCCCTCGACGCGGAGCACTGATGGCACCGTAACGGCCTCGGGTGGCCGGCGCGATGGCCAGAGGTGCCCATGACCGAGCCGCGGCCGTTGGCGTACGCCACGGCCGCGACCGGTCAACGGGTCAGCGGTCACCGAACCTCCGCAACCCCACGAGCAGGCCACCCAGCGTGACCAGCGCCAGGGCGAACGCGGCCGCGGGTGCCGTGTCGCCCGGACCGGTCTCCGCGAGCGCGCCGCCCGCCTCGGCCGGCGCCATGCCGCCCGCGTTCGACGGCGCCACGCCCGTCGGGGCGTTCGGCACCGGCCCCTGTGGGGACCGCGCGCCGGGCTGGCCGGGCGTCGACGGGGTCGTCCGTGCGGTCGGATCCGTCGGAGCCGTCGGAGCCGTCGGATCGGTCGGATCGGTCGGAGCCGTCGGAGCCGTCGGAGCCGTCGGATCGGTCGGATCGGTCGGCGCCGTCGGATCGGTCGGAGCCGTGGCACCGGTCGCGCAGGTCGCGGCCGCGTCACCGAGCACCCCGGCCGAGATGCATCCGACCTCCACCGGCACGCCGATCGGCGCCGTCAAAGTGGTTCCAGTGATCACGTCGGGCACGAGAGACGCCAAGCCCGCAGTGGGCGGTGCGTCCTCACCGGAGCCGGTGTCCACGGTGACCGGACCAGCGGCCGGTGCGGCCGCCGTCGAGCACTCCGCGGAGGCGTCGCCGAGCACTCCGGCGTTGATGCAGTTGACGTTCACCGGGATCGTGACAGGCGCCGTCACGGCGTTGTCGGCGACCACATCGGAAGCGAGACCGCCGGTAGCTGCCTCACCGCCACCGGTCGAGACGTCCACCGGAGAAGAAGCCGCCTCCTCCTGCCCCTGCGAGGAAGAGACACCAGCGTCACCCAGCACCCCCAACGCAATACCACCCACCGACACCGGAACACCGACCGGCGCCGTCACCGTGTTATCAGCCACCACATCGGAAGCGAGACCGCCGGTAGCTGCCTCACCGCCACCGGTCGAGACGTCCACCGGAGAAGAAGCCGCCTCCTCCTGCCCCTGCGAGGAAGAGACACCAGCGTCACCCAGCACCCCCAACGCAATACCACCCACCGACACCGGAACACCGACCGGCGCCGTCACCGTGTTATCAGCCACCACATCCTCGACTGACGCGTCGCCGTTCGCGGGGGACGCTGCCTCGACGGAGACCGGGTCCGACGCACCGGTCTCACCCGAGCTGGTCGAGGACACCGCGGAGTCACCAGCAACCCCGACCGCAATGTCACCGACCGTGACCGGGATCGAGATCGGCGCCGTTACCGTGCTGTCGGCCGCGACATCCTCCACCAACGAATCGCCGCTGGCCGACGAGACCGCAACGACCTCCCGTGGCTGCGCTGGTGGTGGCGCCGACTCGGTGGAACTCGCGGCCGCGTCACCTCCAACACCGAGGGCGACGTCCCCGATCGTCACCGGGATCGAGATCGGCGCGGTCACCGTGTTGTCCGCCACGACGTCCGTGAGGAGATCGCCGCCGACTGTCTCGGAGACAGTGGTCGTCAGGTCCTCCACGAGGCCGAGGTCCAGGAGGTCGCCCTCCGCCGCCTGTGCGGCCCCGGCGCCTGCGACCACGAGGCCGCCGGTCACCACTAATGTGCGTAATGCAGTTCTGAAAATGGCATGCATGATTCCACTCCTGTCCAATGATCTGAAATGCCCGAATTGAAACCGGGTTTAGCGCGGCCGTGAGTAACAGCTCACGGAAGGCTCAGATCATCCAGGCGAGACTGGAATGTCGAACGGGTCCGCGGTGACCCGCGGAGCCAGATCCGCGGGGTGCACGGCACCCCGCGCGGCAGGCGGCCGGACATCGGTTCCGAGAACGGGCGTGGCGTCCACCGGGCGGGGCTGCCCGGTCGTCGGGACGGGCACCTTCTGTAGCCCGGGGTCGGTGCCGTACGGGCGCGGTGGCGCGTGGGACGGGACGTCGTCGCTTCCCGCCCGGTCGGCATCGAGAGCCGTCGGGGCACCAGCCGCCCGGACTGCTCCAGCGAGCTGGGAGGTCATCGTGAGCCCGTGACCGGGCGCCGGCGGACCCGCCAAGTTGCTCGCCTGCTGCGACGACCCGGTGTCCGTGAGGGCACCGGGGACCGGCTCGACAAGTCCGGGGTCCGCACCCGGCGGCAGGAGGTCACTGGGCAGGTCAACGCCATCGACCGATTCGGCGACGAGGCCCGGAAGACTCGAACCGGGTCCAGGTGACACAGTCGGGTCTGATGGCACGGACTCAACGGGCTGAGGCGGGATCACGGCGTCCACCGCCGGACTCACGAGGTCCACCACGTCCCCGACGACTCCACCGGTGGCCGGCTCGACCACGTCGAGCACCGGGTCCAGGACCTCCTGCCGGACCGGATCGAGGACGGGGCGGAGCGGCTCGGTCACCTCGGTGATCACGGGCGCGACGGCCTCGACCACGGGGGCGGTGACCGGCGCGACGACGTGGTCGACCACCGGATCAGTGACCGGCGCGGCAGCGTCCAGGATCGGCGCAGTGAGCGGCGCGACCACTTCGGACACGAGCGGCTCGGTCACCGGGGCCGCGATGTCCTGCACGAGGCCGAGGGTCGAGGCGAGCGGGCCGTCCGACCCGTCCGATTCCGGCGCCTCCCCAGTCGCCGCGACGGCTACACCTGCCCCGATCACAACACCCGCGGCGGCGGTGCCGAGGGTCAGGAGTCCGCGCCGCACCCAGCGCACCACGATGCCGGGTGTGGCACCGGACACCGGACGTGCGTGCATAACTGGAATCCCCAATGGCTCAGAATGCGTTGTCACCGACTCTGGCACATCCGCGTCATTCCCACCACTGGTGGCGGTCAGATGGACTCTTCAATGCTGACTACGAATCCCCGGTGAACGTTTCCCCAACCATCGCTGAGCGTTCCCGTCGTTTGGCGCCCCCGCCGTGGTGCGCGATTAGGCTGTGCCCCGTGCCAACAACGACGCGCCCACTGATCATCGCCCACCGCGGAAACTCCTCCGTAGCGCCCGAGAACACGCTGCCCGCGTTCGAGTCGGCCGTGCTCGGCGGTGCGGACATGATCGAGATCGACGTACAGGTCTGCGAGGACGGCATCGGCATCGTCATCCACGACGCCACCGTGGACCGCACCACCGACGGCGCCGGCCCGGTGGCGGCGCTGCCGAGCACCGAGGTGCGCCACCTCGACGCCGGCTCATGGTTCGCGCCGGCCTACGCGGGCACCCCGCTGCCGGTGTTCGCGGACGTGGTGGACCTCCTGCTGCGCCATCCGGACACCAGGCTCCTGCTCGAGCTCAAGGGCGACTGGCCGCTGGAACCGACGAACCGGCTGCTCGCGGAGATCGACGAGGCCGGGATCGCCGACCGCGTCCTGGCGCAGGGGTTCTCCGTCGCGATGCTGCGCACCTTGCAGGAGGCCGCCCCCGGCCTGCGTCGCGGCCTGCTCATCAGCGAGTTCGACGAGAGCACCCTGACCCTCGGGGCGGATCTCGGGGTCGTTGCCCTGAACCCGCCGGCGACGCTGGTCCTCGAGCGGCCGGAGGCGCTGACCGCGATCCACGACGCCGGCCTCGAGGCCCACGTGTGGACGCCCAACACCGCCGAGTTGTGGGCACCGCTGGTCGAGGCGGGCGTCGACGGCATCATCACCGACCGCCCGGACCGCCTCGTGGGTTGGTTGAGCGCCCGCTGACGTACCGCGGGGGCTCAGGCCTCGATGGTCCGAAGGTGGGTGGGCCGTGCGACCGCGTCGAAGTCCGTGATCGCGTTCCCGTGCTCGAGGACGTCGGCGACCACCTTGAGGGTCCGGTTCAGGTCCTGCGTCTGCTCGACCCCGAGCGTGCGGGCGAGCGCGTCGACGATCCTGATCTGTACCGCCTCGGCCTGCTCCAGCGCCGCCGTGCCGATCGGGGTGACGTGCACGAGCGCCGGCTCGCCGGAGGTGTCCGCCGGGTGCGCGTGCCGGTTGAGCAGACCGCGCGCCACGAGTGCCTTCACGGTCACCTCGGCGGCCTCCGGGAGCTGCCCCGTGACCGCGGCGATCGCCCGCGGGTGCTCGGCACCGTCCTCGACCGCGACGAGAACCTGGAGTTCTCCGGCACGGACCCCGGTGACGGACTCGATCCGGTGGGTGAGTGCCATCCCGGCCTGCCCGATCCGGCCGAGCACATCGGTGAGACCGAGTATCCCGGTCAGCGAGCTCGCCGGGACCATCCCTCGAACGTCGGACCGGACCTGTGCCAGGGCATCCACGTTGCACTCCTCATGTCGTTCGGTTCCCGCTATCGCTCGCGTCGACGCGGTCGCCCGCGCCTCCATCGCTCTACACACCCTCCAACGCCCGGACCCGGCCCTTCGTTCCGACCGACCGGATCGCGAGATGGACCAGATCCACAAGGTGGCAGAGAACCGTCTACGGTCACCGTCATGTCCTCCGATCGTCCGAAGCCGCGGCCCGGACGACGCGGCCCGGTGCAAGTCCTGCGCGGCCGTCCCGGTTGGTTGTTGGCCGCGGGGGTAGCCCTCGTGGGCGTCAACATGCGCACCCCGATCACGTCGTTGGCTGCGGTCCTGCCGGAGATCCGGGCCGATCTGGGTCTGGGCCCGACGGCCGCCGGCCTGCTCACCAGCCTCCCGGTCGCCTGCTATGCGGTCGGCGCACCGATCGTCGCCGTCGCGGTGCGCCGGTTCGGGGTTGACCGCACGATCATCACCGGACTGCTCGTGATCGCCGTGCTGACGGCGATCCGGCCATGGGGCCCGGCGTGGGTACTCCTCGCGGGTACGGCCATCGTCGGGCTGGCCATCACGTCCGGGAACGTGCTGCTGCCGGTGGTGGTGCGCCGCGACTTCCCCAAGCGCCAGGGCCCGATGATCGCGATCTCGACGTCCTCGCTCACCGGCGGCGCGGCGATCGCGGCCGCCCTGACCGTGCCGCTGGCGCTCTGGCTCGGCTGGCGCGCGGCGCTCGCCGCCTGGGCCGTGCTGGCAGTGGCCGCTGCCGTGGTCTGGGCCCGCCTGCCGCGTCCCGCGGAGCCGCCGGCGCCCGTGGGGCAGCCCGTGCGGCGGCCCTGGTCGACGCCGGCGGTGTGGGTGCTGGCGGCGTACTTCGGGATGCAGTCGGGGCTGTTCTACGGGCTCACGGCGTGGCTGCCAAGCCTGTTGCCGGAGGTCGCCGGGACGGACCTCACCACCGCGGGCGCGGCGACGTCTGCCTATCAGCTGACCGGGATCCTCGGCACCCTGACCGCGCCGCTCATGGCGTCCAGGGTCCGCGCCCGCCGCACCATGACCGCCGTCGTGGGAAGTACCTGGCTGATCGCCATCGGCGGTCTGTTGCTGATGCCGGGCGCGTTCTGGGTCTGGTGCGTGGTGGCCGGGTACGCGCAAGGGGCCACGTTCGCCCTCGGGATGACGCTCGTGACGATGCGTTCGGCGAGTGTCGCCCAGGTCCGCGGGGTATCGGCGATGACCCAGACGGTCGGCTACTCCATCGGCGCCCTAGCGCCGGTCGCCGTCGGGGCGCTGTACGCCGCGACCGGGACCTGGACCGCGGCCCTCGGACTGCTCCTGGGGATGAGCGTCATGATCGTGGTGACCGGCACGATCGCTGGCTCGCGCAAGCCCCTGGGCTGACCCGGCCCGAGCACCGCGGGCAGCGCAGAACGGGTGCCCCGACAGGTTCCCGAACGCCGAAGTGCCCGGCCGCGTCAGACGCGAACCGGGCACTTCGTGCGTTGGTCGATCGGGTGGTTCAGAGCGTCGGGGCCGCCGGGTCCCAGCCCTCCGGCAGCGGCGCCGGGGCCGCAGCGGAGCTCTCGAGTTCCACCGGCTTGTGCCACAGTGCCGACTCGGCGATCGAGATCATCGCGTCCAGCACGTGGTAGGCCAACTCGCCGGACGCCCGCTCGGGCACCCCGGCCCGGATCGCCCGGGCCAGCTCCAGCGCCCCGCTCCCTCGGCCGTAGGTCGAGCCTACCGGCGGGACCTCGACCGCCTCGTCGGCGCCGGGCAGCCAGAGGTGACCGGAGTCGTCGAAGGTGTTCGGGTTCGGCACCTCCAGCGTGCCGGTGGTGCCGGAGACCTCGATCAGGGTGCGCTTGCGGACCGACTCGAAGCTGAACGTCGTCTGCGCGGCCGCGCCACCGACGAACTCGATCAGCGCGCCGTGATGCGTGGGGACGTTCACGGGGAACTCGGTACCGGCCTTGGGACCGGAACCGATCACCCGGGTGGTCCGCGCCGTCGACGACGTGGCGCTCACCCGGGCGATCGGCCCGAGCAGCTGCACCAGCGCCGTCAGGTAATACGGGCCGATGTCGAACAGCGGACCGGCGCCCACGTCGAAGAGGAACTCCGGGCTCGGGTGCCAGGACTCCGGGCCGGGGCTCTGGAGCAGCACCAGACCGTTCAGCGGCGTGCCGATCCGGCCCTCGAGCAGAGTCCGCTGCGCCGTCTGGAGCCCAGCGCCGAGGATCGTGTCCGGCGCGCAGGAGACGCGCAGCCCCGCCGCCGCGGCGGAGTCGAGCAGGCGGCGGCCGGACTCGCGGTCGAGTGCCAGCGGCTTCTCGCTCCACTGGTGCTTGCCTGCGGCGATGATCTGCTCGCCCACCGCGACGTGCACGGCCGGGATGGTCAGGTTGATCACGATCTCGATCGCGTCGACGGCGAGCAGCTCGGCCACGGTCCCGCTGCCGGGCACGCCGAACTCGTCGGCCTTCGCCCGGGCCCGTTCCACGTCCAGGTCCGCGACGAACAGGACCTCGAGGTCCGCGAACTTCGTGACGTTGGTCAGGTACTGGGTGCTGATCACACCGGCACCGATGATGCCGACGCCGACCCGCCCGGTGCGCCCGAGGGACTCGCTCATGCCTGCGCCTTCAGCCACGTCAGGCTCTGCGCGAGGCCGTCGAACACGTCGCCGTCGAAGTCGTCGAACTCGATGACGCGCAGCGCTTCCGGGGCCGCGGCGAGGATCTCGGCGACCGGCACCACGCCCTGCCCGGCGGGCAGCTGGGCCTTGGTGTCGCGGGTGGCCGGGCCGTCCTTGACGTGGATGTGGGTGACCTTGTCACCGAGGCGGCGGAGCAGGTCGGGCGCGGCGACCCCGCCGACCTCGGCCCAGTACGTGTCCACCTCGAGGGTCACGCCGTCGTCGAGCGCAGCGGCGAAGATCTCAAGACCCGGGGTGCCGTCGACGGAGGCGACCTCCCACCAGTGGTTGTGGTAGCCGACCTCGAGACCGCGATCGGCCGCCTGCTTGGCGATCTCGTTCAGCCGGGCGGCGCTTGCCTCGATGAGCTCGCGGGTGGCCCACTGCTCCTCGGGGATGGACGGATCGATCACGGTGGTCATGCCGAGCGCCGCGGACGCGTCCAGCACACCCGGGAGGTCGTCGGAGACGACGAGGCGGGCGTGCCCGGACGGTGCGCGCAGGCCGGCCGCGGCGAGCGCGTCCCGGTGCGCGTCGACGCGGTCGACGTACCCGAAGAGTTCGACGTTCTCGAACCCGAGGTCGGCAATGCGCTGCAGCGCGGCGGGCATGTCTTCCGCCATGGCGTCGCGGATGGAATACAGCTGAACGGAGATGGCTCCGGGCATGTGAAGGGGCTCCTCGATGAGTGTCCTGATGGATTGACCGCGCGGACAACCCTACACACGCGACGGCGAAAGCGAAACGATTCGATCCAGGTTGAGACAGCTGTGGCGCAGGGCGGGCGGTCCTGGTCGGACTCGCGTCATCCGCCGGCCGGAGCGGCTCCGCCGGCTCGCTCGCAGCCCGCCCTCCGGCGGTTGCCACGCTGGCGGGGCGCAACCGCGTCCACCCCTCCCGGTTGCGGCTCCAGTCAGAGGCGGGCACGCTGGTGCTGACAGGCACCGTGACCATCGACCCGCAGGCGGACCTGCGGGATGTCATCACCGTAGTGCAGGAGTGCGCGGCGGAATCGGCGGCCTCGGTCGCCCGGACCTGACCGGTCGCGTCCGCCTCGCGGCGGCTCGCCGCACCTCCTGAACGCCGGCGCGCCCGCACCTCCCCTTGTCCCACCCCCCAACGAAAGGAACGACCACATGGGTTTCATCGGATGGATTGTCCTCGGCCTGATCGCCGGCGCCATCGCGAAGGCGATCTTCAAGGACCGCGCCCCAGGCGGTCTGCTCGCCACGCTGATCGTCGGCGTCATCGGCGCCGCGCTCGGCGGCTGGATCGGTAGCGCGATCTTCAACGTCGGCCTTGAGGAGTTCTGGAGCATCCAGACCTGGATCGTCGCGATCCTGGGCTCCCTGCTCGTCCTGGTGATCTACGGCGCGGTCGCGGGTCGGGGCAGCAGCCGCTGACGCTGGCACCATGCGAGAAGCCGCCTCACCCACGTCGGGGAGGCGGCTTCTCGCTTGTTCAGCGACGTGCCAGGCGGCGGGAGAACACCATGAGCGCGGCGCCGAGCAGGGCCATCGCTGCGGCGAGGCCGGCTGGGCCGGTCGGGTCACCGGCTCCCGTGTCGGCGAGCGGCGGCGGGGGCGGTCCGGCCGACGGCGGCGGCTCGTTCGGCGGCGGCGCCGTCAGACAGGTCGGAGTCCCCGGCGGGTAGGCGACAGTGACCGGTTCCGTGGTCGGGTTCACCTGTACCGTGATCTGCACGTCCGGGCGTGCCCAGGTGTAGGGGTTGGCGGGGTTCTCGAACCAGTCGCCGGACGCGTCCTGGTCCCAGCCGGGCCAGTCGATCCCGACCCCGTCGGGGCCGACCACGGCACCGGGCCAGAGCACCTCGCCCGTGCCGACCGGCACTGTGACCGACTCGGAGCCGCCGTCACCGGTGAAGGTGATGGTCGCCGTCGTCCCCGGAGCGTTCGTCTGGATGTCGTACCCGAGGTACGGGGCGTCCGCCTCACAGAACGGGGTGACGGTGCCCGTGATCACGTACATCTGGACCGCTGCGTCGTTCGTGTCCGTGACGGGCTCACCGCCATCCTCCGGGTAGCCGGTCACGGTCGCGGTGTTCAGCAGGTCCGCGGTCATGGTGGAGTCGTAGGAGTACACCAGCTCCGCACCCGGCTCCAGCGGCACGGTGTCGTCGCCGGAGACGAGGGTCATGTTGGCGTCCGTGATGGACAGGTCGGGGTCGTCCAGCTCCACCGGGAAGAGGGCGACCTCCCCGGTGTTGATGACGCGGAAGCAGTAGGTCACCGGGGTGTTCGGCTCGCCCGAGACGAGCTCGTCGGTGCCCTCCACGCCGGGGCAGGCCGCGCCGGCGCCGTCGAGCACGGTCTTCTCGAGCGCGATGTCCGGGACCGCGGGTACGAAGGCCGGCAGGATCAGCAGGCCGGCCCCGGTCCAGGCGCCCGACTCCGGCAACCCCGGGTTGCCGCCGTTGTCGGCCGGGGACTCGATCTGGAACGCGGCCCACGTGGCACCGGCGGGGATCAGCACGTCGAACTGGACGAGGGCCTGCTCGGGTCCGACGTTCCCGCCGGAGAACGCCACCACGGGAGCAGTCAGCGCCGGCGCCGGGCAGGTCTGGTTCGGTGGGGTGAACGGGGAGACGACCCCCTCGATGCCACCGAGCGTCGGGTTCGGGACCCCGTCGTCGTCGACGAGATCATCGGTGGTCGAGGGGGCCGTCCCGGCACCGGTGGCGACCCAGATCGACGAGACCCGGCAGTCGGTGGAGACGTGGTCGGACCCGGCCTGGGAGGTGGCGAACGAGGCGGTGTAGTCCTCGGCGAGCGGGTAGCCCCAGTCGTAGACGATCAGGTCGGTCGTGGGCGAGGAGGTGGAGTTGCCGCCGAAGTAGTAATCTGCCCCGGTCTTCCAGATCACCGTGGCGACGTCGTCGCAGGGCGAACTGTCGTAGACGGCGGTCACCGTGGCGCCGCCCCAGCGGGCCTCCGGCAGGTCGATCCCGTCCACCGGCGGGGTGATGTTCACCGTGTAGGCCCCGGCCGCGCCTGCTCCGAAGAGATCCGTGATGTCAGCGACGTAGCCGTACACGATGCTCTCCGGGGTGGTCGGCAGGCCGGTCACGTCGGTCGACTCGGTGCCGGCGAACGCACCCGAGTCCGTGCCGCCCGGCCCGGACACCTCGACCCCGATCGTGGGATCGGTCGGTGCGGGCATCCAGATCCCGGACCACTCGATGATGACCTGGACCACCGGCCCGGCGACATCTAGAGTCATCGTCTGCACGTCGGAGGTCTCCTCCATCGCCACCGCGCCGACGTCGTACGCGAGGCAGCCGTCCGGCGGCGGCGTCAGGTCGGTGACGTCCGCGTTCGCGTACGTCGGCCGCATGAGCAGGAGAGCCAGCGCGGCGGCCGTGACGAGGAGCACGGCCCGCAAGACTCGGGCGGGCAGGGTGGCGCGAGGAACGGAAAGTGCTTGCACAGTGGCCCCTCAGAGGTCGGATGTGACTCCGAGACAGTAACGGCACTCGCACCGACGTGTCTGTGGTTTCCACAACGGGCTCCAACTGACTGCCCGATCGGGCAACCCTTGGCACGTTCACGGCTCCACCTGACCCCAGTTCAGCTCCCCTGGCCGGAGGTCCTCAGGACGAAGTCGGTCCGTGGGGAGCGGACGGCGAAGCCCGCGCCGGTCAGGGTCGCCCGGATCGGCGCGTTGCCGACGGCCACACTCGCGGTGGCGCTCGGTACGCCGGCCGCGGCGGTGGCGGTGAGCATCGCGTTCGTGAGGGCGGTGCCCACTCCCCGGCGCCGGGCGCCCGGCACCACCCCGAGGTAGCCGAGGCACCAGTGCTCGGGAAAGGCCATGATGGCGACCACACCGTCCAGCCCGTCCGGCCCGCGGTGGGCCAGCCATGGTGGACCATCGGGTCGCGCCATCATGTCCCGGTACGCCGCGGCTGCCGCCGTCGGGCCGAGCGCGGCAACCTGATCCTGGTCGTAGCCGTCCAGGCTCTGCGCCATGGCGGCGGCCATGACCGCGACCACCTCGGGGTCCGACGGGTCGATCTCGACGATCCCGTCGCCGCGGAGCGAGGCCGACGGCGTCGCCTCCAGCTCCAGGCGGTCCTCGTCGACCTCCCATCCGGCGGCCGCCAGGGCGGCACGCTTCGCGCGCGGTTCGCCCTCGTCGGCGTCGACGACCGTGGCGAGCACCCGCCCGAGCCCACTGGACCGCGCGGCCCCGGCGACGCCGTCGAACAGCACACCGTAGATCCGCTCCGCGTCGGAGCGGCCGGGAACGATCTGGAACGCGTAGGTCAGGCTCGCGCCGTCCTCGTGGGTGAAGATGCCGACCCGGGCGACGTCGGTGCCGACGCTGGGGTCCGTGACGACGAGCAGGTGCTCGGGGCGGACCGAGCCGCCGGCGAGGTTGCGCCGCAGCCGGTCCAGGTCGGCGGTCGGGTCTGGGGCGAGAGCGCTGAAGCGCTCCGGCGTGGCCGTCTCGATGCGGGTCATCCGAGCCACCCTCGGGGCGCCGAGCAGCCCCGTCAAGGCGATTGATCCGGCCCGGCCGGTGCGTGGAATGCAAAAGACCCGCTGGATTCCGTGGAATCCAGCGGGTCTGCTGCGCGCCCGGAGGGACTCGAACCCCCAACCTCCTGATCCGTAGTCAGGTGCTCTATCCATTAAGCTACGGGCGCTCACGGTCACGAGGACCGACGGTCACTCTACCCGCTCTTCCCCGCTGGTTTCCAATCGGGGCATCAGACTGTGGGCGGACTCACCCTGACGACCACCGGTGGACCCGGGTGCACCCAGGACTCCCCCGGGGACCGATGCCGTGGCACGGGCGCAGGCGTGAGGCTGGTTCCATGACCTCACGAACCCCTCTCACCGCGCACACCCTGGTGAAGACCTACGGCACCGCCGGCACCGGAACCACCGCGCTCGCCGGCGTCGACCTGAGCATCGCTCCGGGCGAGTCGGTGGCCATCATGGGCCCCTCCGGATCCGGCAAGACCACCCTGCTGCACTGCCTCGCCGGGGTGCTCCCGGCGACGTCCGGGCAGGTCGTCTGGGCCGGCCAGGACCTCTCCTCGATGTCCGAAGGGGCCCGCACCGGCCTGCGCCGCACGGACTTCGGCTTCGTGTTCCAGTCCGGGCAACTGCTCCCCGAGCTGCCGGCCGACGAGAACGCCGCGCTGCCGCTGATGCTCGCGGGCACGCCGCGGGCGCAGGCGACCGACACCGCCCGACGGTGGCTCGCCTATCTCGGCCTCGGCGGCATGGAGTCGCGCCGGCCCGGTGAACTCTCCGGTGGTCAGGCTCAGCGCGTCGCGATCGCCCGCGCGCTGGTCGGCTCCCCCGGCGTGGTGTTCGCCGACGAGCCGACCGGTGCCCTTGACCAGCAGACCGGCCACGAGGTGCTCGGTGTGCTCACCGAGGCCACCCGCGCCACCGGCGCCGCGCTCGTCATCGTCACCCACGACCCGGGGGTCGCCCGGTGGTGCTCGCGCACCGTGCACATGCGGGACGGACGGATCGTGTCCGAGGACCGGACTCCCGCCGCGCCCGTCGCGCAGCCGGTCGCGCCCGGCGCCCCCGTGGCGCAGCCCGGCGCCCCTCTGGCACAGCCGGCCGCACCCGCGCCGCAGGCCGCACCCACCGCCCAGCCCGGCGCCCCCGTGGCGCCCGGGCCGTGGCCGGCAGCCGCGCCCGCACCCACCGCACCGTACGGACCGAACGGCACCCCCGCCGTCGGCGGCTCGAGCCTGCCCGACGGCGTCACGGTGGTGCCGCGATGAAGGCCGCCCTGGACCTGTGGCTGCTGCTGCGTGGCCGCAGCGCGGGCCGGTCCGACCCGCAACGGCTGACGAGCGTGCTCGCCGTTCTTGCGTTCGCGGTGACGACCGCCGTCGTCCTGCTCGTGGTCGGCGGCTTCGCCGCCTTCGCCGAGCGCGCCGCCGGGGACCCCGATCCGTACGGCGACGCCGGCTTCTACGTGACGCTGGCCGGAACCGCCACGATCCTGCTCATGGTGCCGCTCGTCACGCTCGGCGGAGCGGCCGCCCGCCTGGCCGTCGCCCGCCGGGACGAGCGGCTGGCGGCGCTACGGCTCGCCGGTGCCACCACCGGCCAGGTCTCCCTGATGACCATGCTCGACGCGGCCGCGCAGGCCCTGGCCGGCGCGCTGATCGGCGTGGCCGGCTCGTTCCTGCTGATCCTGACCGTGCTGCCGCTGCAGTTCCAGGGCCGGTCCTTCACCTACGCCGAGCTCGTCGCGCCGTGGTGGGTCTACCCGACGGCGGTGCTCGCCGTGACGCTGGTGGCGCTGCTGTCGGCCGGGGCGAGCCTGCGCAAGGTCGCGATCACCCCGCTCGGTGTGGCCGCGCGGACCACCCCGAACCCGTTGCACTGGTCCCGGCTGGTCCCGATCCTGTTGTTCGCGGCCGTGTTCGTCGTGCTCTGGAACACCGGCCTCGCCGGCATCCTCGTGATCGTCGTGGTGGTCGCCGGCGGGTTCGCGATGCTGAATCTGCTCGGGCCCTGGGTGATGTCGGTGGTCGGACGGATCGTGGTGCGCCGCACCAAGGACGTGGCCACCCTGATCGCCGCACGCCGCCTGGTGGACTCCCCGAAGACCGCGTGGCGCAGCGTCGGCGGTATCGCGCTGGCGACGTTCATCGCGGGCCTGGCGGCCGCCGTCGCCATGTACGACCCCGCCTCGGCCAGCAGCGGCGCCGAGGCCGACCTGTACCGGGACATGGCGACGGGTGGCTTCCTCACGCTCGCGATCGCGGGCGTCCTGGCCGCGGTCTCCACCGGCGTGATGCAGGCCGGGCGGGTCATCGATCAGGGCGGCGAGTACCGCGCCCTGCACCTGGCCGGAACCGACCTGCGGGTCATGGATGCCGCCCGGCTGCGGGAGACGTCGATACCGCTGGCCGTTGCCGTCGGCGTGGCCACCGCCGGGGCACTGCTGTTCATGGTGCCGGCCCTCGGGTATGCGTTCCTGACCGCGACGCCGGTGCTGATGCAGTTCGTGCTCAGCGTGGCCGCCGCGTGCGCACTGGTGCTGCTCGGCACGTTGGCCTCACGCCGGGTGGTGCGGACGGTGCTCGCCTGAGGGCCGCCGCTCGCTGAGATCGGACCCGACACCTCGAGATCGCCCATCGCGAAGGGGCGATCTCGACGGCGCAGGTGCGAGATGCCGGGGCGAGGGTCGGTGGTCAGCCGGGAGCACCGGCGGCCGATAGCGTGGCCGCGATGGAACCCGACCAACCGACCGTGGGTGTTGACCTGCCCGTCCGACCCAGCCGGGCCGCGGCGGCCTGGGTGATCGTTGCGGCGTCGCTCATCCTGCTCTGGTCAGTGGTGGCGACGTGGCTCCTGGCGATCCCCGCCGCGGCCCAGGCGGTCTGCCCGGCGGTCCACCCGGCGCCGGCCGGCTGCAGTCCGGCCCGGGTGCCGGTGGCCGCGCTGTGGTCCGCCATCCTGATCGCGACGTACGCGACGGTGACCATCCTGGCGGTCAAGGCTCGCCACCGAGGGTTCGGTGCCCTGATCGGCGGTGTGGTGCTGCTGGCCGCGCTCGCCTTCGCGGCCCACCGGGTCACGCTGCAGGTGTAGGCGCTACCCCTGGGCCGCCACGACGCCGGGGTCCTCCGAGTCGCGGGCGAGCCGTCGGGCCAGGGCCGCGCACACGACCAGTTGCAGCTGGTGGAAGATGATCAGCGGCACGGCGATCGTCGCCGCGGTAGCCGCCGGGAACAGCACCACGGCCATCGGCAGGCCGGTCGCCAGGGACTTCTTGGACCCGCACATCAGCAGCGCGATCCGGTCGGCCCGGTTGAGCCGGATGCCGCGTCCACCCCACCAGGTCGCGGCGAGCATGATCGCGAGCACCACGGCGCTGATCACCAGCAGTGCCACGATCATCA
Organism: Occultella kanbiaonis; assembly: GCF_009708215.1. NCBI lineage: Bacteria > Bacillati > Actinomycetota > Actinomycetes > Micrococcales > Ruaniaceae > Occultella > Occultella kanbiaonis. The sequence continues at coordinate 991,615 of NZ_CP046175.1, read as the reverse complement.
CCCAGGAGACCGAGGACCAGACCCCGTCGGCGGTGGCGGAGGCGACCGCCCCGAACACGATCAGGATGATCGTGCTCCGGTCGAGCAGGGTGGTCAGCCACTTGTGCGCGCGAAGCCAGGTCCCGACCAAGGGCTGCAGGAGCTGACCGACGACGAACGGCAGCAGCAGCTGCAGCAGCACCGATCGCAGTCCGCCGAGCCCGCCGGCGCCCGACGCCCCCATCAGAGCGAGCACGAGCAGCGGGGTCAGCACCATGCCGAGCAGGTTCGAGATCGTCGCGGCGCAGATCGCCCCTGCCACGTTCCCCCGCGCCACCGACACGAATGCGACCGATGACTGCACCGTGGACGGCAGCAGGGACAGGAACAGCACCCCGGCCGCGAGCGCGTCGCCGATGATCGGCGCAGCCACCCAGGACACGCCCAGCCCGAGCAACGGGAACAGCAGGTAGGTCGATCCGAGGATGCTGCCCTGCAGGCGCACGTTCTTCAGTCCGCCGAGGACCTCGCGGGTGGACAGCCGCGCCCCGTAGACGAGGAACAGCAGGAAGACGGCGACGTCCCCGACACCCTCGATCGCCCCGCGCAGCGCGTCCGGTACCGGCAGCACCAGCCCGAGGACCAGGGCGATCAGGATCCCGACGACGAACGGGTCCACCCACTGGCGCAGGACCCTCATACGAGTTGCTCGAGCGTGGGTCGGACGGGGCAGGTGGAGTTCGGTGACACGAGAGGCAAGGGTAGCCCGGGACCGTTTCGACCTGGTTTCGCGTGCCCCCGCCCCGCCTGAGAGCGCGGGCGCGGCAGTTCAGTCGTCGCCGCCCGGATCCGGCTCGTCGCGCTCGTCGGAGTCCGCCCACTCGAGCAGCTCGTCCAGACGATGCGCCTTCGAGTCGATGTCGGCGTGCAGGTCCCCGAGCTTGGCGAACCGGGCCGGGACGGTCGCGATCGTGAACCCGGTCGGGTCCACGCCGTCGATCTCGTCCCACCGGATCGGCGTGGACACCGTGCCCTCGTCCTTGCCGCGCACCGAGTAGGCGCTGGCGATGGTGTGGTCGCGGGCGTTCTGGTTGTAGTCGACGAACACCGCGGCCGGGTCCCGGTCCTTGCGCCACCAGGTGGTGGTGACGTCCTTCGGCGCGCGGCGCTCGACCTCCCGCGCGAACGCGAGCGCGGCCCGGCGCACGTCGTCGAAGCCCCAGTCCGGCTCGATCCGGACGTAGATGTGCAGGCCGGATCCGCCGGAGGTCTTCGGGTAGCCGGTGATGCCGAGGTCATCGAGGACCTCGTGGGCGACGTGCGCCACCTGCCGGACCCGGTCGAACGGGCAGTCCGGCATCGGGTCGAGGTCGATGCGCCACTCGTCGGGCTTCTCGGTGTCCGCGCGCCGGGAGTTCCAGGGGTGGAACTCGACGGTGGACATCTGCACGGCCCAGATCACGCTCGCGAGCTCGGTCACGCAGAGCTCGTCGGCGGTCCGGTTGTACCGGGGGAAGTGCAGCTCGACGGTCTCGACCCAGTCCGGTGCGCCCCGCGGCAGCCGCTTCTGGTGCACCTTCGCACCTGCGACGCCGTCGGGGAACCGGTGCAGCATGCACGGTCGCTCGCGCAGGGCGCGCACGATGCCGTCGCCGACGGCGAGGTAGTAGTTCGCGAGGTCGAGTTTCGTCTCCCCGCGTGCGGCGAACATGACCCGCTCGGGGTGGCTGATCCGCACGGTGCGTCCGCCGACGTCGAGTTCGACGGCGGTGTCGTCGGCCTTGGCTGCCATGTCGCCGAGCGTAGTGCTCACCCCGCGCGGGCGCCCAGGTGCGTCAGCCGGTGTACTCCAGCGAGGTGTCCTCGCTGCGGGAATGCTCGGTGACGTCGTCGAAGCGGTGGAACTGCTCGGCCATGAGGTCGGCGAACAGGTCCACACCCTTCATCCGGCTGGTCTCCTCGGGCCCGTGGAAGCGCGGCACACCGGACCCGTCGAGCAGTTGGGAGGCACCGCCGTCGGGCCCCAGCGGGAGCACGATGCGCTCGGGCGGCGGCTCGTACACGGTCGACGGCGCGCGGCCGGCGATCAGGTCCGCGATGTTCGTGGCGACCACCCGGCCGTGGGCGCGAGCGGCGTCGGCGCGCTTCGTCTCGGGCAGGTCCGCGATGTCCCCGACGGCGAACACGTGCTCGTGCCCGGCGACGTTCAGGTGCTCGGTGACCCGGAGCGTCCCGTCGGGGCGGCGCGCGTCGAGCAGGCCACCGGCCAGGTAGTCGGTCACGGCCCGGTTGCCGTAGCAGCGGAACCAGACCTGGGCGTTGATCTCCACACCGGCGTCGGTGCGGACGGTGAAGTCGTGCAGGCGGCCGACGTCCATCGGAGGCAGGAAGCCGAGCGGTGCACCGAGGACGAGGTCGACGCCCCGCTGGACCAGCTGCGCCCGGATCGAGTCGCGCACCTGACCGATGACGTCGATGGTGGTCAGGATGTCATCGGCCTGGTCCACGAGGGTGACGCCCAGGTCCGGGAAGGCGCTGGTGAGTTCGCCGGCGAGCTCCACTCCGACGGGACCGGCACCGACGAGCAGCACCCGGCGCGCCCGCCCGAGCGCGTCGCGCAGCCGCGCCATCCGCGAGCGCACCACCCGTTCCTCGGACTCCAGGAACTTCGCGGGGAACGGGTACCCGGTGCCGGTGGCGAGGACGAGGTAGTCGGCGTCGACGAACTCGGTCCGACTGAAGCTGACCCGGGTGGGCGTGACGGCGCGGGCCGTGTCATGGATCACCCGGCCCCGGGTGAGCAGCCGGTCGTAGGGCAGGAACACACGGTCCTCGAAGGCCGGGTCGGCGACAGCTCGGAGGGTGCCGACCGCGTGCACGAACGCGTCCTTGGACTCCACCAGGATCACGTCCGCGACCGCATCGAGCTGCTGTGCCACGGCGACCCCGCCGTACCCGCCGCCGACCACGACCACTCGTGGGTGTGCCATCGTCTCCTCGTTCCGCTCGGAGGGCCTGCCTCTTCCTCTGGTCTACTCCGAACCGCCGGCAAAGTCTCTAGATCGTGCGCTGGATCACCGTGTCGGCGGTCACACCCGGGCGTCGACCGTCGGGGCCGATACGACCCGCGGACCCCTGCCCGCGCTCGGACCGTGGATGATGGTGTCCCGATGTCTGTCGTGGAGTGGTTCGCCCAGGTGTTCGCCGCCGTGGGCGACGTGCTGTCCTTCCGGGTGCCGCCGGTGCTGCTCGACTCGCCCGGTCACGCACTGTCCCTCGGCATCGGCATCGCCGTGCTGGCCGGCCTGTCGACCATGCTCGGGCATGCCGTCGTGTTCGTGATCAACCGGGTCCGGCGCCTGCGCATGGTGGCCGCGATCGCGCTCGGAGCCGTCTACACCGTGCTCCTGCGTGGCCTCACCGGCGTCGCGATCGCCCTGGTCGCGTGGCTCGTCACGCGCGGCAACGTCGACGGCGAGATGATCACCGCCGCCTACCTGTTCGCCATCGCGCCGCACGTGCTGGCGTTCCTGGTGTTCATCCCCTACCTCGGCCTGCTGTTCGGCCGGGTCCTGGAGGTGTGGTCGGCGGTCGCACTCGCGGTCCTGCTGGCACCGGTGCTCGGCGTCGGCCTGCTCCCGGCGCTCGCCATCTCCGGTGTCGCGTGGGCCGGCGCCCACCTGGTCTCGGTCGTCCTCGCCGGACCGCTCGCGCGCGTGACCTCCCGCGGCTGGACGCTCGTGACCGGCCACGAGACGATCCTGACCTCGTCCGACATCCTCTCCGGCGCCCCGTTCGTGCCTCTCGAGCATCGGGAGCACCACGCATGATCGAGGTGCTGTTCCTGGGGCTCGTGGCACTTGCGCTGACCTTCGCGCTGCTCGCCCCGCTGGAATCGCTGCGGTGGTGGTCACGGCGCAAGGAGGCACCGGTTCTCGACGGGCTCGCCCGACCGGAGACTGGCGACGGCGTTCCTGCGGTCCGGCGGGATGCTTGCCTCTTCGTGGTGTACCTGTCCGGGATCGGGGCTGTGGACGGCACCACCGACTCCCGACGCGAGCAGGCGGTGCTGGCGACGCTGTCGCAGGAGCTGCCGGACGCCGTCGTCACTGCGGACGTGTTTCCCTACGCCGTCGAGAACCGGGGCCTGACGCAGCGGTGGACGAACTGGTTCTGGAGGCGGTTGCAACGCCTCCAGCGGGTTCCGGTCGCGAACACGGCCTCCAAGCTGATCAACCTGCGCAACGCGCTACGGGTGCTGGTCTCCGCCGACCCACGCTACGGTCCGACGTTCAGTCTCGCGGTAGCACAGGAGATCGCGGAGTCGCTGACGCGGCACGGCTACGACTGGGACGTCCGGCCGCCGGTGACCGTGGTCGGGTACAGCGGTGGCGGCCAGATCGCACTCGGCGCGAGCTGGTTCCTGGCCGCGCTCGACGTGCCGGTCTCGGTGTTCTCCATCGGCGGGGTCCTCGCCGCGGACCCGGCCCTGGACCGGGTCGAGCACCTGTGGCACGTGTACGGCTCCAAGGACCGGATCCAGTCACTCGGGCAGGTGGTGTTCCCGGGGCGGTGGCCGACGGCCCGGATCTCGCCGTGGGCTCGCGCGGAGCGCGACGGGCGGATCACGGTGCGTTGTATCGGGCCGATGCGCCACATGGGCAGCCGGGACTACTTCGACAGGCACCACAAGGACGCCGACGGCGTCGACTACCGCCGGCGCACGGTCGAGGCCCTCCTCGATGCACTCCGGGTCGATCCGGAGCTACCGGAGGTCCTCGGCCGATAGCGGACCGGATCTGTCCGCGACTCCCGACAGGGTGGGACCCTGAACGTCCCGAACCGAACGGAGACCTCATGAGCCGCACGATCCAGATCACATTCGACGCCCACGACCCCGACGCCCTCTCGACGTTCTGGCGTGACGTGCTCGGCTACGTCCACCCCGGCCCGCCAGGAGTGGACCTGGCGCCGGGCGCGGACCCGCTCGCCGCCTGGGACGACTTCCTGGAGAAGGCCGGTGTGCCCGAGGATGAGCGCAACTCGGCCTCCGCCCTCGAGGATCCGGAGGGCGTCGGTCCGCGCCTGTTCTTCCAGCGGGTGCCCGAGGACAAGGTCGCCAAGAACCGAGTCCACCTCGACGTCCGGACCGCTTCCGACCTGCGCGGCGACGAGCGCATGGCCGCGCTCGAGGTCGAGTGTTCGCGTCTCGTCGGCCTCGGCGGCACCCGCCTGAAGCGGTTCGAGCCCGAACCGCCGACCAGCATCGGGTTCATCGTGATGGCCGACCCCGAGGGCAACGAGTTCTGCCTGGACTGAGGCCGGCTGCGGCCCCGTCCGGGGCGGGTCTCAACGGCGGGGTCCTGAGCCGCCCGCTCCGGTGCCGTGGTCACCGATCGCCCGCTGGAGGCCGTCGAGGAGCAGGTCGAGCCCGTACTCGAACTCCGCGCCGTAGGCGTATCCGGGCGCCAGGACGTGTTCGGTCGTGAACTCGAGCAGGTGCGGATGGGCCGCCGGCTCGAACAGGTGCATCATCGAGTCCGCGACCTCGGTGACGGCTTCCGGCCCGGTGATGGGCAGCGAGGTCTCCGAGAGTGCGAACCCGTTGATGTAGCTGTCCAGCAGCGCGAAGGCGTGGGCTGTCACCACGACCGAGAAGGCGGCTTCGCGTCACTACGTCACGAGAGGTACGCCATGAGCACCACCCAGCGCAGTACACGCGACCAGAGCACGGCGACGCCGGTGCCAGCGATGAGCGGGGCACCTGATCGAGCCTCATGACATCGGCTGTCCCGTACTCGTGATGAACTACGGCGCCCAGACCTGGCGGGTGTTCGGAGGGACCACGTTCTGCCTCATCGCGGCCGCTCTGTTCGCCCCTCGGCGTGGGTACGCTGCTGCGCTCGACCGCAGGCGCCGTGACGGTGTCCCTGGCCGTGTTGCTGCTCCTGCCGGACCACCTGCAGTTGATCCGATTGACTGGGTCCAGAGTCTGATCGATCCCCTCCCGATGCCGGCGGCGACCTCGTTCCTCGCGACCAGCGGGGCGCTCGGCAGCAACCACACGCTCGAGCCGTGGCAGGGCGTACTCGTGGTCGCGGGTTACGCCGTCGTCCCGCTCGTCGCCGCCGCTGCGTCGCCGCGACGCGTAGCAACCGCACTGGCTCGGGGCACTGGGGACGTCGCAGCAGCTGAGCCTTCTGGACGCCACCGCCGACGATCGATACCCCGGGCTCAGGTGTCCTCGACCGGCGAGTCCTCGCGGGGGCAGGGCGCCCGTCGGCGGCGCAACTCAGCGATGAGCTGGTCCTGTTGGCGCAGCAACTGGCGCAGGTCGTCAGGGCTGGAGGCGCTGCCGGCGTCGAACCGACCGGTCAGGCGGATCTGGTCCTCCGTCCGGGCGAGCTGCGCGATCAACTCCCGCACGCTCAATATGGGCAGAGCCACCTGGCCCCGGACGACCAGCGGGTCGGCCTGGGTGGTGGACCCGATCGACTTGGCGGAGCCGTCCTGGATGTCAACAGTGACCGCGGGGCGGGCCCCTCCGCCCACGTCGGCCTCCGGGGCCTCGTCGAACGAGTCTGCTGAAGGCACGTCCGTCCATGGTGTGGTCATCCCCGCTTCCTCCCGTTCTCATCGGTGGACTCCCGGTCCTCGCGTTCCTGTTGGCGCAGTTGATGGTGAAGGTCCTGGTTCTCGTCCTGCAGGTGCAGCACCATGGCGATTCCGGCGAGGTTCAGTCCGGCCTCGAGCAACTGGTCGATTCGCCGCAACCGGTACAGGTCGTCCTCGCTGTAGCGGCGTGTGCCACCCGCGGTTCGCTCGGGGTCGAGCAGTTCCTGTGACTCGTACCAGCGCAGCCGCTGGACACTCATACCCACTAGGTCGGCGGCCACGGATATCCCGTAGACGCCCCTCGCGGGGTCCAACGGCCTCATCGCCGGCCCCGACTGCAGACCCCGCGGACGTAGTGGCGGCTGCCACGCGCATCGCACTCGTGAACCTGTCGGATGCCGCAGCCGGCCGAGAACCTTGTCACGATCACGGGGCCGACCTCCTCTCGTCGGGTTGGCACTGACTGACGCTGAGCCATGGCCGCGTGCGGGCGACGTGGACCGAGCCGTCAGGAACGAGCAACCTTCTTCGATTGACCTCTTGCACTAGTATGCCGCCGGTGCTATACAAAATCTACCACTGCCACAGGAGGTCTGTGGCGAACCGATCCACAAGAAGGAGTGATTGGAAATGGCTCAACTGTTGATGCGCACCGATCCGTTCCGGGACCTGGACCGGCTGACACAGCACCTGTTCCGCGGCGACGGCACCCTGGCTCCCACGGCGATGCCGATGGATGCCTGGCGCGAGGGCGACACCTTCGTGGTTGAGTTCGACCTTCCAGGACTGAGCGCTGACGCGATCGAGCTGGATGTCGAACGCAACGTGGTCACAGTCAGCGCTCAACGGCCGGTGCGGGAGAACACCGAGGACATGATCGCTGCCGAACGGGCCCGGGGCACGTTCAGCCGTCAGTTGGTGCTGGGGGACAACCTCGACACCGAGAGCATCGATGCTGCCTATGACGCCGGTGTGCTGACCCTGCGGATCCCGGTGGCCGAGCAAGCCAAGCCCCGCAAGATCGAGATCGCGAGCAAGGATCAGGACCGGCAGGTCATCACCTCCTGAGTCGGCGGAGTCCGTCGTGCGAAGAAGAGGTGGCCAACCCGCGCCGGGCACCGATGAGCAGTTTCTGGCTCTGGTGCTCTGCGACGAGCAACTGGTGCGTGCGGAGTTCGAGGCGATCATCGAAGCCTCGTGGGCCGGTCCGCCCTCGAACTTTGTGACCGCCGCCGTCGCGGACCGGTGGCCCGACAGGTCCTGGTCCGATCTCACCCGGGCTGGGCTGCCGCCCTTTGGGCAGCCCGGCGTTGGCGGCTCGGCTCGGCAACGCTCGCCCCCGGGCACCACACCCGCTCGACCACATGGAACCTCGACCGCATGGAACACAGTGAAGGAGGCGAAATCGCGGGCCGCCGGCAGCCATCCTCATACACGTGGTCCCGGCCAACGGCCGGGACCACGACTCTCGGTACGGATCCGAAATCCCCGTTTGCGACCCCACGACCTATGAACGAACCCAACCACTACGCCGTCCTGGGCCTTCCCCCGCAAGCGACCCAGGCTGAGATCGGCCGCGCCTATCGTGCGCTGCTTCGGCTGCATCACCCCGACACTCGCTCCGATGGTGGCGCCTCCCAGGGGGAGCGTTCCGATGCGGCGTTGCAAGAGGTGTTCCGCGCCTACGCGGTTCTCGGCGATCCTGCACGTCGCACCGACTACGACCGTGAGGCCAAGTTGCTCTCGCGGCGCGCGCTGCCAGCCGTCAGCAGGATCGCCTGGCCCGCCCAGCCGCCGATAGTTGCGGGGCCCGTCCACTGGTCGCCATAGCCGCGCACCAGATGGTGGTGGCGATGGTCCTGAGGCACCACCGTCACCGAAGCCTGAGACCTAACAGGTGGCCGGTGCGGGCTTCATCACGCTCCTCCGGTCTCAGTCTGCGAGATCGGCGGTCATGGCTGAGAGGTGCGCGACCTGCTCGGCTGTGAGATTGATATCGGTCGCTGACGCGTTTGCCTGCAGCTCCTCAGGTGTCTCGGCGCCGACGATCACCGAGGCCACCGTCGTTTGCGCCAGCAGCCAGGCGAGCGAGAGGTGCTGCATCTGCATGCCCCAGTCGTCGGCGAGGACGGCGAGCGCGCGAGCGACGGCGACCTCTCGGTCGTCGAACCGCGACCCGCCGTAGCGTTCGTCACCCGCCACGGGCCGCTCGAGCACGGCCAGACTGGCGAGGAGACCGCCGTGGAGCGGCGCGAAGGGGACGATGGATAGCCCGAACTTCTGGCAGGCGCTCGTCAACTCGCACTCGGCTTTGCGGTGCAGCAGGCTGTACTGCACCTGCGCGGCAACGGGAGCGGAGGCGAGCCGACGGTCGTCGGCGATCCAGAGCGCCTGCGTGACCTGCCACGCCGCGTGGTTCGACAGCGCGACCGAGCGGATCTTGCCTTGCTGGATCAGCGTGTCGTAGGCGGCCAGCGTCTCCTCCAGCGGCGTACTCGGGTCCGGGAAGTGCGCGTAATAGAGGTCGATGCGATCGGTCTGCAGACGACGCAGGCTCTGCTCGACCTGCTGGGCGATGTATCGACGTGACAATCCAGCGGTTGCGTCGAAGCGCCGCTCACCGGACTTGCTGGCGAGCACCACTTCATCGCGATGACCGACGAGCGCACGCCCCAGGATCTCTTCGGCCGATGCCCGCTCCCCCGCCGGTGGCACCCCCGGTCGGTCGAACGTCGGCGTCGAGCCATAGACGTCGGCCGTGTCAAAGAAGTCGATGCCCAGGTCCAAGGCAGCACCGACCATCGCACCGGCAGAGGTTGCGTCGGGAGCGACCCCGAAGGTCGCGCTGCCCAGGCAGATCCTCGACACCCGGATGCCCGACGTCCCCAGCACCGACCGTTCCATCGTCGCCTCCTCGCTCCGCCTTGGGCCGGCCTCGTCAAGGCTGTCGCCGGTCCGCTTGATCGTCGTCGGGAATGCTAACCGATCGGTTACAGTTGGGCAATGAGAAGGAGGCACTGATGATCGAGACCCCTCGCCCAGCGACTCGCGGGCCGTATCGCACCGGGATCGAACGCCGGGCACAGCTCGTCGCGATCGCGATCGAGGTGTTCGGGCAGCGCGGTTTCGCAGGCAGCTCGCTGCGCACGCTCGCCGAGCGCGCCGACGTCTCGCACGCGACACTCATTCGCCATTTCGGCACGAAGGAGGGGCTGCTGATCGCGGTGCTCCAGGAGTGGGAGCGGCAGTCGGCCGAGCATGACCTGGCCGACCTCAGTGGACTCGCCTACCTGCGCCGTTTGCCCGACATCATGGCAGGGCACCGCCGCAACCGTGGTCTGCTCGAGCTCTTCACCACGATCACCGCCGAGGCATCGAATCCCGAGCACCGCGCGCACGCCTACGTCGTGCAGCGCTACGAGACGAGCCTTCGAACGTTCGCCCGTCACCTGCAGACAGCAGTGGATGCCGGCGACGTCGGCGCGCTGTCACCGGCGCAGGTCGCGCTCGAGGCGCGGTTGCTGACGGCGGCGCTTGACGGCATCGGGTTGCAATGGTTGCTCGATCCGAACGTGGACATGGCGCTCGCCACCAGGACCTACCTCGAGCGAGCGATCGCGTCCTGGCGGCGGGTCGCCCGACCGACGGCCTGAACTTGACTCACTCCACCCACGACGAGAGGAAGTGCTCATGCGAGCAGCTCTGATGTATGGCGCCGGCGACGTCCGCGTCGCCAACGTCCCCGACCCAACCATCCAGGAGCCCACCGACGCGATCATCCGCGTCACCTACGCGTGCGTCTGCGGCTCGGACCTGCACCCGTACCACGATCTCGAGGACACCCCGGATGGTCGCCCCATGGGTCACGAGGCCATCGGCGTGATCGAGGAGATCGGCAGCGAGATCAATCGACTCGCCGTCGGACAGACGGTGATCGTGCCGTTCGCGTTCTCCGACAACACCTGCTCGTTCTGCCGCGAGGGCATCACCACTTCGTGCAAGCATGGCGGATTCTTCGATGGGCTCGAGACCGGAGCGACCCAGGCCGAGCGACTGCGCGTCCCGCAGGCCGACGGCACCGCCGTCGTCATCCCCGAAGGCACGGATGGGTCGCTCATGCCTTCGCTGCTCACGCTCTCCGACGTCTACCTCACCGGCTACCACGCAGCAGTCCGCGGAGGCGTCGGGGCCGGCACGAGCGTCGCGGTTGTCGGTGACGGTGCCGTCGGGCTCTCGGCCGTGCTGGCCGCGAAGCAGCTCGGCGCCGAGACCATCATCCTCATGGGACGACACGAGTCGCGCACCGATCTCGGTCGTGCGTTCGGCGCCACCGACGTCGTTGCCGAGCGTGGCGAGGAGGGCATCGCGAGGGTGCTCGGGCTGACGGATGGCGAAGGTGTGCGCGTCGTGCTGGAGGCGGTCGGCCACATGCCCGCCTACGAACAGTCGTACGGCATCGTCCGCCCGGGCGGAACCATCTCGCGCGTCGGCGTGCCGCAGTATGACAACGCCGCAGTGGGATTCGCCTCACTGTTCGGCAAGAACGTCACGCTCACCGGTGGCCCCGCGACCGTGCGCGCCTACCTCGAGGCAGCGATCCCGCAGGTGCTCGACGGCACCATCGACCCCGGTCGCGTCTTCGACCGAGCGCTCCCGCTCGACGAGATCGCCGAGGCCTACCGCCTCATGGATTCGCGCGAAGCCCTCAAGGTCCTCATCCGGCCATGACCCGCATCCTCATCACCGGCTCCGCCGACGGCATCGGCCGCCAGACCGCGCAGACGCTGCTCGACCAGTCCCACGACGTCGTGCTGCACGCTCGGACCCGTGGCCGTGCATCGGCCGTCGGACTCGATGGCCTGGGCAGCGACGTCGTGGTCGGCGATCTCGCCGATGCCGACCAGGTCCGTGACATCGCGAACCAGCTACGACAACTCGCGCCGGTCGACGTCGTGATCCACAACGCCGGAGTCATCGATGGGCCGTCGCTGCTGGCCGTCAACGTCGTCGCGCCCTACCTGCTCACCACCGACCTGCCGACACCGAGCAGATGGATCGCACTGAGCAGCAGCATGCATCGTGGCGGCAGGACCACGGTCGACGGGCTCGACTGGAGCACCAGCACGGGAACGAGCTACTCCGACACCAAGCTGCTCGTCACCACCCTCGCGGCAGCGATCGCCCGCCGATGGGACGACGTGATCGTATCCGCCGTCGACCCTGGCTGGGTGCGGTCCCGCATGGGAGGAGCCTCGGCGCCTGTCTCCATTGAGCAGGGAGCAGCCACCCAGACGTGGCTCGCCGTCAGCGACAGCCCTGAAGCGACCATGAGCGGGCGCTACTGGCGCGACCGTCGAACCGAGGCTCCGCATCCGGCGACCCATGACTCGCACCTGCAGCAGGCACTGCTGACCGCCCTCGAGCAGCACACCGGTTCGGCCCTACCCGGCTAGCCGATACCGCCCTCCGGCGATCCCTCTTCTGCGCAACCCCAGTTCCCTGCGGGAACCGGGGCTTCGCGGCGGAGACGGTGGGATTTGAACCCACGGACGGGTTGCCCCGTCACATCCTTAGCAGGGATGCGCACTAGACCAGACTATGCGACGTCTCCTAGACAACACGGGACAGCGTACCCGCCCGGCGCGGCCTCGGCCAAAACGGCGAGACGGTCCGGTCCGACCGTAGGATCGCCGGGTGGCCGGCCCGCAGCTCTCCCCCTATGAGGCCGTGCTCGGCGCCCGGATCAAGGAACTGCATCCTCGGCTCCAGCAGTACTTCGCGACCATCCCGCCCGGTCACGTCGGCACCGGAACGGGCGTCTTCACCCACGCCGGGACGCCGCGCCGCTGGCTCTGGCCGCTGATCCGGCTGGTGGAGGGCCGCCACGCCGTGTTCGCCGGCTGCGCCCGGGACGTGCCGTTCCGGATCCGCAACCGGACCGTCGACGGCCGGGCCGTGGCAACCCGGGAGTTCGAGCTGCCGGGCCGGACCTTCACCATGACCGACGATGTCGCCCGCTCCCCCGGCGGCGGCGTTGTCGATCGCCTCGGCGATCCCGCGACCGTCGCGGCCACCTTCGACGTCACGACCGCCGCCGGCGCCCTGGTCCTGACCAGCCGCACGGTCGGGTTCCGGTTCGGCCGCCTCCAGGTCCGCCTCCCACGCCCGGTCGCCCCGATCATCCGGCTGCGCGAGAGCTGGGACGCCGGCCGAGGACGGCAGTGCGTCGACCTGACGGTGGACCTGCCCCTGCTGGGTCGCGTGTACGGCTACGGCGGGCACTTCACCTACCGCATCGAGGCTGACCGGCCCTGACGGACCCGCAGGGCCGGCTCGGTGGATCTGGCGGAGGGTAAGGGATTCGAACCCTTGGTGCTGTTGAGGCACAACGGTTTTCAAGACCGTCACATTCGGCCGCTCTGTCAACCCTCCCGGCGCGCGGTCCATTGTGGCCCATCGGGCCACCGCGAAGCCAAACGCGACTGCCCGGCGGCGGAAGGTGGGCCGCGTACGCGAGCCCACCTGCGCCGTCGGGCAGGTTCGGCGAAGTCCGGCTCAGCCGGCGCTGCCCGGCGCGTCCACCCGCGCGGTCGCCTCGATCGCGGCCGGCCGCTGCTGCACGGCGCGGACACGGTCCACGTCGAGCTTGACGCTGCGGTCGAAACGGTAGATGCCGTTCTCCTCCTGGAACACGTCGGTGAGCTGGGTGTAGCAGTAGCCGAACATGTTGACGTCGTCGAGCAGGACGTCGGTCAGGCCGGCGAACCGGACCTGGAACTCCTCCTCGTCCGCGACCCGCTGGCCGTAGCCCCAGGACTCCTCACGGTCGTCACCCGCGGCCGCGAGCGCGTCCGGGTTCCACCAGATGCCGCCGTACTCGCTGACGAAGTAGGGCTGGCCGTTGTAGTCCTGGGAGATGGTGCGCCCGTCGTGGGTGTTGATCCACGGCGTGCCTGCGCCGACGTCGCCCATCTCCTCGGCGAAGGCGGCCGGGTCCTGGGTGTAGTTGTGGGAGTCGTAGACGTCGGTCTCGAGGACCCGGTGGGAGTACCCGGAGGTGTCCAGCACCGGACGCGAGGGGTCGGCCGCCTTCGTCGCGAGCCACATGCCGCGGGTGACGTCGTCGAGGTCGGTCATCCGGTCGTGCAGCACCTGCCAGGTCTCGTTCAGCGGGCACCACCCGACGATGGAGGGGTGTGAGACGTCCCGGTCGAGGACCTCGAGCCACTGCGTGATGAACGAGGCGGTGACCCGCTGGTGGTCCGTGATCGGTCCGCCGCCGCCGATGCCCCAGTCGCCGAACTCGCCCCAGACCAGGTATCCGAGCCGGTCCGCGTGGTAGAGGAAGCGCTCCTCGAAGACCTTCTGGTGCAGCCGGGCCCCGTTGAAGCCGGCGTTCAACGAGAGCTCGATGTCCGCGACGAGGGCCGCGTCGGAAGGCGCCGTCATCAGCCCGTCCGGGTAGTAGCCCTGGTCGAGCACGAGCCGCTGGAACACCGGCTCGCCGTTGATGAGGATCCGGGTGCCGTCGATCGCGACCGAGCGCAGGCCCGCGTAGGAGTCCACGGCGTCGACCACGGCCCCGTCGGCGTCCAGCAGTTCGACGCGCACGCCGTAGAGGTTGCCCTGACCCACGGACCAGAGCCGGACCCGGTCCTCGGGGACCGCCAGGTGCAGGCTCGGGGCGAGGTCGAGGTCGGCGCGGGAGGTCGCGGTGGCGATCTCGCCGGCGTCGTCGGAGAGCACGGCGCGAACCTTGTGGCCGGGCACGTTGCCGGACAGCGCGGCCACCACGGTGAAGCTGGTCGAGGCGAGGTCCGGGGTGATCCGCGGGCGGCGCAGGTGGGTGTGCGGCACCGGCTCGAGCCACACGGTCTGCCAGATGCCGGTGGTCCGGGTGTAGTTGCACTCGGAGTTCTTGAACTTGGTGGCCTGCTTGCCGCGGGCCTGGTTCGCGTGGCGGGGGTCGCGGGCGCGGACCACGATGGTGGCCTCCTCACCGGGCGCGGCCACACCGTGCAGGTCCGCGGTGAACGGGGAGAAGCCGCCGCGGTGGCGCACCACCTCGGTGCCGTTGACCCACACGGTCGTGTCATGGTCCACGGCGCCGAAGTGCAGCAGCGCCCGGCGGCCGGACCAGTCGGCCGGGACCGTCACCGTGCGGCGGTACCAGACGGCGTCCATGAAGTCGACGTGCTCGACGCCGGAGAGCTCGGACTCCGGGGCGAACGGGACGGTGATGCTCCCGCTGAGCTCGGACGTGACCAGACCACGCTCGAGGCCGGAGTCACCGCCGTCGATCTCGAACTGCCAGGTGCCGTTCAGGTTCAGCCAGTCGGGCCGGACCATCTGCGGGCGGGGGTACTCCGGGCGGGGTGTGTCGGACATCAATCTCTCCTCGAGATACAACGTTGTAGGCGGGCCACCGGCAAGCCTAGGCCATCGCCCGCGGCACTGGTCAAGCCCGATCAGTTCCCGAGGTGTCCGTTCGTGCTCTCCCGGACGATCAGCCGATGCCCCACGGTGTGCACCTGCGGTGTCGCGGTCGATCCGTCCACCCGGGCGAGCACCAGATCCACCGCCAGCTCCGCGAGCGCGGACAGGTCGGGCGCCACGGTGGTCAGGGTCGGGTTCGAGTAGATGCCGTCCTCGGTGCCGTCCCAGCCGAGCACGGCCACGTCGTCCGGCACCCGGAGCCCGGCCGCGCGCAGCACGTGCATGGCCCCGATCGCGAGGAGGTCGTTCGCGCAGACGAGCGCGTCGAGGGGATCGGGACCGGTGAACCTGTCGAGGAGCCCGCCGACCACCTCGGCGCCGCCGGGGCGGGAGTACGTCGGAGCCGGGAAGGCCTCGGTGGGGAGCCCGTGCGCCTCGAGGGCGGCCACGTAGCCCGCGTGCCGGAGCACCCCGGTGCCGTTGGTCTCGGTGGCCCGGACCCCCAGGAATCCGATCCGGCGCCGCCCGGACGCGATGAGGTGCTCGGTGGCCTCGCGGGCGGAGGCGACGTTGTCGATCACGACGTGGTCGGCCGCCGCCGCGCCGCCGTCCACGGGCAGCGTCGCCTCGCCGAGCATGACCATCGGCAGTCGTCCGCCGGCGGCCACGAGGTCGGAATCGGCGAGCGCCTGCGGGGAGAAGATGACGCCGTCCAGGAGGTCCACCCGGAACCCTTCGGCGACGACCTGCTCGTGGCCGGGCTCGGCGAACGTCTCGTCGATGAGGACCGTGTAGCCACGGGCCTTCGCCGCGAGGATGACGGCGTGGGCCAGGTCCGCGAAGTACGCGAGGCGGATCTCCGGGATGGCCAGGGCGAGCAGCCGGCTGCGGCCCTGGCGCAGATTGCGGCCCGCCGCGTTGGGCCGGTACCCGAGCTGGTCGATGGCCTGCTGCACGCGCTCGCGGGTGCTGTCCCGCACCGGAGCGGTGCCGTTGACCACGTTCGAGACCGTCTTCCAGGACACGCCGGCGAGCGCGGCCACGTCCTTCACGTTCGGCCGGCGCGCCGGCCGCGCGGGCGCGTCGTCTCCTGCACCGCTCCGGTCTTCCGACACGGTCCACCTCCCCTTGACAGCCGATGTGCGGTACATCACTGTATTCAACGTTAGAAGTTGCACGGGACACGAAGACGATCCCGTGCGGCTGTTAACGTGCGCATCACCTACTTGGAGGTCAAAGATGACCGTGAATTCTGCGTTACGTTCTCCCGGGTCGGGGGCCCGTGGACCGAGCCGGAGATCGGTGCTTCAGGGCGCTCTCGGCGCCGGCACCCTGCTCTCCGCAGGGGCTCTGAGCAGTTGCGCCGGCAGCGTGGCGAGCGCCACCTCGTCCGGCACGCTCGTGCGGATCTGGGACCTGCTCGGCGGGTCGGACGGCCAGATCATGGGCGAGATCGTCGACGGCGTCCGTGAGGAGCTGCCGCACGTCACGATCGACCGGACCACGCTGGCCTGGGGTGCGCCGTACTACACGAAGCTCGCCATGGCCTCCACCGGTGGCCGCGCCCCCGAGGCGGCCGTCATGCACCTGTCCCGCCTGATCGGGTACGCACCCGGCGGGCTCCTGGAACCGTTCGACCTTGACCTGCTCGAGCAGGTCGGCATCACCGAGTCCGACTTCCCCGCCGCACTGTGGGAGCGCGCCCTCTTCCAGGACGAGCTGTACGCGCTGCCGCTCGATACCCACCCGTTCATCACCTTCTACAACCCGGCCATCGCCGAACCGGCCGGTCTGCTGAACCCGGACGGCACCCTGGTCGAGATCGACAACCCGGACGCCCTGCTGGACGCCGGCCGCGCGATGGCGGAGGTGACCGGCGCGCAGGGCTTCTCCTACGGCTACCTCTCCGACGCCGCGCAGGGCTGGCGGATGTTCTGGGGCCTGTACGGGCAGACCGGCGCCGGCTACGACTTCACCCCGGGTCGTCCGGTCGACTTCGACGACGGCGCCGCCGTCGAGGTGCTCGAGTTCATGCAGTCGATGCTGGACGGCACGGTCGCGGCGAACAACAGCGACTACGGCGGCGCGATCGCGAACTTCAGCACCGAGCAGACCGGGCTGATCTTCTCCGGGGTATGGGAGAAGACCTCGCTGCAGGGCTCCATCCCGGACCTGGGCGGTGCCACGGTGCCGATCATCTTCGGCACCCCGGCGGCGTTCGGGGACTCGCACTCCTACGTGCTGCCCCGGCAGTTGGTCGCCAACCAGGAACGGCGTGAGGCCACCTACGAGGTGCTCGGCGCCATCCTCAAGCGGGGGCTGCGCTGGGCGGACGCGGGGCACATCCCCTCGCTGATCCCGGTGGTGGAGTCCTCCGAGTACCAGGATCTGGTGCCGCAGCGGAACTACGCGCAGGCCGCCGAGTGGATCTTCCTCGACCCACCGGTGTGGTTCGCGGGCTCCGGCAGCGACTTCCAGAACCGCATGTGCCAGGCGATGCAGACCGCACTGCAGGGCCTGGGCACCGCGCAGGACGCCGTCGACACGATGATCGGCGAGATGAACACGTTCCTCGAGACGCCGGCACCGGCGTAGGGCGGGAGAGCAACCCATGAGTGCCACCACCTCCGACGCGACGGCAGCGACGCCGTCGTCCGCCCCGAGCGCAGGACGCAAGGACCTGCGCCGCTCACTACGCGATGCCGAGCGCCGCGCCGAACAGCTCCACAGCGGCCGCAGCGGCTACTGGTTCATCCTTCCGTTCGCCGTCGTGTTCCTCGTGTTCCTGGTCTGGCCGATCATCTACGGCATCTGGATGAGCCTGACCGACCGCACCCTGATCGGCACCAGTCCGGGCTTCGTCGGACTCGCGAACTTCATCGAGGCCTTCGGCGACGCCCAGGTCTGGCAGACCCTGTGGCAGACCGTCCTGTTCACGCTCGGCAGCACCATCCCGCTGATCCTGGTGGCCATGGTGATGGCACTGCTGGTGTTCACCGGGCTGCCCGGCCAGTGGCTCTGGCGGTTCGCGTTCTTCGCCTCGTTCCTGCTGCCCGTCGCCGTCGTGACCCAGATCTGGGCCTGGATGTACCAGCCGGACCTCGGGCTGTTCAACACCTGGCTCGGCGCCCTCGGCATCGACCCGGTCGGCTGGTTGACCGACCCGAACTGGGCGATGATCGCGATCATCGCGGCCACCGTGTGGTGGACCGTCGGGTTCAACTTCCTGCTCTACCTGGCCGCGCTGCAGGCCATCCCGGAGCACCTCTACGAGGCCGCGGCGATCGACGGCGCGGGCGCCTGGCGGCGCCTGTTCTCCATCACGATCCCGCAGCTCGGGCGCACCACCTGGCTCGTCCTGGCCCTGCAACTGCTCGCCTCGCTGAAGGTGTTCGACCAGATCTACCTGCTCACCGCTGGCGGGCCCAACGGATCCACCCGCTCGATCCTGCTCTACATCTACGACACGGGCTTCGTGAACTACCGGCTCGGGTACGCATCGGCGATCTCGTACATCTTCTTCGCGCTGATCGTCATCCTGTCCCTGACCCGGTTCTTCGGCGGCCGGAAGGAGGCCTGACATGGCAACCGAATCCCTGGTCCTGCCCGAGGTGGCCACCCGGCGGGCGATCCGCCGGGCGGACAACCAGCGCTCCACCCGGCTCCTGCTCGGCTCGAGCACCACGGCCCGCACGCTCGCCATGCTCGCCCTGGTCCTGATGACGGTGGTCTGGCTGCTCCCGTTCGTGTGGGCGATCATCACGTCGTTCAAGACCGAGACCGACGCGGCCAGCGCGGCGACCCTGTGGCCGGCGAGCGGTTGGTCGCTACAGGCCTACATCAATGTCCTGACCAAGGGTGACCTGCCGGTCTGGATGCTGAACTCGGTGATCACGGCGGTGCTCGTGACGGTGATCACCCTCGTCGTCTCCGCCATGGCCGGGTACGCGTTCTCCCGGACCATGTTCCGCGGCCGGCGGATCGCGTTCGCGATCACGGTGGCCTCGATCATGGTGCCCGGGCAGATCCTGATCGTGCCGCTGTTCCAGCAGATGCTGACGTTCCGGATGGTCGACACCTACGCCGGCATCATCCTTCCGCAGGTGGTGGCGCCGGTGATGGTGTTCATCCTGAAGAAGTTCTTCGACGCCATCCCCCAGGAACTCCTGGACGCTGCCCGGGTGGACGGCGCCGGACCGTGGCGCACGTTCTCCACGATCGTGGTCCCGCTGTCCAAGTCGATCCTGGTGGCGGTCGCGATCTTCACGTTTATCAGCGCCTGGAACAACTTCCTGTGGCCGTTCATCGTGGTCTCGGACTCCTCGCTGATGACGATCCCGGTGGGTATCGCCACGGTCACGGAGACCTACGGGTTGCAGTACGCCCGCACGATGGCGTCGGCGCTGCTCGCGGCGCTGCCGCTGCTGGTCGTGTTCATGCTGTTCCAGCGTCAGATCGTGCGCGGCGTGGCCACCACCGGCCTCGGCGGGCAGTAGCGCGCACAACCCGCCCGACGGCGGAGGTGACGCCGTGTACGCGCCGTCACCTCCGCCGTCGGGCGTGTTCTGGCTCTACGTTGGGACCATGCGCGCAGTGCTCGCCACCGGCATCGGTGGCCCCGAGGTGCTCTCCCCCGCCGACGTGCCCGACCCCGTGCCGGGCGACGGCGAGGTCCTCATCGACGTCGCCGCGGCCGGCGTGAACCGGGCCGACCTGCTCCAGCTGAAGGGCCACCACCCGCCGCCGCCGGGCGCGCCGGACTGGCCGGGGCTCGAGGTGTCCGGCATCGTCGCGGCGCTCGGTCCGGGTGTGACCGGCTGGTCGGTCGGCGACCGGGTCTGCGCGCTGCTCGACGGCGGTGGTTACGCCTCGAAGGCGCTCGCACCTGCCGCGTTCCTGCTGCCCGTACCCGCTGGGCTGGACCTGGTGGACGCCGCGGCGCTGCCCGAGGCGGTCTGCACCGTGTGGTCGAACCTCGGCGGCGTGGGCGGCATCGGCACCGCCGGCTCCGGCGGTGGCGGTTCGACCGGGCCGTCGGTGCTCGTGCACGGCGGGTCCGGGGGTGTCGGGACCACGGCGATCCTGTTGCTGAAGGCCCTCGGTGCCACCGTGCTGACCACCGCCGGCGGCCCGGAGCGGGTGGCCCGGTGCGTGGCGCTCGGCGCGGACGTCGGCATCGACCACCGGAGCCAGGACTTCGCCCAGGTGGTCCGTGGGTCGACCGACGGGGTGGGCGTGGATGTGATCCTGGACGTCGTCGGCGGCGAGTACCTCGAGCGGAACGTCGCCGCGCTGGCCCGGAACGGGCACCTCGTCATCATCGCGTCCATGCGCGGCACCAGTGCCACGCTCGACATCCGGACCCTGATGGGCGGATGGCTCACCCTGCACGGCAGCCTGCTGCGCAAGCGACCGCGCACCGAGAAGGTCGAGATCGTCGCCGCCGTGCGCGAGCAGGTCTGGCCACTCGTGACCTCCGGACAGGTGTACCCGGTGGTGCACGAACGGCTGCCACTCGACCGGGCCGCGGACGCCCACCGGCTGATGGCGGACGGCGCCGTGTTCGGCAAGGTGCTGCTCGTGGCCTGACTGCGTCTCGCCCGCCCCGGCGGCGGCTCAGACCTTGTCGAGCAGGCCCTGCGCCAGCGCCGGTGCGATCGGCGGAGTCAGCGGCAGGCGCGGGATGAGGGTGGCCTGGATGGCGTGGTAGATGTCCGGCTTGCCGTTCCAGACGGTGGCGCTCGGCTCGTTGTCGGAGTCGAGCTCGTGGATCCAGGAGCCGCCCTCCTCGTCGATCAGGTGCACGGCGGCGTACTCCCACCAGAGCTGGTACCAGGCCGGCAGGTTCGGGTCCTCGGTCACCCGGTACAGCGCGGCGGCGGCGCCGAGGGCCTCGGTGACCACCCAGTGCATCCGCTCGGTGACCAGCGGCTTGCCGGTGAAGTCGACCGTGTAGACGAAGCCGTCCGCGCCGTCGACGTCCCAGCCCTCGGTGACGCCGAGGTCGAACAGGGCCTGGGCGCCGTCGAGCATCCAGTCCTCCGGCGAGACGCCCCGCAGCTGCCAGGCAGCGCGCACGTGCAGCGTGAGCCGGCTCCACTCGAACCAGTGCCCGATGGTGGCGCCGGCCGGGCGGAACGGGTCCGCCGGGTGGTCCATGTTGTAGTCGGGCAACGGCTTCCAGTCGGCATCGAAGTGCTCGGGGATGCGCCAGTCGTTGTTGCGGGCGAAGTCGTCGACCACGCGCTTGGTGATCCGGGTGGCCCGCTCGAGCCAGGCGTCATCACCGGTGACGTCCGCGGCCGCGAGGTAGGCCTCCACGGTGTGCATGTTCGCGTTGACGCCACGGTAGTCCTCGAGCCGGGTGAAGCCGGCGTCGTAGGACTCGACGACCATGCCGTCCTCGTCCCGCCAGAACCGCTCGAGCGAGACCGTGAGCGCTTCGGCGAGGAGTTCCTTGCCGCCGGGCCGGCCGGCCGCCGCGGCGCTGGAGGCGGCGAGGATCACGAACGCGTGCGCGTACGCAGCCTTCGTGCCGTCGATCGGCCCGTCGGGCCCGACCTGGGCGTACCAGCCGCCGTGCTCGGTGTCGTGGAAGTGCTCGGCGAGGGCGCGCACCCCGTGGTCGACCATGGTCGCCGAGCCCGGCCGGCCGAGCAGCGCACCGAGGGCGAAGGAGTGGATCATCCGGCAGGTGATCCACAGGTGCGAGCCCTCGGCGGGCACCGGCCGGCCCTCGGCGTCGAGGTAGCCGAAGCCCTCGTCGGTGAGTGCGCCGGAGGCGAACGCGAGCAGGGAATCGGCCTCGGCCTCGAGCCAGCGGGTGTGCGCGGCGTTGGTCAACCAGTTCATGCCTGCAGGCTATCGTCACGACCTGCGCCCGCGGGGGCCGGGCAGGCATGATGGACGCATGAGCATCGACGAGCCCAGCAATGACCGGACCGATGACGTGACCACGGCTGCCACCAAGGCGACCGCGAGCCCTGACGAAGCGGTGCACGAGACCCTCATCGGCGAGCGCTCCGACGATGCCGACCAGCCAGACGATGGGGCAGGCACCGTCGCCGACGAACGGTCCGGGAGCAAGCCCGAGCGGCCGCGGGTCGTGGTGGCGTCCGCCTCCGGTCTCGGCGTCGCGACCGAGGAGGGCGCGGACCCCGCATCGCTCGTCGAGGAGCCCGCGAAGGTGATGCGGATCGGCACGATGATCAAGCAGTTGCTCGAGGAGGTCCGCAGCGCACCCCTGGACGAGGCTGCCCGGGAACGCCTCGCCGAGATCCACGAGCGCTCGCTGCACGAGCTCGAGGCCGGGCTGAGCGCGGACCTGGTCGCAGAGCTGCACCGGATCACGCTGCCGTTCACCGACGACCGGGCGCCCTCCGACGCCGAGCTCCGGATCGCGCAGGCACAGCTCGTGGGCTGGCTCGAGGGGCTGTTCCACGGCATCCAGACCGCCCTGGTGGCGCAACAGATGGCCGCCCAGAACCAGCTCGTCGGGATGCGAGCCCTCCCGCCCGGTGCCTCGCATCCGCCCATGGGGACACCCGGCCAGGCCGACGACCGCAGCAACCACGGCACCGGCCAGTACCTATAGTCGACGGCCGCCGACTCCGCGCTGAGATCGCACCCGCGGCCTCGACCTCGCACTACCTGGCGGTGCGAAGTCAGAGACGCAGGTGCGATCTCAGCGAACCCCCGGCGCGGGCCCAGGCCCGGCAGATCAGCCCTTGACCGAGCCTGCCAGCAGGCCACGGACGAAGTAGCGCTGCAGGGACAGGAACACGATCAGCGGCAGGACCATGGACACGAACGCGCC
The DNA here is from genome assembly GCF_009708215.1 of Occultella kanbiaonis. Classification (NCBI taxonomy): domain Bacteria; kingdom Bacillati; phylum Actinomycetota; class Actinomycetes; order Micrococcales; family Ruaniaceae; genus Occultella; species Occultella kanbiaonis. The sequence continues at coordinate 968,769 of NZ_CP046175.1, read as the reverse complement.
CGCGGTGAGCAGCTGCCAGTCCTGGCCGCGCGAACCGGCCATCTCCGCCAGACGAGCGGTGAGCGGCTGGATCGCGTTGTTGGCGCCGGTGAACGTGAGACCGACGAGCAGGTCGTTCCACACCCAGATGAACTGGAAGATCGCGACGGACGCGATCGCCGGCGCCATGAGCGGCAGCATGATCCGCAGGAACACCGACACGTGCCCGGCGCCGTCCACCCGGGCGGCCTCCACGAGTTCCTTCGGGATGTCGGACATGAAGTTGTGCAGCAGGAAGACTGCGAGCGGCAACGCGAAGATCGAGTGCGCCACCCACACGGACAGGTACGGGAACGTGTCCAGCAGGCCGCTCGAGGAGAAGATCCGCAGCAGCGGGATCAGCGCCATCTGCAACGGCACGATCTGCAGGGCGAACACGCACACGAACACCCAGTCCCGGCCCCGCCAGTCCAGCACGGAGAACGCGTACGCGGCCATCGTGGCGAGCACCAACGGGATCACCGTGGCCGGCACGGTGATCACCAACGAGTTGATGAAGTAGTCGGACAGCGACCCGGAGGAGGCACGCCCGAAGAGGACCTCCTGGTAGTTGTCCAGGGTGAACGCCGGGTTGGACAGGAACGTCCACCAGCCGCTCGACTTGATGTCCTCCTCCGGGCGGAACGAGGAGATGAACAGCCCGAACGTGGGGATGGTCCACAGCACCGCGATGACCACCGCGACCGCGCTGCCGATCCGGTTGCCCACCAGGGAGCGGAACTTCGTGGCCGTCGACCGCCGGTTCGGCCGCTGCGTGGCGACCTCGGCGACCTCCGGGACGCCTGCCTCGACGCTCATCCTCGCACCGACCTGTTCTTGGCCATCTGTCTGATATTGAACGCGACCAACGGGATGACCAAGATGAAGATGACCACCGCCATCGCCGAACCGACGCCGTTGTCACCGAACACGAACGAGTAGTCGTACATCTGGTTCGCGAGCACCTGGGTGTCGAACCGGGCACCGGTCATGGTGCGGGTGATGTCGAAGATCTTCAGGGTCGCGATCGAGATCGTGGTCAGCACCACCACCAGCGACGGCCGGATGCTCGGCACCGTGATGTTCCGGAACATCTCCCACGAGTTCACGCCGTCCAGCCGGGCCGCCTCGATGATGTCCGTCGGCACCGCCTTGATCGCGGCGGACAGGATCACCATCGCGAATCCCGCTTGGATCCAGATCATCACCGCGATCAGGAACAGCGTGTTCCACGGCGCGTCCTGCAGGAACCGCACGGGTTCGAAGCCGAGCCACGTGATGAACGCGTTCAGCAGTCCGATCTGCTCCTGCGCTGCGCCTCGGTACTCGTAGACGAACTTCCAGATGATGCCCGCGCCCACGAACGAGATCGCGACCGGCAGGAACAGCAGCGACTTCGCGAGCTTCTCCAGCCGCGACCTGTCGATCAGGATGGCGTAGATCAACCCGATCAGGGTGGACGCGATCGGCACCAGGAACACCCAGATGAACGTGTTCCGGAACGCGATCACGGCGCCGGTGTTCGTGACGGTGAAGATGTAGTTCTGCAGCCCGACGGCGTTGTTGGTGCCCGCGTCGTAGAAGGACATGTAGAAGGTGCGGATCGCCGGGTAGATCAAACCGACCACGAGCAGGAGCAGAGCCGGTCCCCCGAACACCGCGAGCGCGGCCCACCGCCGTCCCTTGCCGACCCACTTGTCGGCGGCCCAGGCGATCGCAAGCAGCACCGCGATCAGCGCAGCGAACGCGATGATCACGAGCAGCATCTGGCCGAACTTGTCATTCAGGAAGAAGTCCACCGTTGGTTCTCCTCTCGTCAACTGAGCGGACCGACACGTCGCACGTGGGGGCGGAACCCAGCAGGTTCCGCCCCCACGCCCGTCAACTCATCGGATCAGCTCGCCGGCCAGGACGCCTCGATCTGGTCGAGCACGGTCTGGGTGTCCGCGCCGTCGATCCACTCGGTCATCCCGGTCCAGAACGAACCGGCACCGACGGCCGAGGGCATCAGGTCGGAACCGTCGAAGCGGGTCACCGCGTCGGGGTCCTGCAGCAGCTCGATGGCCAGCCGCAGCACGTCCGAGGAGGCGTTCGCCGGATCCACCGCGTTGTTCGCGCTGGTGACGCCGCCGATCGTGACGCGGAGGTTGGCCCACTCACCGGAGGACATGAACGCCTGCACGGCCTGGGTCGCCTCGTTGTCGTCGAACGCGCCGACGAACTCACCGGCGGTGAGCAGCGGCTTGGAGTCCGCGTCGTCACCCGGCAGGTAGAACGCGAACGCGTCGCCTTCGGGGCTGACGTCCGTGCCCTCGGGCCACTGCGCCTCGTAGAAGGAGGCCATCCGGTACATGAAGCAGTTGCCGTCGAGGATCGGCAGCCCACCGTCGTTGAACGAGGTCGTCGCGATCGACCGGGAGTCCCCGATGCCACCGTTGACGTAGTCCTCGTTGCGAAGGATGGAGCCGGCCCGCTCCGTGGCCGCGTAGATCTGCGGGTCGTTGAACGGGATCTCGTGGGTGACCCACTGGTCGTAGACCTCGGGGCCGGCCTCACGCAGGACCATGTCCTCGATGAAGTCGGTGGCCGGCCAGCCGGTCGCCCCACCGGACTCGATGCCCGCACACCAGGGCTTCACGACGCCGTCGGCGCCGTGATCGGCAACGATCTGGTCGGACAGCGCGATCAGCTCGTCCCAGGTGGTGGGTACCTCGTAGCCGTTCTCCGCGAACGCGGTCGGGGAGTACCAGACGAACGACTTCACCGACGCCATCAGCGGCGCCGCGTAGAAGGTGCCGTCAACGGTGCCGTAGTTGAGCCACTCCTCGGTCCAGCCCTCCTGGGCGTTGGTGACGGTCTGCTCACTCGGCTCCACGATGTAGCCGTCGTTCACGAGGCGGGCGAGCAGGCCGGGCTGCGGGATGATCGCGAGGTTGGGCGCGTTGCCACCCTCGGCCTGCACCACGACCTGGGTCTCGAACTCACCGATGCCGTTGTGGACGACGTCGATGCCGGTGCACTCCTCGAAGTCGACGAAGGTGTCCTCCATCTGGTCGGCCTCCTGCTCACGGATCGAGGAGAGGATGGTGACCTCGTCGCCCTCGAACGTGCCGTAGTCGGCGTAGTCCTCACAGGCCGCGTCGCCGCCGCCTTCATCACCGTCGCCGCCCCCGCCGCCGAGGTCACTACCGGAACACGCGGTCAGGGCCAGCGCGAACGCCAGGCCTCCCGCCACTGCGGCGCCGGTACGCCGAGCCGTCGTCCTCATCATCGAGTTGTCCTCCTGCTACACGTCGGGAACACGACGGCGCGGGACCCGCGCTGTCGCCTACCCCATGCAAGCGCTTACGGCGGACGGCTGCAACCGTTTCCGGCCCGGAGCGCATAACAATCGCATCACAGGTCAGATCGGCGGTATTGCAGTGGAAGAGCGCTCTACCAGAGTCGTCGGGTAGGTGAGCCGGTTGCCGACCGGCGTGCCCGTGAGCATCTCCAGGATGAGCGCGGCCGCCGCGGCCCCCTGCTCGACGGCATCCTGCGCCACGGTGGTCAGACCCACCAGGTCACCGAGGTCGTGGCCGTCGATCCCGATCACGGAGACGTCATCCGGAACGCGCAGGCCGCGGTCGCGGATCGCGTGCATCGCGCCGAACGCCATCTCGTCCGAGGCCGCGAACACGGCCGTGATGTCCGGGTGTGCATCCAGCAGTCCACCACACGCGGTGCGCCCGCCGGTCATCCCGAAGTGGCCATGGACCAGCCACTCCGGCCGGAACCCGATGCCCGCCCGCGCGAGCTCGGCCCGATAGCCCTCCAGCCGGAGCACCGGCGGGGACCACGTCGCACGTTCGGCGGGGGCGCCACCCAGATAACCGATCCGGGTGTGCCCCAGCTCGAGCAGGTGGCGGGTGGCCACGCGGGCTGCGGCCTCGTCGTCGATGCCGACCGTGACCCGGTCCGGCGGACCGGCCCCGACGAACACCAGGGGCACCTCCAACCCGGCGAGGGTGGCGATCTCGTCTGCGTCCAACGTCATGCCGACGACGAGCACCCCGTCCACCCGCCGGCGCAGCACGAACGGGTCCACCCGTGAGCGTCGGAACTCCTCGTCCAGCTCGAAGGAGTACAGCAGGGCGTCGAAGCCGTCGGCCCGCAGCGCCCGCTCGGCACCCTCGGTGACCGCAGCATGGAACCAGCGCCGGAACCACGGGGTGAGCAGGCCCACCGTGCGCGTGCGTCCGGAAGCGAGCGACGCCGCCGAGGCGGAAGGGGCGTACCCCAGCTCGATCGCGACCTGACGCACCCGAGCACGCGTGGACTCACGCACATTGGGCAGCCCGCGCAGCGCCCGCGAGACGGTCGCCGTCGAGACTCCCGCCGCCCTCGCCACGTCATCGATGTCTGGGGCCACGGATCGGAGTGTGCCCTAAACGCCGGCGCCGCGCAGAACGGCCCGCAGGATCGGCACCAGCCCGTCCTCCTCGACCGGTCCGGTATGCACGTCCGCCGCGGCCAGCGTGTCCGCGTCGGCGCCGCCCATGGCGACCCCGACGCCGGCCCAGCCGAGCATCTCGATGTCGTTGCGCCCGTCCCCCGCGGCCAGGGTGGATCCTGCCGGCACCTCGAGACGCTGACGCACCACCTCGAGCGCACTCGCCTTGGAGATTCCCTCCGGTGCGATGTCCAGCCACGCCGTCCAGCCAACGGCGTAACTCACCCCGTGCAGGCCGCTGCGCTCGACGAGATCGTGGAAGTCGTCCGCGTTCAGGTCGGGCGCACGCAACGTGAGCCGGGAGGCCGGCGCCGCGCACAGCTCCTCGAAGTCGACGACGAGCACCTCCCCGGTGAGCTCGCCCATCGGGAACGGCGCGGTCACCTTGAACCCGCGGCCGAGGTCCTCGACGGCGAACAGCACGTCCGGTGCGTGCTCGCGCAACAGCCGCAGAGTCGGCTCGGGATCGAAGGTGGCGACGTCGTTGATCTCGTAGCCGCCCTCCAGCTCCGGGTCCAGCCGGATGGTGACGGCGCCGTTGGAGCAGACCGCCCACCCCGTACCCAGGCCCAGGTGCGCGAGCACCGGGGTGACGGCCTGCAGCGACCGGCCGGTCGCGAGCACGACGTGCGTGCCGCTCGCGGCGAGGTCACCGACCGCGTCGACGACGCCGTCGGACATCGTGCCGTCGTGACCGAGGATGGTGCCGTCGATGTCCAGGGCGACCAGCAGCTGTGGCCCGGGCCTCAGGTCCGCGATCGCCTCCGGCGTGAACGCGACGCTCATGCGGTGCCCGATCCGCCGGCCGGCTCGAGCACCTCGAGCCCGCCGAGGTAGCCGCGCAAGCCCTCCGGCACCCGCACCGAACCGTCCGGCAGCTGGTGGTTCTCGAGGATCGCGACGATCCAGCGGGTGGTCGCGAGGGTCCCGTTGAGCGTCGCGACCGGGCGCGTCTGGCCCGACGGCGTCCGCTCGCGCACGCCGAGGCGGCGAGCCTGGAAGGTGGTGCAGTTGGAGGTGGACGTCAGCTCCAGGTAGCGGCCCTGGGTGGGCAGCCAGGCCTCGCAGTCGAACTTGCGGGCGGCGCTGGTGCCGAGGTCCCCCGCGGCGGTGTCGATGACCCGATAGGGCAGGCCCGCGGCGGCCAGCATCTCCTCCTCCCAGGCGAGCAGTCGGGCGTGCTCGGCCTCGGCCTCCTCGACCGGCACGTAGGAGAACATCTCGACCTTGTGGAACTGGTGCACCCGGATGATGCCGCGGGTGTCCTTGCCGTAGGAGCCGGCCTCGCGGCGGTAGCACGCGGACCAGCCGGCGTACCGCTTCGGACCGGCGCTCAGGTCGAGGATCTCGCCGGAGTGGTACCCGGCCAGAGCCACCTCCGAGGTGCCGACCAGGTACAGGTCGTCCGCCTCGAGTCGGTAGATCTCGTCCGCGTGCGCGCCGAGGAACCCGGTGCCGGCCATGATCTCCGGCTTGACCAGGGTGGGCGTGATCATCGGGGTGAACCCCGCAGCCACGGCCTTGTCGATCGCGGCGTTCAGCAGGGCGAGTTCGAGACGTGCGCCGATACCGGTGAGGTAGTAGAACCGGGCCCCGGACACCTTGGCGCCCCGCTCGGTGTCGATCGCGGCGAGCAGCTCGCCGATCTCCAGGTGGTCGCGCGGGGTGAACCCCTCCGCGGCGAAGTCGCGCGGGGTGCCCTCGGTGCGCAGCACCACATAGTCGTCCTCGCCGCCGGCCGGCACGCCGTCGAGAACGATGTTCGGGAAGCCGGCGAGCAGCCGGTCCAGATCGTCACGAGCCCGGTCGGCGTCCGCCTCGGCCGCCTTGACGTGGTCGGAGAGCTCCTTCGCCTTGGTCAGGATCCCCGGACGCTCCTCCGGCGTGGCCTTCCCGACCGAGCGGGAGACCTCCTTCTGGTCCGCGCGCAGCCGCTCGAACTCGGTGAGCAGGGACCGCCGCCTGGCGTCCGCATCGAGGACCTTGTCGACCAGTGCGGGGGACTCCCCGCGAGCCCGCTGGCTCGCTCGTGCAACGTCCGGATCCTCGCGCAGGCTCTTCAGATCAATCACACGCACGAGCGTATCGGTCCCGAGCACCTGAGTGCGCGGAGCGGATCGGGCCGGCCGGCGCGGTCGGGGATACCGTGCAGCCATGACGTGGGAACAGGTGGTGAGCGTCGTCGCGCTCGTCCTGGCGGTCGCGGCGGTGGTGGTCGGCCTGGTCCTGCTGCGCCGCATCTCCGAGCGAAGCCAGCGCGTGCCCTCCCTCGGCGCGGGAACCATCGAGCCCAGCCGGCCCACCGGGCCGCCCGCCTTCGTGGTGAACCCGATCAAGGTGACCGATCCTCGCAAGCTGCGCACCGCCGTCGAACAGGTCTGCGCCGAGGCCGGCCTGCCCGAACCCCTCTGGTACGAGACGACCGTCGCCGACCCGGGTCTCGGTCAGGCGCGGCGTGCGCTCGCCGCCGGAGCATCGGTGGTGGTGGCCGCCGGGGGCGACGGCACCGTGCGCGCAGTGGCGATGGCGCTGGTCGGCACCAGCACCCCGATGGGGCTGCTGCCACTGGGCACCGGGAACCTGCTCGCCCGCAACCTGGACCTGCCCGTCGACGGCACCCGCAGCCTGATCCGCACCGCGCTGACCGGCACCGACCACGCGATCGACATCGGCTGGGTCCGGCCGGATCGGCTGCGCCCGGCCCGCGAGGACGACGAACCCGGTCCCGGGTCCGGCCCGGACGCTGCGACCGACCCGGCGGTGGACCCCGAGGAGGACGAGCACCTGTTCCTGGTGATGGCGGGCGTCGGGTTCGACGCGGCGATGGTGGCCGGGGCGGGCGACCAGCTCAAGGCCCGGGTGGGCTGGTTCGCGTACTTCCTGGCCGGTGCCAGACACCTGCACGGGCGCAAGGTCCGGCTCCGGATGACCGTTGACGAGGCACCGGGCCAGCACCTGCGGCTACGCAGCCTGCTGTTCGCGAACTGCGGCCGCCTGCCCGGCGGGATCGTGCTGCTGCCGGACGCCCAGATCAACGACGGCTGGCTCGACATCGCGGCCCTGGACACCCGGGGCGGGCTGTTCGGCTGGGCATCGTTGTTCGGGCAGGTCGTCGGGCAGGGCCTCGGGATCCGCCGGCAGCTGCCGAACAGTCCGAGCACCATCGAGTTCTGGCGCGGCAAGCAGGTCCGGGTTCTCATCGAGGAGCCCGCGCACGTCCAGGTCGACGGCGATCTCATCGGTGAGGCCGTCGGGCTGCGGGTGCGGGTGGAGCCGGCCGGACTGTACGTGCGGACGAACACCATCGGGGACGCAAGCCAGGGGATGGCGTCAGTTCCGGAAACCGCCCGGCATCCTTAGTCGGTTCACCGTCGAGATCGCCTCGTGCGTCCGACTAGCTCGAGCACGGACCCACTAGCTGGAGGCCTCACCGTCCGGTCGTGGCGCCCCTGGGCTGCGGATCCGGCGCGGTCCACGGGCCCGGAATGCGCGAAGCGCACCACCCCCGAGGGGATGGTGCGCTTCGCAGAGTTCGAACGGGGGGCTCAGACGGCCCCGCGAGTCAGACTCAGACGGGACGGATGTCCGAGGCCTGGGGACCCTTGGGGCCCTGCGTCACCTCGAACTCGACACGCTGGTTCTCCTCGAGCGTGCGGTAGCCGCTCGTGGCGATGGCGGAGTAGTGCGCGAACACGTCGGCGCTGCCATCCTCGGGGGCGATGAAGCCGAAGCCCTTCTCGGCGTTGAACCACTTCACGATTCCGGTAGTCATAATTGTTCTCCTTCGGGAGTGTTGTCGCGGGCCCGCTTGTCGAGCTCGCGGCCACGGTGTCGTTCGTCACTCTCCGGTAAGAAGAACGACGCCGACCTGCGAAGGTCGACGTCAAGACGTGCGATGCACTGCAACCTCAAGCCGCAACAGTACCGGACCGCTCCCACGCGCGCTAGAGCCGATGTCCACGGATCGCCGAGAGCGCAATCACACCCGTGCCGAACGGACCCTCCCGATGGGCCCGGCGGCACCAATCCCCCGCACCCGAGCACGATTCCTCCGCATCGCGCCTCTACGCTGAACCTCGATGACCTCGAGCACTCCGAACCCGGCCGCCGCGACGACGCGGGCACCGAGCGCCCGCACCGTGGCGCGCCTGTGGCGCGCCCTGGTGGTGGCGCTGTGTGCCGTGGTGCTGCTCCTGTTCACCCCACCGTCGGGCGCGGGCGCAACGCCCGACGGCGCAGCGTCGGCTTCGCGGGTCGCGGCCGCCTCCGCAGGGGTCACCGGGGCGGTCGAGCCGTCGCCGGCGGGCGGGCAGCCGCGGGACGTCGACTCCGACCGGCCCGTCGTGGTGATCGGGGTGGCCGGCCTGGCCTGGGCGGACGTGACCCCGATGACGCCCGCCCTCTGGTCGCTGTCCCAGGACTCGGTCGGCTCGCTCGTGGTCCGTAGCGTGCGGACCAGCTCCTGCCCGGCGGACGGCTGGCTCGCCATCTCCGCCGGCACCCGCGCCGCAGACGCGTCGGGACCGTGCCGGGACCTCCTCGAGCCCGACCCGGACGGGTCGGTGCCGGGCTGGGCCGACTACCAGGCCGCAGCCGCCGAGGAGAACTTCGACGCCCGGCTCGGGCTGCTCGGCGACGCGGCGGTGACCACGCAGACCGCTGCGACGAGCATCGGCCCGGGTGCGGCGATCGCCCTCGCCGACGCGGCCGGCCAGACCGCCGATCACATGCGCCGGCCCACCGGCGCGCAGGAGTGGACCGTCCAGACCACCATCGCCCTCGAACGGTCCCGGCTCGTGGTCATCGACGCCGGCGAGGTCCAGGACGCACCCGGCCCGGTCACCATCCAGCAGTACCACGACAACCAGGTCCAGGTCGCGGACGAGCACGTGGCCGCGATCATCCAAGGGATCCGGGACTCCGGGACCGACCCGGTGATCGTCCTGTCCGGGATCTCCGACTCCGGGTCCGGCCCGGGGCTGCGGGTGCTGGCGGTCAGCGGCGCGAACCAGGAGCAGGCGCTGCTCACGTCCTCCTCCACCCGGCAGGACGGCTACGTGCTCGCCACCGACCAGCAGGCCACGATCACCGGGCTGCTGGGCATCACGGCCGCGATCCCCAGCGGCGTCACCATCGGCGCACCGGCGCGGGCGCTGCCCGACTCGAGCACCGCCGCGGAACGCATCGACGTCCTGCTCGACGACGAACTGCACGCGCAGGCCGTCCGCCCGCTCGTGGCCAGCTACTACCTGATCCTCGTGATCCTCAACCTGGCCCTGTTCGCCGCCGTCGCGCTCGGCCTCAAGCGGCCGGCCGCGACCCGGATCCGCGCGTTCCTGGCCCGGCGCTTCCCCCGCCGGCGTGGCCGGCCGGACGAGAACCTCGTGGTCGCCCGGTCCGGGGTGCTCCGGCTGCTCCGGGTGGTTGCGCTGTCCATCGGCGCACTGCCGGTCTCCTCGTTCCTGGCGAACCTGCTGCCGTGGTGGCGCAGCACGCCACCGGCACTCGGCCTGGCTGTGATCACGCTCGGCTGGGTGGCCCTGATCGTCGCGATCGCACTCGTGGGTCCGTGGCGCCGGCGCGTCCTCGGCCCGGCCACCTGGGTCGCCGCGGTCACGGCGGCGGTGCTCACGGTCGACGTGGTCACCGGCGCCACCCTGCAGATCTCCGCCGTCATGGGGGTGCCGACCCTCGTGGCCGGCCGGTTCTACGGCATGAACAACACCTCGTTCGCGCTGTTCACCGTCTCCACCCTGTTGGTCACGGTCGCCGTCGCGAACCCGCTGGTGCGGGCGGGACGGCGCAAGCTCGCCGGGGTGATCGTGCTCGCGATCGGGGTGTGTGCGGCGGTCATCGACGGCGCCCCGGGGATCGGCGCGGACTTCGGCGGGCCGCCCGCGCTGCTGCCCGCGTACGGGCTGCTGGCGCTCATGGCGGCGGGCATCAGGCTCACCTGGAAGCGGGTCCTCGGCGTCCTCGCCGTGGCGGCGGCCGCGACGATCAGCCTCGCGTTCATCGACTGGCTGCGGCCGGCCGATGACCGGACCCACCTGGGCCGGTTCTTCCAGACGGTGCTCGACGGCGGCCTGTGGCCGGTGATCGCCCGCAAGCTGGACCAGAACATCACGATCCTGTTCGGAAACCGGCCGCTGACGATCCTGGCCATCTGCGGCGTGCTGACCGTCGTGTTCGTGCTGGCCCGGCCGATCCGTGGCGCGATCACCTCACCCGGTGGTGGCGGGTACGACTGGCTCTCCGCCGGCACCCCGATCTCCCGGATGGGCCGGGACGCCCCGATGCTGCCGCCGGGCATCATCGCGATCGGTGTTGCCCTCGGCCTCGGCCTGGTGGTCAACGACTCCGGGATCGCCATCCCGGCCATCGGGGTGTCCGTCACGGTGCCACTGCTGCTCGCCGCGTGTGCCACCTGGATGCTCGCCCTCGAGCCGGCCGACCTGATCCGGGCCAACCAGGAGCCGGGCGAGCCGGTCAGGACTGCGGCGGCTCCGCCTGCCCAGCCTGTCCGGAGGGTCCGGGTGCCTCGCCGGGGTCGTCCCGACTGACCTTCTGCTTGTAGTGACGGAAGCGGCGTGCGGCCACGGCCATCGCCACGTCCCGGTACTGCGCAGCCCGGTGCAGCTGGCCCTTCAGGTCGCTGCCGGAGGCCCGGTGCCGCAGGTCGCAGGGCACCTCCACCACGGCGAAGCCCTGCAGCAGCACGTCGATCGTCATCCCGGTCTCCACACCCCAGCCGCGGGCGAGCGGGGTGGCCGCGTCGAAGGCGGCCCGGGTCAGGCAGCGCTGCCCGGAGAGCGGCTGGGCCGGCGCCCACCCGGTCGCCGCGTGGATGGAGCGACGCGCCAGGCCGGTGACGATGCCCCGTCCGGCGGCACCGGCCTGCTTCGGCAGGGTCGCGATCGACATGTCCGCCTTGCCGTGCAGCACCGGCGGTACCAGCGGGGCCGCGTTGACGGCGGTGGCACCGAGGTCGGCGTCGACGAACAGCAGCAGCCGCGCCGGGCCGGTCTCGGCATCGCGCATGGCCACCACGGCGGCGCCGGTCTCCATCGCGGAGGCCTTGCCACGGTTGTGGGAGTGCCGGACAACCACGGCGCCGGCACCCCGGGCCAGGTGCTGGGTGTCGTCCTCGGAGCCGTCATCGACCACGAGCACCAGGTCCACGTGCGGAATCGCCCGGACCGCGCGCACGGTCGCAGCGATCCGCTCGGCCTCGTCCTTGGCGGGGATCACCACGGCCACCCGCTGATCGTCCGCGGCGGACGGAACAGGATGGCGCGCACCCTCGGGGGCGCGGCGGCGGATCACGCGTAGGGAACCACTGCCCCCGGCCGACTCGCTGCTCACTTCTTTACCCTAACGCGATTGGAGCGTTCAGACCCATTGACTCTCCCACTACCGGAGCGTCACCTGCCGGGACACGATCCCGGCCCGCGCCCGGCGCTCGTCCGCGGTCAGCGGTTCATCGACCGCGAGCGCCGCGACGAGCCGTTCCTGATAGGGACCGAGGAGGTCCTCGATCTCCTCCGCCTCGGTGCCCCGGGCCAGTTCCCAGACCGGCACCACGAGCCCACTGGAGCGGAACGCCCCGATGAACCGGGCGTCGGCGTCCAGGCCTGACTCGCGCTTCGCGTGCAGCCGGGCGAGAGCGTCGAGCAGCTGCTCCTCGTCCTCGGTCCGCGACCAGCGCAGGAACTCCCGGGCGCCCATCCGGCACCAGTACGCGGCCTCCACGCCGGGCACCTTGACCGTGGGCACGGTCAGTTGGGCGAACTCCTCCAGCGCGGCCTTCAGCTCCGGCTCCGGATCGACACCGTCCGGCACCACGAAGTCGAAGCCCTCGTGCACGGTGACCTCGAACGGGTGCTCGGTGTCCAGCACGTCCTGCAGGCGGGGCCCCGGGCCGGGCAGCTCGAAGTGGTCGAGGCTGGTGCCGGGCTCGGTGTCGAGGATCTCGATGAGCGCGGCGGCGACGTCCCTGCTCGGGTCGCCGCTGGTGGACGGAGTCTGCAGCGCCACCATGATCACGCCGTCGGTGCGGTGCAGCGCCGGGAGCATGCCCGGGATCAGTGAGGCGACCACGATGTCCTTCGAGCCGTACTCGGCGTTCGTGCGCGCAGTCGCCGTCGCGGCCGGCACCACCTCGCGCATCGCGACCCAGTCGGCCTCGCCGGGCAGATCGGCGAACGCGCGCCGGCCACCGTCGTCGGTGCCGCTCGCGCCGCCCGCGGCGTTCGCCGCCTGAGCCGCCTTGCGCGCGGCGCGACGAGCCGCGACCTTCTCATTGACGCCGTCGGACTTCTTGCGTTTGGCCATGGCGGCCACCCTACCGAGCGACGGGGCAGGCGATCGAACGCCGACCGGACCGGACCCGGTCCGGCATTGCACCCGGTCGGTCGCCAGCCTGCCCCTGCGGTGGCAGGATCAAGGGCATGCATGAGCGCGCTGGGCAGGTCGCCCTACCCGAGGACCTCATCGACGTCGACGCCGTCGTCTCCGCCTACTACGACCGGACCCCGGACCCGGACGAGGTGAGCCAGCAGGTGGTCTTCGGGACCTCCGGTCACAGGGGGTCCAGCCTGGACACCGCGTTCAACGAGGCGCACATCGTCGCGATCACGCAGGCGATCCTTGAGTACCGCACCGCGCAGGGCACCGACGGCCCGCTCTACCTTGGCCGGGACACGCACGCCCTCTCCGAGCCCGCCACCCGGACCGCGCTCGAGGTCCTCGCCGCCGCCGGGGTGGACGTGCGCATCGACGCGCGCGACTCCTACACCCCGACGCCCGCCGTGTCCCACTCGATCCTGCGGCACAACGGCGCCGGCTCCGCCGAGGGCGTCCGCACCCACGGGCCGGGTCTCGCTGACGGCATCGTGGTGACGCCGTCGCACAACCCCCCGCGTGACGGTGGCTTCAAGTACAACCCGCCGCACGGCGGCCCCGCCGACTCCGACGCGACCGGCGCGATCGCCCGCCGCGCGAACGAGCTGCTGCGCTCCGGCGTCGGTGCGATCGCTCGGGTGCCCTACGAGCGCGCCGTCTCCTCCGAGACGGTGCACAAGCACGACTTCCTGCTCACCTACGTCGACGACCTCGACTCGGTCCTGGACCTGGACGCGATCCGCTTGGCCGGCATCCGGATCGGCGCGGACCCGCTCGGCGGCGCCTCCGTCGACTACTGGGCCGCGATCGCGGACCGGCACAGTCTTGACCTGACCGTGGTGAACCCGGTGGTGGACCCGCGCTGGGCGTTCATGACGCTCGACTGGGACGGCAAGATCCGGATGGACTGCTCCTCGCCGTCGGCGATGGCCTCCCTGGTGCTCACGATGCGCGCCGATGGCGCGGCCGCCCCGTATGACATCGCGACCGGCAACGACGCGGACGCGGACCGGCACGGCATCGTCACCCCGGACGCGGGCCTGATGAACCCGAACCACTACCTGGCCGTGGCGATCGCGTACCTGTACGCACACCGGGACGGTTGGGGCCCGAGCACAGGGGTCGGGAAGACGCTGGTCTCGTCTGCGCTGATCGACCGGGTCGTCGGCGGGCTCGGCCGCACGCTCATGGAGGTGCCGGTCGGGTTCAAGTGGTTCGTGCCGGGCCTGCTGGACGGGTCCGTCGGGTTCGGTGGCGAGGAGTCCGCGGGCGCCTCGTTCCTGCGCCGGGACGGCTCCGTGTGGACCACGGACAAGGACGGCATCCTGCTCGCTCTGCTCGCCTCCGAGATCCAGGCCGTGACCGGCCGCTCCCCGAGCCAGCTGCACGACGAGCAGGTCGCCGAGTTCGGGGAGAGCTGGTACGCCAGGGTCGACGCGGCGGCCACCCGGGACGAGAAGGCCAAGCTGGGCGCCCTCTCCCCCGAGGCGGTGTCCGCGACCGAGCTCGCCGGGCAGCCGATCACGGACCGGCTCGTGGCCGCGCCCGGCAACGGCGCCGCGATCGGCGGGCTGAAGGTGACGACGGCGGACGCGTGGTTCGCGGCCCGGCCGTCCGGTACCGAGGACGTCTACAAGATCTACGCGGAGTCGTTCGTCTCCGCCGAACACCTGGCCCAGGTGCAGGAGGCCGCCAAGGACGTGGTGGGGCAGGCGCTCGCCGACTGACGGCACCGAGCCCGCCGAACGCGGACTTGTTGGCTCCTGCCCACGCGAGGAGGCCAACAACCTCGCGCTCAGGCGACGGTGAGCAGCGGGCGGAGCCGGCCACCGCCGTCGGGCGGGGTGCTAGACCTCGAGGAACTCCCCGACCGCGAGCGCGTCGTACCGACCGCCGGCCGCCTCGGCGGCGCCGCCGACGAGCCGGCCCGCCAACTGCTGCCCGACGGCGGAGGCGTGGGACTCGTGGATCGGCACCACGTGCGCGGCTGCGACCGCGGCGACGAGGTCCATCACCTCACCGGTCTTGAGCCACGGCCCGCTGATCGGGGCGGCGAGCACCGGCACCCCGGTGACGGCGGGCTCCACCGAGTCACCCGGGTGGTAGAGGACGTCGTTCACGCTCACGCCGACGTTGTCCGCGGCCGGGATGGAGGCATGGATCCGGGCGTGCACGCCGCCGTGGAAGGTCAGGTCGAAGGGACCGACGCGCAGCGACTGCCCGGCCTGCACCACCTGGACCGGCGTGTCCGCGATGGCGGCCGCGACCGCGGGCGGACCGAGGAACACGGCGTCGGGGTGGGCCCCGTGGAGCGCGGCCAGGTGCTCGGGGTGCGCGTGATCGGCGTGCGCGTGGGTGAGGACGACGGCCACGACCGGGCCGAGCTCACCCAGGTCCGGCAGGGTCGAGAACGACCCGGGGTCGATGATCAGGGTGGCGCCGTCGGACTGCACGATCAGGCAGGCATGCTCACGCTTGGTGATCCTCATCACCGCACGGTACCCCGGCAGCAGATCCAGTTGGGAGTCGGTGCGAGAATCAGGCGTGCTCGCCCCCTACCGCCGCGTGCTCAGCAGGCCCGGCGCCCTCGCCTTCTCCACCGCCGGCGTCCTCGCCCGGCTCCCCATGTCGATGGTGACGATCTCGATCGTGCTGATGATCTCCACCGTCTACGACACCTACGGGCTGGCCGGGCGGGTGGCCGCCGCATACGCGCTGGCCCAGGCGATCTGCGCGCCACAGATCGCCAAGCTCGTGGACCGGTTCGGGCAAGCGAAGGTGATGCGCAAGTCGCTGGCGGTCGCGATGGTCGGCCTGACCGCGATCACGATCGTCGGCAGCGTCCGCGCGGACGAGCTGTGGCTGTACCTGGCGGCCGTGCTCAGCGGCGCGACGGTGGGCTCGATGGGCGCGATGGTGCGGGCCCGGTGGAACCGCGTCGTCGAGAGCCCGCGGGACCTGCACACCGCCTACTCGCTGGAGTCGGCGCTGGACGAGCTGGTGTTCGTGATCGGGCCGGTGCTCGCCACGTTCCTGGCCACCTCGATCAGCCCGACGGCGGGACTGGTCACCGCGATCGTCGCCGCCGGCGCGGGCGGGTTCTGGTTCCTGTCCCAGCGGGCCACCGAACCGCCACCGGCCGGCCGCCCGCCGCACGGCGAGCACCGCTCGGTGATGCGCTCGGGGCCGATGGTCGTGATCGCGCTGGTGTTCGTGGCGATGGGGATCATCTTCGGTGCCTCGGACGTGGCCACGGTCGCGTTCTCCGAGGCCCACGGTGCGAAGGCCTGGGCCGGTGTGATGCTGGCCGTGATGGCGGCCGGGTCGCTGCTCTCCGGCCTGCTGTACGGCGCCCGGGAGTGGGTCTCGCCGCTGTGGAAGCGGTTCGTCGGTGGCGTGATCCTGCTCGCGTTCGGGGTCTCGCTGTTCGTCTGGGTGGACTCGCTGTTCGTGCTGGCGCCGGTGATGTTCGTGACCGGGTTCGCGATCGCGCCGACGATCATCACCGGCAACGCGCTCGTGCAGGCCCTGGTGCCACGGTCCCGCCTGACCGAGGGACTGACCTGGGTGGGCACCGCGATCGGGCTCGGCTTCGCCTTCGGTACCTCGCTGTCCGGGCAGGCCATCGATTCCTTCGGCCCGCGCGGCGGCTACTTCGTGGTGATGGGTGCGGGGATCACGGCCGCCCTGGTCGCGCTGGCCGCCAGCGCGACGATGCGGGCCGCTGAGCAGTCCCGGCCGCTGCCGGCCCCGGAGGACGACCGGCTCTGAACGCGAGGGGCCCTTGCGGTGTGGTTGCGACGTACCCGGTACGTCGGAGCCGCACCACTGGCGCTGAGCGGAGTCCGCACAGAGGCTCAGGTCTCCACCCCGAGGTAGGCCTGCACAACCCGGTCGTCGTCCAGCAGTTCGGCGGCCGGCCCGCTGTGCACGATCTCCCCGCTGGCCAGGATGTAACCGTGATCGGCGGCCCGCAGCGCCCGGCGGGCGTTCTGCTCCACCAGGACCACGGTGGTGCCGGAGGCACGGATCTCGCCGATCACCCGGAACACCTCGTCCACGATCTGCGGGGCCAGCCCCATCGACGGTTCGTCGAGCAGGATCAACCGGGGCCGGGTCACCAGGGCGCGCCCGATGGCGAGCATCTGCTGTTCGCCGCCGGAGAGCGACCCGGCCTGCAGTCGCCGCCGCTCGGCCAGGACGGGGAACCGCTGGTAGACCTCGGCGATGCCGCCACGGCCGGGTGAACCGAGCTGGAGGTTCTCCTCGACGGTGAGCGTCCCCAGGATCTGCCGGCCCTCGGGCACCTGGACGAGCCCGGACCGGACCAGCCGGTGCGCGGGCGTCCGGGTGATGTCCCTGCCCTCGAACGTGATCCGGCCGCCCCGCGGGCGCACCATCCCGGAGACGGCGTTGATGATCGAGCTCTTGCCGGCCCCGTTGGAGCCCACCAGGGTCACCAGTGATCCTGGGGCAGCCTCGAAGGTCACCCCGCGCACCGCCTCCACCCGGCCGTACCGGACACGCAGGTCGTCGACCACCAGGATCGGTTCGGTCACCGTGACCCCTCCTCGGTCTCGGCACTGCCCAGGTAGGCCGTGACCACCTCGGGGTTGCCCGCGATCTCCGCCGGGGTGCCGGTCGCGAGGACCTCCCCGAAGTTCAGCACCACGATCCGGCTGCAGGTGCGCATCACCATCCCGACGTTGTGCTCGATCAGCAGGATCGTCAGCCCGTCCCGTCCCAACGCGCCGATCAGGTCGGAGAGCTGTTCGGCCTCGACCCGGTTCATGCCCGCGGCAGGTTCGTCCAGGATCAGCAGGGACGGGTCCGCGGCGAGCGCCCGGGCGATCTCCAGCCGTCGCTGGTCACCGTAGGACAACGCCGAGGCGACCACCGCACCCTTGTCCGCCAGCCCCACCCGCTCGAGGCACCGGGCCGCGTGCTGCAGCACCTGCCGCTCCTCGCGCCGGGCGGACGGCAGCCAGATCAGCCGGCGCAGGAAGGTGGGCCGGGCCACCACGTGGCTGCCCACCAGGGTGTTCTCCAACGCCGTCAGCCGCGGGAACAGCCGGGAGTGCTGGAAGGTGCGGCTCACGCCGGCCGCCGCGATCCGGTGCACGGCGGTGCGTCCCGGCCGCACCCCCAGGACCTCGACGCTGCCCGAGGTGCCGCGGACCAGTCCGCTGATCATGTTGACCAGGGTGGTCTTGCCCGCCCCGTTGGGGCCGATCAGTCCGACGATCTCACCACCGGTGACCTCGAGGTCCACGTCGCGTACGGCGTGCACACCGCCGTAGTCCTTGCTCAGCCGCTGCAACCGGACCACCGGCTCGCCACCGGCGGGGTGCCGCCGCGGGTCCAGCCCCACGACGTCGCTGCCGAGGTCGGTGCCCGTGATGGCCGGCATCCGCACCCGCCGTGGGATAAGGCCGGCGAGACCGCCGGGCAGGAACAGGATCACCAGGAGCAGCAACAGGCTGGCCAGGAACGGACGGATCCATCCGGCGTCGATCCCGATGACGCGTTGCAGGTCCGGCACGAGGGTGAGGAAGACGCTGCCGAGGATCGGGCCCACGAAGAGCGTCGACCCACCGACCACGGCCGTGACCAGGCCGTCGATCGCCGTCGTGAAGGAGAAGTCCTCCGGGGCGATCAGGCGCACGAAGTACGCCCAGAGCACGCCGTAGAGCCCCGCCACGGCGCCGGAGGTGACGAACGCCTGCAGGCGGTGTCGCCCCACATCGATGCCCATCGCCCGGGCGGCCAGCTCGTCCTCACGGATCGCGGCGAGGGCCCGGCCGTACCGGGACGGGCCCTGCCGCCAGAACCAGTAGGCCACCAGCGCCAGGAACACCCAGGCGATCGCCGGCGTGACCACCTTCGGCACCGACATCCCCTGGGCGCCGCCGAGCGAGGCCGTGTTGATGATGAGGATGCGGACGGCCTCCGCGAAGCCGAGCGTCGCGATGGCCAGGAACACCCCGCGCAGATGCATGGTGGGCAGGCCGAGCACGATCGAGGCGAGCGCCCCCACGGACATCCCGATGGCGACGGCGATCAGCAGGGCCGGGATCTCCCCCACGTCCGCCGGCGCGGGCGCGAGGCTGGCCGAGCCGAACGCGGCGATGGCGGCGAAGCCGGCCTGGCCGAGGCTGAGCTGCCCGGCGACCAGCACCGCGTAGAAGGAGAACGCGAAGATCCCGCCGATGGCGATGAACACGAAGGTGGCGTCGCCGAGCATCAGACCTCCCGGACCTTCCGGGTGCCGAACAGGCCCTGGGGCCGCGCCACGAGGATCAGGAACAGCAGCCCGAAGGCCACCAGGTCGCGCCAGCTCGAGCCGATGTACTGCACCGTGAAGACCTCCGCGAGACCGAGCAGCAGGCCTCCCACCAGCGCGCCGGGCAGTGACCCCATCCCGCCCACCACGATCACGGCAAGCCCCTTGAGCTCGATGGCGCTGCCCATGCCCAGCTGGGCGCTGTTGACGTTCATGGCGAACAGCGCGCCGGCGACGGCGCCGAGCGCGGAGGAGATGGCCAGCGTCGTCGCGCTGACCCGGTCCACGTCGATACCGACCACCCGTGCCGCCGTCGGGTTCTCGGCGGTCGCCCGCATCCCGCGGCCGAGGCGGGTCCGGCCGACAAGCAGGTGCAACCCGACGGCGAGCACGATCGTGATCAGCAGGATCGCGACCTGCACCCCGGTGACCTGGGCGCCGAGGATCGTGTACGTGGTGTCCGGGAAGGACTCCGCGGGGAAGCGCTTGGTGTCGGGTCCGTAGCGCCACTGCAGCAGCGCGATGAACATGCCCGCGAGCGCGATGGAGGAGATCAGGCCCGCGAAGTGGGCATCCGGCCGGCCCTTCAGCGGCCGGAACGCGACCCGCTCGATCACCAGACCGAGCAGGCCGCCCACCACGAACACGACCGGCAGCGCCGCCCAGATCGAGAGCCCACCGACCTCCACCAGCTCGATCCCCACGAACGCCGCCACGGTGAAGACCGCCGGATGTGCCAGGTTCAATCGGTCCAGGACGCCGAAGACGAGGGTGAAGCCGATCGCGAACAGGGCATAGATCGAGCCGATGAACAGCCCGTTGAGGAGCTGTTGGACGTCCATCGCCGGACGCGCGCCTCAGCCGAGGACGGCGAATGCGCCGTCCTGGACCACCTGGACGACCGCCTCGTGCTCGGCGTCACGGTCGTCGTTGATGGTCAGCGAACCGAGCACCGTCGGCAGGTCGACGATGTTGTTCAGCCCGTCCTGGATGTCGTCACGCTCGCCCGAGCAGTTGTGCCGCACGGCCACGTCGATGATCGTCATCGCGGCGTAGGCCTGGGCCGCGAACTGGTCCGGTGCCCTACCGAACTCCTCCTCGTACGCCGCGAGGAACTCGACGTTCTCGGGGATGTCGGAGGTGGAGTTCCAGGCGGCGCCGACCACCACGCCCTCGGCTGCCGCGCCGGCGTCGGTCATCAGCTGCGGGTTGTTGAAGCCGTTCCCGCCGATGATCGGCACGTCGATGCCGAGGTCGCGGGCCTGGGTGACGAGCGGGATGGCGGCCTCGATGAGACCGGACACCACGAGTGCGTCGGGCTCGGCCGCGAGGGCCTCGGTGAGCAGCGGCCGGAAGTCCGTGTCCGAGACCGAGAAGGTCAGGGTGTCGCTGACCTCGACCCCCTCCTCCTCCAGGGAGGAGGCGAAGACCTCGTACCCGGACTCGGTGAAGGCGTCGTCGTTGCTGTACATGACCACCACCTGCTCGAGGTCGTAGGTCTCGGCGGCCAGCGCGATCGTCTGCGGGATGACCTGTGCCTCGGTCAGGGAGTCCCGGAAGATGTAGTCACCCTGCTCGGTGATCCCCGACGCGGTGTTGGAGATGGCCAGCACCGGCACGCCGGCCTCCTGGGCGATCGGCTGCGCCTGGAAGGCGCCGTTGGACAGCGTGGGGCCGATGATGATGCTGGTGTTGTCGCCGACGAAGCTCTCGAAGACGGTGATGCCCTGGCGCGGGTCGGTCTGGTCGTCCTCGACGGCCAGCTCGTAGGTGACGCCGCCCTGCTCGTTCAGGTCCGCCACGGCCAGCTCCAGGCCGTTGCGCTGCGACTCGCCGTAGCTGGCGGCCCCTCCGGTCAGCGACAGTGCCGCCCCGACCGGGACCGCCGTGTCGATCTGGCAGTCCGCCCCGCTGCCCTCGCCGACCAGGGCCCCGTCACCCGATCCTGCGCCGTCGTCACCCGAGCCGCAGGCGGCAACGGTGAGCGTGAGCGTGATCGCGGCGGTCGTCCCGATGATCCTTGTGCGCATGATTCCTCCCCGTGTCTGCGCAACCGGGTCCGTACCCGGTCCTGTGTTCGCGGGGGTTGTTGCCGGCATGGCCCAGGCCGCCCTCAGTCCCTTACCCGATCCGTCGACGTCGGTGCCGACGGACCGTGGTCTCCCCCGTGAGAAGGCCATGGGAGGCGACGATAGCCCGCCCCGTGCCGCGGCCGAAAGGAATTCCCGGACATCGGCTGATCCCGCCGGCGTGCGCCTCGGGTGCGCCACACCCCGGCGAGGTGAGACCGTGGCGTATGGCGAACCGACTGGCCGCAAGTACCTCGCCCTACCTCCGCCAGCACGCGGACAACCCGGTGCACTGGCAGGAGTGGGGCCCCGAGGCCCTCGCCGAGGCCCGCGAGCGGGACGTGCCGATCCTGCTCAGCGTCGGCTACGCCGCCTGTCACTGGTGCCACGTGATGGCGCACGAGTCGTTCGAGGACGACGCCGTGGCCGACGCGATCAACGAGCAGTTCGTCGCCATCAAGGTGGACCGCGAGGAACGCCCGGACATCGACGCCGTGTACATGCGCGCCACCCAGGCGATGACCGGCGCCGGCGGCTGGCCGATGACCTGCTTCCTGACCCCCGGCGGCGAGCCGTTCCACTGCGGCACCTACTACCCGAAGCCCCAGTTCCTCCAGCTCCTGCAGGCCGTGACCGAGGTGTGGCGGGACAACCGGTCCGCGGTCGTGGACGGCGGCGCGAAGATCGCCGACGACCTGCGCGCGCTGGCCGACGTCGGCGCTCCGATGCCGATCGACGAGGCCAGGCTCGCGGACGCCGTCGGGCAGCTGAGGCTCGACTTCGACCCTCGCCGGGCCGGGTTCGGCTCGGCGCCGAAGTTCCCGCCGTCGATGGTCCTCGAGTTCCTGCTCCGGCACGCCGCGCGGACCGGGTCCGAGCGGGCACTCGCGATGGCCGAGGCGACCTGCACCGCGATGGCTCGCGGCGGCATCTACGACCAGCTCGCCGGCGGCTTCGCGCGCTACTCGGTCGACGCGGCCTGGGTGGTGCCGCACTTCGAGAAGATGCTCTACGACAACGCCCAGCTGCTGCGCGTGTATCTGCACCTGTTCCGGGCCACCGGCTCCGAGCTGGCCCGGCGCGTGGTCACCGAGACCGCCGGGTTCCTGCTGCGCGACCTCGGCACCGCCGAGGGCGGCTTCGCCTCCGCGCTGGACGCGGACACCGACGGCGAGGAGGGCCTGACGTACGTATGGTCGCCCGCCGAGGTGGCCGAGGTCCTCGGGCCCGACGGCGTCGCCGCGGCCGAGCTGTTGGGCGTCACCGCCGAGGGCACGTTCGAGGCGGGCCGCTCGACGCTACGGTTGCTCGGCGAGCCGCCGGAGCAGTGGCCCGCCTGGCGGGCGGCCCTGCTGGCGGCCCGGTCCGCGCGACCGCAGCCGGCCCGCGACGACAAGGTGGTCACGAGCTGGAACGGCCTGGCGATCGCGGCACTGGCCGACGCCGGGGCGCTGCTGGAGCGGCCCGAGTGGGTGGCCGCCGCGACGCGGTGCGCGGAGTTCCTGTTGGCGGCGCACGTGGTGCGGCAGACCTCGGGCTCCCGGCTGCTGCGGACCTCCCGCGACGGCGTCGCGGGTCCGGCCGCCGGGGTGGCGGACGACTACGGCAACCTCGCCGAGGGTCTGCTCGCCCTGCACCAGGCCACCGGTGAGCGACGCTGGCTGGACGCCGCCGAGGCGATCCTCGCCACGGCGCTGGCCCACTTCGCCGACGGCGCCGGCGGCTTCTTCGACACCGCCGACGACGCCGAGACGCTGGTCATCCGCCCCCGTGGCCTTGGCGACAACGCCGAGCCGTCCGGCACGTCGGCCCTGGCCGGGGCGCTGCTGACGTTCTCCGCGCTCACCGGCCGGTGGCGGGCCGAGGCCGACGCGGCGATCGCGGCCGGCGGCGAGGTGGCCCGGCGGGACGCCCGGTTCGCCGGGTGGACGCTCGCGGTCGCCGAGGCCGCGGCGGCCGGCCCGGTCCAGGTCGCCGTGGTCGGCACCGATGAGGTGGCCGAGGAGATGGTCCGGCTCGCACGGTCCAGCACCTCACCCGGCCTGGTGCTCGCGTACGGGCCGCCGGAGGTCGACGCGCAACCGGCCGGCGGCGAGGCAGCCCCTGCCGGCGGGTCCGCCCCGCGGCCCCACCCCCTGCTCGCCGACCGGCCGCTGCTGCGCGGCGGGTCCGCGGCCTACGTGTGCCGTGGATTCGTCTGCGACCTGCCCGTCGCAACCAGCGCGGACCTGCGCGGCGCGCTCGACGCGAGCACCGCCGTCGGGCATTGAGCGGCCCTGCCGGCACCACGCCTAGAATCGCGTTCGCCGCCCAACGAAGGAGTCCCATGGTCATGACGAGCACGCACCACGACATGGTCCGCCTCGACGGCGGCACGTTCCTGATGGGGTCGGAGGACTTCTACCCCGACGAGCGGCCGGTGCACGAGCGCGAGGTCGCTCCGTTCTGGATCGACCGGCACGAGGTCACGAACGCCGCGTTCGGCCGCTTCGTGGACGCGACCGGCTACGTCACGGTGGCCGAGCGCGAGCTGGACCCGAAGGACTTCCCGGGTGCCGACCCGGCCGACCTCGTCCCCGGTGCCATGGTGTTCACACCGACCGACGGCCCGGTCGACCTGCGGAACTGGCGCAACTGGTGGCGCTGGCAGCCGGGCGCGTACTGGCGCCGGCCGTTCGGCCCGAACTCCTCCGTCGCCGACCGCCTGCAGCACCCGGTCATCCACGTGGCCTTCGAGGACGCGACGGCGTACGCGACCTGGGCGGGCCTGCGGCTGCCGACCGAGGCCGAGCACGAGTACGCGGCGCGCGGTGGCGTGGACGGCGAGCGGTTCGCGTGGGGCGACGAGCCCTATCCCGGCGGCGTCGCCCAGGCGAACACCTGGCTCGGGCGTTTCCCCTACGACAACCAGGGCGTCGGCGACGCCGCACCGGTCGGGTCCTACCCGGCGAACGGCTACGGCCTGTTCGACCTGATCGGTAACGTCTGGGAGTGGACGTCGGACTACTACACGCCGCGCCACCTGCGCCTGTCCGACAACCCGGTGGACCCGGGCAAGCGCACGAACCTGCTCGCGACCGCCAGCGCGCAGGAGGGGTTCGCGATCCCCCGCCGGGTGCTCAAGGGCGGGTCGCAGCTGTGCTCGCCGGAGTACTGCCTGCGGTTCCGGCCCGCGGCGCGCTCGCCGCAGGCCGAGGACACCGGCATGTCCCACATCGGGTTCCGCTGCGCGAAGGACGCCTGAGCGGCGCTTCCCGCGCATGCCCGACGGCGCAGCCCGGCTCGTGCGGTCGGACCGCCTCAGTCCTGGTGGTCGCCGGCCGGGAAGACCTGCGACCAGTCGTCGCGGACGCTGACCACGGTGAACCCGTGCGCCGGCGCCGCGTCGATCGCCTTCTCGGCGCCCTTGGTGTACGGGGTGTCACCGCGGTCGGTGTCGTCGTCGTGGTTGACCAGCAGTGCGAGACTGCGCGGGTTGCCCTGGGCGAACCGGAGCATCGGGATGTCCCCGTTGGAGTTGCCGGCGGCGAGGATCGGCCGCCGCCCGGTGCGCATCCAGATCCGGACCGGCTTCTCGGGGCCGTCGTCGAAGAACGCCAGGGCGCTCTTGTAGCGCACCACGTTGTGCTCGGCGTCGTACTCCAGGCCGAGCCCGGTGCCGACCACACGCTGGGTCGGGATCCCGTAGTAGTCCTGGGCGATCAAGCGCATGAAGTCGCGTTCGCCCCCAGAGACGATGTAGGTCCGGAAGTCGTGGGCGTCCAGCAGCCGGATGAGCTCGACCATCGGCTGGTACACCGTGTGGGCGTAGGACCGGTCCAGCGTCAGGTGCCGCGCATCCCGGAAGAACGCCGCCACCGACGCTTCGTACTCCTCGACGCTCGAGCCGGCGCTGGCGGCTGACACCGCCGCGATGATCAGTCCCAGGTCCGCGTCGTCCCCGGCGTAGTGCTTGTCCACCGCCGCCCCGAGCCAGGCCAGGTCCCCGGAGACCGCGGCCAGGTACGGCTGCTTCTCGGCCAGGCTCGGGTCCGCCTCCGCCGCGGCCTTCCACTGCTGCAGCACGTAGTGCAGCTGGACCACCATCGGCTTCTCGGTCCAGAGCGTGCCGTCGTTGTCGAAGACCGCGACCCGGCCCTCGGGTGGGACGAAGTCAGGGCTGCCCTCGGTGGTGACGGCGGCGACGAACTCGGTGATCGCCGCCCGGGTGGGGCCCTCACGCCAGGACGGCAGGGTTTCGGTCATTGTCGGTTCCCCTATCCGGACGGACCTCACGCCGCCCACGTTCGCCGAACGCTACGGATGGCAGCGGACCGCGGGCTCACCCGGGACGGATGATCTGTGCGGCCGGCCACGGTGATTCGATCATCGCGGGGACTTTCCCGCCGCCGAACCGAGGGAGCTCATCGTGGCAGACAAGCCGAACATCCTGATCATCTGGGGCGACGACATCGGCCTCACCAACCTCAGTACGTACTCCGACGGCGTGATGGGCTACCGAACACCCAACATCGACCGCGTCGCCAGCGAGGGGGTGAAGTTCACCGACTACTACGGCGAGCAGAGCTGCACCGCGGGCCGGGCCGCCTTCATCACCGGGCAGAACCCGTACCGCACCGGGCTGACCAAGGTCGGCATGCCGGGGGCCGATGTCGGCCTGCGCGCAGAGGATCCGACGATCGCCACGGCGCTCAAGGCGCAGGGCTACGCGACCGGTCAGTTCGGGAAGAACCACCTGGGCGACCGGGACGAGTTCCTGCCCACGATGCACGGCTTCGACGAGTTCTTCGGCAACCTCTACCACCTCAACGCCGAGGAGGAGCCCGAGCACCCCGACTACCCCTCACCCGAGGAGTTCCCCAACTTCCACGACCGGTTCGGCCCGCGTGGGGTCATCCACTCCTGGGCGAACGGGGACGGCACCCAGCGGATCGAGGACACCGGCCCGCTCACGAAGAAGCGCATGGAGACCTGCGACGAGGAGTTCCGTGACGCCGCCGCGGACTTCATCCGCGCCAAGGCCGACGACGAGACACCGTTCTTCGTCTGGTTCAACGCGACCCACATGCACTTCCGGACGCACGTGCGCGAGCAGGACAAGGGCCGGGCCGGCCGCTGGCAGTCGGAATACCACGACGCGATGCTCTACCACGACGACGTCGTCGGCAGCCTGCTCGACCTGATCGACGAGCTCGGCCTCGCCGAGGACACGATCGTCATGTACTCCACGGACAACGGTCCGCACATGAACAGTTGGCCCGACGGCGCGATGACCCCGTTCCGGAACGAGAAGAACTCGAACTGGGAGGGCGCCTACCGGGTGCCCGCGATGGTGCGCTGGCCCGGGCACATCCCGGCCGGGACGACGCTGAACGGCATCGTCAGCCACAACGACTGGTTCGTCACGCTGCTCGCCGCCGCCGGTGACACCGACATCGCCGACCGGCTGGCGGCGGGGACCGAACTGAACGGCGTCGAGTACCGGGTGCAGCTCGACGGCCACAACCAGCTCGACTACATCACGGGCGCCACGGACGAGAGTCCACGCAACCACTTCTTCTACGTCTCGGACGAGGGCGACCTCACCGCGCTGCGCTTCGACAACTGGAAGATCGTGTTCCTCGAGCAGCGCACCGAGGGCACGCTCGCCGTGTGGCTGGACCCGTGGGTCGAGCTGCGGGCGCCGAAGATCTTCAACCTGAGGACCGACCCGTTCGAACGGGCCGACCGCACGTCCAACACCTACTACGACTGGATGATGTCGCGCATCTTCCTGCTCGTGCCGGCCCAGGCGTACGTGGCCTCGATGCTGCAGACGTTCGTGGAGTTCCCGCCGCGCCAGGAACCGGCCTCGTTCACCATCAATAAGGTGATGGAGAAGCTCAGGAGCTCGGCCGGGAACTCCTGACGCCTGCCGTCAGGTGGGTTCTCGGCCCGTTGCGGCGGCCAGTGCGTCCTCGACGCTGTCATGGACGCGACCGGCCGCCGCCATCCCTTGGTACCAGGTCACCTTCCCGGCGACCTCGACGGCGGAGTCCGGCAGCCTGGCCAGGTGCAGCTCGACGCCGTGGCCGGCCAGGTCCCGGTCGAGTTCCTCGAGGGCGCCCAGCACGGTCATCGTGACCACGTCGAGGCGCTCGACGTCCAGGACCAGGGTGTCGATGGGCTCCTCCTGCGTCGTGGCAAGGGCAACGATGGCGCGCTCGTTCTCGAGCGCGTTCGCGGTGTAGAGCCCACGCCCGAGGTGGACCGCGAGGGCGCCGCCCCGGCGAACCACGCCGTCGAGCCTCGGGATGTTCAGCTCGCGCAGCACGAGGACGAGGGTCAGCACCACGCCCAGGCCGACCGCAGCCAGCAGGCCTGCCGTGAGACCCACGGCGGCCACCGCGCTCGCGATCCAGAAGTCCCGCGGGCTGATCCGGGCCCACTGCACCAAGGTGGGGATCTGGATCAGGCCCGCGACGGCGACGAACACCACGGCCGCGAGCGTCGCCTGCGGGAGCAGGCTCAGCACCGGGCCGAGGAACAGTGCGACGGCCACGGCGAGCGCGACGGTCACCAGGGCGGAGAGCTGCGAGCGAGCCCCCGCGCCCTCGTTCACGGCGCTCTGGGAGAACCCGCCGGCGGCTGGCATCGCACCGAACAGGCCACCGGCGAGGTTCGCGGCGCTCGCGGCGAGGAGCTCGGCGTCGCTGTCGATCATCGGCTCGGTCGGCTTGCGGATGCCCTTCGCCACGGCTGCGGTCTCCATGAACACCATGACCGCGATCGCGAGTGCGCCCGGCGCGAGCGCGCCGAGGTGGGTGAGGTCCGGCAGTCGCGGTACCGGCAGCCCGGAGGGCACCGGGTCGATCAGTTCAAGGCCCGCCTCGCGTGCCGACGTGAGGGCGACGATCAGGATCCCGGCCACGACGACGAGCAGCGCCCCCGGGACCCGTGGCGCGAACGCCTTGAGCAGCACGATGGCGAGGATCGATCCGATGGACAGCGCCACGGTCACGCCGCTGATGCTGTCCCACGCCTGCACGACCGCGCCCAGCCCGCGGAAGAATCCCTCGCCGCTGACGTTCACGGTCTCGCCGAGGAGCTTCGGCAGCTGCCCGACGGCGACCGTGGCGCCGACCCCGATCTTCAGGCCGAGCACCGTGGCGTTGCTGATGTTCTCGACGAGCGAGCCGAGCCGGAGCAGCCGTGCGGCCATCAGCACGACGCCGACCAGCAGCGTCAGGGCCGCGAGCGAGCCGAGGACGTCCCCCGCGTCGTCGGAGCCGGCGGCGACGCCCGCGGAGACCAGCGTGGTCGCGGTCAGGGTGGCGATCGTCGACGTCGTCGACACGCTCATGGCCCGGCTGCCGCCGAGCAGGGCGTACACGACCATCGGGACGATGCACGTGTACAGCCCGATCTCGACCGGCAGGTTCGCGACGGTGGCGTAGGCCATGGCCTGCGGCACCACGACCGCCCCCGCGGACAGACCCGCGGTGACGTCCTTGCCGAGCCACCGCCGTCGATATCCGACGAGGGTCGGCAGCAGCCAGGCCGGTCGGCCGGTTGCGGTCGCGGTCCCGCTCGCGGAGGTCATAGCCGCGGACACTACGCGGGGGCTGCCGGGCCCTGCCTCATCCCGTTCGGGGTACTGTCCGTCGCCGGCCGGCCCCTCGGCCGACCGGCACGGGTCCCTAGCCCTGCTCGCGTAGGGTGAAACCGGTGCCCTGATCGGTGGTCGCGGCGTCGAGCTCCTGCTCGGCGAGCAGCGCCGCGGTCTCGGTGGGCACGAAGACCCGGGCCCCGGCGTTCTCGATGACGTCGTCGCCGGCCGCGGGCTCCGGCGCCAGTGCCATCTGGAGCTCGCTGCCGTTCTCGGCCATGGAGATGCGTACGCCGCCCTCCTCGGGCAGGCCCGACTCGGTGGCGATGGTCTTGATGGCGGTCCGGGCGTTCTCGGTCAGGGTGAGCATGGGTGCTCCCTCTCGTGACTTCGATGGGGACGCTTGACGGCAGCGTAGAACCACGCGCGTGCGCCCTGGGCTCTTCCACCGTGACCCAGGCCGGACGGCCCTGCAACTCGGGAAGCCGAACGGCCTCGACCGCCGAGGAGGGTCAGGCCGGGGCTTCCTCGCGCGAGGCGACCACCTGGGCGAGGACCCGGTCCCGCGCCTGCTGCAGGTGGTGTGCCATCTGCTCGCGAGCTGCGGCGCGGTCGCCGTCCTCGATCGCCTTCAGGATCAGCGCGTGCTCGGCCGCCACGGTCGACGGGGTGGTGCGCCGGTGCGCCTTGAACTGCCCCATCGTCAGGTGCACCTCGCCGCTGACCATCTCGTAGACCCGGGACAACCGAGGGCTGTCGACAGCGTTGATGAGCGCCCAGTGGAACTCGATGTCCGCGACCACCTGGTCGTCGAACGCCTTCGCGCGGACCGCGGACTCGATCGCCGTCTGGGCCTTGCGGGCCGCCTCCGGCACGGTGCGTGCCTGCGCCAGCCGGTCCGCGGCGGTGCACTCGAACATCTCGCGGGTGAAGAACAGGTCGGTGATGTCGACCTCGTCGAGCTCGGGCACCACGGCCGTCTTGTGGGCGGACCGGCGCAGCAGCCCGAGCGCGGTGAGCCGTTCGAGGCAGGCCTTCGCGGTCGGACGCGCGACCCGGTAGTCGTCGGCGATCCGCTGCTCGGTGAGCTTCTCACCGGGGGCGATGTCCCCGCTGATGATCCGGCTCCGGACCGACTCGTAGAGGGCATCGGTGAGCGAGGACGGACCAAGCTGGAACTGCCCTGCGCTCATGCGATCACCTCGGGAGATTGTCTGACGATGAGACGAGTCTAGGGATCGGCCACCCCGCCGTCCGGAGCCACTGTAGGGGATGCCACCGCCGCTCACGGGCGAACCCACGCCAGGGAGTCCGCCGTGGACCCGGTGGGCCGGTACTCGGCGGCGACCGGCCCCGCGAAGCCGGCCACCCGCAGCGCGGTGAACACCTCGTCCCAGGCCAGGTCACCCGATCCGGGCTCGCCCCGACCGGGGGCGTCGGCGATCTGCACGTGCGCGATATGCGCCGCGGACCGCACCGCGGCCGCGACCACGTCCACGCCGTTCATGGCCAGGTGGAACGTGTCGAACAGCAGGCCGACGTTTCCCACGCCCGCGAACGGGCCGTCCAGCAGGGCGATCACGTCCTCGTGCGTGCGCAGCGGGTAGGCCCCGTTCAGCCCGGCGGCGAGCGGCTCGATCAGCACCACCCCGCCCTGGTCGGCCAGGGCAGCGGCCGCGATGGTGACCGCCTCCTGCGCGGTGGCGTGCTGCGCCGTCGGGTCCTCGTCGTCCGCCAACTGGCCGTAGAGCAGGTTGAACCGGTCACAGCCGGTGGCCTCGGCGATCCGCCGCACCGCGGCGACGTTGGCGATCAGCTCTGTCCGCCGGGCCGCGTCCATGGCGATCCCCCGCTCGCCCGCGGGCATGTCCCCGGCGAAGAAGTTCAGCCCGCGCAGGCGCACCCCGGCGGCCTCGATCGCCCGCAGCAGCTCCGACTCCTGCGCGGCGCTCGGCTCGGCGGCCGGGAACGGCCACCAGGTCTCCACCGCCCCGAAGCCGGCGTCCGCCGCGGCCGCGAACCGATCGAGGTAGTCATGCTCGGTCCACAGCAGGGACACGTTGGCACTGAGGTCGTAGCCGAGGTGCTGCACGTCTCACACTCCAAGACTCTGGGCAGTACATGTTGTACTTGCTATCTTGTCAGACAATACTACGAGGACGCCGAACGAGAGGTCGCAACGATGCTGACTACGGATCACGAGCCCGGGCTCGACCCCCTCCCGCAGAACCCCGCCGCCGAGCGCTCGCTGGACTGGTTCCGCACCGCCACCCGGTGGACGCAGCTGACCTTCGTGGAGGACGATCCGCTGCACTTCGACCCGGACTTCTGGATCTCGGTGATGCGCGAGTCCCGCTCCGACGCGCTGTGCCTGAGCGCGGGCGGCTACATGGCGTTCTATCCCACCCAGATCCCGTTCCACTACCGCAGCAGGTACCTCGGGGACACCGACCCGTTCGGCGAGCTGGTCACCGGCGCCCGTGAGCTGGGCATGCACGTGATGGCCCGGGTGGACCCGCACGCGATCCACGCCGACGCCGCGCACGCCCACCCGGAGTGGCTCGCCCGCGACGCCGACGGCAACCCGATCCCGCACTGGGCGTTCCCGGACATCTGGCTGACCGACCCGTTCAGCAGCTACCACCGCGAGTTCATCACCGAGGTCGCCCGCGAGATCGTGCGCGACTACGACGTGGACGCGGTGTTCGCGAACCGCTGGGAGGGGCCGTCCGCGATCTCCTACTCCGAGGGTGCCGAGCGCCAGTTCTTCGACGACACCGGCCTGCACCTGCCGCGCACGCAGGACCGCACGGACCCGGCGTGGCGCGCCTACACCACCTGGCGCAGCCGGCAGCTGTCCGAGCTCGTGGTGCTCTGGGACGACGCGGTGCGCGAGGTGCGCCCGCACGCCCGGTTCATCCCCAACCGTGGCGCGATGCTGACCCGGGACCTGGTCCGCGACCTCGTCGACGACCGGTACCCGATGTTCTTCATCGACAAGCAGGGCCGGTCCGAGAACGAGGCGCTGTGGTGGTCGGGGCGGATCGGCAAGCGCAGCCGGGGCATGTTCCCGGACCGCCCGGTCGCGCTGATCACCTCGGTCGGTCCCGAGCACGGCGAGTACCGGTGGAAGGACTCGGTCGCCGACCCGCACGAGATCGTGACCTGGATGGCCGACGGCTTCGTGCACGGCGCGCTGCCCTGGTACACGAAGTTCAACGCGAACGTGTTCGACACCCGCTGGGTGTCGCCGATCGTGGAGGCTTTCACGCTGCACGAGCGCGTCGCCGGCGTGTTCGCGGGCATGCAGATCACGAGCGAGGTCGCGGTCCTGGACAACGTCCGCCTCGACCCGACGAACCCGTGGGCGAGCCACACCGCCGGCAGCGCGGACGAGGACGGCTTCTACCAGGCCCTCGTCGAGGCTCGGGTGCCGTTCGACTACATCGCGGATCAAGAACTCACCCTCGAACGGCTCGCCCCGTACCGGGTCCTGATCCTGCCGAACTGCCGGGCCCTGTCCGACGCGCACTGCGCGGTGATCCGCGAATGGGTGGCCGGCGGCGGCAGCCTGGTGGCCGCCCACGAGTCGTCCCTCGTGACCGACGACGCCGGCGGCGCGGACCTCGCCCTCGGCGACGTGCTCGGCGTCCGCCTCACCGGGGCCCCGCGCGGGCCGGTCAAGAACAACTACATCACGCTCGACCCGCAGCACCCGGTCGCCGCCGGCTTCGACGGGGCCACCCGGGTGGTCGGCGGCACGCACCTCGTCGGGGTCGAGCCGATCGAGACCCCGACGGCGGCCGGTGCGCCGGGTGATCGCCTCACCTCGGTCCCGTTCCGGTTCGTGCCGGACTACCCGGACCTGCCGATGGAGGAGGTCTATCCCCGCGGCGGGGAGGGCTCGGCCGCGGTGGTCTGCCGCGAGCAGCCGGGTGGTGGGCGCAGTGTGTACCTGGCGTTCAACGTGGGCGAGATCCTCTGGGCCGCGATGCAGCACGACCATGCCCGGCTCATCCAGAACGCCGTCGCCTGGGCGCTCGGCGGCGAACCCCGGGTGCGCGTCGAGGGCCAGGGGCTCGTGGACGTCGCCGTCCGCACGGACCAGACGTCGATGGCGGTGGCCCTGGTGAACCTGAACAACCCGATGGCCATGCGCGGGCAGAACCGCGAGACCATCCCACTGCCGCCGCAGGAGATCTCGGTGGCCCTCCCACCGGGCGCCACCGGTGCGACCGCGCGGCTGCACCTCGCCGACACCCGGGCGCCGGCGCACGTCGCCGACGGCCGGGTCCACGTGAGCGTGCCCGCCGTCGACGTCCTCGAGGTCGCGCACCTGACCTGGACCTGACCGCACCCTGCCCTGCCCTGCCCTGCGTCGAGCGGGGCCACCCTCATCGAAGGAGATACACGTGCAGATCGGATTCATCGGACTCGGCGTCATGGGCGCCCCGATGGCGGCCAACCTGATCGCCGCCGGCCACACCGTCCACCTCCACCGCGTGAAGGAGTCCACCGAGCACCTCGTCGAGGCGGGCGGGCGCCGCGCGACCTCCGCCGCGGACGCGGCCACGGAGGCCGACGTCGTGATCCTCATGCTCCCGGACACCTCGGACGTCGAGGACGTCCTGTTCGGGACCGACGGCGTCGCCGCGGCGTTGCGTCCCGGCACCCTGGTCATCGACATGAGTTCCATCTCGCCGGTCGCCACCCGGTCCTTCGCGGCGCGGATCACCGACGCCGGCGGCGAGTACCTCGACGCCCCGGTCTCCGGCGGGGACGTCGGCGCCCGAGCCGGGACCCTGACCATCCTGGCCGGCGGGACCGCGGCCGCGTTCGAGCGGGCCACACCGTTGCTCGAGGTCCTCGGCGCCACCATCACCCACGTCGGGGACGTCGGTGCCGGCCAGACGGCGAAGGTCGCCAACCAGATCATCGTCGCCCTGACCATCCAGGCCGTGGCCGAGGGGCTGACGTTCGCGGAGGCCGCGGGGGTCGACCCGGCGGTGGTGCGGGAGGCCCTGATGGGCGGCTTCGCCTCCTCGCGCATCCTCGAGGTGCACGGGCAGCGGATGGTCGATCACACGTACGACCCCGGTTTCCGGATCCGGCTGCACCGCAAGGACCTCGGCCTCGCCCTCGGCTCCGCGCGGGCGATGGACCTGCCGCTGCCGCACACCGCCTCCGCGCACGAGCTCATGAGTGCCGCGATCGCCCAGGGGCTCGGCGACGCCGACCACTCCGCGCTGCACCGGGTGCTCGGCAACGCGGCCGGACGGGCCACGACGTGACCGCTCTCAACACCCGGGCCGCCCAGTCCGGCGACCAGCCCGCCAAGGCGAGCCCGGCGACCGAGTGGTGGCGCGCGCCGTTCCGCACGTTCCAGACGAACCTGCGCGAGATCGACGCGGACCTGGACGTCCCCGGCGTGCTGGACTTCCTCGAGGACTTCGGCGCGAACGTCTGGCTGCTGTCCGTGGGTGGGATCGTCTCGAACTACCCGACGGCGCTCGCGAGCCAGACCCCGAACCCGGCCCTGGCCGGGCGCACCTCGGGCGACCTGGTCGGCGACGCGGTCGCGGCCGCGGCCGAGCGTGGCGTCCGGGTGCTCGGCCGGATGGACTTCTCGAAGGTGGACCGGCGCCGCGCCGAGGCACACCCGGAGTGGCTGTTCGTGAACGCCCGCGGCGAGAACCAGGTCTACAACGGCCTGGTCAGCGTGTGCCCGAGCGGGCCGTACTACCAGGAGCAGGTGTTCGAGGTGATCACCGAGGTGCTCACCCGCTATGACATCGCCGGCTTCTTCCTGAACTGGATGTCCTTCAATGAGGTGGACTACTCGCGCACCTACTGGGGCGTGTGCCACTGCCTGGCCTGCCGGGAGGGCTTCGCCGCGTTCGCGCCCGGTACCCCGCTGCCGGAGGAGCCCTCCTCCCCCGGCTACCGGACCTGGCAGGACTACGCCCGCCTCACCCTGGACGACCTCACCGCCCGGCTCCGGGCCCACATCCGCTCCCTAGCCCCGGGCGCAGCCCTGATCCTCGGCGACCGCGCGGACATCGTCTTCCACGAGGCGAACAACGGTGTCGGCCGTCCGCTCTGGCACCACCTCACCGCCGAGCACGTCTCGGCGGCGAAGGCGTACCGGCCGCACGTGCCGGTGCTGGTCAACGCCGTCGGGTTCGTCGACATGCCGTACCGGCTCGCCGGCGAGGAGCCGAACCACTTCGCCCAGTTCCTGATCCAGGCGATCGCGCACGGCGCGGTGCCGTCCACCTACGTGATGGGCCGCCCGAGCGACAGCCCGTACGAGAACATCACCGTGGCCGGCGAGATCACCCGGTTCCACCGCGACCACGCCAACGTCTACGCCGGGCTGCGACCCGACTCGGACGTGCTGCTGGTCCGGGGTGACCGCGTCGGGCCTGACCGCGCCGAGGGCGTCCGCTCGGAGTTCGAGGGCCTGTACCTCACCCTCGCGGAGACCCACCTGCCGTTCGACGTGCTCAGCAGCAGTCGGATCGCCGACCTTGCCGATCTGAGGCGCCCGGGCGACGGCGTCGGCTCGCTCACCGGGTACCGCGTCGTGGTCCTGGCGGACGTGGGCGAACTCGCCCCGGAGGCGGTGGCCGCCCTGGACGCGTTCGTGGCCGCCGGCGGGTCCGTGCTCGCCACCGGCTCGTCCGCGCTCGCCGCGGGCGCCGGTCAGCTGGCCGCGTCCCCGGTGCGTCGCCACCTCGCCGGTCTGACCTCGGTGGAGGCGACCCGGGCCGCCTACGTGCGTCTCGACGGCACCACGCCGTCCGGGCACCCGTGGGGCCGGCCCGCTCCGGTCATCGGCGCCCTGCACGTCATCGAGCCGCATCCGGACGCCTCGGTCGCCCTGCCGACCCTTGGCCGGGCGCCGTACGGCCCACCGGAGAAGTGCTACGGCCACACCGAGGCCGATCACCCCGGCTACGCCGAACGGACCCTCGACGGCGGCACCGTGGCCCACCTGCCATGGACCGTCGGGCGGGTCTACCGCGAGCAGGGTCTGCGCGCCGTGCGCGACGAGGTCGCGACGAGGATCCGTGCCCTGGGCGCCCGCCCGAGCGGCACCGGGATCCCCGAGCAGCTCCAGGTGGTCCGCGGCCGGTCGGACGCGGGCACGGTGGTGCACCTGCTGAACCGCAGCGGTGACGCCGTCCAGCGCTTCCTCGACCCGGTGCCGATCGCGCCGGTCGAGGTGAGTCTGCCGTGGTCCGGACCACCGCCACGGGCCCGGGCGCTCGTGGCGGGCGTGGAGGTGCCGGTGTCCCCGACGGAGGGCGGGATCCGGGTCACGACCCCGACCGTCGGCAGGTTCGAGGTGCTCGTCCTCGAGTAGGGATCCGGAACGCTGGTGGCAGATTGTCAAACAAGTTTGCATGATTCATTGACCGTCAAGTGTTCCGAAACTAGCATCAGTTCAACCGGACGGTCCCGACGACGGGACCGCCGTACTTCACCGATGAGGGAGACGCAACGATGCGTGAGATGAGCCGTAGGAACGTGCTGAAGTTCGCCGCCGTCGCGGGGCTGGCGGGCACAGCCGCCGCCTGCTCGGGCGTGGGTGGCGGCAGTGGTGGCGGGGGCGGCGGGATGGACGCCGGCGGCTCTGCCACGCTGCGCTACGCCTGGTGGGGCAACAACGTGCGCCAGGAGAACTACACGAACGCCCTGAACCAGTTCATGGCGGACCACTCCGAGATCACGGTCGAGACGGAGTTCGCCGAGTACACCGCGTTCCAGGAGCGGATGACCACCCAGATGGCCGCGCGCAACGTGCCGGACCTGTTCTGGGTGCCCTCCGCGCAGGTGATGACCTACTACGCGAACGACATGTTCCACGACCTGGACGGGCTCGAGACCCTCGACCTGAGCGACTACGGCGCCGACGACATCGACGGCCTGCGCCTCGACGGCGTGCACAACACGATGGCGCTCGGGATCTTCGTGCCGGTGGTCCGTTACAACGAGACGATGGCGCAGGCCGACGGTGTCACCCTGCCCGAGGGTGCCGGCTGGACCTGGGACGGCTTCACCGAGTTCGCCATCGACTACGCCGCGAACAACCCGAACGGCAACTGGGCCGTGAACTACGGCCCCGACCACGACCTCACCCTCGAGGCGTGGCTGCGCCAGCGCGGCGAGGAGCTGTGGACCGGGGACGGCCAGATCGGGTTCACCGCCGACGGGATCGCGAGCTGGCTGGACTTCTGGGAGAACCTGCGCAAGAACGGTGCCGCACCGTCCCTCTCGGAGCAGGACGGCGTCGGCGCGGACTGGGCGCTGATCGGCGAGCGGGTGCTGAGTTACTTGGGCAACTCGAACCACATCATCGACGACGCCCAGTTCTTCCCCGAGGCCACGTTCAAGCTCCGCACCATGCCCGTGGCCGCGGACGCCACCCCCGGTCACCCCTACCTGTACACCCCGCGGCTCGCGATCTTCGGCGGCATCGACGAGGCCAACCTCGAAGCCGCGGGCACCCTGCTGAACTTCAGCGTGAACAACACCGACACGCTCCGGATCACCGGCCTGACCATGGGCGCACCGGTGAACCCGCGGGTCGCGGAGGAGGTCGCCGAGTTCGCCTCGCCGGACGAGCAGCAGATGCTCGACGCCGTCGCCCACGACCGGGCGCTGGAGCGCAACCCGCGGTACGAGGCGCCGGCCGGCTCGAGCACCTGGCGCACGATCCTGACCCGCGTCAGCGAGCAGGTGGCCCTGGAGCAGTCGACCACCATCGATGCCGCGACGGCCATGATCGCCGAGCTCCAGGCCGCCATCGACCGCGCGTCCTGACGCGACAGCACCCGGACCGGAGCGATCACTGATGGCCACCGCAACGGCGCCGACCCGGCGCAAGAGCCGACTGAACCGCCAGGGGCGGGCGGCGCACGTCTTCATGCTGCCCTGGTTGGTGGGACTGGTCGGCATCACCGCCCTGCCGACCCTCGCCTCCCTCTACCTCGCGTTCACCGACTACAACGTCCTGTCCAGCCCGGAGTTCATCGGGACCGCGAACTTCGAGCGGATGCTCACCGACGACCGGTTCTGGCAATCGGTCCGGGTCACGCTCACGTACGTGCTGGTCTCGGTCCCGCTCCAGCTCGCGTTCGCGCTGCTGCTCGCGCTGATCCTGGACCGTGGCATGCGCGGGCTGACCTTCTACCGGAGCGCGTTCTACCTGCCCTCGCTGCTGGGGTCGAGTGTCGCGGTGGCGGTGCTCTGGCGTGAGCTGTTCGGCCACGCGGGTCTCGTCAACTCCGCGCTCGCGCTGGTGGGGATCGAGGGTTCGAGCTGGCTGCAGAACCCGCAGACGGCGCTGGGCACCCTCGTGATCCTGAACGTGTGGACGTTCGGGTCGCCGATGGTGATCTTCCTGGCCGGCCTGCGCCAGATACCCGAGGAGCTCTATGAGTCGGCGCGGGTGGACGGCGCCTCGGTGCTGCGCCAGTTCGGCTCCATCACGGTGCCGCTGCTGACGCCCATCATCTTCTTCAACCTGATCCTGCAGACGATCGGGGCGTTCCAGGCGTTCACCCAGGCGCATGTGGTCAGCGGCGGCTCCGGAGGCCCGGTGGACTCGACCCTCTTCTACACGCTGTACATCTACCAGCAGGGCTTCACGGCCTTCGACATGGGCTACGCCTCCGCGCTGGCCTGGGTGCTGCTGGTCTTCATCGGCGTCATGACCGCGGGGCACTTCCTGCTGTCCAAGTACTGGGTGTTCTACGGAGACTGATGATGACCACACAAACCCTCACGCCCAATGCCACCACCACCGGCACGCCGGCCGGTGGGCCCACCCGGCGCCGGCCCCGCCGGTGCGGGCGGTCCGTCGCCAGGCACGCGGGCCTCGCGGTGTTCGTCGCGTTCATGCTCTACCCGCTGGTCTGGATGGTCACGAGCGCGTTCACGCCGGAGAGCGAGATCCTCACCGGCCCGCTCATCCCGGAGCAGTTCACGCTCGAGAACTTCGTCAACGGGTGGAACTCGCTGACCCGCCCGTTCTGGGTGTTCTACGGCAACTCGTTCGTGGTCACGATCAGCTCCATCGTGGGCAACCTGTTCTCCTGCTCGCTGACCGCGTACGCGCTGGCCCGGCTCACCTTCAAGGCCCGGAACCTGTACTTCGGGATCGTGCTGGTCTCGGTGATGCTGCCGATGCACGTCCTGGTGATCCCGCAGTACATCATCTTCTCGCAGTTCGACCTGGTGAACACGTTCGTGCCGCTGGTGCTGCCGAAGTTCCTTGCCACCGACGCGTTCTTCATCTTCCTGATGGTCCAGTTCATCCGGGGCATCCCCCGCGAGCTCGACCAGGCCGCCGCGATCGACGGCGCCGGGCCGTTCCGCACGTTCTGGTACGTGATCTTCCCGTTGATGCGACCGGCCCTGGTGACCACGACGATCTTCACGTTCATCTGGACCTGGAACGACTTCTTCACGCCGCTGATCTATCTGACCGACCAGTCCGTGTTCACGGTGCCGGTGGCCCTCAGCTCGATGGTCGACGCCGAGTCGAACAGCGGGATCGGGATGCTGCTCGCGATGTCCGTGCTCTCGCTGATCCCGATCATGCTGTTCTTCGCGTTCGCGCAGAAGTACCTGATCCGTGGCATCACGACCACGGGACTGAAGGGGTAGTCCTCGCCGAGTGCGGGTTCGGGTGGCGGGAAGGGGAATGTCCGGACGCTCGGTATGGTTACACCACTGACCGGCGAGACGCGCACCATCGATGGATGCGCCGTCGGCACCCCTTGAACGCGGCGGACACGCCCGGGCAGCACGCGCGACATTCCACGCGCGAGAAACCCCGGAGCCGAGCGCCGCTCGAGACATATCGGATGCGGCCGAGCGCCGTCGCCGGTCGGGTGCCGCCGCCGACACCGAACCTCAGGAGACACCCATGACCACCATGCTCGAAACGACCACCCACACCACCGACCCCACCATCGCCGCCGTCAGGGACGCCGTCGGGGCCCTCGCCGAGGCGACCGGCCTGCCGAGGCGACCCGTCCCCGTCGCCTTCCTCGACGACGGTCGTCGGCTGTTCCTCGTGACCGACTCGGTCCGCGGGCAGCGGCTGCGCTCGTGGGGACTCGAGATCCGCACCGATGACGACCTCATCGGCGCTGACCAGTCCGTCCACCTCGCGGTGCGCTCGACCCAGACCCCGACGGCGGACGCCGCCGAGGCCGCCGCTCGTTACCTCCTCTCGGCGACCGAGCCGGCCCGACGCCCGGTCTGAGGGACAGTGCGCGGGCTCAGCGCCCGGTGAGGACGTCGCTCGGGTCGGCCAGCAGCTGCGCGGTAAGCTGCTCCACCAGCTGGTCGACCTCGGGCTCGTCGCCCCCCGGCCACTCGGCGACGTAACGGCGCAGCCGCTCGCGCTCCCGCTCGCGGAGCTCCTCGGCCACGGCATCGCCGGCCGGGGTGGACACGACCGTGTCCCCGTCGAGCCGGACGAGTCCTCGGGCCGCCAGCTCTTCGGCGATCTCACGGACCCGGTCGGCGGACGCGCCGCTGCGTTCGGCCATCGGCTCGACCGACCGCGTGCCCTTCAGGGAGACCCTGGTGACCATCCAGCACTGCTCCGGGGTGAGGTCGTAGTCGCTGTCGATGACCCGGTAGACCTGCAGCGGATCACGAACCCCGACGCGCCGCCACAGGATCATCCGCAGCTCCTCGAGCGAGGTGCGCGAGCTCGGCAGCGCGAACGACGAACCCGCCGCCTGCCCCGCCGTCACGGCATCGCCGCCGCGGGTCGAGGTGCGCAGCTCGACCTCCGGCAGGAACCAGGTGAGAGCGAACGCGATCACCGCGACCGGGACCGCCCACAGGAAGACCGTGTGCAGGGAGTCCGCATAGGCATCCAGGAACCAGTCCTGGACGTTCGCGGGGCACTGGTCCAGCGCCTGCGTCGAGGCGACGAGCGTCTCGGGGCCGCACGCGCCCTGCGCCTGTGACGGCACTGCGGTAGCAAGGTTCGCAGTCAGCCGGTTCGCGAAGATCGTTCCGAACACGGCGACCCCGATGGATGAGCCGATCGTCCGGAAGTACGTCGTACCCGACGTCGCGGTACCCAGGTCCCGGTAGCTCACGGCGTTCTGGACGGCGATGACGAGGACCTGGGTGACCATCCCGAGCCCGGCGCCGAGCACGAACATGCTCAGTCCCGCCTGCAGCGTGGACGTGTCCCGACCCATGAGGGAGAGCAGGTAGAGCCCGCAGGACGTGA
Organism: Occultella kanbiaonis; assembly: GCF_009708215.1. Classification (NCBI taxonomy): domain Bacteria; kingdom Bacillati; phylum Actinomycetota; class Actinomycetes; order Micrococcales; family Ruaniaceae; genus Occultella; species Occultella kanbiaonis. The sequence goes on along the minus strand of NZ_CP046175.1, from coordinate 927,645 downwards.
TCGCGGTGCCGAGGATCGGGTAGATCTTGTAGCGTCCGGTCCGCGTGATCAGCTGTCCGGACCCGATCGAGGTGATGAGCAGCCCGAGCATCATCGGCGTCATCTCGAGCCCCGACTCCGTGGGGGTCGACCCCTTCACCGTCTGCAGGTACAGCGGCAGGTAGGTGATCGCGCCGAACATCGCGAAGCCGACCGCGAAGCCGATCATGGCGGCGACCGTGAACACGCGACTGCTGAACAGGTGCAACGGAAGCACCGGCTCGGGGCTGCGTCGTTCGACGGCGATGAACGCGATGATGCCCGCGACGGCGGCGGCCACCATCAGGTACACGGGGGCGGAGTTCCACGCCCAGGTGGTGCCGCCGAGGCTCGTCACGAGCACGATCGCCGTCGAGACTCCGCCGAGCAGGATGATGCCGGCGTAGTCGACGCGGGGCTTGCGACCTGCCTCGATGTGCGGCAGGACCGCCGCCACCACGATCAGGGCAAGGATCCCGACCGGGACGTTGATGTAGAAGACCCAGCGCCAGTCGAAGTTGTCCACGAAGAACCCGCCGAGCAGTGGCCCGGCCACCGAGGAGACGCCGAAGACGGCACCGAAGAGGCCCTGGTAGCGGCCGCGTTCCCGAGGCGGGACGACGTCGCCGATGATGGCCTGCGAGAGGACCATGAGACCGCCGCCGCCCACCCCCTGCACGGCGCGCCACGCGATCAGCTGGCCCATGGTCTGCGACGTGCCGGCCAGGACGGAGCCGGCCAGGAAGATGAGGATGCAGGCGATGAACAGCGCCTTGCGACCGTAGAGATCGCCGAGTTTGCCCCAGAGCACCGTCGTCGCGGTGCTCGCGAGCATGTACGCGGTCACCACCCAGGAGAGGTGCTCCGCCCCGCCGAGGTCGGAGACGATCGTCGGCAGCGCCGTCGCGACGATCGTCTGGTCGAGCGCGGCGAGCAGCATCGCGAGCATGAGGCCGGCGAAGATCGTTCGGACCTTCCCGACCGGCAGGGCCTCGGCTGAACTCGTCGTCGACGCCATCGGGTGCCTCCCCGTCGCTGCCTGCGAGGTCGCTCGCTCGCCCCGCTGCCCCTGGACGAGTCTGGCACCATCGCCCGCGCTCGGCGCTGTGAGCCGATGGTGCCCGTGCGGAGCCGGGCGGCGACCGCTGGAATCAGCCGGCGGAGCGCAGTACCTCGACGATGAGTTCCTCGACCCGTCCGCGCATGCCGGCCTGGTCGACCGGCACGCGACCGCCGACCTGGCGCGGGATGAACTCCGGCCACGCCGGCGAGAAGTCGAGCAGTTCGGACATCAGCCACCCCGGATCGACGCGCGTCCCGGTGATCGCCTCGTAGTGCGCCACGAATCGCCCGGCCCGGTCCGGCCCGTACAGGACGGCAAGGTTGAGGGCGCAGTGGCCGACGTCCCGACCAGCTTCGGCCACCCCACTCATCGTCCAGTCGACGACGCCGGTGAGCCGTCCCCGGCTCCAGAGCAGGTTGAAGTGCTGGTAGTCGCCGTGGCCGAACACCTCCCGGACGGGAGCGGCGGCGGCGCGCGCGAGGGAGAGTGCCTCGTCGCCGTACGGCAGGTCGGCCAGCCAGGCGCGCCGATCCGGGTCGTCCAGGTCGACCCACTTCGGGCTCGCCTGCTGGCGCGGATCACGTGGCTGATCATGGATCAGCGCCAAGCGGGCGGCGACCTCGCCGGTCCACTGGGCGATGTCGGCGGGACGTAGCTGACCAGCACCGGGGAGGTGGGTCATCAGGTTGGCGGGTCGACCGGTCCACTCCCCCGCCGGGTCGGTGGCGATCAGCTCGGGGGTTCCGACCCCGCGGCCGCCGAGCAGGCTGAGCGCGGTGGCCTCCCGGCGCACCGAGTCGCGCTGCCAGTCACCGTCGTTCGGCCAGCGCCGCAGGACCACGGCGGCCACGTCTGCGCCGGTGAGCTCGACGCGGAACATCGCCTCGGACAGGCCTCCGGGCAACGGGACGGTTGCGGCGATCCGAACGTCGCGGCCGAGCACGTCACGGATCCAGCTCAGGACTCGTTCGTCGTCGGGACTCGTCACGACTCGGCTCGACGGTCGGTTCGGGGACGACGCGCCATCCGGTCACCGTAGCAAGGACCTGGTTCGGCGTGCCGCGCGAGGAGGAGTGACCGACGACGCCAGGTGCCGCGAGCGCGGAGCCGCCTGTGCGGAACCTTCCACCACCGGCCACGCCGCGATCGCGCCGGGCACCGCCTATCCTCGGACTCATGTGCGCCGGGTCGACGGCGCCCGTCCGGGGAGGGGGTTCGCGTGTCCGACGACGACTGGGCGCCCGCGGCCCCACGCCCGTTGGCGGAAGCGGTCGGCGCCACGTCCGGCCGACGGCCCGGTCCTGCCGGTCCGAACGATCCCAGCCGCTCTGCCGGCGACCCGGTCGAGCGTGCCCCGGCGACACCGTCGGCGGTGTCGGTCGCGGGCTACTCCCACCTGGTCGAGGTCGGAGAAGGCGGTGACAGCGTCGTGTACCGGGCGCGTCAGGACAGCCTCGACCGGGACGTCGCGATCAAGGTGATCACGGCGGACCCGTCGGCGGCCGCCCGGTTCGAGCGCGAGCTCGCGATCACCGTGGCCCTCGGTCGCCAGCACCCGCACATCGTCAACGTGCTGGACACCACCACGACCGCCGACGGTGACCCCTGCCTGGTCATGGACTTCCACGATCTCGGATCGCTGCACGACCGGGTCCGTGCACACGGTGCGCTGCCGGTCTCCGAGGTCGTTGCCGCCGGCACCGCCGTGGCCGACGCGCTCGCGTTCGCGCACGCGCGCGGGGTGCTGCACCGGGACGTGAAGCCGCAGAACGTCCTGCTGCTGCCGACGTCCTACGTGCTCAGCGACTTCGGCATCGCCCGGATGGCCGACGCCGGGCACACCGCCTCCGTGGAGCGGTTCAGCTACCGGCACGCCTCCCCCCAGGTGCTCGACGGCCTCCCCCCGACCGAGGCCGACGACGTCTGGTCCCTCGCGTCCACCCTGTTCACGCTGCTCGACGGGCGGGCCCCGTTCGCCGCGCTCGACCCGCACGACGACACGGCGCTGTCCTACCTGCGCCGGGTCCGCACCGGGGCGCGCCGACCTCTGGAGACCGACGAGCTGCCCGCCGGACTGCGCGACCTGATCGAGGCCGGCCTGCACGCGGAGCCCGAGCGGCGCCCCACGGCCGCGCAGGCGCTTGACCGGCTGCGCTCGATCCGGACCGAGGGCCGGTCCTGGGACCCGGCGAGCGGAGCCGTGGCCCCCGCCGCGGGAGCGGCCGGGACCGCCGCGACGGCGGCGACCGTCGCCGCGCCCTCCGCCGCCCCGGCCGCACCCAGCACACCGACCGGGTCCGCCGCACCCTCCCGTCCCGCTGCCGCGACCGCGGCGCCCGCGGCAGGCGACGCACCGCCCTCGTGGGCGCCGGGCGCCACGGGTACCGAGGCACCGCCGTCGGCGGCTTCCGTGCGGACGTCAGCACCCGGGCAACCGCCGGCCGCACCGGAACCAGCACCCCAGCCCTCGCCGCTGGCCCCCTCGGTGCTCGCGCACGTCGGGCACCAGGGCCGGCCCGCCCCGATCGACGACGACGCCACCGGCCTCGGCCCGGAACCTGCGCCCGAGCCTCCGGCCGGCGCCCCGGTCACGTCCGGCGAGGGTTCCGGGACGACCTGGCGGCGGATCGTCGCATTCGTCGGCGGCGCACTGCTGGTCGGCGCGGCATTCGGGATCGGGTCCGCGCTGCTCCGTGGCGAGGAGGAACCGGACCCGACTCCGTCGCAGACCGGCGTGAACGTACCGGAGGCTCCGACCGACGTCCGGACCGGGGACGCCCCGCCGCAGCCCACCGTCGGCAATCCGGACCTGGCTCCGGTCAACCCGGTGCTCACGTCACAGGGCACCTCGGTGCTGCTGACCTGGGCACCTGCCCCGTCCGAGGTCGACTACCTCCTCATCGTCGACGTCCCCGCGGACGGCTCCCCGGCCAGCGTGCTCCAGCAGCTCACGTCGGACCCCGGCGAGTACGTCGTCGAGGGACTCGACCCGGACGCCACCGGCGACTGCTACGCGATCGTCGGCTACGCCATCACCGAGACCGGCCTGGAGGCCGGCTCCACCGACACCCTCTGCCGCTGAGCACCCACCACGCTGAGATCGCACCCACCACGGTCAGATCGCACCGTCCGACGGTGCGATGTGAGCGCGATAGGTGCTGGGTCAGCGGCGGAGACCGGCGCCGCAGAGCGTGCGCTGCTCAGTACCAGATGCTGAGCGTCGGTGGCTGGGCGGGGCGCAGCGCCGCATCGAGGGCGGCGACCGCGGCCGTATCCCCCGCGATCCGGCCGGCCGCGAGCAGCCCGGTCAGGGGCGTGCCACCGAGGTAGGCAGCGGACAGCTCCGCGATGCCGAGGCGCACGTCCGCAACGCCGGTGGCACGCGACTGCGCCAACGCACCCGTCGCACCTGACTCGGCCGGAGCGGCCGACTCCCCCGGGCTCACTCTCGACACGTCGGCCCCGCCATCGAGTGCGGTCCGCACCCGCCACGTCCCGCTCGTCAGCCCGAGCGGGTCGGTGACCTCCACGGTCACGTCCGCGGCGGCCGAGTACGTCCGCGCCCGGAGCGCCTGCGGAAGGTCCAGGATCCGCAGCCAGCCGTGGTCGCGGATGGTCTGGACCGCGCCGCGCTCGTCCCGCACCAGCCAGCGCACCGGGTCGTCGGTCGGCCGCAAGGACGCCGTGACCTCCGCGACGAGCGCGTGCTGCAGCGCGTATCCCCACAGTGCGGCGGCCGCGTCCGGGGTCTCGGTGACGAGGACGCCGATGTTGAGGCGGGACTGGGTGAACTCGCGCTCGTTCTCGATCACCCGGTAGGCGAGGGCGCCGCGGACCTCACCGTCGGCGTCGACGTAGCGAACGCCGCGGACGTGGTCGCCGTCCTTCACCGAAGTCGACAGGCCCGCGGCCTGCTGCCACCGCCGGGGCCACGCCGCGATCTCCCCGCCCCGCCGGGTGCGCACCCGTTCGTGCACCTGTCCGAGGTCGCTCGCGAGCTGCTCCCGGGAGACGAACTCGACCCGGCCCGCGACGTCCGGCCCGGCCCACCCGGCGCGGCGGGTATCGATCGTCCACGTGCTCATCGGCACGGCCGCGCCGAAGCCGTACCGCCCGTACAGCGTCGTCTCGGTCACCGTGAGGCCGGCGATGGCGAGCCCGGCGTCGGCGGCGGCGCGGAGCTCGCCCTCAAGCATGGCCCGTGCGATCCCGCGGCCCCGGTGGGTGCCGGCGACGGTGACACCGCTGATCGCCCACATGTCGAGCTCGCCGCCGGGCACGCTCAGCGGGGTGACCCAGGAGTCGATCGTCGCGACCGGCACCTGCGGCTGCGCGATGGCCTCATCGAAGATGCCGAGGTAGCGCCGGCCCTCGGTCGGCTCGGACTCCTCGGCGACGGCCGCGCCGGTGATCTCCGGTCCGAGGAACCCGCGCGTGACGGCCTGCATCGCGTTCAGGAACGCGTCGCGGTCGGCTGTGTCGACGGTGCGGTAGTCGAGACCTCGGGCGGCGAGGCGCTCCTTCGAGGTCGGGTCGGCCGGGACGCTGGGTGCGCTGAGTCGGGTCACCCGGACAGCCTAGAACCCGCCTGATCGGCCGGCACGCTCGCCGACCCGGCCACGCTCACCGCTCGGCCCTGCGGCCTCTCAGTACCGCCGGCGAGACCCACCACACCGCGCGCCGCCACGCGCCGGCGCGCGCGCGCAGGTCACGCTCGACGGCGATGGCCAGCTCCCAGTCGGACGTCGCCACCGATGGTGCTCCGGCTGGGGCCGACTGCCCGACGGCGGTGCTCGCCCCCGCGCGCGGCTCCGGTCCGAACGCGGCTCGCTCGGCGCGCTCGGCCAGCATCAGCGCGGTCGTGCCCCGGCCCTCCGGGGCCGCCGAGGCCGGACGTCCCGGGGTCCGGTCCGGCGCGGAGCGTCCGGTCCCGGTCGCGTCGGCCAGCGCGCGAGCCGCGTCGGGCGCTGCGCTCGAGGATGGCACCGGCCGGCCGGCGAGCACGGCGGCGTCGAGCACCTGCGCCCAGGCACCCACGGCTCCGGCGGCCCGCCACCGGCGCCGGCGCACCGCCCGGGCGATGGCCAGCCCCGCCACGGCGAACACCCCGAGCAGGGCCAGCCCGGCGAGCAGGGTCAGGCCGGTGACGACGTTCATTCCGGTCTGGCCGTCGGCGTCGTCACCGGGCTCGGCCACGTTCACGTCGGCGTCCTGGTCGTCCTCGGCGCCCACGTCCTCAGGCTGATCGGGCTGGTCGTCGCCGGCCGGCGGTTCCGGGAGGTCGCCGGTGTCGGTGCTGGTGGCCGGGCTCGGGTCGAGGGCCACCCAGCCGGCGCGCGCGAAGTAGACCTCGGCCCACATGCGCGCATCGTCGCCGGTCACCGTCACGGAACCGTCGGCGCCGGCCACCGCGTCCGTGAGGTCGAACCCGATCATCAGGCGGGTGGGCAGGCCCGCGGCCCGGGCGAGCACTGCGAAGGACGCGGCGAACTGCTCGGAGGTGCCGACCTGGCCGCCGTCGGCCGCCGGCAGGAAGAGGAACTCCTGGATGCGCCCGTAGGACGATCCCGACGGTGCCCCCACGTCCAGGGTCCGTTCCCCCCGAACACCCTCGGCGATCGCGACCGCCTGCTCCCAGCGGGAGGTCGTGCCCTGGATCAGCGCGGCCGACTCCTCACGCAGCGACGCGGGGATCCGGGGCAGCTCGAGGTACCGGGTGGCGACCTCTGCCATCGGCGTCCCGGCCCGGCCGATCTCGGTGTCCGTTGGTGCGTCGAGGAGTCCGCGGATCGTCACCGGGTCGGCGCCGAGGCCCTCGGGTGCCACGAGCACGCCGGTATCGGTGTCCATCAGCACGTCGGCGCCGGCCACTGACTGCGCCATCCCGGCGGACGGCACCCACACGCCACCGAGCGCGGAGTCGGTGAGCACGTAGGCGACCTCCCGCTGCCGGGTGCCGGGGTCCAGGTCGGGCTCGTCGACGACCCCTACGGCACGCAGGCGGGCGTCGATCGTCCAGGCTGCGCCGTCGAAATCGGGCAGCGCGGCGATCGTGAGCCGCTCCGGGAGGTTCGCGCCGTCCGGGCTCACGCTCAGCAGCGGGGTGTTCGGCCGGGAGTTCCACAGGGACAGGGCGGGGATCGGGTTCGTCGCGGCCAGCGGGAGTTCCGGCGGCGGCACCAGCGCGCGCGGCTCGAAGGACCGCACGGTGGGTACCGCCGCCGCGGTGAGCGCGAACGACGCGAGGATCAGGGCGGCGACCGCGGGCACCAGCAGGCCACGGCGCGCGGGTGCCGCAGGTTTCTCGAGCCCGCTCGCCACCGTCGGCGACGAGGTCGACTCTGTTTCCGTGGGAATCTCGCCGCCGACCCGGGCCGAGGCCCGCGCCTGCGAGGGTAGCAGCACCCAGCCGAGCAGCAGCACGACCGCGGTGGCCAGGGCGACCGCGCCGCTGGGGTCCCCGCGCCCGGCGGTGAGCAGGGCACCCGCCACCTGCAGGGCCACGGCACCGACGAGCGGGGCCGCGGTGGCACGGGCACGCCCGACGGCCACCACGGCCACGCCGAGCGCGACGATCCAGACGAGCAGCGCGGTCGGCACCAGGTAGCCGACGTCCGCCGGTGCCGGTCGTGGCGCGGTGAGCAGCCGCGGGACCGAGTCGATCAGTGGGCCGAGCACGCTCAGCGCCGGGCTGGCGCGCCAGCCGGGAACCGGCTGGGACTCGGTGTCGACGCCGTCGAGCAGGATCAGGGCGGCGCTCACCGCGAGCACGGTGCCGGCGACGGCCACCCAGCCGCGGCCGATCTTGGCGACCCGGCCAAGGGCCGCGACGCCGAACGGGACGATCGCACAGCCGATCAGCACGCCGATCGCGACCGGCGAGGAGTACCCGGCGGCGAGCGGGAGGGTGGACAGCGCCACCACGAGCGCCGACCAGGCCGCGGCCGCGAACCTGCTCATCGGGCCACCGCCGTCCGCCAGCCATGCACGAGTTCCTCGGCGCGCGGGCCGCGCAGCACCAGCACGCCCTGCTGGGCGGAGACGAGCGCCTCGGGCTGCGGGTCCACGACGAGCACCACGCCCGACGGCGCCCCGGACGCCGTGAGGAGAAGGTCGCCCAGGTCGCTGTTCGGGCCGGTGATCACGGCGAGCACGTCCGGGGAGCCGGCGAACAGACCGGAGCCCTGCTCGCCGTCGCTCGCTTCGAGCCGGGCGAGGGCGCCGAGCACGTGCGGGTCGAGGCCGGCCGGACCTGTCGCGGGCGCCGGTGCCGGGAGCTGCTCGTCGAGGCCGGCGCCGATCGTGACGATGCGGGCCGGGCTCTCGACCCCGGCGGCCGCGGCGAGCAGGCTCGCGGCGACGTCGACGGCCTCCTCGAAATCCTCGCCGTCGTGGGAGCCGGCATACGAACCGGCCCGGTCGTCGAGGAGCACGGTCAGGTGCGGAGCCGACGGGTCGGCGTCCTCGCGGACCATGAGGGTGGCCAGGCGGGCACTGGTCGCCCAGTGCAGCCGGCGCAGGTCGTCACCGGCCACGTACTCGCGCAGCCCCACGAGGTCCGTGCCACCGTGGGCGATCCGCTCGTCCGCGCCGATGTGGCCGCGGCGGGCGCCGGCCGGGAGCCCCAGCGCGTCCAGGATCCGCGGCTCCACGAGCACCGCGGCGCTGTCCCCGTGCTCCTGACCGACCTCGATCAGGTCAAGGAACGAGAACCGGTGCAGGGTCAGCGGACCGAAGTCGATCACGCCGCGGTGGGCGGTCGGGATCGGCACGTCCGTGCTCACCGTCGCGCCGGGCGGCATCCGGGGAAGGACGAACGGGGTGCGTCGCCCGCCGACCAGGTCGTGCCCCGTGACGGACTGGGCCAGCCACGTGGACGCGTTCGTGACCTCGACCGTCGCCGAGCACTCCTCGAGGCGGGCCACCCGCGGCGGGCGCACCCGGCGCCGGATCCGCAACGGCGCGGGCACCAGCACGGTCACGAGCGCACACACCAGCGCGACGGCGAGGACCGCACCGAGCCCCACGAGACCCGGATACCGGGCCCACAGCCCGAACCCGAGCAGCGCCGCCGTCGAGCCGAGAACGGCCCAACCGCGACCGGTCAGCCTCATGCGGGCACCGGGCGGGGTGCCTCCACGCTGCCGACGGCGTCGGTCACCACGGCCTCGGTGGTGTCCCCGGCGAGGAGGGCGTCCCGGGTCGGCACGAGGCGGTGGGCGAGCACGGGACCGGCGAGGCGCTGCACGTCGCTCGGGACCACGAAGTGGCGGCCCTGCGCGGCGGCGTAGACCTGGGTGGCGGCCACGAGGCCACGCAGGGCCCGGGTGCTCGCCCCGAGCCGGAGCCGGGAGTCGGCGCGGGTGGCCGCCCCGATGGCGCGGATGTAGGTGAGGATCGGTTCGGCCACGTGCAGGTGCCGCAACTGCCGGGAGGCGGCCGCGACGGTCTCGGGGTTGGTGACCTCCGGGACCTCCTCGACCACACCGGCGCGCGAGCCGGGTCGCAGCACGGCCAGTTCGTGCTCGACGTCGGGGTAGCCGAGCGTGATCCGCACCAGGAACCGGTCGAGCTGGGCCTCCGGGAGCCGGTAGGTCCCGTCCAGGTCGATCGGGTTCTGGGTGGCGATCACCACGAACGGGTCCGGCACCGTGTGGCCGATCCCGTCGACGGTGACGGTGCGCTCGGCCATCACCTCGAGCAGGGCGGACTGGGTCTTCGCGGCGGCCCGGTTGATCTCGTCGGCGAGCAGCACGTTCGTGAACACCGGGCCGGGGCGGAAGCTGATCTGGCCGGTGCCGGGCTCGAACACGGAGGTGCCGGTGACGTCGGCCGGGAGCAGGTCCGGGGTGAACTGGATCCGGCGGGAGGAGCCGCCGAGCGCCGCGGCGATGGCGCGGGCCAGGGTGGTCTTACCGGTGCCGGGGACGTCCTCGAGGAGCACGTGCCCGCCAGCGAACAGGGACACGGTGGCCAGCTCGATGACCGGCCGCTTGCCCTGCAGGGCGACGGACACGGCGTCGACCACCGCATCGTGCAGCAGGCGGAACCGGGCGACGTCGGCCTCGGTGGGGGCCAGGGGGTTCTCGGTCATCGGGACTGGTCTCCGGTCGGGTCGGGTCGATCAGGGTCGACGGCGGTCGCTGGCACGGTGGTTGTGCTCGCTCTGGCCGGGGCGGGGTGGGTGCCGGTCGTGCTGGTGACGGCCGCACTGGTGACCGGGACCTCGGCGAGGCGGCGCTGGGTGCGCAGCAGGCCGGCGGCGCCGAGCAGCCCGAAGCCGGCGGCGAGGACGGGCGGGCTCGGCACCTCGGGCGGCGCCCAGGGTGCGGGGACGATCTCGACGTCGGGGTTCCCGGGGTCGAAGGCGTTGGGCTGGGTGCAGATGCGCGGGCTGATGGTGCAATGCGCCCAGTCACCTCGGCCTGGCAGCTGCTCGCTGATCGTGGCCGAGGTCGCGTTGACCGCGGCGCCGGTGGCCACCACGTAGGCGCTGATCGTGGCACGTCCGAGCGCGGCGTTCCCGTACACGGCCCCGCTCGAGTTGCAGGCGATCACCCGGGAGTCGTTGATCCCGCCGCCCGAGACGTACAGCGTGCAGGTACCGGTGTGCGCGGACCAGCCGGCGGGCGGGGACACGTCGACGCTGAACGGGATCATCTCGTCGTACAGGCCGGGCGCCGACCACTGGATGTTGCTGACCACCGAATCCCCGTTCGCGGGCGGTGGGGGCGGCGGCGCGGGCACGCTCGCCGCTGCCGATGACGCTGCCCCGGTGCCGATCGCGTTCGACGGGGTGACGCTCACGTTCAGCGTGCCGCCGGCGGCGCACGGTGACGCACCGGCGCAGTTGATCGTGAGCGCCGTCGAGGTGCCCGTCGTGGTGAGCGAGCCACCGGTGTAGGTGACGGTGTAGGTCACCGCGGCGCCGTTCGCGGGGGCGGCGGACCAGGACACGTTGGCCTGCACCTGGGAGCCGTTGTTCGTCACGCCGCCGATCGCCGGTGTGCCCGGGGCTCCGGGTGCCCCCGCCACGGTCACGGCGTTGCTCGCCGCGGACGTGGCGCTCGTGTCGTCCAGCTGGGTGGTGACGGTGAACGTGTACGCCCCCGGAGCCAGGGTCAGGGTCGCGGACGTCCCGGTCACGGACGTCGCGGCGCCACCGTTCGGCGAGACCCGGTACTCGTCGGCGCCGGAGCTTGCCGCCGTCCAGGACACCGTCACGGTGTTGTCGCCGTTCAGGGTGGCGGTCACGTTCGTCGGGGCGGTTGCCTCCACCGTGGGCGGCGGCGTCGTCGGGCAGTCGGCGGTGCGGGCACTGGCGGTCGCCGCCCCGGTCTGCCCACCGTCGTGGTTCGCGGTGATCGTGAACGTCAGCGTGCGGCCGCAGGTGAGGCCGGTCAGGTCCACGGACGAGGCGCCCGCGGCGACCATCTGGCTGGCCGCGCCGTCGGAGCTCGTGACGCGGTAGTCGTTCGGGGCGACCTCGGGCGCGGTCCAACTGACCTGGACGCTGTCGTCGGCGCGCAGGGCCGCGCTCGCCCCGGTCGGGGCAAGGTCGGCCGGGTCCACCGCGCACGCCGCGGTCGTCGCGGTGCCGCTCGCTGCGCCGGTGATGCCGCCGTCGTGGTAGGCGGTGACGGTGAAGGTGAGGGTGCGTCCGCAGGTCAGCCCGGTCAGGTCGACCGTGGTGGCGTCGGCGGCGAGCGTCTGGTTCGCGGTCCCGTCCGAGCTCGTCACCCGGATCTCGTTCGCGGGCTCCGCCGGGGCCGTCCAGGTGACCCGCACGCTCTCGTCGGCGCGCTGGGCCGCCTGCACGTTGGTGGGTGCCAGGTCGGCCGGGTTCACGCCGGTCACGCAGTCGGCGGTGCGGATCCCGGTGGAGCCGACCCCGGTGCTGCCGCCGGCGTGGGTGGCGGTCACGGTGAGCGTGATCATCGAGCCACAGGACAGGCCGGGCACATCGAGGGTCGTGGCGTCGGGTGCGACCGCCCGGTCGGCGACGCCGTCCGAGCTCGTCACCCGGACCGACCCGGGCGTCGTCACCGGCGGGGTCCAGGTGAGCGTCACCGTGCCGTCGGCCCGCAATTGTGCGGCGAGGCCGGAGGGCGCCAGGTCGGCGTCGTTCCCGTTGCTGCCGTTCCCGCCGTCGGTCGGATCACTGGTCGGGTCGGGGTCGGGCGTGGCCGGCGGCGGCACGTTCACCGGGGGGTTGTTCACGGGCGGGTTGTGCACCGGCGGGTTCGTCACCGGCACGGTGGGTCTTGCGGGTGGGGGCCGGTCCGCGGCCTGGACCGGGACCTCGGCCGCGGCGACGTCGACCATCTGGGTGGACCCGTCCGGCTGGACCACCACGATCCGGCCGTCCTGCGGGGTGCTCACGTAGAGCCGGCCGTCGTCGACCACCAGGGTCGGGTCGCCACCACCGGGAACCACGATGTCAGCGCCGGCTCGAGCACCGCTGGAGTCCAGGACGATGACCCGGCCGTTGCCCAGGCACGGCACGTACACCTTGCCGGCGAACACGGCCGGGCTGCCGGGCCGCTCACAGCCGAGATCGCCGACGTCCACGTTCAGGATCCGCCCGTCGGTGAGCAGGAACACCCGGCCGGCCTCCTCCGCCGAGGCAGGCACCAGGTCCGCCGGGGCATAGTCCGCCTCGGCGACGGTGCCCTCGAGAGCCGCGACGCTGACGGCGAGATCCCGCCCGGCGCCGACCTGCACCACGGAGCCCTGGTCGGGAGCGAACACGGTCACCCCAGCCGCGTGCGGCACCAGCCGGGACTGCGGGCCCGCCCCAGCGACCGGCCGGGACGTCGACGTGACGAACTCGGCAGCGTCCGGGGAGTAGTCGAGCTCGGTCAGAGTGCCATCGGCAGCGATGATCCAGACCGACCCCTCATCGTCGATGACGGCGTCGGCCAGGTCACCGGTGCGGAACGGGCGGCCGAGGTCGCGCAGGGTGAGCGGGTCCACGGCCCGGACCGTGCCGGGCTCGAGGTCGACCAGGACCACCTGACCGCCTCCCACGAGCACCTCGGTCTCGGGGTCCACGCCGCGAGCGCCGCTGGCGACGAGGCTGGCCAGGTCGACGGCGGTGATCATCCCGGTCGTCAGGTCGGTGACGATGAGCTGCCCGTCCCGTTGGGAGACCTCCAGTTCGCTGCCGGGCTCGCCGATGATCAGGCGCCGCTCCGGCTGGCCGGTGGCGGGGTTGATCTGCACCACACGGCCGTCGTCGTCGGCCAACCAGGTCTGCCCGTCGGACATGTCGATCAGCGCGGCGGCGACCCCGTTGCCGACGACGGCGCCGACCACGAGCAGCCCACCGGCCGCCGCCACGCCGGCCTCCACGAAGCCACGCTCACGGCCGCGACCGGAGGTGCGCGAACGCCACCAGCTCATCGGACTGCGCTTGCCCCGTGCCATCATCGGACCCCCTCCACCGAGGCCGATACTAATTGGAGAACGTGCGACGATCCGCCGTTCACGAGGAGGCCTCGACCGGCGCCGGTCAGCGGCTCGTGGCTGTTCATCGGGATCTGCGCCGCCACCAGCGACCCGTCGCCCATCTCCGGGGACAGCAGCACCGCACGGCGCGAGCGCCGCAGCAGGGCGATCAGGCCGGGGATGTGCTGGCGGGAGCGGGCGTCGTCCGGGTCGGCGACGCCGACGACGGCGGTGCTCGGCCCAGGCGTCGACGTCAGGTGCGCGGCGAGCGCCTCGAGCGCGCGCCGTTCGGGGCCGTTGGCCTCCCAGGCGCGCTCCCACTCGTGCAGGTCGTCCAGCAGCAGGAGGGTCCAGTCATCGTCCGCGGCGCCGTCTGCGCGCCCGGCGCCACCCTCCACCCAGGCGAGCAGGTCCTCGGGAGTGGCCAGGACGTCGTCGGACACCTCCGCGGCGGACAGCGTGCCGCCAGGCACGGCCACGGCGGCCTGCGCGCGCGGCCCGGCGAACACGATCCGCGCCGGCGGGGCGCTCGAGCGGCGGGCGAGCTGGGCGATGCCGAGCAGGGCGCTGGTGCGACCGGACCGGGACCGGCCGGTGATGAGCAGCGGCGCCGCCCGCAGGGCCAGGTTGACCGGGGCCACGAAGCTCTCCTCGGCGCCGAGGCAGAGCTCGTCGGCGGTGGGCGCGGGCAGGAGGTGCTGCGGCAGCCGGGTCGGCAGCACCGGCACGGCGGCCGGTGGCTCGCCGGCGTACCGGTCGGCCACGACGGCCATCAGTTCGTCCAGGCGCTCGGCCTGCAGCGGGGTCCCGGCGCCGCCGAGGGTCGCGATCTGAACCTCGTCCTTACCGGACAGCGCCCGCCCGGCCGGGGACTCGCCGTCGAGCACTCCTGCCGGGACGCCGAGCATGGCGTAGTCGTCGGTCACGGTCATCCGCATCACGAGGCGCTGGCCGAACGCTGCCTGCAGCTGGCTCGGCAGGCCGGTGCGCTGCGGGGCGGTCGCGGTGATGTGCACGCCGGCGCGGCGGCCCTCCTGGAGGATCGTGAGCAGCTGCTCGCCATGCTGGCGCCGGACCGCACCGCCGCCTTCGAGGGCGTCCATCACGGCCGGCAGGTTGTCGACGAGCAGGTGGATGCGCTGCAGGTCCACCCCGGTCGCGGCGAGCGCGGCCAGGTCCGCGACGCCGCGGGAGGCCAGCGCGGCGTTGCGCTCGGTGACGGTGCGGTGCAGCATCCGGATCAGCCGGAGCATCCGCTCGAGCTGCTGCTCCACGACCACCGAGCCGACCGAACCGAGCCGCTCCAGGACGGTGAGCCCGCCACCGCCGGCGTCGATGCCGTAGACGCAGTCGGCGACGGCCGCAGTGCCGTGGCTGCCGACGGTGACGGAGGCCGCCAGGGTCCGCAGCAGCTCGGTCTTACCGGCGCCGGAGGACCCGAACACGAGCAGGTGCCCGGAGCGGGCGTAGTCCACCACGAACGGGACCTGGGACTGCTGTGCGGGGCGGTCCACCATGCCGAGGATCACCTGGCCGGGGGCCTGCACGGCGCGGACCACGTCCGCGGCGCCGCCGGCCACGAGGGCCTCGTCGCGGGCGCCGGCGCCCAGAGCGAGCTCGCCGGGCGCGGTGCACACCATCGGTAGTTCGGGGGCGATCGGCGGGATCCACGGCTTCTTCGGTGCCTGGCGGCCGGTGCGCAGGAACGCGGTGGTGGCGGTCGCCACGATCCGTTCCAGGTCGGTGCTCGGGTGCAGCCGGGTGCCGCCGGAGCGGGCCGGGCCGGGCAGGTCGCGGGCGGTGAACGGGGCCACCCGAACGGCGTCGCCGACCTCGTGCAGCTCCTCGTGGGCGCCCACGAACGCCACCTGGACGAGCTCGCGGGTGCCGTGCCCGGTGCGCCGCAGCCAGGCCCGACCGGGGGTGCGCCGGGACAGGTGCGCGGCGTCCGGGGCGTCGATGACGTCGGTGGAGTCGTCCGGGGAGGCGACCCGCAGCGCGATCCGGAGGTCGGTGTTCGCCTTGATCTGCGGGGTGACCACGCCGGCGGGGCGCTGCGTGGCCAGCAGCATGTGCATGCCGAGGGACCGGCCGCGCTGGGCGATCGAGACCATGCCGTCCACGAACTCGGGCACCTCGGCGAGCAGGGCTGCGAACTCGTCGACGCAGATCAGCATGCTCGGCGGCACCGCCTCGGGGTGGCTGCGCTCGAGGGCGATCAGGTCCTTCGCGCCGTAGGTGGCGAGCAGGTGCTCGCGGGCGGTGAGCTCGGCGTGCAGGGAGGTCAGGGCCCGCTGCACCAGGGCCGGGGTGAGGTCGGTGATGTAGCCGACCGAGTGCGGCAGCTGCGCGCACTCGCGGAACGCGGCACCACCCTTGTAGTCCACGAGCAGGAACGTGATCCGCGACGGCGGGTTGTTGATCGCGAGCGAGGCGATCAGGGACTGCAGCAGCTCGCTCTTGCCGGCGCCGGTGGTGCCCGCGACCAGCCCGTGCGGGCCGTCCTCGCGCAGGTCGATGGAGATGACGCCGTCGGCGCCGGTGCCGAGCTGGGCGCGCAGCCCGGTGCTCGCCGCCCAGCGCTCGATGAGACGCTCCACGTCGTCGGGGTCCGCGAGATCGCCGGTGAGCCCGGGCAGCCGGACCTGCTGCGGCAGCATCGACTCGGCGGCCACCACGGCGGCCTCGTCCTTGTACCCGGACAGCGCCCGCGCGGCCCGCCAGGCCGTGGTCAGGTCGAGCGCGTCGCGGCGGGTGAGCTCCTCGACGCCACCGCGGGCGGCGCGCTGCAGCGTCGAGCTGGTCAGGTCGACGGCCAGGTCGGTCGCGGCCGGCACCTCGGTGAGGCTCTCCCCCATCCAGATCAGGTGCAGCCGGCGGTCCGAGTCCTCGGCGACCCCGGCCACCGCCTCGACGAGACGACGGGAGACCTGCGCTCCGCCGTCGACCAGGAGAACGGTGTGCAGGCCCGCCGGCTCGGCGACGGCGAGTTCCTCGAGCAGACGCTGCCCGTCGCCCGCGCCGACGCTCACGCACGCGGTGCCGCCGGCGAGCGGCGCGGCGTGCGGCAGCCACCGCAGCCACGACTCCACGTGCGAGCGGTCCGCGCCGAGCACGGCGGCCACGCGCACCTCGTTCGGGGAGTGGGTCACCGCAAGGCGGACGACGGCGGCGCGCACCCAGGCGTCGACGTCCGCCGTCGGGCCGACGACAGCGGTCAGTGCCGCCTGCGCGAGCGGGACCGGCACCGGCTGGTCGGGCAGGGTGGCGCGTCCGCTGATGGCCGCCGCCGCCTCGGCACGCAGCACCCGGTCGCCCTGCGTGCCGGGCAGCTTCGCGGTGACCAGGGCCGGGCGCGGCCCGCGGCCGGCGCGGACCGTGAGGAAGTCGGCGTCGTCGCGCTGGCGGGTCCAGAGCCGGTGGTCGTGGGAGGTGGCCCGCGCCAGGACCACGTCGAGCTCGGGCTCGTCGTCGGCGGCCTGCTCGGCCTGGGCGCGCGCCGAGGTGTCCACCAGGGTGAGGATCCCGTCGACCTCCTCGCGCCAGATCGCGGCCTGCTCGGCGTGCTCACGTCGGGCCGTGCGCACCTGCATGAGGTAGTTGACACCCATCATCGTGGGGAACCCGAGCATGAAGATCAGGGAGAACGGGTTGCGCATCAGCGCGAACATCGCGCCGCCCATGAGCATCGGCAGGAGCATCATCGGCCAGGGGACCTGTACCTTGCGGACCGGGGCCGGGGCCGCCGGCACCTCGTGCTCAAGCGCCTCGACCCGGACCCCGAACCGGGGCGAGCGCAGCACGCCGCGGTCGGCGCCGCCGTCGGGCCCCTCGGCTGAGCCGGACAGGCCGGCGCGGCTCGATCGACCCGGCCGGATCACGAGCACCGAGGATCCGACCGTGATCTGCTCACCCCAGGCGAGCGCCTGCGGCCGGTTCACGGCCCGCCCGGCCACCCGGGTGCCGTGCGCGGAGCCCTGGTCGACGACGACGGGGGTGTCGGTGAGCAGGATCTGGGCGTGGCTGCGGCTGACCAGCGGGTCGTTGAGGTGGATTCCTGCGTCGGCGGAGCGACCGATCGTGACGACCTCGCCGACGACCGGGATCTGGGTGCCGGCGTCGGGGCCGGCGACCACGTGCACGACGGCGCGGGCGGTGCCGGCGCGGCCGGGCCTGGTCAGCCACTCGGCCGGGACCGAGGTGACCTCGAGGACGTCGCCGTCGCGCAGCGGCGCCTGGGACAGCGGGGTGTCGGCGGACCAGGGCCGTCCGCCCGTGGTCGGGGCCAGCAGCAACCGACCCCCGCCGCCGCCGAGGTGTGTGCCGAGGCTCGCGGCGAGGTCCCCGACCTTGCCGCCGGCGTCCGCGGTGACCACCACGTCGACGGGGGCGAGCTTGCTCTCCGCACTCGGTCGCACACTCACTCGCCACACGGCGGGCTCCTCATCACTGGCCGGTCTCTGTCCTGCCGATGACGCTATGAGCGTCCGCGACGTCGGTCCAGGCACGGTGGGGTGGAAACTTCCGCCGCGTGTGTACGCATCGACGGTACCGAGCGCTCGTCGCGCGGCGTCAGGACGAGCACCCCAATCGCTGGGCTCGATCTCGGGCGCGTCGCTCCATTGCCCACCAGCGTGCGCCCTGCCAGCCTCCACACAACGAGGGGGGCGCAATGAAGCGCCGAAGAGTCTGGTCCGTGTCGTTTGTCACGCTCATCCTGGTTGCGATTCTTGCTCTTCCGAGTTGAGCGAGCAATTTCGGATCCACGGGATCTCCAGGTACGTCTGGCACCACGAATGGTGTTTGGCTACATCCCAACGCGACAATGTCGGTCAAGCGCGTTGCTCTCACCACTACGAACTCGGCATCTGTCAATAACCGCGTTTCGGTCGTCTACAACCCCACGGACCTAGTCGCGTCCACGCATGCAAGCAACGACTCCAGTTGCGCGTTAGCCACGGTATGCGTCTTCGACCACACATACGGCAACAACGGGCTGTACGGTTGGAACGCGTGCGCCGGGTCAGTAACTGGCAGCCACCCGAGTCAGCGCTGCAGTGTGCAGTGGGTACGGCTCAACCTGAACTACACGCCGCCGTCGGCACAACGACTCGCGTGCCATGAACTGGCTCACACGGTCGGATTGCGACATACCACTGCCACAAACACATGCATCACGACGTACATGGGTGACACCACTCTGAGCACACTCAGTGCACACGACATCGCTCATATCAACGCAACATACTAACCTTCGAGTCCACACGGAACGGATGTTGCGGACAAGCCTCTGGGGGTCGACTGAAATGAATGCATCACCACTAGTTCGACGGGCACTCGCCTTGAGCCTCGCACTTGGAGCCACTCTGGCGCTCGCTACGGCGTGTCAAACATCTGGGGGGACCCGACAGCCAGTCATTCTGGCCTACCGCACGCATCTACGGCGCGTCTGAGGTGGTCCCCCCTGGCACAGTCGAGGAACTCGCTCTGCTTTCAGACGCTGTCGTTGCCGGTGCAGTACAACTGCCTGACGCTCGAGATCGACGAGAAGCTCGCAGGTATCGACCTGGGACCGTCCGTCCCGGTGGGGTTCCTGGGCAGCGGGGATCGTTCGCCGGACGCCGACACCACGGTGCCGGCCGGCACCGTGGTGGTGTTCCTCGTCGACAAGGGCGGCGAGGAGGCAGGGCGCTACCGCGCGGTGAGCTCCTACGGGCTCTGGGTCGCATCCGATCGGGGTTCTCTCGATCAGCCCATCCGGGAGGAGCAGCCCCAGGCGGATGAGCCCGAGGTGCGGGACCCGCTTGCCAACGCGGACGACGTCGACGAACTGGTCGAGTGGCTTCGGGATCGCCTCTGAGTGCGCGCCTGCACCTCTGCCGCCTCCACCCGCTGCCGTGGTGGCCCGGTGCGGGTTCACCGAGCCGCACGCCCGAGCCGCGCTCGACCCCGACCCCACATCGAGCAGGAATCGAGAAGCCCCACGCCGCCACCCTCTCTAACGTGGAGTCAGGTCGAGCGACCATCACCGAGCAGAGGAGCAGCGATGGCAGCGAAGTCGAACAGTGGCGCACGGGGTCGGAGCGGCAGCGCCGCGGCGGGCCTGTCCGAGCAGGAACGGGCCGCGGTCAAGGAGCGGGCCGCGGAGTTGAAGACCCAGGCCAAGCGCGGCAGCGGCACGGACAAGGCGGCCGCCGATGAGGCGGACGTGCTGGCGAAGATCGCCCAGATGCCCGAGTCCGACCGAGTGCTCGCCGAACGCGTGCACGCGATCGTGACCGAGGTCGCCCCAGGCCTGGCACCGAAGTTGTACTACGGGCAGCCCGGCTACGCGAAGAAGGGCAAGGTGCTGTGCTTCTTCCGCAGCGGTCAGCAGGACAAGGAGCGGTATTCGACCTTCGGCTTCAGCGTGCAGGCGGAGCTCGACGATGCCAGCGGGTTCTGGCCCACGTCGTTCGCGCTGGCCGAACCCACCGAGGCTGCGTGGCAGGAACTCGCCGCTCTCGTCGAGAAGGCCGCCGGCTGAAACGCACCACTCACCATCCGACACCTGTCACGGTCCAGCGCTAGTGGCGCACCGCCCACGACGGCCGGCTCCCGGGGGAAGGGAGCCGGCCGTCGGCCTGGGCCCGCCGCGGTCGACGGCGGGGGTCGGGTCAGGAGGAGGCGCGCTCCTGGTCGTCGGCCTGCTGGCTCAGGATCGTCGCGTTCTCTTGGAGTGCCTGGACCACGTTCTGCAGGGCCGGCACGTACTGGCCCTGCCAGTCACTGGTGAACCGCTGCGCGTCCGGGCCGTACCAGGGGGTCGCCTCAAGCTGCTGGGTCAGCTGCGCCGTCAGCTGGTTGATCACGTCGGCGTCGGAGTTCATCACCCGGACGAGGTCGCGTGCGGCGGTGATGTCCATCCCGTAGACGGTGGTGCTCATGGTGTGTCCCTTCGTAGGTGCTGAGTCGCTCAGCGGTTGGGTGGTTCGTGCTGGTCGGAACTGGTGACTGCTGGTCGTGCGGTCAGGTCGTGGGATCAGTCCTCGTCGTCGAGGCCATCGGGCTGATCACCGTCCTTCCGGCGCAGAGCACCCAGTGCCGCGGTGCCCAGTCCGGCGAGCCCGAGGGGTGCCGCGAGGAGAGCAGGGTTGGTCGAGGAGCCGCCGGTGACGGTGTCCGCGCCGAGCAGCGGTGGCGAGCCGCCGGTGGCGGTGCCGATGCTGGCCCCGCCGGCGGCACCGAAGGTGACCGGAGCCGATGTCGTGGCCGGGTCTCCCGGCGCGATGCCAGGGCCGCCGCGTCCGAGGGACCCGGCGCCGAGACCGGCGCCACCGGAGCCGGGGCCCAACCCATCGGAGCCGGCCGATCCGAGGCCGCCCGAGCCGAGCCCACCGCCACCGCCGCCGGTGCCCGAGCCAGACCCACCACCGGAGCCGCCGGACGCACCCGTGGACCCCAGTGACGCCGACCCGAGCGACCCCGCGCCGAGCGAGCCCGACGAACCGGAGCCGCCGGACGCCGTCGGGCCGGATCCTGAGCCGCCCGAGGCGAGTGCCGCGGCGGCCATCGGGGCGAGCGCCGCGGCTCCCCCGCCGACGGCGGCCGAGGCCGCGCCCTGGCCGGAGATCACGGCGGGCAGGCTCGTGGAGCTGGCCGCCGAGCCGCCCGTGGACAGGCCGAGGGTGCCCGTGCCGTCCCAGCGGATGGTCAGCCCGTCCGGGGTGATGATCGTGGCGCCACCGCCGCTCGAGCCGGTGTTGCCGAGCGAGCTGGACCGGGAGCCGACTCCGGTCGGCGTGATCACCACGGCCCCGTCACCGACGGCACCCGTGGGCATCTGCCCGTTCGAGATGGCCGGCAGCGGCGCGGACAGCATCGGCGGGTTGACCGCCGTCGTGGCCGGCATGTTCGGGCTGGTGTAGGCGCTCGCCGGAATGGAGACCGACGGCGAGTCGCCGCTGACGGCCTTCTGCAGGGCCGAGGCGGCCTTGAGGATGTTGGCGAACCGCTCGAGCGCCTCACCGGTGGTCTCGATCCACGGGATCACGGTGAACTCGAGGTAGTTGGCGAACGCGGCGGCCCAGCCGGTCCAGCTCATCGCCCGGAGCGCCTTGACCACGAGCTTCAGCGCCTTCGCGATCATCTTCGCGTAGTCGGCACCCTCCTGGGCCTTCTGGGCCATCTCGTCGAGCGCGCTGACGTCGGCGCCTTGGAACCCGGTCATCGCCAGTCTCCTTTCTGCTTCTGGAAGTCGGTCCGGTCTGTCGGAACTGCGGGGTAGTGCCCGGCCCGGTGGTGCTGGTGGCCGGTGCCGCTGGTCGATGACGCTAGGCAGTCGATCGCTGCCGGGGCCAGCGCCGTGGGGGTGGAAACTTCCGCCCCGGCGGCGGCCGGCGACCTCAGCTGGAGACCTCGTCCTGGAGGTCGGCGCGGCGGCGCAACTCGGCCGCGTTCTCGCTGAGGGAGTCCGTGGCGGCCTCGAGCTCGGGGCGCAGGGAGCCGTCCCAGTCCTGCTTGAACTTGCTGGCGGCAGGCCCGATCCAGAGCACGGACTCGAGCATGGCGGAGACGTTGCCAACCATGGACTTGAGGTCCTGGGCGCCGGTGTCCATGTTCCGGGAGGCGTCCCGGGAGTACTCGGTGTCGATGCCGTAGAACTGCGAGCGGTCGTACGTCATGGTGTCCTCCTGAGGGCTTCGTCGACGCCTTGTCGACCTGCCTTCGACGCTAGGAGCGCCGTCGCCGGAGAAGCCAGCGAACAGGGGGTGGAAGGTTCCGCCGCTACGGCGCGGTCGGAGCCCCAGGATTGAGGCCGGCACCGCGCGAACGGGCCTCGTGGACGGCCTCGAGGTCCGCCGTCGTCACCAGTCGTACCTCCGCGGCACGACGCCCGACGGCGAACCTCACGTTCTGCACGCGGCCTTCCGTCACGGTGAACGGGTCGTCGTCCGGGCCGAACGCGAGGCGGGCCACGGAGCGGATCGCGTCGTCCACGCGCTGCGCGCGTTCGAGGTTCCAGGCGTGGCCGCGCCAGTGCAGGATGCGCTCGTAGATCTCCCGGTTCGACGGCGGCCGTGGGTAGTCGTCCGCGCCGGTCAACCAGGGCTCGGCGAGGGCGAGTGCCACGTACCACTCGCGCGACCAGCGCTCCAGGTGCGGCGCGTCGGCGGTGGCGGCGCCGTCGGGGTCGCCCTCGGCGACCAGCGCGACCGGCGCCGGCTCGTCTCGGACCTCCTCGACGTCCACGACGAGGACGAGGTCGGTGAAGGTCCCCGTGGCCGTCTGCCGGCCGCGCAGGACGAGCAGGTGGTTCTCGCCCTCGTCGAGCAGCGCGGCCATGCCCTCCGAGAGCGCGACCCGGCGCGCACCGCCGGGGGCGTCGAACAGGGAGGAGAGCTGGGCGCCGGTGCTGCCGCGCCAGCGGAGCCGGACGACCTCCTCGCCGACCTGGACCTCACCGACCACGCGGGACACGTGCGGTGCGACGCGGGGTAGGGCGAGGGCAGTGAGATGCAGCTGGGTGTCCGCGTCGACCTCGGGCAGCGCACTGTCCGGCGACCGGCCCACGAGCAGGGTGTCGCCGGTCCCGAGCACCACGGTCGGCACGCCCGACCCGCGCAGCGTCACCCGTAGCATTCGCGCCCCACCCCCGTCTCGCCGTCAGCCTAAGGGATGGCGCTCGCCGGGCGCTCGAGTACGCCGGGTGGGTGCTGGGCCGGGACGCGGTCCCCGACCGACCCGGTTTCAGTCCCTCGGCGTATCGCCCGAGCGACCGTGCACCACGCCGGTGGCGAACCCGACACCCGCAGCCGCGCCTACTCCCAGCGTGACGA
Source organism: Occultella kanbiaonis (assembly GCF_009708215.1). Taxonomy (NCBI): domain Bacteria; kingdom Bacillati; phylum Actinomycetota; class Actinomycetes; order Micrococcales; family Ruaniaceae; genus Occultella; species Occultella kanbiaonis. Next base: position 904,296 of record NZ_CP046175.1, on the reverse strand, counting down.
GTTGGGGCTCGTCGGGCGACGCACCGCAGCACGAGCCGGACCCGCCGTCGGAGTCTCCCGGCAGGTCCGTGGAGCAGACCCCGGTCGCGGGCAGGCTCAGCTGGAGCGTGTCCGCGTCGACCCGGTTCCCCGACAGTGCGGCGGCGATCGAGCGGACCTGCTCGTACCCGGTCGCCAACAGGAAGGTGGGCGCGCGGCCGTAGGACTTCATACCGGCCAGGTAGAACCCGTCGTCGGGATGCGCCAGGACGCGCTCCCCGTGCGGAGGAACGGTGCCACAGGAGTGCTGGTTCGGGTCGATCAGGGGCGCCAATGCCGTCGGCGCCTCCACGACGGGATCGAGGTCGAGGCGAACCTCGCGCAGCATGTCCAGGTCGGGGCGGAAGCCGGTCGCGTTGACGATCGCATGCGTGTCGAGGTCGAGGCGGTCGTCCTTGGTCAGGCCGAGGACCTTGACCGTGTCACCGCTCGGACGGAGCTCCTCGATGCGCACCCTGGTGAGCAACTGCAGCCTTCCGGCGTCGACGGCGTCGCGGAGCTTGGTCCCGAGGAGGCCGCGCGCAGGCAGCTCGTCGTCCGTCCCGCCGCCGAACAGGCGACGGGCCGAGCCGCCCCGGATCGCCCACGTGATCGTGGTGCCCGGCTCGGACTCGGCCAGTTCGACCAGGCTCAACAGGCTGTTCGCGGCGGAGTGCCCCATGCCGACGACGAGAGTGTGGCGGCCCGCGAACCGGAGCCGCTGCGCGCCGAGGACGTCCGGGAGCGGCCCGGTCAGATACTCGCCGGCCCGATCCTCGCCCATGGCGGGCAGACCACCCCGGCCCAGCGGGTTGGGCCGACCGAACGTGCCCGAGGCGTCGATGATGGCGCGGGCGAGGATGTCCACACTCTCGCGACGCTCACCGACGACGGCCCGCACCCGGTAGCCCCGGCGGTCCCGCCCGAGACTCTGGGTCTTGTCGGCGCCGTCCCTGCTGACTGCGACCACTCGGGTTCGGGTCCGCAGCCGGGATGCGATCGCATCGGTGTCGGCCAGCGGGGTCAGATAGCGCGTGACCAGGTCGGCGCCGGTGGGCAGCCCCTCGGCGTCCGGCATCAGCCAGCCCGTGGGTTCCAGGAGCCGCCGCGCCGCGCCGTCGACGTCGTACCGCCAGGGCGAGAACAGCCGCACCTGGCCCCAGGAGGCGACGGCGGACCCGGGACCGTCGCCGGACTCGAGGATGAGCGGTTCCAGACCGCGTTCCAGCAGGTGCGCCGCAGCGGCGAGACCCACCGGCCCGGCTCCGATCACCACGATCGGCAACTCGTCCCGCCGAACGTCAACTGTGCTGCCCATGACCAAGCTCCCATCGAGAAACGTCAATATGGCAAGATTGGGTGACATATCGAAGATTGTCAATCCGTGCCAGAATGGGCCCATGTCGACCACAGCCGGGACAGCGCTCACTGGCGCCGATTGCTGCGCACCTCCCGCCGGTGACGCCACCCTCGACCCGGCGACCGCTCGGGACATCGCGCAGGGATTCAAGGCGCTTGCCGACCCGGCCCGCGTCCAGCTCCTTGCGATCATCGCCGCACAGTCCGATGGCGAGGCCTGCGTGTGCGACCTCACCGAGCCGGTGGGCCTGTCCCAGCCGACCGTGAGTCACCATTTGAAGATCCTGGTCAGCGCCGGACTGCTGGCACGCGAGCAACGTGGCCGCTGGGCGTACTACTCCCTGCGGCCGAACCCGCTGACCGAGTTGGCGACCGGTCTGATCGACTCGACGACGGCGACCGCACCCTCCGCCTGATCCACCGATGAGAACCCCCGTCCACAGGGCGAGTGCCGATGCCCCGGTATCCACATTTTCGTTGATATCTTGCGGATTCTCGAGCATGGACCTACGATAGAACACATGTACGATGCGAGTGGTGGCGAGTTCGGGGACCGGATCGGGACCCCGCCCTGGGACGTGGCCGTGCTGGCCACGGACCCGGCCTGGTTGGAAGCGTCCTACGCCCTGTTCGACCGGGTCGAGGAGTTCCCCTTCGACGATCCCGGCCGCTCAGGGTCCGGTGGCACCTGCGATGAGATTCCCCCGGTCGACTTCGAGGCCCTGGCCGAGCGGCCGCGGGTGGACTCCTTCACCCTGGCCGAGCTCGAACGCGCGCTGGGTTCCGATCGGGACCTGTCCGGGATCGATGAGTACGACCTCGTCGAACTCATCGCGCTGTGGCGGCAACTGGAGTCCGCGTGCGCGGCCGGGGTCCGGGCCACGTCCGCCGAGCTCGCCGGTCGGGTCCCGATGAGCATGGACAAGCCCGCCGTGCTGGACCGCAGGACGAACTTCCGCTCCAGCATCGCCGCCGAGGAGATCGCGCCCCGGCTCGGGTGCTCCAAGCGCGAGGCGAACCGGCTCATCAGCGTCGGCAAACTGCAGGACACGATCGCCGCGCCGACCGGTGACGCCCTCGCCGCCGGGCTCATCGACGCCGCCAAAGCGGACCTGATCGCGACCGCCGTCTCGGTGCTCGACGCCGAACCCGCCCTGGCGGTCCAGGCCGAGATCCTGCCCAAGGCACCAGGGTGGACCCGGTACCGCCTCGAGCGTGAGATCGCCACCGCCGTCGCGCAGGCAGACCCGGCCAACTTCACCCAACGCGCCCGGGTCGCTTCCGAGAAGCGGTACGTCTCCCGGGCCCGGATGGTCGCCGACGGCATGGCCACCCAGACCCTGTACTGGCCGGCCGTCGACGCCCTCACCTTCGATCTCACCCTGGACGCCGCGGCCGCGACGGCTAGAGCCGCAGGCGACCCCCGCACCCTGGAACAACTGCGCCCGGACATCCTCGCCGACCTCATCGCCCACCACCTCGCCACCGGACAGATCGGCCCCCACCCCCAACCCGCGGCCGGACCGACCACCGACCCCGCCACCACCATCGCCGTGACTGGCGCGAGCGATACGACGGCCCCGACCACGGTCGCCGAACAGCCCACCGGGACAGCTGCCGACACAGTCGCCGAACAGCCCACCGGGACAGCTGCCGTACAGCCCACCGCCACAGCTGCCGAACAGGCCACCGGGACAGGCACCATCCCGGCAGCCGAGCAGCCCACCGCCACAGACACCGCAGCCGAGCAGGCCAGCGGGGCGAATGCCGTCACGGCCGGCGCGAAGGCACCGGTCGCCGCCGTCACCGGCGGTGCCGCGCCACCGGCCGCGCCCGGCGCCGCGTTCGGCATCGGTACCGCGGCCGGCCCCGGCACTGGTAGTAGCCCCTTGTCCGGAAGTAGCTCCGCGTCCGGGGTGGGTGATCCGAACCTGGCCACGCCCGCAGGCCGGGGCGCACCGCGGACCTGGCCGATCGGGATCCTCGGCGGCCACCGCGCCCAGATCGTCGTCCACGTGCCGCTGTCGACCCTGCTCGGCGGCGACGAACCCGGCAACGTCGAGGGCCTGGGCCCGATCCCGGCCGACGTCGCAGCAGCGATCGCCGCCGGCGGCACCTGGACCCGCCTGGTCACCGACCCCCTCACCAACAAGATCGTCGACTACGGCACCACCCGCTACGAGCCACCCCAGAACATGATCGACCGGGTCAAGGCGAACGAGCCCGACTGCATCGCCCCCGGCTGCAGCGCGTCCGCGCGGCAGACCGAGCTCAACCACCGCGTCCCCTACCCCATCGGACCCACCAGCGACGACAATCTCGACCCGATGTGCCGCCGCGACCACGTCCTGGTCACCCACGGCGAGTTCTCCTACGAGCGCGCCCCGGACGGCACGATCACCTGGCACACCCCCACCGGCCACACCTACCAGCGCGACCCCAACGGCACCATCACCAAACTCAGCCGCGACATCCACCACCCCGGCAGCAACGGGAAGGCGCGCTACCGCACCCCCGACCCCAGACCCGTCGACCCTGATGAACCTCCACCCTTCTAGCAGGTCGGCAGGATCGCCCGACGGTGCAAGTCACAGGTCGGCGGGAGTCTCGGTCGGTGGCTGCTCACCAACGTTGGCCCCGGTCGGTGGCTACTCACCAGGGTCGTCCTCGGTCAGCGCCTCCCAGGCCGCGAACGCGAGCAGTCCTGGCACCTGCGCAATGCCGAGGACGCCGTTCTCCTTGAACGCCTCGTCCGTCATGTCCGTGAGGATCTCGTTGTAGCGGGTGCCCTGGATCCCGTCATAGATCAGGCCACCGGCCACGCTCCCGACGCCCCATGCCGCCCCGACCCCACCGGACACCGCCGAGCCGATCCAGGGCGCCGCCGCGGTGATACCGAGTGAGGTGCCGTTCTGGACGATCGCGGTCGCGTCGCCTTCCTCGATGCCGGTCACCAGTCCGTGGGCGTCGAGAACGGTGCCGAGGCCGGACAGTCCGGCCAGCCCCACGCGCTCCGCGTTGGTGACACCGGCCTCGATGAACTCCCGGGCGACCTCGGCCGTGGCAAGGTTGTTCGCCACGTCCTCGAAGACGCGCAACGTTCGCGCCTGCAGGGCCAGTTCCGGCAGGCTCATCGCGAACGAGCGCAATCGTTCGAGGTTCGTTCGTAGGTCACCGAAAGGGCTCGGGCCCTGCCCGCCCGCGCCGCCGGCGGCCGCGCCGGCCGCGGTCCCTACCGCGGCACCCGCGCCCACTCCTGCCTGACCCGATCCGGCCACGCCCGCCCCGCTCGTCCGAAGCTGGTCCTCGGCGTGCTCGACCAACTCCAGACCTGCGTCGATCAGCGCGCTCGACGCCCGCATGAGTGCCGGCGACCACTCCAGTTCCCATGCGGTTCGCGCGGCGAGGGCGTCCGGGCCGTTCCAGATCATCGTGTGGCACAGGCCGACCGTGATGCGCACGCAGACCGTGCGGAGCTGCTCCGCGCCGGCGGCGTAGGCCTTCGCGGTCGCGATCAGGGCATCGACGTCGCCGCCGTGGGTGACAGTGCTCATCGGGTCCTCGCAGAACTGTTCGGGGTGTCGCAGCGCGACGCCAGCTGGGGAGCAGCCGCGTCGACCGGATCCCCATCGTGGTCGCGTCGGAGACTCCGCGGCCAGCGCGGCCGGGGTGGAACGTTCCGGTGCTTTCCTCGAGCGGTACGACCAACAACCCGTTCGGCTCCGGGCCGCAGGCGGCACGCTCGGTGCGCTCGCCGAGCGCCGCTTGAGATCACGCCCGTGGACCGCGGGTCCGGCGCGACACATCGCGATCGGCCTGGAGCAGCCGGGCGCCTCAGACGCTCGGCGGGCGTGAGGCGAACGCGACGATGTCCCGTGCTGCCGCCGCGAGCGAGGGATAGTGCCTCGCGGCACCGGGAACGGCCTCGCTGCAGTTCACGCACCACACCGTCATGGCGGCGGCGATCCCTGCGGCAGCACCCGAGGGCGAGTCCTCGACCACGAGGCAGTCGCGGGGTTCGACCCCGAGGCGTTCCGCAGCGAAGAGGTACGGGTCCGGTGCAGGCTTGCCCCGGCGGGTCGCGGCGTTGTCCACGATGACGGCCGGCACGGGCAACCCGAGCCGCTCGAACCGGCGCACGACACGACGCTCCGCATTCGACGTCACGAGCGCCCAGGTCCGACCCGCGAGCGCCTCGAGCAGCGCGGCGGCGCCCTCGATCTGCCGCACGTCGCCGTGCGCGGCGTCCTCATCCTCCAGTTCGTCGAACCTCGCCGCAGCAGACCGTGCATCCGACCCCGGCAGCAGCTCGGCGGCGGTCTCGATCGGGCGGGTCCGCTGTGCCACGGCGTAGACGGTGTCCGGATCGAGCCCGAACTCGCCTGCCCATTGCGCCCAGATCCGCCGTTGGCCGGCGAGCGCGTCGACGAGGGTGCCGTCGACGTCGAAGAGCACTGCGGGCGCGACCGTCATGCGCCCAGCCTGGCATCCGGACGACGCGTGGCACGCATCGGCGCGACCGCCCGCTGGCCGACCGCGGCAGCACGCAGGCGGGTCTGAGGTACGGCAACCACAGCGCCTTCCTCCGGCGGTACCCCTACAGTGCGGGTATGGGGACCCCAGCCAACGTGCTGCGATCGGCACGCCACGCAGTGATCAAGCTGCTCGGAGGCGTCCCACGGCCCTCGAGCGCCGCAGGCACCGGACCCGAGAGCGCGACCGGCCCATCGGACGCCGCCACCGCCCCGGGACCCGGGCCGGGCACCGCGGCGGCCGAGGTCGAACCGGTGGTCGGCCTCGTCCTCGGTGGCGGTGGCGCCCGGTCGTCGTTCGAGATCGGGGCGCTGTCCTACCTCTACGAGGTGGAAGGGATCACGCCCTCGGTCATCACGGGCACGTCCGCCGGGTCGGTCCTGGCGGGGATCCTGTCCCAGCACGGCGACCTGGCCGGGCAGCGGCGCACGGTCGCCGAACTGCGTCGGATCTGGCTCGGCATGACCACCAGCTCGGACATGTTCGCGGAACTGCCATGGTTCACAGCGCTTCGCGAGGACATGCCCACCTGGCGCAGACTCGCCGCGATTCAGGTCCGGGCGGCCAACCGGGTCTCGCTCGTCGAGAGCCTCGGCACGGTTCTCGCCGGCCCACGTCGCGCGGTGGACCGGCTCACCGAGCGCGCGCGAGCGGCGGCGGGAGAGAACCGCGCAGGCGTGGGCCGGGCATCGGGCGCGGAGGGCGGGACGGCGGCGGGGCAGAGCCCAGTTCCTACTGGGCAGCGCCTGCCTGCAGATGCGGACCGTGCCCTCGACGGCAATCCCGTGCCCTCCCCGACGCCGACGGCACGCGATCAGGTTCCGCCGGAGCACGACCCTTCGTCCGCCGGGTCCAGCCCGCTCGAGCTCCTCTCCGCGCTCTGGGATGTCGGCCGGACCGGGCCGGACGTGAACGTCGTCCTCCGGGGCGCGGCGCGGGAGCGGTCGGCGTTCGTGGTGGGCCCGATCATCGACCAGCTGCTGGACCCAGCCGTGTTCGACACGGCGCTTCCGGCGACCTCCGGCGTCGAGCTGCGGCTCGCCACCGTGCACCTGGAGTCCGGCGAGCTGCGCTACGTCGACGGCGCCGGACGCCTTCGCGATGCCGCCGACCGGCTCCTCGACGAGAGCCCGGTCGCGCTCGATCAGGCGATCCTCGCCTCCTGCGCGATCCCCGCCGGGCTGCCCCCGGTCCGGCTGAACGACGGCACCTACGTGGATGGCGGTGTTCGCGAGAACGTGCCGGTCGACATCGCCTACTCCAGCCTCGGCGTGGAGCGGTGCTACGTCGTGACCGCGAACCCCGTCGGGCTCCCCGTGGCCGATGACTTCAGCGGACAGGCACTGCTCGAGATCGTGATGCGCGCAGCCGCGGAGATCATGCCTGACGAGATCCAGGCCAACGAGGTCGAGCGAGCCCGCGCCCTCGGCGCCACGGTGATCGACCCCGAGCTGGACATCCACGACATCATCACCATCGAGCCGGGCCTGATCGCGATCGCGATGGACTACGGCTACCTGCGGGCAGCTGACGTCTGCGCTGACGCCACCGAGGCCGAGCACGCCCGCACCCGGGACCTCATCAACCTCCGCCGCCTCATCTGGAGCGTCGAGGACGACATGTTCGCAACGCTCGGACCGGCCACCGCCCCAGGTGCGCCGACTTTGAACGTCGGCGCCGCCGTCGACCCGCGTTCCGCCGAGCCCGGACGGATCGAACCGGCGCTCGGCGAACTGAAGCGCCGCCTCCACGAACTGGTCGCGGAGTTCCCACCGGAGCGGCTGCCACCCGGCGCCCTCGACTGGTGGCGCACGTGGGAGAAGCACGCCACCCCGATCACCGCCACGCCCGACTGGCTCGACACGGACCCGGCATCCTCTCCTACCCTTGAGTCATGACCGGTGCACCGGACCTGACCACGAGTCTGCGGCATCGGCTCATTCGTCTGCTCGGGGGCGAACCCGTGCCGGACGGGCGGACCGCCGCCCCCGGTCCCGAAGCCGAGCCCGCCGAACCGGCGCCGCAGCCCGAGGACGTCATCGGTCTCGTCGTCTCCGGCGGCGGCGCGCGCTCGAGCTTCCAGATCGGCGCCCTGACCTACCTCTACGAGCAGGACGGGTTCGCCCCGCAGGTCATGACCGGCACGTCGGCCGGGTCCATCCTCACGGCCGTGATCGCGCAGTACCCCGACCAGGCCGGGCAGCGGGAGGCGGTCGCGGATCTGCGCCGGCTCTGGCTCGGGATGCGCAGCAGCTCGGACCTGTTCGAGGAGCTGCCCTGGTTCACCAAGCTCCGCGAGCACATGCCGACATGGCGCAAGGTGATGGCCCTGCGGCACCGGCCGAGCAACCGGACCGCCCTGACCACCAACCTCGCGTCCGTGCTGCAGGGCCCGATCAAGGCCGTCGAGCGACTGACCGCACGGCAGTCCGAACACCACGAGGAGGCGACGAGGCACGCACCGGCCGAAGCCGCGCTGGTGACGGCCGACCATGACCAGACACCACCCGAGCACACGCCGCTGTGGTCCTCGGGCAACGTCCTGGACACGCTCGCGACGATCTGGGAGGCCGGCCGGACCAGCACCGACGTGCAGACGATCCTGACCGGGGCGCAGACCGAGCGCGCCGCCTTCCGCCCGGGTCCCCTGGTCGACCGGGTCTCCGACCCACGGCTGTTCGACGCCACCCAGCTGGCCGCCTCCGGGATTCGGTTCCGAGCCGCGGTGGTGGCGCTGGAGTCGGGCGAGCTGCGCTACGTCGACGAGTTCGGACGGCTACGGGACCGCACCGACGCGCTGCTGCCCGAGGAGGACCCGGTCGACCTCATCGAGGCGATCCGGGCCTCCTGTGCGATCCCGGCCGTCTTCGCGCCGGTCCGGCTGAACGACCAGCACTACGTCGACGGCGGAGCCCGGGAGTCCTTGCCCGTCGAGATCGCGGTGTCCGCGTTGGGCGTGACCCGCTGTTTCGCGGTGGTCGCCTCACCCGCGGGGCTGCCGTGGGACGGTGGTTACGCGGACAAGGACATGCTGGAGATCGTGATGCGCAGCGGCTTCGGCATCATGACCGACGAGATCCAGCTCGACGAGATCCGACGCGCGCAGTCCGCCGGGGCCATGGTCATCCAGCCCGAGCTGGACATCCATGACCTGCTCACCGTGGAGCCCGGCCTGGTCTCGATCGCGATGGACTACGGGTATCTGCGCGCCCGCGACATCTACTCGGACGCCTCCGCCGAGGCGCACGAGCACACCCGTAACGTGATCAATCTGCGCCGCCTCATCTGGACCACCGAGGACGAGATGTTCAACCCGGCCCGCGATCCGGCCCTGACCCGGCCGCCGATGTCCGAACTGGTCGAGCTCAAGCTCCGGCTGCGCGAACTCCTCGAGGAGCACCCGGCCACGCTCCCACCGGGAGCCGCCTCGTGGTGGCGCACCTGGGAACGGCACGGCTACCCGATCGGCGAGGAGCCGAACTGGGGCTGACGTACCGGCTCAGAAGTCGCCGAAGTCAGAAGTCGCCGAAACCGCCGAAGTCCTCGAAGCCACCACCGAAGTCACCCAGACCACCCGCGTCACTACCGCCCGCGTCGGCCGCAGCATCACTGCCGCCACCGTCAGCACCCGCGTCAGCGCCGCCGTCGGCACCCGCGTCGGCACCGCCATCGGCGGCCGCGTCCTGCGGCACTTCCTGGGTCGGGTCGGCGAATGCCGGGCCGAACAGGGCGTTCGCGACGGCCGAGCCGATCACCACACCGGCGATCGTGCCGAGCAGGCTGGAGCCCATCATGGCGCCGAAACCGGGGCCGCCGCGCTGGCCGCCGAAGGTGCGTTCAAGGGTGCCCGGCTCGCGCACCTCGGCGCGGGTCGCCATCCGCGCGAGATCCTGCGGAGAGTCCGACGGCGCCCGTTCCGCGGGCGGGACGACGGCACCAAGGTCATCGAGCACCTGCCGTCGCTGCTCCGGCGTGAGCCGGGAGAACGCCTCGGCGTGGGCCTGTTCCACGGCGTCGGGCGGCGCGGTGCTCACGAGGTACCGGTACCGGTCGATCGCCACCTGATCGGGGCTCCGTCGGGCGTGGTTCTGGCCGGCCGGGGCAGGCTGGCCGTACGCGGCCTGCGGGTGCTGCCCGTAGGCCTGGCGTCCGGGCTGGGAGTTGGCGCGATAGGGGTCGTAGTCGTTCGGCTCGCGGCCGAGGATCCGGTCGAGCAGGCCCATGATGAATCCTTCCGGGCTGGGAGATGTCTCCCCCTGCTCAACGCGTGGCGCGCCGCGTGGGTTCCCCGACCCTGCGCTCAGGCGGCCTCCAACGGGTCCAGTCCGTACCATCGGGTCGCCGCGCCGGTGAAGAACTCCCCCAGCAGGGCGTCGTCGGCATCGACAACCTCCAGCGCAGCCTCGGCCGCAGCGACCACCTGGGCGTAGGAGCCGCCGATCAGGCAGACCGGCCAGTCGCTGCCGAACATGATCCGACGCGGACCGAACGCCTCGAGGGCCGCGTTGAGATAGCCGGCCAGGGTCAGGTCGGCTGCACCCAGATCGCCCGTCTGGGTGGCGTAGCCGGAGAACTTCAGCGCGACGTTCGGCGCCGAGGCCAGGGGTGCGATCACGGCTGCCCACTCCCCCGGCGTGGTCCGGTCCAGGTCCGGCTTGGCGAGGTGGTCGACCACGAACGAGGTGTCCGGATGCGCCCGGACCGCCTCGGCCGCAGCAGCCAGGTGCTCGCCACGCACGAGCAGATCGATGGTCAGGTCACGCTCGCCGGCGGCCGCGAAGGTCCGCGCCGCCTCCGGTCCGGCCAGCCAGGCCGGGTCCACGCGCTGCTCGCTCAGGTCCCGCAGCCCGACGAGCAGGTCCGATGCCGGATGGTCGGCCAGCGCGTCGAGTCGCTCCGTGAGGTCCGGGGCGCCGAACGGCACCCAGCCGACCACGCCGAGCACGTGCTCGTGCCGCGCGGCGAGGTCGAGCAGGTACGGCGTCTCGGCGTCCTGCGGCACGGTCTGCACGATGACGGCGTGGGTCACCCCGGTGGGTTCGGCGGCGGCCAACCACTGGTCCACGTCGAAGTCGCGGCCGATGACCGGTGCCAGCTCCGGCCCGATCCAGTCCTGCGGGTGCACGGCCAGATCCCACACGTGGTGATGGGCGTCGATCCTCATGGGTCACATCTTGGACCCCGGGTCCACACCTCGGGCAACCCGGCTCGCCGTCCGGGCGCAGCCGGCGCGCGACGTGCATCCCGAGCGGGACGGGGTTCGTCCCGGACGTGGAGCACGCCACAATGCACCCATGGCTCGCATCCTCCTCACGGGCATGTCCGGAACCGGCAAGACGACCGTCCTGGCCGAGTTGCGCCGTCGCGGGCACCTCACGGTCGAGACCGACGAGGGCGGTTGGGTGCTCCCGGACGCCACCTGGGACGAGCCGCGCGTCACGGCGCTGCTGGACGAGCATCAGGACCTGTTCCTGTCCGGCACGGTCGAGAACCAGGGCCGCTTCTACGACCGGTTCGACCACGTGGTCCTGCTCAGCGCCCCGCTCGAGGTGATGCTCGAGCGGGTCCAGCGCCGGACCGAGAACCCCTACGGCGCCACCCCGGAGCAACGGGCCGAGATCGCCCACTACACGGAGACCGTGGAACCGCTGCTGCGCGCCGGCGCGAGCGTGGAGCTGGACGGTCGGCGCCCGGTGGCCGAGCTCGCGGACGCGCTCGAGGAGCTGGCCGGCCGCGGCGAGAGCGACGCCGGAGCACCCAGGTAGCGTTCCGGGACCAACCTCCGGGCCGAGCGACGTCCCCTTCCGCGGGTGGCGCCGGCGGCGGATCCCGGGAGAATGGACGAGGTCCACCCCCACCGCTCGGAGGGAAACATCCCATGGCCGTGACCGTCGCCGAACAGCTCGTGAACCAACTCGTGTCGGCTGGGGTGAAACGGATCTACGGGATCGTCGGGGACAGCCTGAACCCGGTGGTCGACGCAGTCCGGCGCACCGCCGGGATCGACTGGGTCTCCGTGCGACACGAGGAGGTGGCCGCGTTCGCCGCAGCCGCGGAAGCGACCGTGACCGGGGAGCTCACGGCGTGCGCGGGCTCCTGCGGCCCTGGCAACCTGCACCTGATCAACGGCCTCTACGACGCGAACAGGTCCCGGGTGCCGGTCATCGCCATCGCCTCGCACATCCCGACCAACCAGATCGGTACGCAGTTCTTCCAGGAGACCCACCCGGACCGGCTCTTCACCGAGTGCTCGGTGTACTCCGAGATGATCTCCAGCGCCTCGCAGATGCCCCGGGTCGCGAACACCGCGATCGCGCACGCACTCGGCGCGCCCGGCGTCGCCGTTCTGACCCTGCCCGGCGACGTCGCGGACGAGGAGGTCTCCGACACGGCTCCGACGGTGTGCGTGACGAGCAACCGCCCACGGGTCGTACCGCGCGATGAGGACGTCGCCGAGCTTGCCGACGCCATCAACACCGCGAAGAAGGTGACGTTCTTCGTCGGCGCGGGCGCCCGGGACGCCCACGACGAGGTGATCGCGCTGGCGGATGCGGCCGCGGCCCCGATCGGGCACTCGCTGCGCGGCAAGGAGGTCATCCAGTACGACAACCCGTTCGACGTCGGCATGTCCGGCCTGCTCGGCTACGGCGCCTGCTTCGAGGCGATGAACTCCGCCGACCTGCTGGTCCTCGTCGGCACCGACTTCCCCTACGACCAGTTCCTGCCCGACGACGTGCGCACCGCCCAGATCGACATCGACCCGACGCACCTGGGCCGTCGGACCCGGCTCGACCTGAGCGTGGTCGGCGACGTCCGCGAGACGATGCTCGCGCTCGCCCCGCTGGTGCGACGCAAGTCGAACCGCCGGTTCCTGAACTCCATGCTCAAGAAGCAGGAGACCCTCATGGACAAGGTGGTGAGCGCGTACACGAAGAAGGTGGAACGGACCACCCCGATCCACCCCGAGTACGCCGCCGTGCAGCTGGACGAGACCGCCGGCGAGGACACCGTGTTCACCGTCGACACCGGCATGTGCAACGTGTGGGCGGCGCGCTACCTGACCCCGAACGGCCGCCGCCGGGTGATCGGTTCGTTCCTGCACGGCTCGATGGCCAACGCGATGCCCCACGCGATCGGGGCGGCGTTCGCCGAGCCCGGCCGCGAGGTGGTCGCGATGTGCGGCGACGGCGGCCTGTCCATGCTGCTCGGGGACCTGATCACCATCCGGCACTACGACCTGCCGGTGAAGGTCGTCGTGTTCAACAACGCGAGCCTCGGCATGGTGAAGCTGGAGATGCTCGTCGAGGGACTCCCGTCCGCGTTCACCGACTCCCCCACCGTGGACTACGCGGCCATCGCGACGGCGATCGGGATCCCGGCCGTCCGGGTCGAGCACCCCAAGGACCTGCGCAAGGCCCTGACCGGCGGATTCGAGCGATCCGGCCCGGCGCTGATCGACATCGTCACGGACCCGAACGCGCTGTCCATCCCGCCGAGCATCACCGGCAAGCAGATCAAGGGCTTCGCGACGGCGATGACCAAGGCCGTCCTCGGCGGTGGCGGCGCCGAGGTGATGTCCATGGCCCGGTCGAACCTGCGGAACATCCCACGCCCCTGACGATCGCGTGAATGCGAGCCCGCCACTGCCTCGGGCTCGGTACTGTGACTGGCGATGCCCGCCCCGATAGCCATCCTCCTCGGACTCCTTGCGCTGATCGGCGGCGCCGAGCTCCTCGTCCGCGGCGGGTCGAACCTCGCCGCCCGCCTGGGCATCTCTCCGATCGTCGTCGGCCTCACGGTCGTCTCGCTCGGCACCTCGATGCCCGAGCTGGCGATCGGCCTCCAGGCGGCCACCTCCGGCAGCGCCGGGCTCGCCATCGGCAACATCGTCGGCACGAACATCGTCAACCTGCTGCTGATCCTCGGGCTGAGCGCGCTGATCCGGCCGATCCCGTTGGAGACCCGGACGATCCGGATGGACCTGCCGGCCATGCTGGTCGCGTCCGTCCTGCTCGTGCTGCTGGCGCTCGACGGCGTCCTGTCGCTCTGGGAGGGCGTCCTCCTGCTCGGCGCGGGGCTTGCCTACACGCTGCTCATCGTGCGCACCGCGAAGCGCGAGACCCCGGCGATCAAGCACACCTACGAGGAGGAGTACGAGGTCCCCGAACGCGCACGCACCGGCCGGCGTGGCCTCATCGACCTGCTCCTGCTCGTTGGCGGTATCGCGATCATCGTGTTCGGCTCGGACCTGCTCGTCGGCGGCGCCGTCGAGATCGCCACCGACCTCGGTGTGTCCGAGGCGGTCATCGGCCTGACCATCATCGCGATCGGCACCTCGGCCCCGGAACTGGTCACCACGATCGTCTCCACGATCAAGGGTGACCGGGACATCGCGCTCGGCAACCTGCTCGGCTCGAGCGTGTACAACATCGTGTTCATCCTCGGTGCGACCATGATCGCCTCCCCGGCCGCGATCGCGGTACCCGCCGAGGTGCTCCGGGTCGATCTGGTCCTGATGTTCGGCGTGGCCATCGCGTGCATCCCGGTGTTCGTGTCCGGGCGCAAGATCAACCGGATCGAGGGCGCGATCTTCGTCGCCGCGTACGTGGCCTACCTGACCTACCTGATCGTCGCCCGCACCTGAGCCGACGGCCACCGGATCGATCTGTCGCAGCGCTGACCGTCTACGCGGACCCGGCGCAGACCCGCGCGATGGCCGAGGCGACGACCGCCCGGTCCTGCGGCTGCGTGTCGAGGGCACGGTGGATGGTCAGCCCCTCGATGAGGGCGTCCACGATCCGTGCGGTGGTCGGGTCGAAGTGGCGTTCCAGCGCGGCTCGGCTGGCGTTCATCCAGGCGTTCGTGAGCGCGCGATAGGACTCCTCACGAGCGGCGAGCGTGTACAGCTCGTGCGTCAGGACCAGGTCCCGGTGGGTGCTGAGCAGGTCGTCGCTGATCAGGGTGACGAGGGCTGCTCGCGCCGCCTCTGCGTCGCCGGCCTGCGCCATCCGCCGCTCGAACGTGGCGATCACCTCGGCGGTGAAGGCGCCGAAGGCCTCGTGCAGTAGGCCGTCCATGCCGGTGAAGTGGTAGGTCATCGAGCCGAGCGGGACGTCCGCCGCCGCCGCCACCCGCCGGTGACTCGTGCCCGCCACGCCATGCTCGGCGATGACATCGAGGCAGGCCCCGACGATTCGCTCCCGCCGGTCCGGGTCGAACCTGCGGACCCGCCGAGGCGCCGGCCTGCTCGAGCTCCCCAGCGCACCGGACATGGGTCTCACACGCTCCGGACCACGCGGGCGGGGTTGCCGACTGCGACCACACCCGCGCCGATGTCCCTCGTCACCACCGCGCCGGCGCCGATCACCGAGTCGTCCCCGATGCTCACGCCCGGGCACACGATGACGCCGCCGCCGAGCCAGACGTTGTCCCCGATCGTGATCGGTCGCGCCGCCTCGAGCTTGTCCCGCCGTGGACCGGGCTCCACCGGGTGGGTCGGCGTGAGCAGCTGGACGTTCGGGCCGATCTGGCAGTCGGCGCCGATCGTGATGGTCGCCACGTCGAGCGCAACCAGGTTGTAGTTGACGAACGTGCGGGCGCCGATGTGCAGGTTCTCGCCGTAGTCGACGAACAGCGGCGCCTTGACGAACGCCGCCTCTCCGAGCGTCCCGAGCAGTTCGGTGAGGATCGCCCGCGCGGACTCCTCATCCTCGGCGCAGGCCCGGCGATACGCCTCCTGGAGCCGGACCGCGCGCTGCGCCAGCCGTGCGTTCTCCGGGTCGTCAGCGATGTAGAGGTCACCGGCGAGCATCCGCTCCCGGTTCGTGCGGGGGTCGCCCGCGAAGTGGCCGTCCGAGCTCATGTCACGATCCTATCCCGCGATATGTACGATCGTACATATGAGTGCCTCTGTCCGAACCCTCCCCGCGCCGGTCGACCGCCGTGCCCGCGGCGCGGTTGCCGCCCTGTTCCTGACCAACGGTGCGCTGTTCG
Organism: Occultella kanbiaonis; assembly: GCF_009708215.1. Taxonomy (NCBI): domain Bacteria; kingdom Bacillati; phylum Actinomycetota; class Actinomycetes; order Micrococcales; family Ruaniaceae; genus Occultella; species Occultella kanbiaonis. The sequence continues at coordinate 888,393 of NZ_CP046175.1, read as the reverse complement.
CGAACCTGCTGCCGCGCTACCCGGAGATCAAGGCCGCGCTCGGGCTCGAGAACGCCACCTACGGCCTGGTGATCGCGGCCTTCCCGGCCGGGGCCGTCGCCGCCGGTCTGGCGGCCGCGACCCTGATCCGCCGGTTCGGCTCGGGACGCGTCGCGGTGGCCGGCACGATCCTCACCGCCATCGGCGTGCTCACCGCCGGTCTCTCACCGTCGGTGGGGCTGTTCGCCCTCGCGCTGTTCCTCGGTGGAGCGATGGACGCGATCACGGACGTCGCGCAGAACGCCCACGGGCTGCGGGTGCAGCGCCGCTACGGGCGCTCGATCATCAACTCCTTCCATGCGGTGTGGTCGATCGGCGCGGTCCTCGGGGGTTCGATGGCCGCTGCCGCGATCGCCCTGGGGCTGCCGCTGGGGGTGCACCTGAGTGTCTCGGCGGTGCTGTTCGGGACGGTGTCCCTGGTGGCGCTGCGGTTCTGTCTCCCGGGACGCGACGACGAGCACGCCACCGTGGCGGCCGACGGCACCACGCAGCCCGGCACCACGCAGCTGGTCGCGCCGGCCGTCGACGCCGACGGTGCGGCGGGCGCCTCGGGTGGGGTGTCGCCCCCGGCGCCGCGACCGACGCGGGTGAGCCCGCACACCGTGTGGGTGCTGGTCGCCCTGGTGCTGGTGGCGACCGCCGGTGCGGTCGTAGAGGATGCCGGCAACTCGTGGGCCACGCTCTACCTGTCCGATGACCTCGGCGCACCCGCCGCGCTGGCCGCGACCGGCTACATCGCGCTCGTCGGCGCGCAATTCGTGGGACGGCTGCTCGGGGACTCCTTCGTGGACCGGTTCGGGCAGCGAGCCGTTGCCCGGACGGGTGGCCTGATCGCCGCGCTCGGGATGGGTGCCGCGCTGGCATTCCCCACCGTGCCCGGCACGATCGCCGGGTTCGCCGCCGCCGGATTCGGCGTCGCGACGCTCGTCCCGGCGGCCATGCACGAGGCGGATGAACTTCCCGGTCTGCGCCACGGCACGGGGCTGACCGTCGTGTCCTGGCTGATGCGACTCGGGTTCCTCCTCTCGCCGCCCCTGGTCGGCCTGGTGGCCGATGCGACCAGCCTGCGCGTCGGCCTGCTCGTGGTCCCGGTCGCGGGGCTCGTGGTGGTGGGCCTGGCGAGGGTGCTCAGTGGACGCGCTACGCCTGCCGCACCGGCAGGCGAGAGGGCGCCGGCTCCGGCCGCGAGCCGGACCGACTGACCGAGGCCCCGGCCCCGGCCGCCGCCGGCACGACCTGCGGCACCCCGGACCGACTGACCGAGGACCCGCCCCCGGCCGTCGGCACGACCTGCTGCACGCCGCGCCCGCCGCGCACCCGGCCACGGACGGAGACGAGGTCGCCCACGACGGCGAGCGCCCGCCGTCGGGACGGCATGAAGCGCATGAAGAACACCATCCGCAGCACCCACGCCAGGGCACCGGTGAACGGGATCCCGTAGAGCTCGCTGATCGAGCGGCCGAGCCCGAAGGACGCGGCGCGGCCGAGCCCGCGATAGGTGAACGGCCGCCGGACCCGGCCCGCGTACCCGGGCAGCCCGAGGTCGGTGTGCAGGCTCGCGGCCACGTTCGCGCCCGCGTGCGCACCCGCCTTGATCGCCCAGAGTGCGTTCGCCGGGACCGGCTCGCGGGTGCCCGGACGGACCACCCGTGCGGCATCCCCCGCCGCCCAGATCCCGGTGGTCACGGACAGGTCCGGCCCGGTGGCGAGTCGCCCGCGCTCGTCGCCGAACTCCTCGAGGCCCCCGATCGCGACCGGCGACTGCCCGACCGTGGCGATGACGGTCCCCGCGCGCAGGTAGGTCCCGTCGGCCAGGCGTGCCCCGCCGTCGTCCACGGCGGCCACCCGCACCCCGGTGCGCACCGCGACCCCGAGCCGGATCAGCTCGGCGCGGGCGCGGGCGCGCAGCCGGGGCTGGTCGTCGAGCTCGGGCAGCAGGCGTGGCCCGGAGTGGACCAGGGTGACCTGCAGGTCGCCGGCGCCACGGTCGGCCGCGGCCGCGGCGAGCTCCACGCCGGCCAGGCCGCCGCCGACCACGAGGATCCGACGATCCACGCTGCCGGCCGTTGCGTCGACGGCCGTCGCGACCCGGTCGGAGAGGGCCAGGATGTCCCCCGGGCCGCGCAGCGTGCGCCCGTGGTGGGCCATCCCCGGAACCCGGCCAACGGGCTCGCGCCCACCGGTACCCACCACGAGCGCCGTGTAGGAGAGATCGGAACGGACGCCGTCGTCGACGCGTTCGATCTCGACGAGGCGCTGCCGACGGTCGATGCGCACGGCTCGCGCGGGCAGGATCCGGGCGTGCGGCATGACCTCCGCCAACGGCGTCCGGGTGCGCTCGTACGGCAGGATCCCCGCGATCACCTCGCCGGTGAAGCCGTGGAAGCTGTGTGCGTCGTCGGGGCTGATCACGACGATCTCGACCCGGCCGCTGCGGATCTGGCGACCGAGGCGGCGCATCAGTGCGCGGTAGGCGAACAGGGTCACGTAGCCGCCGCCGAGCAGCACCACCCGGGCGTTCATGCCGCCACCAACGTCGTGGTCTCGGCCAGGGGTCTGCCGAAGGAGGTGGGTGCGGCGGGGGTGAAGCCGAGGTGGGCCAGGTCCGCGGCGAGGGCCCGGGTGTGGGCGACCTGCTCGAGCGTCGGCACGCCGAGGCAGAAGTGCCCGGTGTGGCCGGTCAGGGACAGCAGCGCGGTCTCGGCGAAGCAGGCGTAGGCCCGGCCGTTCGGCAGCCCGATGTCCCCGCCGGTCAGGCGCAGGCTCGGGATGCTCACGATCCCGCCGTCGACGATGGTCACGTCCGGGCGGGCGACGAGCAGGTCGGGTGCGGTGTTGCGTGGTTGCGTCGCATCCAGGACGACGGCGCCCGGGGCCAGGTGCTCCGGCCGCACCAGGGCATCGGCGGAGGCCGTGAGCAGGATGATCAGGTCCGCGTCGGCCAGGCCGGTCAGGTCCGTGCCGATCGTGGTCGGCACCCGGGGGCCGATCCGGTCCGCGAGCGCCTCCAGCCGGGGACGGGACCGGGCGATGAGGCTGAGGTGGTCGACCGCGGCGTCCGCGGCGAGGAGCTCGCTGACCGCGCCGCCGACGCTGCCGCTCGCCCCGACGACGGCCACGCGCCGGCCGGGTGCACCGGCTCGGCCGTCCAGGAGTTGGCGGGCCTGGGTGTCCACGATGGCGGCCGTGAAGGCGTTGCCGTTGGTGACGCCGACGTCGGTGCACCCGGACAGGCTCGAGCCGCCGCGGGTCACGGTCGCGGTGAGCGCCCCGAGACCCACCATCTCGGCCCCGGTGCGGGCGGCCACGTCGACGGCCCGGTGCACCCGGGCGCGTCCCTCCACGGGCGCCTCGAGCAGATGCCGCGCGCCGTAGGGCACCATCACGATGCGGCCGACCCGCCGGTCGTCGATCTGGACCCCGGCCATCGTGAACGGCCGAAGCGGCAGCCGGCGCAGTGCCAGGTCGTAGTAGCGCTCCGGCACGCGGGCCAGCGGCGCCCAGATCAGGCCAAGGTCCGGGGCCAGGCGGGTGCGCGGGTGGACGAGGAAGGCGAAGGAGGCGTCACTCATCGACGTCGGTCCTCTCGGGGAGTCGGGGGATCCGGTGGTGGGGGCCGGGTAGCAGGAAGAGGCGCGGCCGGGCCCGGTTGATACGCGATCGCTCGGGCCGGCACCCCTACGACTCCACTGACCCGAAATATCGATCGAACCCCACGCCACCCGCATCTTGCGCCAGCGGAACCAGGCCGGCGCCGCCGCGATCGCCGGGCCCGAAACCTCGTCGGCTCGCTCACGCCGCCCTCAGCGACCTCTCAAGATCCGCCCAGGACCGGGCCAGCCGGCGTCCCCACACTCACCGTAGGGCGCGCCGGCGCACCGATCACGAGAAGGCGAGCGAACATGTTCAACAGGCGGCGAAGCACGATCCTTGGTCCCCTGCGGCGGACCACCCGCTCGAGACGACCGGGCTCGGGCCCGACGGCGATCCGGGTGGAGGGTCAGCCGGCGGCGGATCCGGGAACGCGACCGGGGGCGGACGAGGCGAGCACCACCGAGCAGGAGGAGTGGCTCGACGCGGACGGCAACGTCCTCGACGAGGAGGACCGCGGCCTCGTCTACGACCTCGGGACCCTGTTCGACCGGCGCACCGCACTCGGGTTGTTCGGCGCGGCGGGGGTCGGACTGCTCGCGGCCTGCACGAGCGGCGCGACCGGGACCGGCCCGACGTCGGCGCCCACGTCGGCCACGCCGTCGGGCTCGTCGGACCCGACCACCGACCCGAGCACCGCGGACGCGGTATCGGTCACGGAGGTTCCCGACGAGACGCAGGGCCCCTATCCGGCGGACGGCTCGAACGGGGTGAACGTGCTGGACGACTCCGGCATCGTGCGTTCGGACATCCGGTCAAGCTTCGGCGCCTCCACGACCACGGCGCAGGGGGTTCCGCTGACGTTCTCACTGACCGTCCGGGATGCCGCGACCGGGCTGGTCATGCCGGGCCTGGCCATCTACGCGTGGCACTGCGACGCCGAGGGGAACTACTCCCTGTACTCCAGCGGTGTCGAGAACGAGAACTACCTGCGCGGCGTCCAGGAGACGGCGGCGGACGGCACCGTCACGTTCACCTCGATCTTTCCCGGCTGCTACTCCGGCCGGTGGCCACACATCCACTTCGAGGTCTACGAGTCCCTGGCGAACGCGACCAGCAACGGCCGGATCCTGAAGACCTCCCAGATCGCCCTTCCGCAGGAGGTCTGCGAGGCCGTGTACAGCCAGGCCGACTACCCCGGCAGCATCCGCAACCTCTCCGGGACCAGCCTCACCAGCGACAACGTGTTCGGCGAGGACGGCGGGATCACCCAGCTGGCCACGGTCAGCGGGGACGCCTCGGGTGGCTACGTCTCGACGCTCACGATCGGGATCTGACGCAGCAGCCCGAGCGGGTCAGCAGGCGCCGGGCTCCACCCCCCAGGGCGAGGTCCAGTCCACCTCGAGGTCCCCGTCGGCGGTGCGCCAGCGCCGCGGGGTCGTGGTGCTCAGCCAGTCCAGCGGCTCGATGCCGCCGCTCTCGCCGCCGTCGAGGGCGAGGCGTAGTGCCGCGCGCAGGTCGGCGTCCACCGCGTCGGTCCGCGTCGCCGGGTCGATGGAGCAGAACAGTGCGGTTCCGGACCGGGCGATCAGGTCCAGGAACACCCGGTTGTGCTCCCACGGCGTGCGCGCCGTGGACGGTACGCAGTCCGCGTCGGCCGTGAAGAACCGCCCGTGCTGCGGCATCCGGAACGCCAGGGTGTTCACGCCCATCCGCCGGGTCCGCTCCCAGTCGTGACCGGACGTGTCGTCCCCGGTGCGGTGCACGTCCTCCAGCCCGGCCGCCAGGTGCCCGACGGTGTTGCAGCCGATCACCACCATGTCACCGGCCGCCTCGCGGATCCGGCGGTAGAAGGCCACCAGCACCTCCGCCGTGGTGCGTGTCGGGTCGGCGAGGCGGCGGCCCGGGTCGGTCAGGCTCGCGCCCATGGCCGGTCCGAACCGGCCGAACGTGTCATAGGTCGAGAAGTCGTGCTTGACGAGCTCGTAGCCCCACTCGCGGTACCGCGCGAAGTCCTCCTCGATGCCGGCCAGCACGTCCGGCGCCGACGGGTCGAGGGCCCACTCCCCCGGGCCACCTGGCCCGAGCACGGTGTGCACCGGCTCGGTTCCGCGCTCGAGCAGCGGCCGGGTCCACAGACCCGGGCGCGCGCCGATCTCCGTGATCCTGGCTGCCGTCGCCGCCATGTCGTCGAAGACGCCCGGCAACCCGGCGTGCCACGGGCCGCCCGGCGCCACCCCACCCGGGCTCCAGCCGGCGTCGATGACGCTGAACGGCCGGACCGGGTGCCCGTCCGCGAGCTCGACGACGGTGCGGGCGTCGGTCAGCACGGCCGCCTCGTCGAAGTCGGTGCCGTAGGCGTAGTACCAGTTGTTCGCACCGACAACCGGCCCGACGGCGGAGGTCGCCCGGGTCAGTGGGCTCGCCATCGTGGCCACGGCGAGGTGGGCGGCCCGCCACGGCGAGCCGGTGGTGGCCGTGCTGGTGTCCTTGCTGGCGTCGCCGGTGCCGACGGCGTCCGGCCCACCGAACCTGCGTACCGTCGCCGCCTCGAGGGTGCGGCCGGCGAGGGTCGTCGGCCCGCCGCCGCTGCGGGCGTCCAGCCAGAGCGTGAACCCGGCCTCGTCCATCGACCAGGAGCAGAACGCGCCGGCGGCGACGTCCACGCCGAAGCCGGTGGTGACGCCGTCGCCCGGGGTGTGCGCGAGCCAGTACCAGGGCAGCAGTCGCTCGCTCTGGTGGTGCCGCCACTGCAGGTCGCCGTAGCCGCGCTCCCAGGCGTCCCCGAGGATCAGCGCATCCTCGGCGAGGGTGTGCCTCCAGCGCACCGCAACCCGGGACACGGTGGTGGCCGAGTCGATGCTCACCCGGGCGGCGCCGCCGTCGGCCGTGACCGCGACCTCGATCCCGCCGGCGGCCCAGCGTCCCGGTCCGGCCGGGCGGGCGGCCGTCAGTGCGCCGCCGGGCAGGTCCTGGACGAACACGGCGACCGGCTCGGCCGGATGCGGGAGGGCAACGGCACGGTGTGCGGCGGACGGACGCGGATCGACGGTCATGCGGATGACTCCTGGTGGGTCGGGCGGCGGGTCGGCGGTGACGGAGCAGCGCGGTTCGAGCACGCTCGCTGCAGCGTAATCGCCCTTCCTTTCCCGGCCGCGCAGGAGCATGATCGAGCGGACACGCGCTGGGGCGCACCAACCGGGGGTGAATCGCGCGGCATGCGTTTTGGGGTATTGGGCCCGCTGCAGGTCCTCGACGGCGACACGGACGTGACACCGTCGGGTCGGCTTCAGCGCACCCTGCTCGCGCACCTGCTCGCCCACGTCAACCGGCCCGTCACCCCCGGCGTGCTCGCCGAGGCAGCCTGGCCGGGCGAGCCCGAGGGCGGCCCCGGCCGCCTCCAGGTCCACCTGCACCGCCTGCGCAAGGTGCTCGACGACCCCGACCGGCTCAGCCACGGCCCCGACGGGTACGTCCTGCGCGCCGACGCCGACGAGTTCGACGCGACCCGGTTCGAGTCGCTCCGCAGCCGCGCCCTCGCACCCGGGCTCGATCACACCCAGATGCTCCCGCTCGCGGCCGCGGCACAGGAACTCTGGCGAGGCGCGGCGTACGAGGGCCTCGACGGCGACGCGGTGCATGCCGAGGCGTGGCGGCTGACCGAGCTCGACCTGGAGCTCCTCGAGGTCAGGTACACGGTGGAACTCGGCCACCACAACCACGCCGCGGTTCTCAGCGACCTCGCCGCGCTGGCGGCCCGGCACCCGCTCCGCGAACGACTCCAGGGGCTGCTCATGACCGGCCTGTACCGCGCCGGCCGACAGGCCGACGCGCTCGAGCACTACCGCCGCACCCATCGTGCACTCGCCGACGAACTTGGCGTGGAACCCGGGCCGGAGCTGCGCGGGGTGCACGCCCTCGTGCTCTCCGGCGAGGCCGCCGCACCGACAACGGTCCGGCAGCGTCCGAACCAGCTCCTCCCCGCCGTCGCCGGATTCGTCGGCCGGCGGGCCGACCTGGCGGTGCTCGAGCGCGCCGTCCGCTCCGGCGCGGGGGCCGCGCTGATCGCGGGACCGGCGGGCGCCGGCAAGACCTCCCTCGCGCTGCAGTGGGCGCACGAGCACCTCGAGGAGTACCCGGACGGCCGGCTGTACGCCGACCTGAGCGGGTTCAGCGCCAGACCGCCGCTCACGGCGAGCGGGGTGATCGCGTCCTGGTTGCTCGCCCTCGGCGTGAACAGCGACCTGATCCCGAGCGATCTCGACGGCAGGTCCGCCGTGCTGCGCTCGCTGACCGCCGAGCGCCGGCTGCTGCTGGTCGCGGACAACGCCGGCGAACCCGATCAGGTGCGCCCGTTGCTGCCCGGCGGTGGCACGTCGGTCCTGCTCGTAACCAGCCGCCATGCGCTGCCCGGTCTGGTCGGGCGCGACGGCGTGCCACGGGTCGACCTCGGCGGGCTCACCGAGGCCGACGCCGTCGCACTGCTCGCCGCGCACACGCAGGACCAGGAGTTCCTGCCCGCGCTGGCGAAGCGGTGCGGCTACCTGCCGCTGACGCTGCGCCTGCTCGTCGAGCGGATCGGCACCGGAACCCAGCCGACGGCGGACCTGCTCGCGGAGCTCGACGACCACCGCACCCGCCTTGACCTCCTCGACGCCGCCGGAGATCCCGACGCCGGGATCCGCTCGGTGCTGAGCTGGTCCTACGAGAACCTGACCGAGCCGGACCGGTCGCTGCTGCAGTACCTGGGCGTGTTCCCGGGCACGAGCCTGGAGACCGCCGACCTGGCCGCGCTGGCGGACATCGACCTCGCCGCCGCCCGGCGCGGCATGGACACCCTGGTCCGGATGCACCTCGTGGAGCCGACCGAGACCGGCGCCTTCACCCAGCACGACGTGCTCGCGGCCTACACCCGCGAACTGGCCGAGCACGGCCTCGGCACGGTGCAGCGACAGGACGCCCTGGCCCGCCTGGTGCGGCACCTCACCACCACGGCCTTCCTCGCCCACGACACCTGGGATCCGCCCCGGGCGCCACACCGGGCCGAATACACCGACGGCGTCCGCTCGCCGTTCGAGTCCGCGAGCCTGGCCGCGAACTGGCCAGAGCAGCGGCGCACGGACCTGGTCCAGGTGGCGTTCGCGGCCCGGGCCGCCGGGGTCGGAGGGCTGATCCCGCTCGCCCAGGCCACGATCCCGCTGCTGTACGCCCAGGGCTACCTCGACGAGTGCGCGGACCTGCTCACCCAGTCCGTTGAGTCCGAGGCCGAGGACGCCGAGGACGTGCCCGCCATGGAGGTGTCGCTCGCCGCCGTCCTGAGCAATCTGGGCGAGCGCGACGGTGCCATCCGGCGGACCGAGAAGGCGCGTGAGTCGCTGCGCGCAGCCGGGAACCGGGAGCGGGAGTCCGTCGCGGTGTTCAACCTCGGCTGCTACCAGTACGAGCTCGGGCACCGCACCCGGGCCGAGGAGCTCTTCCGCGAGGCGCTGGCGCTCTTCGTCGAGTCCGGGCACACCCTGAACCGTTCGCGCGCCCTCTGCGAGCTCGGCGCCACGATCATCGGGCTCGGCCGGATCGCCGAGGGGCAGCGCCTCATGCAGGAGGCGCTCGTGATCGCCCGGGCCGAACGCGACGACGACGAGCGGGCCATGATCCTCGACCGGCTCGCCTCGTACGCCGTCGAATGGCTTGACCTGACCGCCGCCCGCCGCTACGCCGACGAGTTGTCCACCCTGGTCCGCGAACGCCAGCTGCGGCGCAGCGAGCCGGCGGCGTTGTGCTGGCAGGGGCTCCTCGCCGGTGAGGACAACGACCTCGACCGCGCCGAGGCGCTCGTCGACGAGGGGCTCCGGCTCGCCCACCAGATCCGGGAGACGGGGCTGGTGCCGCGGATGATCAACGTCCGCGGCATGGTGGATGCCCGCCGCGGTGATCACGGCACCGCCCTCGCGCGTCACCAGGAGGCCCTCGCGCTGGCCGCCCGGGCCCGTGCGCTCCCGGAGCACGCCGATGGGCACCGGCACCTCGGCCGCACCTACGAGGCGCTCGGCGACCTGCGTGCGGCGGCCCGTCACTACGCCCGTGCGGTGCAGCAGTACGCGGCCTACGAGCGGGTGGGGCGCTACCCGGACCTGGCCGCCGCGCGGCTCGCGGCGCTGACCGCGGCGATGGGGGCAACCGGCGGTGCCGTGACGGCGGACGTCGTCGCCGGGCCGGCCGGGACGACGTCGACGATCTGACGGGCCCCGGCTCGCAGTGCGGCGAGCACCGCGTCCGGGCTCGCGGCCACGCGGCGCACGGCGGGCAGCCCGTCCAGCTCAACGAGTCCGGCACCGACCACGACGGCCCGGTCCGCGGCCCGCAGCAGGGCCAGGTCGTTGCGATCGTTGCCGAATGCCAGCACGGCCGTGCTGGTGCCGCCGAGCAGGCCGGCGAGCGCGGCCGCCTTGTCCACACCGCCGGCCACGACGTCCAGGTCCCCGGTCTCGTGGGGAAAGACGTCCACGCCCTCGAGCGCGCCGAACGTCCGCGCCCAGCCCTGCGTGCGGGCCACTGTCACCTTGACCACGCCGGCCAGGTCCGGCACCCGCCCGGGGGCCAGCACCCGGCGGTGCCGGGTGCCCCACCAGGGCAGCGAGTCGTGGTCGGTGGCGACGAACTCGTGCCCGTACTCCAGGCAGTAGGCGGCGCCGGCGGCGCCCAGCGCCGCCACGATGTGCCCGACGGCGGTGGCCGGGATCGCGGTCCGGGTCACCGCCGCGCCGGACCGGGCCACGACGAGCGCACCGTTGCAGCAGACGAGGTCGAACCGGTGCGCCCGGGGGCCGAACCAGTCTCCGATGCACCGCGGGGTGCGGGAGGTGGCCAGCACCACCCGGGTGTCCGGCGCGGCCGCGAGAGCGAACAGCGCGGAGCGAATCGCCCGGACCGGGCGGCACCCGCCGAACGCGATGGTGCCGTCCAGGTCCGTGACGATCGTCCTCATCGTCGGCCGCCGGCCCGCACGCTCGGCCTCGAGGCATGTTGGCTCGCGAACAGGCGCCGGGCCGCGCGCTCACGCTCGGCCCGATCACGGGCGAGCAGCTCGTCCGTGACCGCTGCGCTCGGCGCCCCCGTGCTGGTCTCCTCCGTGGCGGCGACCCACTCGCCCGCCGCGTCCACCCGTGCGACCCGCGTGCCGATCACCTCCACGCTCGCTGGCCGCGGCGCCGCGGCCCGACGACGGCCCGACACGTGCGCACCCCGCCGGCGCACCCGCGCCGCCCACCGGGACCGGCCGAGGGTCGCCGCGGCCAGGGCGACCGCCACCCCCAGCATCGCGATCCCGGCGACCAGGGCAGCTCCGACGTCCGGTCCACCCCGCACCACCACCGCGTCACCATCGCCCGCACCGTCCGTACTCGGCAGCAGCGCCAGCGCGGTCAGCGCCGCGACCCCGAGCGCACCGCCCACGTTCTGCGCCGTGGTGAGCAGGCTCGAGGCGGTGCCCCGGTCCGTCTCCGCCGCGGCGTCGACCACCGCGATGGACGCGGCCGGGAACGCCAGCCCGAGCGCCACCCCGATGCCGGCCATCGCGGGCAGCATGGTCGCCACCCACGGCGGCTGCACACCGACCACCGCCAGGTACCCCAGGCTCGCGGCGAGCGCCGCTGCGCCGGCGCCCAGCACCCGCGCCGGTCCGAACCGGGACACGAGCCGGGACCCGAGACCCGCGGTCAGGGTGAACGCGACGGGCTGCGGCAGGATCAGCAGGCCGAGCGCGAACGCGTCCAGATCGCTGCCCTGGCCCTGCAGCCCGAGGCTCAGCGCGAGCATCGAGGACAACACCGCCGCATACACCCCGGCCAGCCCAAGGCAGGCGGCGCGGATCCTGCGCGAGGCGAGCACCGCCGTCGGGTAGTCACCCACCCCGCCGCGTCGGATCAGCCACGCGAGGACCACCGCGGCCAGGCCGAACTCGATCGCGAGGACCGCGCCGTCCGTGCTCCCGATGCCGCCGAGCGCGTGCATGGTGAGCATGAGGATCGCGGTCAGCCCGACCGCGCCGGGCACGTCCACCCGGCCGCCCGCCGGCGCGTTCGTGGCCAGGCGGGCCGTCACGGCCAGCACCGCGACCACGATCGGTACGAGCAGCACGAAGCTCCACCGCCATCCGACCTGCGCCACCACGAATCCGGGCAGCACCAGCCCGAGCGAGAACCCGGCCGCGCCCATCGCGCCGTAGATCGCCACCGCGCGGTTGCGAGCGGTCCCCTCGCCGAGGCCCGCGGTGATCAGCGCGAGCGCGGCCGGGGCGCTCAGCGCGGCCCCCGCACCCTGGACGAGCCGGCCGGCCACCAGCAGGACCGCCCCCGGGGCGAGGGCGCAGAGGATGCAGCCCACACCGAACAGGACGACCCCGAGCCGGAACACCTCCCGGCGGCTCCAGACGTCCGTGATGCGTCCGGCCACCGGGAGGCATCCGGCATATGCCAGGAGGAACGCCCCCACCACGATCGGCACCGAGGCTCCCCGCAGCCCCAGGTCCGTCGCCATGGCGTGGATCTGCACGTTGATGCTCGACGAGCTCATCCCTTCCAACAGCAACGCCAGGCAGATCACCCCGGTGCGGAATGCGCTCAGGGGTGTCGTGGCCACGCTCGTTCGATCTGACATGCCGACCACCGTGACGGCGCGCGCTTACACGCCGCTTACATCGGGCCCCGGCTCGGACCGATCCGAGGGAGGGCGGGCGTCTAGTCCGCCGGGCGGCGGCGCAGCGCCTTCGTCTGCCCGTGCTGCTTCTTCGCGGCAAGCCGGCGTTCCTTCGAACCGCGGGTCGGTTTGGTGGCGCGGCGGGCCCGCGGCGGCGGGGCGAGGGCGTCCATGAGCAGTGCCGCGAGCCGGGTCCGGGCGGCGTCCCGGTTGCGCAGCTGGGCGCGGTACTCGGACGCGGCGATGGTCAGCACCCCGTCGGTGATCCGCGGCGCGAGGCGGGTCAGGATCCGGTCCCGCTGATGGCCGGTCAGGACCGCGGAGGCGCCGACGTCCCAGCTGAGCTCCACCCGGGAGTCGGCGGTGTTCACGCCCTGCCCGCCGGGGCCGGAGGACCGGGAGAACCGCCAGGACAGCTCTCCCTCGGGGATGGTCAGCGTCGGACCGACCCGAACACCTGCCGCGCTCACCATGCACACCAGTGTGCCCGTAATCTGGGCACCTCAGTCCGCCCGACGAGAAGGTGAGCGACATGACCGAGCCGCGTGCCGTCGTCGTGCACAATCCGGTGAAGATGAGCCGCGCCCGGCTGGACCGTGCCCTCGCGCGGGAGGAGTCACGCGCCGGCTGGGCGCCGAGCCGGCTGGTCGCTACCGAGGAGGACGAGAGCGTCGAGTCGCTCCGGGCGCAGATCCTCGCCGAGCCGGCGGACGTGGTGATCGCGGTCGGTGGGGACGGCACGGTGCGCGCCACGGTGGAGGCGCTCGTCGATCAGTCGATACCGCTCGGGCTGTGGCCGGTCGGCACCACGAACCTCGCCGCCCGGAACCTCGGCCTGAGCATGCTGGATCCCGGGGCGGCACTGCGAGCGGCGTTCGGCGACCTCGAGCGCGTCGTCGACGTCGGGAGGCTGACGGCGGACCTCGCCGACGGGCGGCGCCTGCAGAAGGTGTTCGTGGTGCTCGCCGGGTTCGGTGTCGACGCCCAGATGGTGGTGCACACCTCGACGGCGGCGAAGCGGCAGTTCGGGTGGCTCGCCTACGTGGACGGAGTACGGCGCGGGGTCACCCGCGCGGACCGGTTCGATCTCACCTACAGCCTGGACCGGGCCGAGCCGCGGTCCGTGCGCGCCCACACGTTCGCGATCGGCAACGGCGGGTCGCTCCCGGCCGGACTGACCCTGCTCCCGGACGCGGTGATCGACGACGGCGAGCTCGACGTGCTGCTGCTGCGACCGGAGGGTGCCCGCGGGTGGCGCGACCTGGCACGGTGGTTCTTCACCGAGAACGGCCTCGTCCAGCGGGTCCGGCGCACGAACGGGCACCGCAGCGACGTCCCCCAGGGGGAGTCGGTGCTGATGGCGCGCACGCGCGAGGTGCGCCTGAGCGTGCGCCACGGGGAGGACTTCCAGATCGACGGCGAGTACCTCGGCAAGGTGGTCGCGCTGCGGGCGGTCGTGCAGCCGGGCGCGCTCCGGGTCAGGGTGCCGACGGTGCACGCCGAGCACCACCCGGTGCCACAGCCCTGACCGAGCGGCGTCAGCCCCTGCTCGGAAAAGTTCGCTACGAGGTCGTCCACGAATCGATTCACAGCGTGGCGCGATGGCGCCTACGATGTCCGACAGACACCTCACCGGCCGGCCGCGGAAACTCGCTCCCCCGACGCTGCCCACGGCCAGGTGCGCCCCCTGCCGCCTGCCGGAAGGACTGCTGTGACGTCGACGCTACAGGCGCGTGACCTCCTCATGGACCGCGCCCAGGGCGCCCTCACCGGCCTCGCCGTGGGGGACGCGATGGGCCTGCCCGGCGACCGCTGGCCACACGCCCGACTGCGGTCCACCTACGGCTGGATCGACCAGCTGCTGCCCGCTCGCACCGGGGACCGAACCCGCCGGGCCGGGCACGTCAGCGCCGGGACCCTGGAGGCGATCGCGGTCGCCGAGGCACTGCGCGACGGCGGTGGCCGGGCCTCGGAGGAACGGATCACCGATCGGATGGATGCGCTGGGCGACCGGCCCCGGCGGCCGGTGCACGTCGCCCGGTTCGCGCCGCTGGGGATCGTGCACACCAGCCTCGACCTCGATGCCCTGATCGGCGACATCGTGATCTGTGCCGCCCCGCACCACCTCTCGAACGCGACGGTGGCGGCTGCCGCGCTGGTCGCCGGCGTGGTCACGTCCGCCCTGGATGCCCCGATCGGCGCCACCGGGGCGGTGTTCCTGCCCGCCCACCTGGAGATCGGGTTCCGGGCCGCCGAGATCGGCCTCGGACACGGGTCACCGGTTGCGGCGCCGTCGGTGATCCAACGGTCCCTGCTGGCGCGGGAGATCGCCATGAACGCCGAGAGCGACGCGAGCTTCCTGCAGCACCTCTACGACGTCATCGGTACCACGCCGGCGGCGACCGAGGTGGTCCCGGCCGCCGTCGGGCTGCTCGTGCGCGGCGAGGGCGTCCCGTTCCGGGTGGCCACGCTCGCCGCGAACCTCGGCGGCGCGTGCACCGCGATCGGTGCCCTGGCGACGGCGATGGCCGGCGCGATCAACGGGCTCTCGGTGCTCCCGCCCGACCCCGTGGCGACCGTGCGCACCGTGAACGGGATCGGGCCGTGCGAGCTCGCCCGGGAGCTGGCGGCACTGCGCCACTGAGGTTCGGCCGGTCAGCCCTTCAGCGCGGCGTCGCGCAACTCCTTCAGCTCGTGCATGATCGTCCGGTCACGGCCGAAGGCGTCGTGCAGCCGGGTGTAGAGCGCGAACAGCTCCTGGTACGCGCCCACCGCGGCCGGGTCCGGGGTGAACACCTCGTCCGCACGCCGTCCCATCACGGCGGCGGCCGCGCGGACGTCCGGGTACACCCCGGCCGCCACGGCGGCGTGGATCCCCGAGCCGAGGGCGCCGGCCTGGCTGCTGCCCACCACGGCGAGCGGGCGGCCGAGCACGTCGGCGTAGACCTGCATCAGGAAGCTGTTCCGGATCAGCCCGCCGGCGGCGACGATCTCGGTGACGGCGACGCCGGCGCGCTCGAACGACTCCACGATGGTGCGGGCGCCGAACGCGGTGGCCTCGACCAGGGCGCGGTAGGTGTCCTCGGGCCGGGTCGCCAGGGTCTGGCCGAGGACCAGCCCGGACAGGCGCGGGTCGACGAGGATCGAGCGGTTCCCGTTGTGCCAGTCGAGCGCGATCAGCCCGTGCGCACCGACCGGCTGGTCGGCCGCCAGACCACTGAGCAGGTCGTGCAGGCCGACCCCCTCGGCCCGGGCTCGTTCGTGGTACTCCGGCGGGACGCAGGTGTCGACGAACCACGCGAAGATGTCGCCGACCCCGGACTGTCCGGCCTCGTACCCCCAGAGGCCGGCCACGATGCCGCCGTCCACCGCGCCGAACATGCCGGGCACCTCGTGGAACTCCTCGGCGGAGACGATGAAGCAGGTCGACGTGCCAAGGATCATGGTCAGCTGGCCCGGCTCCACGGCGTCCGCGGCCGGCGCGGTGACGTGGGCGTCGATGTTTCCGACCGCGACGGCGATGCCCGCCGGCAGTCCGGTGAGCTCGGCGCCGCGCGCACTCAGCGCCCCGGCCCGTGCCCCGAGCGGCGCCATCGTTGGCGCGGTCAGCTTCGCCAGCGCCTCCGGCCCGCTGGGGAAGCCCGCGTCCTCCAGGTACGCCGCGCTCGGGTGGGTGCCGTCCTGGTGGAGGCTCTTGTAACCGGCGGCCGCTGCCGAGCGCACCTGCTCGCCGGTGAGCTGCCACACGATCCAGTCCAACGCCTCCACGAAGTGCGCCGTTTGCGCGTACACCCGGGGATCGGCCTCGGCGAGCTCGAGGAGCTTCGGCACGGCCAGCTCCACGGACAGGGTGCCGCCGTACCGGGCCAGCCACGGCTCGCCGCGCTGCCGGGCGGCGTCGACGAGCCGGCGGGTCTGGGCGTGGGCGCCGTGGTGCTTCCAGAGCTTGGCGTACGCGTGCGGCCGCCCGGCCAGGTCCCCGAGCTCGCACAGCGGGGTGCCGTCGGGGGTGGTCGGGATCACGGTCGCGGAGGTCACGTCGAGCCCGAGCCCCACCACGGACCCGGGCTCGACGCCCGCGTCGGCGAGTGCGCGGGGCACGGCCTCGGCGAGCACCCGCAGGTAGTCGGCCGGCACCTGGAGGGCGGTGTCGGGCGGGAGCCGGACGCCGTCCAGGTCCGCCTCGAGCACGCCGTGCGGGTAGTCGACGACGTGCGCGCCGACCTCGGCGCCGTCGGCGGTGCGGATCACGCTGGCCCGCCCGGACAGGGTCCCGAAGTCGATCCCGATCACGTAGGACTGGTCAGCCATCATGGGTCTCACTCTCCCGTCGTGGTGCGGTCGCGGCCCCAGTGGCCGTCGGGTTCGAACAGCCGGTCCACCACCGGCCCGAGACGCCCGGTCTCGGTGAGCAGGTCCAGGACCGTGTACCGGTCGCGGATCATCTGGGCCCGGCGGTACGTGGCCCGGAACGCCTGAGGGCTGAGCCCGATCTGTGCCGGACGGGACACGGCGCCGACCTCGTCCAGCAGCCGGGCCAGGTCGGCCGCCGGCAGGAGCTGGGCCCGGCACCGCTCGACGATCACGGGCCACCGGTCCCGCAGCCGGGTGAGCCGCTCCCGCAGCTCCGCGGCCGTGACGTACTTCCTCAGGACGGCCGCCAGTGCCGGGCTGAGCAGGGGTTCGGCGAAGTCGGCCCGGACCCTCTCGGCCATGGCCTCGCGGGAGGGCCAGCGGTCCACGCACTCGTCGACGTCGAGCGTCGTGAGGTCCTCCTCTAGCACGCGCTCGTAGAGCGCCGCGATCGAGACGGCACCGAGGCCCACCTTGAACCCGTGGGACAGCGGCGGGTCGTCATCGGCGCCGAGGCCCTCCATCTCCCACAGGTGCGAGAAGTGATGGCCGGCGCCGGACGCCGGCCGGGACGACTTGTGGACCTGCATCGCGAGGCCGGACATCAGCAGACCTTCGACCAGTCCGGTGAGCGCCGCCTCGTCCCCGGCCCGGATCCGCGCGGCCGGTCCCAGCGCCTCCCGCAACGGCCCCTGCACGAGCGTCCAGACGTGCTCGTCGATCGGCTCGATGCCGAGCTCGTCCGCGAGGATCCAGTCGGCGCCGGCGGGGATCTTCTCGATCAGGTCCCCGAACCCGTACCCGGACATCCGGGCCGGCGCGCCCGCCATCACCGTCAGGTCCGCGACCACGCCGCGCGGCGCGGGGCCCGCCAGGGTCTGCTTGAACCCGTCTTTGGTGATCGCGGACCCGAACGCGGTGTAGCCGTCCATCGACGCCGCGGTGCCCACGCAGGCGTAGGGCCGGTCGAGCTCGGCGCAGGCCCGCTTGGTCACGTCGTTCAGGGTCCCCGAGCCGACCGCCACGGCGACGGCGTCGAGCGGCTCGAGCGCGACCCGGAGCCTGGTCACCGTGTCGTAGTCGGCGTGCACCACCGGCCGGCCGGCCAGGAGCACCGGGGCGAGCACCTCGACGCCCGCACCGGCGAGCGCGGCGGTGACCGCCGCGCCGGCCACCGCCCAGGTGTGCTCGTCGGCCACGACCACCGCGGCCCGGCCCGGGAACAGCCCGGCGAACATGGCACCGGTCCGGCTCACGGCACCGGGTCCGAAGCGCAGGTCCCGGGTGTCGGTCGCGTCCCGCAGCGCGGCCGCCAGCCGGGCGGTCGCGGGTGCACTGGTCGCGGGTGTACTTGCTGGCGCGGTGGCGCGCTCGGGCACGATGGTCCTATCCGGCCCTACCGGCGTTCCCGCCCGGGGCCTCACTCGGTGATGACGACGTCGGCGTAGCTGGTCCGCCCGCCCGGGTCGATCGTGACACCTTCGACGCGCTCGGAGTAGGCCGACGTGCTGGTCATGTCCATCGGGAAGATCCCGACGGCGTCGTCCCAGATGATCTGCGCCGCCTGCGCGTACAGGTCGGCCCGGACGTCCTGGTCGAGGCTCGCCTTCGCCTCGTTGAGGAGGGCGTCCAACTCCGGGTTGCAGTAGCCCATCCGATTCGCCTCGCACAGGTACAGCCGCCCGAGCGTGTAGTCGGCGTCCCCGGTCGCGACCGTGTTGCCCTGGAGGTTCATGTCCCAGTTGAGGTTGTTGAGGTCCTCGAGCCAGACCGCCCGCTCCTTCGCCAGCGGCTCGACGGTGACGCCGATCTCCGCCCACGCCGAGATGAACGCCTGGGCCAGGCTCCGGCTGCCCTCACCGCCGGCGTCGGACCACTGCAGGGAGGTGGAGAACCCGTCCGGGTAGCCCGCCTCGGCGAGCAGTTCCCGGGCCAGGTCCGGGTCGTAGCTGTAGGGCTCGAGCTGCGGGGCCCCGAACACGGGCTGCGGGATCGGCGCCTGGGCAACGGTGGCCTGCGTGCCGAAGAGGTCGGAGACGATCTGTTCGATGTCGACGGCGTGCCACATCGCCTGCCGGACCCGGGGGTCGGTGAAGGGCTCCCGGGAGGCGTTGAACCAGAGCAGCTGGTACGTGTAGCTCGGCACCTCGTCGTAGACGATGCCGTCCATGCCCTGGAGCTCGGGCACGGAGTCCGCCCCGATCCCGGTCATCAGGTCGATCTCACCGGTGGACAGCGCCGAGATCCGGGCCGCCTCCTCCGGGATGTTCGTGAACGTCAGCGTGTCCAGCGCTGGCAGGGTGGCGCCCCAGTAGTCGTCGTTTCGGGTGAGGGTGAGCCGCTCATCCGGCAGGTACTCCGAGACCGTGAACCGGCCGCTGCCCACCGGGGCCCGCCAGTAGTCCTCGGAGTCCATCGCCGAGGCCTGGCCCACGAACACCAGCGACATCGTGTTCAGCATCGTGCCGAGGGGCTGGCTCGTGGTGAGGGTGAGGGTGGCCTCGTCGGTCGCCTCGATGGTCTCCACGAGCGCGAACAGGGGTGCCATCGAGCCGCCGATGTCGACGAGCCGCTGGACCGAGGCGCGGGCATCCTCGGCCGTGACCGGGGTGCCGTCCGAGAACGTGGCGTCCGGGTTCATGTGGAAGACCCAGGTGGTCTCGTCCGGGTTCTCCCAGGAGCTCGCGAGCAGCGGTGCGAAACCGTCGCCGTCCCGGGCGACCAGCGTCTCCATCACGTGCTGGATCGGACCGATGACGGCGGCCTCCGCGGACCACTGGTGCGGGTCGAGCGCGACCGGGAACGTGCCGGGAGCTACCGTGAGGGCCTGCTCGGCCGCCGGTGCACCGCCCCCGCTGCCATCGCCGCCGTCGGCACCACCACCGGCGGAGCAGGCGGCGAGACTCAGACCGGTGGCGACGGCGGCAGCGCCGGCGAGCAAGCGGTGGAACCGCGTGCGGTGGAACATGATGGGCCCCTTTCTGCGGGCTCGATGAGGACTTGATGGGGACGTGGAATGGACTCCGGCGACGCGACCGTGCCGTCGTCCGCCGTGTGTCCCTCGTCAGGCCACGGCACCTTGGGTGAAGGTCGCCGTGACGGGTTTGTGGTCGCTCGGGGCGACGCCGTCGAGGAAGTAGTCGACGACCTCGGCGGTGCGGGGCCGCAGGGCCCCGTTGAAGAACAGCCAGTCGAGTGCCTTCTCGACCACCTGGACGCCCTCCCAGCGCATCGGCTTGTCCAGGCGTGGGGTGACCGGATGCGTGATCGGGCAGGTCCGGCCCAGCGTGCCGAACGGCTCCCGGAAGCCGTCGTCGTAGAACGCCCAGAGCGGTCGGGCGTAGTCGTTGATGTCGATGCACAGGATCACCGGGTCGCCCCCCGCGAGCCGGTTCAGCTCCCGCGCCGCGGACCGGGCTTGCTCGGTGCGCGGGCTGCGCTCCGTGCGCACCTCCTCGGCGTTGCCCGGGAAGGTCAGGTGCGCCGACGCGAGGACCAGTGGCGCCAGGTCGGACGCCTCGACGTGGCGCAACCGCACCCAGGACAGGCCCCGGTCGGGGGTTGGCATCCCGATGTCCGCGAGGCCGTGCTCGACCTCGGCGAACAACTCGCGGTCCCACCACAGGTTCGCGTGCTCGCGCCAACCAGGTGCGTCGTCGACCACCCGCGCGTGCCCCGGCAGCGCGGCGTCGATGAGCTCGACGGCGCCCGGGCTCAGCTCCTGCACGCCGAGCAGGTCCGGGCTCCGGCCGGCCAGGAGCCCGGACAGGGCGGGGGCGCGGCGGGGCAGATCCCAGTCGCCCCACAGGTTGTGGGTCATGGCGGTGAACGTGTGTCGCATGGATGCCTCAGTCCGTGGGTGCGGCGCCGGCGCCGGCGCCGAGGTGGTGGGCGGAGTTGGCGCTGACGAGCCTGCTCGCGAGCACCGCGCCGTCGGTGCCGACCCAGTACTCGAGCTCGGTGACCGAGCAGTTCCCGGCGCCACGGACGGCCCGGTACCCCGACGACGGGAGCCCGACGGCGGCGACCGTCGCCATCCGGATCGGGCCACCGTGGCTGAAGGCGACGACGAGCCGCTCCCCCGCCCGGTGTTCCTGCGCCGTCTCGGCGGCAAGGTCCGCGATCGCCGACTGCACGCGCGCGGACAGCTCCGCCATCCGCTCGCCGCCACCCCTCGGCAGGTCCTGCCCGCCGCGGATCCGCTCGATCGTGTCGGCCTCGGCGCCCGCCACGTCGGCGATGAGCCGGCCGCTCCAGGTGCCGTTGTCCACCTCCCGCAACCGCGGGTCCGGGCGTAGCGCGATGGCGCCCGGGAGCCGGTCCGCGTACGGCGCGGCGGTCTGGAGCACCCGCGGCAGGTCGCTGGCGAGCACGGCGTCCGGCACCCGGTAGGCCCGCGTCAGGAAGTCGGCGGTGGTCGCGGCCTGGTCGTGGCCACGGCCGGTCAGTCCGCCGCCGAGGTGCCCCTGGATCCGGCCCTCACCGTTCCAGTCCGACTCGCCGTGCCGGACCAGCACCACCCGCAGCCGGAGCGCCTCCTGCTCCAGGAGTGGTTCGTCGATCGCCCAGCCCGTGACCACGCGTGTCCCTTCCCGTGAGTGCCCGGTCGGGCCTCCCTCAACGTTCACGGTCCGGCACCGCCGGGTCCCCGTGCAAGGACGTTTCGCGGGCTGCAACACCGTTGCCCCGCGCCGGCGGACCGGGGCAGCGTCGCTTCCGCGATCGTCGCCGAGAAGGGGCCCATCATGCGTTCACCGATCCGTCCGATCCGCCGCGCCGTGCTGGCCGCGGCCCTGACCATGACGTTGGCGGTGCCGCTCGGAGCGGCCGCCGATCCCGCCGGGTTCACCCCCGGCCCCGGCTCCGGCGAACCGAGCGGCGTCCTGATCGAGGAGTTCTCCCTCGGCGGGCCGGCCGGCCCGAACGACAGCATCCTCGAGCTCGCGAACCACAGTGCGGATCCGGTCCCGGTCGGAGGGTGGCGGGTCTATCCGTGCGGCGCCTCGGGGAGCCGGGGCAGCCTGTGGGCGACGCTGCCGGACGTGACGCTCGCCCCGGGCGAGGTGTTCCTGCTCGCCAGCACCGGCTCGCCGCGCGCCGCCGATGCCGGTGCCACCTTCGTCAGCGGCGGTGCCCAGGTCGCGACCGGCGCCTGGGTCGAGAGCACCGGGTCCGTGGTGCAGGACCGGTTGTCCATCTCCCCCGTGTCCCGCGACTCCGCGTGCGGCCCTGGCCTGCCCGCGACCCTCGACGCGGCCGCGGACGAGACCTACCAGCGGGTGCGTGCCACCGGCGACCCAGCGGCCGACTTCGTCGCCGCGACCGCCACGCCCGGGGCGACGAACGCCGTCGAGCCGGCGCCCGGTCCGGTCGACTCCCCCGTGCTCGTGACCGAACTGGCCAACGGCGGGCGGACCGGGCCGGCCGGTGAGCTCGTCGAGCTCGGAAACGTCTCCGCCGCGCCCGTGGACGTCACCGGGTGGGTCCTGTCCTTCTGCGCGGCGGACGGCTCGACCACCGTCCCCGAGCCGGTGACGCTGCCCGCCGGCACCGTCCTGGCCGCCGGGGCCACGCTCGTGCTCGCCCCGGCCGGCGGCGACCTGCCCTATGCCGGGCCACGGCTCCCGACCGAGGGCGGCGGCGTCATCCTGCGGGACGGCGCCCGGGCCGTCCGGGACGGCGTCGGTATCTACGAGCAGGACGCCGTGTACGCACCCGCGGTGGACAGCGCCTGCGTGCGCGGCACGGCCCTGCCGAACCGCCTCGACCTCGCCTCCGGGCAGTCCTACCAGCGGGTGGCGAGCACCGGGGACAACGCGGCCGACTTCACCGTCGGCGACGCCGCACCGGGCACCCTCGAGGCCGCACCCCTGACCAGCGGGCTGCGCTTCGAGCCCGGCCTCGGGGTGCGGGTCACCGAGGTGGCCCACACCCTCGACGGCAACTCCGAACCGGTGGGCTTCGTCGAGCTGACGAACACGACGACGGCGGCCGTCTCGATCGACGGCTGGTCCGTCCAGCGCTGTGGCGTGGACGGGCGCCTGGAGTCCGACCCGTGGGTGGCGCCACTGTCCGGCACCCTCGAGCCGGGCGCGGCCGTCGTCCTGGCGCAGGTCGGCAGCCCGTGGGCGAGCGACGCCGCGGCGGTGTTCGACGCGCCGCTCACCGCCGCGGGCTACGGCCTGCTGGTGCGGGCCGCGGACGGCGCCGTGGTGGACCGGTTCGGCATGCTCCGGGACCGGTACAGCCCGTGCATCGACGGGGTCACCCTGGACGAGATCATCGCCTACTCCCTCGACCTGAGCTACCAGCGGTTCGCCGACACCGGCGACAACCGCCGCGACTTCGTGCACGCCGAACGCACCCCGGGGGTGTGGGCGAGGGACCTGCGGGCGGCGACGGACATCGAGGCCTCGCGGCTGGCGCCCGTGACCGTGGCGCCGGACTCGCGGCCGCTCGCGGCCACCGACCTGACCGCGACGGAGGCGACCACAACGGCGGACCTGAGCGCCGCCGTCGGGCATACGCGTGACGCGGAGGTGACCGCGACGTTCACCGGCGGGACCCAGGTCCAGGTGAACAGCGCGGCGAGCCGGGTGTTCTCCGGCACCAGCCCGCAGGCGCCGCCGACCGACCGGGTGGGTACCGGCGAGACCCGGCACCGGCTGGCCGACCTCGCCGACCCGATCACCGTCACCGACTCCGGCGGCTACCCGTACCAGCGGTTCGAGCTGGTGCTGCCCGGCCGCGCCGAGGATGCGGCGGACCTGGCGTGGACCGGCTCGAGCCTCGGCGGCCACGAGCTGCAGATGTACGCCTGGAACTTCACCACCTCCGCGTGGGATCTGCTCGCCGTGGGCTCGGGTCGTGACGGGGGCGCCTTCACCATGGTCGGCCGGATCGAGGAGGCCGTGCACCGGCTCGGCGCCCGCGTCGAGATCCTCGTCCAGGACGGCCCGGCGACCACGCCCGCGTTCGACGTCGGCGCCGACGAGACGTTCGAGGACCCGGGCGACTACGACTTCTCGATCGGGTACATCCCGGACCCCCAGGAGCTCACCTACGGATACCGGTGGGGCTACGCGAACGAGATCGCCTGGCTCGTCTCCAACGCCGACGCGCGCAAGATGGCGTACGTGTCGACGATCGGCGACGTGACCGAGTGGTGGATGTGGGGCACCCACCTGGAGAACCAGGCGCGGGAGCAGTTCGAGACCGCCCAGGCGTTCGGCGACTACCTCACCGACGCGGGCATCCCGAACGGGACGATCCCCGGCAACCACGACAACAAGTGGGGCCGGGACAACGCCCTCTACAACTCCTATTTCGGGCCCGCGCAGATCGGGGGCACCCCCTGGTTCGGCGGCGCCATCGGGGCCGACGACGCGTCCAGCCACTACGACCTCTTCGAGGTCCAGGGCGCGCAGTTCCTCGCGTTGAACATCGGCTACCCGGGCTGGTTCAACCACGACGCCACGCTCGCCTGGGCGGCGCAGGTGATCGAGGACCACCCGGACCACAACGTGCTCATCTTCACCCACGACTACCTGCAGCGGGACGGCGAACCGGGCGATGCCACGGACCGGTGGAACGCCGTCGGGTACCGGATCTGGGAGGACCTGGTGGTCCCCTACCGCAACGTCGCCTTCGTGATGGGCGGGCACGTCAACGGGCAGGCCTTCACGGTGGCCCGGGACGTCGGTGGGGTGCCCGGCCGGATCGTGCCGCAGATGCTCTCGAACTACCAGGGCTACGAGATCGTCGACGGCGAGAAGCGGGCCGACTTCCTGCGCCTGCTGCAGGTCGACATCGACTCCGGGACGATCTCGGTGAACACCTACTCGCCGTCCCTGGACGAGCACAACTCGTGGCGGTACGCGTCCTCGCCGACGTGGACCCCGGAGCACGACGAGTTCCTCGCCCCGATCACCATCACCGGGATGGACCGGCAGGTGACGTCCACCGGGCTGGCCCTGGCCCGGGACACCTCGGTCATCGGGACGGCGACCGGGGCCGACGGCGTCGCGGCCACCTGGTCCGGCCTCACCCCGGGTGCAGCGTACGTGTGGTGGGTGGCGAGCACGGACGCCGCCGGGACCGAGACCGTCCTGTCCGAGCCGGCCGTGCTGCGCACGCGGGACTGAGCGCGGCGATGGGGCGGGCGGCGCGGCCGCCCGCCCCGTCGGCGGGTGGACCCTGGTCGGGTCAGGCGGTCGGCGCCACGGCGGGTTCGACGGCGGCGAAGTGGCACGCGCTCGCGTGCTCGCCCAGGCGCACCCGCAGTGCCGGTACCTCCACCGCGCAGAGATCCTCTGCCTTGGGGCACCGGGTCCGGAACCGGCAGCCGCTCGGCGGGTCGGCCGGGGAGGGCACGTCACCGACCAGCACGATCCGTTCCCGGCTGGGCATCCGCCACGGGTGCGACACCGGGATCGCCGACAGCAGCGCCTGGGTGTACGGGTGCGTGGGCCGGTTGAACACCTCGTCCCGGGTGCCCTCCTCGACGATCCGGCCGAGGTACATGACCGCGATCCGGTCGGAGATGTGCCGGACCACGGACAGGTCGTGGGCGATGAACAGGTAGGTCAGGCCGAGGTCGCGCTGCAGGTCCTGGAGCAGGTTGATCACCTGGGCCTGGATGGACACGTCCAGCGCGGAGACCGCCTCGTCGCAGATGATCAGCTTGGGGGACATCGCCAGGGCCCGGGCGATCCCGATCCGCTGGCGCTGGCCGCCGGAGAACTGGTGCGGATACCGGTCGAGGTGGTCGGGGTTCAGGCCGACGCGTTCGAGCAGCTCCTGCACACTCGCGCGCCAGGTGCCGCGGGGACCGAAGCCGGGCTGCACCTGCCACCCCTCCGACACGAGTTCGGCGACCGTGCGCCTCGGGTTCAGCGAGGAGTAGGGGTCCTGGAAGATCATCTGGACGTCGCGGCGCAGCCGACGGGTCCGTGCCCGGCCGGCGGCGGCGAAGTCCTGGCCCTGGAAGAGCACCTGGCCGGAGGCCGCCTGCTCGAGGCCGATGATCGTCCGGGCCACGGTGGACTTGCCGGAACCGGACTCCCCGACCAGGCCGAGGGTCTGCCCCGCCCGCAGGTCGAAACTCACCCCGGCGACCGCCTGGATGCCCCCGACCCGCCGTCGCAGCAGCGCCGACCGGATCGGGAACGTGGTGTGCAGGTCCACCACGCTCAGCAGCGGCTCAGCGGAGGCCATCGACGAGCACCTCCTCGGCGTGGTGGCATGCGGTCCGGTGCGCCTGCGGCCAGTCCGGGGCCGCTCGCAGCGCCGGCTCCTCGGTGCGGCACAGGTCCGTCGCGAAGGCACATCGCGGGTGGAACGAGCAGCCCGTCGGCAGTTGCCGCAGGTCCGGCGGCGCCCCGGTGATCGGGATGAGCCGATCCTGGTCGCCGGTGGGCAGGGAGCCCATCAGGCCGACCGAGTAGGGGTGGGCACCGTGGTCGTAGACCTCACGGATCGGTCCCGTCTCGACGACCCGGCCGGCGTACATGAGGACCGCACGGTCGGCCACGTCCGCGACCACGCCGAGGTCGTGCGTGATCAGCACCAACGCCATCCCCTCCTCGCGCTGCAGGTCCGCGAGCAGGCTCATGATCTGCGCCTGGACGGTGACGTCGAGGGCGGTGGTGGGCTCGTCCGCGATGACCAGGCGGGGGTTCATCGACAGCGCCATGGCGATCATGACGCGCTGGCGCATGCCGCCGGAGAACTGGTGCGGGTAGTCGTCGACCCGCTTGTGCGGCGCCGGGATCCCGACCCGGTGCATCATCTCGACGGCGTGCTCGCGAGCCTTGCGGCGGGAGACCCCGCGGCGCCGCCGGAGCGTCTCCCCGATCTGGGTGCCCACTCGGAACACCGGGTTCAGCGACGAGAGCGGGTCCTGGAAGATCATCGCGATCTCCGTGCCGCACAGGGCCCGGGTGTAGGAGTCGGGCCGGTCCAGCAGGTCGACGCCGTCGAAGCAGATCCGGCCCCCGTCGATCCGTCCGGCCGGCCGCGGCAGCAGGCCCATGACGGTCTGGGCCGTGACGCTCTTGCCGGACCCGGACTCCCCGAGCACGGCCACGGTCTCGCCCGCGCCGACGTCGAAGGAGACCCCGTCCACGGCCCGGAGCCGCCCCGAGCCGGTCGCGAACGAGACGCTCAGGTCCTGCACGCGCAGCAACGGTCCGGTCCGGGTGCCGGGGGCGGGGGCGCCCGTGGGTCGCTCGTCGACTCTCATCGTCAGATGCCCTTCATCTTCGGGTCGAAGCGGTCCCGCAGGGCGTCACCGAGGATGCCGAAGGAGACCACGAGGATGGCAAGGCAGATGCCGGGGATCGTGGAGACCCACCAGGCGCTGCTGAGCAGGTTGCGTCCGTTCGCGATGGTCACGCCCCAGCTGGGCGTGGACGCCGGGGTCCCGAGGCCGAGGAAGGACAGCGCCGCCTCGGCGAGGATGACGCTGCCGATGTCCAGGGTCGCGATCACCAGGATCGGCGCCGTGCAGGCCGGCAGGATGCAGGTCCGGATGATGTGCCAGTTGCTCGCACCGAGGGTGCGGGTGGCGTCCACGTACTCGCGGTTCTTCGTGGCCAGGACCTGGCCGCGGGTGACCCGCGCGAACGTCACCCAGCCGCTGATCGCAAGGATCAGGACCACGTTCAGCACGCTCTGCCCGATCACCGCCGCGATCAGGATCGCCAGCAGGATCCCGGGAAACGTGAGCTGGATGTCCGCGACCCGCATCAGCACGGCGTCCGCCCAGCGCCCGAAGTACCCGGAGACCACGCCCACGACGACCCCGATGAAACCCGCCAGGAGCAGGGTCGCGACCCCGACCAGCATCGAGACCCTGGCCCCCTGCATGGTCTGGGCCAGCAGGTCCTGGCCCACCTGGTCGGTGCCGAACAGCACGAGGGACCCGTCGTCGCGGTGGGACAGCGGCGGCAGCAGCCGGTTCGCGGTGTCCGTGGCGACCGGGTCGAAGGTCACGATCATCGGCCCGAAGACCGCGGCGAGCACGTAGAACGCCACCACCACGAGGGGGATCCAGATCCGCGGCCCCCAGCCGCGTCCGCGGCGCGCGCGCTCCGGTACGGCGTCCGCCATCGGCGCCGCCACCGTCTCGATCAGTTCCGTACCGCCGGTCATCGACGTCACCTCGCCAGCCGGACTCGGGGATCGAGGTATCCGTAGAGGATGTCCACGATCAGGTTGATCATCACGAAGATGGCGGCGATCACGAGGATCCCCGCCTGCACGACGCCGTAGTCGCGGAACCCGATCGAGTCGACGATCAGGCGACCGACCCCCGGCCACGCGAACACGGTCTCGATCACGACGGTGCCGCCGAGGATTGCGCCGAAGTACAGGCCCACGACCGTCACGATCGGGATCAGGGCGTTGCGGATCGCGTGCGGGAAGATCACGACCCGCTCGGACAGGCCCTTCGAGCGGGCCGTGGCGATGTAGCCCTCGTTGATGACCTCGAGCAGCCCGGAGCGGGTCAGCCGCATGACCATCGCCGTGAACGGCAGCGCCAGCGCGAACGCCGGCAGGAGCAGGTGGGCGAAGGAGCCGGCGCCGCCGCTGGGCAGCAGCTGCAGGCCGCGGGCGAGCATCAGGATCAGCACCAGACCCACCCAGAACGAGGGCAGTGAGTGGGTCACCAGCGACGTCACGGTGACGACCCGATCCGCCCAGGTGTTGACCCGCAACGCGGCCACGATGCCGAAGCCGATCCCGAACACCACCGCGAACATCAGGGCCGCGACGGAGAGCTGGATCGTCATCGGCATCCGTTCGAGCACATGGTCCATGGCGTCCCCGCCCAGCCGGATGGAGTCGCCGAAGTCGAGCCGTACCGAGGAGGCGAGGTAGTGCAGGTACTGCTGCGGGATCGGCTCCGTCAGGCCGAGGGACTCCCGGAGCGCGGCGATCTCGTCCGGGTTCGCGTCCGGGCCCAGCATGACCAGGGCCGGGTCGCCCGGCACCATGCGCAGCACGATGAAGACGATGGTCACGGCACCCCACATGACGAAGGCCGCGAAGAAGAGCCGACGGACGATGTAGGCGACCATCAGGCGCCGACACCCGGTGCGGACAGTGCCACCAGGGGTGCCGTGTTCCGGCGGTCCACGAACGTCGATGCGAGTTCCTCGGCGCACCCGATCAGGGCGACCGCCAGGGTCCGGAGCCGGTCCGGGCCAAGCTGTCCGGCGGGGAGCACGGCCTCGATCACACCGACGGCCATGCCGCCCTGCGCCACCACGGGTGCCGCGATCGCCCGCCGGTCCGCCGTGACCTCACGGTCCTCGACGGCGTAGCCGCGCATCCGCGCCCGGGTGACGGCCTGCCGGACCCGGAACGGATCGGTGAGGGTGCGGGCGGTCAGCGCCGGCAGGCTCGCGTGCACCAGGAGCCGGTCCAGCTCGGCCTTGGGTCGCATCGAGAGGAACGCCTTGCCGATCGCGCTGGCGTGCCAGTGCACCGGGCCCTCGCGGACGGCCACGACGTCGCGGGCGCGGACGGCCACCACCGGCTCCAGGTGCTCCGGCCGGCCCCGGAAGTACGTGACCACGGCGCCGGAGCGGGCGCTGACGGCCTCGAGGGCTCGGGTGATGGCGGGATCCGGGTCGACGTCGCAGTTCGCCGCCCGGGCAAGTTCGAACGCCCCGACGCCGATCGTGTAGCGGTGCGCGTCGTCATGGCGCACCAGGTCGTGCTCGAGGAACGCGGCGAGCATCCGGTGCACCGTGCTCTTGTGCAGGCCGGTCCGCTCCGCGAGTTCCGCGAGGGTGGACGGCTGCCCCTGGCGAGCCAGACTGTCAAGCAGTCCCAGGGCTCGAGAAAGCGATTGCAATCTGGGCTCCAATGGTCGCGGAGAAACAATGATGAATGCGCGCCACAATGATCATGGCAAAGCGCCGCGCAGGGCCGCCTCAGGACGTCGGCCTCGATGTCCCATTAGCGTTCCCGGTAACGTTCATGGCGACCCTACGACCGTCCGTGCGAGCCTGTCAAGGCTCGACCAGAACCGGCTGGATTCCGCCGTTGACGGGCCATCCTGGGGTGCACCCGGGACGTTGCTCATCCTGCAACGGCCTGATTGACGTCTTTCCGGCCCGTTCAATAGCGTCGGCGACATTCGGCCGACAGCGCCCTGCGTCGGTCGGATCCGAAGAAGATGCGAATACCTTGAATCCTGATGGAAGGACAACCGATGTTCACGACGTGGAGCGCCACGTGAGCACCTCACAGACATCCGCCACCGACCTGCGCCGCGCGCTCCTCGACGCCGACCCCAGGCTGTCGCGTTTCAACCCGCTGCCCCGGATCCTCGCCCACGACGACTTCCAGACGGGCACGCACGGCTGGACCGAACTGATCGGCAACTTCGACGGCAACGGCAACCTGCGCACGGTCGACGACCACATGCGGGACTTCCGGCCGCCTCAGTTGAGCAGCTGCACCTTCTTCGACACCGGCACCCACGGCGCCCTGAGCGGCACGTACGCCCTGAAGCTGGCGACGCGTCCGATCGCGGGCCACACCGCCGTCGGGATTCGCCGGCTGACCATGGCAGGCAAGGGGCTCGTCCAGCTCGAGACGTACTTCACGTACAAGTCGGAGGCCACCCTGGGACAGGACCCCGCCAACAACAGCTTCGGTGGCGTCGAGTGGGACGGGAACCTGCACCCCAGCGAGGCGCAGTTCGGCGCCCTGACGGTTGCCACCGACGTCTGCGGGGACGGCGGGACCAGGTATCACACGGTCGCCCGGTACCGGAACACCACCCTGGACAACGCTCTCGACCGCCGCTGGGTCTACCCGGCAGTTCCGGAGCCGACTCCGCGCGAACACGTCCAGGGCAAGGCGAGCCTGGCGTACCTGGCGGACTTCACCGCGCCCGACCCGGATGACTGGAAGCCGTTCAGCGACCCGATGGAGCTCTGCTACAACGAGGTCCCCACGAAAGTGAACTGGCACTATCTGCGCTGGCTGATCGACACCGATGCCCGCAAGAACGTGGAACTGCAGATCAACGACCGCGTCATCGACATGCGCGACGTCCCGGTGCCGGTCTACGAGGAGAAGTACGAGTCGCTCGAGACGCTCCTGAACTTCTACTTCAGCGTGCGCACCCACTCGAACGTGCGCAACTTCCTGTTCCTGGACTCGGTCCTCATCTCGGTGGATTGGTGACGACGATGCGACACACTCAGACCGCCGTGCTCGAGCGCGGCGAGGACTTCAGCTCCGACTTCGCGACGGAACCGTACGAGGTGGCGTGGGCCGGTGAGGCCAGGTTCTTCGTGCAACGCCTCGAGGACACCGCCGGTGACGTGGAGCTGCGCACGCAGATCTCCCCGGACGGAATCACGTGGGTCGATGCCGAAAACACACCGGCTGTGCGCCTTGACGGCACAATGGTGACCTGGCCGGTCCGTGAGTTCGGAGGCTGGCTGCGGGTGAGCGGAACCGTTTCGGGACTCGCACGGCTGCGGATCTACCTGGTCTGCAAGGGATAGCCGTGGAGTTCACGGCCGGGCCGAGAGGGACGTACAGGAGGGGGGCCACCATGACTGCGCGGGTCCGCCTCAAAGACGTCGCCGACTCCCTCGGCCTGTCCGTGAACACCGTCTCCCGCGCGCTCGCCGGCAAGTCCGAGGTCAGCCCCGTGACCCGGCAGCGGATCCAGGACGAGGCGGACCGCCTCGGCTACGTCCCGAACACACTGGCCCGTTCGCTCGTCCTCGGTTCGAACCAGACCCTCGCCCTGGTGATCACGAACCCGTCCAACCCGTTGTACGCGGAGCTCATCTCCGGTGTCGAGGTGCGGGCCCGGCAGCACGGCTACTCACTGCTGCTGCTCGTCACCGAGGAGTCGACGGAGAACGAACGGGCCGCCGTCGAGGCCCTGCTGCGCTCCGCCGTCGACGGCGCGATCGCGGTGCCGGTGCAGAGCGAGCACGAGCACTGGCGCCGGGTGAACCGCGCCGGGATCCCGCTCGTGCTGGTCAACCGCGACATCCCCGAACTCGACACCGACTTCGTCGGCGTGGACAACCGGCGCGGCGCGTACGACGCCACCAGGCATGTGATCGCCCGGGGCGCCCGCACCGTCTGGGCGCTCGAGGAGGACCTGCCGATCACCACCATCGCGGAGCGCATCGACGGCTTCCACAAGGCCCTCGACGAGGGCGGGCTGCCGAGCGCCGCGCGTGACGTGGTCGCGGTCCCGACCCGCCGCTACGAGTCCAGCGCCCTACCGTGGCAGGCGGAGGGCGCGTACACGCTGTGCCGCGAACTGATCGCCGAGCGCGGGGCGCCGGATGCCGTGATCACCGGGAACGACTACTTCGCCCTCGGACTGATGCGCGCCCTCACCGAACTCGGCCACCGCGTGCCGGACGACGTACTGGTCACCGGTTACGGCGACCACCCCTACGCCGGGTTCGTCAGCCCGTCGCTGAGCTCGGTCCGGCTGCCCGGGTCGCAGATCGGGGCGGCGGCGGTCGACCTCCTGCTCGCGCGCGGGGAGGAGCCGACCGACCAGCCCGTCAAGAGGCGGATCGCCCCGACGTTCGTCGCCCGGGACTCCACGGCGCGCGGCGAGACGACCCCGGACGCCACGGCCACGGCCTGAGGCCCGTCACCGGAGCGAACGGAACCGTCGCAGCCGCAGGCTGTTCCCGACGACGAACACCGACGAGAACGCCATCGCGGCGCCGGCCAGCATCGGGTTCAGCAGCCCGGCGGCGGCCAGCGGGATGGCGGCCACGTTGTAGCCGAAGGCCCAGAACAGGTTGCCCTTGATCGTGCGCAGGGTGCGGCGGGACAGGGCGACGGCGTCAGCTGCGGCCCGTAGGTCGCCGCGCACGAGCGTGATCTCGCTGGCCTCGATGGCCACGTCGGTGCCGGTGCCCATCGCCATGCCGAGGTCGGCGGCCGCGAGCGCGGCGGCGTCGTTCACACCGTCGCCCACCATCGCCACGACCTTGCCCTCGGCGCGAAGGGAGGTGACCACGTCGACCTTGTCGGCGGGCAGCACCTCGGCGATGACCCGGTCGATGCCCACCTGCGCCGCGATCTGCTCCGCGGCGCGCTGGTTGTCCCCGGTGAGCAGCACCGGCGCCAGACCCAGCCGCTTGAACAGCCCGATCGCCTCCGCGGAGGTGTCCTTGACCGTGTCGCCGATCACGAGGACACCGCGAGCGCGCCCGGCCCAGGCGGCCACGACGGCGGTCCGGCCCGCGTCGTGGGCGGCATCGATGGCTTCGGTCAGTTCGGCCGGCAGCGTGCCGACCTCGTCGGTGACCCAGCCGGGCCGTCCCACCGCGACGAGCGTGTCGTCGACGGTGGCCCGCACACCCCGGCCCTCGAGGTTCTCGAAGTCGTGCGCCTGGGGCAGCGCACCGGCCTCCGCCGCGGAGCGCGCCACGGCACGCGCGATCGGGTGCTCGGAGGCGTGCTCCACCGCGCCCGCCAGGCGGAGCACGTCGTCGGCACTCTCACCGGCAGCCGGGACCATCTCCAGCAGGGCCATCCGGCCGGTCGTCACGGTGCCGGTCTTGTCGAGGACCACCGTGTCGATCCGGCGGGTCGACTCCAGTACCTCCGGTCCCTTGATCAGGATGCCGAGCTGGGCGCCGCGCCCGGTCCCGACGAGCAGGGCGGTGGGGGTCGCGAGCCCGAGCGCACACGGGCAGGCGATGATCAGGACGGCCACCGCGGCCGTGAACGCGACCTGCGGCGCGCTGCCGGTGCCGAGCCAGAAGCCGAGGGTGACCACGGCGATCCCGAGCACCACCGGCACGAACACCCCGGAGATCTGATCGGCGAGCCGCTGCACCTGCGCCTTGCCGTTCTGGGCGTCCTCGACGAGCGCGGCCATCTGTGCGAGCTGGGTGTCCGAGCCGACCCGGGTGGCCCGCACGACGAGCCGCCCTCCGGAGTTGATCGTCGCGCCGGCGACCTCGTCGCCCTCGGCCACCTCGACGGGCACCGACTCCCCGGTCAGCATGGAGTTGTCGACGGCGGAGCGTCCGCCGGTCACGACGCCGTCCGTCGCGATCTTCTCGCCCGGGCGGACCACGAACTCGTCACCGACCCGAAGGTCGCCGGCCGGGACCCGCAGCTCCACCCCGCCCTGGAGCAGGGTGACCTCCTTGGCGCCGAGGTCGAGCAGCGCACGCAGGGCGTCCCCGGCCCGGCGGCGCGCGCGCAGCTCGAAGTAGCGGCCGGCGAGCACGAACGTGGTGACGCCGGCGGCTACCTCGAGGTAGATGTTCGCCGCGCCGTCGCCACGCGCGATCGTGAACTCGAACTCGTGGGTCATGCCGGGCATCCCGGCCGTGCCGAGGAACAGCGCGTACACCGACCAGCCGAACGCCGCGAGCGTGCCGAGCGAGATCAGCGTGTCCATCGTGGCGGCGCCGTGACGCAGGTTCACCCAGGCGGCCCGGTGGAACGGCCAGGCGCCCCAGGCCACGACAGGGGTGGCGAGCACGAGGCTGGCCCACTGCCAGTACGTGAACTGCCAGGCCGGAACCATGGCGAGGACGATCACCGGCAGGCTCAGCAGCGCGGAGATGATGACCCGGTTGCGCAGGGCCCGCAGGTCCCGCTCCCGCTCGGCGTCAGCGGGGTCGACGGCGGCGCTCGAGGGCGTGGGCAGGTTCAGCTCGTGCGCCGTGTAGCCGGCCTTCTCGACGGCCTCGATGAGCTCGGCGGTGCTGATCGTCGGCGGCACGAAGACGCGCGCCTTCTCGGTCGCGTAGTTCACGGTGGCGGTGGCGCCGTCGAGCTTGTTCAGGCGCTTCTCGACGCGGGTCGCGCACGACGCGCACGTCATGCCGCCGATCCCGAGCTCGATCCGCTGCAGGTCGGCGGTCGCGGTCCGCGCCGCGCTCACGTCGGTCATCGGGTCACCTCCACGGTGAAGTCGGCGGTGTGCACCACACCCTGGTGGGAGAAGTCGAGGAAGAGCCGGTACGTCCCCGGGCTCGGCGCGGTGCTCACGAACTCGACCAGCGGTCCGGGCTCGCTCACCCCCGCCTCGCCCTCGGGGTGCGTGTGCAGATAGGCGAGGTCGCCGACCCGGAGCGCGACGAGGTGTCCGTACGCGCCGAGGTAGGGGTCCAGGTCCGTGACCGGGTCCCCGTCGCGGCTGATCTCGAAGGCGAGCGGGCCGCCGTCTGTGGTCAGGTCACCGGAGAGGGTGACCGTGTAACCGTCGACGACGGCGGTGCTGCTCACCGCGGGCAGCGGCACCGTGGTCACGGTGCCCGGCACCGTGACGTCCTGGGCGAGGGTCAGCCCGTCCTCCGACGCAGCCGGCAGGAAGTCGGCATAGACGCGGTGACTGCCTGCGGTGGGCCAGGTCCAGTCGAT
This sequence comes from Occultella kanbiaonis, assembly GCF_009708215.1. Taxonomy (NCBI): domain Bacteria; kingdom Bacillati; phylum Actinomycetota; class Actinomycetes; order Micrococcales; family Ruaniaceae; genus Occultella; species Occultella kanbiaonis. Next base: position 853,317 of record NZ_CP046175.1, on the reverse strand, counting down.
GCTCCAGGTGCCGTCCGCGCCGAGGGTCGGGTGCACGTGCCGGAACTCACTGGTGTCCTGCGAGGCGACGATCAGGTGCAGGTCTCGTTCGTGCTGCGTCGTGTACTCGGTGACCGGGTCGCCGTGGGTGTCGAGCACCCGGAAGCTGAGCGTGCCCGCCACGCCGACGGCGTCCGGCACGGTCAGCGCGTCGAGCCGGTAGCCGCCGGCCGCGGAGAGCACACCGACGGGGAGGTCCTCGGTCGAGCCGGCCGCGTCGTGCCCGGAGTCCTCCGCCCCATCGTGACCGGAGCCCTCCTCGGTTGCGTCCTCGCCCGTCCCGCCGTGGCCGGAACCGCCCTCACCGGAGTCCTCCTCCTCGGCATGGGCCGGCGACTGCGTCTCGACCCGGATCCCCGAGGCCGATCCGACGACGAACGCACCCCCGAACAGCACCGCCAGTCCGGCGGCGAAGATCGTCAACTTCACGGGCGCCTGCATGATGTTCCCTTCCACGACATAGCCCGACTATACCCCTAGGGGGTATCAGTGCCAACCACGTCGCACCGAATCGGTCGCGCGGCCGTGCAGAACAGGGGACGCTGGTGCCCGGACACGGGCTGGTGCCCGGACGAGGCGAGGAGCAAAGATGCGGATCGGCGTGGTGACCGAGGTCAAGAACTCGGAGTTCCGGGTCGCGCTCACCCCGGCGGGTGCACATGAGCTGATCCTCGCCGGTCACGACGTCGCGGTGCAGCAGGGTGCCGGAGTGGGCTCGAGCTTCGCCGACGACGCGTACGCCGCCGTCGGCGCTCGGATCGTCGCCGACGCGGGCGAGGTGTGGGCATCGTCCGAGCTCCTGCTCAAGGTCAAGGAGCCCGTGCAGCAGGAGTACCCCCACCTGCGCGCCGACCTGGTGCTCTTCACCTACCTGCACCTGGCTGCCGACGAGAACCTCACCCGTGCCCTGATCGCTGCCGGCACCACGGCGATCGCCTACGAGACGGTGCAGCTGCCGGACCGTTCGCTGCCCCTGTTGGCCCCGATGAGCGAGGTCGCCGGCCGGTTGTCCGTCCAGGTCGGCGCGTACCAGCTGATGAAGGACGAGGGCGGCCGCGGGGTGTTGCTCGGCGGCGTGCCCGGCACCCCGCGTGCGAAGGTGGTCATCATCGGCGGCGGCGTGGCCGGCGAGCATGCGGCGGAGGTCGCGGTCGGAATGCTGGCCGACGTGACCGTGCTCGACGTGTCCGTGCCACGGCTGCGCGCCCTCGAGGCCCGGTTCGGGCCGCGGGTGCACACGCTTCGCTCGAACCCGTACACGGTGGCCGAGGAGACGTCCACCGCGGACCTGGTGATCGGCGCGGTCCTCGTGCCCGGCGCGCGGGCACCGAAGCTGGTCACAGACGAGATGATCGCGCAGATGAACCCGGGCACGGTGCTGGTGGACATCGCCGTGGACCAGGGCGGCTGCTTCGAGGGGACCCGGCCGACGACCTACGCCGACCCGACGTTCCGTGTGCACGACTCCACGTTCTACTGCGTGGCGAACATGCCCGGCGCGGTCCCGATCACGTCGACGATCGCCCTGACGAACGTGACCCTGCCCTACGTCGCCACGATCGCCACGCACGGCTGGGAGGTCGCGCTCGGCCGCCACCCCGAGTTGCGGCCCGGTGTCAGCACCACCGGCGGGCGCCTGACCAGCGAACCGGTCGCCCAGGCCCACGGGTTGCGGTTCGACCCACTGCCGCCGCCCGACTGAATCCCCGCGTCGCCTCGCGCGACACACACCTGACGAAACGTCCCGCTCCCGGCAACGCTGCGGAAACGCCCCGGACACGTTCGATTCGTACCGTCGGCACATGGAGACCCGATCAGCGGTCGCGACGGCGTCGACGCCGTCTCCACCGGTCGCGCCGAGCCGTGGCAGTTCGGACCACGTCGATCCGTTCCTCGGCACCGGTGCCACCGACCTTCCGACGCGCACCGGCATCGCCGCCACGTGGTGGTGGCCGAAGCCACAGGTCGGCAACACCCATCCCGGCGCGACCTACCCCCTCGGCATGGTCTCCGCGTGTGCGTACTCGGGCGCCTACCCAGCCGGGTACGGGCAGTACGACCTCGGCACCGAAGGGCTGCCGGTACCGATCTACGACGGTCTGCTCGCGTCCGGGTTCACCCACTTCCAGCAGACCGGCACGGGCGCGATCCGCAAGTACTACAACTACTTCCGGGTCACCCCGATGCTGGCGCCGCTTGACGCCCTCGACACACTCTGGGAGCTCACCGACGAGGTGGCCGAGCCGGGCTACTACGCGGCCACGCTCGCCTCCGGGATCCGGTGCGAGATCACCGTCGGCCCCAGGAGCGCGGTCCACCGGTACACGTTCGGTGATCATCATGACGCGCGCGTGGTGATCGACCTCTCGCTCGGCGGGCTGACGATCCCGCACGGATCCACCATCCCGCTGCGGTCCCATCTGGCCTCCATCAGCCCGGGGGTCGCCCAGGGGCAGATCGTGGTCGAGGGGGCGCCGCTCTCGGTGCACGTGGAGTGCGACGCGGACTCGTGGCGCCAGATGCTCTGGTACGACCGGCGCCTGATGCCGGGTGGCACCCGGCTCGACCTGGACTCGATCCGCCCGACGACGCTGCGTCCGTTCGGGCTGATGTGGGCCGGCCCCACGGTGGCGGGACAGGTGGTCGAACTGCGGTTCGGGTTCTCCCTGCGGGGCGTGGACCAGGCTCGGGAGAACCTCCTGCGGGACTGCGGGACGGAGCGTTCGGCGTTCGCGACCCGCCGGGCCGCGACCTCGCGGGCCTGGTCGGAACACCTCGACCTGATCGAGGTGGACACACCGTCCGCACAGCGCCGCACGGTGTTCGCGACGGCGCTCTACCACTCGCTGATCAAGCCGAGCCTGGCGCCGAACGAGAGCCCGTTCTGGCCGGCCCAGGGTCCGTTCGCGTTCGACATCTGCACGATGTGGGACATCTACCGCACCCAGCTCCCCCTGCTGACCATGCTCCTGCCGGACCGGGCCGTCGAGCTCGCGAACGCCCTGCTGCACATCTGCGAGGAGGAGGGGAACTTCCCGATCGGCTATCGGATGGCGCGCGGCGCGGATCGGTTCTCGCGTCAGGCGAGCGCACTCGCGCACACGTTCCTGGCCGACCTGTGCCAGCTCGGCCTGCCCGGGATCGACTGGGACTGGGCCCTCGTGCACATGCACAATGACCTCCGCCGGACCTACGGCGAGGACTTCCTGCGGGACGGGCGGGTGGAGCCGATCAGCCACACGCTCGACCTCGCGTTCGGCTACTGGTGCACCGCGAAGGCGGCCCGTGTCTGCCGGGACGATGCCCTGGTACGCGACTTCGACCGGTTCGCGGGGTGGTGGGTGAACGCGTTCGACGTCGACACCGGGCTGCTGCGGGACTCCACCTTCTACGAGGGGGGCCTGTGGAACTATTCGTTCCGACTGCTGCCGGACATGGGTCAGCGGATCCGGCTCGCCGGTGGGGACGCGGCCTTCGTGGACCTGCTCGACCGGTTCTTCGGCTTCGGAGCCGACCCGGTACGCCAGCCCGGCCGGTCGCCGGACGCCACGGAGATGGCCGCGGGCTACGCCCTGAACCGGTTCGAGGGCCTGAACAACGAGCCGGACATGGAGGCCCCGTGGGCCTACACCTACGCCGGCCGGCCGGACCGCACCACCGAGGTGGTCCATGCCGCCGTGCACCAGATGTTCGGGACCGGCCGCGGTGGCCTGCCCGGCAACGACGACTCCGGCGGGCTCAGCTCCTGGTACGTGTGGGCGAGCCTCGGCCTGTTCCCCGTCGCCGGGCAGAACCTGTTCCTGGTCAACGCACCGCACTTCCGCCGGTCCCGGATCTCGGTGGCCGGGGGTTCCTTCGAGATCACGACGGTCGGGTTCCTCGAACCCGGACCGGACGTCCCGGTCCAGTACGTGCAGTCCGTCACCCTCGACGGTGAGCCGCTCCAGCGGGCGTGGCTCGGAGGCGGCGAGGTGCACGCCGGCGGCCGGCTCGAGATCAGCCTCGGTCCTCGCCCGAGCGACTGGGGCACCACCGAGCGCCCGCCGTCCGTCTCGCCGTACCAGTCACCCACCCATCCGATCGCGACGAGAAGAGGTCTCCCATGAACAGCACCCCGACGAACCGGTTGGTCCTCGTCGTCCGCGCCGATCCGGTGATCTGCGGACACTCCGGTGAGGCACGCAACCTCGCCGAGACCGCCATGGAGCGTGGCTTCGACGAGGTCCGGATCATCACCTGGCCGATCGATCGGCTCGTCGAGGCGGGTCTGCCTCTGAAACCGCTCGACGGCGTGCTCGAGTACGGTCCGGGAATCGTGGTCGAGCGACCGGAGCCCGTGGGTGACTACCGGGTCCCCGACGGCCGTTACCTCGCCGGCATCACCGGGCGTCTCGTCGAGCTGTTCACCGACGGGGTACCGACCGTGTGCATGTCGTTGTACCTGAGCCCGCACACGATCGCGGTCGCCGACGCCCTCCGGGTCGCGGAGGGCACCGGGCTCGACGTCGACGTGGTCACGATCGCCGAGGCCGTCGGCTCGGACGTGACGAACGTCGTGCGTGCGTGTGTGGCGCAGGGGCGACTCGGGGCGGCAGCGCACGTCCTGGAGGCCTACCTCAGCAGCGATGTGTGCGTGGCCGTCTCGGAGTACACGAAGGCCCTGATCATCGCGGCCGCGGAGGAGATCGATGCCCAACACGGCACGAGGTACGCCGCCCGCTGCCGGGCCCTCGTCGAGGTCTCCTACCCCGCCATCGACTCGCACGCCTACCTCGATCTCGAGCAGGCGAAGCTCACCGAGACCCTGGCGGCCCGACGGTTGACGAAGGACGGCTACGTGCTGTTCCTGTCCCGGCTCGCCCGCGCCAAGGGCGTGGACGACCTCATCACCGGCTTCGCCATGAGCCGGGCCAGGGACTCCACGCGGTTGGTGATCGCAGGTCGCGGCCCCGAGGCGGATGAGCTGCACGCGTTCGCGGCGGCATCCGGGATCGGCGACCGGGTCGATTTCCTCGACGACGTCGACGACGCGGAGAAGCCGTACCTGATGGCAGGTGCGGCCGCCTATGCGCTGCCGAGCAAGCCCCGACCGGAGTTCGTCGAGACGTTCGGGATCGCGCTGGTGGAGAAGATGCTCGCCGGCGGCGGCCCGGTGATCACCACCATCACCGGCGGGATCGGGGAGGCGGTCGGCGAACACGCGATGATCGTCGACGTCGAGGATCCGGTCGGGATCGCCGCCGCGATCGACCGGGCCGTCACCATGGACCCCGACGAACGCCACCGCTGGGAGCACCGGGCCCGTACCCATGCGCTGCAGTTCGACCGCGGTGCGGTCTTCGACCGGCTGTTCGCACGGGTCGACGCCGCCCGCTACGGGAGCGCCATGGCCTCCTGAACCACAGGCGGGGACGGCATCCACGCCCAGCGGCCCGCCGCGTGCACCCTGGCGGCCGCGGCCCGCAGCCTGTGCTCCGCCATCCGGATCGAGCGGGCCTCCCGCGGGCGAGTCAAGAGCACCCAGCGGCGCCGCGCCAGCTCGGCCACCGTGGGATGGTCAAGCTCTACCGCTCCGACCGCTCGGACCGCCCGATAGCAGTCACGCATCACCCGGTGGTGGTACCAGCCCGTAGCGGGCCTGCGGTCGTACCGCGGCCGGGACATGCGCTGCTCAGGCACCTGGTCGGGCGGCAGCACATCCAGGTGGGCGGGGAACCGCCGGCCCGCGTTGTCCCTGACCTCGTCGTCGTGTACCGGCTCCACCTCCCGCCCCGACTCGTCGACGACAGCCAACCGGAGCCCGGCCTCAGCCAGCACCTGCGCGAGGTGCCGCACCCCGATCTCGGCGCCCGCTTGCTCGTACCGGTTCACCGTCGACTGCGAGACCCCGAGCAGCGCGGCGAGCTCGCGTTGACTCAGGTCCCCGCGACGCCGCGCCCGGAGCACGTGCCCCGCCACGTCGAACTCAGCCCTGCGCCCGGTCACGCCGTCGGGCTCGACGCGCTCCGCCCCGCCGTCGACCGTCTCGAGCCGCTCCCCCCACCCAGTTGGCCCGGCCCAGCCCGACTCGACCACCTCCCAGTCGATCGCGGCCAGGCGCGACCGCGCCAGCCAGACCTCGACCCCTTCAGCCACCCACGCGATCTGCTCCTGCACCGACAACATCGTCGCCTCCCCGGTTCGAACCCTCCGAACATCCACTGCACCGACCGTGACATCCACCACCGACATCGGGCCCAGCAGCCCGCCCGAACGGTGCCGTTCCCGAACGTTGCGCCACTGACCCGTGGGATGGGTCAGTGACGCAACGCATGGACACACACCGGCGCGCGGCTGAGCGACGCGGCCCATGTGGGTGATCCATGGCACTCTGCTAACGCAGTAGTCCCGCCGCTCAGGAAGGCCGCAGGTTCACGCAGATGACGACTCCGATCTCGCTCGATGTCGATGCCCTCGACGTGCTCAGTTACGCGATGGCGCACAACGGCCTCGCCGTGGTGGGGCAGGTGCGGATCGCGAGCCACGGCGTCGACCTGCTCGGGGCACGGCTGCGCGTGCGGGTGCTCGACGTCCAGGGCGACCTCGCCCGCCCGTGCGTGGTGGTCGTGGACCTCGCCGGCGGCCGGGAGACAATCGTGCGGGATGTGCCGCTGGTGCTCGACCCGTCGGCGATGGCGCAGGTCGAGGAGGACCGGCCCGCCGAGATCGTCGTGGACCTGCTCCCGCCCGTGGACGGCGACGAACCTGACGAGACCGCCGTGGTCGCCGAGCCGCTCGCGCGGATCGCCGTCCCGGTCCGGCTCCTCGCGGCACAGCACTGGCTCCGCTCCGAGCACCCCGTGACGACCGAGGTGCTCGCCTCGTTCGTGATGCCGAACCACCCCGCGATCTCACAGTTGCTCGGCGAGGCCGGCGAGATCCTCCGCACGGAGACAGGCAGTGCCTCGCTCGAGGGTTACCAGTCCGGACCGGATCGGGTCGACGAACTCGCCCGCGCCATCTTCACCGCGGCTCACGCCCGTGGCATCCGGTACGCCGAGGCCCCGTCCAGCTGGTCGGCCCAAGGCCAGAAGGTGCGCACGCCGGGGGAGGTCCTGGACGGCCGGATCGGAACCTGCCTCGACACCGTCGTCGTGCTCGCGGCGGCCCTCGAGCAGGCCGGGGTCCGGCCACTGGTGTGGATTGTCGCCGGGCACGCGTTCCTCGGGTACTGGCGCCAGCCGACGTCACTCGGCGTGGTCTACGACATCGACACCTCACGGGTGGTCAACCTGATCGACGTCGGGGTCATCGGCCTGATGGAGACCACGCTCGTCACCGCGACGGAACTGCCGGACCGGGAGAGCGTGGCGAGGCAGCCGTATGCCCGGTTCCTCACCGGCGATCTGCGGGACGTGTACGGAGTGCTGGACGTCCACGAGGCCCGCCGCAACCGGATCCTGCCACTGCCGGCCCGGGTCCGCACCGATGACGGCACGGTCGTCGTCGTCGAGTACCGGCCACCGACCTACACTCCACCCGGTGCGGCACCGTCGGGCGACGGGTCACGGGAGGGCTCGGGCGGCGAGGGGCCGAGCCGTGCCAAGGCCCCGCCGCGGGTCCAGCAGTGGAAGAATTCCCTGCTCGACCTGAGCCTGGGCAACAAACTGATCAAGTTCTCCGAACGCAACGCGATCCACCTGGCCGTACCGCCGCGTGAGCTTGCTCGCTTCGAGGACACGATCAACGCCGGCGCGTCGATCAGCCTGCTGCCGGCGGACTCGGTCGACGCCGTCCACACCCAGCGCGGGATCAGCGTCGGAGCCGACCTCGACGAGGAGCTGCGGACCTCCCTGCTGCACGAACGACGCGCGGTCTACTCCGACGTCCCCGACGCGGCCTACCAGGGGCGACTGCGTGGTCTCGCGCACCGGGCCCGCACGATCGTGGAGGACACCGGCGCCAACAATCTCTACCTGGCGCTCGGGTCACTGATCTGGTCGATCGGCACCGAGCAGCTTCGGTCACCCCTGGTGCTGGTCCCGGTCACACTGCGGACCCGGTCCAAGGCCGGCGCGTACACCTTCACCCTGGACGAGTCGGGTTCGTCCACCCCGAACTTCTGCCTGCTCGAGAAGCTGAGGCAGCTCTTCGACCTCGAGATCCCCGGACTGGCCGAACCGACCGATGACCACGCCGGGGTGGACCTCGAAGCCGCCCTCGCGGCGACCCGTGTGGCCCTCGTCCAGGCCGGTCTGAACTTCCGCGTCGAGGCCACCGCGGATCTGGCCATCCTGCAGTTCGCCAAGTTCCGCCTCTGGAAGGATCTCGACGAGAACTGGGAGCAGTTCGACCACAACCCGCTGGTGCACCACCTGATCCACACGCCGACGGACGCGTTCTCCGACCCCGCTCCCCCGCCCGCCGAGGTGGACCTCGACGAGCTCGCGAGCGGCTGCCCGGTGCCCGCGGACTCCTCCCAGCTCGCCGCGATCGCCGAGGCGGTGGCCGGCCGGACGTTCGTCCTCGAGGGCCCACCGGGCACCGGGAAGTCCCAGACCATCACGAACTTGCTGACGCGCTCCGTCGCCGCGGGCAAGCGGGTCCTGTTCGTGGCGGAGAAGCGGGCCGCGCTCGACGTGGTCCGCCGCAGGCTCGAGGACGTCGGGATGGGGCCGTTCTCGATCGACCTGCACGATCGGGCGAGCCGACCGAACGCGGTGCGCGCGCAGATCTCGCGGGCGCTGGAACTCGCCATCGACACCGACTCCCAGGGCTTCGCAGCGGCCACCGAGACCCTCCGCTCGACCCGTCGACGCCTGGCCCGCTACGCGGCCGAGTTGCACGAGCCGAACGGCGCCGGGCTGTCTCTGTACTCGGCGCACACCCAGCGGCTCACGCTGCGCGACGAGCCGCACGCCCTGCCCGTGCCGACCGGGCTGGTCGCGGACACCGATCCCGCGGTGCTGGCCGGTGTGCGACGGGCCCTGGAGGTGTTGCCCGACGTCGCCGACCCGGCTCAGCCCCGACCTGACCACCCATGGGGTTTCGTCGGACTCCTGGACCCTCATGCCGTGCCCGCGGATGCGCTGCTCGGTGCCGTCCAACGCGTGGACGCGGCGGTCGATGCCGCCACTCAGGCCCTCGCGGGCCCCTTCGCTGGGGCCGTGTTCGCGGCACGGTCCGTCCCGGAGATGCACGCGGTGGTCACCATCGCCACGTCGACCGCGGTCCTCGCGGACCTCGACGCGGTGCGATCCGCTGCGGGTCAACGAACACGGACCGACCTGAGCACCGCCCTGGCGACGTTCGTACGCGACCACGGCGACGCCGTCGCCCGGGTTGCCCTCCCGAACGTGCTGGACCTGCCGATGCCGGACATCCACGCCGCCGCGCAGTCCGCCGCCGCCTCCGGCTTCTTCGGCCGCAAGCGCCGGCTGAAGGCGGTCCTGGAGACCCTCCGACCGGGCCTGCGGCCCGACGCCGACGTCAGCCACAAGCAGCTCGTCGAGATCACGACCGTGCTGGCCGGCGCCGCGGATGCTGCCACGCAGGTCCGTGAGCTCGCCGGCAGGACGCCCGGGGTGCACCTTCCGCCGGTCTGGAACCCGCTCGTTCCCGAGCACCGCGAGCGCCTCGACGGCCAGCTCGCCTGGTCGCGGTGGGCGGCCGGCGCCCTGACCCCGGACCCGATCTCCTCGAGCACGCGCCTGCAGGATCCCGGGCCCGAGGAGAGTCCCGCGACCGCCGTCGCGGCGCTGCGGAACTACCTGGACGCGCGAGCCACCGGTCGGGTCGGCGAGGTCGACCCGACCGCCGCCGGGGTCTCCGGAGAACTTCTGGCCGCGTTCACGGAACTGGACGCGCTCGTCGGCGCGGCCGCGCCGGATGCTCCGGAGGACCCGTTCGCACTCTGGGCCGCCCGGGATGGTCTGCTGCGAACCTGGACCAGGACCACGACCGGTCGCGACCTCGACGACCCGCAACTGCTCCCGGCCCGGCGTTGGGCCGCCTTCCTCGGCGGGCTCGAGCCGCTCCGTTCCGCCGGGCTGGCGCGGGCCCGTGACCAGCTGCGCGAGGGTGTCGTCCATGCCGACGACGCCGTCCGTGCCCTGGACCTCGGCGTCGCCGCGGCCTCGGTCCGTGAGCGGGCCAGCAGCACCGGCCTGGCCGGTTTCGACCCGCTCGGGCACGGCCGCACGATCAGCCGCTTCACGACGTCGGCGCGTGAGGTCCGCGATCACCTCACCACGATCGTGCCGCGGGAGGTGCTCGCGTCCCGACGGTTCGACCCGGAGGCGGGTGGCAGGGTCGGCGCGCTGCGCCGTGAGCTCGGCCGACAGCGTGGCGGGCTGGCGGTCCGCGCCCTGCTGCGGACCTACGGGGACCTGATCACGCAGGTCATGCCGTGCGTCCTGGTGAGCCCGGACTCACTCGCCCGGTTCTTCCCGGCGCGGGCCGGCCAGTTCGATCTGGTCGTCTTCGACGAGGCGTCCCAGATCCGGGTCGCCGACGCGGTCGGGGCCATGGGCCGCGCCACCGGGGTGATCGTGGTCGGGGACAGCAAACAGATGCCGCCGACGTCGTTCGGCGAGCCGCTCTTCGAGGGTGGCGACGACGAGTTCGCCGCCGAGGCCGAGGGCGTCATCGACGACGAGGAGTCCATCCTCACCGAGTGCATCCAGTCGCGGGTGCCGCAGCGCTGGCTGTCCTGGCACTACCGCAGCAAGGACGAGTCGCTCATCGCGTTCAGCAACACCCACTACTACGAGAACCGGCTCTCCTCGTTCCCGGCGCCGAACAACGGGGCGGCCTCCCGCGACATCGACGGCGTCGGCGTCTCGCTGGTACGCGTGGACGGGCAGTTCCAGCGCACCGGGAAGGGCAGGCTACTCCGGACCAACCCGGTGGAGGCCGACGCGATCGTCGAGGAGATCGCGCGCCGCTTCGACGCCCACCCGTACGGGACGCCGTCGATCGGAGTGGTCACGTTCAACGTCCAGCAGCGCGACCACATCGAGTCGCTGCTGCGGGACACCGGAGACGACCGGCTCCGTGCCGCCCTCGATGACAGCGGTGAGGGCCTGTTCGTGAAGAACCTGGAGAACGTCCAGGGCGACGAGCGGGACGTGATCCTGTTCTCCACCGCGTTCGGCGTGAACGACCGCGGGATCCTGCCGCTGAACTTCGGCCCGCTGAACCGTGCGGGCGGCGAGCGTCGCCTGAACGTCGCGGTGACCCGGGCCCGGCGCCAGGTGGTGGTGTTCTCCTCGTTCGACCCTGACCAACTCCGCTCGGAGCAGACGTCATCCGTTGGCATCAAGCACCTGCGCAACTACCTGGACATGGCCGCGCACGGACCCGAGGTGCTCGCCACCATCGCGTCGGCGCCGCGGCGCACGGTCATCGCCGACCGGCACCGTGAACAGGTTGCCGCGTCCCTGCGGGACCTGGGCCTGGTGGCGCACACCGATGTCGGCCTCTCCGACTTCAAGGTGGACCTCTCGCTCGCACTGCCCGAGCGCCCCGACCACCCCGTGGTGGCCGTGCTGCTCGACGGGCCGGGCTGGGCGGGCCGGGGTACCGTCGGCGACCGCGACGGGCTGCCGGTCGAGGTGCTCTCGGCGATGATGCGGTGGCCGGCCGTGGAGCGGCTGTGGCTGCCCGCTTGGTTGAAGGATCCCGACGGCGAGGCGCGGCGGCTTCTCGAGGCGACGCACGCCGCCGAGCGCGTGGCGTCCGAGCGGGAGGCGGCCGAGCGAGACGCGGCCGAGCGAGACGCGGCCGAGCGAGACGCGGTCGAGCGGGAGGCGGAACGAACAGCGCTAGTGGCGGACGTCCCGGCGCAGCCGACGCTGACCGGGTTGGCCATGAGCGCCGACGTTCCCGATCCAGTCGCGATCCCGGCCGGGCTCGCCGTCCCGTTCCAGCCCTGGGATCCGCAGCCCCTCGGCGTACGGTCCGTGCTGGACGCGCTGCCCGCAACGCGAGCCGCGCACCAGGTCCAGCAGGCGATCGAGTCGATCGTTGCCCAGGAGGGTCCCGTCCACACCGCCAGACTCACCCGTCTGGTCGCGAACAGTTTCGGACTGACCAAGGTCGCCGAGACCCGCGCCCAGGCGATCCTCGGACAGGTCCCCACGGACCTGCGGGTCCAGGACCGGTTCGTCTGGCCAAGGGAGCTGGATCCCGACGGATGGCGCGGCTACCGGACCCAGACGAGCTCGTCGGTGCGGCCGTTGGATCAGGTTCCGAGCCAGGAGATCGCGAACGCGATGGCAGACCTGGCACGGGCGTCCGCCGGCAGCACCAACGAGGAACTGCTCCGGGCGACGAATGCCGTGTTCGGTGGTTCGCGTCTGACGGACGGTATCCGGACCCGCCTCGAACACGTCCTCGGTTCGGCGATCGCACTCGGGACCCTCACCGAACGCGGCCAGTACCTCGTCGCCGGCGCGGACTGAGCCTCGATCGGACCAGACGTCGCGCCACCACCGACCTTGACCGGCGGTGGCGGGATCCGTCAGGAACCCCGCCACCGCAGACACCCCCGAAGGTGCGGAAGGTCAGCCCTCCACGCTCACGCCGCAACCGTCCTTTTTCGAACCACGGCCCCCGAGCCGGGAACGCCTCGAACGCGGGAGACGGTGTCGATGTGAGTTCCGCCCTGTATGGCGAGTACCCCGGCCCGAGAGCGAGTGATCCGGATCAGGCGTGCGCCACCCAGTGCCCCCCTGCGGCACTGTGGTCAGCCCAAGCCCGGTCATGATCGTTCTCGCTCCCGTCCGGATGTACGTCCTGCACGGGCGGCCAAAAGGTGCCCGTACCTAGGAAGACGCAGGGGACGGACGGATATAACGCGAGAATCGAGAGGAGTTTCCTCGGCTCAGGAGTCGGTCGCGCGGACGAGGTTGAAGGTGACCTGATCGACCCGGCCGGCGGCCCCGGTGTCGGGGTCGATGTACTGCACTCCGACGGTGTGCGTACCGGCGTGGAGCTCTGGGGCTCCCTGCTCCGGCCAGCACCGCGTCACCTGGCCCCAGCCTTCACCGAGATCGTCCTCGATGGGGTGCTCGGACTCGCGGACTTCGGAGTCGAGGATGAACCGCACGTGCTGGAGATACTCCCCTTCGACCGTGAGGTTGATGCCGCCGAGCACGTCGCCGCACTGCAGCAGCGGCTGGTACCGGATGTCGTCGCCGTCCTCCAGACCGAGGACGGGGGCCTGGAAGAGGTAGGGTCCCACCGGCTCCGTGGGGGTCGAGGCGTCACTGGCCTCATTCAGAGTCCGGCTCGCGGCGGCGGCCGGGCCCGCGTCGGCGCCTGCGTCAGGCAGCGTCTGGGTCGCGCGGTACCAAGTCTCCTCCTCGTCCGTGGCCGGCTCCGGGATCGCCGACCACGACTCGTCGTCGGTCACGACCGTCGTCGCCACCGTGACGCCGGCGTCGTCGAGGATCGTGATGGTCGCGCCCGGCTCCCCCGCGCCGGACAACGTCGGCGAGACGAGCACGGGACCGGTGGCCGTGCCGACGAGCGTCACGGCGACGGGTGGGTCGGGCTCGACCGGGCCCGGGTCGGTGGGCTCGTCCGTTGGGTCGGGGTCGACCGGTGCGGGATCGACGGGCGTCGGGTCGACGGGGCTGGGATCGACCGGCGCGGGCGCCGGGTCCGTGGGCGGCGGATCCGTGGCCGGCGGCGACGTGGGGTTCGCGGGGACGGCGGGCGGCACCGGGACGGGCGCCGTCGTCCCCGGCGGGCTCGTCGGCGACGTCGGCGTCGGAGTCGGCGTCGGCGAGGTGGTGGTCGGGGCGCCCGTCGGCGTCGCGCTCGGGTCCGGGTCGGCGCCACCGGCGCCGGGATCGGCGGCGGTGGTGACGGCCGCGCCCGGATCGCCACCCACGCCGGGCGGCGGCTGGTTCGACCAGGCCACCGCCGCAACCACGACGAGCGCGACCATCGCCACGGACGCACCCGCGACGATCGGGTTCGCCTTCACCACGCGTCCGACGGAGCGCGCCGCGGCGACCCCACCGGACGCGACGCCTGCCTTCGCCACCGTGGTCCCGGCCGTCCCCGCCGCCTTCGTCGCGGCGCCCGCACCGGCGGCGCCACCGAGCAGGATGCCGGCCTTGACGACGGTCGACGTCAGGAAGAACAGCGGCAGGGTGACGACGACCGGCACGAGCACGGCGCCGAGCTTCTCCGACACCGCCGTCAGCTCGAGCGCGACCGCGCTGCAGTCCACGCACCCCTGGAGGTGGTTCTGCACGGCGAGCCGGCGCCGCGCAGTGAGGCGTCCGGTCTCGTAGTCACCCAGTTGCGGGACGACCTTGGCGCACTCCGCGGGCAGGTCGGTGCGGCGTCCGGCACCGACGTGTGCCTGCAACCACGCCGACCGGAACCCGCTCCGCGCCCGGGAGGCCAGCACGGCCACAGCCGTCGGCTTGATCCCCATCTCCTCGGACAGCGCCGCGGGACCGTAGCCCTCGACCTCGGTCAGCCAGAGGACCTGCTGCCAGCGGGCCGGCAGTGACTTGAACGCGTCGGTGACGATGCCCCGGTCCAGGACATCGTCACTGGCGTCGGCGACGACCATCGGTTCCACGACCCCGGCGACGTCGTCCAGATCGTCGACCGGGATCTCACCGACCCGCCTGGACCGGTCGATCGCAACGTTGCGCAGGGCGCCGAAGAGGTACGGGGCGAAACCCTGCGTCGGACCGCCCCCGGACCGGATCGCGCGGAGCACCCCGACGAAAGCGTCCTGCACGACGTCCTCGGCGTGCTCGCCGGCGCCGTTGCGCTTGGCCGACCGTATCGCCTGGTCGCGATACCGGTCATAGAGCACGGCAAAGACCGCCACGTGCCCGGCCCGGACCTCCGCGAGGATGCTTTCGTCGGTCTCCTCGCGCCAGTCCCTGGCTTCGGCCACCTGGCGAGGGAAGCCCAACGCCATCTGTGCCATGCATGCCCTTTGGTGGGGTTAGGCCTCCAAGGGTATGTGATTCGAGGGGTCCGCCCGGTCAGTGAGCCGGCCCGGAGCCGGGCTGCCCGGCGTCGAAGTAGGCGACGAGGTCCTTCGCCAACGGCGGCACCGGCAGCGCGGAGCCGTCGCCGCGCAGGGACGCCGTGGCCACGATTCCGGCGGCGACCGCCTCACGCGCCGCGACCGGGGACGTCTCGGTTCGACCGCCGTCGCGCACGAACCGCAGGAACTCGCTGATGAGCATCGAGTCCGCGCCGCCGTGTCCGCCGATGCCGGCGGGGACCTCGAAGCTCTCGTCCGGCTCGGCGGTACCGTCGTGCCGGCGGTTCCACAGGTGCACCCGTGCGCCCGCGGCGTCCCCGGTGTTCTCGATCCGTCCCCGCGTCCCGATCACGGTGTAGTTGCGCCAGTAGTCCGGCGTGAAGTGACACTGCTGGTACGAGGCCAGCACCCCGCCGTCGAGCACCATGTTCATCATCGAGAGGTCCTCGACATCGATGATCGGGTGCAGGCCGCGCTGGGCGCTCGGCGGCCAGTTGTCGAGGCTGAACCACTCGGACATGCGCTCGTCGGACCGGTCCGCGCGGTCGGTGACGTCGCCGTAGACGCTCAACGCCCCGACGGCGGCGACCCGCCGCGAGTACCCGCCGGCCAGCCAGTGGATGACGTCGATGTCGTGCGCGCCCTTCTGCAGCAGCAGGCTCGTGCTGCGGCTGGAGTCGGCGTGCCAGTCCTTGAAGTAGTAGTCGCCGCCGTGGCCCACGAAGTGCCGGCACCAGATGGCCTTGACCTCGCCGATCCGGCCGTCGTCGATCAGCCCCTTCATCACCGTGATCACGGGCATGTGCCGCATGTTGTGGCCCACGTACAGGCGGGCGCCGGTGCGGCGGGCGGTGGCCAGGATCCGGTCGGTGTCCTCGATGCGGACCGCGAGCGGCTTCTCGCAGAACACGGCCACACCGGCCTCGAGGGCGGCGAGGGCGGGCTCGGCGTGCCGGTCGTCCGGGGTCAGCACCATGACGGCGTCCAGGTCCTGGCCGAGCAACTCGGTCAGGTCACCGGTGACCAGCGCGTCCGGGAACGCCGTCCGGGCGTCCGACCGGGCCCGTTCGCTCGGGTCGCACACGACGACCACCCGAGCACCCGCGTCCGGGCGGTGCGCCTCCCGTGCGAGGGGGCCGCGAGCCCCGAATCCGACCACACCGATCCGCAGGTCCCTCACAACCACTCCCGTTCGCTCCGTGCCCGGCGCCGCGCCGGGTCCGCCCCGAGCATAGGCGGGCCGCAGCGACGGTCAGCTCAGTTCCACGTCCCCGTGGGCGCCACGTATGACGGCGGTCAGGGCGGGTCGCTCCCCGGCGTCGACGGCGAGGTCCACGCCGAGCAGGTCGAGCACGTCCCGCGCCCGGGCAGGATCGGGGTGCCGGCCGCGCACCGCCACCAGCTCCACCGTGGGCAGGTCCCCGAGTCCGGGGTTGGGGGTGGTGCCCCAGTCGATGAGGAACGGCAGCACCGGGTCGGGCCGGCCCTCGAGCACCCGGGTCAACCGCCAGGAGAGCACCTCGCCGTCGGGCTTCGTGCGCGACAGCGGCCGGATGGCTCCGGTGTCGTGCCCGCCGCGGGCCGCTCGCGCCACCGTCTCCTCGATGTCCTCGGGGTGGACGGCGAACGTGGCCAGACCCGGCGCGTCACGTTCGTCGATGCCGAACGTGGTGACGGGCCCGGTGGTGCTGCGGTCCGGGTCGGGGCCGATCAGTTCCAGGTAGTGCGGCCCCCGCCTCCCTGCGACCGTGAACGCGACCAGCGCGTTCGCCGTGCCGGTGGGGTGCGTCCCACCGGGCACGGGAGCCACGCCGGTGGCCTCGGTGAACCACGACGTCAGCTCGGACAGGGACGGGCCGGCCAGGACCAGGTGGTCGAGGATCGCCGGAACGCTCACGCGCTCGCCCGCCGTCGGGGCAGCTTGGGCTCTCCGAGGGAGAGCATCAGCCGGTTCGCCCAGTTGAAGAACGCGGAACCGTTGATGACGTCGACGATCTCCTCGTCCGCGAGGCCGGCGGCGCGCAGTGCCCGCACGTGCGAGCCGTCGAACGTCGGCGGCGTCGCGGTGAGCGCGGCGGCGGCCGCCACGACGGCGTTCCAGCGGGGGTCGAGCTCCGCGGTCACACCCTCGGCGAGGAGGCGATCGACGTCCTCGGCCCGGTCGGACTCCTTGACCGCGAGCCGAGCGTGCACGGACGCGCAGAACACGCAGCCGTTCACCCGTGAGGTCGCTGCCGCGGCGAGTTCGCGCTCCGCCCTCGGCAGCCCGCCGTCGGTGTTGTAGAAGATGTCCAGGTCCGTGCGGGTGCGGGCGCCGAGCACCTCGGGGTCGCGGGCGAGCAGCGCGAAGTAGTCGTTCTTCGCGCGGGCGGGTTCCACGAGCCCCTCGTAGTGCCGCTCGGTGAGCTCGTCCTCACGCAGCGGGGTGAGCCACGGCAGCCAGCCCAGCCCTTCGCGGGTGAAGGCCTCCGGGTGTGCCACGTCGTGGTGGAGGGTGACGCGCTCCGCGGCTCGCTCGATAGCGTCGGCGGTCTCGGTCGTCTCGGTCATGGCTCAGGCCTCCGTGGTGGCCAGCACGCGCAGGCCATGGACTTCGCGGATCTGGTAGGACAGGAACGCGACCAGCTGGGACAGGGTGACCACGCCGGTGGTGGACCAGCCGGCGTCCAGCAGGGCCTGCAGCGCCCCGGGGCTGGCCTCCCTCGGTCGGAAGACGAGCAGGTGGGCGTGTTCGAGCGCCGCGCTCAGGCGGCTGCCGAGCTCCACGGCGCCCTCCTCGGAGACGGTGAACCGGGGTCCGTCGCTCGACTCCGCGGCAAGGCCGGTCTCGGCGTAGACGCCGTAGGGCCCGGTCGCCGATCCCGCGTCGGCCTGCGCCACGACCAGGGCGAGCAGGTTGGCATCGACGGCGCCCAGGGCGACCGCGTAGTGGTCCGCGAGCTCCTCCTGCCGGTGCAGACGGCTCACGAACGCCGCGACCGCCAGGCGCTCGACGCGGGTGACGTCGGCCGCGTCCACCGGCGTGAACAACGCGTCGTAGGTGCGCTGGCTGTTCTCCTTCGCCGCGGGGCGGGAATCCCGGATCCGGTCCAGGCGATCCCCCGGTGCCACGTCCAGCACCGTGTTGATGACGTCAGGCATCGTTCTCCTTCGTGGTCGAGCTGATGGTGTGGTGCGCCCTCACCGGGCGGCGGCAGCGTGGTCGCGTCCGTGGCCGGGGGCTGGTGCCCAGCCGAGCGCCGGTGCCACCTCCCGGGCGGTCAGTTCGATGGACCGCAGGATGTAGGCGTGCGGCGGGTCGATGGAGTGCACCTGGAACGACAGGTGCGTGGCCCGGGCGAGCGCGGAGTCCGCGCCGAGCGTGGCGATGACGGCGGCCGGGTCGCCGACGTGGGCGTCGGTGGCGGCGATCAGTTCGTCGACCGTGAGCGTGGCCGGGTCCTTGCCGGTGATCGTCCGGACGAAGCCGGCGCCGCGCAGGCCGGCCTCCGCGAACGCCAGGGCCTGGTCGTGGTCGTCGGCCACGAACAGCGAGCGGGCCACACTGATCCGCGGCGCCACGCCGCTGGGCAGGTGCTCGAGGTAGGCGTCGATCAGGTCGTTCTGCACGTCCGCCAGGGAGCGTCCGTCCTCACGCGGCTGGGTGCGCGAGAGCATCAGGCCGTGCCCGCGCCTGCCTGCCTCGATCGCCCAGGGTGCCGAGAACGTGGCGATCCAGACCCGCTGGGACAGGGCCTGCGCGCCGGGGTAGAGGACGGCCCCCTCGCCCACCTCCTCGCCGGCGAGGGCGGCCTCGACCGTCGCGAGGTTCGCGGCGAAGATCTCCCGGCGCTCGGCGAAGTCCAGGCCGAAGGTGGCGAACGCCGTGGGCGACCCCCCGGAGGCGAACCCCAGCTCGAGCCGCCCGCCGCTGAGCGCGTCGAGCACGACGGCGTCCTCGGCCACCCGGACCGGGGACTCCAGGGCGAGGGTGATCACGCCGGTGGTCAGTCGCACCCGGCTGGTCAGAGCAGCCGCCTTGGCCAGCAGCACCAACGGTGAGGGCAGGCCACCCTCGTCACCGTCGAAGTGGTGCTGAGCCACCGCGACCGCGTCGAAGCCCTCCGCCTCGGCAGTGGTGATCTGTTCGAGGGCGAGCTCGTAGCGCTCGGCCGCCGGAACCTGGTCGAGGACCCGGGTGAAGAACCCGAGCTGCTTGCGTGTCATGTCCAACCTCGTGTCTCGGGTACTCATGCGGATGGCTCCCCCGCTGGCGCCGCCGGGGCGAGCCGCCCCGGGATGGCCGCCAGAAGGGCGCGGGTGTAGGGCTCGGCCGGCTCGGTGAACACCGACTCGGTGAGCCCGCTCTCGACCACACGGCCCTGGTGCAGGACCGTCACGGTGTGCGAGATGTGCCGCACCACCGCCAGGTCGTGGGAGATGAACAGGTAGGTCAGGCCGAGGTCGTCCTGCAGTCGTTCGAGCAGCCGCAGGATCTGCGCCTGCACGCTCACGTCCAGCGCGGAGACCGCCTCGTCCAGGACCAGCACCTGCGGCTCGAGCACCAGGGCACGGGCGATCGCGACCCGTTGCCGCTGCCCGCCGGAGAGCTCCGCCGGCCGCCGCGCGGCCACCGAGGCCGGCAGCGACACCTGATCGAGCAGGGCGGTGACCTTCGCGGCCCGGGCGGCCCGGTCACCGAGACCGAAGTTGGTCAAGGGCTCGGCGATGATGCCCGCCACGTCCTGGCGCGGGTCGAGCGAGCTGAACGGGTTCTGATAGACCATCTGCAGCACCCGCCGGAACTGGCGCAGGCGCTCCCCCCGGAGCCCGGTGATCTCCTGGCCGGCGACGGTGATCGACCCCGACGTCGGCGTGTGGAACCCGAGCACGGCCCGTGCGATCGTGGTCTTGCCGGAGCCGGATTCGCCGACGATGGCGTGGGTGGTGCCCGGCTGCACCGTGAACGAGACCCCGTCGACCGCACGCAACGGCACCCGACCGCGGCCGAGGGAGAACTCCTGCACGAGGTCGCTGACCGCGAGGGCGGGCTCGGCTGCCGCGCCGTCGGCCAGGATCCGTTCGACCTGCGCCAGGGTGCGCCGGCCCGACGTGGCCAGCGCCGGGGCATCGTCGAGGAGCTGCCTGGTGTAGGCCGACGCCGGCGCGGTGAGCACCTGATCCTTGGTGCCCTGTTCCTGGACGCGGCCGTCCTTGAGGACCACCACGGACGTGGCCCGGTCCGCGGCCACCGCCAAGTCGTGGGTGACGAGCAGGATCGCCGTGCCGAGTTCGACGCGCAACTCGTCCAGCAGGTCCAGGATGTTGCGCTGCACGGTCACGTCCAGGGCGGAGGTGGCCTCGTCGGCGATGATCAGTTCCGGGTCGAGGGCGATCGCGGACGCGATCAGCACCCGCTGCTTCATGCCCCCGGACAGCTCGTGCGGGTACTGGCGCGCACGCAGTTCCGGGTCGGGGATGCCGACCTTCTCGAGCAGCTCGACGACCCGGGCCCGGATCGCCCGCTTGTCACCCCACCGGTGGATCCGGAGCACCTCGCCGAGGCTGTCCCCGATGCGCTTGACCGGGTTCAGGGAGTTGTTCGGGTCCTGCGGCACCAGCCCGACTCGGGTGCCCCGGACGGCCTGCAGCTGCTTCGGGGACCAGGCGGTGATGTCGGTCCCGTTGAGCAGGATCTGCCCCGCGGTGACCGACCCGTTCTCCGCCAGCAGCCCGATCACGGCTTGCGCGGTGGTGGTCTTGCCGGAGCCGGACTCACCCACCACGGCGACGACCTCGCCGGGGTGGACCCGCAGCGACACGTCGTGCACCACGGTGGTCCACTCGTGGCCGCTGGAGTAGGCCACCGAGAGGTCACGGACCTCCAGGACCGGCGCTGCGCCGTCGGGCCGGTCCGACCCGACGGCGGCACTCGCCCCGGTTCGCGCACGCACCGGCCCGCTCGCGCCGCTCATGCCCGGCCCCGCCGGGCGATGTCGGCGGAGATCCGGTTGGCGGAGAGCACCACGGCCACGACCACGAGGCCGGGCAGGGTGGTCAGCCACCACGCGGTCGCCACGTAGTTGCGACCCTCGGCGATCATCAGCCCCCACTCGGGAGTGGGCGGCGGTGCGCCGTAGCCGAGGAAGCCGAGGGTGGAGATGGCCAGGATCGCGGTCCCGAACTGCAGGGCGGCGAGGGCGATCACGGCGGTCAGGGAGTTCGGCAGCACATGCCTTCGGACCACGTTGAAGAAGGTGCCACCGGAGGCGAACGCGGCCTCCACGTAGTCGGTACGCCGGACCCGGACCACCTCGGAGCGGGACAGCCGGGCGAACGCGGCGACCGAGGCGATCCCGACCGCGACTGCCGCCTGCACGGTGCCGAACCCGAGCAGGATGATCACGCTCAGCGACAGCAGCAGGGTCGGCACGGCGAGGAGCACGTCGACCACGCGCATCAGGACGTCGTCGACGAATCCGCCGACCGAGCCGGCGATCACGCCGATCCCGGTGCCGAGCACCAGGCCGACCGTCACGGCGACCAGGGCCCCGGTCAGGGAGTGCACGGCGCCGTAGACCACCCGGGTGAACATGTCCCGACCGGTGGCGTCCGTGCCGAACAGGTGCTCGGCGCTGGGGCCCTGCAGCGCGGCCGCGGCGTCGCCGGCGATCGGGCCGTAGGAGGTGAACAGGCCCGGCAGCGCGGCCCAGGCCACCACGATCGCGATGACCAGCCACGGGATCACCTCGGTGACCCGGATCCGGCCGCGACGACGCCGGCGGGACCGCCCGTCCGCCGGTGCCGATCCCGGCGGGGCTGGCGTGCCCGGCTCGGGCTCGGCCACCTGCGGCAACAGCGGGGTCGCCTCGAGGAGTCGGGACTCGGTCATCGGGATCCTCCGATCCGGCGCGCCAGCCGCGGGTCCAGCTTCGGGTAGATCAGGTCCACGGTGAGATTGATCAGGACGAACACGGTCGCGGCGAGCAGCACCACGGCCTGCAGCACCGGGGTGTCCTGGTTGGCCACGGCCTGCTCGGTGATCCGGCCGATGCCCGAGCGCCCGAACACGGTCTCGGTGACCACGGCCCCGCCGATCAGTTCGCCGAACAGGATGCCGGCCATGGTCAGGGTGGGCAGGGTCGCGTTCTTGAGCACGTTCCGCCACAGGACCCACGATGGCGAGGCCCCCTTCGCCTGCACCACGCGGACGAACGGCTGGGTGTACACCTCGTCGATGCTGCGGGTGAGGATCTGCGCGATCGGAGCCGCGATCGGCACCGCGAGGGTCAGCACCGGCAGGATCAGGCCCTCGACGGGACCGGGGTTGATCACGGCGACCCAGCCGAGCCGGAACGAGAAGAACTGGATCAGCACGATGCCGAGCCAGAACACCGGCACCGAGACGAACAGCGACGGCACCGAGCGCAGTGCCGTGCGGATCCACGCGAAGCGGGCCGAGGCACTCAGGAACGCGATGGCGAACGCGAGCAGCACCGCCAGGACGAACCCGGCCGCCGCCAGCACCAGGGTCTGCGGGAAGGCCTCCGCGATCAGCTGCCGCACCGGCGTACCGGACTGCACCGAGTACCCGAAGTCGCCACGGATGAAACCGGCGAAGGTGTGCAGGTACTGGATGAGCACCGGGTCGTCGACTCCGTAGGAGGCCCGGATGTCGGCGATCTGTTCCGGGGAGAGCCCGAGCTCAGGGTTCTCGAACCGGATCATGATCGCGTCGCCGGGCATCGCCTGGAGCAGCACGAAGGCCGCGGTGAACGCGATCCACAGGACGATCAGGGCCTGCCCGAGCCGGCGCGGCACGTAGCCGGTCAGCAGCGCGAGCACGCGGCCGCCGCGACCGGCCGGCGTGGCACGCCCGACGGCGCCACCGCCCCGGGTGCGCGGCGCACCCGGGGTGGGTGCGCCGTCGGGCACCCCGGCCTCGAGGGACGCCTCAGCGGTCAAGCCACACCTCGTAGAAGCTCGGGCGACCGACCGACTCGAAGGAGAGGCCCTCCACGTCGGTCTGCGAGCCGAACACCTGCGGCTCCTCGAACAGCGGGATCACGTACGCGTTCTCGGCCAGGTAGGTCTGCACCGCCTGCGAGTTCGCGATCCGGGTGTCGCCGTCGGCCTCGGAGGCGACGGCGGCCAGGAGGGCCTCCAGTTCCGGGTCGGCGATCGCGTCCGTGGCCGGGTCCCGGTTCAGCAGGGTGTTGCGGTTCGTGGAGTAGTACTGGCTCTTGATGACGTCCAGGTCGGCGCGGCCCACCATCGAGTGGTAGATCTGCACCTGGTCCGCGTCCTGGATGGCCTCGGTGTAGGTGCCGGCGTCGGCCCGCAGGATCTGCAGGTCCACACCGATCTCGGCGAGCTGCTGGCTGATCAGCGTGAGCGCCTCGAACGAGCGGGGCTGCGGGGCAGCCTCGTTCACCACGAGGGTCAGGCTCTGGCCGTCCCGCTCCCGGATCCCGTCGGCGCCGAGGGTCCAGCCTGCCTCGTCGAGCAGGTCGGCGGCTCGCTCGGGGTCGAACGCGTAGTACTCCTCGAGGTCGGTGTAGCCGAGCGCGGTGCTGCTCAGCGAGGAGGTGGCCAGGGGGTAGTTCTCGGTGTAGATGGTGTCCACCACCTGCTGGCGGTCGATGCCGGCGATGAGCGCCTGCCGCACCCGGATGTCGGACAGGATCGGGTTCGTGAACCGCAGGCTCAGGGAGTTGTTCACGCCACGGGTCTGCGGGGCGTAGATGTCCAGCCCGGCGCCGGCCACCTGGGCCTCGTCCTGGGCTTCGACGTAGCGGATCACGTCCGCCTGGCCCGAGGTCAGGGCGCCGACCCGGACGCTGTCCTCCGGGGTGACGGTGACCTGCACCTCGTCGACGTAGGGCCGGCCCTGGTTCTGAAGCGACTCCGGCGCCCAGGCGTAGTCCTCGCGGGCCGTCAGGGTGACACTGGTGCCGATCTCCTCGGCCGTGATCACGAACGGGCCGGAACCGATGACGTTCTCACCATTGCCGGGGCCGTAGTCCTCGAACGCGCCCTCCAGGGTGCCCGCGGACACCAGGCCGGAGTTGATCGTGGAGGCGGCCTGCAGGAAGCCCGGGGCCGGCGCCGAGAAGTTGAAGACCACGGTGTCGGCATCGACCACCTCGCTCGAGGCGTAGTTGTTCACGGCCTCGGAGACGGTCAGGGCACGGTCCGGGTCACCGAGGCCGTAGAGGTCGAAGTTCGCGGCGACCACCGTCGCGTCCAACGGCGAGCCGTCGGAGAACGTGACGTCGCCGCGAAGGTTGAACGTGTATTGCGTGGCGTCGGCGTTCACCTCCCAGTCGGTGGCGATCCACGGCTCGAACTCCAGGGTCTGCGGGTCCTGGTAGACCAGCCGGTCCGTGATGTTGTTGACCAGGCCACCGTTCGGGTAGAAGCCGGCCGCCGGCGGGTAGAGCGTGTTGTGCGGCTGGTGCTCGAGGTAGACCAACGTGCCGCCGGTGACCGGGTCACCGCTGGGCTCACCGTTCCCACCGGACCCGCCGTCGGATCCACACGCCGTGAGGACCAGGGCGAGTGTGGCGCCGAGCGCCGCTGCGCCCTGCCATCCGCGGTGGGCTCTGATCATCGTGGGTTCCTCTCGTGGCCTGCCTGGGCAGGGGTCGGCGCATCCGAGTCAACGACGTGCCGACAACGGTCTGGGGGTCACCCCAGAGTCGGTCCAGGCGCGCCGATCCTCAACGTGGACTCCAGGAGTCTCAGATGGTGGACCGGACGGGTCGGCCGCCGGCCACGCGGGCTCAGCCCTCGACGAGCGGCCCGGGCGGCAGCCTGCGGACCTTGCGCCGTCGGCTCCGCCGGGCGGGGATCATCGAACGCATCTCCTCCAACCGGCCGAAGCACAGCAGCCGGTCCTCGGCCTCGAGCTGGGTGCTGCGCCGCGGGTTCGGAATCACCGAGGTGCCGCGGTGCAGCGTCAGCACGGTGATGTCGCGCTCCTCGAGACCCGATTCGCCGAGGGTGCGTCCGACCAGGTCGGCGCCGGTGTGCACGAGCAGCTCCGCGACGCCGTACCCGGTGGAGACGGTCAGCCGCTGCCGCACGTCGATCTCCGGGAACGCGACCTGGTCGGCGATGTGGTCGATGATCGCGCCGGCCACGTCCAGGTTCGTGGCGGTCTCGATGCCCTCGAGGCCCGGGGAGGAGTTGACCTCCATCACGAGCGGCCCGTCGGAGCCCTCGAGCATGTCCACGCCCGCGACCCGAAGCCCCATGATCTGGGCCGAGCGGACCGCGAGCTCCTCGAACTCCTTGTCCAGCGTGACGGGTTCGACCGAACCGCCACGATGCACGTTCGAACGGAACTCGTCACCGTGCGCGATCCGGCGCATCGCGGCGACCACGCGGTCGCCGACCACGAGGGCGCGCACGTCCCGCCCCTTGCTCTCCACCACGAAGCTCTGGATGAGCACGTTCTGCTTGGTGCTGTGCAGGGTCTCGATGATCGCCTCGGCGACCTTGACCCCGGGCGCGAGGATCACGCCGATGCCCTGGGTGCCCTCGAGCAACTTGATCACCACGGGCGCCCCACCGACCCGCTCGATCGCGGGCCGCACGTCCGCGCGGTTGCGCACGAACGCCGTCGCCGGCATGCCGATCTGGTGCCGCGCGAGGATCTGGCTCGCCCGGAGCTTGTCCCGCGCGTTCGAGATCCCGTTCGCCGTGTTCGGCGTGTACACGTCCATCTGCTCGAACTGCCGGACGACGGCGGTGCCGAAGTAGGTGATCGAGTTGCCGATCCTTGGCAGGATCGCGTCGTAGTCCGAGATCGGCTTGCCCCGGAACTGCAGGTCCGGCTCGGGCCCGGACAGGTCGATGGCGAACCGCAGCGTGTCCAGGACCTTGACCTGGTGCCCACGGTCGGCCGCAGCCGTCCGCAGCCGTTGGGTGGAGTACGCACGGGGCGCGCGCGAGAGGATCGCCAGTTTCATGCTGTTCGCCTGCGAGGATGAGGAGGTGACCGGGCCGACCCATCTAAGCACCCCGACGGGGTGGCGCGAGTGGGTCGCGATGCCCGGGATCGGGGTGCCGTGGGTCAAGGCGAAGATCGACACGGGTGCCCGTTCGAGCGCCCTTCACGCCTTCGGCGTGACCGAGTTCGAGCACGACGGCGGACCCTGGGTCTCGTTCATCGTGCACCCTCTGCAGAACTCGGCCCGGGACGAGGTGGAGGTCACCCTCCCGGTGCACGACCGCCGCGTCGTGCGCAGTTCCTCGGGCCACACCCAGCGCCGGATCGTGGTGCTCCTTGACCTGGTGGTCGCCGCCCGCCCGATCACCGCCGAGGTGACCCTGAGCAACCGGGACCGGATGGGCTTCCGAATGCTGATCGGGCGTGAGGCGCTGCGCCAGGGCTTCCTGGTCGACCCCGGCCGCTCGTATCTCGGCCCGCGCCCCCCGAAGGCGATCCGGCGGCGCCACCGCGCGACCGGGTAGCGGCCCTCTCGCGGCCCCCTTGTCCGTGTGATGCGTCACTGACCCGGGTGGCGGGTCAGTGACGCAACGCGCAGGAACATGCCGATTTCGCCATCTCGCGACCTGCCGGGCGCGTTTGGCCATATCTGCGCGGCGAGGGCTAGCGTCGTTGTCATGCCCCACGCATCGTCGACCGGCCTCGGCAGGCTCGGTCTCCCGCCCACCATCCTCGCCGTCCTGTTCGATCTCGACGGCGTCCTGACCCAGACCTCGGTGCTGCACCGCACCGCGTGGAAGCAGACCTTCGATCCGATCCTGGCCGCGCACGGTCAGAGCGAGTTCACCGAGGCGGAGTACGCCGCCCACGTGGACGGGCGCCGCCGGTACGACGGCGTGCGCGCCTTCCTCGCCTCCCGCGGGATCCACCCCCCGGAGGGCACGCCCGCGGACGGGCCGGAGGCCGAGACGGTCTGCGGGATCGGCAACCGCAAGAACTCCGAGGTCGGTCGCCGGTTGGCGGCCGACGGCGTCGCGACCTACCCGGGGTCGGTCGCCTACCTGCACGCCGTGCGGGCCGCGGGGCTGCGCACCGCGGTGGTGACCGCGTCCGCGAACGGCGCCGACGTGCTCGCCGCGGCCGGCCTGAGCGACCTGCTCGAGGCCCGTGTCGACGGCGTGATCGCGGCCCGGGACAACCTCCCGGGCAAGCCCGCGCCGGACACGTTCCTGGCCGGCGCCCGCGCCCTCGGGGTGGCGCCGGCGCAGGCCGCGGTGATCGAGGACGCGATCGCCGGCGTGCAGGCGGGCCGGGCCGGCAGCTTCGGCTACGTCGTCGGGGTCGATCGCCTCGACCAGGCCGCCGAGCTGGCCGCGAACGGGGCCGACGTCGTCGTCTCCGACCTGGCCGAACTCCTCGAGGGGGCGGCGTCATGACCGACTTCACCGGCGTGAACCCCGCGGACCGGGGCAGCAAGGACGCGGACGCGACCGAGTACGAGCGGGACAGCGCCTACCGGGTGGACCCGTGGACGCTGAGCCGCACCGGCCTGGACCTGCACACGCTCGCCGCGAGCGAGTCGCTGTACTCCCTCGCGAACGGCCACATCGGGCTGCGCGGCTCCCTCGAGGAGGGTGAGCCGCGCGCGGTGCCGGGCACCTACGTGAACGGGTTCTTCGAGGAGCGCCCGCTCCCGCACGCCGAGTCCGGCTACGGCTTCCCGGAGTCCGGGGAGACCGCCGTCAACGTCACCGACGGCAAGATCATCCGGTTGTTCGTGGGTGACTCCCCGTTCGACATGCGCTACGGCGCGATCGAGCACCACGAGCGGGCCCTCGACCTGCGGGCCGGCACGCTGGACCGGCACACGGAGTGGACCTCCCCCAGTGGCACCCCGGTGCGGGTCACCTCCCGCCGGCTGGTGTCCTTCGCGCAGCGCTCGCTCGCGGCGATCTGTTACGACGTGGAGCCCCTGGACGGCGACGCCTACGTCGCGCTGCAGTCGGACCTGCTCGCGAACGAGTCCGGCTCCACGCCCTCCAGCGACCCGCGCGACGCCGCCCACCTGGACCGGCCGCTGCGCGCGGAGTTCGCCGCCGCCCGGGACAGCCGGGCCGTGCTGGTGCACCGGACCCGCCGCAGCAAACTCCGGGTCGCCGCCGGCATGACGCACCTGCTCGAGGTCCCGGACGAGGTCGAGACCACGATCGAGGCCGCCGGGGACCTGGCCCGTTACACGGTGACAGCGAAGGTCCCGCGCGGTTCCCGGCTGCGGCTGATCAAGCTGGTCGCCTACGGCTGGTCGCACCGGCGCTCCGCGCCGGCACTGCGTGACCAGGTGGAGGCGGCCCTGTCCGTCGCGCGGCTGACCGGCTGGGACGGGCTGGTCGAACAGCAGCGCAACTTCCTGGACGAGTTCTGGAGCCGGGCCGATGTCGAGATCGACGGCGACCCGGCCCTGCAGCAGGCGGTGCGTGTCTCGATGTTCCACATCCTGCAGTCCGCGGCCCGCGCCGAGGGGCAGGCGATCAGTGCGAAGGGGCTGTCCGGCGTCGGCTACGACGGGCACACGTTCTGGGACGCCGAGGTCTTCGCGCTGCCCATGCTCACGTACACGATGCCCGCCGCCGCACGCGACCACCTGGTCTGGCGCCACGCCACCCTCGGCGAGGCGCGCGCCCGGGCCAAGGAGCTCGGGCTGCGCGGGGCGGCCTTCCCGTGGCGGACGATCTCCGGCAAGGAGAACTCCGGGTACTGGCCGGCCGGGACCGCAGCCTTCCACGTGAACTCCGCGGTGGCGGCCGCCACCGCCCGGTACCTCGCGGTGACAGGTGACGAGGACTTCGAGATCGGCGCCGGGGTGGAACTCCTCACCGAGACCGCCCGGCTGTGGGCCTCGATCGGGCACTTCAACGACACCGAGTTCCACATCGACGGGGTCACCGGCCCCGACGAGTACACGGCGATCGTCGACGACAACCTCTACACGAACGTGATGGCGGCACAGAACCTCACCGACGCGGCAGATGCCTGCGAGCGCCGCCCGGAGGTCGCCGCCACGCTCGGCGTGAACGCCGACGAGATCGCCCTCTGGCGGCGGGCCGCGGCCGGCGTGTCGATGCCCTACAACGACAACCTCGGCGTGCACGAGCAGTCGCTCGGCTTCACCCGGCACGCCGAGTGGGACTTCGCCGCCACGAAGAAGAAGTTCTACCCGCTGCTGCTGCACTACCCGTACTTCCAGCTGTACCGGCGCCAGGTGATCAAGCAGGCGGACCTGACGCTCGCGATGCACCTGCGCGGGGACCTGTTCACGCCCGAGCAGAAGGAACGCAACTTCGCCTACTACGAGGCCCGCACCGTCCGGGACTCGTCCCTTTCCGCGGCCACGCAGGCGGTCCTGGCCGCCGAGACCGGGCACCTCGAACTCGCCTACGACTACTGGGCCGAGGTCGCGTTCGTGGACCTCGGCGACCTGCACGGCAACGTCGACGACGGCCTGCACATCGCCGCCATGGGCGGCTCCTGGATGGTCGCCGTCGCCGGCTTCGGCGGGATGCGCGACCACGGCGGCCGGGTGACGTTCGCGCCCCGGCTGCCGCGGGCGCTGCAGCGGATCGCGTTCCAACTCACCTACGGCGGCAACGTGCTCCGGGTGAGCATCCGCCGCGATGCCGACACGGGCGCCGAGGAGGCCACCTACGAGGTCGAGGCCGGCCCGGGTCTGCGGACCTGGCACCACGGGGAACCGGTCGACGTGCACCCCGACCATCCCGTGACCCTGCCCGTACCCGCGGCACCGGATGTCGAACCGGTCCAGCAACCCGCCCGGCGGGCCCCGAAGCGACGACACTCGAACGGACGCTGACCCGATGGCCGACGCGCTGCCCGCAGTGCCGAACGAGTTGCCCACCACGATGCGGGCGGCCTTCCTCGACGGCCCACGCACGATCGTGGTCCGCGAGACCCCCGTGCCCACCCCGGGCGACTTCGACGTGCTCGTGGCGCTCACCGCCGTCGGGTTGTGCGGCTCGGACGTGCACTTCCACGACCACGGCCGGGTCGGCGACCTCGTCGTCACCAAGCCGCTGATCCTCGGCCACGAGGCCACCGGAGTGATCGCCGCCGTCGGCGCCGCCGTGTCCCCGGCGCGGATCGGCGAGCGGGTCGCCGTGGAGCCGCAGCGCCCGTGCCGGCGCTGCCACTACTGCCGCACCGGCAGGTACAACCTCTGCCCGGACATGGAGTTCGGATCCGCTCCCCCGGTCGACGGCGCGTTCGCGCAGTACCTGGTCGCCCCGGCGGACTTCGCACATCCGGTCCCCGACGAGGTCTCCGACGCCGCCGCGGCGCTCGTCGAGCCGCTCTCGGTGGGGATCGCGGCGGTCCGCAAGGCCGGTGTGGTGCCGGGTTCCAGCGTGCTGATCGCCGGGGCCGGGCCGATCGGGATCCTCGCCGCGGTGGCGGCGCGCGCCTTCGGCGCGACCGAGGTGATCGTCTCCGACCCGCTGCCGACCCGCCGCGACATCGCCCTGGCGCACGGGGCGACGGCGGTCCTGGACCCGGTCTCCGATGCGCCGCTCGACGGTGTGGTCACCTCGTTCGTCGACGCCTCCGGCAACGCCCGCGCGATCGACGCGGGCCTGCGCGCGCTGGCCCCGGACGGGCGGGCCGTGCTGGTGGGCATGGGCGTGGAGCGGATCGACGTGGACCTGTTCCTGCTGCAGAGCCGGGAGCTGAAGATCGAGGGCCTGTTCCGCTACGTCGACACCTGGCCGACGGCGATCAAGCTCGCCGCGTCCGGGGCGATCGACCTGGACGCGCTCGTCTCCGGCACGTTCGGCCTCGACGACCTGGCGCAGGCCATCGCCCGGAACGGGGACGCCGACGTGATGAAGTTCCTGATCGACCCGCGCTGACCGGACGCGACCCGGGCGCGGCTCAGTCCCCGATCACCAGCTCACTCTCCTCGGTGAGGGTGACCTCGCCCACCGGCCGGTCCGGACTCCCGCGATAGTCGAGCGTGCGGTACGTGACGCGCAACGTGTAAGCACCGGCCGCGACCTCGCCGACTTCTGCCTCGAAGATCGCACCGTGGCTGTACCCGGGCTCGAGCGACAGGTAGCTCTCGTCGTCCTCGGGCCGCAACTTCGGCTTGAACTTCGGCTCCGTGGTCTCGAAGCGGGTCTCGCCCGCGCCGTCGAGGACCGCCAGGCGCACGAACGCACCAAGGGGTCGCAGGAGCCGGGGTACCCAGACCGGCCCGGCGGCGCCGTCGGGATTGAGCAGCGCGACATGCAGGCGCAGCGGCCTCGCGGTGAGGACGTGGACCAGGAGTTCGCGGTCCGCTACCACTTCTTCTCCTTCTTCAACTTCTTGACGCGGGCAGCCAGGGCGTCGACGGCGGGCGCTTGCGCGCGATAGGGCGGATCACCCGCGCTGTCTCCCATGGCGTTCCACTTGGTGCGGGCGGCCCGCAACTCCGCGTCGAACAGTGCCTTGGCCTTGGGCTCGAGCTCCTTCTCGGCATCCGTCTGCGTCGGCGCCGTGGCCTTGTCCACCTTCAGCTTGCCGATCTTCGACTCGGCCTTCTTCGCGGCCGGGCGTGCCAGGCGCAGCCACTCGCGCTCCCAGTGGAACTGCTCGTGCAGGTCCTCGGCGAGGTAGGCGGACCAGTGGTCCGGGATGCCCCGACGGTTGTCCTTGAAGTCCTTGAGGATGGCCGCCACGTTGGCGCTCGTCACGTTCGTGAGCGCCCCGGAGTCGTCCTCCGGGGTCGGAGCGGGGTACCGGTCGGGGGTGAAGTAGACGATCTGGATCTTGCCGCTCGCCTCCACGGTGTCCAGGGCGTACGTCCAGCACTTGCGTTTGGTGTTCTCGACCGCGTGTCCCGTGAATGTGGGATTGTCGGCGTGGGTGGTGCTCGAGGCGGTGTTCGAGCGGGTCGGCGCCGGCTTGGTGAGGGTCGTCGAGAAGGCGGCCGCGCGTTGCACCGCCAGGGCGAGGGCGGGGTTCATCCGAGTCATCGGCGCCCGCTGGATCACGGCGTCGACCGGTGCCCGCTGGGCCTCGGCGTCCTTGGCCCGTTCCTTGTCCTCGTCGCCCTCCACCTTCGGCCGCTCATGCGGCCCGGCGACCAGACGCTGCACGGCGGCGTTGCCGGCCTCGCGCTGCAGGGCGCGGAACGCGAGCTCGTGGGCTGCGCCCCGACCGGTGACCTCGTCGGCCGGTGAGTGGGCCTCCGGGTGGGTACGAGCACGCCAGAAGGGCCCCGTGCGAGAGCCCGCCGTGACTGCCATGTCCACCTCCGGACGCCGGTGCGCACGCTGCAGCTATGCGCAGATCAACGCTACGCCCACCCGGCCCCGCGACCATAGGAGCGCACGTGCAGCGCGACCCGCCCTTTCGGGCAGTCCGCCGGGCGATCGCCCGGCCGGGCGTGGACTGCCGGGGCAGGGTCAGGCGGGGTCGCCGATCCCGTCGTCGACCGGTCGGTGGGGCAGCGTCGGGTGCTCGGTGGGGTACAGGCCCACCGCGAACCCGTAGACGGTGTCCCCCTCGCGGGGCAGCCGGGCGAACTCCCCGATCACCTCGTCCACCCGCTTCCAGAACTCGTTCGCCCGTTGCCGCGGGATCCGGGCGTGCATGTGCTGCGCCCACATGGTGTCCGCGTGATAGGCGGGCATCGACTCCGCGGCTGCGTCGGCGAGGTAGTTCGTCCACGGCAGCGGCGTGACGTCCTCCAGCGGGACCGCGCCGACGTAGAAGGTGCGGGCCACCCGCCCGTAGAACCGCTCCTCGATGGCACGGACCTTCCGGGTCCGGACCACCTTGAAGACGTCGTTCTCGACGAGCACCTTCACGTGATGGGCGATCGTGCTCTTCGGTCGTCCGACGGCGGCGGCGAGTTCGGTGACGGTCGCGGCCCGCTCGAGGACCAGGTCCATCAGCTGCCCCCGCAGGGGGTCGAAGATCGCCCGCAACTTCGCGGGATCGGTGACGCCGACCGTCTCGAGGAGGTCGTAGTCGGGTGAGCGCGGCGAGCCTGACACGTCAGCGTCCACCGATCCTCCGTTCGCTATTGATCCAAACTGTTGGATCATTCTAGACTCATGGATCATTCGGCGTCACCCAGACCCGCCGAGTGATCTCCACGGAAGGAAACGTCATGGCTGAGGTTCTGCTGTTCCACCATGCCCAGGGCCAGACCCCGGGTTTCCACGCGTTCGCCGACGACCTGCGGACCGTCGGGCACACCGTGCACACCCCGGACCTGTTCGCCGGGCGCACCTTCGACTCCATTCCGGACGGCATGGCCCACGTCCGCGAACTCGGGTTCGAGGAGGTGCTGGCCCGCGGTGTGAAGGCCGCCGAGGACCTGCCCGCCGAACTGGTCTATGCCGGCTTCTCCCTCGGGGTGGTGCCCGCGCAGCAGCTCGCCCAGACCCGCCCGGGAGCACGCGGCGCCCTGCTGATGTACTCGTGCGTGCCGTACACCGAGTTCGGGCAGGCGTGGCCGGTGGGGGTTCCGGTGCAGATCCACGGCGCGCAGGAGGACCCGTACTTCATGGACGAGGGTGACGTGGACGCCGCACGCGAACTGGTCGCGGCGACCGATGACGCCGAACTGTTCCTCTACCCGGGTGACCAGCACTACTTCGCGGACTCGAGCCTGCCGTCCTACCGACCCGAGCCCGCGGCGCTGCTGACCGAACGGGTGCACGCGTTCCTCGCGGACAGGTGACGATCATGTCCGACGCGATCACGCCGTCGGCCTTCGACGCCAGCGAGGGCGTGGCCGACTGGCGGGTGCTGTTCGGCGGGGCCACCGCCAGCTTCGAGACCGGTTCGTTCGCGACCGGGGTGGCCCTGATCGCCAGGATCGGTGACCTGGCCGACGCGGCGGACCACCATCCCGACGTCGACCTGCGCTACGGCACCGTCACGGTCCGGCTCATCTCCCACGACGTCGGCACCATCAGCCGCCGGGACGCGGAGCTGGCGCGGCGGATCTCACTCGCCGCGGCCGAGCTCGGCGTCGAGGCCCGCCCGGAATCGGTCCAGACCGTGCAGTTCACCATCGACGCCCACGTGCACGCGGACGTGATGCCGTTCTGGCGGGCCGTCCTCGGCTACTCCCCCCGCGGCGAGGAGGACCTTGACGATCCACTCGGCCGGGGCCCGTCGATCTGGTTCCAGCAGATGGACCCGCCCCGGACCGGCCGCAACCGGATCCACGTGGACGTCTGCGTGCCGCCGGACCAGGGCGAGGCGCGGGTGGCCGCCGCCCTTGCGGCCGGCGGCCGGCTCGTCTCCGCGCACGCTCCGAGGTGGTGGACCCTTGCCGACGCCGAGGGCAACGAGGTCGACGTGGCGACCATGGCCGGCCGCGAGTGAGTCCGTCAGCCGCGGCCGAAGAACCCTCGACGCTTCGCGGACCTGACCAGCTCCAGCACCGGTTCCTGCGTGAGCGGGTGGGCGGCCTCGACCAGCTCGTAGCGGGAGCCGACGTACTTCAGCTGTTGGCCGGCCCGGGGCGCCCGGTCACCCGCGTCGCCGGTGCTGGCGAGGGCGCCCTGCAGACGCGTGGTCAGCCGCTTATGGGTCCGGTTCGGGTCACGGAAGAGCACCTCACGACCGCCGAGGGCGGCGAACCCGCGGGTGATGACGGCCCGGCCCTCGGGGACCTCGCTGGGGTGGACGCGGTAGGTCACCACGGCCCCGCCGCCGGCGTCCTTGCGGAACTGCTCGGCCGTGGTGACATGTTGCTGGTGGGGCAGCCAGACCGCGATGACGTCGTTGCGCTCGGTCAGCATGGTGGCCATCGCCATCACGGCCATCAACGGGTCACCGTCGCCGTCACGCTCGGGCGTCAGGGTCACCACACCGGCGTGCTCGGCGACCGCGGGCAGGACGGACTCCCGCAGCGGGCCGGCGCCGCCGTCCTCGCTCAGTGCGGTGGCCGTGAGGCGCCCACGGAACAGGCGCAGGCGCACCGACTCCGCATCACCGACCGGGACCACGCCCTCCTGGCGTCGCTCCTTCGCGAACTGGGCCGCCCGGTTGGGCACGGCCTGATCGAGCACCTCGCCCAGATGGTCCGGCCGGGAGCTCAGCAGCAGATGCACCGACCATGGCGGCGGTCCTGCCACGACGCCGGGCCGATCCCGTTCGGCGACCGCCAGCACCCGGGCGTCCATCAACCGATCCAGCAGGGCATCCCCGCCGCCGGGCACGGCGATCTTGTATGCCATCTCCTCCGGCCTGAGCGGGAACACGGCCAGGTAGTCGATCTCGCCGGCGGGGGTCGGGGCACGCATGATCTGCGCGAGATACCCGACGGGTGGGCCGACGATGGCGCCGGTGTAGGGGCCACCCGGGGCGAACAGGTCCCCGTGGTCGTCGGCGATGGTGTGACCCCAGGCGACGTAGGAGTCGTAGGTACTCGGGATCCTGGCGACATCCTTCAGCAACTTGATGGGCCAGAAGTTCGCGGGATCGGCCAGGAGGCCGGCGTCGAGGGGGTCGATGCCGGGCCACCCCGGGTGGAGCCCGATCATGAGTTCCATGCGGTCGCCCCCGGGGGTCGCCGGCGTGTTCATCGGCACGTCCGACATGCCCGCGGTGACCAGGGTGACGTACGGCACCTCCTCGCTCGGCCGGAACACCAGAACATCGAGGTGGATACCCGCGGAGACCTTCTCGGTGAGCACCGTGTGGTCGTCGCCGAGGAACTCCGTCAGGTGCGCCAGGGCGGCGGTGCGACGAACTTCGTCGCGGGGCGCGGGCGCCGAGGGCGTGATGCCCGCCGGGGCGTGCTCGAAGACCGGGTCGCCACCTCGGGTGGTGGGCGCCGGGCGCGGCTGGTCGCGTGTCGGGTCGGTCGTCATCGTGCTCCTGGCGTCTCATGGCGGCGCCCTCGCGGTCGAGGCACGGGCGGGGGCAGGACACCTCGCCCCCTCCGCGGGCAACCTATCGGGGCCCGCGCCGGGTGTCGCGGGCTGAACTGCCCACCTGCGCCATGATGGGATCGATGGCCACGTCCAACACGACCCACCACCTCTCCCGTGCCGACGCCCGACGGATCGCCGTCCGCGCCCAGCTGTTGGACCGCCGTCGGCTCACGGACGCCGGCGAGGTGGTCCGGCACCTCGCCATGCTGCAGGTGGACCCGACGGCGGCCGTCGCCCCGAACGCCGATCTGGTGCTGTGGAGCCGGCTGGGTTCGGCGTACGAGCGCGCGGACCTGGAGCGCGCGCTCGCCGAGCACACCCTCATCGAGCTGCTCGCGCTGATCCGGCCGGCCGAGGACATCGCGCTGTACCGCGCGGACATGGACTCGTGGGCCGATCGCCCAGGGCCGGCCCGGGCGTGGATCACGGCGAACGACGCGTGCCGGCGGGACATCCTGCGCCGGCTCGAGGCCGACGGCCCGCTGCCCTCCCGGGACCTGCCGGACACCTGCGCCGTGCCGTGGGGCTCGACCGGGTGGACCAACAACCGCAACGTCACGATGATGCTGGACTGCATGACGGCGCGCGGTGAGGTCGCCGTCGCCGGCCGGGCCGGGCGGCAGCGCCTGTGGGACCTGGCGGACCGGGTCTACCCCGACGTCCCGGTGGTGCCGGCCGAGCGGGCCCGGCGGATCCGCGACGAGCGCAGGCTGCGCTCGCTCGGGATCGCGCGAGCCAGGACGACGCAGTCCCCGGTCGAGGCGTGGGACGTCGGCGAGGCCGGGGAGGAGGCCGTGGTCGACGGCGTGAAGGGCACCTGGCGGGTGGATCCGGCCCTGCTCGGGCAGCCGTTCACGGGCCGGTCGGCCCTGCTCTCCCCGTTCGACCGGCTCGTGCACGACCGCACCCGCGCCGTCGAGCTGTTCGAGTTCGAGTACCTGCTCGAGATGTACAAGCCGGCCGGCAAGCGCCGCTGGGGCTACTTCGCCCTGCCGGTCCTGTACCGGGACCGGCTGGTCGGGAAGCTGGACGCGACCGCGGATCGCAAGGCCGGCGTGTTCAGGGTGCATGCGGTGCACCAGGACGTCCCGTTCAGCGTCGCGATGGCGACCGCGGTCGACGCCGAGATCGCCGACCTGGCCGACTGGCTCGGCCTCGACCTCGCCCGCTGAGACCGAACTGGGCGGAGCCCACGCCGCAGCGGACCCCGGCACCCGGTGGGCCGCAGGAGGTACTCAGCTGCACACGGGGTCAGAAGTCCTCGTTCACACACCACGTGCCGCCGACGGTGCGCCCGCCGCAGGTGTCGCCGAACTCCTCGTACTCGGAGTTGGCCGGGGCCTCGTTGTAGAGGTCGTCGCAGGCTTGGTTGTCACCGGCTGCGCACTGGTCGTAGAGGCGGTCGAGTTCGGGATCGGAGCCGTAGCTACCGCGACTGCCGAGAACGTTGGCGAGCACCACGACGATGACGATGAGGAGGACGACACCGCCGGCCACGAGGCCGACGATGAGGCCGGTGTTCGACTTCTTCGGCGGCAGGTAACCGCCGTAGGCACCCGGCGCCCCGTACGCCCCGGCCGCGGCGTAGCCCCCCGCCGGCACGCCGTAGCCACCGGCCGCCGGTGCGCCGTAGGGACTCGGCGCCTCGGGAGCACCGTACCCACCGGGCGCGCCGTAGGGGCTCGGGTTCTGCGGAACGCCGTAGCCACCGGGTGCGCTCGGGTTCCCGGCGGCATACGGGTCGTACCCGCCGGAGGAGGAACCATACCCACCGGGTGGGTCCGAGGTTCCGCCCGCGTACGGGTCGTAGCCGCCGGAGGAGGCTCCGTGGCCACCGTGCCCGTCCGGAGTACCCGATCCCTGGTATGACATGTCCGTCTCCTCCGCTTGCCCGGCGGTGGGCGGTGCCCTTCGGCGACCGATGCGCCCCAGTCCGCAATCGACGATGCTACCGGCGGGCGTGCGTCGCTTCAGGTCGAACGGTCGGCAGCGTCAGCCGTCCGCGGCAGCGGGCCGGTTCAGCGGGCCGGATCAGCGGCCCGGGTCAGTCGTCCGCGGCAGCGGGCCGGATCAGCCGCACCGCCGGCTGTCCGTGTTCGTCGAGCTCGCGCGGCAGGAAGCCCGCCGACCGCAGCTTCGCCAGCACCTCGTGCCGCGATGCTGCTGCCGTGAGCACGGTCGGGGCGACCTGCCGCAGGCCGAGCGCGCGCAGGGACCGGGTTGCCGCGACCTCGGCGAGCAGTGCCTCGTCCGCGCTGACCAGCACCGTGCCGGCCGGCTGCACCGCCAGGTGCCCGTACCTGCGGCCGACGTCGTGCAGCAGGTAGGTGACGGCCTGGGGCAGCGGCTTGTCGGAGAGCGCGGCGAGGTCCTCAAGGAGGATGTCGACGTCGTGACCGGTGTCGAGCGCGGCGCGGATGGTGTCGGCTGAGATCCGCCACGTACTCGCTGCCCCGCGGGCCTCCCGCGTGGCCATCGAGTCGAGCAGGTCCACGACCCCGGCGGCGGGGCTCCCGGGCACCACCACGGTCAGGTCCGAGCCGAACAGGATGTTCGCCTCCACCGCGGGCAGCATGTCGGTGAGTGCGGCCAGCAGGTCCGGGATGTCCTCGGACCGGTGCTCGCTGAGCGCCCGGCCGACGCGGCTGAGCCGTCCGTGCGAGAGTGCCCCGAGGCGGTGCGCCTCGGCCCAGGTCACCTCGGCGTCGCCGCGGGGACGTTCGTACTCCCCGCTCTCCCACGCCGCGAGTGCGAACACCTCCTCCGCCGAGACCACGGCAACGTCCTGACCGAGGCTCGCGAGGGTGTCCAGCAGGAGCGCCGGGTTGGGCAGCCACCCCGGCCCACGCCGGGTGAGCGCCGGAAGCGGGCGCCCCAGCTCGGAGCCGACGCTGGTGGCCACGGCCACGTGGAACCACTGGTGCAGGAGTTCGGCGGCGCGTTCGGCGGGCTCGAGGCGGCGCCACTGCTCGAACCGGGGTGCGGCGCCGATCGAGCCGTCGGGGGTCACGTCGAACAGCCCGGCCCGGCAGCCGAGCTCCACGGCCATTCGGGCCTCGGTCGGCTCGACGGCGGCGGCCTTGGCGAGGCGAGCCAGTTCGCGCGCTCCGACGCCGCCGGCCTTGAGCTGGGTGAGCGGGGTCCGCGCCACCGACTCGAGCGTCGCCATCACCGCGGCGAGGAAGTCCGAGACGGCGGCCGCCGCGGCCGACTCGGCCTGGCCCGGATCCACCGGGGTGGTGACGGGAATCGGCGGGTGCACCCGGAACGGGGCCCGCAGGGTCGGCGGCAACATCGCACGCGTCACCTCGGCCGGGATCTGGGCCACCGACCTGGAGTAGGACGACTCCGCGAGGATCAGCCCGTTGTCGGTGAGCCAGTCCAGGGCACGGCGCTCGGCGAGGTAGGCGTCCCGGTCGAAGTGGTGTTGATGGAACTCCTCCTCCTCAGGTGCCTGGTGGAAACTGATCGCCGGCACGGTGCGGATCAGGTGCGCCACGGAGTCGGCGTGCCCGGTGATCCAGGCGAGGACCGGCTCCGGTGCCCTGGCGACGATCCGGCGCACATGGTCCGGCTCGGCGAGATAGGCACAGAGCGCGGCGATGACCTCGGGCCGGCGGCTCGGGACCTGCACGGCGCGGTCGGCCCAACCGCGCATCGCTCGTTGCAGTACCGGCACCGTCACGGCCTCCGCGAGCATCGACGCCGGACGTCCGAGCCACAGCGGCGAGCCGATCGCCCCGTACAGGCCGGGGTTCAGGTACAGGCGCGGTCCGGCATCCCAGCACAGGGCCGCCGAGCGTGCATGGTCCCACCACGACTGCACCACCCGGCGATGGGTCACAGCGTCGTTGCCGCCTCGGTCGAGGAACTCTGCCAACGGATCCAGACCGAGCCCGGACCCGAGCCCCATCGCCGCCTCGATCAGGTCGCGGCCGGGCTGGGGCATCCGCGCGAACGCCCCGATCACGCCGTACGGGTGCATCAACCGCCGGGCGAGGTCTCCCAGACTCCGCGGCGTGGAGGTGAGGGTCACATCCGGGCGCCGTGCGACCAGGTCGTCGACCTCCTCCCGCCCGAGACTCCCGAGCCACTCCAGGAGCGCGTCGCCAGGTTCCATGGCACCCAGTCTGCACGCCCGCTGCGCCAGGTCGCGATCGGCCTGTGGACATCGCCGCGCGTGAGTCTGCGCACACCGGCCCCACAGCGCCGACCGGCCCACTAGAATCGTTTCGACCCCACGGCTCCCAGCGTCGGCAGCACCTCCCCACCAGCCCCAGGAGCGCCCGATGACCAGCCGGACCGACGCCGTCGTGACCGCCGTATCCCATGCCGGGCCGAACCCGCCCGCACGACCTGCGGCCACGCCGTCGGCCGGCTCGCCATACCCGACCGGTACGGAAGATGGCGGGCCCGCGCGACCCGGGCCCACGCCGTCGTCCCCCTCGCCGTACCTGACCGGCGGCGACGCGCACCCGCCCGCCCCGCCCACGCCGTCGCCGCTGCCGCCCCGCGGGCTGCGGGCCGCGATCATCGCGATGGCGATCGGCGGCTTCGCGATCGGCACCACCGAGTTCGCCACCATGGGCCTGCTGCCGCAGATGGCGACGAGCCTCGGCGTCTCGGTGCCGACCGCGGGCCGGCTCATCTCCGCCTACGCGCTCGGCGTCGTGATCGGCGCGCCGCTGATCGTCGTGGTCGCGGCTCGGCTCGAGCGCAAGCAGCTCCTGGTGCTGCTCGCCGTGGCGATCGCCCTCGGCAACGCGTTCTCCGCGGTCGCGCCGGAGTTCGGCTCGATGGCGGTGTCCCGGTTCGTGGCCGGCCTGCCCCACGGGGCGTACTTCGGTGTGGCCTCGCTGATCGCGGCGACGCTCGCCCCGGCCGGACGACGGGCGCGTGCGGTGTCGCAGGTGATGCTCGGGCTCACCATCGCGACCATGATCGGCGTGCCACTGTCGACGGCGCTCGGCCAGTGGGCGGGATGGCGCTCGGCCTACGCGGTGGTCGTCCTCGTCTCGCTCGCGGCCGTGGTCGCGATCTGGCGGTTCGTTCCGGAGCTGCCCCGCCCGTCCGGCCAGCGTGCCAGCGCCCGCGGGGAGCTACGGGCGTTCCGGCACGCGCAGGTCTGGTTCACGCTCGGCATCGCGGCCGTCGGGTTCGGCGGCATGTTCGCCGTGTACAGCTAT
This sequence comes from Occultella kanbiaonis, assembly GCF_009708215.1. Taxonomy (NCBI): domain Bacteria; kingdom Bacillati; phylum Actinomycetota; class Actinomycetes; order Micrococcales; family Ruaniaceae; genus Occultella; species Occultella kanbiaonis. The sequence continues at coordinate 812,196 of NZ_CP046175.1, read as the reverse complement.
ATCGGCGAGATCGTGCCGGAGGTGCTGGGCCTGTCCATCGGCGCGGTGCCCCTGATCCTCGCCGTGTTCGGCACCGGGATGACCGTGGGCACCGTGATCGCCGGGCGTCTGGCCGACCGCTCGGTGATGGGCACCGCGATCGCCGGCCTGGTCGGGATGGCCGTACTGCTCGCCGGCTTCGCGCTGACCGCACACTGGGCCGTCGTCGGGATCATTGGGCTCTTCGCGATCGCCACGATCTCGCAGTTCCTCGGGCCGTCGCTGCAGACCCGGCTCCTGGACTCCTCCCCTGACGCACCGTCGCTGGCCGCCGCGCTGCACCACTCCGCGCTGAACATCGGCAACGCCGTGGGCGCGTGGGTCGGTGGCCTGGTGCTCGCCGCCGGCTTCGGCTACCTGGCGCCCGCGTGGGCCGGGTCCGTGCTGGCGGTCGGCGGGCTCGTGATCGCGCTCATCGCCGTGGGTGCGCAGCGCCGCGCCGCCGCAGGTAGAGGTTGAGCCCCGCCCCGACCTCGCTCCACTGACCCCAAGTGCGGGTCACGCACCCACCGACCCGCAACTCACGTCAGCGGAACCGCGAGGGTCCCCGTTCGACTGACTCGAGATGCGGGTCATGACCCGCACAACCGACATTTCACGTCAGCGGAGCTGAGGCGCCGACGCGCCGCCGTCGGATCCGGCGGCCGTGCCCGTTCCACTGACCCCAAGTGCGGGTCACACACCCACCGACCCACCTTTCACGTCAGCGGAACCACGAGGGCGCCCGTTCCACTGACTCGAGATGCGCATGACAGGCGGACCGACCCACGATTCGCGTCAGTGGAAGCGGGCCCGAGCGGTCGGGCGGGGCGTCAGAGCCGGTCGGCGCGCGCACGCCGGACGCGCTTGAGCACGTTCTCGGGCCAGCGGAACAGTTGCTCCCTGGTCACCCAGACCACGATCCAGCCCTGGGCGGCGAGATCCTCGTAGCGGGCGATGTCGGAGTCCCATTGCTCGCCGTCGGTCAGGTGATGCTCACCCTCGTACTCGATGGCGACCTTGAGCTCCGGATAGGGGAGGTCGATGACCGCGACCACCGCACCGTCGACCCGGAGCTCCCAGTTCAGGTCGGGCTCCGGCAGCCCCGCTCCGACCAGCAGCAGGCGCAGCCAGGTCTCGGGTCGTGACGCCGACCGCGTCCGGATCATCGGCAACGCGTCCCGCAGCGATGCGATGCCCACGCGCCGGCCGCTCCCGACCACGGCCGCAAGGTTCGCGATCGTCGCAAGCGGTGGCGGTGTGGAACTGAACATCTGCTCGCGTACCAGTGCATCGCCGAGGGCGACGAGGTCGCGCAGGTCCGTGAGCACCGCGCCGAGCATCGCCCAGGTGGTCGCCGGCGAGGCGAGTTGGACGCGGTACCTGGGATGCGTGACCACGCTCGCCCGATCCGCGTGCACCGCGTGACCGTGAACCCCGTGGTTTCGCGGCACGCGGGCCGGGCTCAGCACGCCGACGTCCGGCTCGAGCGGCGCAGCGAGGATCAGCCGAGGTGGCAACGGCACGCCCCAGAGCAGCGCCGCCGTGAGGTGGGTGAAGAACTGGTTGGCCGGCATGACGAGTGCGTACGCGAGCGCGTGTTCCCGCAGTTCGGCCTCCTTGCGCGTGACTCGTCCGGGCTTGGCCGCCGCACGGCGCGCGTCGCGCTGGGCCGCCGCATGTCGCGCGTCGCTGTTGGAGGCACCAGCGTGCAGCGCGTCGCCACGCTCGACCGTGCGCGCCCGCACACCCCGGAAGGGTCGGGCGAGATCGCGTGCCCGAAGTCGCGACGGGGTGACGCCGCGCCCCCGAGCCTGGGTCACCGAGAACGTCCGTCCAAGAGCCTCGGGAAGTTCACCACGCCTCATCGGGTCACGGTGCACCCCACCCATGCCCCCTTGGTGCCTCGCCCGTCGGTCCTGTGGACGATCCCGCCGTTCGGGTGCCCTGTGGATGGCGACCCCCGACTCCCCTGTCCCGAGGTGCGGGTGCCGGCAGGGCACACTCACGATTCACGTCAGGGGAGCGCGCCCTGGACGCGTCGGGGGCGCCGCCGCAGGTAGAGGTTGACGAACAGCAGGTTCGGGATGAAGGCGAGCCAGCAGGTCGCGGCGTAGGCGACGGCGAACAGGGCGTCGAAGTCCCCGCCGTACACCGACTCCAGGATCGGCAGCTGGCCCACGATCGTCAGGCCGAGCCAGGCCCGGAACGTGACCGCGGCGAACGTCACCGCGAAGTTGCGGATCATCCACTGGCCGTGCTGCCGGTAGCGTCCGGCGCGGGCATGGGCATAGGCGAGGGCCGCCGTCGTGATCCAGAGCACGTCACCCACCACGAGGCCGGCCGCGGCCACCGGACCGGACGTGGTCAGCAGCGCCACCACGATCCCGACGATCGACGACGGGACCACGCCCGCGAACAGGTACACCCGCCCGATGTAGCGGTGCACCCGCGGCACCCGGCGGATCCGCCGCACGAACTGCAGCGGCCCGAGCGTGAGCGCGATGGCCCCGGTGGCGATGTGCGCCCACAGCAGCGGGTAGTGCCAGGGCAGCTCGTCCCGGGTCTCGACCTGGGAGGCGGACACGTCGAAGCCCCCGTAGACGACGGCCGCGTAGGCCACCACGCCGAGGGACAGGAACGCCACCGCCACCACCCGGAACCGGTTCCTGCCCGTGGCGGGCGGCTTGGACATGGCCGCCACGATCGCGTCCCGCCGGTCGGGCTTGCTTGGCCTGGTGAGCTGGTCCGTCATACCCGCGATCCTGCGCCGCGGGGCATGCCCGCCACATCGGCCCGCGGTCCACAACCCGCCCTGCCACCGTGGTCCTAGTTCGCGGGCGGTCCCTGCCCCGGAGTGACGACGCCGTGGTCGAACGCGTACACGATCGCGGCGGCCCGGTCCCGCACGCCGAGCTTGCCGAAGACGGCCCCGACGTGGGACTTCACCGTGCCGTCGCTGACGTGCAGGCCCGCGGCGATCTCGGCGTTCGTGGCGCCACGCGCCATCCACCGCAGCACCTCCGCCTCGCGCTCGGTCAGCGCCTCGAGGCGCCGGCGCTGCCGCTGGTCCGGCACCACGGAGCGCCGGTACGCGGCCAGCAGCCGGGGGCTGACGGCGGGGTCGAACCAGGCCGCGCCGCCGGCCACGGCCCGCACGGCGTGGATCAGGTCGGTCGCGCCGGCGTCCTTGAGCAGGAACCCGGCGGCGCCCGCCTCGAGGGCGCTCCAGAGCACCTCGTCCTCGTCGAACGTGGTCAGGATCAGCACCGGCGGCGGCTGCGGGAGCGAGCGCACCTCCCGCGTCGCGGCGAGCCCGTCCCGGCGCGGCATCCGCACGTCCATCACCACCACGTCGGGCCCGGACCGGGCGACGGCGGCCGCGACCTCGGTGCCGTCGGCGCATTCGGCGACCACCTCGAACCCGTCCGCCGGCGCGAGGATGCGCGCGATCCCGGCGCGCACGATCGCCTGGTCGTCGGCGAGGACGACCCGGATCACGGCGCACCACCGATCGGAACCTCACAGCGCACCGTCCACCCGGCCGGCGTCGGCCCGGCCCGCAGGTCCGCACCGATGACCTCGGCCCGTTCATGCATCCCGAGCAGGCCGTAGTGGCCGTGCGCAGGTCGCGGCTGGACGGGTCGGAGCGGGCCCTCGGTCACGACCTCCATCACCACCGAGTCCGGCCCGACGGCGGTGCGCACCCGGGTGCGCGCGTCGGGTGCGTGGATGGCCGCGTTCGCGAGCGCCTCCTGCGCGATCCGGTAGAGCGTGAGCCCGACGGCGGAGCCCGGCTCGGGCGCGACTGTGGCGGTTGTCGCACCGGCACCGCCGGGCGCGCCGGTCCCATCCGACCCGCCGCCGGCGGTTGACCCGCCGCGTCCGCCGGGCGCACCCGGCCCGCCGGGGCCGCCCTCCAGCGCCACGTCCAGCCCGCGCTCCGCGTAGCCGGCCACGAGCCCGGGCAGCTGCGCCAGACCCGGCAGCGGTGCGTTCCCGGACGGTTCGCCGTCGGCGCGGAGCAGGTCCATGGTGGCCCGCAGATCCTGCATGCTCGCCCGGCCCACCCGCTCGGCGGTCGCCAAGGCCTCGTCGGCGGAATCGACGTCGCGGCGCAGCACGTGCCGGGCGCTGGTGACCTGCAGCAACACGGCCGCCAGCCCGTGGCCGACGAGGTCGTGCAGATCCCGGGCGATCCGGCGTCGCTCGTCCTGCACGGCCCGTTCAGCGAGCTCACGTCGGGCCCGGGTCAACTGGGCGGTGGTCTGCTCCTGGCGCCGGACCACCCAGCCGAGGACCGCCGGGAACGAGATGCCGACGACCCACGGTGCCCACGCCACCTCCGCCTCCGGCCGCCCGAGTGCCAGTCCCAGAACGGCGACGACCGACAGCGCGACCAGCGCCCACGCCGTCGGGCGGTGCTCGCACCAGGCCACGCTCACCAGCGCGAACAGGGCGAGCAGGAACAGGGCCGGCTCGAAGTCCCCACCCCACAGCGCGCCCGCCGTGCCGACGATGACCGGGGCGGCCAGCACCGGGACCGGCAGGTCCCAGCGGTACCAGGCCGCGAAGGCGGCGACCGGGACCAGCAGGAAGAGCCCGTTGCGCCAGTCACCCGCGTTCGCGAGCACGGCGAGCAGCGCGAACGCCACGGCGAGTGCCGGCACCAACCGGCGCGCGGGTCCCACCTCGCGGCCCGGCGGCGGCTGCGCCCCGGGCCGGGCCCGCTCGATCGAGGACATGCCCACGACGGTACCGCCGCCGTCCGACCACCGGTCCGGGCGCCCCCTGTCGGGCCCGGCGTCCCACCGTGCTGACCTCGTACCCGCTGCGCTGACCTCGCACGTCGCGGGGTCCGAACTCAGCTCGGCGGGTACTAGGTGAGCAGCGTCCGAAAGGGTGCGACCGGCCGGCCCGGCGCGTCGACCTCGTCGGGACCCGAACGGGCCGTACGGCACGATGGGAGCCATGATCTCGATCCGCACCGCGTCCGCGGCCGACGACGCCGCGATCGTCGCCATCGACGACGCGACCTGGTCTCCGAGCAACTCTCCCGCGCCTGCGCCCGAGGGGGCGCGTTCGGCGTTCGCGAACCTGCCCACGTCGGACGTGCTCGTGGCGGTCACGGCCGAGGACCGGGTGGCCGGCTACATCCAGTGGCACAACGTGTTCGGCATCGACTCCCACGCCCATGTGCTCGAGATCAACGGACTCGCCGTGGACCCCGCCCTGGCCGGGCGCGGCATCGGCACCGCCCTGGTGGAGGCGGCCGTTGCCGAACTCGGACGGCGGGGCGCACGGAAGGTGAGCCTGCGGGTGCTCTCCACGAACCCGACGGCGCGCCGGCTTTACGCCCGCTGCTCGTTCGTGGAGGAGGGGGTGCTGCGCGGGGAGTTCCTGCTCGACGGCGCCGAGGTGGACGACGTGCTCATGGCACGCCACCTCCCCCGCTGAGCCGCACCGCTGAGCCACCCCGCTACCCCCCGCTGGACCGCCCCACGCGCTGGCGCGCTACCGCTCGGCGAGCACCTCGGCGAGCACCTCGGCGATGACGGTGCCCTCGGCGCTGGGCAGGTCGAGACCGAGCACGGCCGCGAACGTCGGTGCCTCGTCGAGGATGGAGCGCCGCCCCGCGTGCACGCCCGGCGCGAAGTCCGGGCCGGACGCGATGAACACGGGTTGCCCGCCGTGCTCGGGGTGGTGTCCGTGGTTGCCGACGTAGCCGATGAAGTCCGCGTCGCCCGGCACCGCGATGACCGCGCGGTCCAGGTGCGGCGCCACCAGCACGCCCGGCTCGGAGATCACCACGTACTCGAACGGGCCGTCCAGCCCGAAGCGGTCCCGCGCGGCGGCCGCGGTGATGATCTCCTCGATCCGGTAGGCCGGGTCCTCGACGATCTCGGCGAGCAACGCCTCGACCTGCGCGCGCCGGGCCTCGTCCAGGCCCTCCGCGAGGAACAGCTGTGCGGACAGACCGGCGCCGTGGCAGTACACGTCGTAGTCGACGAGCGTCCCGGCGTCATCCACGCGCAGCAGCCCCCGCTCGGCGAACAGGGCGTTGAGGTTCGTGTGCTGGGTGGTGGCGAGGTGCCCGTGGTCACTGACCAGGACGATGTTCGTCGACTCGAACGTGCCGGCCTCCTCCAGGGTGGCGACGATCTCGCCGAGGATCGCGTCGATACGGCGCAGCGCCGCGTCCACCTGCGGGCTGTGCGGCCCGGTGGCGTGCCGGGCGGCGTCGACGGCGACCAGGTGCACGAACATCACGTCCGGGCGCTCCTCGCGCAGGATGTCCTGGGTCACGCCGGACGCGAAGTCGTTGAAGTCCCGCTTCGGGGCCCAGACGACCTTGTGCACGTGCGGGGCCACGTAGGTCTCCCACGCACCGCGCGACGCGGTGCCGCGGTAGAGCTCCTCGATGCCGCCCCACTGCTCGATCTGCCACACCTCGGGCACGAGCACGTCGATGTTCGGATCGTGCGCGGTCACCGGCCACTGCACGGCCGCGGTGCGCAGCCCGGCCGCCCTCGCCGCGGCGAACAGGGTGGGCACCCGGATGTGCCGGGAGTCCCAGAACCAGACCGGGTCCGGGGCGTGCGGGTCGAAGGTCACGTTGTTGTAGATCCCCGACGTCGCCGGTGAGCACCCGGTGGTCTGTGCCGTGTGGTTCGGGTAGGTGACGGTCGGGAACACGGACTCGATCTCCGCGATCGCGGACCGCTCGATCAGCCGGGCGAACGTGGGCAGGGTGCGCGTGTACTCGAGGTCCTCCCCCACCATCGCGTCGACGGAGATGACGAGCAGTCGGTTGCGTGCCATGGGGGTGCCTTCCAGGAAGGGTCGTCGAGCCGGCGACGGCGGGGGTGCTGTCGGGTGGGAAACGTGCGGTTCGGGCGAGTGCGTGGGCAGGAGAGCCCGACGACGGCGAGGGCCGGCCGGGCCGGAACGCGCGGTCTCGGCCGGGCGTGCGCGACGCGCCCGGCCCGACCGTGGGCACGTCGGGCCGCGCGGGTCGGTTCGCCCCGCGCGGCCTCCCGGTCAGAGCGTCGGTTGCGCCGAGAGCGCCGCCTCGGCGGTGCGGCGTGCCCAGGCCGGGTCGTCCGCCGTCATGAAGTCGACCCCGGCGGCCAGGCCGGCAGCCACGTCGGCGTCGGCCAGCGTGGGCCAGCCGGTCACCGTGAGGCCCTGCGCCTGCCAGTGCGCCACCTCGTCCGGGGTCAGCCCGGAGTAGCGCAGCGAGTAGTTCCCGCAGCCCAGCTCCGCCAGTGCGGCCCGCTGGACGTCGGTGGTCTCGCTCGCGATGAGGCCGGTGCGGTACCCCGGGTCGACCCGGAGCACCTCGGCGAGCGCCTCCGGCTTGAAGCTGATGAAGATCGACTTCTCCGCGTACCCGCCACTTGCCACCAGGCGGGCGACGGGTCCGGCGGCCTCGAGCGCCTTGATCTCGATCAGGACAGGCACGTCGATGGCGTCGAGGGCGGCCTGGATGGTCGGGATCCGCTCACCGCCGGCGAGCTCGACCTCCTGGAGCTGGGCCCAGGTGAGCTCGGCGATGGCACCCGTGGTGCGGCCCGATCCCACGGCCGTGCGGTCGACGGTCGGGTCGTGGTGGACCACCACGTGCCCGTCCGCGGTCAGGTGCACGTCCAGCTCGATCTGGTCCGCGCCGTCGGCGACGCCGCGGGCGAACGAGGTGAGCGTGTTCTCCGGCGCCAGGGCGCTCGCGCCCCGGTGTCCGACGATCTGTGGGATCGGACCGGCGATCATGAACTCTTGACCTCCTCAAGGTCTTCGCGGTTGTCCTCGATGACCTCCTCGAAGGCGGCCTGCAGGCCGTCGAGGACGCCGGCGACATCCGCGTTGTCACCGTAGACCTGCGCCATGGCCGTGGCGAACTCGGTGGCGCCGGCCTGGTACCAGGTGGGCTCGTCCGCCGTCTGGGCGTTCGGCAGCTGCGCCAGGGCCACGCCGAAGTTCGGGTTCTCGGCGACCAGGTCGGTGACCGTGTCAGTCTCGAGGGACTCGGTGACGATCGGCAGGTAGCCCGTACCGGCGTGCCAGAACGCGGCGTTCTCCGGCTCGGCGAGGAAGCGGAACAGCACGGCGCAGGCGTCCTGACGCTCCTGGGACTCCGCCTTCACGATGGACAGACCGGAGCCGCCCGTGGGCACCTTCGTCTCGTCCTCGATGCCGCCGAGCATGAAGGCGGTGCCGATCTCGAACTCGGCGGACTCGGTGGCCCCACGCAGGGAGGCGGTGGAGCCGTGGGTGCCGGCCGAGAGGCCGGTGGTGAAGTCGGTCATCGAGGACTGGGCCATGTACCCGAAGCCGTCGTCGTGGATGAACTTCGCCTTCCACTCCAGCCACTCCTGCATCGGGCCGTCGGTCACGGTCACCGTGAGCTCGTCGGAGAGCTGACCGCCCCAGGCCCAGGTGTGCGCCTGGCCGTACCAGTTGTCACCGGCGCCGAACGCGAACGGCATCAGCGGCTGACCTGCGACGCTCACGCTCTTCAGGGCCGGCGCGAACTCGGCGAGGTCGGCCCAGCGGGTGGGGCCCTCCTCGGGCAGGCCGACCGCCTGGTACTGGGTCTTGTTGTAGTAGAACAGCGGCGTCGAGCGGGCGAACGGCACCACGTAGGTCCTGCCGGCCGCGACGCCCTCGTTGACGTAGTTCTGGAGGTACACGTCCAGGGACCACTCGTCGTCGAAGTAGTCGTCGAGCGGGGCGAGGGCGTCCGAGAAGTAGAACTGGATCCACTGCATCTCGGGGAAGCAGACGATGTCCGGCACCTGACGGGCCTGCAGGGCCGCGGTGAACTTGGTGTTCAGGTCCGCATAGCTGCCCTGCGACTCCAGCGCCGCGTAGATGTCCTCCTGGGAGTCGTTGAACGTGGTGAACAACTCCTGCAGGGCTTCGAAGTTCACGCCGGTGAACGGCGCCCAGAACAGGATGTTGGTCCGGTCGGCGTACTGCGACGGGATCTCCGTGACCGGTGCCTGCGAGAACTCGGGACGCAGGTTGGAACCGGCCTCACCGTCGTCCGCCGCGGCGCCGCCACCCGGGGCGCCGCAGGCGGCCAGGCCGAGGCCCGCCGCGGAGGCGCCGAACGCCGTCAGCAGGGTTCGACGGTTCAGCATCAGCGATGTGTCCAGACGGGACGAGGACATGCGGATCTCCTGTGGGTTGCTTGGGGTACTGCGGTCTGGTGGTGCGGGTGAGTAACTCAGCCCTTGAGCGCGCCGGCGGCGATGCCGCCGATGATGCGCTTCTGGGCGAAGAAGAAGACGAGGAGCATCGGCAGGGCGACCATCACGGTGCCGGCCATGATCGAGCCCCAGTTGGAGTAGCCCTCCTGGCTGCGCAGGAACATCAGCCCGATCGGCAGGGTGCGCATGTCCGCCGTCGACGTCACGATCAGCGGCCAGACGAAGTCGTTCCACTTGCCGAACATCACGATCAGGGTTCCGGTGAGGATCATCGGGCGGCACATGGGCAGCACCACCGACCACATCCGTCGCAGGTGCGCGGCGCCGTCGATCTTCGCGGCGTCGACGATCTCCGTCGGCACCACCCGCATCTGCTGGTAGATGAGGAACATCGCGAACGCACTGCCGATCCCGGGCAGGATCAGGCCGGCGTAGCTGTTCAGCCAGCCGAGGTGGCCGACCGTGATGTAGTTGACGAGCAACGTGACGTGCCCGGGCAGCATCAGCGAGCCGATCATCACCAGGAACAGCGGGGTCTTGAACCGGAACCGCACGAACGCGAACGCGTAGGCGGACAGGATCGCGAGCCCGATCTCCAGGGTGGTGCCGAAGAACGTCGTGATGATCGAGTTGATGAAGAACCGGTCGAACGGGGCCGAGCGCCACGCCTCCGCGAAGTTCTCCGGCTCGAGGATCGTCGGGATCCACTGCAGCGGGTAGGAGTAGATCTCGTTCTCGGCCTTCAGGGCGGAGCTGAACAGCCAGTACAGCGGCAGCACGAAGACTGCGATCACGAGCGCGAGGGCCAGGTACTGCAACACCCGGAGCGCCGGGTTGTGGACCACCTTGCGGTTCGGTGCGCGCGGGGCGTCGGTCTCGGCCGGGTCCGTCGGCTCCGCGGGGTGCGCCGTGGGCGCCGGCGCGGTGACGGGGGGCTTGATGTCGAGACTCATGAGTAGTGCACCTGCCTGCCCTGCGCACGGGCCTGGATGAGGGTGACGACGAGCAGGATCAGGAACAGCACCGTGGCCGCCGCGGCCGAGGTCCCGACGTCGAACTTCTTGAACGCCTCCTCGTAGACCATCCAGTTCAGGGTCGTCGAGGAGGAGCCCGGCCCACCGTCGGTGAGGGTGGCGATGATGTCGAACGCCTGCGCGGCGCTGATGATCCCGGTGACGGACAGGAAGAACGTGACCGGCGAGAGCAGCGGCCGGGTGATGTACCAGAACAGCTTGCGGCCCCGCGCGCCGTCGAGCTCGGCCGCCTCGTAGACGTCCTGCGGCAGGTCCTGGATGGCCGTGTAGTAGATGATCGTGACGAAGCCGAGGCGCTGCCACGAGTACGCGATGATGACCGCCCACAGGGACCAGTCGGAGGTGGTGGTCCAGTTCGGCGAGTCCAGGCCGACCATGTTGAACAGCCACCGGCTCAGGCCGTAGGTGGGGTCGAACATGAACAGCCACAGCACCCCCACGGCCGCACCGGGCAGCATGTGCGGGGCGAACGCCATGGTGCGGGCGAACCCGGAGAACTTCAGCCGCTGCGCGAGTAGCTGCCCGACGCCGAGCCCGAGCACCAGCGTCCCGCCGACCGCCACCAGGGTGAACAGCAGCGTGTTGGCGAGCACCTCGGCGAACCGGGGGCTGGCGAACATCCGCTGGTAGTTCTCCAGACCGACCCACTCCGGGAACGGGGCCACGAGGTCCCAGTCCATGAAGCTGAGGATGAAGTTGTAGGCAGTCGGGTAGTACGAGAAGACCACGATCGCCGCGATGTTCGGCAGGATCAGGACCAGGAAGAGAATGGCCTCACGCCGATTCGAGCGGCGACGCTCGGGCGTCACGGGTCGCTGTGGCGGCTTCGCCGCCTTCGACTTCCCGACGGCGATCGGCGCCTTGGTCAGCGCGCTCACGGACGCCTGCCGAGACACTGGGTTGAATGGAGCACCGGTACCTCCTGAGGGCCCGGAACGTGTTCCGCGGGCCGTTGGGAAACGTACGAGCCGAGGGTGAATACGAGAGCGTCCGTAGCCGACTCCCCGGTGAACACCGGTGAACGGGCCGACGAACCCGCAGGTCAGGCGACCCGGCCGGGCGGCTATGTGACGTGGCGCACAACGGGCACCGTTGCAGATGCCGCAACGGGAGGTCCTGACGCGGACTTTGAGGAAGTACCTCGCGCCGTCAGGAAGTACCTCGCGCGGTCAAGAAGGCCCGCTGGTGAGGAAGTACCTCGCGCGGTCAGGAAGTACCTCGCGCGGTCAGGAAGGCTCGCTCGCAAGGAAGTACCTCGCGCCGTCAGGCAGGACCGCGTGCCTGAGACAGTGGGTCGTGCGGTTCTGACTCGGTCGCGAGGGACTGACTCACGGCGGGGGCCCCGCTCGGCGGCCCAGATCCAGGCTCAGGTCCCGGCGAGCAGGCCCCGGAGCAGGGTCGCCGCACCGCCGGCGTACGCCATCACGATCACGACCACCCGGGCAGCCTGCGGGCTGACCCGCCGGGCGAGCACCGCCCCGACCACCAGACCGAGGAGCACCGCGAGCGCCACTCCCAGCCAGACCGTCCAGCCGAGCGCCGCGAACGCCTCCGGTGCGCCGACGCCCTTGACCGCGAGGGAGACCAGGCCCATCACGAGGAACACCGGTTGCAGGGTGGCGGCGAAGGACAGCTGCGACCAGCGCGAAGCCACGCCGTAAACGCTCAGCGCCGGGCCGCCGACCCCGGCGGTGACGTTCATGAAACCCGACGCCCCACCGAACGCCAGCATCGGCGCCCGGCCGGACATGGTGCCGAGCCGGGCGGCCAGGAACGACGCCGACATCCCGAGCAGCACGGCGAGCCCGATGCCGATGTCCAGGACCCGGTCGGCGACGTTCAGCGCCACCCACGCCCCGGGGATCGTGCCCACGAGCGCGCCGGCCGTCAGATAGCGGAACCGCTGCCAGTCGATCAGGTCGCGCAACCGCACCAGCAGGAGCAGCGACGACAGCGTGCCACCCGCGTTGGCGACCACGACGCCGTCGAACGGGCCGAGCAGCAGGACCAGGAACGGCGCCGAGACCAGGGCGAAGCCCAGGCCGGTGATGCGCTGCAGGGCCGCCCCGGCGACCACGGCGAGCAGCGCCAGCGCGACGATCACGGGCGGGACCCCTCGGACTCCTCGGGTGTGCTGGGAATGGTGTTGACCTCCGTTGCCGCGCTCACGTCCGGCGACCCTATCCCTCCGGCGGGCAGCGCCCGACGTGGCCAGCCCGCCGCACGAGGCGGCCGCACGCGGCGGCTGCGGGAGGCGGCTGCACGTGGCGGCTGCGGGAGAATGGGGCGATGACCGATCTGACCCTGCGCGGCGGCCCCGGCGCGCGCGTGGACGCCGAGATCGAGGTGAAGCGCTCGCGCTTCCTGTGCCGACTCGTCAGGGTGAGCGACGAGGAGACGGCGAGGGCCGCCGTCGAGCAGGCCCGCAGGGAGCACCACGGTGCCCGGCACCACTGCTCGGCGTTCGTGCTCGGCGGATCGGGCGAGCCGGGGCAGGTGCGCCGGTCCAATGACGACGGCGAGCCGTCCGGCACGGCCGGTGCCCCGATGCTCGAGGCGCTGACCGGGCGCGCCCTGATCGACTGCGCGGCCGTGGTGACCCGGTACTTCGGAGGCGTGCTGCTGGGAGCGGGCGGGCTGGTGCGGGCCTACTCCGATGCCGTCCTGGCCGCCGTCGACGCCGCTGCGGCGAACGGTCTGCTGGTGGCCCGCGAACGCCGGGACCTGTTCTCGGTGGCGTTGCCGCACGCCGACGCCGGCCGGGTGGAGGCCGAACTGCGCCGTCAGGCCGGCGTGGTGGTCCTGGACACGGCTTATGCCGAGAGTGCCGTGCTGCGGCTGGCCGGGGACGGCGGTGAGCTGCGGGCGCTGGTTGCGGCTGCCACCGCCGGCGCCGGCGAGCTGGTGCCGCTCGGTCACGAGTGGGTGGACGTCGAGACGGCGGATTCGAACAAGGGGTAAGGTAAGGCTCGCCTCAGTTCCAATCGGTCAGGAGTCCACGGTGGTTCGCACGAACATGACGGCGGTGCGGTCGAAGCCGGTGACGACGACGCTCGTCACCCTCGAGGTGCTGCGCAGCGAGCGGATCTCGCCGAGTTTCGCCCGCGTGAGCCTCGGCGGGCGTGACATCGAGCATTTCGTCCCGATGGGCTACGACCAGTGGTTCCGCCTGTTCATCCCGATCACGGACCCCGAGTCGCTGGGCTGGGTGCCCGGCAAGCTGGACACGCTCAGCTACCTGAAGTACCTGACCCACGCCAAGACCGAGCGGCCGGTGCTGCGCAACTACACGGTGCGCGCCTACCGCCCGGACGGCCCGCTCGGTCCGGAGCTCGACATCGACTTCGTGCTGCACGGCAGCGCCGCGGAGGGTACGGCCGGGCCGGCCGCATCGTGGGCGCAGACCTGCGCGCCGGGCGACGTGGTCGCCATCCTCGACGAGGGCATCGCGTTCCGCACCGAACCGGAGCCGGGGCGGGTGCTGCTCGTCGGGGACGAGACGGCGCTGCCCGCCATCGCCGGGATCCTCGCCTCCCTCCCCCGCACGACTACCGGCCGGGCTCTGATCGAGATCCCCGCCGCAGGAGACCAGCAAGTGCTCGAGGGGCCCGACGGCGTCGAGGTCACCTGGGTGGTCCGGGCCGACGCCCATGGCACGCCGGGCCGCGCGGCGCTCGCCGCGGCGCAGGCGCTGCCGTTGCCGTCCGCGGACACCTACGCGTGGGTGGCGGGCGAGCAGACGCTGCCCGTCGCGCTGCGCCGGCACCTGGTCCGGGGTGGCGTCGGGAAGGACGACGTCACGTTCTCCGGGTACTGGAAGGCGTCCAAGCGGCACTGAACCGCGGAGCCCCGGGCGCCCGGGGGCGATACGTCACGACGCAGACCGGATCCACGTCCCGGCGTTGTCGGCGCACCGGCGCGAGTGTTAGGGTCGCCATACCTAAGCGTTCCGGGTGCTCCTCCGGCCGCCCCAGGGGACCGCCGCGTGCGGCCCCGTCCCCCTTCCTCATCCCCACACCGAGAGTGGAGTCCGTTTCCCGTGCGTTCCTACCGACCCCTGGCTGTGGCCGTCGCCGCGGCGGCCGCCCTGACCCTCGCCGCGTGCGGCTCCACCGCTGACGGCGCCGACGATGCCGACGAGGCCGCCACCACTGCCGACTCGGGGGCCGAGTACCCGATCACGATCGAGCACGCGCTCGGCACCACCGTGATCGAGTCCCAGCCGGAGCGGGTCGCCACGGTGAACTGGGCCAACCACGAGGTGCCGCTGGCCCTCGGCGTGGTCCCGGTCGGCATGGCCGCCGCGAACTTCGGCGACGACGACGGCGACGGCCTGCTGCCGTGGGTCGAGGAGAAGCTGGAGGAGCTCGGCGGCGAGGCCCCGGTGCTGTTCGACGAGACCGACGGCATCGACTTCGAGGCCGTCGGGGACACCGCCCCGGACGTCATCCTGGCCGCCTACTCCGGCCTGACCCAGGAGGACTACGACACCCTCAGCGAGATCGCCCCGGTGGTGCCCTACCCCGAGGCCCCGTGGGCGACCCCGTGGCGCGAGATCATCGAGATGAACGCGACCGCGATGGGCATGGCCGCGGAGGGCGAGGAGCTCGTCGCCTCCCTCGAGGCCGAGATCACCGAGGCCGCGGCGGCCTACCCGCAGCTCGAGGGCCGCTCGGCGATGTTCCTCACCCACGTGGACACCACCGACCTCAGCGAGGTCAGCTTCTACACCACCCACGACACCCGCGCCCTGTTCTTCGAGGACCTCGGCCTGAGCACGCCGGAGTCGATCGCGACCGCGTCCGCGGAGACCGACCAGTTCGCCCTCACCCAGAGCGCCGAGCAGGCCGACGCGTTCAACGACGTCGACATCATCGTCACCTACGGCGGCGACGAGCTCGTCACCGCCCTCGAGGCGGACCCGCTGCTGTCCCAGATGCCCGCCGTCGAGAACGGGGCGATCGTGAACCTGCCGGGCGACAGCCCGCTCGGCACCGCCGCGAACCCGACCCCGCTGTCCATCTCCTGGATCCTCGACGACTACCTGGCCCTGTTGGGTGAGGCGGCCGACGCCTCTCAGTGAGCACGACCACCACCGACGCCCCGGGCGCCGACGCCGAAGTCCGGCGGCGGCGCCCGCGGCGCGCCCGCGGCCTGTGGCTGCTCGCGGTCGTCGCCGTGCTCGCGGCCCTGATGGTGGCCTCGATCCTGATCGGCTCCCGCGACGTCGACCTCGCAGACGTGATCGCCGCCCTCGGCGGCGGCACCGACGGGTTCGGTCAAGGCTCGGTGGCCAAGCGGATCCCGCGCACCCTGCTGGCCGTCATCACCGGCGCCGCCCTCGGCGTCTCCGGTGCGGTGATGCAGGGGGTCACGCGCAACCCGCTCGCGGACCCGGGCATCCTCGGCATCAACATGGGCGCCTCGCTCGCCGTGGTGATCGGCATCGGCTACTTCGGCCTCACCGCGGCGACCAGCTACATCTGGGTGGCGATCACCGGGGCGGCGATCACCGCCGTCGCCGTCTACGTGATCGGCTCGCTCGGCCGCGGCGGCGCCACGCCGCTCAAGCTCGCGCTCGCCGGCGCCGCGACGGCGGCAGCGCTCGCCTCGTTCATCAGCGGGATCCGGCTCATCCGCGGCGACATCTCCGACAGCGCCCTGTCCTGGCAGATCGGCGGCGTCGGTGGGGCCACGTTCGCCTCCATCGGGCAGGTCGCGCCGTTCCTGATCGGCGGGTTCGCGATCTGCCTGCTGTGCGCCCGCGGCCTGAACTCCCTCGCGCTCGGTGACGACCTCGCCGCCGGCCTCGGCGAACGGGTCGCCATCGCGCGCGGGGTGTCCTCGCTCGGTGCCGTGGTGCTCTGTGGGGCGGCGACGGCGGTGACCGGGCCGATCGGGTTCGTCGGGTTGGTCGTGCCGCACGCGTGCCGCCTGCTCGTCGGCGTGGACCACCGGTGGCTGCTGCCGTTCTCCGCCGTCACCGGCGCCGCGCTGCTGACCGCCGCGGACATCGTCGGCCGGATCGCGGCCCGGCCGAGCGAGGTCGCCGTCGGGATCGTGACGGCGCTGATCGGCGCGCCGTTCTTCATCGCGATCGTTCGCCGCCAGAAGGTGCGCGAACTGTGACGACTCGGACGCAGACGCACCGACCGCCGTCGACGCTCGACACGCTGGACGCTGTCCGCAGCGGCCGTACGCGACGCACGTCCCGCCGCCGGAGGATCATCGTGGTGCTCGCGGTGGCGGTGGCCGTGGTCTTCGCGGTGACCCTCATGGTCGGGCGGACGTTCTACCCGCCCGCGGACGTGATCGCGGTGATCCTCGGGCAGGACGTGCCCGGCGCCTCGTTCACCGTCGGCACGCTGCGGCTGCCGCGGGCGGTGCTCGCCGTCGCCGCGGGCGCCTGCTTCGGCCTCTCCGGCGTCACGTTCCAGACGATGCTGCGCAACCCGCTGGCCAGCCCGGACATCATCGGGATCTCCTCCGGCGCGAGCGCCGCCGCGGCGTTCGCGATCGTGATGCTCTCCCTCGGCAGCACCGGGGTGTCCGTGTTCGCGATCGTCGCCGGCCTGGCCGTCGCCCTGATCGTGTACGTGCTCGCGTTCTCCGGCGGGGTGGCCGGGACCCGGCTGATCCTGATCGGCATCGGGATCTCCGCGATGCTGGACAGCGTCACCGCCTACGTGCTCTCCCAGGCCGCGCAGTGGGACCTGCAGGAGGCGACGCGCTGGCTCACCGGCAGCCTGAACGGCACGAAGTGGCCGGAGACGGTCACCGTGCTGATCGCCGCCGCCGTGCTCGTGCCGGTGTTGCTCGGACAGGCGCGCAACCTCTCCGCGCTGCAGCTGGGCGAGGACACCGCCGCGGCGCTCGGGGCCCGCCCCGAGCGGACCCGGCTGGTGCTGATCGTCGCCGCGGTGCTGCTCATCTCCTTCGCGACGGCGGCCGCCGGGCCGATCGCGTTCGTCGCCTTCCTCTCGGGTCCGATCGCGGCCCGCCTGGTCGGCCCGGGCGGTTCGCTGCTGGTGCCGTCGGCGTGCGTCGGCGCCCTGCTCGTGCTCGTGGCCGACCTGGCCGGCCAGTTCGCGTTCGGCACCCGGTTCCCGGTGGGCGTCATCACCGGCGTGCTCGGAGCCCCGTACCTGATCTACCTGATCATCCGCACCAACCGCGTGGGGGGCTCCCTGTGACAGAAGACCACTCGCTGACCGTCGAGTCTCTGACGGCCGGCTACGGCGACCGCACCGTGCTGAGCTCTCTCGACCTGCTCGTCCCGCCGGGCGCGATCACCGCGATCGTCGGCGCGAACGCGTGCGGCAAGTCCACGCTGCTGCGCGCGATGTCCCGGCTGCTCGCCCCGCGCGGCGGCCAGGTGCTCCTCGACGGTCGCCAGGTGCACAAGATGCCGGCCAAGGAACTCGCGCGCACCCTCGGCCTGCTGCCGCAGTCGCCGATCGCGCCGGAGGGCATCACGGTGGCGGACCTGGTCGGCCGCGGCCGGCACCCGCATCAGGGGCTGCTCTCGCGATGGTCCGCCGCGGACGACGCCGCGGTCGCGGCCGCCCTGGACGCCACGGCGACGGCGGACCTCGCCGAGCGCGCCGTGGACGAGCTCTCCGGTGGTCAGCGCCAGCGGGTCTGGATCGCGATGGCTCTGGCACAGCAGACCGACCTGCTGCTCCTGGACGAGCCGACCACGTTCCTCGACGTGAGCCACCAGATCGAGGTCCTCGACCTGCTCACCGACCTGAACGCCGACCGCGGCACCACGATCGTCATGGTCCTGCACGACCTCAACCTGGCCGCCCGGTACTCCGACCACCTGATCGCCATGGCGGACGGGCGGGTGCACGCCGTCGGCGAGCCGGGTGAGGTGCTCACGGACGAGACCGTGCGGACGGTTTTCGGGCTGGAGTCCCGGGTGATCCCGGACCCGGTCTCCGGCAAGCCGCTGATGCTGCCGATCGGGCGACACCACGCGGGCTCGCCGGCCTTCCCGTGATCACCAGGTGTCGCTGACACTCTCGAGTGGTTGCGGTGTCTGCGTCACGTCCCGCAGCAGTGCGACCATGTGCTCCATCGCGGTGCGCGCCTCGGGGGTGTTCAGGTCGAGCTGGTACTCGTGCCCGATCGCCTCGTCCGTCGTGGCCGCGTCGAACAGGAGCAGGTCGACGTCGCCGCCCCCCGCCAGCACCCGTACCGGCCAACAGCGGCGGCGGCGTGCGGGGCGATGTTGCTCCTCGCGTTCACCCGTCTCGACCCTCGCCACATCCTGACAGACCGCCACGGTGGCACCGGGGGTCCTGACCCGGTCGGCCGGAGCGCCCCGCCTCACGACCGAGGCTCTCTTTACATCGATGTAGAACCCCGGCTAGCGTGGGCTTCACCGGTGTCGTGGCCGGCATCGGCGGGCCGGTCGGACCTGCGACCCCCCGGACCCACCCACCGAACCCTGAGTCCAGCGTTGAACACCAGGAGTGCCATGTCCGTCCGTCCTCTCCTCGCCCTCATCGGTGCCGCCCTCGTGGCGCTCGTCCCGGCGGCTGCCGCGGCCCGTCCACCGGTGCCCGCACCCGCCGAACCACCGGTGTTCAGCGACGCGTCGGTGCACGATCCCTCGCTGGTGGTCGCCGACGGTGAGTTCTGGGTGTTCGGCTCGCACCTGGCCGCCGCCCGCTCCGACGACCTGATGAACTGGGAACTCGTCGCCGACGGCGCGAACGCGAACAACCCGCTGTTCGAGGACGTGCGCGCCGAGCTCGCCGAGACGTTCGAGTGGGCCCAGACGGACACGCTCTGGGCGGCGGACGTGATCCAGCTCGAGGACGGCCGCTTCTACATGTACTACAACGCCTGCAAGGGCGACTCGCCACGTTCGGCCATGGGCGTCGCCGTCGCGGACTCGGTCGACGGGCCCTACGAGGACCTCGGCATCATCCTGCGCTCCGGCATGTGGGACGAGCCGAGCGAGGACGGCACGATCTACGACGCACGTGTGCACCCGAACGTGGTGGACCCGGACACGTTCTTCGACGCCGAGGGCAACCTCTGGATGGTCTACGGCTCCTACTCCGGCGGCATCTTCATCCTCGAGATGGACCGCGCGACCGGGCTGCCCGTCCCCGGCCAGGGCTACGGCGAGCACCTGATGGGCGGCAACCACAGCCGCATCGAGGGGCCCACGATCATGTACAACCCCGAGACCGAGTACTACTACCTGTTCTCCTCCTTCGGCGGGCTCGGTGCGGACGGCGGCTACAACATGCGGGTGGCCCGTTCGGCGAACCCGGACGGCCCCTACGTCGACGCCGAGGGCAACCCGATGTCCGAGGTGCGCTCGGACCCGTCCCTTCCGCTGTTCGACGACGCCTCGATCGAGCCGTTCGGCGTGAAGCTGATGGGCAGCCACCTGTTCGGCCATGAGGTGGGCGACCCGGGCGAGGAGCCCGGCGTCGGGTACGTCTCGCCCGGGCACAACACCACGTACTACGACCCGCAGACCGGCGAGCAGTTCCTCATCTTCCACACCCGCTTCCCGGGTCAGGGCGAGTTCCACCAGATCCGCACCCACCAGATGTTCATGAACGAGCGCGGCTGGCCCGTGGTGGCGCCGTACCGCTACGCACCGGGCACTCACGACATCGCGCGCCGCCCCGACGTGGTCGGCGAGTACGCGTTCATCGACCACGGCAAGGAGATCTCCGCCGACCTCCACGAGGCGAGCACCATCGAACTGCACCGCAACGGCGAGATCACCGGCGCCGTCGAGGGCCGCTGGCACCTCCTGCAGGGGCGCGACCAGGCCCGCCTGACCATCGACGGCGAGGAGTACACGGGGGTGTTCGCGCGTCAGTGGGAGCCACAGTCGGCTTCGTGGGTACTCACCTTCACCGTCCAGTCCGACGGCGGAGTGTCACTTTGGGGAAGCAGGCTCGCCCCGCTCACCGACCAGCAGGCGCTCGACGCCGTGCTCGCCGATCTGGACCTCGGCGACACCTCCGCCGTCATCGCCGACCTGGACCTGCCCACCGAGGGCACCCGCGGCGTCGGCATCGAGTGGGCCAGCTCCGACCCGGCCGTCGTCTCGGCCACCGGCGAGGTGGTGCGCCCCGAGCCCGGTGCCGGGGATGCCCACGTCACGCTCACGGCGACCCTCACCCAGGGCGAGCTGACCGCGACGGCGACGTTCGCCGTCGTCGTCTCCGAGAAGCTCGTGGGTGGCCTGGTGGCGCGCTACGACTTCGATGGCGACCTCGCCGAGGCGCAGGGCCGCGTCGCCGACGGCGAGCCCACCGGCACCCGCATCGACACCACCGGTGGCGCCGTCGGCTACACCGAGGGTGTCAGCGGACAGGCGCTGCAGCTCGACGGGACCGCCGGCGTTCGGCTGCCGGACGGGCTGATCGTCGGACCGACGTACTCGGTGAGCCTGTGGCTGCGGCCGGACGCCCTCACGCCCTACACCACGACGTTCTTCGGCGCCCGGGACCCGAACAACTGGGTGAGCCTGCTGCCGCAGGGCCACGACGGCGTCGGCGGGGACACCATGGTCTGGTCCGGCAACGCCTGGTACGACGCGTCCGCCGGTCAGCAGATCCCGACCGGCGAGTGGACCCACCTGGCCCTGACCGTGGACGACGGCGCCCTGACCGTCTACGTGGATGGCGTCGAGGCGTTCGCCGGCACCGGGTTCCCGGACGTGTTCACCACCACCTCCGGCGCGTTCGCCCTCGGGGTGAACTGGTGGGACACCCCGTTCGCGGGCGCGGTTGACGAACTGGAACTGCACACGACGGCGCTGACGGCGGCCGAGGTGGCAGCGTTGGCCGGGTCGGGCGCCGGCTGAGGGCGTCTCAGGTTCGCCGCTCCGGCACGCCGAGGGTCGACTCCCGCGGGACCACCTCGAACTCGGCCGTGATGGTCTCGTGCTCGGCCAGCGCGACCTGCTCGACGATCCGGCGGTGCAGCAGCGCGACGGCGGAGCGTGCGATCTGCGCCCGGCCGGGTGAGACCGAGCTGAGGCTCGGGTAGGTGAACCTGGCGTCCTCGACGTCGTCGAAGCCGATCACGGCGACGTCCTGCGGCACCCGGATCCCCCGGGTGTGGAGCTCGCGCAGCACCCCGATGGCGAGCGCGTCGTTCAGGGCGAAGACGGCGTCGGGGTCGGTGCCGGCATCGAGCATGGTCGCGATCGTGCGCGCCCCGGTCTCCCGGTGCCACAGCCCGGACTCCCCGATCAGGGCCGGGTCCACGGTGATCCCGGCCGCCTCGAGGGCCTCTCGGTAGCCCGCCTCCCGCAACGCCGCGGAACCGACCCGCTCCCCCCGGTGCCCACCGACCATCGCGATGCGACGCCGGCCCAGGCCGAGCAGGTGCTCGGTGGCGGCCCGCGCGGCGCCCACGTTCTGCATCGTGACGTGATCGGCCGGTGCCGCGAAGATCCGCTCCCCGAGCACCACCAGCGGGAAGTCGACATCGAGAAGATGCCGGTCGTCCTGGCCGAGGGCCAGCGGGGAGAAGATCAGACCGTCCACGAGCTGGCGGCGCGGGTCCCGCAGCACGGCGATCTCACGATCCCGGTCGCTGTTCGTCTGCTCGATCAGCACCGTCAGCCCCACCTGCTCGGCCTCGGCGATCACCGAGTCCGCGAGCTCGGCGAAATAGGGCAGCTTGAGCTCGGGGACGGCCAGGCTGATCAGGCCGGTGCGCCCGGTCCGCAGCCCGCGTGCGGTGGTGTTGATCTGGTAGCCGAGCTTCTGGATCGAGTCCAGCACGCGGGCCCGGGTGCCCTCCCGGATGTAGGGGTAGTCATTGACCACGTTCGAGACAGTCTTCACCGAGACGCCCGCCAGTTTCGCGACGTCGCTCATGGTGGCGGCCACGGCGCGGACCTCCGTTCGGGTGGATGACGACCCCGAGCCTAGACAACCCATCCCGGTACCACCCCGGAAACCGCCCCGGGTGTGCCCGCGTGCATCGTCGGCTGCGTCATCGTGCGTAGTGCGGCGCGTCCGTCAGGAGCGGCGCCGTGGCGACGTTCATGCGTTCCTGCAGGTCCTCGTCGAGCGGTCCCCGCCCGAGCGCGGCGACGTTTGCGCGGATCTGTTCCGGCGTGGACCCGCCGATGAGGATCGCCGCAACCCCGGGAGCTCCGAGCAGCCACCGCAGGGCCAGCTCGGTCAACGTGACCCCGGCACCGTCGGCGATCGTGCGCAGCGCGTCGATCACCTGGAACCGTTCCCGGCTCCAGTACCGCCGGCGGTACATCGTGGCCAGGGCGGACGAGCCGAATCGTCCGTCCGCCGGCTCCTCGGTGATCGTGTGCCGCCCGGTGAGCAGCCCGCCCGCGAGCGGGTTGTAGACCACCGTCTCCACGCCACGAGCCGCAGCGAACGGGAGGAACTCGACCTCGAGTCGCCGCGCCAACGCGTTGTAGAGCTGCTGGGCACGCTGTGGCACCACCACCTGCTGCCGACGGCAGAGCTCGTTGATCTCGACCGTCTCCCACGCGGAGTGGTTCGAGAGGCCGAAGCGCCCCGCCAACCCGCGTTCGAGCACCTCGGACACGCCACCGATGGTCTCCGTCAGCGGGGTGCTGCGGTCCGGCTGGTGCAGGTACAGCGTGTCCAGCGGTCGGCCCAGTCGCTCGACGCTGTTGCGAGCCGCAGCGACGACCGCCTCATGCGCCAGCGGCCCGGCGCCCCGACCGGGTTGCATGCCGACCTTCGAGGACACCGCGATCCGTTCGGGCAGGCGCCCGAGGGTGCGACCGATGATGAGCTCACTCACGCCGCCTGCGTAGGTGTTCGCCGTGTCCAGCTCGACGACCCCGGCCTCGACCGCGGTCTCGATGATCCGGGCGGCCGTGGCTTCCGCGACGGTGTCCCCGAAGGACATCGTGCCAAGGACCAGCCGCACCGTCACGGGTTCAGACATCGCCGGCAACAGGGTGGGTCGAGGCCCCGAACCCCCGGCTCCACCCAGCGGAAGAACTCCCGCGTCGCAGTCTCGAGTCGTACGACAGTTCATCCATGAGTCCTCCATCGGAGATCATTGCGCGCAGAACGCGCAGTCAAAATAGCACGAAACGCGCAGAGGCGGGATAGGATGTGCCGCACACCGTGACGGCTCCGGGCTGCGACGACGAGGGAGACAGCGATGGTCAGCAAGGCGGAGCGGCGCCGCGAGGAGATCCTCGAGCGCGCCTCCGAGATGGGCCTCGCCAGCGTGGAGGACCTCGCGGCCCGCTTCCGGGTCACCGCCTCGACGATCCGGCGCGACCTCGCCCAGTTGAGCCGGTCCGGCCAACTGGCCCGAACCTACGGTGGGGCCATCCCGCCCGGCGAGCACACGGAGACGTCCCTGCTCCAGCGCGAGCACGAGAGCTTCGACGCCAAGTCGGCGATCGCACGGTGGGCCGCCGAGCAGGTTCAGCCGGGCGAGTCGATCCTCCTCGACGCCGGGTCCACGGTCGCCCTCCTCGCCCGGCGACTGCCCGCGCTCGAGGGCGTCAGCGTGACCACCGCCAGTGTGCCCGTGATCAACCTGCTGCGGTCCCGACCCGAACTCGCGCTGACCTGCCTCGGCGGCCGGCTTCGCGAACTCTCGGCAGCCTTCGTCGGGCCGCTCACGGAGCTGGCCCTCGAACGGCTCACCTTCGACCGCCTGTTCCTCGGCACCGACGGGGTCGCCGCCGACGGGTCCATCTGCGAGGCCGAACTCGACCAGACTCGCCTCAAGGAGCTGATGGCCCGCCGGTCCCGTCGGATCTACGTGCTCGCGCACTCGGCGAAGCTCGGTCAGGCACCGTTCAACAGCTGGGCCCGGATCGACGGGCCGTGGACGCTCGTCACCGACGACGGCGCTGACCCGGACTTCCTGGAGGTCTTCCGGGCCACCGGCCGGGACGTCGTCATCGCGGCCGCCGCGGAGCGGGTCCAGGGGTGAGGCCCGCACACGTCTGGGCAGACGACCTCACCGGCGCGGCCGAGTTCGCCCGGCTCTGGCAGGCCAGCACGGGTCGGGACGTGCACGTCCGCCTCGGTCGACCCGGGGCGTCGCCGCCGCCCGAGGGCATGGACGCCGACACCGTCTGGGACCTCGACGTACGACACCACGACGACACCGCCGCACGTGACGCCGTGACCGCACTGCTGGCCGGGCCGACCCCGGTCGCAACCCCGTTCCTGAAGCTCGACTCGCGACTGCGCGGCCCGGTGCGGGCCTATCTCGCCGCCTTGCTGACGTCCGGACGGCCGGTGGTGCTCTGCCCCGCCAACCCGGCCCTCGGTCGGTTGACGGTCGCCGGCCGGCACGGCGACGCCGACGACGCCGCAACCGAGCCGGTCACCCTCACCGAGCTCGGGTCCGGCCTGGCCCACCGCCACCTCGGTCGCGCCGAGTACGACGAGCTCCCGGGGCTCCTGTCCGGCCCCGACCCGATCCTGCTGACGGCGGACGTCTCGACCACGGCGGACCTCGATCGACTCGCTGCCGCCTGCGTCGGGCACCCGCGGGCGGTCTTCGCCGGATCAGCCGCGTTCCTGGGAGCCCTCGCGCGAACACCGAGCGAGCCGGAGGCCGATGCCGGGACGCCGGTCGCAACCTCGACGGCACCTGCCGGTCACCCGCCGAAGGCTCCAGGAACGGCCGCGCCCGGCCTCGGCGCGACCGGGCCGGTCACCGTGCGATCACTGCTTGCCGTGCTCGGCACCGGCGAGCCGATCAGCCGCGTCCAGGTCGAGGCCCTCAGCTCGCGCGACCCCGTCACGCAGATCGTCCTGCCTACCGAGGGCACCGACCGGGACGCGGTTGCGGCGGCCGTCCACCGCGCTCGTGCCGGGCTCGCGCGTGGCGAGCATGTCGTCCTCACTCTCCCCAGCACCGCAGCGGGCGCCGCCGCACGGCGCGACCGCGCCGGCATGGCCTCGTTGGCCGCCGCGTGCGCGGCGACACTGGCCGGTGCCCCACCCGAGGTCGGACTGTTCCTCAGCGGTGGCCACACCGCACGCCTGGTCCTGGAGCAGCTAGGGCTACGTGACCTCCGAACGACACCCTCCGCCGTCGAGACAGTCGCCCAGCTGTACGCACCGGACGGCCGCACCATCTGGACCAAGCCGGGCAGCTACGGCGGGCCGAGCGACCTCCTCGACCTCCTCGAGCCCACCCGCCTCCTGCCCCTGCCCTGACCACTCCGACCGCGATCCCTGAGAGGGAGCCCATCATGGAGCCCACCGATCGAACGCCCTCCCGTCCCGTCATCGGCGTGACGATGGGAGACCCCGCAGGCGTCGGCCCGGAGATCTGTGCCGCGGCACTGACCGACCCGGAGGTCCTGGCCGTGTGCCGGCCCGTCCTGATCGGCGACGTGCCACGGATGGCCCGGGCGGCGATGCTCATGGGCGTGCCGGCGACCATTCGCGAGGTACACCATCCGGCGGAGGCGGATCCGGGAGCGACCCGCGTCGACGTGATCCAGGTGGGTGCACTCCCGGAGGATCTGCCGTTCGGGGCGGTCAGCCCGATCGCCGGACACGCCGCGTACACCTACATCGAGCGGGCCGCCGGCTACGCCGTGACCCATGACGTGGCGGCCATCGCGACCGCACCCCTGAACAAGGCGGCGTTGCACGCCGCCGGCCATCGTTTCCCCGGCCACACGGAGCTGCTCGCGCACCTGACCGGGGTACCCGAGGTCTCGATGATGCTGAGCACCCCACGGCTACGGGTCATCCACGTGACGACCCACATCGGCCTGATCGACGCGATCGCACGCATCGACCCGCCGCTGGTGCACCGCACGGTCGCCCGCGGGATCGAGGCGCTCCAGCGCGCCGGCGTGGCCCGCCCTCGGGTGGGCGTGTGCGCCATCAATCCGCACGCCGGTGAGGACGGGCTGTTCGGCTACGGCGAGGAGGCCGAGAAGATCCAGCCGGCGATCGACGAACTCCTCGCCCTCGGCCACGACGTGCACGGGCCACTACCGGCCGACACGGCGTTCTTCCTGGCCAGCCGCGGTGACTTCGACCTCATCGTGGCCATGTACCACGACCAGGGACACGGCCCGGTGAAGGTGCTCGGCATCGACGACGGCGTGAACATCACCGTCGGCCTGCCGGTGATCCGGACGTCCGTCGACCACGGCACCGCGTTCGACATCGCCGGTACCGGCCAGGTCACCACCGCCAGCATGGCCGAGGCGCTGCGGCAGGCAGCCGCGCTGGCGGGGCACCCGCCGAGCCGCACGGTCTGACGCGCGCCCCGCGTGCGGAGCACGCGGCACGGCCCACCCGCACGAACGCCGACGGCGCCGCGCACGATCAGGTGCGCGACGCCGTCGGGCATCGAGAGCCCGGGACCGGCTGCCTGGGCCGCCGGGACTAGGCGGTGAAGAAGTACTGCTCCGGGTTGGACGGGCCGGGTGGCTGGTATCCGACGTCTCCCGGCATCGCGTCCGGCACGTTCGTCTCCATGTCGTTCCTCACGATGCCGTAGCCGTTGGGCTGCGTGCAGATGCCGATGTAGAAGAACTGGTCCTTCGCGATCTCCAGGACCTGACGCGCCAGTTCGATCGCCTCGTCCGCGTCATAGGTGGTGCGCATCTCGTCGAACAGCGCGAGCTGCTCCTGGATGATCGCGGGCGGCGCCTCATCGGTCTCGCCCCGGTACCACAGCGCCCACGTGTGACCGTAGCGGGAGGAACCGCGCGGGTTGGACGGCACGAAGTAGTGGTTCGATCCCTGGGTGGCGCGGATCTCGAACCCGCCAGCGGTCCAGGTGGACACCTCGGCCTGGTTCGCCTCCACCCGCTCCCAGTAGAGGGTCTCGGCCAGGGGCGTGACGTTGGCCTCCACACCGACCGCCGCCCAGTCCTGCTTGATCAGTTCGAACGCGTCGAGATGATCGGGCATCGACGAGGGCACCAGCACGGTGATGCTGATCGGCGCCCCCTCGCTGAGCCGGATGCCGTTCGCGTCCGTCTCCGTGTAGCCGGCCCGGTCGAGGGCCTCGTTCGCGAGCTCGACCGAGTACTCGGTGAACTGGGTGCCGAACTCCTCGTCGTACGCGGGATGCCCCTCGACCGGCGCGCATTGCCAGGGAGTGGTCTGCCCGGCGTAGATCGTGTCGATGATGCGCTGCCTGTTGATCGCGTGGGACAGGCCCACCCGGAAGTCCTTGTTGGAGTAGATCGCCCGCTTGCGCTCGTCCTCAAGGGTCTGGTTGAAGCCGAGCACCATGGCGTTCGGGCCCTGCGGCGAGAGGCTGAACATCCGGTAGTCGCCGCTCTCCTGGTTGTCCGTGACCACCGGGAGGTTGCGGATCGTGTCGAAGTTGCGCATCTGCAGGTCGAGTTCACCGTTGGTGATCTTCAACAGTTCGACCTCGATGTCCTGCAGGATCTCGCAGCGGATCTCGTCGAGGTAGGGCAGCTGGCTCCCGTCGGGATCGACCTTCCAGTAGTACGGGTTCCGTTCCGCGGTGACGTAACTGCCGTCGCCGAGGGCGGCGGTCAGCCGCCACGCATGCAGGCTCGGCGCGTCCACGTTGGAGAACGGCTCGAGCTTGGACTCCCACAGCTGCACCCAGTCGTCGAGGTTCGCCTGCGCGACCAGGTCGGCGATCTCGGTGTTGTACTTCTCGTGGAACTGCTCGAAGTAGTGCCTGGGCAGGACCATCATGGTGCCGGAGGCCAGCTCCTCGAGGAATCCCGGCTTGGGTTCGTCGAAGACATACCGGATGACCGCGCCGTCACTCTCGAAGGTGCCCGGCTTGGCCGGGTCGTTCACGTTCGTCCAGAGCGAGTAGATCCCGCCGGGGTGCAGGGCCGGGTAGATGTTCACGTCCTCGAAGGCGAACCGGAAGTCCTCGTCCGTGAGCGGCTCGCCGTCCGACCACTTCATCCCCTCGCGCAGCGTGAACTGGAAGACCCGGCCGCCGTCGAGCTCCTCGTAGACCTCGCACACGTTCGCGATGATCTCGCTGGTCCCGGGCTGGCCCGTCCATCCTGGGATCCACCGCACCAAGGGTTCATATCCGATCGACTGTTCCAGCCAGGTGCGATCCTCCTCCGTGATCATCGCCGACCGCCAGGTCCCGCCGTACCGGCCGACCTGGTTCAACGGCTCGACCACCAGCGGAGTGCTCGGGAGCCGCTCCTCGACCGGTGGTAGCTCCCCGGCCTCCACCTGTGCCGCCAGCGACGGCGCCTCCTTGCCCTTCGGGCCGGCACCGGCGCCGTCGTCGACGCCCTGGGCAGGGTCGGTCTCGAAGAAGGAACAGCCGGCCAGCGCGGTGACGGCGGCCAGACCGCCGCCGGTCAGCAGCAGTGAGCGGCGACTGACCACGCTCGACCAGAGTCGATCACGGGCGGTCAACTCCGGAGTGGTTCTTGGAAACATCGTTGTTCTCCTCATCCTTGGGGTGATACGCCAGCTGGCAGGAGCCGGTTCAGCTGTGGTCGCCAGCACTCTCCAGACGACCGATGACCGGCAGCACGTGCTCGTCCAGGTACCGGCGGTCCTCGGCCGGCAGCTGGGTCTGCGGCGCGGCGCTGTGACCGGAGTCGATGCGCCCCAGTGCGGCGAGCAGGTGTTTGTAGACGGTGTTGGTCAGGCCGGGGGCCGCGATCCTTCCCGGTGGGGCCAACAGCTCGATGAGTTCCTCGCTCTGCTCCTGCAGTGCCAGAACGAGGTCCCAGTCGCCATCCCGTGCGGCCTCGTACTGGCGAACCAGATGACGTGGGGTCAGGTTCCCGGTCGAGGAGACCGATCCGACGGCGCCGAGCAGGTAGCCGAGGTCGGCCACACTGGACCCTCCGGTCAGGCAGGGCAGCGAGGTCCCGGCATCACGCAGGCGACGCTGCAGCCGGCGGAACCAGACCATGTTCGAGCTGCTGTCCTTCGCACCACAGAGGACACCGTCGGTGGCGAGCTCGACGATCGAGTCGATCGAGAGCGTGGCGGGGATGAACTGGGGCAGGTGGTAGGCGACGACCGGGCCGTCGACGGCGTGGGCGAGCGCGCGAAAGTGCCGCTTCAACTCGTCCTGGTCGAACCCGACGAAGTACGGCGGGAGGACCGAGACCATCGCGGCACCGGCGGCGAGCGCCTCCCGGGCGTGCCGCACGGCGAGGCTGGTGGAGGTGTCCCCCACGTGCGCCACGACGGGGACACGTCCCGCTGCGGCCTTGGCGCACAGGCGTACCACCTCGGCCCGTCCCTCGCCGTCCAGCGCGTAGAACTCGCCGGTGGTGCCGTTGGCCCACAGTCCGTGCACCCCGGCGGCCACGAGGTGGCCGACGTGCGACTCCAGCGACGCCGAGTCGATCTCGCCGTCGGGGGTCATCGGGAGCACAACCGGCGGGAGCACGCCGTGCAGTTGATTGATGGACGCTTGGTTCGTAGGTGTGAATGCCAGTGGCATGTAGGCATCCTTCGGGCACAACCGGGACGTTGTCAAGACCGAGCGACGGTCCATGACGCAAGTGGCGCCGATGAGGAACCGAAGAGTCCCACCTTCGACGCGCGGATGGCATACCATGGGCAGACCACAGCGAGCGGGCTCGAGCGCATCGACGACCGATGCGGATGGGAGGACTGCGTGACTACGTCCATGGCATCAACGACAGGGACACTGGCCTCGGAGCAGGTGAGCCAGGCGACGCTGGAGAACCGTGCCCACGACGCACTGGTGAGCTGGCTGACCGAGGAGCACCCGCAGCCGGGCCAGACGGTGCCGATCCGAGAGTTCGCGCGCAAGCTCGGCATGAGCAGGACCCCCGTCCGGAGCGCGGTGGGGCGCCTGCACGAGCGCGGTCTGCTCTCCTACGACTCCACCGCGGGCTTCACCGTCGCCGTCCCCTCCCTCTCCTCGTTGTACGAACTGTTCGAGCTTCGCGTGATGATCGAGTCGCACAGCCTGCGCCGGTACACCGAGCAGGAGGCGCCGCCCGCGCCGAGGATCCTGCACGACCTGGTGGCCGAGGCGGGTGAGCTCGCCGAGGCCGCACTGCAGGAGCCTGCGCAGTACATCGCGTTCCGCGAGAACGACAGCAGGTTCCATCGCACGCTCGTGGAGATGTCCGGCTTCCCTCGGCTGATCGCCCTGCATGACGATCTACACCTGAGCATCCACGTCACCCGCGCCGGGATGGAGGCGCCGATGAATCGGGAACGGCTGGACGCCGCCGTCGCCGAGCACCGCGAGATCGTCGAGGCCCTCGATGCCGGTGACGGTGCGGCGGCGCGCGCCGCACTCGAGTCGCACATCCTCCGGGTCCGTGATCAGACGATCGTGTTCCTGTCCCGCCCGCAGCCCACTGTTGGCGGTGGCTTCGCGCGGTGACCGCCACACGCCCTCGCCCGGTGGTCGACGCCGCGATCGAGGCGAGCCGCGGGCCCGAGTGGCGGACGATGCCCGCGGAGTCCGTCGGCGTCGACGTCGATCGCCTGATCACGATCAACTCCCTCCAGGACGTCGCCGATCGCCGCCGCCGCCTGGCCGAGCACCTGTGGAAACGCGCCGGCATCCCCGCTGGCACCCCGTCGATCGACGCCGGGGTCACCGTGCCCGAGCTCGACCCGCTCGCCCACCGTCGCGTCGACCGGGCCACCCTGTCGATGGCACACGGCCTGACATCGACCAGTTACCTGGTCCATCCGCGACGGCCGATGCCGGGACGGTTGGGCATCTTCCTGGCCGGGCACGGCAATGCGCGCAAGCCCGTGTATCACCGACCGCAGCTCGCGGCGATGCAGACCTTCCTCGATCGCGGCTACCGGGTCGCGGCCATCGACATGCCGCTGCAGGGCTGGAACCCGACGCACATGGATCCGCCCACGGCGGGTGCCGCTCCGCCCCCGGACGTGGCCAGCCACGAACGGTTCGCCGACTACGAGACACCGGACTTCACGGCCGCGACCTACTTCCTTGACCCCGTCGTCACCATGCTCAATCACGCCGCCGAGGCGGCCCCTCTGACCGACGTCGTGACGTTCGGTTTCTCCGGCGGCGCGTGGACCACCGTGCTGCACGCCGCGGTCGATCCGAGAGTGACGCTGAGCATCCAGGTGGCCGGGACGTGGCCCTTCTACCTGCGCCCGCATCCGGCGGCACACCCGAACTTCGGCGACTGGGAACAGCGGCGGGAGAGCCTGCCGGGCCTGTACGACATCGCCGGCTATCTCGACCTCTACGTCCTCGGTGCGACCGGCGGCGGTCGGCGCCAGCTGCAGATCCTGAACCGGTTCGACCCGTCCTGCTTCCCGGGAGTCGGCCACCGCAGCTACGCCCAGCCGGTGCGCGACCGCGCCGCCCTCCTGGGTGGCGATTGGGAGGTCATCGACGACGCCACCCACGGCAAGCACCAGATCTCCGACCACGCCGTCGCGATGCTCGCGTACGAACTGGACCGACAGCCCCGATCCACCTGAGGAGCGATCATGACCATCAGCACGACGACCTCCGGCCGCGGCCCTCTCGTCCCGACGCCCCGAAGCGTCGCGGTGCAGGGCCCGGTTCGGACCGCGGCGCTCACGGGCGGCCTGTGGCGACACTGGCAGCAGATCAACCGCTCGGCGAGCATCCCGCTCGGCATCGCCAAGCTGGACGAGGCCGGCAACCTCACGAACCTTCGGCTGGCCGCCGGCGAACACCTGGATGCCGAACACCAGGGCCCGGTCTACATGGACTCGGACATCTACAAGGTGCTCGAGACCGTCGCGTACGAGCTGGAGCGCGGTGACGACGACGAGCTCCAGGAGTTCGTCACGAAGGCATCCGAGTTGATCTCCGCCGCTCAGGCCGCGGACGGCTACCTGAACTCGACCTACCAGGTCCGCGGACCTCAGGCGCGCTATCAGGACCTGAACAACAGCCACGAGCTCTACACCGCGGGACACCTGTTCCAGGCCGTGACCGCGCTGGCGAGGACCGGTGACGACCGCCTCGTCCCGGTGGCCCGGCGACTGGCCGACCACCTCGTCGAGGTCTTCCTCACCGAGCGCCTCGAGAAGCTGGACGGCCACCCCGGTGTGGAGACCGCGCTCGTGGAGCTCTACCGCCACCTGGGCACACCCGAGTACCTGGAACTGGCGCAGCGTCTCCTCGACGACCGGGGCAAGGGCATGGTCGGCCGGCACGCGGTCGGCCCGCTCTACCAGCAGGACGCGTTCGGGGTGCGGGAGGCACCGGTCCTGACCGGCCACGCCGTCCGCGCCATGTACCTGGAGGCCGGCATCGTCGACGTCTACCTGGAGACCGGTGACCGATCGCTCCTGGCCGCTTCGGTCGCCCGCTGGGAGGACCTGGTCGCCACGAGGACCGCACTGACCGGCGGGCACGGGTCGCGGCAGCTGAAGGAGGCCTTCGGGGAGGCCTACGAGCTCCCGCCGGACCAGTCCTACAACGAGACGTGCGCCGCCGTCGCCAGCGTGCACTGGAGCTGGCGGCTGCTGTTGGCCACCGGCGAGTCCCGGTTCGCCGACCTGATCGAACGCACCGTCTACAACGTCTTCGCCGCCTCGGTCTCGCTCGACGGCCTGGAGTTCTTCAAGGGCAACCCGCTGCAGCGACGCTCGGACCACGCCCTCGCGATCGGTGACCCACGCTGGCGAGACGGATGGTTCTGGTCCGCCTGCTGCCCTCCGAACGTGACCCGGCTGATGGCCTCGCTGCAGCACTATCTCGCGACCAGCGACGTCGACGGCATCACCGTGCACCAGTACGCCGACGCCGTCCTCGGTGGCAGCCTGCCCGTCGGCGAGGTGGAGTTGGAGGTCGGCACCAGCCTGCCGTGGCAGGGCGACACCGCGGTGCGGATCCGGTCGACGCCGGACTCCGAGTGGACTCTGTCATTGCGCGTCCCGTCATGGAGTCCCGCCCCGGCGGTGTACCTCAACGGGGCACCGGTCCAGGCGACGAGTGAGTCCGGCTACCTGCGGGTCCGCCGGGTCTGGCGACCGCAGGACGAGCTCCGGTTCTGCTTCGACACCGCGCCCCGCCTGACCAGCCCACACCCGCGCATCGACGCACTGCGTGGCTGCCTCGCACTGGAGCGCGGTCCGCTGGTGTACTGCTTCGAGCAGGTCGACCAGGACGCCACGGTGGATGTCGAACAGGTCCAGATCGTTCCCGACCGCGAGGCGATCACGACCAGCCGCCACGAGGACCTGCCGGGCATCGGCCGCACCGTCTCGCTCAGCATCCCTGGAGCTCAGCTCGTCGACGCATCGGCAGACGGACTCCCGTACTTCCCCGGGACGCGTTCCTGGTCCACCCGAGGAGTCCGTGCCGTGGCCGTCCCCTACTTCCAGTGGGCCAACCGGGACCGGCGAGCGATGCGGATCTGGATGCCCGTGCACGGCTGACCTGCACGTCGGCGCAGGACCTTCGCAAGAGCGGCTGGGCACCTTCGTGCCAGTGGCATGCCATCGTCCGAGATGAACCTCGGCGAAGCATGGATTGCGGCACAAAGTTGTGCCATCATCCGGGATGCCACCAAAATGCCGCATAACGAGGAAACCGGGCTCTAGCCGTTGCCAGTGACCCCGATCACGGGTTAGCATCACGAAGCCGCATGTTCACGAGCATGTGGGTAGATATGCAAGGAGCCCAATGAAGCGCTGCATCTGGTGGATTTCCCCACAACCGAGTCCCGCGATGTCTGGTCGTGCCAGACCAGCCGCCGGGGGCGCCCCGGGTCGAGCGGAAACGCTCGACGACGCGGGCAAGGCTCCGCACGACCGAGGACGACGCGTCCGCCGCACGGCACCAGCAGTGCGAAATCCGCCGTCCTGGTCGGACGAGCCTGCGCCCGCTGCGCACCGACGCCACTGAAGGGAGCTTGGTATGGGCAAGTACACGCTCAGGCGCATCGGCCTGATGCTGCTCACCCTGGTCGCGATCTCGTTCGTGACCTTCTGGATCATTCAACTGCCGCCCGGGGACTACGTGTCCACCCTGGTCGCGCAGGCGGAGTCCCGCGGGGAGATGATCACCCCGGAACAGATGGAGGCCCTGCGCACCCGTTACGGCTTGGACGACCCGTTCCTCGTTCAGTACTGGAACTGGATCACCAACATCGTCTTCCACGGCGACTTCGGTCAGTCGTTCGCGTACAACCGCCCGGTCTCGACCCTGATCTGGGACCGAGTGGCGCTCTCGTTCTTCCTCTCGATCAGCACCCTGCTGTTCGTCTGGGCGGTGGCCTTCCCGGTCGGCATCTACTCCGCCGTCAAGCAGTACTCCCCGGGTGACTACATCGCGACCTTCTTCGGCTTCGTCGGCATGGCGATCCCGGAGTTCCTGCTGGCGCTCGTCTTCCTCTGGCTGGGCGTCAGATACTTCGACCAGAGTGCGGGCGGCCTGTTCTCGCCCGAGTACGTCGATGCGGCCTGGAACCTCGGCAAGGTACTCGACCTCGCATCGCACCTGTGGCTGCCGATCCTGATCATCGGTATCTCCGGAACCGCGGGCCTGATCCGCGTCACCAGGGCGAACCTCCTGGACGAGCTCTACCGGCCGTACGTCATCACGGCACGCGCCAAGGGCCTGCCGGAGTGGAAGCTGCTTCTCAAGTACCCGGTGCGGATGTCCCTGAGCCCGTTCTTCAGCACCGTGGGCTGGCTTCTTCCGGGCCTGATCAGCGGCGAGACGATCATCTCGATCGTGCTCAGCCTCCCCACCACAGGACCGTTGCTGTTCGGTGGTGTGCTCAGCCAGGACATGTACCTCGTGGGCAGCTTCATCCTCATCCTCAGCGCGCTGACCGTGGTGGGGACCCTGCTGAGCGACTTGGCGCTCGCTTGGTGGGACCCCCGAATCCGACACCGCTACCAGGAGAGCTGAACCATGACGGAGAGGACAGATAGTCCGGTCACCGGGACGTCCAGCACGGCAACGGACGTGTGGGACGAGCCGAACCCGGCCGACGTGGGTGCCATCATGAGCCAGGAGGGGATGGAGATCCCGCTCCCTGACTCCGGCGCCGACCACCCCACCGGCCCCGAAGCCGAGCTTGCCCGAGCTGCGCTGGCCAGGGGCGGAACGGCCTCGCAGTGGCGTCTGGTCTGGCGGCGCTTCCGCCGGCACAAGGTCGCGTACGTCTCGATCTGGATCGTCCTGGCCATCTACCTCGTGATGGCGTTCGCCGAGTTCCTGGCCCCCTCGACCGCCACGGCCCAGGACGCCCAGTTCGCGTACGCTCCGCCACAGGCGCTGCACATCTCCCACCCGACGGAGGGCTTCGGCCTCCATGTCAACGGCTTCACGGTGACGCAGAACCCGGACACGTTCGCGAACGAGTTCGAGATCGACGAGGACAGCCACATCCCGGTCGGGTTCTTCGTCCGGGGCGAGCCCTATGAGCTGTGGGGCGTCTTCCCGATGGATGTGCACCTCATCGGGCCCGAGGACCCGGACCAGCCCTTCTACCTGTGGGGCGCGGACCGGGCCGGGCGTGACTCACTGAGCCGCATCCTGTACGGCTCCCGGGTGTCGTTGTCGATCGGGCTGGTCGGCGTGGCCATCAGCCTGATCCTCGGCATCGCGCTCGGCGGCATCTCGGGCTACTACGGAGGTAAGCCGGACACGCTGATCCAGCGGATCATCGAGTTCCTGATGGCGATCCCGACCCTGCCCCTGTGGCTCGCACTCTCGGCTGCGATCCCGGCGTCCTGGGGCCCAACAGCTCGCTATTTCGCGATCACCGCGATCCTGTCGGTGATCGGCTGGACCGGTATGGCCAGACAGGTCAGAGGGAAATTCCTCTCCCTGCGGGAGGAGGACTTCATCACGGCCGCATCGCTGGATGGCTGCAGTAGACCGCGGATCATCTTCCGCCACATGGTGCCGTCGTTCTCGAGCCACGTGATCGCCTCGCTCACCATGGCCGTACCAGGAATGATCCTTGCCGAGACCTCGCTGAGCTTCCTCGGGCTCGGTCTCCAAGCGCCCGCCGTCAGCTGGGGTGTGCTCCTCCAGGACGCGCAGAACATCCGAACGATCGAGACGGCACCGTGGCTCCTGTTGCCCGGGCTCGCGATCTTCGTCACTGTCCTGGCCATGAACTTCGTCGGAGATGGATTGCGTGATGCTGCAGACCCCTACAAGTGACCAGACCACCGTCCGCCGGCTGGACCCGAACGCTCCGCCGGTGCTCGAGCTGACCGGTCTGCGCACCGAGTTCCAGCTCGAGGACGGCGTCGTCACCGCCGTCGACGGAGTGGACCTGACGATCCGTCGTGGCGAGACCCTGGCCGTGGTCGGTGAGTCCGGATGCGGCAAGAGTGTGATGGCCCGCTCGATCCTGCAGTTGGTGGATCGCCCAGGGCGAATCGTCGGTGGTCAGGTGTGGGTACCCCGCCCGCCCACCACCGACCTGGAGCGCATGACCGGCCGTTCCGGACGGTCCCGCCGCCGGCGGCGTCGCGAGGCAGCGCTCGAGGCCGCGACGACCGACGGCCCGGACGGCATGGTCGGCCTGATCGGCGCCGCGCCGGAACTCATCCGGGCGGTCCGCGGCAAGCGCATCGCCATGGTGTTCCAGGAGCCGATGACGTCCTTGTCGGCCGTGCACCGGGTGGGCGA
This sequence comes from Occultella kanbiaonis, assembly GCF_009708215.1. NCBI lineage: Bacteria > Bacillati > Actinomycetota > Actinomycetes > Micrococcales > Ruaniaceae > Occultella > Occultella kanbiaonis. The sequence continues at coordinate 775,343 of NZ_CP046175.1, read as the reverse complement.
CCAGATCATCGAGGCGATCCAGCTGCACGAACCGATGCCGAAGCAGGCGGCCCGCGAACGCGCGATCGACCTGTTGCGCCGGGTCGGGATCGCCGCACCCGAGAAGCGGGTGGACGCCTACCCCTTCGAGCTGAGTGGCGGCATGCGTCAACGCGTGATGATCGCGATGGCACTGTCCTGCGACCCCGAGCTGCTGATCGCCGATGAACCGACCACCGCGCTGGACGTGACCACCCAGGCCCAGATCCTGGAGCTGCTGGCATCCCTGCGCGACGAGCACGACATGGCGATCATGTTGATCACGCACGACCTCGGCGTGGCCGCCCAGCTCGCCGACTCCGTGGCGGTGATGTACCTCGGGAACGTGGTCGAGCGAGGGGACCTGGCGGACATCTTCCGGGCGCCCCGCCACCCCTACACCCGGGCGCTGCTGCGCTCGATACCGAAGCTCGGGCAGGGGCGCGACATCCGGCTGGCGCCGGTGCGCGGCATGGTGCCCCATCCCTTCGCCCGCCCCAGCGGCTGCCCGTTCAACGACCGGTGCGACTCCTTCCAGCCCGGCCGGTGCGACACCGCCCCACCACCGTTGATCCGCGACGAGCAGGGCCACGAGGTTCGCTGCGTGCTGTACGAGGAGGACAAATGAGCCAGGACACCGACGTTGTCAGCGAGACCGCCGGGCCGGACACGTCAGACGTGCTCCTCGAGACCCGGCAGCTGAGCAAGTACTTCCCGATCACGAAGGGCATGTGGGGCCGAACCTCCGGCCACGTCAAGGCCGTGGACCGGGTGGACCTGCAGATCAAGCAGGGACAGACCGTGGGGCTGGTCGGTGAGTCCGGGTGCGGGAAGAGCACGCTGGGCCGGTGCATCCTGCGCGCGCACGAACCAACCTCCGGTGAGATCCTCTACCGGCGCGCCGACGGCAGGGTGGTCGACCTCGCACCGCTCACCGAACGTCAGTTGAAGCCCTACCGCCCGGACATCAGGATGGTGTTCCAGGACCCGTTCTCCTCCCTGAACCCGCGGATGACCCTCGCGGAGATCGTCGGCGAGCCACTGCGCGTCAACAAGGTCGTCAAGGAGTCGGAGGTCGAGGACCGGGTGGCCGCGCTGCTGACCCGGGTGGGCCTGCGCCCCGAGTACCTGCGCCGCTACCCGAACGCCTTCAGCGGGGGCGAGCGGCAGCGGGTGGGCCTGGCGCGGGCGCTCGCCCTCGACCCACGGCTGGTGGTCGCCGACGAGGCGGTGAGCGCTCTCGACGTCTCGGTGCGCGCCCAGATCCTGAACCTGATGAGGGACCTCCAGACCGACGAGAACCTGACCTACCTGTTCATCTCCCACGATCTCGGCATGGTCGAGTACATGGCCGACGAGGTCGTGGTGATGTACGTCGGTCACGTCGTGGAGACCGGGCCCACGGCTGAGCTGTACCGCCGGCCGCACCACCCCTACACCGAGGCCCTGCTCTCGGCCGTCCCCAACCCCGACCCGAACGCGGCCAAGCGCAGGGAGCGGATCGTGCTCAGGGGCGAGGTGGCCGATCCCTCTGACGTCCCGTCCGGCTGCCCGTTCCGCACCCGGTGCGCGTACGCGCAGGACAGGTGTGAGACCGAGGTGCCGTCGCTGCGGGAGGTCGCGCCGGAGCGCCGCGTGGCCTGCCACTTCAGCGAGGAGCTCGGGCTGCGCGGGATCGAGGACCTCGGTGCCGCATGAGGTGCCTCCTGAGAGTTGTCCCGACCGATGACACGACGATCACCGAAGGACTGCGATGGACCCGCGACTGACCGGACGACTCACGCCGTCAGCGACCGACCCGCGACTGCGGGAGGCTCTCCTGCCGGTACTGCACGATGTGGACAGCCACGCCGCGACCCTGGCCGAGACGAGCGGGGGCGACCTGCTCTGCGCCTGGTTCAACGGACCCCAGGAGGGTGACCGCGAGACGAACGTCGTGCTCGCGCGCCTGGCGGCGGGCACGGACGAGTGGTCCCGGCCGGTCCTGATCGCCGCCGACCCGGACCGGTCCGAGCAGAACCCGGTGCTGTTCCGGGCGCCCGACGGCCGGATCTGGCTGCTGCACACCTCGAACACACCACACGACCGCACGGACGCACACGTCCTGGTACGCACCTCGGAGGACGGGCTCACGTGGTCCGACCCACGGACGCTGTTCGCCGGGCCAGGCTTCTTCCTCCGCAACCCACCGCTCTTCCTGCCCGACGGCACCTGGCTGCTACCGGCCTACCAGGTGGACGCCGGAGGCGAGTACAGCGTCGTCGCCCGCAGCACCGACGACGGACACAGTTGGCAGGTGGTCGAGGTCCCGGGCAGCCGGCACCGGGTGCAGATGAGCATCGCGCCCAGGCCCGACGGCGGCCTGCTCGGTCTGTTCCGCTCACGCGCCGCCGACCGGGCCTACTCCTCCGAGTCCACCGACCTTGGCCGCACGTGGACGCCCCCGGTGCGCACGGCCCTTGCGAACAACAACTCGGCGCTGCACCACATCGCCCTGGCCGACGGCCGGCTCGCTGCCGTCTTCAACGACGCCACGATGGAACGCGACCAGTTCCGGTTCGTGCCGTCCGGGGACGGCTGGCGGAAGAAGGCGGTCCGCACACCGCTCACGCTCGCGGTCTCCGAGGACGGCGGTCGGACCTGGCCGCTCCAGCGCAACCTCCAGGTGGCGGACATCGAGTACAAGGACGCCCCGGTGGGCTACTCCTACCCAGCGATGATCCAGACGTCGGACGGCGCCCTCCAGGTCGCCTACTCCTACCTCCGCAAGACCATCAAGCACGTCCGACTCGAGCCCGACTGGATCGCTGGGGAGCAGGAGGGGGGCCTGGCCCTGGACACCACGGGGGACGCGACGTGAGCGAGGGCCCGAGCGGACCCGACCTGGTCAGGTACGTCACCGGCGGAGCGGAGCACGACGAGCTACCGGACTGGACCGACCTGCTGGACCGGATGCTCGTGGTGTCCACGGGGCGACCGTGGCGGACGTGCGTCCCGGGGCTGACCGGTGCCGAGGTGCGCCCCAGCGGCGGCGCCGTACTCGTGGAGGGATCCGTGGGACCGCTCCGGGTCCAGGTGTTCGCCCGGCCGGGTGAGCGCGGACTCGAGCTCGACCTGCACTGGCGCAACGACACCGGGTCCCCCATCGTCGACCTGGTGGTCGGGCTGCGGCTGAGCGGACCTGCCCGGGCCCGGGTCACGATCCCGCAGGTGATCCACCACGACAACCCCTCGGCGGACCCCGACCGCGTGGTGCCGCACGTGAGCAGGGGCGGGTTCGTCACCGAGGTGCACCGGCTACCGATCCCGGCCGTCTGCCTGCAGGACGAACACGGCGAGTCCCTGACCCTGGTCTCGCTCCCCGACCCGGACGAGGACACGCAGGGTCGGGTGCGGTACGGCTCGCTGGGCGTGGTGAGCGGCGACGACACCCACGCGCTCGGCCTGAGCGGCGTCACCCTGTTCGACGGCGAGCCGGACGTCACCTACGTGCACAAGGCTCGCACCGCCGCCACCACGGCCGGGTACCGGGACCTGGCGCCCGGGGACTCGCTGCACCAACGGTTCGTCGTCGTCCGCGGACGGACCGCACCGGGACACGGGTTCCGCGAGCTGGTCCGGATCGGCCGGGACCTGTTCGGCGGTGGCGAGCGCACCCTCGGCGGCCCCCTGGACGATCGCCGTCATCTCGACCTGCGGGTCGCCGCACTGGATGCGCGGGCGTTCGCGGACGGCCCGGTGGCCGGCTACCTCAAGTTCCCGGCCTGGGGCGAACCGCGGTCGAGGCCGGGCCGCGCGGTCACGGACTTCCTCTACGGCTGGACCGGGCAGTGCCTACGCCTGGCGTGGTGCGACGCCCGCGTCGGTCTGGAGCGGGGCGAGCCGCACCGGCTCGAGCGCGCACGTGCCGCCGTCGAGTTCTATCTGAGCGGATCCGACACCGGCGTACCGGGACTGCGGTACAACTCCTATGTCCACGACGACCGGCGCTGGCAGGGGCTGCGCTGCCGGGGCCGCGAGATCGTCTCCGCCCGCGCGCACGGCGAGACCATGGCGGACCTCGCCGAACTGATCTCGCTGCTACGCCACCACGGGGCACCGGTGCCGCCCGGCTGGACGACGGCCCTGACGGAGGCCGCCGAGTTCGTCACCGCGACGACCACCCCCTCGGGGCTGGTGCCGATCGGCTGGACCGCCGACGGCCGACCGCTCCCGGACGCGCCCTGGTCGGCCGGCATCCCCGCGGTCCGGGCTGCTGCCCTGGCCGCCGAGGCCTGCGCACGTCCGGACCTGCTGACACGTGCGGTCGACCTTGCCGATGCCTACCACGTGCTCCATGCCCGCACCTTCGACCGGCCGTTCGCGCACTCCACCCTCGACGCCGCGTGCGAGGACAAGGAGGGCGGGATGGGCTACTTCGAACTCCTGATGACGTTGTACGACCTGACCGGCGACGACCGGTACCTCGGGCGCGCCCGGGTGGTGGCCGACTGGCTGCTCAGCTGGGTCTATCACTGGAATCCGCAGCACGACCGTGGGGCGCCGCTGCGCGATGCCGGTTTCAGTGCGATCGGCTGGCCCGGCGTGAGCGTGCAGAACCACCATCTGGACGTGTTCTTCCCCAGTTTCGACCTGTGGCGGTTGGGTCGGCTCACCGGTGACGTCGGGCTGCAGCGATGGGCCCGGACGATCATGGCAACGATGGGCCAGGGGGTGTGCACCGCTCCCGGGGAGTGGGGCTTCGACGTGGTCGGCGAGCAGGGGGAGGCGTTCTTCGTCACCAACTGGCAGGACCGCGGGCACAGCAACACCTGGAACCCGTCCTGGGTGATCGCGCTACCGCTGTGGCAGTTGCTCCGGTTCACCGCGGCCGGGGCCGAGGTCGGCGTCGACCACGTGGCGGACGACGTCCGGGCCGGCGAGCCGCTCGAACGAGCAGTCCCGCAGACGTAGCCGACGGATCGGTGCGTCCGGCAGCCCGATCAGCCGAACGGCGCATCCGGCGGCCTCGGCGGTGACCCTGAGCACCTCGATGTCGCAGACGTACGGAGGGTGCCCACCCGCCGTCACCCGGCCGTAGTCCAGGGCCACCTCGAGCACGGCCTGGCGGACCTCACCGACCTCGATGTCCGCGAACAGGATGTCCCGGATGTGGCCGCCGCGCTCGGGATTGGACTTGATCCGAAGGGCACGGCCCAGGTCCGGGCTGGACATCCGGCAGCGGTAGGCCACCACGTCCGAGATGCCCCCACTGGTCTCGCTACCCACGGTGACGCCGCCGTGACCGGCCCGCATCCGACAGTCCCGGATCACCACGCCGGCCGTGGACTCCCCCGCCTGCCACCCGTCGGGCCCCTTGCCGGCCTTGATCGCGATGCAGTCGTCACCGGTATCGAACGTGCAGTCCTCGATCAGCACGTCGCGCGAGGACTCCGGGTTGCACCCGTCGTTGTTCGGTCCGTGGCTGTCCACCACGACGCCGCGGATCGTGACGTTCGTGCACCGGAGCGGATGGATGGTCCACATCGGCGAACGGCGGAACGTGACACCCGAGACGAGTACGTTCTGGCAATCGACGAACTGGAGCAGGTTCGGGCGCAGGTGGTCCCCCACCCCGAACACCCGCTCCGCCATCGGCACCCCGGCGGCCGCCGCGGCCAGGAGACGTTGCTTCGCAGGGCCCTCGTGCGGTGCCGGCGCCTTGACCCAGTTCCACCAGTGCTGCTCGTCGGCACCGCCGTCCACCACCCCGCTTCCGGTCACGGCGATGTTCCGTCGACCGATCGCGTAGAGGAACGGAGAATAGTTGAAGCAGTCCACGCCCTCATACCGGGTGCGGACCGCCGGCAGGTAGTCGGCGGACTCCTGGCTGAACGCCAGCACCGCACCGGCGGCCAGGTGCAGTTCGACGTCGTCGAGCAGGTGCACGGGGCCGGTCCGGAACCTCCCGGCCGGCACCAGCACGCGCCCACCGCCGGCCCTCGAACAGGCCGATATCGCCGCCGCGATCGCGGCCGTGCAGTCGCTCGCCCCGTCCCCGACGGCCCCGAACGCGGTGACCTCCAGGACGCGGTCGGCGAACACCGGAGGCGATACCCGACGCAGGATCTCGGCCGCGCGTTGGTCCACGGTCCCGGTGCGGGCAGTGCCGCCGTCGCTCATCGTCGTCCTCTCGAGGGCAGGGGGGCGGATCGACAGCAGCGCCGTTGGGGAACGGTCCGGTCCGGGACCGTCCTCCAGCCGAACTGCGCGATCTGCGCATCCAGACTAGCGCGAAATGCGTATAGTGCGCCTATGCCTGCCACTTCCCGGCCCCCTCGCGGGTCGCTGTGACGATGGGGCCGCAAGCGGCCACCGCCCCGCCGACCGGTGGCGGTGCGCGGGTGTCACCGACCGGCGACGGCGTCTGCGTGGACGCGCCGCTACGCCTCCGGTTCGAGCACCCGGTGGAGATCGGCCGGCGCGGCCGGCTGCGGGTGCATCGCGGCGACGGCACGGTGGTGGACACGATCGACCTGGCCGACCCTGGGGTCGGGCGCCGGCAGATCGGCTCCGCCCGGTCCGATCACGGCGAGCTCCACTGGTGGAACTACCATCCCGTGCTCGTCGAGGGCGAAGAGGTCCTCCTCACGCTGCACCGCACCCTCGATCCGGACGAGGACTTCGTGGTGACGATGGACCCGGGCTTCGTGCACGGGCACGACGGCATCACCATCGAGGACGGCTGGCACTTCCACACCCGCACACCTGCCCTGCCCGGCGCGACCGAACTGACGGTGGATGCAGCCGGGCACGGCGACTTCTGCACGGTGCAGGGCGCCGTCGACTCGGTACCGGAGGGCAACGGCCGCGAGGTCCTGATCACGATCTCCCCCGGAACCTACCGGGAGATCGTCTACGTGCCACCGACCAGGCCGCACCTCACGCTCCGCGGCGCCGACCGGCACGGGACGGTGATCGACTATCCGAACAACGACCCGCTGAACGGCGACGCGGCGATGCGCGGGCAGCCTATCGATACCAGCTGCTGCCCGAAGCGAGTGCTGGACCGGTCCGACCGGTTCAACTGCTGGCGCGCCGTCGTCGGAGTCGACGCCGACGACGTGACGGTCGAGGATCTGACGATCCGCAACAGCACCCCCGTCGGCGGCGGACAGGCGGAGGCGTTCCGTGGCAACGGGAAGAGGATCAGGCTGCGGCGGGTCTCACTGCTCAGCCATCAGGACACGCTGCGCCTGCAGGGCAGCGGCTACGTCGTCGACAGTTACATCGAGGGCGACGTGGACTTCGTCTGGGGCACCGGCGGCATCCTGATCGAGGACACCGAGCTCAAGGCACTCGGTCCCGGCTACTACACCCAGATCCGCAATGTCGACGACGGCCCGGGAGCCGTGTTCGTCAACGTCAGGCTGACCAGGGCGCCGACCGTGCCGGACGGAAGCAGCTACCTGAGCCGAGTCGAACTGTCGCGGTTCGCGGGGAGCGAGGTGGTGTTCGTCGATGCTGCCATGGACGCCCACATCGCCGCCGACGGATGGGTCACCACTGACGTCACCGGACGCTGGGACACGAGCCGGCTGCGCCTGCGCGAGTGCGGCAGCAGCACGCTCGACGGGCACCCGATCGACCTGGGCATGCGATCTGCCGTGGCCCGCCGGCTCGGAGCGGACGAGGCCGAACGGCTGCGCGACCCTGCGCGCATCCTGGGCGGATGGGATCCGCGCTGACCGGTGTTTGCACGTCCAGTCATTCATGCATAACCTTGACCGGAGTCGGTCCGGGCGCCGGGCCGGCCGCGCGAAGGAGCCTGAATGAGCGTTGTCACCGCGGTCTACGAGATCGAGACCGCCATGCCCCTGGAGCGCACCGCGGCGGTGATGGCGAGCGAGCAGTCGAGCGGCACGTTCGTCGCGGTGGCCCGCGAGACCGAGGAGCTCAAACGGCGGTACGCGGCGCGGGTCGTCGGGATCGAGGAGCTGCCGCTGAGCGGGCGGCCCCCGCTGCCCGGTGCGTCCGGGGACTGGCGCGAGGCCCGCCGGGCGCGGGTGAGCATCGAGTTCCCCCTGCACAACTTCGGGCCGTCGATCCCGAACCTGCTCGCCGCCGTGGCCGGGAACCTGTTCGAGATCCGGGAGGCGGGCGCGCTGCGCCTGGTGGACCTGGACCTGCCGGCGGCGTTCGCCGAGCGGTACCCCGGGCCGGCGTTCGGCTGGGACGGCACCCTCGCACTGACCGGGCGCGCGCAGGGCCCGCTGCTGGGCACGATCGTCAAGCCGAGCATCGGGCTGAGCGCCGAGCAGCTGGGCGAGCTGGTCACCGAGCTCGCGGACGCGGGCATCGACTTCATCAAGGACGACGAGCTCCAGGGCAACGCCCCGAACCTGCCGCTGGCCGAGCGGGTCCGCGTGGTGACGGACGCGCTGCATCGCGCCGCGGACCGCAACGGCCGGATGCCGATGTACGCGTTCAACATCACCGACGACATCGATCGGCTGGCCGCCAACCACGACCTCGTGAAGGCCGCCGGCGGCACCTGCGTCATGATCTGCGTGAACACCGTCGGCCTGGCCGGGCTGCAGTACCTGCGCGCACACGCCGAGCTCCCGATCCACGGCCACCGCACGATGTTCGGCGCGTACTCGCGCTCGCCCCAGGTCGGCATCGACTTCATGGTGTTCCAGAAGCTCTCCCGCCTGGCCGGCTCCGACCACGTGCACACGAACGGGCTGAGCAACAAGTTCTACGAGAGCGACGAGCAGGTCCTGGCCTCGATCGCGGCGGTGCGCGCCCCGCTGCTCGGCGGGTACGAGGCGGTCCCGGTGCTCTCCTCCGGGCAGACCGCCGCGCTGGCCACGCGCACCTACGAACGGGTCGGCACCGATCGGCTCCTGGTCCTGGCCGGGGGCGGCATCCACGGGCACCCGGGTGGCTCGGCGGCCGGGGTCCGGGCCATGCGCGAGGCGTGGTCGGCGGCGCTCGCGGGCGAGACCCTTGAGGCGCGCGCGGCGTCCGTGCCGGAGCTCGCGGCGGCCCTGACCGCGTTCGGGCCGCCCCGATGAGGCTCGGCTTCTACGGGGACGACTTCACCGGCTCGGTGGATGCCCTGCTGCAGCTGCGCGCCGCCGGACTCACCGGCGTGCTCGCCACGTCCGTGGCCGCTGCCGAACGCCTCGGCGACGATCACGACGTGGTAGGCATCGCCGGCGTCGCCCGCTCCCTGCCCACCGAGGAGCTCGCCGCCGAGGTGGTCCCCGCGCTGCGCTGGTTCGCCGGCCGCGGCGCCCCGATCGTTCAGTACAAGGCCTGCTCGACGGCGGACTCCTCCCCGGTTGTCGGCAGCCTCGGTCGCGTCCTCGAACTGGGGCGCGAGGTGTTCGGCCAGCGACCGGTCCCGGTGCTGTTCGCCCAGCCGGACTTCGGCCGCTACACGTTCTTCGGGCACCACTTCGCCAGCGACGGCGAGCGGGTGTTCCGGCTCGACCGGCAACCCACGATGAGGGCGCATCCGGTCACCCCGAGCACCGAGTCCGACCTGGTGCGCCATCTCGGCGCCCAGACCGACCTGCCGATCGCCGCGCTGGACTGGCGCAACTACGGTCCGACGGCGGAGCCCGCGTCGGGCGCGAGCGTCGCCCCCCGGGTCGGCTCGCACCGCGCCGGAGCCGCTTCCGCGCAAGCGCTCACCGCCGACAACGCTTCCGCGGAAGCGCCGCGGGTCGGCCGGGCCGACGCCGTCGCCCTCGCGATCACCGCCACCGGCGCGGCCGCGGTGGTCCTGGACGCCTTCACCGCCGACCACCTCGACCTGGCCGGCGCGGCGATCCTGCTCCTGCCGGGCGACCGGCCCCGGTTCGTGCTCGGCGCCGGCGGCCTGAGCCTCGGCGTTGGCCGCGTCCTCGCGAGGGCCCGGCCCGACACGAACCGGACCGCGCAGGACCGGCTGGGCTCCGCCGTCGTCCCGGCCGAAGGCGCCGTTCTGGCGCTCTCCGGCAGCCGGTCGGCCCGGACCTGGGAGCAGATCCTGGCCGCGACCAGGGCTGGCTGGACGGCCGTGGACCTGCGCGAGCCGGGCGCCGTCGAGCGGGCGGTCGCAGCCCATGCCGGTGGCGCGAACACGGTGTTCCACTCGACCACTCCCGGCGGCGAGCCCGTCCCCTCCGACCGGGTCGTCGCCGACCTCGCCGAGGTCGGCCGGGCCCGGCTGCGCGCCGCGCCACGCACCCGGCTCCTGGTCTGCGGGGGCGACACCAGCGGCCACCTGCTCCGCGGTCTCGACGTGGACGCGCTGACCATCTCCGCGCGCCCGTGGGGCAACGTGGTGCTGTGCCGCGCCCACGCCTCCGGGCATCCGTACGACGGCGCCGCGATGGTGCTCAAGGGCGGCCAGATGGGCCACCAGGACCTGTTCGAGGACGTCCGGCTCGGCCGGGCTTCGACCACCAGCGACCCGATGGAGGAGCCAGCCCGATGCTGACCGACACCACCGCCAGCCCGCACGCCGTGATGACCTCGGTCCCGCCGTCGTCGGTGACCATGGACGCCCACGGGCCGCTCGGTCGGCTGCGCGCGAACGCCCTCGAGGTGACCATCCCCTCGATGGGCGACCTGATGTTCGACCCCGCGATCGCGCACGCCGTGGAGAACTTCCGCATCGCGGCCGGCCGCGCGCAGGGCGAGCACCACGCCGCGCCGTTCATGGACGGCGACCTCTACAAGTGGATCGAGGCCGCCGTCGTGGCCGAGCCGGACGCGCCTGGCCTGGCCGGCCGGGTCGCCGACGCCGCGGACGCCATCGTCGCCGCGCAACGACCGGACGGGTACGTCCACACGAGGACGACCATCGCCGCGAACCGGGGCGAGGATGTCGCACCGCTGACCGACCGGCTCCAGTTCGAGACCTACAACCTCGGCCACCTGATGACCCTCGGCTGCCTGCACAAGCGGCTCACCGGCTCCGACACCTACTACGCCGCCGCGCTCGGCGCCGCCGACTTCCTCGTCCGAGCCGCACAGGAACGGCCCGACGCCCTCGCGGACTGCAACATCTGCCCCTCCCACTACATGGGCACCATCGAGGTCTACCGCAGCACCGGCGACGCCCGCTACCTCGACCTCGCCCGCAGGCTGCTCGAGCTGCACGGCGGCAAGGGTTCGGCCGGCGGCGACGACAACCAGGACGTCCACCCGGTTCAGTCCCAGCACGTCGCGACCGGGCATGCGGTGCGCGCGAACTACCTGTTCGCGGGCATGACCGACTACGCCCTCGAGACCGGCGACCCGGCCTTCCGCGAGGCCGTCGAGGCGCTCTGGCAGGACGTCGTCTCCGCGAAGCTGTACCTGACCGGCGGGTGCGGCGCCGTGTACGACGGTGCCTCGCCGGACGCCGGGCAGGACTACTCCACGATCACGAAGACGCACCAGGCCTACGGTCGGCCGTTCCAGCTGCCGCAGACGACGGCGTACAACGAGTCCTGCGCGACGCTCGGCTTCGTCCTCTGGTCCTGGCGGATGCTCGCCCTGACCGGCGAGGCCAAGTACGCCGACGAGATCGAGCGGGTCCTGTTCAACTCGCTGCCGGCGATGATCGGCGCGGAGGGCTCCAGCTACTTCTACACGAACCCGATGCGCGCGGTGCGCGACCTCCCGTACCAGATGCGGCGGGCGGGCGACCCGGAGCGGACCACGCCCCCGGCCTCGGACCACCGGCTGCGCCAGGAGTACATGACCAACTGCTTCTGCTGCCCGCCGAACATCGCGCGGGTCATCGCGGAACTGCCGTACTACGCCTACTCCCAGGGCACCGACGCGCTCTGGGTGCACCAGTTCCTGCCCGGCACCGCGAATCTCACGATCGGCGGCGTGCCCGTCGAGGTCACGCAGACCACCCGGTACCCGAGCGAGGGCACCGTGCGGATCCGGGTCCGGGCGCAGGCTCCGGTGCGAGCCACGGTGCGCGTGCGCGTGCCCGGTTGGGCACCCGAGACCACGGTGAGCGTGGCCGGCGAGGCGACCTCCGCCGTCGAGGGCGGTTACGCGGTGATCGAGCGCACCTGGTCCGACGAGGAGATCCTCGTCGAGATCCCGCTGCGGGTGCGCACGATGGTCGCCCACCACTTCGTGGAGGAGGCGACGAACCAGGTGGCCATCATGCGCGGGCCCCTCGTGTACTGCGTGGAGAGCGCGGACCTGCCCGACGGCGTGGGCGTGGAGTCCGTCCACGTGCCGGCGGGGGCGCACTGGAGCGAGGCCGACGGCGCGGGCATCCTCACCGACTACGTCACCCTGCACACCGAAGCCGTCCGGATCCCGAGCCCGGTCGCGGCCGGCTCGCTGTACGGCGAACTGCGTGAGGAGTCGCCCGTGCCGCTGCCGCTGACGCTTGTCCCGTACGCCCGGTGGGCCAACCGCGGCCCCGGCGAGATGTCCGTCTGGCTGCCGCGGCTGCGGTGACCAGCACCTCCGAACACGGCCCAGAAGGCAAGGAAGGCACAGCCATGACCCGAATCTCGTTCATCCACACCGGGGCCGTCGTGATCGGCACGTTCACCGAGCTCGCCGCCACGCACCTGCCCGGCACCGAGGTCCACCACCTGCTCGACGACAAGATCGTCGCCGACCTCGGCCGCGACGCCGAGGGCACCGGGGTCCGCGAGCGCCTGCTCGACCTGGGCCGGGCCGCGCGCACCGCCGGGTCGGACGCGGTCGTCTTCTCGTGCTCGTCGATCTCGGGGTACGCGGCCGGTCTGGCGGCCGAGCTCGGCATCCCGGTGCTGCGCATCGACGAGGCGATGGCGGACGAGGCCATCGCCTCGGGCTCTCGGATCGCCGTGGTCGCGACGCTGCCCACCACGCTCGCCCCGACGGCGGCCCTGCTGCGCGAGCGCGCCGCGCTGGCGGGGGCCGGCCCGGAGCTGCACGAGGTGATCGTGGCGGGCGCGTTCGAGGCCGTCTCCGGCGGGGACCGGGCGCGCCACGACGCGCTCGTCGGCGCCGCGATCGTCGAGTGGGCCACACGCGTGGACGTGGTGGTGCTCGCCCAGGCCTCGATGGCCGGGGCCGCCGCAACCGTGGACGTGGCGGTGCCGGTGCTGACCAGCCCCGAGCTGGGTCTGCGCCGGGTGGCCGAGCTGCTCGCCGAGCCGGAGCCTCCGGCCGCGTGACCTAGTGCCCGCACGGTCGAGATCGGCCCTGCCGAGGGCCGATCTCGGACCGCGACGTACTAGGTCGAGGATCGGGTCACCGGGCGGCGCGAAGGGGTGTGCCGGCCGGGGCAGGCACGCCCGGGGCCACCCCGTCCACGACCACGCGGTGCCGGCCGCCACCGACCCGGATCTCGACCTCCCCGTGCGGCCCGACCGCGACCTCCCCGGCCACGCTCCCACCGGCACCGTCGGAGACGGACGCGAGGTCCGCCGTCGGGAGGGAGAGCACGCCACGAGCGCCCGGCGGGAGCTCCACGTCCAGGCTGAACCGGCCGTCGACGAGTTCCCAGGACGTCGCGACCCGGCCGAGCGGGGTCTCCTGGCCGGCCGCGGCGCGGCTCACGCCGGCGCCGGGGCGGGGCCGCACGAGCACCTCCCGGTGGCCGACCGAACCGGGTACCCGGTCGATGCCGCCGAGCGTGGCATAGATCCAGTCGACCACGGCGCCGAGGCTGTAGTGGTTGAAGGAGTTCATGTTCGCGGACTGGAATCCTCCCTCGGGCGTCCAGCCGTCCCAGCGCTCCCAGATCGTGGTGGCGCCGTGCCGGATCGGGAACAGCCAGCTCGGGTACTCCTCCTGGGCCAGGAGCGCGTGGGCGACGTCGTCGTGGCCATGGGCGCTCAGCACCCGGCAGATCTTCGACACCCCCACGAAGCCGGTGGTGAGCCGGTTCCCCGCCGCGCGGACCAGCTGCACGAGCCGGTCCGCGGCGCCCGGCACCTGGTCCGCCGGCAGCAGGTCGTAGTCGAGGGCGAGCAGGTAGCAGGTCTGGGTGTCCGAGGTGATGATCCCCTCACGCACGAACTCGGCCACGAACGCGTCCCGGATCTCCTGGGCGAGCGAGGTGTACCGAAGCTCGTCCTCGGCGTGGCCGAGGATGGCGGCGGCCCGCGCCACCAGGGAGGCGGAGTTCGCGAAGTACGCGGTGGCGAGCACGTCCCGCGCGGTCTCGGGACCGGCGTGCAGCCAGTCGCCGTAGTTCGACCCGACCCGTTCGCGCCAGAGCAGGTCCGGGTTCGCGCGGCGGATGTGCTCGACCCAGCGCACCATCGCCGGGTAGGACTGCGCGAGCTGGCGCCGGTCCCCGTACGTGTCGAACAACATCATCGGGATGATCGTGCCGGCGTCTCCCCACGCGGGCGCCCCCTCCCCCATCCACGGGCCGGCCGGGGCGATGTCGCCGAAGGCGCCGTCCGGGCTCTGCCCCGCCACCACGTCCACCATCCAGGTGGCGAAGAACGCGGACACGTCGCTCGCCCGGGCAGCGGTCGGCGCGAACACCTGGGCGTCGGCGAGCCAGCCGAGCCGCTCGTCCCGCTGCGGGCAGTCGGTCGGGACGGACAGGAAGTTGCCGCGCTGGCTCCATCGGGTGTTGGACACGATCTGCAGCACGTCGGGGCTGTCGCAGTCGAACGCGCCGACCTCCTCGAGGTCGCTGGAGATCACCACGGCGCGCACGTCCGCCGGGTCCAGCTCGGCACCGAGTCCCGCGATCCGCGCGTACCGGAACCCGTGGAACGTGAACCGGGGTTCGAACGTCTCCTCGGCGTCGCCGCGGGCGTAGTAGATGTCGCGTGCCTCGGCGCGGCGCAGGTTCTCCAGGTACAGCCGGCCGTCGTCGTCGAGGATCTCCGCGTGGGTCAGTTCGATGAACTGCCCGACGGCGGCGCCCCGGATCCGCAGGCGAAGGTGCCCCACGAGGTTCTGGCCGAAGTCGATCACGGCTGCGCCGTCGGCGTCGTTCCGCACGCTCACCGGGGCCACCTCGGCCACGGTGCGGATCGGCGGGGTGGTGGCTCCGGTGACGGTCGCGGTGTCGTCGCCGAAGGGCAGCGCCCGGCGCCAGCGCGCGTCGTCGAAGCCGGGGGCGTCCCAGCCCTCGGGCCGGCGGCGGGCGTCGACACCCTCCCCCATGAGCAGGTCCGCGTGCAGCCACTCGCCGGCGGACTCGCGCCAGGTCTCGTCCGTGCGGATCACCTGGGTGGAGCCGTCGGCGAGGGTGAGGTGCAGTTCGGCGAGCAGCGCGGGTGCGGTCCCGTACAGCCGGCCGGCGTTGCGGGCGTCGTAGCCCACGAAGCCGCTCCACCAGCCGTCGGCGAGCACCACCCCGATGGCGTTGGACCCGGTCCGGACCACGGACGTGACGTCGTAGGTCTGGTAGAAGATCCGGCGCTGGTAGTCCGTCCAGCCCGGGTTGAGGGCGGTGTCATGCACGAGTCGGCCGTTGATGCGTGCCTCGTACAGGCCACGGGCGGTGATGTGCAGGCGTGCGAAGGTGACGGCGCGCGCCGTGTCGAACGTCGTGCGCAGCAGCGACGGCGCGGGCAGGCCGCGCGTGTTCCAGGTGAGGTCGTCGTCGGCGGGGGCGAGGAACGCGGGCCGGTCCCGACGGTCGCGACCGATCCAGCGGGCCACCCACGGCCGCTCGAGGCGCCCGGTCTCGAAGGTTCCTTCCGCGCCCGCGCCCGCGACGCCGTCGGCGTCCCAGACCTGCACGGTCCAGGTGTAGCCGGTGAACGGCCGCAACGGGACGCCCGCGTAGCCGATCTCGAACTGGTCGTCCGAGGCGACCCGGCCGCTGTCCCAGGCCGTCTCCCCGCGCCCGCCGGACACGACGACCCGGTAGCCGGCCTGCCGCGTTCCGGCGCCGCTGGTCCGCAGCCGCCAGGCGAACCGGGGCCGTGGCTCGTCGAGGCCGATCGGGTTCTCGAGGTGCTCCACGCGCAGCGCGTAGGGCTCAAGGACCGAGGTGGTCGCGGCGGGGCCGGCGGAGGTCATCGTCACTGCTCCTTCTGGGACGGGGTGCTGAAGGTCAGGGAGAACCGGGTCGGTTCGGGGTGCACCCGGTACCGGTCGGGGGTGGCCGGACCGCACGACGAGCTGCCGAGCCCGTGCTGGGCCAGGTCCAGGTGCAGGTACAGCCGGTCCTCCGGCCGCAGCTCGTGCGGGTGCCTCGCGGCGTCGAGGGCCTCGGTGGACCAGCGCCGGGCCGTGAAGTCGAACGTCGGCGCGCCTGCCACGCGCAGGCCGGTGGTGCCGGCGCCGGTGAGCTCCAACCAGCGGGCGCGGTGCCGGTTGCCGGTCTCCTGGGGCACCAGGTACTCGAACCCGAGGTCGTCGATCGACGTGGAGTACCGGCCCACCTTCGCCGCGGTGTGGGAGTCGACGTACGACTCCCCCGGTCCGAGGCCGAACCAGGTGGCCCGAGCCAGGGCGGCGGGCAGGCCGAGGCGTACCCCGAGCCGCGGCAGGGTCACCTCGTGGTGCCCGTACGGGACGTCGTGCCAGGGTCCGTACGGGGTCACGTCCACGGTGAGGGTGACGTCCCCCGGGTCCCCGGCCGACGGTGCGCCGTGCCCGGCGGTCCAGGTGTAGGCGAGGTCGAGCCCGAACGGTTGCGTGGCCGGGGCGAGCCGGGCGCGGACGCACGCCCCGCCGTCGACCGCCCCGACGTCGGTCACCGAGTGCAGCATCCGGTCCAGCCCGACGGCGCGCCACACCTTCGCGAGGTTGTTCAGCTCTCCCTGGCCGCGGTCGTTCTCGGTCGGCGCGCGCCAGATGTCCAGGCGGAGTCCGCCGGTGTCGAGCCCGCCGAGGCTGAGCAGGTCCCCGGTGCGGGCGTCCAGCACGGCCGCCCCCACGACCAGCATGCCCGGATCCGCTGAGGCAGAGGAGGCCGCCTGAGACAGAACCGCAGAACCGTCTGCCTCGGGCGCGACCTTCTGGCTCAGCGTGCGCGGACGGGATTCCTGCGCCAGTTGGCCCTGACCCCAGCCGATCTCGTGGCCCGCGTCGGCCCAGGGCGTCGCGTGCGCCAGGCGCGCGGAGACCGTCAGCCACACCTCGCCCGGGGCGGTCGTGGTGGACTCACGTCCCACCACCGCGGGCAGGTCGACCCGTGCCTGCTCCCCGGGTGCGAGGACCGGCACGGTCAGGTCCCCGGCGGCGAGCGCGACGCCGTCGCGGGCGAGCTCCCACGTGAAGGCGAGGTGGCCGGTGTCGAGCACGTCATAGTGGTTGCGCACCGTGATGGCGTCGGCGTCCACGTCGAACCGGACCGGCTCGAGGACCTTCGCCAGCTCGAGCAGCCCGGGCGAGGGTACCCGGTCCGGGCGGACGAGCCCGTCGATGCAGTAGGAGCCGCCGTTGGGCCGGTAGTCGATGTCGCCGCCGTGGCGCAGGTACTCGACGCCGTCGGGCGTGCGGCCGCGGAACCCGTGGTCGATCCACTCCCACACGAACGCGCCGGCCATCCGGTCCGAGGACTCCAGGATCTCCTGGTAGTCCGCGAGGGAGCCGGGTCCGTTGCCCATCGCGTGCGCGTACTCGCACAGCAGGAACGGCAGTGCCCGACGGCGGTGCTCCAGTTCCGCGTTCTCGGCCAGTGCCTCGGGGGTCTCCTCGGTCCGCTCCGCGATCGCGGCGAGATCCTCCAGCGAGGGGTACATCAGCGAGTAGAAGTCGGACTGGGCGTACGTGCGGTCGCGCTCGTAGTGCAGCGGCCGGCTCGGGTCCCGGTCCCGCAGCCACGCCTCGATCGCGACGAACCCGGCGCCGCCCTCGCTCTCGTTACCGAGCGACCAGATGATCACCGACGGGTGGTTCTTGTCCCGTTCGACCATCCGTGCGGTCCGGTCCAGCAGGGCCGGGGTCCACGCCGGCTCGTCGGGCGGGTTGCCCTCCCAGCCGGCGTAGATGAACCCGTGCGTCTCGATGTCGGACTCGTCCACCACCCACAGTCCGAGCTCGTCGCACAGGCGCAGGAACTCCGGGTGCGGCGGGTAGTGCGAGGTGCGCACGGCGTTGATGTTGTGCGCCTTCATCATGAGGATGTCGCGGCGCATCGTCTCGAGGCTCAGGGCCCGTCCGTGATCCGGGTCGTGCTCATGCCGGTTCACCCCGCGCAGGTGCACCCGGACGCCGTTCACGCGCAGGACGCCGTCGGCCACGCTGATCGTCCGGAACCCGATCGCGACCTCGATCCGCTCCCCGTCGGCGCGCACCGTGCCGCGGTACAGACGCGGCACCTCGGCGCTCCACGGCTGCACGCCGTCGATCCGGACGGCGGTCCCGGCGGGCAGGGCGCTCACGCCGAGCTCCGGGACGTCGATCAGGGCGAACACGGGTGCGCCGTCGGCATCGGTGGCCTCCACCCGCAGGGTCCCGGCGCCGCTGCGGTGGTCGTAGTCGGCGTGCACGTGCACGTCGTCGACGGCCGCGGGGCGCTCGAGCAGTTCCACGTCGCGGAAGATCCCGGGCAGCCACCACATGTCCTGGTCCTCGAGGTAGCTGCCGGAGGACCATCGGTGCACCCGGACGCAGAGCACGTTCGATCCCTCTCGCAGGGCCGGCCCGATGTCGAACTCGAACGGCAGTCTGCTGCCCTTGGAATGACCGAGTTCCACCCCGTTCAGCCAGACCGCCGCGCAGGAGTCGACGCCCTGGAACCGCAGCACGCTGCCGTCCCGGCGCCACCCGGCGGGCAGCGTGAAGGTGCGCCGGTAGTCCCCGGTGGGGTTCGCCGTCGGGGTGTGCGGCGGGGCGATCGGGAACGGGAACGCGGTGTTCGTGTACAGGGGGTCCCCGTGGCCACGCAGCACCCAGTGCGAGGGCACGTCGATGCGGCCCCAGCCGCCGTCGTCGAGGTCGGGGTCGGTGAAGGTCGGGCCGGTGCCGGCCGCGGTGGGGGCCAGCGTGAACGCCCAGTCGCCGTTCAGGCTCAGCCGGGCCGCGTCGGAGCCGAACTGTGCACGGGGGCGTCGCCGGCCCGCGCCGGGCACCGGGTCGTCGTGGTAGGCGAGCGGGACCGGCAGCGAGTCGGTCCCGGGCAGCGTGGGGAGGTCGGCGAGCGGGGCGCCGGGGGTGGTCTGCATGGTTCAGTCGTCCAGGGTCGAAGGCGGTGTGCCGAGTCGGTCGATCTCGGTCCAGAGGTCCTCGGGCACCTCGGTGGCGAGCAGGGCGTCGGTCTGCGCGAGCCGCTCCGGCGAACGCACCCCCACCACGGTGGAGGCGACGTGCGGGTTGCGCATCGAGAAGTGCAGCGCGGCCGCGGCCACCGGCACGCCGTGCGCCGCGCAGACCTGCTCGAGCCGGGCCACCCAGGCCAGGAGCGCCTCCGGCGCGGCCCGGTAGGCGTAGGTCGCACCGGCGCGGGCGCCCGCTGCGAGCAGCCCGCCTCCGAACGGGGCAGCGTTGAACACGGTCATCCCCTGCCCGGCGGCCTCGGCGATGAGTTCGGCCGCGGACCGATCCACGAGGGTGTACCGGTTGTGGGTGAGCAGCACCTCGAACACACCGGTGCGGACGTACTCGGTGAGCATCGCCGTCGGGCCCGCGGCCACCCCGATGGCGCCGACGGCGCCCTGCTCACGCAGCTCGATCAGAGCCTGCACGGCCCCGCCCGGCCCCATCGCCTCGGCGAACGTGATCGTGTACTGGTCGTGCAATTGGTACAGCGGCAGGGTGTCCAGGCCGAGCCGGGCGGTCGATTCCTCGAACGAGCGCAGCACCCGGTCCCGGTCGAAGGCCCCGGTGGACAGGTCCCGGTCCGCCTTGGAGATCACCTGCACGCCGGCCGGGACGGCGCCGAGCTCGGCGATCGCGCGCCCCAGGATCACCTCGGAGCGGCCGCCGCCGTACATGTTCGCGGTGTCGATCAGGGTGTGCGCCCCGGTGAGCAGCGCCCTGGCCGCGGCGAGGTCCGCGGCGTCGGAGGCGCTGTCGGAGCCGTGCCCCAGGCCCGACGTGCCGGGCGTCACCGGGGACGGAGTCTTGAGCGGGTCAGCCTTTGAGTGCACCGGATGCCATCCCTGCCATGATCTTCTTGCTGAGGAAGAGGAACACTGCCAGCGTGCCGAACACGTTCAGGCAGATCGCGGCGAACAGCGGCCCGTACTGCATGGCGCCGTACTCGCCGCTGAAGTTCAGCAGGCCGACCTGGATCGTGGCCAGATCCCGGTTCGTGACGAAGGTCAGCGCCACGAGCAGGTCGTTCCAGATCGAGAAGAACTGCACCAGGCCGATGGTCAGGATCGCGTTCGAGATCATCGGCAGTCCGATCATCCAGAACGAGCGGATCATGCCGGCGCCGTCGATCGTGGCGGCCTCGAACACCTCGCGCGGAATCGCCCGGAAGTACGCGGCCATCATGAACACGGTCAGCGGTAGCCCCATCGCGATGTAGGTGAGGATCAACGGCCAGATCGTCTGGGTCAGGCCCAGGTTGAAGTACGTGATGAACAGCGGCACGAGCAGCATCTGCCCGGGGATCATGATGCCCGCCACGAACATCAGCAGGATCGTCGAGCGCCCCTTCCAGACCATCACCTCGAGTGCGAACCCGGCCGCCACCCCGAACAACAGCAGGAAGAACAGTGCCGGCACGGTGGCGAGGATCGAGTTGCGCACGTTCGAGGCGAAGTCCCCGGTCACCCAGGCCTCGATGTAGTTGCCGAAGTCCCAGGTGGCGGGCAGTGCCCACACGGACCCGGTGACGAACTCGTTCTGGGTCTTGAACGAACTGAGCAGCATCCAGATCATCGGCAGGATCTCGACGGCCACGATGACGATCACGAGCAGCCGGACCGGGAGCCGGGCGAAGAACCGGCGGGCGCCGCCGGGGCGGCGGCGTGGCCGGCTGGGACCGGCCGGGCCGGCCATCGGGCGGGCCTGGGTGAGTGTGGTCATCGGGCGGCCTTGTCTGCGGTGATGTCCTTGCGGGCGGAGCGGAAGATGACGATCGTGACCAGGAACGCGATCACGGTCAGCGCGAGCGCGAGGGTGGAGCCGTAGCCGTACTCGTTGTAGGTGAACACGGTGCGGTACATGTACAGCGTGAGCGGCTGGGTCTCGGTGCCGGGGCCGCCATTCGTGATCGCGAGGATCGAGTCGAACACCTTGAGCGTGGAGTTGACCGCGAACACCACCGCCGAGAGCAGCACCGGCAGGGAGAGCGGGAGCACGATGTGCCGGATCAGCCGGGCACCCTTGGCCCCGTCCATGCGTGCGGACTCGATGACCTCCTCCGGGATGTCCACCAGGCCGGCGTACAGGAGCACCGCGAAGAACCCCATCGAGCGCCACACGTCCATCAGGATGAGCACCAGGAACGAGGTGTCCCCGCTCGCGAACCAGTCCAGCGATTGGCCGCCGAACGCCTCGATGATGGAGTTCACCGGGCCCGGCGTGGGGTGGATCCCGAACAGCCGCTTGAACAGCACCCCCACGGCCACGGTCGGCAGGATCACCGGGAAGAACACGATGGTGCGCAGCAGCGCGGAGCCCTTGCGGAGCACGAAGACGTACAGGATCGCGAGCAGGTAGCCGGCCGCCACCTGGAGCACGGTCGCGACCAGGGCGTACTTCAGCGTGAACGCCGTCGCCTCCCAGAACACCGAGTCGTTCACGAGCCGGGTGAAGTTGTCGAAGCCGACCGGCTCGTAGCCGCGCAGCACGTTCCCGTCGAAGAACGTGAGCCCGAGCGACCACAGGATCGGCACGAGCTTGATCAGCGTGTAGAAGGCCAGCGCGGGGGCGAGCAGGATGACGATCGCCTTCCGGTCCCCGAGGACGTCCCTCATGTGTGCGCCTTCCGGGTCAGGCGGCGCTGGGCCGCTGCGGTCTGTTGCTTCGGGCAGTGCCCGACGGCGGTGGGTGCGCCTCGTGGTGGCGCGCACCCACCGCCGTGGCTGCCGTCACTGGGCGGCGTCGACCGCGTCCTGGATCTGGGCCATGTAGTCCTCGGGCGAGATGCCGCCGTCGACGAGGCTGCCGGCGCTGAGTCCGGCGGCGTCACCGAAGCGCTGGTCGAACGGACCCTCGAGCCAGATCACCGCGTCCTGGGCGTCCACCATGCGCTCGGTGATCTCGGCGACGAGCGGCTCAACGCCGTCGACCTCGGTGTTCTGCACGAACCCGGAGATCGCGCCCTGGTTCTCCAAGAGGCTGGACCCGTAGTTCTCGGCGATGCACGCGAGCCAGGCGCCGACCTTGTCGTTGTACAGGGAGGCGGACACGGCGGTGACGGTGCCGGTGTTGGCCGGGTAGTCGTCGATGCTGCCCGCGCCGCCCTCCACCTCGGGGAACGGGAAGAAGCCGATGTTGTCCACGCCGATGGTGTTCTGCTCCTCGTCGTAGACGTTGGACAGCACCCACGAACCGTTGTACATCATGGCTGCGGTGCCGCCGAAGAACTCGGCCGTGACCGTGTCCATGTCCCGGGAGACGATGCCCTGCCCGAAGTAGCCGGCCTCGCCCAGCGTGGCGAGCTCCTGCGCGGCGATGAGGTAGTCGGGGTCGGTGAAGCTCGCCGAGCCGTCGGTCACCTGGGCGAGCGCGTCCACGCCGTTCGCCCGGGCGAGGTAGGTGCTGATGTACCGGGTGATCGTCCAGCCCTGCGCACCGGACGCGGTCAGCGGCTGCACGCCGGCCGCGTCCAGGGCAGCGGCGGCCTCGGTGAACTCCGCCCAGGTGGTGGGCACCTCGAGGCCGTTGTCGGCGAAGATCTGCTTGTTGTACCAGAAGCCCTCGATGTTGTACTGGAACGGCAGCGAGACCATGTCCCCGTAGATGGCGTTGACCGTGGAGGCGGCGGCGGGCAGCACGTCCTCCCAGACGCCCAGGTCGGTCAGGGTCTCCTCGAGCTCGAGCAGGGCGCCGGACTCGTACATGTCGCCGCCGACCTTCGACTCGCTCGTGGGCGAGACGAACATGACGGGCAGCGCGTCCTGGCTCGCGAGGACCGAGACCCGCTGGTTGACGTCGGCCTGCGGGATGGTGTCGACCACCAGCGGGAGGGCCTCGTTCTCGGCGGCGCACTGGTTCTCACTGAGCCGGGTGAGCTCGTCGCGGATCTGCGGGTTCTCCACGGTGGTCAGGAAGGTGAACTCGGTGGCACCACCCTGATCGTCACCGCCCCCGTCAGAGCCTCCACCCGAGTCCCCGCCGGCCGGCGCGCAGGCGACGGCGAGCAGCGAGAGCGCGGCGAGCCCGGCCATGGACGGGACCAGGCGCGCCCGCCGGCTACGGATTCTTGCGGACATGTTTCCTCCTTGAAACGGGTGCTGCGGGGGTGCGAGTGAAGCGATTCAACGGCGAGCGTAGGTCGGCAAATCACCGACTGTCAAGTCTGTGCGCTATTGAATAGATATGCGCCGCGCGGTCTGGCCGCTGCCACACCCCGCCGAGCCGGTCCCCCACCCCACGCGACGACGGCCCGGGCGCATCACGCAACCGGGCCGCCGTCGAGGGAGTGTCGCTAGTTCGACGCGTCCCAGGCGGCCTGGTAGATCTCGAGATAGCGGTCGCTGCCGCTCGCGATGAGAGCCTCCTGGAACGCCTGCCAGTCGGCGTCGTTGTCGATGTCGCGCACGCCGGTGACGAACTCGGCACTGGCCTGCAGCACGAGCGACTCCACGTTGGTCTGCACCGTGGACAACTCGGAGGAGTCCGCGTCGGGGATCCAGAGGTTCCAGTACGGGAACGCCTCGGTCGGACTGTTCGCGGCATACGGCTCGGTCGCCTCGAACAGACGACGCTCGTACCCGGCGAGGTCGTACACGTCCTCCGACACCACCTGGGCGCCGCGGAACTCGGTGCTGCCGTAGTACTGCGCGAGCGGGCCCCAGGCCACGTTGGCGTTCTGGCTGGCCTCGGCACCGCTGAGCCGGTGCCGCACGTACAGCGGCTCGAGCGCTTCGTCGAGCGCGACGTCACCCTCGGCGGGGCGGTCCCAGGCGACGCCCTCCTCGCCCCATTCGGCCCGGAGGTGGTTGTCGTAGTCGATCATCCAGTCGACGATCTGCACCAGGCTGGCGGCGTCGGAGTCACTGGCGTTGTTCGTGATGACGAGCGTCGCACCCGGCACGGACGAGAGCAGCTCGGAGGCGGGCGAGCCGTTCGGCCCGGTCAGCGGAGCGACCGGGTCGTACTGCGCGTCGCGGCCATCCTCCTGGCCGATGGTGACGAACACGCCGGGGTGGCCGACCGTCGCGGCCCCGAGGATCGGGTCGCCGGCGACGTCCCCCAGCGCGAGGAGCGCGTCCTGGTTCTGGGTGAACGCCGCCTCGTCGACCAGCCCCTCCTCGTAGAGGGAGTTCACGTACTGCAGCCCCTCCCGCCAGCCGTCCAGGGTCGCCTGCAGGGTGACCGTGTCACCGTCCAGCGCGAGCGAGGCCGGGATCGAGCCGTCGGTCGTGGAGGAGGGCACGTAGACGAACGGGTTCATCAGGAACGGCATCACCGAGTTCGCGCCGGGCGAGCCGGAGAGCGGGACCTCGTCGGCCTGACCGTTGCCGTTCGGGTCCTGGTCCCGGAAGGCCGACAGCACCGCGCGGAGCTCGTCGGGCGTCGTCGGCTGCTCCATGCCGACCGCGTCCAGCCAGGCGGAGTTCAGCCAGAGCTTCGAGGGATAGCTGCAGTGGAAGCAGTCGTTCCATTGCGGCAGCCCCCAGACGTTGCCGTCCGGCGAGGTCGCGAGTTGCTCCCACTCGGGGGTCTCCTCCCAGGCCTGGAGCAGGTTCGGTGCGTTCTCCTCGAGCAGGTCACCGAGCGGCCGGACCACGCCCTGCTCGCCGAACTTGAGCAGCTCGGCCTGGGTGAACTGGTCGACCCAGGGGATCATCAGGAACGCGTCCGGGTAGTCACCGCTCGCCAGCGCGATCTGACGCGCCTCGGACGCCGCCCCGGCATCCCAGGTGGTGGTCTCGAACTGCAGGTCGACGTCGAACTCCTCCTCGAGGAAGAGCGTGAACTCGTTGGTGTTGAGGTCCGTCTCCGCGCCCTGCTGGCTGAAGATCGTGATGACTCCGTCGTCGACGGGCTGCTCCGCCTGCGGCGCGCACGCGCCCATGGTGAAGGCCAGTCCGCCGACGGCGACTATCGCCGTCGCGGTCCGGTTGCGGCGTGTCATGTGGTGCCTCTCTTCGTCGTGAGGTGGTGCCGCCGGGGGTCGACGGCTCGGGGGGTGTTGGGTCGGGGTCAGCCCTTCACGGCTCCCAGGAGCAGACCCTTGGTGAAGTAGCGAGCCACGAACGGGTAGATGAGCATCATCGGGACCGTGGAGACCACGATGAGCGAGTACTTGAGCAGGTTCGCGAGTTGTTGCCGCTCCAGCGACGAGGTGGCGTCGCCACCGGCGTCGTTGTTGAGGATGAGGATGTTCCGGAGCACCAGCTGCAGCGGGTACAGGGCGTCGTCGCGGAGGTAGATCAACGCGTCGAAGTAGGAGTTCCACTGCACGATCGCGTACATGAGGGCGATCACGGCGAGCATCGGCGCGGAGAGTGGCAGCACCACCTTCCACAGGATGCGCAGGTCGCTCGCGCCGTCGATCTCACCGGCCTCGCGCAGTTCGTCCGGGATCGCGGTCCGGAAGTAGGTGATCGCCAGGATCGCCGGCCACACGGCCACCGCGTTCGGGATGAGCAGCGCCCAGCGGGTGTCGAGCATCCCCATCGCCTGGACCACGAGGTAGGTGGGGATCAGGCCGCCAGCGAACAGCATCGTGAAGACGACGGCGCCGGTGAGCACCTTCCGCCCGACGAAGTCCGCACGCGAGAGCGGGTAGGCGAGCATCACGGTGAGCGTGACGCTGATCGCCGTGCCCACGATGGTGTAGAACAGCGAGTTCGCGAACCCGCTGAGGATCTGCGGGCTGCTCAGCGCGACCTGGTAGCCGCGCAGGGTGAACTCGACCGGCCACAGGAACACCCGGCCGGCGGACACCGCAGCGGGGCTGCTGAACGAACTGACCACGATGTACCAGAGCGGCAGCAGCACCACGAGCAGGAACGTGGTGAGCAGGATGTAGACGCCGACCAGGAAGAACCGGTCCACCCGCGACTCGCGCACCTTGGTGGGCCGGCCGGCCCCGCGGATCCTCGTTGCGATGCTCACCAGAGTCCACTCCCCGTCACGCGCTTCGACACGGCGTTCACACCGAGCAGCAGCACGAGGTTGATCGCCGAGTTGAACAGCCCGACGGCTGTGGCGAGGCTGAAGTCGGCGTTCTGGATGCCGATCTTGTAGGTGTAGGTGGCGATGATCTCCGACTGCGACAGGTTCAGCGGGTTCTGCA
Source organism: Occultella kanbiaonis (assembly GCF_009708215.1). Classification (NCBI taxonomy): domain Bacteria; kingdom Bacillati; phylum Actinomycetota; class Actinomycetes; order Micrococcales; family Ruaniaceae; genus Occultella; species Occultella kanbiaonis. Next base: position 749,047 of record NZ_CP046175.1, on the reverse strand, counting down.
GCAGGAACGCCTTCTCGAACCCGACGGCCATGATGCTGCCGACCGAGAGGATCAGGACCACGACCACCGTTGGCATGATGCTCGGCAGGTCGACGTGCCAGATCTTCTGGAGCCGGTTCGCGCCGTCGACCTTGGCCGCCTCGTAGAGGCCGGGGTCCACGCCGGCGAGCGCGGCCAGGTAGATGACCGCCGAGTAGCCCGCGGTCTGCCACACCTCGCTCCACACGTACACGTGCCGGAAGAAGTCCGGCTGGGCCAGGTAGTCGGTGGCGGGCAGTCCGAAGAAGCCGGTGATCCCGCTGAGGAGCCCGATCCGGGGCGAGAGGATCAGGATCGCCATCGAGACGACGATGACCGTGGAGATGAAGTACGGCGCGTAGGTGACCATCTGGACCGTGCGCTTGAAGAACCGGGACCGGACCTCGTTGAGGGCGAGAGCCAGGATGATCGGGATCGGGAAGCTCGCGATCAGGGCGTACAGGCTCAGCAGGAACGTGTTGCTGACGATGGTGCCGAAGACCGGGTTGGAGAAGAACCGTTCGAAGTGCTCCAGGCCAACCCACGGACTCGCCCAGATGCCGGCGATGACGTTGTAGGCCTTGAACGCGATGACGGCGTTCGCCATCGGCACGTACTTGAACAGGGCGAAGTACACCAGCGGAGGCAGCACGAGCAGGTAGAGCTGCCAGTGCCGCCGGATCGATCTACGCATCCGGCCCGGCCGACCCCGACGGTTGGCCGGCGGCGTGGACACCGCTGCCGCCGCCAGTGGTGTCGGCGCCATGGGTGTTCCCACGCCCGTCTGTACCACCGCTGAGTGCTCCTCTCGATGACCTCGGCCCGTCGCGCCTGCCGCTGCCGCCTTGGGGCGGGCCTGGGGTGCACTCTGACCTCGTCGTCCGGTGAATCGTTTGTCTGGATGCTAGCCACCAGATCGGCGGCGGCGCAACCCCATCGGCAGATCCGGCATAGACTCTATGGAATCAGGTGTTGCCAGATGGCCCATCGGACCGTCTATGGTGTCTCTCACCCAGTAAAATCGATTCTCCGAGGTGACAGTGTCGTCAGTGTTCTCGTCCGAGGTGTCGCCGAGCCCGGCGACGCCATCGGCACACCCGGTCCACCGGCTCGAGTTCGCGAGCCCGGCCGCCGAATGGGTCGAGGCGGCGCCGCTCGGCAACGGCCGCCTCGGCGCCATGGTCTACGGCCGCGCCGAGCAGGAACTGATCTGGCTCAGCGAGGGATCGGTCTGGTCCGGCCCGGGCCGCCGCCCCGAGCCGCACCCGGTCACCGCGGACGTGGCCGGGGCCGCCATCGCGGCCTCGCGGGCGGCGATCGCGGCGGGAGACCATGTGGCCGCCGAGGAGGCGCTGCACGCGCTGCAGCACTCCTACCCACAGTCGTTCCAACCGCTGGCGAGGCTGCGCCGGACCGTGGGCGCCCCGGCGCCCGAGCCGGCGTCGCAGGCCGAGGTCCTCCCCGAGCAGGACCGGGTCGACGGCCCGGAAAGCTCGGCAGGCCACGCGCGCGGCCTGGACCTGCGCACCGCGCTCGCTTGGACCCGCGCCGCCGGCGTGCACCAGCAGGCCTTCGTGAGCGCTCCGCACCAGGTGCTGGTGCTCGAGGTGTCCGCGGCGGACCGACCGGTGTCCTTCGTGCTCGACTCCCCGCTACGCCTGGAGCACGCCGAGGCCGACGGCGCCGAGGCCTGGGCGGTGCTGCGGGCGCCCGATGACGTCGTGCCCGCCTACCAGCGCGAAGCCGACCCCGTGCGGTGGGCGAGCGACCCGCGCGGCGTACAGGCCGCCGTCGCCATGCGTGCGATCGGCGGCACGGTCCGCAGCCGCGCCACGCCGGACGGCGTCGTGATCGAGGTCTCCGGAGACGCCACCCTGATCCTGGCCGTGCGGACCACCTTCACCCGGCTCGGACACGACCCCGAACAGGATGTCGGCCCCGCACTGGCGCGGGCCCGGCAGCTGTGCCGGGACGCCGTCACCGCTGGGGTGGACCGGCTGCGGGAGGACCACGTCACCGCCCACTCCGAGCTCTACGACCGGGTGGAACTGCGGCTCGGCACGGGTTCGGAGCCGGCGGCCGGCACCCCGGCGGACACCGACGCGCTGCTCGACGCGGTCGCCGACGGCGCCGGCGCCCGTGCCGGTGCGGCGCCCGAGCTCCTCGCCCTGCTGTTCCAGTACGGCCGCTACCTGCTGATCTCGAGCTCGCGGCCGGGTGGCACCCCCGCGAACCTGCAGGGCATCTGGAACCAGCAGCTGCAGCCGCCGTGGAGCTCGGACTTCACGATGAACATCAACCTCGAGATGAACTACTGGCTCGCCGAGACGACCGGCCTGCGCGAGTGCGCCGAGCCGCTGTTCGACCTCGTCGACGCGTTCGCCGAACGGGGCCGGGAGCCGGCGGAGCGGATCTACGGGTCGTCCGGCTGGGTGGCCCACCACGCCAGCGACATCTGGGCGTTCGTCGAGCCGATGGGTGACGGCACCCACGACCCGGCCTGGGCGTTCTGGCCGTTCGCCGGCGTCTGGCTGACCACCCACCTGATCGACCGGGTCACCTTCGAACGCGACGACGACGCGGCCCACCGCTTCTTCCCCGTCCTGTGCGGCGCGGCCCGGTTCGTCCTGGACTGGCTCGAGCCGCGCCCCGACGGCACGCTCGGGACGTCTCCGTCCACCTCACCGGAGAACCGGTTCGTGGTGCCCGGCACCGACCGCGTCTCCTCGGTGGCCGCCGACTCCACGATGGACCTCGAGCTGTCCCGGCACCTGCTCCGCTCGTTGCTGCGGCTGGCCGACGAGTACGGCCTGCGCGCCGACGCCGCGGACCTGTGCCTTGCGGCCGAGGCCGCGCTGCCCCGGATCGCCGAGCCCGGCGTCGACGACGACGGGCTGCTGCGCGAGTGGGCCGACCTCGACCGGATGGCCGACCCGCACCACCGCCACATCGCCCACCTGGTCGGCATCCACCCGACGGATGTGCCGCCGTCGGCCAGGCTCGCCGCGGCCGCGAGCCGCAGCCTGGACGCCCGCGGCGACGAGGGCACCGGCTGGTCCCTCGCCTGGAAGACGGCGATGCGGGCCCGCCTGCACGAGCCGGAGGCGGTCGGCCGGCTGCTGGACCTGTACGTGCGCCGCAATGTCGAGATCGAGCCCGGACCGGGCGGCGGGCGGTGGCGCGGTGGCCTCTACCGCAACCTGTTCTCCGCGCACCCGCCGTTCCAGATCGACGGCAACCTCGGCATCGTCGCCGCGCTCGCCGAGTGCCTGGTGCAGTCGCACGCCGGCTACCTCGACCTGCTCCCGGCGCTGCCCCCGGACCTGCCCGACGGCGAGGTGCGCGGTCTGCGCGCCCGCGGCGGCCTGGTCGTGGATCTGCAGTGGCGCGCCGGTGAGCTCACCGAGGCCCGGATCACGTCCGGCTCGGACAGCCCCCGGACCGTGCGTGTGGTCCTCGGATCACATGAGCGCGTCCTCGACCTTCCGCCCGGCCGGACCGTGCGCCTGACCACCACAGACATCTCCCAGGAGCGAGCGTCATGACAGCCTCCCAGCCAGGACCGCCCCGCCCGTTGGACGGCTTCCTGGTCCTCGACTTCAGCCAGTTCCTCGCCGGCCCGGTGGCCGCGCTGCGGCTGGCCGACCTCGGCGCACGGGTCATCAAGATCGAGCGCCCCGGCGTCGGGGACATCGGCCGGGGGCTCGCGTTCGCCGGTGCGCACGCGGGCGCGGACACGGTCTCCTTCCACGCGATGAACCGCGGCAAGCAGAGTGTCGCCGCGGACCTGAAGGACCCGGACCAGCTCGCGTTCGTGCGCCGGCTGGTCGAGCAGGCCGACGTCGTCGTCGAGAACTTCCGCCCGGGCGTGATGAAGCGGCTCGGACTGGACTACGACACCGTCCGCGCGCAGAACCCGGGCGTGGTCTACGGGTCGATCACCGGGTACGGCGACGACGGGCCGTGGCGGGACCGGCCCGGCCAGGACCTGCTCGCCCAGTCGATCGCCGGCCTGCCGTGGCTGCAGGCCGACCCTGAGCCGAGCCCGGTGGGTATCGCGATCGCCGATCACCTCGCCTCCTGCCACCTCGCCCACGGCATCACGGCGCTGCTGCTGCGGCGGCTGCGCACCGGCATCGGCGGGCAGGTGCAGACCTCGCTGCTCGAGGCGATGCTCGACCTGCAGTTCGAGATGCTGTCGGTGCGGCTGACCGAGCCGGGCGCCGTGGGTGCCCGGCCGCGTGGTCCGCACAGCGCGCACACCTACCTGCCCGCCCCGTACGGCGTCTACCCCACCGCGGACGGCTACCTCTCGATCGCGATGAACCCGGTGCCGCAGCTCGGCGCCCTGCTGCAGATCCCCGAGCTCGTCGAGCTGACCGAGCCCGAGACCTGGTGGGAGCAGCGCGGTCGCATCGAGACCCTGATCGCCGACCGGCTCAGGACCCGCAACACGGCGGACTGGCTCACCGTGCTCGACGCCGCCGACGTGTGGTGCGCACCGCTGCACACCGTGGACGAACTCGTCGAGCACGAGGGCTTCCGCGCCATCGACATGGTTCAGACGCTCGAGCGCGACGAGCAGGACGGCACCCGCACCGAGGTCACCACGACCCGGCTCCCGATGCGCCTGGACGGGCAGCGGCTCTGGGGCAGCGACGCGGCACCACTGCTCGGCGCGGACACCGACCAGGTCCGGGCCGAGCTGGCACCGGACCGCGAGCCCGTGGCCGGGAGCGTCCCGTGACCGTGCGCCTGCGCGGCATCACCTGGGACCACGAGCGCGGCCGGAACAGCATCGAGGCCGCCTCCCGTGCGTACGCCGACGCCGGGCACGACGTCGAGGTCGAGTGGGAGGCCCGGTCCCTGCAGGCCTTCGCCGACCAGGGCCTGGAGTCGCTGACCCGCTCCCACGACCTGCTCGTCATCGACCACCCGCACATCCCGCAGGCCGCCGCGGCGGGCCTGCTCGCGGCACTGCCCGACGGCGAGGGGCCGGCCGCGTTCGTCGGTCGCTCCGAGGAGAGCTACCGCTGGCAGGGCGCCCGGTACGGCCTCGCGATCGACGCTGCCGCGCAGGTCGCGGCGTACCGGCCGGACCTGCTCGCGGAGCCGCCGCGCACCTGGCCCGAGGTGCTCGACCTGGCCCGCACGGGCGCCGTGCTCTGGCCGGCGAAGCCGATCGACGCGTTCGCCTCGACGTTCACGCTCTCGTCCGGGATGCAGGGCGCCGACGCCGGCCGGGCCACCTTCGCCGACCCGGCCGCCTTCGCGCAGGCGTGGGACCTGCTCGGCCGGCTGCGTGATCTGGTCCCGGTCGAGTGCCTGGCCGAGAACCCGATCCAGGTCGCCGACCGGCTGTCCGGCTCGGACCGGTGGGCCTACGCCCCGCTGCTGTACGGCTACAGCAACTACGCGCGGACCGGCTTCCGCGACCACGTCCTGCGCTGGACCGATATCCCCGAGATCGACGGACAGCCACGCGGATCGATGCTCGGTGGCGCCGGCCTGGCCGTGTCCGCCCGCACCGAGCACCCGGCGGAGGCGATCGCGTTCGCGACCTGGGTCGCCACCGGCGAGGTCCAGCGCGGTGTCTATGCGCGCGCCGGCGGGCAGCCGGGTCACGTGGCCGCCTGGGCCGACGCCGACCTCGATGCGCTGACCGGAGGTTTCTTCGCCGGCACCCGCCGCACCCTTGACCGGGCCAGCCTGCGACCGCAGCACCCCGGGTACATGTCCGTGCAGGACGCCGCCTGCGAGCGGGTGCACCGTGGCCTGGTGGCTCGTGAGCGTGCCACCGAAGTGCTGGCGGACCTGGACCGGATGTTCGCGTCGTTGGGAGTGCAGCATGCAGGTCGTTGACCGATACCTGGAGGAGTACGCGGTCGGGGAGGTGCGGCGCACGCTCGGACGCACCATCACCGAGGCCGACGTGGTCCTGCACGCCGGGCAGACCGGCGACTTCTTCCCCCACCACATGGACGAGCGCTGGTGCGTGCAGGAGGCCGGGCTGGCCGGCCGGATCGCACACGGCACGCTGATCCTCTCGGTCGCCGTCGGGATGACCGCGGGCGACGTGAACCCGCAGGCGATGAGCTACGGCTACGACCGGATCCGGTTCATCAAGCCGGTGTTCCTGGGGGACACGATCACCGTCGAGGCCGAGATCGTCGAGGTCGCCGACCACCCCCGGCGCCCCGAGCTCGGCCGGGTCGACGAGCGGGTGACGGTCACCAACCACGACGGCGATACGGTGCTGTCCCTGGTGCACCTCTATGTCGTCAACAAGCGAGGCGAACGGCCGTGATCGACGCCCACCTGCACGTCTGGGACCGTGCCCGGTCCTCCTACCGCTGGCTCGACGCAGCCCCGGAGCCGCTGCGTGCCGACCATGACCTGGCCACGGGCCTGGCGGCGCAGGAGCCGTACGGCGTGCGGCAGGCGGTGCTGGTGCAGGCCGACGAGACCCTGGACGAGACCGCCTACCTGCTGGAGCTGGTCGCTGCCGAGCCGCGCCTGGCCGGGGCCGTGTGCTACCTCCCGCTGGAGGACCCGGCGACGGTGGCGCAGCAGTTGCCGGCGCTGCGGGCGACCCCCGGCTTCGTGGGGGTCCGCAACCTCACCCACGACCGCCCCGACCCGGACTGGATCCTCGGCGCCGACCAGCGCCGCAGCCTCGCCCTCCTCGAAGCGGCCGGTGTGCCCCTCGACTACGTGGCCGTGCTCCCCCGGCACCTGGAGAACCTGGTCACGCTCGCCGGCGAGCACCCCGGGTTGACCATCGTGCTCGACCACCTGGGCAAGCCGCCGGTCGGGCTCGACGGCGACTACCTCCGCTGGGCCGACCAGCTCGCCGAGGTAGCGGCCCGACCGAACGTGGTCGCCAAGGTCTCGGGGATCTACCGCACCGACACCGGCGAGGCAGTGACGACCGAACAACTGACGGCGGTCCTGGCCACCGCACTCGCGGCGTTCGGACCGGACCGGCTGATGCTCGGCAGCGACTGGCCGGTGAGCACCGTCTCCGGCGGCGCCGACGCCACGATGAGCGTGCTGACGTCCACCGTCGACGCACTCCCGCAGCAACAGGCGCGGGCCCTGCGCCACGACACCGCCACCCGGGTGTACGGGCTGGCGCCCCGATGCTGACCGAACGCGAACCGGATCCGGCCTACCTGGCCGGACCGCCGAGCGACCCGCTGCCGATCGTCGTGGTCGGCGCCGGCGGCATCGCCCGGGACGCGCACCTGCCCGCCTATCGCAGGGCGGGCCTGCCGGTGGCGGCCGTCGTCGACGTCGACACCGAACGCGCCGCCGAGCTCGCCGACGCGTTCGACATCGCGATCACCCACTCCGGTATCGAGGCCGCGGTCGCGGCCCACGGCAGCGGCGTCGTCTACGACGTCGCCGTGATGCCCGACGCGTTCGCGTCGATCCTCGAGGCACTGCCCGACGGCGCGGCGGTGCAGCTCCAGAAGCCGCTCGGCTACACCTACGGGCAGGCGCGCGCCCTGGTCGACATCGTCGAGCGCAAGCGCCTCACCGCCGCGGTGAACACCCAGCTGCGGTTCGCGCCGCACGTGGCCGCCGCGCGCCGGCTGATCGCCGACGGCGTCATCGGCGAGCTCATCGACCTCGAGGTGCTGGTGCGGGTCGAGACCCGCTGGGAGCTGTTCCCCAGCGTGTTCGGGCTGGAGCGCATGGAGATGCCGATGCACTCGGTGCACTACGTCGACCTGGTGCGCTCGTTCGTGGGTGACCCGAGCGGAGTCAGCGCCGTCACGGTGCCGCACCCGCACAAGCGGCTGGCCAGCACCCGGACCGCGTACCTGCTGCACTACGCGGGCCGGCCGCTGCGGGTGACGATCAGCACGAACCACGACCACACGTTCGGTTCAGAGCACCAGGAGGCCGCCGTCCTGTGGCACGGCACCGACGGCGCGATCCGGACCCAGCTCGGGCTGCTGCTGGACTATCCGCGTGGTGGGCCGGACCTGCTCGAGGTCAGCACCGGCACCGGCTGGCAGACCGTCGACGTCGAGGGCTCCTGGTTCCCGGACGCCTTCATCGGCACGATGGGCGCACTGCAGCGGTACGTCACCGGGGCCGCCACCACGCTGCCGACCGCGGCGAGCGACGTGCTGCGCACCATGGCCGTGCTGGAGGCGGCGCACGAGGCGAGTCGGGCCGGCGGCCACCCGCTCCCGTGAGCCGACCCACCGCCGTCGCGCTGGCACAGGCGTCCGCCGCCCCGCACCCGCCCTCCGCCGCCCCGCAGCCGCGCTCCACCGCCGACCTAGCACGCAGGCCCCAGAGATCGCACCTGTTCGTGTGCGATCTCAGCGCGGCACGTGCTAGCTCGGCGGGGTGGGCGCGGCGCGACCCGGCAGCTGCGAGACCAGCGGAGCGGGCCCGGCGCGGCGGGTCACGGCCCCGGTCGGGCCCGGGGTCACGGCCCGGATCGGGACCCGGGTCACGGCCCGGGTCGGGCCCCGGGTCACGGCCCGGGTCGGGCCCCGGGTGGCGGTCCGGTCGACGCCCGCAGGACGAGCTCGGGCGCCGGGTCGTCGATGACGCGGCTGGTCGTGTCGGTGCCGATGCCGTCGGTGCCGTTGCCGTCGGTGCCGTTCCCGTCGGCGGCCTTCCCGTCGGTGCCGTTGCCGTCGGTGCCGCTCCCGTCGGTGGCCTTCGCGCCGGGGTCCGAGGTGTCGAGACCGGCGAGCAGCACGTCCACGGCGGTGGCCCCGAGGGCCTCCATCGGCAGCCGGATCGTGGTCAGCGCCGGCGCGCACGTGATGGCCGGCCAGATGTCGTGGATCGCCACGACGGAGAGCTCCTCTGGGACCCCGATGCCCATCTGGGCCGCCTCGGTGAGCACCCCGATCCCGGCGTTCACGTTCCCGACCACGACCGCCGTCGGGGCCGGTTGGCGGCTGAGCAGCAGCCGGGCCGCGTCCCTGGCCGACCGGTAGGTGTAGCCGAGCGCGGTGGTGTGCTCGCGGGCCAGCGTCAGCCCGGCCGCGGCGAGCGTCTGCTCGACCCCGGCCCGCCGCCGGTCGCTGGTGTCGGACGTCGGGACGCCACCGACGTAGCCGATGCTGGTGTGTCCGAGGTCGAGCAGGTGACGGGTCGCGAGCGCACCCGCGGCGACGTCGTCGATCGCGATCGTGGCGACGCCGGATACCGGGCCGGAGTTGATCAGGACCGTGCGCTCGGGATGGGACAGCGCCCGGGCGACCAGCTCGGTAGGGGCGTCGTCCCCCTTCTGCAGCAGCACGCCGTCCACCAGCCGCTCGCTCAGCAGCCGGGTGAACCCGTCGCTGCCGGGCTGCATCCGCGGGCTCGAGGCAAGTACCACCGAGTAGTTGTGGTCCAGCGCGCGCGACTCCACCCCGTTCACGAGGTCCGTGAACGTCGCGTTCGTGACGTCCGGGACCACGAGGGCGAGCAGGTGCGTGCGGGAGCGGCGCAGCGACCGACCGGCGGAGTTCGGTGCGTACCTCAGCAGCCGGGCCGACTCGAGGACCCGCTGCCGCGTCTGCGGCCGGATCCTGATCGACGGATCGGAGTTGAGCACGCGTGAGACCACCGACACCGAAACCCCGGCGTGTCCGGCCACATCCCGCAGCGTCACCATCCTCGGATGGTAACGGCGTTGGCAAGCATCTGCACAAACGTTTCACCAGTAGGTCCGCACCCGAACCCGGAGTCCCGAAGTGATCGACAGAGAAGCCGTCGTCCGCCGCCACACGATCCGATACCACGAGCCGAGGCCCGAGGAGCCGTTGTCCGTGGGCAATGGCGAGTTCGCGTTCACCGTCGACCACACCGGGCTGCAGACGTTCGCCGACCGCTACGAACGGGACGCCGCCCGCGAGCGCGGTGAGGCCGCGATGCCACTCGGGACCCAGGCCCAGTGGGGCTACCACTGGGCACCCAACCCGCACGGCTGGCAGCTCGAGGACACTCTGGAGAGCTACGACGGCCCGCGCGGACCGGTGGCCTACCCCACCGCCTACGACTACCGCGAGGACCGGGAGGCGTCCGCGGCGTCCGGGCGCGCCGCCGGGTACTACTACTGGACGAACCCGCAGCGGTTGCACCTGGCCCGGATCGGGCTGCTGCTCGACGGCCGGACACCGGCCTGGGACCAGGTACGGGCCGGAACCCAGGAACTGGACCTCTGGACCGGCGTCGTGACCAGTACCTTCGCACTGGCGGGCGTCGACGTCCGGGTGCGTACCGCCGTCGACCCGGACCGCGACGCGGTCGCGTTCGAGATCGACTCGGCGCTGCTCGACCAGGGCCGGCTCGCCGTCGAGATCGCGTTCGGCTCCGTGGCGGAGACGTTCGAGGCGCCGCCGGTCTGGGACCGGCCCCAGGACCATACGACCACGCTGCGTCGCGACGGGGCCGCCGCCGTCTGGGACCGCCGGCTCGACGACGCCCGCTACCAGGTCCGCGCGGCGGGCGAGGTGGCGGTTGCCGGGGACGGGCACCACTGGACGCTGCGGCCCACCGGGCCGCGGCTGAGCGGCGTGGTCGAGTTCGCGGCAACCCTGCGCGAGGACGTGCTCGGGCATGCCGGCGCCGTGTTCGCACGGTCGGCCGCCGGCTGGGGAGCCTTCTGGCGCGGCGGGGCCGCCATCGACCTCGCCGGCAGCACGGCCGAGCCGGCCCACGAGCTGGAGCGCCGGATCGTGCTGTCCCAGTACCAGACCAAGGTGCACTGCTCGGGCAGCACCCCGCCGCAGGAGACCGGGCTCGTCTGCAACAGCTGGGGCGGCACGTTCCACCTGGAGATGCACTGGTGGCACGCCGCGCACTTCCCGGCGTGGGGGCGGCCCGAGCTGCTCGAGCGGAGCCTGGCCTGGTACGCCGCGATCCTGCCGGTCGCCGAGGACATCGCCGCCGCACAGGGTTTCCGGGGCGCGCGCTGGCCCAAGCACGTCGGCCCGGAGGGCGTCGAGAGCCCGAACGTGATCGGCCCGCTGCTGTTATGGCAGCAGCCGCACGTGATCCACTACGCGCAGCTGCTCCTGATGGCGTCCGACGACGCCGCGGCGGTGCGCGCGGCGTACCGCGACCTGGTCGACGCCACCGCCGAGTTCCTGGCCTCGTTCGCGCTCGCCGGCGCCGACGGCGCCTACCACCTGCCTCCACCGCTGATGCCGGCCCAGGAGGTGTACGGCGCGCGGGACACCTGGGACCCCCTGCTGGAGCTCGCCTACGTCCGCTGGGCGCTGCGGGTCGCGCTGCGCTGGCGGCGAGCGGACGGGCGCGCGGAACCGGAGGAGTGGGTGCGGGTCGCGGACGGGCTGCGCCCGACCCTGAGCGCGGACGGGCACTACGACGCGGTCCAGAACCCGCCGCGGACGGTCTTCACCGACCACCCCTCGATGCTCGGCGCGCTCGGCGTGGTCCCCGACACCGGCGCCCTGGACCACGACGCGATGCTGCGCACCCTGGAGCGGGCCTGCGAGCGCTGGGACTGGCGCAGCGCGTGGGGCTGGGACTTCCCGATGATCGCGATGTGCGCGACCCGGCTCGGCCGTGCCGACATCGCGCTCGACGCACTGCTGCGGGACGAGGGCAAGAACACGTTCCTGGCGAACGGGCACAACCGGCAGGTCCCACACCGGATGCCGCTGTACCTGCCCGGCAACGGCGGGCTGCTGATGGCCGCCGCACTCCTGTTCGCCGGGTGGGTGGACGACGGCGGCACGCACCGTCGCGTCGACCTGCCGGCCGGGTGGTCGGCCGAGACCGAAGGCTTCCCGGCGCGCCCGTGAGCACCCGACCCGAGGAGAACCCCATGACCGCGGACCTGACCGCCCGTCTCGCGACCCCGCACAAGGAGCCCGACCTGGTCCTCGCGCCGAGCCTGAGGGAGGGCGACTTCTACTCCCACGGTGTGGACTGCCCGTTCGTGTTCAGCCACGAGGGCGCCCTCGGCATGACGGTCGTGGGTTGGGACGGCATCGGCTACCAGACCGGCCTGTCCTGGTTCGACGGCGCCTCGTGGTCGGCGCCGGAGCTCATCCTCGCCCGTGACCCGTCCTCGCCGCACCGCCGGTACAACACCGCCCTCACGTCGATCCTGCGGGACGAGGACCTGCGCGGCGACGGCGAGCTGCTCGCCGTGGACGGCTGGTACTACGGGACCTTCCACGCCTACCCGGCAGCGGGCTACGAGGCGGGTCCTGGCGTGGTCGGCATCGTCCGCAGCCGCGACCTGCGCACCTGGGAGGAGTACGGGGCGTTGCTGCGACCCGAGGACGGTTCGCCGTGGGAACGCGGCGGCCTCTACAAGTCCTGGCTGATGCACTCCGGCGGTGAGTTCTGGCTGTTCTACAACGCCAAGGACGCCTCGCCGCGCGGCTGGCAGGAGCAGACCGGCGCGGCCCGGTCGGTCGACCTGCTCGGCTGGGAGCGGGTCGGCACCGAGCCGCTCCTGCGCAACGGCCCGCCCGGCGCGATCGACGACCGGTTCGCCTCCGACCCGTGCGTGCTCCGCGACGGGGACACCTGGGTGATGTTCTACTTCGGCCTCTGCAGCGACGGCCGGGCCCGGGAGACGTTCGCCTGGTCCGACGATCTGCTCACCTGGAACCGGTCCGAGCAGGTGCTCATCGACGCCGGCCCACCCGGAACGGTCGACACCACCTACGCCCACAAGCCGGCCGTGATCACCCGCGCCGGCCGCCTCGAGCACTACTACTGCGCCGTCGCGCCGCTGGCCGAGCCCGTCCGGATCGGCGACCACCTGCAGCGGGAGCGGCGCGGCATCGCCGTCGCCCGCTCCTGACGGCGGTCCGGCCCGCCGGCCGGACGTTCAGCGCTCGCTCAGTGCTCGCTCAATGGCTCCCAGAGCAGCCGGACGTCCCAGCCGCGCAGGTCCAGCATGGCCCGGCGGCCGCCGTCGGCCTCGCTCTGGCCCTCCGGCCAGCCGATCGTGACCGCCTCACCGGACCAGTTGAAGTAGAAGTGCACGCGCTCGCCGGGACCGGTGGCGGAGGTGTGCGTGACGGACTCCGCCGGACTCACGAACGGCCGCAGGCCGCTTCGCTGCGCGGCGCGCCCGACGAGGTCGACGGCGGCCCGTTGGTCCGGCACGAAGCTCACCGTGGTCACGCGTCCGGTGCCGCGCGCGAGGGTGGCCGCGGCGGCGAAGGCCCCCAGCTCGGGATGGTCGTAGCGGGCGAGGACCTCGGCGTCGCCGGTCTCGTCGAGCTCGAGCAGTTCCGCCCAGCCCTCGGCGGCACCGATCGGCTCACCGGACGCGTCGACGACGGGCACCGGCTCGAGCAGGGTCGTGAACTCCTGGTAACCGGCGCCGGTGAGGTCGGTCAGGCCGCCCGGTTGAGGGGCTCGGCGGACCACCGCCCACTCGTCGGCGTAGCCCGAGCGCGGACCGAGGACGAGATGACCGCCGGCGGCGACGTAGTCGCGCAGCGTCGCGAGCACGTCGTCGCCGGCTGCGTACAAGCCCGGGACGAGCAGGAGCCGGTAGGACTGCGCGAGCTCGGCGCCGCCGGGCAGCGCCCGGTCATGCAGGATGTGGCTCTGCAGCCCGGCGTCGAAGGCGCCCCGGTAGAACGCCTCCACGATCCGGTGGTAGCTGCGGGAGCCCGGCGCCGCCCGCTCGTCCGGGAAGGCGGACTCGAAGGACAGTGCGTACTTCGACGGCGTCGAGAACACGATCGCGACGTCGGCGTCCGGGGTGGTGGCCGCGACCCGGTCGCCGAGGCGCCCGATCTCCTGACCGAGCTCGGCGATGTTGCGGTAGACCCGACCCGGCCGCTGGTCGTGCGGGAGCACCCCCACCCAGTGGGTCTCGGTCCCGAAGTGCGTGGTGTGCCAGTGCCAGTACTCGATCAGCCTGGCGCCGCGGCTGATCATCGCCCACGCCGCCTGTCGCCACTGCCCGTCCCAGCCGGGCTCGCTGATGCTCGAGGTGTTGATCGCACCGGCATTGGTCTCGGTGACCAGGAACGGCGCCCGCCGCGAGCCGAACATGCGGTCGGCGGACAGGAACACGCTCCAGGTGCCGTCGGTCATCCACCCCTGCGGGCGGACCGGCGCCGGATGCCGCAGGCCGTCCTGCATCCGGTAGTAGGCGTTCCCGGACGCGATGTCGAGCTCGGCCGCGATCCGCAGGTCGTCGGCGGCCGGGCGGTCGTAGGCGATGCAGGTCGTCAGCCACTGGTCCGGGCGGGCGAGTTCGCGCACGATGCCGGCCTGCCAGCCGATGAACTCCCCGACGACGTCCGCCTGGAACAGCCGCCAGGCCAGGGCGTACTGCGGCTGGGCGTTGCCGTCGGGACGCCACAGGTCCGCCCAGGACGAGAGCCGGTGCGACCAGTACGCCAGGCCCCACCGGTCGTTGAGGTCCTCGACGCCGTCGAACCGTTCGGCCAACCAGTCGCGGAACGCGGAGAAGACGCCGTCGTTGTGCAGCAGCAGCAGCCCGGGCTCGTTGTCGAGCTGGTAGCCGACGACGGCGGGATGCTCGCCGAGGTCGGTCACGATCCGCCGGATCACCCGTTCCGCGTAGTGCCGGAAGGTCGGGTTGGTGACATCGATCTCCTGACGCGCGCCCCAGCCGAGACGGACTCCACGGGCGGCCTCTGCGGCGATGTCCGGATGGGCGCGGGCGAGCCACGGCGGCACCGCGTACGTCGGGGTGCCGAGGATGACGTCGATGCCGTGCTCGCTCGCGGCATCGAGGACCTCCCGCATCCACGCGGTCTCGATCCGCCCGTCCTCCGGCTCCCAGGTGCTCCAGGTCGACTCACCGACCCGGATGACGCTGAAGCCCGCCTCCCGCATCAGCCGCAGGTCCTCGGCCAGGCGTGGCGTGGGCTGGTACTCCGGGTAGTAGGCCGCCCCGAACCCGATCGGTGCCCTCATCGACCGACCATCCCCTTCCGTAGGTGCCGTCTCGTGACGGTAAAACGTTTCTCCGACCGTAGTCAGGAGAACTCGGACAACGCAAGCAGGTCAGGACCCGGGAACATCCAGGACGAGCACCATGTCCGTGTTCCCGTTCGCACCGACGGGCGGCGTGAAGCGGAGGTTGCCCTCGTTCGCAAGCACCGTCTCGCCCACGAACGCACCGGTGATCGGATCCATCCACCGCATCCGCACCTCGGCACCGGGTAGGACCTCACCGCGAAGCTCGAACGGCCGGCCGGTGAACCGGTACGCGAGCAGGAACCGGGCGCCGCGGGTCACGACGAGTCGATCCTCCCGCGTGCCGGGATCACCCACGATGACGGTCTGGTCGGGAATCCGCTCGAAGTAGGGATAGGACAGGACCAGGTCCCTCAGGTGCTGCAGGTCCCGCGAGCCCGGGGCCGCCAGCCCGTCCCGCCAGTCCATCGTGACGCCGTACGCCGGCGGGTACTCCGGCTTGTGGACCTGGATGACGGCGTTGTGGCCGTAGGTGTGACCGGCCGCCCCCGCGAACACGGCCCAGTACGCGAACCGCCGCGAGTCGTCATGCCCCCAGTAGCCGTGGACGGGGTCGTGCAGCCCGCGCGGGATCTCCTCGTAGCAGGGTTCGCCGTCCACCGTTGGCCTGGCCGGGTAGCGCTGGTAGTCCTGTTCCACGTAGCGCCAGTTGTCCGGACCCTTCCAGGTCGCCGCGTCGTCGTTCCAGACCTGTTCGTAGTCGCGATGGCCGGACTGGAACATGTTGAAGTCCAGCCAGTTCTCGGTGTGGAACCACGTCGAGGACTGGCACCGGCCGAACGGATGGAACGTGATCGGGCTGGTCGGGTCGTTCTTGCGCAGGGCCTCGCCGAGGCTCCGCCAGGCGGGCATCCGGGTGGTCCCGCGCAGGTCCCCGCCGTTGAGCCAGACGATGTTCGGATGGTGGCGGTACCGGCGCGCGAGCCACGTGCCGTAGGTGGCCACGGACTCGTCGGAGTGGTCACCGTGCTCGACGTTGCTGCCCCAGATCGGAACGAGGGCCAGGTAGATCCCCCACCGGGCGGCCAGCTTGAGCACGTCGTCGAGATGGTCCCAGAACGACGGCCCCGGCAACCCCGCCCGCGGATCCGCCGGGCGGGTGTCAGGCCGGGTGACGTCCTCGTCGATGAAGGGCAGGCGGCCCTCCAGCGTGGCGCTGGCCGGACTGTGGATCACCATCACCTGCGCGACGTTGTACCCCTTCGCATGCCTGTCCGCGAAGTACTCCTCGGCCTCGTCCAGCGAGAGCCTGGTCAGGAGCAACCAGACCGTGTCGGCCTGCCAGAAGAACGGCGCGCCGTCCTCGTGCTGGAAGTAGTGACCGTCCGCGGATGGCTCGATCCGCCCGTGTTGCCACGGCTGCTCGACCTTCATGTGCGACTCCTTCGAGAGTGAATTGCCGGGTAGGTTTGCGCGCCAGGTCCGTCGGGACCGGTGAACTGCACGTCACTTTGGACGCCCGGGACTGCCGGGGTGGTGATCGCGCGCGAACGAGCGGTGTGCGGGGGCTCCTCGCCGGAGCAGACCCCGCGCGTGGACCGTCAGGCCACCAGCCGCCGGGCGGTGAAACTGTCCGTGATCAGCACGTCGATCCAGCCGCCGCGGGCGGCGGCCCGGATCGCCTCGAACTTGCGCGGCCCGCCCGCCACACCGATCTTGCGGGGCGTGGCGCGCAGGGCTTCGGCGCTGATGCCGAGGATCCGCTCGTGCAGGTCGGTCTCCACGAGGACGCCGTCGGCGTCGAAGAACCGCAGGCAGACGTCCCCCACTGCGCCGGCCCCGCGCAGCAGCTCCAGGTCCGCCTCCGGCAGGGCGTTTCCCGAGGAGACCAGCAGCGGCGACGGCTGCACCGATCCGATGCCCACCAGGACCACGCTCAGCGAGGACCACGCGGCGGCGACGTCGGAGATGTAGGGGTCGGCGAGCAGAGCGTCCCGCACCGTCGCGGAGGACACCACCCCCGGTGCCGGGAAGTACAGCCCGGTCCCACCGGTGACCTGCGCGAGCCGGTCGGTGAGCCGGGTCGCCTGCACCTGCACGCGCGGGTTGCCGACACCGCCGAGCACCTGCACGACCACCTCTGCGGACCGGGCCGCGCGCGGGGACATCGCCTCGACCACGGCCAGCAGGGACGCGGACCAGGACGAGATGCCCACCCGCTCCGCACCGATCAGGGTGGTCTCCAGATACGCGGCACCGGCACCGCCGATCGCCGCGAGCACCGCGGAGTCATCCTCGGTGGACGGCCCGGCCACGACCACGTCGGTCAGCCCGTACTGATCGCGGACGGCCTCCTCCAGCTCGGAGAACACCCCCGGCGGCGGCACCACCACGGTGCGGACGATGCCGATCGAGACGGCCTCCTTCAGGAACCGGGACACCCGCGACTGGGAGATGTGCAGCCGGTCGGCGATCTCCGGCTGACGCAGCCCCTGCTCGTGGTACATCCGAGCGATCTTGACGAGCAGCGACATCCGATCGCTCGAGACGCGCCCCGCGCCGCCCGGTCCGGAAGACATGACGTGAACACTACTGCCCATGGTCACGCGCGCTCAGTACGACGTGAAGAGGGCCTGCTGCACGAGTCGCAGCGCCGTCACCGAGTCGTGCCGTGACTGCGCCTCGACCACGCCGGCCACGTCCAGCTTGTCCAGCGCACGCTCGGTGGCCTTGAGGAAGTCGATGGCCAGATCGGCCGCGGCCACCGAGTCCTCCCGGAACGGGAACTGATCGAGCTGCCACACGCCCTCCCAGTTGTTGCGGCGCAGCGTGTAGAAGAACTCGAACAGCTCGATCGGGTGCACGGTGCCGGCGATCATGTCGTCGTCCCAGCCACGCAGGTTGTCGTTGACGTCCATCCCGAACAGGCGCCCGTAGTCGATCGCGAGCTGCGCCGAGTCCGCCGGGGACTCGCCGCCGAACAGCGCGTGGCCGAAGTCGAGCAGGATGCCCACGTTCGGCAGGCCGATCCGCTCGATGCCCAGCAGGGTGCGCGAGACCGAGTCGAAGCTCATGTGCACGCGCGGCTCCCGCGGCTTGTACTCGATCACGAACCTCAGGTCCGGGTTCTCGCTCGCGAGCGCGCCGACGCCGTCGAGCGAGGCCTTCCACAGCGACCCGTGGTCCACCTGGAACGGGTAGTCCCAACCGTCCTGCCCCGGCCAGAGCTTGACGTAGTCGGCACCGAAGTGGCGCACCACGCCCGCGGCCTCGGTGACGAGCTCGTGGGTCAGCCTGCGTACGCCCGGGTCCGGGTTCGTGAACGATCCCTTCGCGAACGCCCGGGTATAGATCTCCGGCGTGATGCCGATGACGTCCAGCCCGGCCGTCGTCAGTGCCGCGCCCACCTGCTCGTTGCTGAAGTCGCCGCCGAAGAACGGGTAGTTCAGGTCCACCACGGACAGGTCCCGCACCCGCCCGGCCAGCTCGATCGCGTCCAGGATGGTGCGCGGCTCGCCGTAGCCGTCGGTGGCGTAGCGGTCCACGTAGGTGGCGAAGTGCCAGATGCCCGCGCCGTAGCGTTGGTTGCTCATGGGTCTCCTCAGGTGGTGGTGGGGTCTGCGGTGATGCCCGACGGCGCAGCGCGGGCCAGGCGGACGGCTCGCTCCCACGCCTCGCGGCGTCGGCCGGCCTGTTCGGCCGGGAGGGTCGGGACGAAGGTGGTGGCGCGGGCGTCCGGCGGGATGGTCAGGCCGAGGGCCTCGGCCGCGAGCAGACCGACTCCGCAGGCCGAGAGCGACTCACGGGCGCCGCGGTGCACCCGCCGCCCGCTGACGTCGGCCTGGAGCTGCATGAGCCAGTCGTCCGCGGAGGGTCCGCCGTCCGCAAGCACGTCGGTGACCGGGCCGGCCGCGTCCGCCGCGGCGAGCACGTCCTCCACCTGCTGCGCGATCGACTCGGCACCCGCGCGGGCGAGGATGGCGGCGTCGGTGCCGAGATCGAACCCGGTGAGGATCGCGCCGGCCCCCGGATCCCAGTACGGCGCGCCGAGGCCGGCGAACGCGGGCACCAGGTGCACCCCGTGGTCCGTCGGGGCGGTGCGAGCCAGTGCCGCCAGGTCCGCGACCGACCGCCCGAGCAGGCGCGAGAGCCAGGCCATGGTCGCCCCGGCGGCCAGGACGTTGCCCTCGAACGCGAGCCGGTGCGGGGCGTCGCCCAGCTGCCAGGCGATCGTGCCGACGAGCCCGGCCGGGATGCTCACGTTGCCGGCGGTCGAGACCGCGCCCACGGCGGTGCCCGAGCCGGTGGTCACGCCTGCGTCGCCCACGAGAGCGCCGTCGGCCAGCAGGCCCATCACCGAGGACCCGGTGCCGTAGGTGACCTTCACGGCTCCGGGCTCGCGGACGCCGTGGGCGTAGAGGGCGGAGTGGGAGTCGCCGAGCACGGCGTGGATCCGGGCACCGCCGAACTCGACGATCGGCCGGGTCGGCTCGGTGGAGGCGGCCACGCGCGGTAGCACGGCGGCGGGCACGCCGAAGATCTCCAGCAGTCGCTCGTCCCAGGCACCGGTGGCCAGGTTCAGCAGCTGGGTGCGGCTGGCGTTGCCGATCTCGATCCGGTGTTCGCCGGTGAGGGCATGGACGAGCCAGGAGTCCACGGTGCCGGCGGCGATCTCACCGCGGGCGCTACGGGACCGGTCCGGGTCCACCTCGTCGAGCAGCCAGGCGAGCTTGAGCGCGGAGAACATCGGGTCGATCGGTAGCCCGCTTCGTTCGCGAACCTCCTCCTCGGCAGGCCCGGTGAGGGCGGCAGCCGCAGCCGCGGTGCGCCGGTCCTGCCACCCGAGCATCGGGCCGAGCGGCTCGCCGGTTCGGGTGTCCCAGAGCAGCGCCGACTCGCGTTGGCTGCTCAGTCCGAGGCCGAGCACGGGCGCGTCGACGTGGGCCATCACCTCGGCGACGGCCGAGCGAACCCCGGTCAGGATCGCGGCGGCGTCCTGCTCCACCCAGCCCGGCCGCGGGTGCGACTGGCCCAACGCGGAGGTGACCGACGCGACCACCCGGCCCCCGCCGTCGAGCGCCACCGCCTTCGTCGCGGACGTGCCCTGATCGATGGCGACGATCATGCCCTGGCCGACTACGCCGTCGGGCATCGGCCACTCCCTTCCTTCACGCGGCGCCGGTCGCGCATAAAAATTCATAATTGCCTGTGCTTGCGCCAACCTTGCCGCACCGACTTCGCGCTGTCAACGAGCACGGCGGCTCGACCGGCGTTCAGGCCCCCCTCACCGTCGCGAGCTCGACCCGCGCACGTTCAGGACCGGCATCACCGTGAGCCGGTGCGGTGGGCGGCGATCGCCCTCGAGCAACCGGGCGTGGATCAGTTCCACCGCCATCCGACCGACGTCCTGCTTGAGTGGCATCACCGAGCTCACCGGCGGATCGATCAGCGCGGCGACCTCGTCGTCGTAGCTCACGATCGCCAGGTCCTCCGGGATCGAGATGCCGAGGTCGAGGCACCGCTGCACCACGGTGATGGTGAGGACGTCCGGGTGCACGATCACGGCCGTCGTCCCCGTCTCGGCGCAGCGGTCCAGGAGTTCGGCGGCCGCCTCCTGCCGACCGCGCTCGGTGAGGTCGACGCGCATCGCGAACTGCTCCGCGGCGTCGAGGCCTCGCGTGCGAAGCTCGCTCTGCCAGCCCTGGATCAGATCCTCGGTGGTGGCGGTCGGCCCGGTGCACACGGCGATCCGGCGGTGCCCGTGAGCGAGCAGGTGCTGAACGGCCAGCACCCCACCGGCGGCATGGTCGGTCGCCACCCACTCCAGGCGGCGCACCGGCACGCCCGGTGGGCGGCGCTCGACGAGCACCACCGGGATCGGCAGCGCATCCAGCCAGGTGACCAGGTCGCCACCGCCCTCGCGGTCGAGGTTCGGGGCGATGATCAGACCGTCGACCCGTGCGGAGGCGAGCAACGCCTGCACCTGGTGACGGTCCTCGCGCGCCTCGTAGGAGGTGATCCGCAGGATCAGGCGTACGTTGGCCCGCGCCGCGGCCGCCCGGGCTCCGGCGATCACCGGCGACCAGTAGTACTCGGCACCGGGAAGCACGAGCCCGATCGTCAGGTAGTGGGCGTCACGTGGATCGGATGGGCTCGCCGCCGCGTCCGGGCCCGGGGCATCCGGCACCGTCGCCCCGCCGTGCACCCGGACCGCCAGGCCACGCGCCGCCAGGGCATTGAGGTCTCGGCGCACGGTCATCTCGGAGACGTCGAACTCCGCCGCGAGGGCGCCGACGGCGACCGACCCCTTGGCGCGGAGGAGGCGCAGGAATCGCTCCTGACGCTCGCGGGCGAGCTGACCGTGACCGTCGACCGACATGGGCACCCCTTTCCCAGGATCACGGCCCGGTTCGATGTTTGAGTGTGTTCGAGTTGATTGCAATACGGGCGGCTGTGCGGTTTGGTCAACCCTACTCGAACACATAACGAACGGAGTCAATGATGACAACGCACCTGAGTCGACGTGCCCTGCTCGGGTTGGGCGTAGTTTCCGTCGGTGGCGTGGGGATGGCCGGCTGCAGCCGCTTCGGCGGGAGCAGCCCCGGTGGGGCGAGCTCGGCCGGCGGAGCACTCAACTTCGTCTGGAAGGGGGACGCCACCCGCGCCGAGCAGATGCGAGCCGCGGTGGCGCTGTTCGCCGAACAGCACCCGGACCTGGACATCTCCACCGAGTACCAGTCGGGCTCGGAGTACCTGCAGAAGCTCGCGGTCCGGTTCGCCTCGAGCAGCCCACCGGACGTTATGCGCATGGAACGGGAGTCGCTGCGCGAGTACGCCGACCGCGGCGTGCTGCTCGACGTCAGCGAGCACTCCGACCTGCTGAACACCGACGCGCTTCCGGAGTCCCTGCTGAACTCGGGCCTGGTCGGCGGCAAGCTCTACGGGGTGGCCGGCGGTGTCACGTCGACGTCCATCGTGATCGACCGGGCGGCGTTCACCGAGTTCGGCGTCGAGCCGCCGGACCTGACCGGCTGGAACTGGGAGGACTACGGCCGGGTCTGCGCGCAGCTGACCGAGGCCAGCGGCGGCGCCGTGTACGGCGGCGACCTGCCGATCGGCGCGCTCCAGACGTTCGGGACCTGGCTGCGTCAGCAGGGCCTGGACCTGTGGACCGAGGACGGCGCGGTCGGTTTCACCGAGCAGGACGTGCTGCCGTGGTACGAGCTCTGGGTCGAGTTCGAGGCGATGGGGGCGATCCCGGCCGGTGGTGCGATCGACACCCTCGGTGCGGCAGCCGACCAGTCCGCCATCGCGCAGGGACTCACCGCGTCCGCGATGATCCCGTCGAACTCGTTCGCCTCCTTCAACACGGCCTCCGGCGGCGACCTGGAGATGGGCTACTTCCCCGGCGAGAGCACCGGCACTGCCCGTGGCATGCAACTGATCCCGGCCCTGTTCTGGTCGATCAGCGCCGCCAGCGCTGTCCCCGAGGACGCCGTGGCCCTGATCGACTTCCTGACCAATGACGTCGCCGCCAACGAGGCCATGGCCGGTACCAACGGGATCCCGCCGAGCCAGGACGTGGTGACCGAACTGGCCCAGGACCTCAGCGCCGACGAGCAGATCGCGTACGAGCACATCCTGAGCCTGGGCGAGCTGGACCTGGTCGACCCGATCCCGGCCCCGGTCGGCGCCCAGGACTTCTCCGACCAGCTCACCACGATCGCCGACGAGGTGCGGTTCGCCCGGATGACGCCCGCCGAGGCAGCGAGTGCCGTGGTCGCCGCGGCGCAGGAGTCGTGGGGCGACGCGTGACGACGTCCACGCTCGAGCGGACGAGCCGGCGGCCGCAGGACCCGCAGGGACCGCCGGCCGGCCAGCGGCGCCGCACCCGCCAGGACTGGTCCGGCTATGTCTTCCTGCTGCCCTGGTTCGGCGGGATGCTGTTCACCGTCGTCCCGTTCCTGTGGTCGCTGTACCTGGCGTTCACCGACTACAACCTGCTGAACCCGCCGGAGTTCTCCGGGCTGGACAACATCGAACGGATGATCGCGGACAGCACCCTGCACCACTCGCTCGTGGTGACCTTCACCTACACGTTCGTCTCGGTGCCGCTCTCCCTGGCGGCGGCGCTGGCCGTCGCGGTCCTGCTCAACAAGGGCATGGGCGGGCTGCGGATCTACCGGTCCGTGTTCTACCTGCCCTCGCTGATCGGCAGTTCGGTGGCGGTCGTGATGCTGTGGCGAGCGATCTTCGGCGCCAACGGCATCGTCAACGACGTGCTGGAACGCTTCGGCGTCCAGACCCAGTCGTGGATCGGCAGCCCCGACACCGCGCTCGGGGTCCTCATCTCCCTGAACGTGTGGACGTTCGGGGCTCCAATGGTCATCTTCCTGGCCGCGCTGCGACAGGTGCCCGCCGCCTACTACGAGGCGGCTGCCCTGGACGGAGCCTCCCGATGGCGCCAGTTCCGCTCCGTGACGATGCCGCTGATCAGCCCGGTGATCTTCTTCAACCTGGTGCTCGCGATCATCGGGTCGATGCAGACGTTCACCCAGGGCTACGTGGTCAGCAACGGCACCGGCGGGCCGTCGGACTCCACCCTGTTCTACAACCTCTACCTGTACCAGCAGGGGTTCGGGAACTTCGACATGGGCTACGCCTCCGCGATGGCCTGGCTGCTCCTGGTGATCATCGCCGCGTTCACCGCCGTCAACTTCCTCGCGCAGAAGTACTGGGTGCACTATGAGAACTGACGAACGCTCGGCACCGGCGCGGAAGGGCTCATCCTCCAGGCGCGTGTTCCTGCGACACGTCGTCGCGTGCGTCCTCGGCATCGTGCTGCTCTACCCGCTGCTGTGGATGCTCTCCAGTTCGGTCAAGCCCGACCGACTGATCTTCTCCGACACCGGCCTGTGGCCGAGCGAGTTCGACTTCAGCCACTACGTCGACGGCTGGGTGGCACTGGACTTCCCGTTCGGCCTCTACATGATGAACTCGCTCATCATCGTGGTGCTGAGCATCATCGGGAACGTCCTCTCGTGCGGCATGGCGGCGTTCGCGTTCTCCCGGCTCCGGTTCCCCGGACGGCGAGCCCTCTTCGCCGTGATGCTCGGCACCCTGATGCTGCCCGCGCACGTGCTGCTGGTGCCCCAGTACGTCATCTTCTCCAACCTGGGCTGGCTCAACACCTACCTACCCCTGGTGGTGCCCGCCTTCCTGGCCAGCAACGCCTTCTTCATCTTCCTGATGGTGCAGTTCATGCGCGCCCTGCCCAAGGAACTCGACGACGCGGCGAGGATCGACGGTTGCGGGAGCTACCGCACCTTCCTGTACGTGGTCTCACCGCTGTGCGTCCCCGCGTTCGCCACGACGGCGATCTTCACGTTCATCTGGACGTGGAACGAGTTCTTCTCACCGCTGCTCTACCTCACCGACCCCGAACTCTACACGGTGCCGCTCGCGCTGCGCCAGTTCATGAACGCGGAGGGCCTGAGTTCGTGGGGCCAGATCTTCGCGATGTCGACGTTGTCCCTGGCCCCGGTCGTCGGCTTCTTCATCGCGGGCCAGAAGTACTTGGTGGACGGAATCGCCACCACCGGAATCAAATGATCGATCAGGAGTTGAGGATGGACCTCGTAGCAATCACGCTCGCGTCGGACGAGAGCGCCCGGATCGCCCACGGGCTCGACCTGGTGACGCGCGCGCTCACGGCCACCGGGACCACGGTGCGCCGCGACCCCGAGCTGGCGCCCCGTTCGAGCGACACCCTGCGGATCCTGGTGGGCGTGCGCAGCGCTGACTCACCGATCGGCAGCCTCGAGGAGCAGGACGTCCTGCTCTACAACACCGGGGCCCCCGGCGAGGGCGGGTTCTACCTCGCGCACCTGCCCGGCGCGCTGGTGGTCGTGACCGGCGCGGACGATGCCGGCGTCCTGTACGGCTGCCAGGAGCTCGCCCGGATCATCGCCCGTACCGGTGGCGTGCCCCGCGACCTCGACCGCGGTGAGACCCCGGACATGACCCTGCGCGGGCCGGCGATCGGGCTGCAGAAGACCGAGGTCGAGGCGCCCCGCCAGGTCTACGAGTACCCGGTCACCCCGGACCGGTTCGAGTGGTTCTACGATCGCGAACACTGGCTGACCGTCCTCGACGACCTGTTCGAGCACCGCGCGAACGTGATCTACCTGTGGAGCGGCCACCCGTTCTCCTCGTTCGTCGCCCTACCCGACTTCCCGGAGGCCCAGGAGGTCACCGACGACGAACTCGCCCTGAACGCCGCGACCCTGAGCTGGCTGACCGAGGAGGCCGACCGCCGGGGCATCTGGATCGTCGTCAAGTTCTACAACATCCACATCCCGCTGCCGTTCGCCGAGCACCACGGCATCCCGTTGCGGCAGCCCCGGCCGACGCCGCTCACGAGCCGGTACACGCGGGCGGCGATCGGTGCCTTCGTCGCCCAGTACCCCAACGTCGGCCTGTACACCTGCCTGGGTGAGGTCCTGCAGGGCGATCTCTACGGCAAGGAGTGGCTGCTCGAGACGATCATCCCCGGCGTGCTCGACGGGGTCGACGCCGCGGGCCTCGCCGAACTGCCGCCGTTGATCCTGCGCGGGCATGCCATCGACCCGCACCCGGTGGTGACCGCCGCCCGAGAGGTCTACCCGCGCCTGTACACCGAGGCCAAGTACAACGGGGAGTCGCTGACCACCTGGAACCCCCGCGGCGAGTGGCAGGAGCAACACCGGTTCCTCGCCTCGCTCGGCAGCACGCACATCGCGAACGTTCACATCCTGGCGAACCTCGAACCGTTCCGATTCGGTGCCGTCGGCTTCATCCAACGCAGCGCGCAGGCGATGAAGCACCGCCTGAACGCGCAGGGGCTGCACCTGTACCCGCTGTTCTACTGGGACTGGCCGTGGTCGCCCGACCGTGCCGAACCGCGGCTGCGGCAGATCGAGCGGGACGCCATCTGGTTCCACGCCTGGCTCCGCTACGCCTGGCGGGCGGACCGTGATCCCGGCGCCGAACAGGCCTACTGGACGGCCGTTCTGGCCGAGCAGTACGGCAGCGCGGAGGCCGGCGCCGCCGCGCTCGCCACGTACGAGGCGATGGGTCAGATCGCACCGCTGCTGGTCCGCCGGGTCGGCATCACCGAGGGCAACCGGCAGACCCTGAGCCTGGGGATGACCCTCAGCCAGCTCCTCGAGCCGGAGGCCCACCGGACCTGGCCCGACCTGTGGCAGTCCCACGCACCGGGCGGTGAGCGGCTGCAGGAGTACGTCGAGCGCGAACTGCGGGGTGAGGCGCATCTCGGCGAGACCCCGCTCGACGTGGCCGCCGACGTCCGCCACTTCGCCGCGCTCGCCACCCGGGCCGCGGACTCGGGCCGCCCGCACGTGCGGCTCGCCGCCGAGGAGTTCGCCCGGCTGCGCCAGGACGCGCACGCCCTCGCACTGCTCGCCGAGTTCTACGCGCTGCGGATCGAGGCAGGGGCCCTGATCCTGCGAGCGCGCTCCCTGGCGTTCCGTGGCGAGCGGGTCG
Organism: Occultella kanbiaonis; assembly: GCF_009708215.1. NCBI lineage: Bacteria > Bacillati > Actinomycetota > Actinomycetes > Micrococcales > Ruaniaceae > Occultella > Occultella kanbiaonis. Next base: position 722,569 of record NZ_CP046175.1, on the reverse strand, counting down.
ACGTCGCCGAGCTCGAGCGTGCCGCCGAACTGGTCGCGGCCAGCGTGGCCCACTACCGCGACCTGGCCGACCGCACCGACGCCACGTATCTCTACGCCAACAGCATGCGCACCCCACAGCGACGGGTGCCGTTCCGCGACGGCAGGGCCTACGGCCACTGGCGCGAGTGCCTGCCGGAGTTCGAGGAGGAGAGCGCCGCCCTCACCGCAGCCGTCCGCTCGGTCGCCGAGGGGGGCTGGCCGCTGCCGGGCTCGGGTCCCGGGGTGGATGTGGTCCCGTTCCGCGCCGTACCGGTCCAGCTCCGGCCGGGCACCGCCTTCGACCTCGACGTGGGACAGTCCGTGTTCAGCGACCGGAACGTGCTGATCGAACGGGTCGCGCCGGAACTCGCCGGCTTCCGGGCGTTCCGGATGCCGGCCGAGCGGTCGGCGAACGGGCCGGCCGACCTGGAGCTGGACCTGCCCGCCGACGCCCATCTGCTCGTGGGCTACGTCAAGAGCCCGGACCCGCAGTGGCTGCAGGTCCCCGACCTCGAGGTCAACACCCACGCGGACGACCAGGGCGGGCTCGACCCCGTGCTGCGGTCCGCGATCGAGGTGTCCATCCCGGCCGCGCGGTCCGACGAGGCCCAGCGGCTGCCGATCGACGTGCACGCGTTCGCCTTCACCGCGGGCCGGCACACGTTCACCCCCGGGCCGGGTGCGTACCTGGTGCTCGGTGCGGTCGTCGCCGATCAGGAGTTCACCCGCCGCGACGCCGCGGACGCGGCCGCCGGTCCACCCGATCTGCTCCAGCACCTGCTGGCTGCGCGGTCGGCCGAGGAGGTCACGGCATGAACCGCGACCTCGAGTTCGCCCCGTGGCGCTTCTGGGCCGAGGCCGACGGTCAGGAGCAGGCCGACCAGCTCGACGTGCAGCGCGCGATGTCCGAGAGCCGCCCCGAGCACCGGTTCGCGGAGAAGTGCTTCATATCCGAGCTCGCCTCCATCCAGTGCGACCTGCTCGTGATGGGCCGCAGCAGTTACATCGCCGCCGGTGCACTGGTCACAGGCACCATCGAGATGGGCAGTCACAGCACGATCAATGCCTACTCGATCGTCCGGGGTCCGGTGCGGTTCGGCCGCGCGGTCCGGGTGGGTGCGCACAGCTCGATCATCGGCTTCAACCACACGATGACCGACCCGGACATCGAGGTGTTCCGCCAGCCGATCAGCGAACGTGGGATCGAGATCGGCGACGACGTGTGGATCGGTTCGCACTGCGTGATCCTCGACGGCGTCCGGATCGGCGACCGGGCGGTGATCGCCGCCGGTGCGGTCGTCACCAAGGACGTGCCCGCCGGCGCCGTGGTCGGCGGCAACCCCGCCCGGGTGCTGCGCTGGCGGGTCCCCGCCCTGGCGCCGAGCGACGCCACGGCAGCGCCCGGCTCCGCCGGGACCGGGCCCGACCTGGAGCAGTCACTGCGCACCTTCGGGGACCTCGCCCGCGACCGGGCCACGCAGGTGCTGGCCCGGGCTTGGAACGCCGAGACCGGGCTGTTCGCCGACAAGCCGGGCGGCCCGGCCACCGTGCGGGCCCAGTGCGACGCGGTCGAGATCGCCGACATGCTCACCGGCGACCCGCCACCGCAGCGCTCGCGCGAGGAGACGGTCGCCATGCTCCGCGGCTGGCAGGATCCCCGCACCGGGCTGGTCGGAGAGCTCGGGCGCCCCGACACCGGGACGCCTCTGGACCTGACCGACCCCGACGCCGCTTACCACGTGCTGAGCGTCGGCTACGCGCTCGACATCCTCGGCAGTTCGTTCCCGACGCCGGTCCACGCTGTGGCGGAGCTGTCCGCCGACGACATCGTGACCTTCCTCGACGACCTGCCGTGGCCGGAGCAGGCTTGGCGGGCCGGCCACTGGGTCGACGCGCTCGGGACCGCCCTGCTCTGGAACGGCCGTCAGGACGCCGCAGCCCCGCCCGGTCAGCTCGAGGCGCTGATCGGATGGCTCGTCTGCCGTGCGGACCCGCAGACCGGAATGTGGGGACACGGCGGCAAGGGCGGCCTGCTGCAGCCGGTGAACGGGTTCTACCGGGCCTCCCGCGGCACCCTCGCGCAGTTCGGGATCGCAGTGCCGCACGCGGAGCGGGTGGTGGACACCGTGCTGCGGCACTCGCGCGACGCGCGCTACTTCACCCCCGAACGGCAGAACGCCTGCAACGTCCTGGACGTCGCCCACCCGCTCTGGCTCGTCCGGGCCCATGACTACCGGACCGCCGAGCAGACCCGGCTCGCCGAGCGCCTCCTGCGCGACTGCCTGGGCCGCTGGCGCGACGACGCGGGCTTCGGCTTCTCCGCCGGCGAGACCGCCGGGGCACGCTCCGACGCGGAGCCCGGCCTACAGGGAACCGAGATGTGGCTGAGCATCATCTGGCTCCTCGCCGACCTGCTCGGCCTGTCCGGAGCCCTCGGTTACCGGCCGCGCGGGGTGCACCGGCCCGAGGCCGCCACGTCGATCGCGGGACTCGGCCGGTGACCGCGATCACCGCGGTACGGCTCACCCCGGTGAACGTCGCCCGCACCACCGGCCTGATCTGCGGTCACGTCATCGTCGAGTTGGAGACGGACGCCGGGCACGTCGGCCTCGGGGAGATGTCGGACTTCCAACACCTGCCGAGGTTCCACCCCGACATCGACGACCTGACCGGCACGCTGGAGTCGATGCTCGCCGGGGCCGACCCCCTGGCCACGAACCGGATCTCCCGGCTCCTCGAGGAGGCCTTCCCCTCGGCCGGGTCCCTGTACGACAAGGGCGCCGTGATCAGGTGCGGCATCGACACGGCCCTGTGGGACCTGCGCGGCAGGCTGAGCGGGCGCAGCGTCAGCAGCTTGCTCGGCGGCGCCGTCCACCCGGCCCTCCCGGTTGCCTACCCGGTGTTCCGGCAGCGTCACCGGCGGGACGTCGAGGCGAACCTCGAGCTGGTCGCGGGCCGGCTGGCGCAAGGTTTCACCAGGTTCCGTGTCTACGTCGGCGGCGACCTCGAGCTGGACGAACTGTTCCTGCGCGCGCTCCGAACCCGGTTCGGCGATCAGATCGAGCTCAAGTCGCTCGACTTCTCCAACCTGCTTCCGGCCACCACCGCGCTCCGGTTCATCGACCGCACCCGCGACGTCGGGTACGACCTCGTCGAAGCGCCTGCCCGGCAAGGTGACGTCACCGGACTCGCCGAGGTCCGCCGTCGGGCCCACGTTCCGGTCAGCGAGCACGTGTACGACGCGGCGAGCGCGCTCCGGCTGGCGTCCGAGGGCGCCGTCGACGTCCTCAACGTCGGCCTGTTCGCGCTCGGCGGCATCACGCCGGCGCTGCGGGTCGTCGCGATCGCCGAGGCCGCGGGCCTGGCCTGCCTCGTCGGCACCACCCAGGAACTCTCGATCGGTACCGCCGCGGCGGCCCACTTCGGCGTCGCCACCGGATCCGTCACGGTCGCCAGCGACCCGGTCGGACCGCTGCTGTACCGCTCCGACGTCGTGGTCGACCCGGTGACCTACACGGACGGGGCCCTGCAGGCTCCGCCCGGGCCCGGTCTCGGTGTCGAGCTCGACCCCGACCGGCTGCGCGAGCTGGCCGGGCCGCTGCGCTGGGACCGGGGCCCCACCACCGCCACCATCGACCGGGTCGGGAGCACGTCATGAACCATCCCCAACGTTTCCGCGGCACCCGCGTGCTCGTCACGGGCGGGTCGCGCAACATCGGAAGCGCGATCGTGGAGCGGTTCGCCGCCGAGGGCGCGCACGTCGCCGTCAACGGCGTGGTCCCGGGCGAGGCCGAGGACCTGGCGACCAGGCTCGTCGAGGCCGGACACACAGCGATCGCGGTCCCGGCGGACGTGTCCGACCCCGACCAGGTCGAGCGGATGCTCGCCCGGGTCGCCGCCGAGCTGGGCGGCATCGACGTGCTCGTGAACAACGCCGCCGTGCCGCTGCTCGGCCGGGTCCCGTTCCTCGAGCTCACCCTCGAGCACTGGGACCGCCAGTTCGACGTGGCCGCCCGCGGCACCTACCTGTGCACGCACGCGGCAGCCCGGCGGATGCGCCCCGGCGCCTCGGTGATCAACCTCTCCTCGATCGGTGCCACCAAGGCACACCGGTCGGCCGCCGCCTACGACGCCAGCAAGGGCGCCATCGAGGCGTTCACCCGAGCCGTGGCGCTCGACCTGGCGCCGCACGGCATCCGCGTGAACGCGATCGCCCCCGGCGCCATCTCGAACACGCGGTTCGAGGCCCTTGATCCGACCGTCCAGGCCCGCGAGGTGGCCCCGATCCCGCTCGGGCACGCGGGCAGCGGCGCCGACGTCGCCGGCGTCGCCGCGTTCCTCGCCTCGTCCGACGCGGCCTACCTCACCGGTCAGGTGATCACGGTCGACGGCGGCCTCGGCGCCCAGGCCCGGCAGGCCTCCGTCGAGATCGAGATCGACCCTGGCGTGGACGGTGCCACGTGAGGATCCCGCTCGACGGCGTCACCGCGGTCCTCGTCGCCGGCTACCGGTCCGGCACGGCCGGCATCGACGAGGCGACGGTCGCGCAGATCGCGACCCGCGTCGCCACGGCCGGGATCCCGGTGCTGACCGCCCTTGGCAACACCGCCGAGGTGCAACAGCTCGAACCGGCCGAGCGCCACGCCGTCCTGCGGGCCGTGGCGACCGTCAGGACGCCGGCCACCACCCTGGTCGCCGGGGTCAGCGGCGCCCTCGGCACCCTCCTGCGCGAGATCGAGGCCGCCGGGCAGTTGGGCTATCACGCCGCCATGGTGCACGAACCCGCGGACCCGTTCGGCGACGGCGACGGGCTCGCCGACTTCTACCGGCAGGTCGCTCGAGACAGTGCTCTCCCCCTCGTCCTCTACGTTCGCTCGGCGCGGCTCTCGCACGCCCACCTCGCCGACCTCGCAGCGCTGCCCGCCGTGGTGGGCGTGAAGTACGCCCGCACCGACCTGCACACCCTCGCGCGGCTGCTCGACGGGGCGGCAGGCACACAGTGCACCTGGATCAACGGGCTGGCGGAGTCCGCCGTCGCCTCCTTCGGCGCGCTCGGCGTCACGTCGTTCACGTCCGGCATCGCCAACGCCCGCCCGGACATCGCCCTGGCGGTGCACCGGGCCGTCACCGGTGGTGACCTCACCGCCCTGCGTGCCTTGGTCCGCGACTTCGTCGGTCCCGTCGAGGCGCTGCGCGCCGAGCACGGCGGCCGGTACAACGTCGCAACCATCAAGGCGCTGCTGCGCTGGCAGGGGATCGACCCCGGCGGCGTCCGGGCACCGCACTCCGAGCTCAGCCAGGCCGCGCTGAGCCGACTCGCCGCCGCCGTCGGAGCGGGTGCTCCGCCCGCGGACGGCCGAGCCACGAACCCCAGTCCCCCGACTCCCCACGAGAGTAGAGACCGCCGATGACGACCCCCACGGCGAAGCCGGCCGCGGCCGCGCTGCTCAACGCGCAAGCGCTCGCCGCCGTCCTGGACCCCGAGGACCTCGCCCGCCTGCACGCGCTGGTGAACGTCGCAGGCGTGCACAGCAGGGCCGCGGAGTTGCACGGCACCGACCACCTCGCGGACGTCGAGGTGCTGCTCACCGGGTGGGGCACCCCGAGCCTGGACGCCGAACTGCTCACGGCCATGCCGTCGCTGCGCCTCGTCCTCCACAGCGCCGGGTCGATCCGGCACCTCACTCCCGGCGACTTCTGGGAGCGCGGCATCACCGTGGTCTCCGCGGCCGAGGCCAACAACGAGCCGGTGGCCGAGTTCGTCGTCGCCACCGCCGTGCTCGCCCTCAAGGGCACGCACCGCAGCGCGGCCCACCTGCGGGCCGCACACGCCTTCCTGCCCGCCCAGGACGACCTCGGCATCTACGAGCGCAGGATCGGGCTCGTCGGCTTCGGTTCGATCGCCCGCAAGGTGGCCACCGGACTGCACCGCTTCGGTCACCGGATCGACGTCTGGGACCCCTACCTCGAGAACGGCGACGCAGAAGGGCACGGTGTGCACCGCCGCGATTCCCTCGCCGAACTGTTCGAGACCAGCCAGGTGCTGAGCATCCACGCCCCCTGGCTGCCGGGCCGCAACGACCACATGATCGGCCACGACGAACTGCGGCGGCTCCCCACCGGGGCGACCCTGATCAACACGGCCCGTGGCGCCCTGGTGGATGAGGTCGCCCTGGTGCGGGTGCTCGGCTCCCGGCCGGATCTGCATGCGGTGCTCGACGTCACCTGCCCCGACCCGCCGGGCGCCGACTCGCCGCTCTACGGGCTCGAGAACGTCACCCTCACGGGGCACATCGCCGGCAGTGTCGGCTTGGAGCGCCGCCGCCTCGGCCGGCTCGTCGTCGACGAGCTGCAACGCTGGCTCGCCGGGGAGCCACTGCAGCACCGGGTCACGCAGGAGCAGGCGCTCCTGCGGGCCTGATCGGAGAGATCGGGGCCCGAGTGGGCACGCCCCGCGCCCGGGTCACCCGGCGAGCGCCTCCCGCGCGGCAGCGGCGATCGCGGGCCCGGTGAGACCGAAGTGCTCCAGCAGCAGGTCGTTGCTGCCCGTCGGCGCGAACTCGGACAGTCCCAGGGCTCTCACCACCGGGCCGCGGCCGAGTGAGGCGACCGTGAGCGCGACGGCCGCGCCGAGTCCGCCGGAGATGTTCGCCTCCTCGGCGGTGACGATGGCGCGGGTCTGGGCGGCGGCGGCGCGGATGGCGTCGACGTCCAGCGGGGCGATGTAGGCCGCGTTGAGGACGCGCGCGTCGATGCCGTCCGCCGCGAGCAGGTCGGCCGCGGCGAGGGTCCGGGAGACCAGGGTGCCGGTGCCGATCAGGGTGACGTCGCCGCCGTCGCGGGCGAGCAGGAAGCGGCCGCGCTCGAGCGGGTCGGTGGGCGCGGTGACGTCCGGGACCTTGTGCCGGCCGACGCGGAGGTAGGTGGGTCGCGGTTCGGCGGCGGCCTGGCGCACGGCCTGGCGGGTCTGGTGCCGGTCCGCGGGGACCACGATGTCCAGGCCCGGCAGCGCACGCAGCCAGGAGAGGTCCTCGACCGAGTGGTGGGTGGGGCCGAGCTCGCCGTAGGCCATGCCGGGGCTCATGCCACAGAGGATCACGTTGTGGGCGCTGTAGGCGACGTCGGCCTTGACCTGTTCGAGGGAGCGGCCGGTGAGGAACGGGCCGGCCGCGCAGACGAACGGGATGAGTCCGGCTGCCGCGAGCCCGGCGCCCACGCCGACCATGTTCTGCTCGGCGATGCCGACGTTGATGAGCCGGTCCGGGAACGCCTGGCGGAAGCCCACCAGGTTCGAGGAGCCCACGGAGTCGTTGCAGACGGCGACGACGCGCTCGTCCGCGCGGGCGATCTCGAGGAGCTCCTCGGCGAACGCGGTCCGGTTGTCGTAGGTCAGGGCGGCAGTGTCGGCGAGGCTCATGCCAGCTCCTTCAGGGCGAGGTCGATCTGTTCGGGCGTGGGTACCTTGTGGTGCCACTCGACGCGGTCCTCGATGAACGTGACGCCCTTGCCCTTGATGGTGTTCGCAATCACCGCCACCGGTCGGGTGCCGGCCGCGGGCGCGAACGCCTCGAGCAGGGCGGCGTGGTCGTGCCCGTCCGCCTCACGCACCTCCCAGCCGAACGCGGCGAGCTTGTCCTCGAGCGGGTCCAGGGCATTGGTCTCCTCGGTCCGGGCGCCCTGCTGGAGCCGGTTCCGGTCGATCACCAGGGTCAGGTTCGACAGCCGGTAATGGGCGGCGGACATGAGCGCCTCCCAGTTGCTGCCCTCCTGCAGCTCCCCGTCACCGCAGACTACGAACACCCGGCTGTCGTGACGGAGCATGCGGGTGCCGAGGGCCTCCCCGACCGCGACCGGCAGGCCGTGCCCGAGCGGGCCGGTGTTCGTCTCGACGCCGGGCACCTTGGTCCGGTTCGGGTGCCCGTTCAGAGCCGAGTAGGGACCCATGAACGTGTCGAGCTCGGCCGGGTCGAAGTAGCCCGAGAAGGCGAGCACGGAGTAGAGGGAGGCGGCACAGTGCCCCTTGGACATGATGAACCGGTCCCGGACCGGCGCGTCCGGGTGGGCCGGGTCGATCCGGAGCACGCCGAAGTAGAGGGTGGTGAGGATGTCGGTGACCGAGAAGTCGCCACCGATGTGGCCGGCCTTCGCCCGTCCGATCATGGCGAGCACCGAGCGGCGGATCAGCCGGGACTGCTCGGCGAGGAGCGCGGCCTGCTCGGTGGGTGATGCCGCTTCGACGGCGGTGCGCGTCTGCCGCCAGGCACGCACCTGGGGCGCGTGTGCGGTCATCATCGCGGGGCCCCGTCTGCGGGAGCGTGGCGGGCGATCTTGTGGAACATGTCCTCGAGGAGCCAGCGGGTGTCAAAGGACTCCGCGACCAGGACGTTCCGGGTGCCCTCGTGGCTCACCGCCGTGGACCCGTCGGGGGCGAAGACCGGCGCCGGCCGGGACGAGAAGTGCGCGCTGCCCGGGTTCAGGATCAAGCCGATCGCGGGCGAGTCACCCAGGGACCGGTGCTCGATCGGGCCGGCGTGGTGGGTCGCGTTCCACTCGTGCAGCTGATCCACCAGGTAGCGGCCGAGTCGTCCGTGCGGCGCGACCCGCGCGTCCAGCTCCGCGTAGCCGACGGCCACCTGCCGGTAGACCGAGCTCGGGACCTGCCACACCGGCAGGCGCGACGCCATCACGACGTTCGCCGCCGCGATGTCGTTGGAGAGGTTGAACTCGACCTTCGGCTGCAACGGGTAGATCGGGTCGTAGTAGTGGTGTCCGCCGATCCAGATCACCACCATGTCGGTGTCCTGGATGCTCGGGTCCAGCAGGAGTGCGCTCGCCATATCCGTCAACGGCCCGAGGAACGCGACGTGCAGGGTGCCCTCGCCGGACCGGTGGGCCTCGTCGATGATCAGCCGGGCTCCCGGGGAGTCCACCGGCGTGGCCGGATCCGGGATCGCGTGGGCGGCGCCGTTCGCCACCGGGACCCGATGGTCGAGCGCGAGCAACTCGAGGATGAGGTCGATCTCGTCCCGGGAGTCCTCCATGCTGCGCTGCGATCGCACGGTCCCGAAGTGGGCGGCGACCAGGCCGCGGATGTCGATGGTCGGCGAGAGCAGTGCGTGCACGATCGCGTACTGGTCGTCGGCCTCGTTCTTGGCGTCGGTGTTGATGATCGCGCGTCGACGCTGCGGCTCGGACGTCATGGCACTCCTCGGCTGGACGGCGGCCGTGCGAGCCGCGCGCATATCAATTCAGTACTGAATGTTCCTCTGTCACGGACAGTATTGGGCGAGGGCGCGGCTGTCAACGCGGCCGACCGCCGGAGACGAGGCCGACCACCCACTTGCGCATCTTGGCTACTGGCATTAACTTAAAGGGTATGGATATTAGCCAAGCCGAGATCCGCTATCTCGCCCGGCCCGAGGGCCGCCTCGCGTACACCGTCACCGGTACCGGTCCGCTCGTCATCGCCGTCCCCGGGATGGGCGATCTGCGCTCGGTCTACCGCGACCTCGAAGGGCCGATCACGGGGGCCGGCTACCGCCTCGCCGTGATGGACCTGCGCGGTCACGGCGACAGCGACACCACGTTCACCACGCACGGCGATGCCGTGACCGGTGCCGACATCCTGGCCCTCGCCGACGAGCTCGGCGAGAGCGCCATCGTGATCGGCAACTCGATGAGCGCCTCCGCGGCCGCCTGGGCCGCCGCCGAGCGCCCGGACGCCGTTGCCGGCATGGTCCTGCTCAGCCCGTTCCTGCGGGAGCCGGTGAGCAACCGGCTCGCCCGGGCGGCGACCCGCGTCCTCTACCGGATCCTGTTCGCGCGCCCCTGGGGTGCCGCGTTCTGGGGCTCCTACTACGCCGGCCTCAACAAGGTGACGAAGGCACCGTGGCTCGACGAGCACGTGCGCGCCATCCGGAGCAGCCTCGGCGAGCCGGGCCGGCTCCGCTCGTTCCGCGAGCTGGCCGTGCAGCTCGACCACTCGGAGGTGGAGGTGCGGCTACCCGAGGTCGCGGCGCCCGCGCTCATCCTCATCGGCGACCGCGATCCGGACTTCGGTTCCCCCGCCGAGGAGCTCGCCTGGGCCACCGCCGCGATCGACGCCGAGGGCACGCTGATCGCGGACGCGGGCCACTACCCCCAGGCGCAGCGCCCCGACCTCGTGGCTCCCGCGACGCTGTCCTTCCTGTCGAAGGTCCGTCCGACGGCCCAGAACCCGGCCCCGCAGCCGGCTGGCGGCTCGCTTGCCTAGGGCGGGTCTGAGCAGGCAGACCCTGACCGAGACCGCCCTCGCCATCATCGACGAGGGCGGGCCCCGGGCATTCGACAACCTCACCCTGGCCGCGGTCGCCGCCAGGCACGGCGTGTCGACGCCGAGCCTGTACAAGCACGTCGGGTCGCTGGCGGACCTGCGGCGCGACGTCGCCCTGGAGTCGGTGCGCGACTTCACCCGGGCCCTCAGCCGGGCCACCGTCGGGCGCGCGGGAGCGGACGCCGTCGTCTCCCTCGCCGAAGGACTGCGCGCCTTCGCAGAGGAGAAGCCCGCGCGGTACCTCGCCGCCCAGCACGCCGGCGATCCGGACGAGCCCGCCGATGCCGCGATCATCGGGGCGAGCACGGAGGCCCTCGAGGTCACCACGAGCGCTCTGCGCGGCTACGACTTCACCCCGGAGCGGGCGATCGACGCCGTCCGCGTGTTCCGCTCCGCGATCCACGGGTTCGTGCTGCTCGAGCTGGAGGGCGGCTTCGGGCTCTCCCGTGACCTGGACACCAGTTTCGACGCGCTCGTCGTCATGCTGGTGCGGGGCCTCGAGGGACTCGCCCGGGACTGACCCGGCCGGCGTGGGGAACAATGGCGTCACGTGCTCGGGTACCGGCCGGCGGCATCGAGCGGCCACTCGAGAGACCACACCGATGAGGAGCCCGGGCATGTCGGCGGACCAACCCACCCGTGGCGTGCGAGCCCGGCGCCCCCTGTCGATCGCGGCCGTCGGCAGCTCGTTCGCGTCCGGGCCGGGCATCGACCCTCATCGACCCGGTCGCCATGCGGTCCGGCCGGAACTACGCCCATCAGCTCGCGGAACTCATCGGCGCCCACCTCGTGGACCTCACGACGTCCGGGGCGACCACCGCGAACCTCCTCGACACCCCTCAGGAGGCCGGTCCGGGACGGATGCTGCGACCCCAGCTCGACCGGGTGCCGGCGGAGACGGACATCGTGACGGTCACCGCCGGCGGTAACGACCTCCAGTTCTCGGCGGCGCTGCTGCACACCGCCTGGGCCCACACGGACCCCCGGCAACTCATGGACGGCGCCTTCCCCGACGGCGTCCCGCTCCCGAGCGATGAGGACGTCGATCGGGCGACCGCGGGCCTGGTGCGGGTGGTCGATGCCGCGCGCAGCAAGGCCTCCCGGGCACGCGTCATCCTGGTCGACTACCTCACCGTGCTGGACCCGGCGTCGAGCCGCTCCGCCGTGTTCTCCGAGGACGAGGTACGCGACTTCCTCGTCGTCCAGGCGGCGCTCGCCCTTGCGTTCACGGAGGCCGCGGACCGCACCGGCGCCGACCTGGTCCGCGCCTCCACGCTCAGCACCGGCCACGCGTGGGACTCGGCCGACCCGTGGGTGCAGCCGTTCCACACGGACCTGACCCTGACCGGCGCGTCCTTCCACCCCAACGACGCGGGCATGACCGCGATCGCCCTCGCCCTGGCCCGGCTCGTCCCCGCCCGCTGATCGCAGCCCGCCGCTCAGAGAGTGCTGTGCAGCACCCGCCCGCCGCCGATGACCAGGTCCCGCGGCGGCGTGCGCACGAGCGCGTCCATCGGGTTCTCCGCGTCCAACAGGATCAGGTCCGCGCGCGAACCCGGGACCAGGTCGTGGACGTCGCGTCCCACGAACCGGGCGGCGTCGGACGTCGCGATCCGCACCACCCGGAGCAGGTCCTCGTCGCGCACGATCCCGGCGGTGCGGCCGTACTGCCACGCGATGCCGAGGGTGTCCCCGGTCCCGTAGGGGGACCACAGGTCCCGGATGCCGTCGGTGCCGAAGCCGAACGCGACCCCCGCGTCGTCGAACTCGTGCAGCGGCAGCTGCGGCACCCGCATCGGCGCGACCGTGGTCATGGTGACGTCGAGCTCCGCCATCGCGGCGAGCAGGTCCGCGCGCCGGCTCGCCGGCAGCTGCGCGATGGCGAACCCGTGCGCCACGTTCACCCGGCCGGCCAGCCCGTACCGCGCGGTCCGCTCCAGGATCAGCTCGAACTGGAACGCGCCGAGCTCGGCCGGATCGTGCAGATGGATGTCGATGCCGCAGCCGTGCTCGGCGGCGATCGCGAAGATGCCGTCCAGCTGGCCGACCGGGTCCCGGTCGATGGTGGCCGGGTCGAGGCCACCGATGTACTCGGCGCCCGCCCGCGCGGACTCGGCGAGCAGGTCGAGCACGCCCTCGCGCCGGAGCACGCCGTCCTGCGGGAACGCGACGATCTGCGCCTCGACGGCGCCGTCGAAGGAGGCCACGGCCTCCCGGACGACGTCGATCCCCCGCTGCGCGACGCCGAGGTCCACGTCCACGTGCGTGCGCAGCACGGTGGTGCCGTACCGCACGAACTCGCGCAGCACGGCGGTGGTGATCTCCACACCGGGGATGCCGAGCTCGTCGCGGCGGGCCCGCTCGTGCCTGATCCGGCCGTCCGTGCCGCCCTCACCGCCGTAGGACTGCCACGGCAGCCCCTGCCACGACTTGTCCACGTGGGCGTGCGTGTTCACGATGCTCGGCAGCGCGAGCCGGCCGCCGCCGTCGATCACGTCACCGTCGGCGGCGGTACCGGCATCCTGCCCGACGGCGGTGGCCGGCTCGTGCGGGGTGATCGCCGTGATCTGGGTGTCGGTGACGTGGATGTCGCTGGGCGGTCCGCCCCACGGGCGGACGTTGCGGATGATGGTCACGAATGCCTCCCCTGGGCCGGCGATGGCACCGGTCCGCGAACCAGTATCGCCGCATCGTCTGGGCTCCGGATGCCGACGGTGTCATCGTGCGGCGCACCCGGCGCGTCCGCCGCAGAACCACACTCTCGGACCGGACTCGGACCGGACTCGGACCGGACTCGGACCGGACTCGGGCCGGCGATCGTGCCAATGTGCGGCTCACCCGGCGCATGCGCCGCGGATCCGCACCCTCGCCGAGATCAGCCGCGGATCCGCACCCTCGCCGGTCAGCCCCGGCTCCGCGGCGGGCTGACGATCACCTCGACGTCCGCGCGCGCCAGCGCCTCGGCCAGCGCCCGGCCGGGCTCGGCGTCGCAGACGAGCGTGTCGATCTCCTCAAGGGAGCAGGTCCGGGCGAAGGCCGCGTGGTCGAACTTGGTGGAGTCCGCCACCACCACCACGCGCCGCGCGCTGCTCAGCATGCGGTGGTTCACGTGTGCCTCCGCGTCGTCGGCGGTGGTGGCGCCGCGCTCGGCGTCGAGCCCGTCCACGCCCAGGAACGCAACGTCGATGACGACGTCGGACAGGGTGGCGGCCGCTATCGGGCCGACCAGTTCGAACGTCTGGGACCGGGCCACTCCCCCGGTCAGCACCAGCTTCACGTGGGGCCGGATGGCCAGCTCGTAGGCGATGTTCAGGGCGTTCGTCATGACCGTGACGCCGGTGCCGACCTTCGGTACCAGGTCGCCACGCGCCGCCAGGGCCCGGCCCAGCTCGGACGTGGTGGTGCCACCGGTCAGCCCCACCACGTCCCCGGGGCTCACGAGTGCCGCGGCCGTCGCGCCGATCGCCCGCTTGGCGTGGGCGTTCCTCGCGATCCGGTACGCCATCGGGAGCTCGTAGGCACTGGCGACGGCGATGGCACCGCCGTGCGTGCGGGTCACCAGGCCCTGGTCGGTGAGCACCGAGAGATCGCGGCGAGCGGTCGCCAGCGAGGTCCCGAACAGGTCCGCGATCTCCTCGACGCTGATCCGATCCTGCGTGCTGATGGTCGCGAGGATCTGGTCGAGGCGCTGCTGCTGTCTCACGTCATTCCCTTCGGGCACCCCAGTGCACCCTGCTGATCTCCAGGGTAGGGACCGGAGCAGGCCCGTAGGTGAACAATGGTTGAACGCGCGACGAATGATCGATTGTGACGTTTTAGGTGCAAGTCGCGCAGATTCATTCGACACGACCTGCTCGCGGCGCTATCGTGCAAAGGCTTTGCCGGACCGCCAGGGGCGGTCTCCTTGCATGTCCCAAAGGAGCGACTATGAGCATGACCGACCCCGTGGCGCCCCGACGCTACGACTACACGGTGTCCCCTCGATGACGGCGCAGACCGCCACCCCGATCGCGACGGCGCCGAGCCAGCCCCATTCGACGCAGCGCCGTGCGGCCCAGCGCCGCAAGCGGCTGCGCAACCTGGGCTTCTTCGCCCTGCTGGCCGGGCCGAACATCGCCCTGCTGCTGATCTTCGTGTACCGGCCGCTGCTGCTGAGCTTCTACTACTCGATGCTGCAGTGGAACATGGGCTCGAGCGTGGCGCGGTTCATCGGCTTCGAGAACTACATCCGCTGGTTCACCGACCCGGACACCCCGCAGGTGATGGGCACCACCGCGATCTTCGCCGTGACCACCGTGGGCGGCTCGTTGGTGCTCGGCCTGGGCCTGGCGCTGCTGCTGAACAAGAAGATCTTCGGACGTGGCATCGCCCGCACCGTGGCGTTCGCGCCGTACGTGCTCTCCGGGATCGCGGTCGGCATGCTCTGGCTGTACATCTTCGACCCGCGCTACGGCCTGCTCTCCACGCTGCTGAAGGCGATCGGGCTCAGCTCCCCGCAGTGGTACACCACCTCGCCGTGGGCACTGATCATGATCATCATCGTCTACCTGTGGAAGCACGTCGGGTACGTCGCGCTGATCTACCTGGCCGGGCTGCAGGGCGTGCCGCAGGACCTGCATGACGCCGCGGCGCTCGACGGTGCGGGCAAGACGCGCACGTTCTGGTCGATCGTGTTGCCGCTGCTCGGCCCGGTGACGTTCTTCCTGCTGATCACCACGATCCTGAGCTCGCTGCAGTCCTTCGACCTGATCAAGGCGATGACCGACGGCGGACCGCTCGGCTCGACGACGACGCTCATGTACCAGATCTACGTCGAGGGCTTCCAGACCGGCCGCGCCGGCTTCGCCTCCGCCGCCGCAACCATCCTGTTCGTGATCCTGCTGGTGATCACGGCCATCCAGCTGAAGTTCATGGAACGAAAGGTCCACTACGCATGAGCACCACAGTGGACGAACGCGTCGACGCACCCACGCCGGCCGGGACGGACCAGCCCAAGGGCCGCCGTCGACCATTCCGTGCGCACCTGGACGCCGGCCTGTACCTGACCCTGATCGCCGCGATCCTGGTCATGTCCGTGCCGCTGATCTGGATGTTCCTAGCCAGTTTCAAGGAGTCCGGCGAGATCTACTCGGTGCCGCTGCAGTGGCTGCCGGAGGCTTTCGAGTGGACCAACTACGAGCAGGTCGCCACGTCCATCCCGATCGGGCGGATGGCCCTGAACAGTGTCGGACTGACCATCGCCGGTGCCGGGCTGAAGGTCTTCCTAGGCCTTACCTGCGCGTACGCGCTCGTGTTCATCGACGTCCCGTTCAAGAGGGTCGCGTTCGTGGTGGTGATCTTCGCACTGCTGATCCCGTCCCAGATCACGATCATCCCGAACTACACCCTGATCGCATCGCTCGGTTGGCTGAACACCTACCAGGGCATCCTGGTGCCGGGGTTGGCGAGCGCGTTCGGCACGTTCCTGTTCCGTCAGCACTTCCGGTCGCTGCCGATCTCGGTGCTCGAGGCGGCGCAGATGGACGGCGCCGGGCACTGGCGCCGGCTCTGGCGGTTCGTGGTGCCGATGTCGATGCCGACGATCGCCGCCGTGGGCCTCATCTCCCTGGTCGCGGAGTGGAACGACTACCTGTGGCCGATGCTCGTCACGGACAACACGGACACGATGACCCTGCCGGTCGGGCTGACGCTGCTGCAGAGCCTCGACGGCCTGCAGAACTGGGGCGTCCTGATGGCCGCCACGGTGGTGGTGACCACCCCGATGCTGCTCATCTTCCTGGTCCTGCAGCGTCGCCTCGTCTCCGGTCTCACCGCGGGCGCCGTCACCGGCTGATCCACCCGCATCCCAAGAACCACGTCTGTTCATCCCCCACATAGAAGAAGGAAGCGCACCATGACGACGTCACGTCGCACCACACCGCTGTGGACCCCCTCCCGCCGTAGCCTGCTCCAGCTCAGCGGCCTCGGTGCCGCCGGCGGGCTGCTCGCCGCCTGCAGCGGCCCGTCCGTCGGCGGCGGTGGCGGCGAGGAGGAGGAGGGCGAAGCGACCGACTGGGCCTCGATCGAGCCGGCCACGGAGATCACCTGGTGGTCCAACCACCCGGGGAACACGAAGGAGCTCGAGGAGTCCTACATCGCGGCCTTCAACGTCGAGTACCCGGACATCAAGATCAACCACGTCACCGCCGGCGCGAACTACGACGAGATCGCGCAGCGGTTCCAGGCCGCCTCCGGCACCGACGACCTGCCGGACCTGGTCATCGCCTCGGACGTGTGGTGGTTCCGGTACTTCATCAACGGTCAGATCATGGCCATCGACGATGTCTTCGCCCACCTCGAGGTGGACACCGACGACTACGTCGAGACGCTCTACAGCGACTACGAGTACGAGGGCAAGCACTACGCGGCCCCGTACGCCCGCTCCACCCCGCTCTTCTACTACAACAAGGACGTCTGGGCGGCCGCGGGCCTGCCGGACCGCGGCCCCGAGACCTGGGCCGAGCTTCAGGAGTGGGCACCCGCGCTGCAGGCGCAGGTCCCGGCCGACGGCCAGGCCCTCGGTCTCGGCATCGGCCCGTCCTGGGCCGGCTGGTGGTTCTCCAACGTGATCTGGGGCCTCGGCGGCAACATGAGCGACGACTGGACGGTGACCCTCGACACCGAGGAGGCCATGACCGCCGGCGCGTTCGTGCGGGACATGTACAACGGTGAGACCGCGTTCGCCGGGCTCGGCTCTGACACGAACGCGGACTTCCAGGCCGGCATCTTCGCCTGCCTGATCGGATCCACCGGCTCGCTGAAGGGCCACCTGGACGCGGCCCCGTTCGAGCTCGGCACCTCGTTCCTGCCGAACGGCCCGGTGGACGCACCGAACGTGCCCACCGGCGGCACCGGGCTGGCCATCCCGTCCTCGCGGACCCCCGAGCAGCAGCTCGCCGCGGCGATGTTCCTGAAGTTCCTCACCGAGACCGACAACACCGCCCTGTTCTCGCAGTCAACGGGGTACATGCCGGTCCGCACCTCGGCGGTCGAGGGCGACATCATGGCCGCCGTGTACGAGGAGACGCCGCAGTTCCGCACGTCCGTGGACCAGCTGCAGCAGAAGACGCGGGTCCAGGACTGGGTCCGGGTGTTCACCCCGGGCGGCGACCAGATCATCACCGACGGCATCGAGGAGCTGGTCCTGGCCGGCGCCAGCCCCGAGGACGTGTTCCCGGACGTCTCCGCCAAGCTGGACGTGGCCTTCGAGGACAACGTGGAGCCCTACCTGTGAGTCACCTCGGCGGTCCCGGACCGCTCGTGATCGCCCACCGTGGCAACACCGCGATGGCGCCGCCGAACACGCTGCCCGCGGTGGAGGGTGCCTGGCGGGCCGGGGCCGACCTCGTCGAGATCGACGTACGGCTCAGCCGTGACGAAGTCGGCGTGGTGATCCACGACGAGACCGTGGACGCCACCACGAACGCCAGCGGCCCGGTGGCCGGTCTGCTCGCCGAGCAGGCCACTGCCCTCGACGGCGGAGCGTGGTTCTCGCCGACGTTCGCCTCCCATCGGGTTCCGTTGCTCGCCGACGTGGCCGCGTTCGTGGCGGCCCATCCCGGCACCGACCTGCTCATGGAGCTCAAGGGCGACTACACCCCGGCGCAGGCCACCGGGATCGTCGGCGTGCTCACCGACGCCGGGGTCGCCGATCGCACGATCGCGCAGACATTCTGGCCGCAGACGCTGCGCTCGCTCGCCGAGGTGGCCCCGGACCTGCGCCGGGACCTGCTCATCTCGAAGGAGGCGGCATCCAACCCCGACCTCCTGCCGTTCTGCGCGGAGCTGGGCGTGCGCGGGTGCAACCCGAGCCACGAGGTGCTGCTCGCCGACCCCGGCCTGGTCGGTCGGATCCACGACGCCGGGATGAGCGTGTTCGTGTGGACGTTGAACGACGTCGACTCGTGGGCGCAGGCCCTGGAGTGGGGCGTGGACGGCATCATCACCGACCGCCCGGACCGGCTGCTGGGCTGGCTCAGCGCGAGCCGACCGGTGCGCGAGGCCCCAGCCGTGGTGTGACCCGCCGGTGGGCGCCGGGAAACCGCAGCCTGCGGGGAACGAACGAACCGGGCAGGTCGGCATCAGCCGGCCTGCCCGGTGCCGTGGTGGGTGCCTACGCGGCCGGCAACCAGGTGCGCGCCGCCGTCACGAGCGCGGTGACACCGAGCTGAAGCGTCGGCTCGATGACCGGCGCGTACCGGGGAGAGTGGTTCGAGGGCACCGTCAGCAGCGCCGGGTCCGAGAGGTCCCCCGTCGTGAACAACGAAGGGTCCGTCCCGCCGAGCAGCCAGTAGGACAGGGGCGCACCCGAACTCGTCGCCAACACGCCGACGTCCTCGCTGCCGGCACCTGCGCCGGGGTCGAGGAGCTTGTCCGCCCCGAGCCAGGCACCGAACGCGTCGAACGTCTTCTGCAGCGCGCCCGCGTCGTTCACCACGACCGGGAACCGTTCGATCTCGGTGATCGTCGGCTCCTGCGGGGCGCCTGCCGTCTCGGCTTCACCCTTGGCGATCCGATCGACCGCAGCGAGGATCCGTCCGCGAACCTTCTCGTCGTAACTGCGGATGTTGAGCTGCAGCTCGACCTCGCCGGGAATGACGTTCGCCGCGTCGCCACCATGGATGGAACCGACGGTGAGCACCGCCGTCGCCGTGCTCGGAATCTCGCGCGAGATGATCGTCTGCAGCCGTAGCACCGTCGCGGCTGCCAGCACGACCGGATCGACCGAGGCCTCGGGCATCGACCCGTGTGCACCCTTCCCGATCAGACGCACCCGGAGCGAGTCCGATCCGGCGTACGCCGGGCCGGCGTGGCCGGCGATCCGGCCGGCCGGCAACGGCGCCACATGCTGGCCCAGCACCACATCGGGCCGCGGGAACCTGTCGAACAACCCGTCGTCGACCATCGCCTGTGCCCCGGCGCCGAGTTCCTCGGCGGGCTGGAACACCAGGAGCAACGCCCCGGACCACGTGGTGGTCTCGCGGGAGAGGACCTCGGCCGCACCGAGCAGGCACGTGGTGTGCAGGTCATGCCCACACGCATGAGCAAGCGGCACCACCTTGCCGCCGTCGCCCGTCGTGGTAGCGGTGCTGGCGTAGTCCAGACCGGTCTGTTCCTTGACGGGAAGCGCATCCATGTCGGCCCGCAGCAGCGCAGTCGGCCCCGGCCCGTTCCGAAGCACGGCCACGACTCCGGTCCCGCCGATCCCGGACGAGACCTCGAAGCCGAGTCCCTCGAGCTCCTCCTTGACGATCCCGGCCGTGCGATGCTCCTGGAAACCGAGCTCCGGATGGCGATGCAGGTCCTTGTACACGTCCGCGAGCGTTGCGCTGATGGTCACGTTCTCGTGTGCGCGCATGGGCCCTCCCCGATCGCGCTTCCACCGTACGCGCATGGACCGGGTCACGCCCGGCGGGGCCCGTCGCGGCAACGGTCGCACCGTCGGCGGTGGTCACCACCCTGTCGTCCTGACGGGGCATGGATGCGCCTGGTTCCGAAGCCGCTTTGGACGCCGGCCGGCTCCCAACCCATACTTCGTCCTGTGATGACGAAGAACAGGTCCTCGGCGCTCGCGGTGGCACTGATGGTGGTGGCACTGACGGTGGTCGGGATGCCGGCGGCACAGGCCAAGGGCGGTGCGATCGGCGGCGCGGGCAGTGACTACTACCTCTCCGACAGCTTCTCCGCGACGGCGAACCGCCAGTTCTCCTACGGCAGCGCCCTGGACGAGGTGTTCGTGGGCGACTGGAACGGCGACGGCATCGACACCCTGGCCTACCGGACCGGCAACACCTTCTCCGTCCGGAACGCGAACACCACCGGTGGCGCACAGGTCACGTTCACCTACGGACGCCCCGGCGACGTGGTCCTGGTCGGCGACTGGAACGGCGACGGCATCGACACCCTGGCCGTGCGCCGCGGACATGAGTACCACATCAAGAACAGCCTCACCGGCGGCGCCGCCGACGCCGTGATCTTCTACGGCAGACCCGGTGACGTCGTGCTCGTCGGCGACTGGAACGGCGACGGCGTCGACACCCTCGCCGTACGCCGGGGCAACGCCTACCACGTCAAGAACACGATCGCCGGTGGCAATGCCGACTCGATCGCCTATTACGGCCGCGCCGACGACGACGTGTACGTGGGCGACTGGGACGGCAACCGCACCGACACCTTCGCCGTACGCCGCTCGAACCTGTACTTCATCGCCAACACCATCCGCTCGGGTCCCGCCGACCGCTCCCTCGCCTACGGCCGGGTCAGCGACACCACGCTGGTCGGAGACTGGAACGGCGATGGTGTCGACTCCCTCGGCGTGCGCCGGTTCATCGAATACACCGGCGAGATGCACCGGATCGCCGCGTCCTACGTCACCCCGGCGCCGAGCGCCGCCGGCCCCCGGGCCCTGCAGTGGGCGCGCACCCAGCTGGGTGTCCCCTACGTCTGGGGTGGCGCCGGCCCGGCCGACGGCGGATACGACTGCTCGGGCCTGACCATGCGGGCGTTCGAGCAGGCCGGCGTACGGCTGCCGCGGACCACCAGGGCCCAGTGGGATGCCACCAGACGGGTGGCGCTCGAGGACCTCCAGGTCGGTGACCTGCTCTTCTGGTCGAGCAACGGCCAACCGTCCGGGATCTACCACATGGCGATCTACTCCGGTTCGAACATGCGCGTCCAGGCGCCATCCCCGGGCCGTCGGGTCGAGGAGGTCCCGGTGTACCCCGTGAACATGCTGCCGTTCGGCGGCCGCGCCGGCTGAGCATCGTCCGTCACTGGTGGGGGACGGGAATGCCTGCGGAGCGCAGCTTGGCCTCGGTGAGCGCGGTCAGCCGGGCCGAGATCGGTGCCTGGTCCTCCCCATGGTGGTTGACGAGGCCGTACCTGGTGGAGTCCGCCCAGGGTTGCGGACCGGCGGGAATCTCCAGCAGCGCGGGGTTGGCGAGGTAGCGGTCCGCCATGGCGGAGGCGAGTTCGTCGATACGGGGGTCGTCCGGCTCCCAGGCCTCGGCCTCCAGGCCGCGCTTGGTCAGGTCGACGTATTCGGGGTCATCGAGCAACGTCTCGAACGGTGTCAGGAACGCCTCGAACACGTCCGGCATCAACGCCCGGGCCAGCACCAGGGCCTCCCGCTGGGCGGCCACGTAGTCAGGACCGAAGCCGAGATCGCGCATCCGGTCCAGGACCGCGCAGGCACGGTCCGGCAGCAGCGCCCGGTCACCGTCGGCCAGCCGGTACAGGGTGTCGCGGCGCGCCACCAGGTCCGCGATCCGATCGGTCAGCCGGCGTTCCACATCGGCCAGGGCTGCGGCGAACGGCTCCGCGTCTGCGTCGAGCAGCGAGCCGATCTCGGCCAACGGGACGCCCGCGGCGGCCATGGTCCGCACCTGGACCAGCCGCAGCAGCTCGGCCGAGCCGTACCGCCGGTACCCGGAGCTGTCGCGTTCTGGTTCGTCGACGAGCCCGTGCCGGTGGTAGTGCCGCACGGTCTTCACCGTGACGCCGGCGAACGCTGCCGCCTGTCCGATCGTGAGTCCACTGGTCATGTCCTCAATGATCGCGCCGGTCGAGGGCGGCGACCTCCCGCACGGCCGGGGAATCCTTGCGCAGGATGCTCCCGTGGTTGCTGGTCACCTTCGAGCTCACCTTCAGATGCGGGTTGCGGCCCAGCACCGGGTCGATGGACTTGCGCATCTGTTCCTGCAGGTCGTCGCGGCTGCCCAGCGCCTCTCCGGAGGCGACGACGTACCGGACCGGCACGGTCATGCCGTCGAGGACCGGTTCGAGGGCGGCGTGGAGGTGGTGGGACTCGATGGCCAGCTCAGCATGCAGTTCCGCGGAGAACCGCGCCGCCAGGCCCAGCGGGCGCACCAACGGCATCATCGGCTTCATCCTCCGGAACACCTTCCGGATCTCGTCGTGGCCGGTCTCGTCGGTCCAGCCGACCGGGTACGGGCCGTCGACTCCGACCACACCCAGGGCGCGGTCCGGGTTCCGGCTCGCCCAGTGCACCCCGAGCAGGGCCCCGTAGGACCAGCCCACCAGCAGCACCCGCTCCACCCCCCGCGCGTCGAGGACGGCATCGATGTCACGGACGCACGCCTCGAACGAGTAGTCCGCCGAGCTCTTCGATCGCCCGCGGGCACGCTCGTCGAAGGTGATGTGCCGCATGCCCGGCCCGAGTTCGGCGACGACGCGGCGCCAGTGCCGCTGGGAGGCGTACGCGCCGTTCAGGTAGACCACGGGGGTACCGGGACCGCCGGTGTCGGTGACGGCCAGTGCCGTGTCCTCGACCGGCACCATGCCGGTCCAGGTCGAACGCGCCGATTCGCTGATATCTGAGGTGTGTGAGGTGTTCATGCCGCCAGCGTGCACCCTGACCTTAGGTCAAGGTCAACACCGCATCGGCTGAGCAGTTGGAGCGACGAACCGGGCCATGGAGAGTCCCGTCCGGCGTCGCCGTCCGCCGCCCCCGCCCACCGCGACGCCGACGGTGTCATCGTGCGGTCGATCCGGTGCAGGCGCCGCAGAACCGCACTCTCGCCGAGCTCGGTGCGGTCGTCCGGCATGGGTCCGCCGGTGGACGTCGTCCTCCTGAGGGACGACGCGTTCCCACCACCGATATCGGCTGCGGGAAGGTCGAGGCAGGTTCAGTGGTGTCCGTAGCGTCGTTGACGGAAGGGCCAAGTGGGTCCGATCCGTCGACGACAGGAGTGCAGATGATCGAGGTGGCGTCGCTGACGAAGCGCTACGGGACCACCACGGCCGTGGACGGGCTGACCTTCACGGCGCGTCCGGGGACCGTGACCGGCTTCCTCGGCCCGAACGGTGCCGGGAAGTCGACGACCATGCGGGTCGTCGTGGGGCTCGAGCGCCCGACCTCGGGCACCACGACCGTCGACGGCCGGCGCTACGCCGACCTGGCCGCACCGCTGCACGCCGTCGGGGTCATGCTCGATGCCCGCACCGTGCACCCGGGACGGACGGCCTTCCGCCACCTGCTGGCGCAGGCCCGGACCCATGGCATCTCCCGCAAGCGCGTCGAGGAGGTGATCGGCATGACCGGATTGGAGTCCGTGGCGGGCCGGCGGGCCGGGACGTTCTCGCTCGGCATGGGGCAGCGGCTCGGGATCGCCGGTGCGCTCCTCGGTGACCCGGGGACGCTGATCCTCGATGAGCCGGTGAACGGGCTCGACCCCGACGGCGTCCTCTGGGTCCGCCGGCTCGTGCGCGAGCTCGCGGACGAGGGTCGCACCGTCCTGCTCTCCTCCCACCTCATGCACGAGCTCGCCCTGTGCGCCGACCGGGTCGTGATCATCGGCAAGGGCCGACTGCTCGCCGACGCCTCGGTCCAGGAGATCATCGACGGTTCCGCCCCCGGTGGGTCACTCGAGGACGCCTACCTGCAGCTCACCGCCGGCGCCGTGCAGTACCGGGGCCGCAGCGCCGACGACTCCGCGGCACGCCCGGCGACCGGGAGCACCCGATGAGCGCGCCCGCCGCATCGTCCTCCACGCCGGTGGCGGCTCGCGGGGGCGCGGCCGGCCGCGGTGTGACCTTCACGCGTGTGGTCGCCTCGGAGTGGACCAAACTGACCAGTCTGAGGTCCTCCTTCCTGCTCGCGGCCGTCACGGTCGCCGTCTCCTGGGCCCTCACCTACGTGTCGGCGAACGCGTCATCGGTGGACCCGGGATTCGACCCGCTCGGCTCCCTCACCTCCGGCCTGGTGCTCGCCCCGCTCGGGCTCATGATCCTTGGGGTCCTCATCGGGACGGGAGAGTTCAGCACCGGCACCTTCCGCTCGACGTTCACGGCGGTCCCCCGGCGGCTGCCCGTCCTCGCCGCGCAGGTCGTGGTCACGGCAGCGTTCGCACTCGTCGTCGCCGTCCTCGCCGTCGGCGCCGCCGTGCTCGGGATCGTGCCAGCCGCCGGTTCGCGAGGGCTCACCGTGGACCTGACGGGTGACGGGCCGGTGCCGGTCCTCGCCGGGATGACGCTCTACCTCGTCGGAATGGCGCTGTTCGGACTGGCCGTCGGGGCGCTCCTGCGCCGCTCGGCCCGCGCCGTCGTCACCGCCGTCACCGTGACCCTGGTGCTGCCGATCGTGCTGATGCTCGCCTCCGACCTCTCGACCGACCCGATGGCCCCGGCCGAGTCGGGCCCCCCACCTGCCGAAGCCGTGGTCAACACCATCGTCACGCTGCTACCCAGCGGCGCGGGATCGCTCCTGACCACGCCGGACATCAGCGGTATCGACGGCGCTCCGGACCTGGGTCCGTGGGGCGGGGGTGCCGTCCTCGGCGCCTGGATCCTGGTCCCGCTCGCCGGGGCCGCGGTCAGGCTGCGCGCCCGGGATGTGACCTGACGGTGGCGGCGCCGACGCAGCCCGGTGTCACGTTCTCCCGGGTAGTGGCCGCGGAGTGGACCAAGCTCCTCAGCGTGCGTTCGAGCCTGTGGACCATCGTCGGCACGATCCTGGCGGCGGCCTCGCTCGCCTTCGGGCTGGGCATGTTCGTCCGGCCGGACTCCGGCCAGTCCGGCGCGTCGCTCCTCGTCTCCGGTTACCTGCTCGCCCAGCTCGGGACGCTGGTCCTGGGCGTGCTGGTGGGAACCGGTGAGTACGGCTTCGGCACCTTCCGGGTCACCTTCACCGCCGTGCCCCGGCGCCTACCCGTGCTCCTGGCGCAGGCGCTGATGACGACCGTCGTCGCGTTCGTGACCGCGGTCGGCGCCCTCCTCGCCTCGTTCCTGGTGACGATCGGTCAGCGCGCCGCCGGTGGGTTGGCGGTCGACCTCACCGACGGTGAGACCGTTCGCGTCCTGGTGGGCTACGTGGGCTTCCTGGTCGGTGTTGCCCTGGTGGGGCTGGGCATCGGGGCGCTGCTGCGCCGGCCGACCGCGGCGCTCGTCACGGGCGTGCTGGTGCTCGTCGTCCTCGACCATCTGCTCGCGGTGAACCCGGGACGCGTGACCGACACGGTCCGGGCCCTGCTGCCGGGTGCCGGGGCGCGCCTGACCATGGACGACGCCACGCTCACCACGCTGGACGTATCGACCCTTGGGCCGCAGCTCGGCTCGTGGGGCGGCGGGGTCGTCCTCGGCCTCTGGGCCGCCTGCCTGTTCGTCGCCGCGGGCCATCGGCTGCGCCGACATGACCTCGCCTGAGCGTCGACGAGTGAGCCGGCCACCGGAGGCGCCGTCGAAACGATGGGAGAGTGACCCTGTGAGGACGTCGCGGGTCGACCCAGGCTCCGAGCGTGCGCGGGCAGCGGGCTCAGCACCGCTGACCGAGACGCAGGTCCAGCGGCGCGGGCCGGTCGGGCGCCTGTTCGCCGCGCACCCCCGGATCGCCGATGTCTGCCTCGTCGGGTCCGTGCTCCTGCTCGGGATCGTCACCGCGCTGCTGGTGGCGCTGACCATCCAGGGGGCGACCGGCCTGGGCATGTACCTGCCGGATGCGCCCACGGCCTGGCTGGTCCCGGCGGGCACGTTCGCCGGTGCCCTTCTCGGCGCCGCACTCCTGATCGCCCGGCGAGCGCGGCCGCTGACCGTCACGGTGGCGCTGACCATCCTGGCCGTGGTCTCGCTCGTCACGGTCGGTGTCCTGGGAGTCCTTGGCGTGTGCCTGGCGTGCGCGCTCCACAACGTCGCGCTGACCCACTCGGCCCGAACCACCTGGCTCACGTGCGCGGGCGTATTCGTCACGGTCGGCCTCGCGCTGCTGTGGTGGCAGGACATCGGCCTGGCCGAGATCCTCCTCTGGAGCGATCCGATCGCGATGCCGGCAGGCGACCCGATCCGTCAGCTCACCGAGCCGCCGTACTCGCCGGGCCGTCGGTCGGCGTCCATCTTCCTCCTGCTCGCGCTCCTGCTGCTGGGGGTGGCGACCGGCTCGTCGGCGCGGGCGCGTCGCGCGCACGCCCAGGGCCTGGTCGAGCGGTACGAGGCGATGGCCCGGGACCGGGACAACAGCGCCGCGCTCGCCCGCGCCTCCGAGCGTGCCCGCATCGCACGGGAGATGCACGACGTGGTCGCGCACAGCGTCTCGGTGATGGTCGCGTTGTCCGACGGTGCCGGCGCCGCCCTGGACCGTGCCCCGGACAGTTCGCGTGAGGCCCTGCGTGAGCTCTCGAGCACCGGCCGTGCGGCGCTGTCGGACATGCAGCGCGTCCTCGGCGCACTCGACCCCGACAGCACCGGCGCCGACGGCAGCGCCGACCGGCCGGCCCCCGTCGAGACCGACCTGGCCACCGCCGTCGAACGCTTCCGCGTGGCCGGGCTGCCCGTGAGCGCGACCGGTCTCGACAGCCCGCTGCCCGAGGACACGTCGTTGCGGCTGGCGGTGGTGCGCATCGTCACCGAGAGCCTGACGAACGTGCTCCGGCACGCCCCGGGCGCCTCGTCGGTCCGGGTCTCGGTCCGGCGCAGCGGCTCCGCGGTCGAGGTGGAGGTGCTCGACTCCGGCGGCACCCGGCCGGGCACCGGCGGTGGGACCGGCCGGGGCATCGTCGGCATCCGCGAGCGCGTCGCGCTCCTCGAGGGTCGGGCCGACGTCGGCCCGCTGCCGGACGGCGGATGGCGTGTGCACGTCGTCCTGCCGTGGAACCAGGCCGACGAGGTCACCCGATGACGACCGTGCTGCTCGTCGACGACCAGGCCCTGCTGCGGATGGGCTTTCGCCTCGTGATCGAGACCGAGCCCGACCTCGAGGTCGTCGGCGAGGCATCGGACGGCCTGGCTGCCCTTGAGCAGGTCGCGGCCCTCGCACCCGACGTCGTACTCATGGACATCCGCATGCCCGGCATGGACGGCATCGAGGCCACCCGGCGGCTCACCGCGGAGCACCCGTCGACGCGGGTGCTCGTGCTGACCACGTTCGACGTCGACGAGTTGGCGTTCGCGGCGCTGCGCTCGGGTGCCAGCGGCTTCCTGCTGAAGAACGCCCGGCCGGACGAACTCGTCGAGGGGATCCGCACCGTGGCGGCGGGGAGCTCGGTCATCGCCCCGCGGGTGCTGCGTCGCATGCTCGACCTGTTCGCCGCGCACCTGCCGGCCGACGCCGACGCGACGCCTGCCGACGGCGAACTCGATCCACGCCTACGCGAACTCACCCCACGCGAGCTCGACGTGCTGGGCTGCGTGGCGGAAGGACTGTCCAACGCCGAGATCGCCGAGCGGTTCGAGCTGTCGACCACCACGGTGAAGACACACGTCGGACGGATCCTGGCCAAGCTCGGCGTTCGTGACCGGGTGCAGGCCGTGATCGCGGCCTACCAGTTCGGCCTGGTGGGCCGGGACCGGACGTGACGGTGATGCTCCCTGCCACGACGGTCGGCCGAGCTGCCTCCGGCCGGGCATGCACGCGGAGGATGGGCCCATTCGAGTCGGCTCGGCGAAGCCATGGCCGCTCAGGTCGATTCGCGCTGGATGACGTCCGCCGCGGGAAAGACGATGTCGGTCGGAGCAGCCGTGCCCGCGATGCGCTCGAGCAGCAGGCGTCCGATCGCCCGGCCCTGCGCCAGGCCGTTGAGTGGGATCGAGGTCAGGGTGGGCGTGGTGAGTGAGGCGGCGTCGATGTCGTCGACCCCCATCAGGGCGACCCGACCCGGCACGTCGATGCCCTCGCGCAGCAGCTCCGAGAGCGCCCCGAGGGCGACGATGTCGTTGGTGGCGATGATCGCGTCCGGCGGCTCGGCCAGGCCCATGAGGGTCCGCACGCCCTCGGCGCCGGCCTCCTTCGTGACCTCGTCGTGCAGCACGAGGCTGGGCTCGATGGGCAGCCCCTTCGCGGCGCACACGTCCCGGTAGGCCTGCACCCGGCGGTGGCCGGGCCCCGACTCCTCACGGGTCGCGAGGAACGCGATCCGGCGATAGCCCCGCCCGATCAGATGCTCCGTGGCGTGCACACCGATGCCGTAGTCGTCGGTGGTGGCGGTGTCGAACCCCTCGTGCGCCCGCTCCCAACCGCCGAGCCACACCACCGGCATGCCCCGGGCGAGGACGTCCCCGAGCGCGTCGGCGGGGTCGTAGTGGCCGGAGAAGGCGATCGCGTCGACCCGGGTCAGGAGCCGGTCGATCAGCGCTCGCTCGGAGCCGGCGTCCGCGGCGGAGTCGGTGACGAGGACGAAGTAGCCCTGGTCCAGGACCGCCTGCTGCAGCCCCCTGGCGATGTGCATGTTGAACGGGTTCGTGATGTCCGGCACCACCAGGCCGAGCGTGAGGGAGCGCTGCGTGCGCAGACTTCTCGCCAGCTCATGCGGCCGGTAGCCGAGTTCGTCGATGGCTGCGCGCACGCGCGCGGCTGCCTGCTCCGAGACCGGCCGGTTGCCGGTGAGGACGTGCGAGACCGTGGTCGGGCTGACCCCGGCCGCGCGAGCGACGTCGAGGTTACTCACCCGCTTGGTGGCCATCGCGCCGCTCCTGCCCGGTCAGTGGACCTTTCCAGAGGGGTGGCGCTCGGCGTCGGGGAGCGACCTCATCGGGCGAACGCCTCGAGCTGGAGCAGCGACGTCGACCGATCCGGCACGAACCGGAGCCTGGTCACTTCTCCGGCCGCACCCGCCGTGCGGAACACGCGGGTCTGCGCGGTGCGGGTGAAGGGTTCCTCGGCGCGGACGTCGAGGTCGTGCCAGCCGTCCGGGCCGAGCGCACTCAGGGTCCAGCCGAGGTCGCCGGTCTCGGCCAGCGTGACGGTCATGAGGTCACCCAGGAGGGTCGGTTCGGTGAGCTGGATCTCGACGGCGGTGCTCGCCTCGAGTGGGACCGGTCCGGCCGCGAGGTCGTCGACCAGGCCGGGGTGGGTGCTGCGTGCGCCGTCGGTCACGTCGCGCAGTGGGTCGGCGAAGCCGTGCACGGCGGAGGCGGAGAACGGGCGCGAGGACCCGGCCCAGCCGCATGGTTCCTCGGCGAGCTCGTACTCGATCCGGGCGCCGCGGGCGAGCACGGCGTGCGGGACGGAGATCTCGTGCCATGCCTCGCCGTCGATGGTGACGGACCGGATGAACCGGCCGCCCGCGTCGGGGTTGGTCACCACGATCTCGACCTCCGCTCCCCCGGTCGGACGCAGCACGGTCCGGGTCACCCGCGGCGGGGTCAGCACCCAGGTCCCGGACGCCGGGACCAGGGGGTAGAGGCCGATCGTGGCGAGGATCCACCAGGCCGACATCTCCCCGTTGTCCTCGTCGCCCGGGAACCCCTGCCCCAGGTCGGAGCCGACGAACAGCCGGTCCAGCGCGTCGGCGATGACGGCGTGCGCGTCATCGTGCCGGCCGGCGTGCATGTACATGAACGGGATGTGGTGGGCGGGCTGGTTCGACAGCGCGAGCATCCCCATCCGGCAGTCCCGCGCCTCGGTCATCTCGTGGATGACGCCGCCGTAGGTGCCGGCCTTGCGGACCGAGCCGGTCTCCGGCCGGGCCAGGATCGCGTCCAGGAGTGCGCCGAGCCGGTCCTCGCCGCCGTGCAGCGCGGCGAGGCCGGCGCCGTCGTGCGGCACCGTCACGGCCGTGCCCCACGCGTTCGTCTCGGTGTAGTCGTGCCCCCACTCGTCCGGGTCGAACCCGGCCGCCGGAACCCGCCAGCCACCGTCGTCGTCGCGGCCCACGAACAGTCCCCGGTCCGGGTCGAACACCTCGCGGTAGAGCAGCGAGCGCCGCTCGAGCCATTCGCACTCGGCCTCGACCTGAGCGCGCTCGCGCCCCGGAGCCAGGCTCGCCACGAGCGCCCGCCCGATCCGTGCGGCCGACCAGTCGTTCAGCGCCGCGTCCAGGGTCCAGGACATCCCCTCCTCGACGGCGGTGCTCACGAACCCCCGGAACAGACCCGGGTGCAGGCCCTTGCGTCCGACCCGCGGGTCGGACGGCGGAACGCTGGCATTGGTCAGTGCGCTCGCCCATGCCTGGCGCAGGTCGATCCCCGGTACGCCGTAGCCGATCATGTCGGCGAGCACCGTGTCGCTCGTGGTGCCGGTCATGCAGTCGGCCGGCGAGGGTGCGCTCCAGCGCGGCATCCAACCCGAGTCCAGGTGATGTGCCACGAACCCCTGGGCGGCGAGTCCCGCCGTCGTCGGCGTGAGCAGCCCGAGCAACGGCCACGCCGTGCGGTAGGTGTCCCAGAAACCGTTGGTGGCGCTGTACCAGCCGGAGCCCGTCTCCGGCCGGTCGCCGAGCTCGGCCGCCCGCAGGGACGGTGTCATCCGCTCGCCGTACACGCTGCGCCAACAGGTGCCACCGTCGCCGGTCGGCTCGTCCTGCCGGGTCGGGAACAGGCCCAGCCGGTACAGCCCGGAGGCGAGCGCGATCTGCTGGTCGTCCGTGGCGCCCTCGAACTCCACGGTGCCGAGGACCTCTCGCCAGGCCTGCGCGGCCTCGTCGGCGAGGGCGTCGAAGCTCGTGACCCGGGCCACGTGCGCCGCCGCCGTCTCGGCGTCGAGGGTGGAGAGCCCCACCAGCACCGTCACGGGCGCATCGGGGGCAACCGGCACCAGACCGGTCAGGTGCCCGCCGGAGACGGTCAGGTCGTGACTCGCGGTGGCCGGCACCCGCACGTGCACGTGGTGTGGCGGGGACGGTGCGCGCATCTGGTCGGCGTCGTCCACCAGCAGTCCGGTGACCACGACCGCCTCGGCCTCGGCGGCGATCGCCACGTCCCGCATCGTGCCGAGGTGGTCCAGGACGATCGCGGCGTCGCTGCCGGCCGCGAACGTGGACCGGACGGCCATCACCGAGGGTCCCGCGGTGACCTCGACGCCGATTCCGCCCTCGAGGCGAGCCGCCCACACGTGCGGCCGGTCGGTCTCGGTGGCATGGTCGAACGCCAGCTCACGCTCGGCCCGCTCGTGGGAGCGACCGGTCGTCGGCATCACCTGGAAGACGCCCCGGTCCCCGATCCACGGGCTCGGCAGGTGCGAGGTGGCGAGCGCCTGCAGCCGTGGCCGAGGGTCGCCGGGGCGGCCGGCCTGCCAGGTGTAGGCCCAGCGGCGCGAGCCGGCATCGGTCATCGGGAGCGCGTAGAGGCACCCGTGCGGAACTCCCACCAGGGGCGCGGTGTTGCCCCGGGAGAACTCGCCGGTGCTGTTCGTGCCGCGAGTCGTGCGGACGCGGTCGAGGGCCTCCCGCGGCAGCACGGGAACGGGCCGGACGTCGACCGAGTCCAGATGGATCACGAGCTCGCGCCGGGGGTTCGCCCGCACCACGAGCTCGACGGCGGCGATGGTCCGCCCGGCCGCCGCGTCCAGGCCGACCCGGCGCAGGTTCCACTGGTCCACCCAGGTCCGCCGCGCCACCGCCTGCGCGTCAGGGCTGATGCCGGCGCCGTACTGGTCCACGGTCCCCAGCTCCGAGATGCGCCGCCCGTCGGAGAGGACGAGGTCGACGGCGACCGCCGTCCCGGCCCACAGGTCCTCGAGGTGAGGCAGATCGGCGGCGTCAGCGACGCCGTCGGGCAGTCCCTGCGGGAGCACCGCCCAGGTGAGCTCGGCGCCGGCGGGGACCACCTGCCCCACCAATGGGTGCTCCAGCGGGAGCCGGTGCAGGCCGTCCCCGGCCGGCACCCGGGCCCGCCACGGGACCGGGCTGGTCAGCCCGACGCCGGGGCGACCGGCGACGACGTGGGACGGGGCGGCGCGATCAAGCACGGGGTGTGTCACCACTCGGCATGGTTGCCGTCGCGCTGCTGCCACCGCACGAGCGGGACGTCGTCGGGGTTCGCCGCCCAGGCGCGCACCCGCTCCTCGTCGACCTCCACACCGAGCCCGGGCCGGGTCGGGCGCAGCAGCGCCCCGTCGGCGTACCGGAACGAATCGGCGTCCACGATCGACAGGAACGGGTTCACGCTCGCGTCGTGCACGCTCAGCTGGCACTCCTGGAAGACCACGTCGTGGCTGGCGAACCCGACCTGCACGCAGGAGGCCAGCGCGAGCGGCCCGGTCGCACAGTGCGGTGCGATCGCGACGTCGTGCACGGAGGCCACGGCGGCGATCCGCATCGCCTCGGAGATGCCGAAGCAGTGGGACACGTCCGGCTGCAGCAGCGAGATGCCCAGCCCCACCACCGGGGCCACCTGCCAGCGGTCGTAGAGTCGCTCACCGGTCGCGATCGGGATCGTGGTGGAGCCGGTGAGCCGGCCCAGTTCGTGCTGGTACTGCGGCGCCACCGGCTCCTCGACGAACGTGGGCGCGGTGTGCTCCAGCGCGGCCAGCAGCCGCTTCGCCGACGGCGCGCTCAGGCGCCCGTGGAAGTCGATCGCGAAGCTGCGGTCGTCCCCGAGGACGTCGCGCAGCGCCTCCATCCGAGCCACCTCGGCGGCGATGCCGGCCGGGTTCTCGAACCGTTCGCGCGGCCCTCCCGGGGCGGTCTTGACCAGCCGGTAGCCGGCGTCGACCAGTTCGGCGGCCCGTTCGCGCAGCTGCTCGGGTGTGTCGCCATGGCAGGGCGCGTAGATGGTGAGGGTGTCCCGCACCGGGCCGCCGAGCAGCTCGTGCACCGGTAGGCCGGTGCGCTTGCCGAGCAGGTCCCAGAGCGCCTGGTCCACCCCGGCGACGGCGGAGCCGAGCGAGGGTCCACCGCGGTAGAAGCCCTCCTTGACCATCCGCTGCCAGAGCCGCTCCACGTGCGCGGGCTCGCCGATGAGTTGCGGGGTCAGTTCCTGCACGGTCCGGGCGACACTGTGCGCGCGCCCCTCGAGGACCGGCTCGCCCCACCCGACGAGACCGTCGTCGGTCTCGATCCGCACGAGGGTGAGCCTGGTGGAGAGGACGAAGGTCTCGACCGAAACGATCCTCGGGTCGGTCACGGGCGCGCCTCGCTGCGCTGCATCACGGTTCTCATCTCCTGGTTCGGGGTCGGGCCAAGTCTGCCCGACGGGCGTCGGCACCGACGTCTGCAAATCGAGTTGGTCCGTCAGTCAACCAGCGCCGCTCGGGGTCGTCAAGGAGGACTCCGACGCCTCGACCTGCTCAACGCAGGGTGCTCGACACCCGCCCCGACACGTAGGCCGACTCCGGCGGGCCGGGCCCTCACCAAGCCCTCTGGCTCGGTCGGACAACTTCATCCGCTTCGGATGATCCCGGCTCCATCGGCGCGGGAGACCGTAGGCGGACGAGTCTTCGATCCGGGGAGGGTCACCGTGGCCAAGCAGTTCAAGGGTGTTGTCAACATCGATGTGCGGGACTCGGTGGCCGACTGGACGCCGTTCCGCGAATCGGCCGCGCCGGAGGGGGCGCCGAACGTGCTTCTCGTGCTCTACGACGACACGGGCCTCGCCGCGTGGTCGCCGTACGGCGGGGGAATCAACATGCCCACGATGCAGAAGCTGGCTGACAGCGGGCTCACCTACACCCAGTGGCACACCACGGCGCTGTGTTCGCCGACCCGGTCCTGCCTGTTGACGGGACGCAACCACCACCAGAACGGGTTCGCCCAGATCGCCGAGGGAGCGCAGGGTTTCCCTGGCCACACCGGCCATATCCCGATGGAGAACGCGACCATCGGCGAGGTGCTTCGCGAGAACGGCTACAACACCTACTGGGTGGGCAAGAACCACAACGTGCCGATCGACGAGTGGGCAGTGGGGGCCACCAGACGAAACTGGCCGCTGGCTCGCGGGTTCGACAGGTTCTACGGCTTCATCGGCGGCGAGACGAACAACTGGTACCCGACGCTGGCGGAGGACAACCACTACGTGGACCAGCCCTCACTGCCCGAGGACGACTACCACCTGTCGAAGGACCTCGCCGACAAGGCGATCTCGTTCATCGCCGACAGCAAGACGTCCGCACCCGACAAGCCGTGGTACCTCTGGTTCTGCCCGGGGGCCAACCATGCACCGCACCACGCGCCGGAGGAGTACATCGCCAAGTACGCCGGCCAGTTCGACGACGGCTACGAGGCCTACCGCGAGTGGGTGCTGCCACGGATGGTCGAGCGCGGCATCGTGCCCCAGGGCACCACGCTCACCGACATCAACCCGCTCCCGGGCGAGGCGGCGCAGCCCATGGACCACGTGCGGCCCTGGGAGACGCTCAACGACGACGAGAAGCGGCTCTTCGCACGGTTCGCCGAGGTCTACGCCGGCTTCTCCGAGTACACCGACGCCCAGGTTGGCCGGATCATCGACTACCTCGAGGACACCGGCCAGCTCGACAACACGATCGTCATCTACGCCGCGGACAACGGCGCCTCGGGCGAGGGCAGCCCGGACGGCACCGTCAACGAGAACAAGTTCTTCAACGCCTACCCCGAGGACCTCGAGCAGAACCTCTCGATGCTGGACCAGTTGGGCTCACCCGAGACCTACAACCACTACCCGACCGGCTGGGCGACCGCCTTCTCGACGCCGTTCAAGATGTTCAAGCGCTACACCTACCAGGGCGGTGTCGCCGACCCACTGGTGATCTCCTGGCCGAAGGGGATAGCCGCGAGGGGCGAGGTCCGCAACCAGTACCACCACGCCGTCGACATCGTGCCGACGCTCCTGGAGTGCATCGGGCTGGAGATGCCGGAGCAGGTGCTCGGCTACGCCCAGTCGCCGCTGCCGGGCGTCTCGATGAAATACAGCTTCGACGCGGACGGACCGACCGAGAAGGTCATCCAGTACTACGAGATGATGGGCACCCGCGCCCTGTGGCACCAGGGCTGGCACGTGGTCGCCCAGCGCGCACCCCAGCAGGGCGGGACGGCCGCCGACCTTCTCAACGACACCTGGGAGCTCTACCACTCCGATGAGGACCGGTCCGAGGTCCACGACCTCGCCGAGGAGCACCCCGACAAGGTCCAGGAGCTCGTCAACCTCTGGTACGTCGAGGCCGGCAAGTACGACGTGCTCCCACTCGACAACCGGTCGATCGCTGACCTGGTCAGGGACATGCCGGTCGCGACCATCCCCGAGGGCGGCGTCTACCGGTACTACCCCGACACCTCGCCCGTGCCGGAGTTCGCCGCTGCCGAGATCCGCGGCCGGTCGTTCAAGATCCTCGCCGAGGTCAACCTCGAGGACGACGCCGAGGGCGTGATCGTCGC
Source organism: Occultella kanbiaonis (assembly GCF_009708215.1). NCBI lineage: Bacteria > Bacillati > Actinomycetota > Actinomycetes > Micrococcales > Ruaniaceae > Occultella > Occultella kanbiaonis. Next base: position 687,185 of record NZ_CP046175.1, on the reverse strand, counting down.
CAACGGCGCTCGGTTCGGTGGCCACGCGCTCTTCGTCAAGGATCACAAGCTCTGGTACGCCAACAACTTCCTGGGCATCCCCCCGGAGCAGCAGGTGGTCTCGCCGGACAACCTCACCCCCGGGCCCCACGTGCTCGGCGTGGAGTTCACGAAGGAGAGCCACGGCGAACACGGGGAGGCGATCGGCACAGCCACGCTCTACGTCGACGACCTCGCCGTGGCCAAGAGCGAGTGGAAGACACAACCGGGCCACTTCGCTCTCTGCGGGGAGGGACTCACCGTCGGCCGAGACAGCTCCGACCCGGTCTCGAAGGAGTACGGCGCGCCGAACGGCTTCACCGGCGGGACGATCCGCATCGTCGAGATCAACATCGGCGACGACGTCTACCTCGACCTCGAGCGCGACTTCCACGCCGCGATGGCCCGCGACTGAGGCCGTTCAGCTGACCAGCTCGGGCAGCAACACCCGCGCATCCACCCGGGCCGGCGCCACCACCGACTCCTCCGCTCCGACCCACGGCCACCGGACCCGGGTGCCGACGTCCGCCCACCCGCCGACGGCGGCCAGGAACTTGTCGAGCGCCGGATCGCCCAGCCCGCGGGCGGCGAGCGGCGCGACGTGCGCCGCGAAGAACTCGGCGATGCGACGCTCGACGTCAGCTGCGCCGTCGGGGTCTGTCTGCATCTGCCGCCACCAGGCGGCCGCGCCGCGCGGCGAGAGCGCGGCGACGTTGGAGTAGCTGCCGTGGGCGCCGCGCGCGAGGGCGGAGGCGAGCCGGTGCCCGGGCACGAAGAGCGCGCACCGGTCTTCCAACTCCCGCATCCGCGCGAACCAGTCGTCGTCGCGGTCGAGGGTCTTGATGCCGATGACGGCGGGCATCTCGGTCACGATCCGGGCGAGCAGCTCCGGGCTCACCTGGGTCTTGGCGTGCGGCGGGCTGTAGAGCACCAGCGGGACGGGCGCCGCCACCTGCGCCATCCGGTCGAGGAAGCGCAGCACCTCGGCCTCGCTCAGCGGGATCCAGTCGGGCAGGATCACCTGGATCGCGGCCGGTTCGAGGTCGCGGGCGCGCCGCACCCTCTCCAGGGACGCGTGCGCCAGGGGGTGGCTGGCTCCGAGCTGGAACGGCTTGCCGACGGCGGAACTCGCCGTTGCGAGGAGGTCGTTGACCTGGTCGTACTCCGCGTCGGTCAACGTGTGGAACTCCCCCGCCGTGCCGTGCGCGTAGACGCCGTGCAGGTCGCTGCGGGTCAGGACGTCCACCTCGGCCCGCAGGCGCCCGAGGTCGATCCGGTCACCGGGGTCCAGCGGCAGCAGCACGGTGCCCCACACGCCCCGCAACTCGCTCGCGCTCATCGGCATCGCCATCAGTCCTTGATCCCGCCCTCGGAGATCCCGGCCACGACGTACTTCTGCAGCAGTACGAAGATGACGATGATCGGGATGGCGATGACGGTCGAGACGGCCATCAGGTTGGTCCATTGGGTGCCGAACTGCGCCACGAACCGGTTCAGGACCACGGTGATCGGTTGGATCGCGTCGCTGGTGGCCAGGGTCAGGCCGAACACGAACTCGCCCCAGGTCATCACGAACGTGAGGGTGGCGACCATGATCAGGCCGGGCTGGACCAGCGGCAGGCCGATCTTGCGGAACGCCCGGAAGCCGGTGCACCCGTCGAGCAGGCCGGCGTCCATCAGGTCCTGCGGGATCGCGAGCATGTACGGGCGCAGCATCACCACGGCGAACGGCAGCGCCAGTGAGGTGTTCGCGATGATCAGGCCGGCGTAGGTGTCCACGAGGCCGTAGTCGCTGAAGATCGCGAACATCGGCAGCGCGATGCTGATCGTCGGCAGCATCTGCGCGGCGAGCATGAGCAGCATCACGACGCCGTTGACGCGCAGGCTGAACCGGGCCAGCCCGTACGCGGCCGGGACCGCGAGCGCGAGGGTGAGCAGCAGCGTCGGGATGGTGATGATCGTGGAGGACCAGATGCCCTGCAGCACCGCGGAGTCACCGAACACGGCATCGCGATACGCGGCGAGCGTGGGTGGTTTCGGCACCAGGTCCGGAGGGGTGTTGAACACGTCGCCGGTCTCCTTCAGCGACGTCGCCACCATCCAGTAGACCGGGATCAGGTAGACCACGGCGACGACGAGGCCGGTCAGGGACAGGCCGAGGGTGCGGGTCCTCACAGCGCGTCCTCCTTCCGGGTCGCGCGGAAGTAGAACAGGGCGAGCACGGTCGGGATGACGAGCATCAGGGTGTTGATGGTCGCGCCGCTGCCGAGCTCGAAGTTCACGAACGCCTCGTTGTAGGCGAGGATCGGCAGCACCGTGGTGGCATCCCCCGGGCCGCCCTTGGTCATGATGAAGATCGTGTCGAAGGTGCGGAACGTGTAGATGAACCCGAGCAGCGCGACCACCAGGGACACCGGGCGCAGCAGCGGCAGCGTGATCCGCCGGAACCGGGTGACCGGGCCGGCACCGTCCAGGCTCGCCGCCTCGTACAGGCCCTTCGGGATGTTCTGCAGCCCGGCGAGCAGGAGCAGCATCGCGAACGGCGCCATCGTCCACGCCGTCGCGAGCACCACGGCGACCATCGCCGAGTTTCCCTGGCCGAGCCAGAACACCGGGGCGTCGATGATCCCGACGGACATCAGGGCGTGGTTGACCAGCCCGTAGGACCCGTCCAGGATCCACCGCCACACGTTCGCGGCCACCACCGACGGCAGGATGTACGGCAGGAAGATCGCCGCCCGGACGGCGTTGCGGCCGACGAACTTCCGGTTGAAGAACACCGCGAGCGCGAGCCCGATCACGTACATCAGCGCGATCGTGGCGATCGTGTAGATCAGCGACACCCGCAGCCCGGTCCAGAGCTGCGGGTTGCGCAGTTCCTCGGCGTAGTTCGCGAGCCCGACGAACTCGATGGTGCCGGCCAGGAACTTCTGGATCGGGGCGTCGTACAGGCTCAGCGAGATGTTGTAGTAGAGCGGGTAGAGCGTGGTCGCGGCCACGAAGACGACGGCGGGCGCGATGTAGGCGTATCGGCTCCAGTGCCTACGGGGTCGACGGCGGGTGGTCGCCTTCGCGGGCGCGCTCGCCGCGCGAACGGTGGTGCTCATCGCCTCAGGCCAGCGCCTCGTCCGCCGTGGCCTGCGCGGCCGCGAGCGCGTCGGCGGGCGTGCCGGACCCGGACAGGCTGACCTGCAGGGCGTTCTGGATCCCGGTGAAGATCTCCGCGGAGACCGGGGCGACCTCCTCGTCCGGGGCCCAGGCGACGTCCAGCTGGGAGATGAACACCTGCCGGGTCTCGTCCGCCCAGATCTCGGCCTCGGCGGTGTCGGAGCGGACCGGGAGCTTGTTGCGCTCGGGCAGATACTCGTTCATCACGTCCGGCTGCTGCATCCAGGTGATCAGTTCCCAGGCGGCGTCGGCGTTCGCGGAGTCCTTGGTGATGGTCAGGTTCTCCGCGGACAGGAACGAGAACTGGTCCGTGTCCGAGGGCATCGGCACCACGCTGAAGTCGAGGTCGCCGGCCTCGGCGAGCGAGGACAGGTAGGACGCGCTGTTGATCATCATCGCGGCGGTGCCGTTCTGGAACTGGAGGGTCACGTCGTCCTCGTTCCAGGTGAGCACGCCCTCGGAGATCGCGCCGGCATCCTTCAGGCGCAGGAACGAGTCCATCGCGGCGAGCCCGGCGTCGGAGTCGAGGTCGCGGATGTCGCCGCCGGCGGCCAGGAACCGCAGGATCCACGCCGTCGAGCCCTCGACGCCCTCGATGCCGCAGAACACGAGCCCGAAGTTCTGGCCCTCGGAGACGGCGGCCGCCACGGCCTCGACCTCGGTCCACGTGGTGGGTGCCTGCTGGCCGGCCGCGGCGAGCGTGGCGTTGTTGACCCAGAGTGAGTAGGTGTCGGCGACGTGCGGGACGGCGTAGGTGGCGCCGTCGAAGGTCGTGGTGGCCATCGGCCCGGAGAAGTACTGGTCGCTCTCGCCCCACTCCTCGACCCGGTCGCTGAGGTCGACGATCATGCCGGAGTCGGCGAACAGGGCGGTGTCGAAGGCGTTCACGAGCGCGATGTCCGGCAGGTCCCCGGACGTGGCCGACTGCAGCAGGGTCCGGTTGAAGTCCCCGAACGGGATCAGCCGCGGCGTGACCGCGACGCCGGACTCCTGCGTGTACTTCGCCAGCAGCGCCTCGATCGGCGCAGTGGCGCCGCCGCCGTAGTAGTGCCAGAACGTCAGGCTGCTGCCGTCCCCGGTCTGTTCCGCCTCCTCGCCGGCGTTGCCGCCGCCGGGGGTGCAGGCGGCGATCGCGCCGAGGCCGGCCGCGCCGAGACCGCCGATCAGCAGGCGCCGGCGGGTGAGGTTGAGGTGATCGACGATGTTCACAACAACTCCTTTGCATGTGGCGGCAGCGAACTGCGCCGGTGAGTCAGAGTCCGGAAGGGGTGAAGAGTTCGGGGTGCGCGGCGAACAGGGTGCGCACGCGTGCCGCACCGTCGGCGTCGAGGTCGTGCAGGGGGTGCCGCGAGGGGCCCATGGCGAACCCCTGGAGGCGCAGCAGTTCGCGCAGTGTGGGCAGCACCCCGGTGGCGACGAGGTCGCGGACGTAGTTCGAGACGCTCACCTGGGTGGCCCGGGCGGCGTCGTAGTCTCCGCGGCGGAACTGCTCGAGCAGGCGGACGAACAGTTCCGGTGCGGCGTTGAAGGTGGACCCGATCGCGCCGCAGGCACCGGAGACGAGCCCGGCGAGGGCCACCTCGTCGTGCCCGTTCCAGATGGCCAGGCGGCCGTCGCCGATCCGGGCCAGCTGCTGCAGCCCGAACATGTCCAGGGACGTGAACTTCACCCCGGCCACGTTCGTCTCCTCGGCGAGCGCGGCGAAGAACTCCACGCTCAGGTCCACCCCGGTGCGGCCGGGGAAATTGTAGGCGACGAACGGCACGTCGCAGCCGCGGGCGAGGGTGCGGAAGTAGTCGAGCTGCTCGGCCGGGGTGAGCGGGACGCTCGGCAGGATCGCCGAGACGGCGTCGACTCCGGCCGCCGCGGCGCGGCCGGCCAGGTCCAGGGAGAGCCGGGTGGCGTTCGTGCCGATGTGGGCGATCACCGGCACCTGCCCGCCGGTCTCGGCGACCACCACCTCGATGCACGCGAGCCGCTCCTCGGGGGTCTGCATCACGCCGTCGCCGGTGCTGCCGCCGACGTAGAAGCCGGCCACCCCGCGCTCGAGCAGCGCAGCGGTGAGGCGACCCAGTTCGGGAAGGTTCGGTGCGCCGTCGTCCAGGTAGGGCGTGAGCAGCGCGGGCACGATGCCGTGCGCGCGCTCGAGTGGTTGGGTCATGGGTGGTGCGATCCCTCCTGGGATTTCTGCCCGGCCTCGACGCGGCCGGCGGGCGGTGTTGCGGTCGCCTCAGTCGGTGGGGCGCATGAGTCGATCGAGCCGGTAGTCGATGTCGACGAAGTGCTGGTCGAGCGCGGAGACGGCATCGCCGCCCTGGCGCAGGGCGTCCACGATGGCGCGGTGCCGGTCCGCGAGGTCGTGGTACTGCAGCGGCGGGAGCTCGGCCTGCATGCGTGACATGAGCGTCCAGAACATGTCCAGGACGTCGAGGATGAGGTCGTTGCCGATGGCCTCGTACATGGTGCGGTGGAACAGCCGGTCCTGCTCCGGGAAGGCCAGGCCCTGCTGTTCGAGCTCAACCATCTCGTCGACGATCGCGTCCAGGCGGGCCAGGGTCTCCTCGGAGATCCGCTCGGCGACCTTGGGGATCAAGCCCCGCTCCAGCGCCGCACGCAGTTCCAGCAACTCGTTGAGCTTCGCCCCGTTCGCGATCATCCGGTACGGCAGCAGCCGGATCACCGGGGAGAGGGAGAAGTCCTGCAGGAACAGGCCCTTGCCGGCCTTCGCGTAGAGCACCCCCATGGACTGCAGACTGCGGGTCGCCTCCCGCAGGGACCCGCGGCTGACATCCAGCTGGACGGCGAGCTCCCCCTCGGAGGGCATCGGGTCATCGGGGCCAAGGCCCTGCTCGGTGATGTACTCCAGGAGCTGGGCCTGCACGGTCTCGAACAGCATCGGCTTCGACACGTTCCGCAACCTATCAGATATCTGACAGGTTGCCACAGCGGTACTTTCGACCCATGACCGCCGACACCAGCAACCCGCCCCTGCCCCGCACCCTCGAAGGCCGCCGCGTCATCGTCACCGGCGGTGGCGTCGGCATCGGACTCGGCATCGTCCGGCGCTTCGCCGCCGCCGGAGCCCGCGTCGCGCTCACCACCCACACCCGGTCCGCCGACGACGTCGTCGCCCAGCTCGCCGACGAAGGCCTCGACGTCCTCGGCGTCCGGTTCGACGCCACCGACAGCGAGCAGGTCACCGCCGCCGTCGACCTCCTCGCCGAGCGCCTCGGCGGCCTGGACGTGCTCGTCAACAACTCCGGCGGCCTCGTCGGCCGGCACCCGATCGCCGAGACCTCCGACGTCCACTGGGACGCAGTGTGGCGGGTGAACGTCTCCTCGACCTTCTACGTCAGCCGCGCCGCCCTGAAGCACCTGGGCCAGGGCGGACGCATCATCAACATCTCCTCACTGGCCGGCTCCAACGGTGGCGGCAACGGCTCCGCCCCGTACGCCACGGCGAAGGCAGCGGTCGACGGCCTCACCCGGGCGCTGGCCAAGGAGGTCGCCCCGCAGGGGATCACCGTGAATGCGATCGCCCCGGGACTGATCCTGGACACGCCATTCCACGAGACGTTCACGGCGCCGGCGGATCAGGAGAAGACGATCGCGTCGATTCCGGTTGGGCGGGCAGGATACCCGGATGACGTTGCTGCGGCGGCTGAACACTTCGCGCGAGTGGACTCGGCGTTCGTGACGGGGACCGTGCTGGATCTGAATGGTGGGGTGCACTTCTCGTAGGGCTCGCTGCCCATGTAGACCGAGAGGCGCCCACCACCTCGACCCGTTCCAGATGGGGCCGCAGTGCAGCGAGTTTCGAGGTCATCGGTCTCTCACAGGTCGAACTCCGCTTCAATGTCGGCGGCTGCCACTACGCTGGCCCAAGCGTGCGCAATCGAACCATCCCATAAGGAACTCTGCTGGGGGAGAACTCAATGCCCGACAACTCGATCGGCGACTTCACGTACGTTGACCTCTTCGCTGGTATCGGCGGATTCGCTGCAGCCCTCAGCGATCTAGGTGGTCGATGCGTGGACTCAGTCGAGATCGATCCACGCGCAGCAGCCGTATACGAGCGAAACCATGGGACGCGCCCGAAGGGTGACATCACCCAGTTCGCCAACGAAGAGCGCGTAGATATTGCGGCACACGATGTCCTCACCGCCGGCTTCCCATGTCAGCCATTCTCGAAGTCCGGTGCTCAGCGAGGGATGGACGAAGCTCGCGGAACACTCTTTTGGAACATCCTACGGGTCATCGAGAAGCACCATCCGGCGGTCGTCATCCTCGAGAACGTTCGAAATCTTGCCGGGCCGAAGCACCGCCACGAGTGGGAAGTCATCATCCGTAGCCTTCGGGACCAGGGGTACCACGTATCGTCGACTCCAGCCATTTTCTCGCCTCACCTGCTGCCTACCGAACTGGGAGGCCGGCCACAAATCAGGGAACGAGTCTTCATCACGGCGACATACTGGCCCGAGAAGGCGCGCCTCGATCCGCCACCCGTCGTCACGAACACAATGATCCGCACCAGGGAGTGGAACCTGCTGGAGGAGTTGGACTTCGATTCTCGGCGGTATATTCCCGGATGCGAACTCACGCTCGATGAGGCTCGCTGGATCGACGCATGGGACGACTTCCGTGAAATCGCGATCGCGGGATTACGGTCGCGAGTGCCAGCCAAGCAGTTGGACTCAATACGCCTACCAGGGTTCCCAATCTGGGTTGACAGTTGGGTCCATGAAGATGAACTCATCATCCCCCAGGGAACACCTCGATGGAAAGAGACTTTCCTCCGGAAGAACGCCGCGTTCTATACGGCACATCGATCAGCATTGGATGCATGGATCGCACGCCATGACGTCACCTCGTTCCCACCGTCTCGTCGGAAGTTCGAGTGGCAGGCTCAGCAGGACCGGTCATTATGGCAATGCGTAATCCAGTTGCGCCCTTCGGGAATCCGAGTCAAGCGACCCACACACCTCCCCGCCCTCGTTGCGATCTCACAGACGCCGATCATTGGCGAACTTCGACGCAAGTTGTCGCCGCGCGAAGCCGCGGAACTCCAGGGACTCCCTCCGACGTTCGATTTCGGAGACCAGCCAATTGCCGCAACCTACAAGCAGTTAGGCAATGGCGTAAATGTCGGCGTTGTAAAATATGTCCTCGCCAAGCATATTTTGCGGGACATCGAACGCCTGGCGAAGATTGCCCCGGGAATCACACCGATTGCCAACGCATACTCGGTGGACAGCGCTCGGGAGCCGGTGCTCGTATGAGTCTTCGATATGGTTCCCGCCTAGCGAATGGGCGTCAGGACTGATGGTCGCCTATACACCGGCGCCTTCGAAAGCCATTGCTACCGCACGGATGTACTTTCTCGGCAATCGCGTAGCTCAACCACTTGGTCCAGGGAGCAAGGAGAAAAAGTCGGCGCTCGTCGCGCTCGGCACATTCGTGGGCCTAAGTCTCGAACACGAGCAAGGAAAGATTGCGTGCGGTCGGGCCATCGCGAGCGTCGTCGGGGTCTCATGGGACGAGACATGTTACTCCCGCGGCGACACGATCACGCTGGAGGGTATGAACAGGCTCCTCGCGGGCGCGGTCCGCTGGCACATCGACTCGGGACGCACTCCCGCGCGAGCCCTGGTACGCGACCTCGTTACGCTGAACTCAGCCCCGGCCTGGGATGACTACGAATGGGACATGGATATGACAACCGATCTCAGCGAGATCGCGACCAACATCGCAGACTCGATCGCTGAACTCGCAGAGGCCGGGCCAGCCCCGGCTGGAGTGGACACCAGCAAGGTTACGGAGATTTCGAGGGCGGCCATACGACTCGAAGACGCGTCGTGGCGGACGGCCCTTGCCGCCGTGCAAGACTGGTTGCACTTCCCCGACACACTGGACGAGTCGAGCGCCGCCGCGTTCGACGATTCACTGCGTGCCTCGCTCGAGCCTGCGTCCGAGACCGGCGAAACTGAACTGTTGCAGGCCCTGCAGGAGCGGCTCGACCACGCTACCGGCTTCCGTAGGGACTTCGTCGACGCCCTCAACGAAGAGCAGGAAGGAGGCGTTACTCTCGAGACCGCCTCGGCGCAGTGGGAGAGCGAGTGGCTCGCGCTCGAAGAAGCCGAAGAGGCTTCAGAAGTCGCCACGCCGATAAACGCCAAGGCCGAGGTATGGCCAATCTTTCAGTTCAGACAGCACGCCGAGGACCGCGAGCTCGAACTCAGCCCGTCTTATCAGCGAGCCGACGTATGGCCCACAGGAGACGCGCAACTCCTCATCGAGTCAATCCTTCGGGGAATCCCGCTACCTTCTGTGATTGTGCTCGAACACAACACGAACGAGGGGCAAAAGTACGAGATCGTCGACGGCAAGCAGCGCCTTACGGCCATCCTCCGCTTCACGGGCTCCCACCCAAAGGCACTCGAGACTGTCGAACAAAAGGCCAAGGAATGGGGCACGGAAGAAGCCGCCGCAATCTTCCGAACGAACTACCCAGCATTCAAGAAGCTCTGGCGCAAGCACGAAATGACCCCGCTCACACTCAAAGTCGAACGCGAACTGTACTTTCCCTTTCCCCTTCGCTCCGCGGGGGCCGCGGTCCCGGGGATCCTCGCCGACGTGGCGGGCCGCTACTACACGGATATACGTCACGTGGTCATCGATGTGGTCGGCAGTAAGCGACCCATCCGAGCACTCTTCGAACAGGCTACCGACTATAAGGTACCGATCATCATCTATAGCGGTACCAATCCGCGTCAAGTGCATGAGGTCTTCAGCCTCTACAACAAGCAGGGCAAGCACCTAAACGCCGAGGAGATTCGCAATGCCGCCTACCATCAAATCGCACTGATGCGTGCACTCTTGGTTACCGCGGGCGACTCACCGAACGTAGGGACAGTAGCACCCTTCCTCGAGGATATTTGGGACGACTTGTCCTCCACGTCTCGCAATCTCGCGGCCTACGGTTTCGGTGACGCTGGCTACAAGCGCACGAAGGCCCTTTCTTGGGTGGCAGCCACGCTGCTCATGGAGGATCCGGGCCTTGAGGGTCGGTCGACTTCAGCTCACATCAATAGTCTCCTCAAGCGCGTCCAGGACCACGCCGCGGATCCGCTGCACTCCGAGGTGCGAGTGGCAGAACTCATGTCACTCCTGGACCGAGCCGTCGATCTCCAGGCTTCCGTCCCTGATGAGGTATGGGCGCCGAAGTTCAAGAACTCCCTTGGTCGTGGCCGCTGGCAGGAGTTGCAACTTGTCGCCACTCTGGTCGCATTCGCCGGGGCCGCGGTCGTGCACCGGGATGGTGCGCGTGCCCTGGTGGAAGACGACGACGTGCTCCAGGCCCTCGAGGATTCAACGCGGTCCCTGAGGCGGCCAACCAAGACCCAGTCCAAGGAGCAGTGGCAGTTCATCGCTGACGCAGTTCGGTCGATCCTCGCTGCTCTTCGGACGGACCCTTTAACGGCCGATGTCGCGCTCCGGGAGCAGTTCGGATCGTCAGGACTCAGCGAGCTCGCGAGCCTCTCGTCGGGACAAGGATGACCGTGCCGACGTTCGGCGAGTCAGAACTGTCGCTCGTCGCCGACAGGCCGGGAGCATGGCTCTCGGGCTACGCCCAGTCGCTCGGGCGCACGTCACTCGGCCAGGTGGCACGGGAGGTGGTTCTGGACGATGCCGCATACATCGCCGACCGGGCAGTCCCGCCCGTCACATCGCCGGAATGGGACAGCTCTCGCACCCGGACGGGTGTGGTGATGGGTGCCGTCCAATCCGGAAAGACGGCCTCGATGCTGGGCGTGACAGCACGTGCCCTCGACAACGGGACGAACGTCGTCGTCATCCTCGCTGGTACTCAAACGGCGTTGTGGCGTCAGAGTTTCGACCGAATACAGACACAACTTGACGTGCTCCCGGGAAGAGCCAGCAAGCGCCTCTTCCTGCCGAACCCACGCCTCGCAGAGGACGGCGGCCACTTCCCGGGGCCTGCGGACCTGTACTCACTGACCGAGAGTGCGTGTGCGTCAGCCCTACGCCGCGGCAGCCCCATCATCGTCGTTGCGATGAAGGAGGTACACCACCTGGAGCGAGTCGGCCATCTCCTGCACGGAACGGTCTACCCCGCCGCACGTCGCCTCAACCTCGACCTGCGGGTACTGGTCATCGACGATGAGGCCGATGACTCCTCGATTGCCGACGGCGTTGACACGTCCGGGGCAGACCCCAAGCAGGTTCCCCGCCGCATCCTCGACCTGTGGGAGCCACGGCAAGCACCTGGGAAGACAGTCGACGAACGCACGTTCGCGGCCTATGTCGCTTACACCGCAACGCCGCAGTCGAACTTCCTCCAGGACCAAACCAACCCGCTTGCGCCGCGGCACTTCGTCGCAAGTCTCCGCACGCCCGGACCCAATGGTGACCCGAGCCATCGCTCTTTGACGTACGCCGTTCCGGAAGGCCTGCCAGGGTGGTACACCGGTGCGGATCTCTTCTATCGCAGCCTGGTCGACACAATCTGTGTGGTCGACACTCCTGCCGACGGCGAGGGCGCTCTCGCCGAAGCAACGGAGGAAAGCACACCGTCCACCAGAGGAACCGAAGACTTCGAAGGGGCGGACCTCGATCACGTAGTCAACTCTTTGCGCGCCTACCTCACGGCGGCCGCAATCCGGTTGTGCCGAAGCCCAGGTCGCATCCGTCCAGCATCTGGTGCCGCTCGATTGTTCGAGGAGCGCGACGATGCAGTCGCCCAACTCTCCTCGCCGACATGCATGCTTGTACACCCCTCTTCTTCTATGGCCGATCACTTCCTTGTCGCCGACGCGCTCCGTAGATGGTGGACCGGTACACTTGCAGAAGCGGCGCCCAGCGCATCGCCCTTCGCCGGTGTTCTCGCCGACCTCGACGAGAACGAATCGATGTGGCTCGCTTGGATCGAGTCGTACCGAATCTCGGCGGCTACCGTTCAAGAGCGCTTCTCGGGTGCGTCGGAGCGGCCGGTCTCAAGCTGGGCAGAACTTCGCGAAGTCATCGTGGAGGAGTTGCTGCCAGCGACGACGATCGCGGTCATCAACAGCGATCCAGACGCGGACGAGAAGCCCGCCTTTGAGCCCTGGTGGACAGGTGAAGCGTGGGCTGCTCCGAGGAACTCCTCGACCGTCTTTGTATCAGGCAATGTAATGTCCCGTGGCTTGACCCTCGAGGGTCTTCTGACCACAGTCTTCACCCGCGCATCCAAGAACCCGTATGCCGACACGCAGATGCAGATGCAGCGGTGGTTCGGCTACCGTGGCAGTTACCTCGACCTATGCAGAGTCTTTCTTAGCCCTCTCCAACTCGATCTCTTTACACAGTACGGCGATGCGGACGACGCGCTCCGTACCCAGATCATCGCTGCCATGAACGCGAATACGGCGACGCTGCCCACGATATCAGTCCTGCAGGGAGCGGCCTTCCAGGCCACGGGTAAGGTCTCGATTCGGGGGCGGCCCTTGTCGCCTGGCAAACGCCCGTTCGTCCGGCACCTCAATTCGCCCGGCAAGGATCACGCCAACATCGCGATACTCTCGGAGTTCTTCGATGCCGCCCGCACGCGAGGTGAATTAGTGAGTTCCGAGCGGGGCCTACTTGTCTCTCGGCCAGTCACACTCGTTCAGACAGCACAACTGCTGGAACAGTTACGGTATGACGATCACGGTTGGTCCCCGGAAGATGCTACGAGGTGGCGCGCCATAGAACGCCAGGCAGGGATACTTGATACAGACCCGGCCATTCCTCTTTATCGCGCACCCGCGATCCACAGCGAATCGGTCGACCTGGGCTCGCTATCCCCTTACTACATCGCCGCCTATTTGCGCCTCTGGTCCACCGCGCTCGAGCGAAACATCCCCGGCCTGTACACCAATGACCTCCCTGCACAGCGTTGGAGCCTGCTGGATCTCGAGGAGAAGCAAAGGAGCCAGCCGCTGTTCTATGTGGGCCTCCGGTTCGGGAGTGGATCACCAGTGAAGTACGGTCCACTCGCAAACCTCGCTCAGAAGGTCGGTAGATCATTCCATGCAATGGCTCGAGCCTCGACCGAGTCCGTGCTGAGTGCAACGTGGGGCTCGCGCGGCGCCACCGAAAGTGGCTACCGGAGCGACGATCTCTTTGACGTCCAGATGCTCGACGGCCACACCGTGCGCCTCAACGCAGACGGCTCGCGAGCGACCGGTACGAACGGGCTCGCGTTGTTCCACCTAGTCGAACGAGGCGGCGCTCAGGAAGGGATCGCCCTCGGGCTCAGTATCCCATCTGGAGGCCCCGACCACATCGAAGCCGTGTCAACGCGAATGAGCGTCGCGAGATGAGACCTTCTAGCCACAGCGAGACGTTCGAGACACTCCGGGCAGTTCTGGAGAGGGCTCGAGTTCCCCAGGTGGATACCTCCAGGACTGTCGTCTGGCTCGATTCGACACAATCGCTCGGGGCCGCGAGAGACACATCGGGAGTCCTCGAACTCTTCCTTGCCGGGCCTGAGCTCCGTGCCGACCTCGCCACGATCGCCGAGCAGATGGTTTTCAACAATTGGCGGGTTGCGGAAGGTTTCGCGATCGCGGCGAATCGGCTCCAACTCGGTGCAGGTGATCACGTCAATGCCATTGCGGCGCTCTTGGCTGTAGAACTGCTAGACAACGGCTACGCTACAGATCCCGAAGGGGCCTTTCGCGAAACAGAACCTGTGATCGCCACCGTGCTCGAACGAGCCCGCGCGGAAGACCAGGTCCTGACCGGCCTAGCTGGCGAACTTTGCTTTCTCACTGAGCTCCTCCGCGGAGTACCTGCTGGCGGCCCGTCGGAAGCAGTCACCGCGACCTGGCACGGCTGGCACCGATCAACGCGCGACTTCCAGATTGGCTCAGTCGGCGTCGAGGTCAAGACAACTACCCGAGGCAACGACGGAGGTCATGTCAACCACCACATCCAGGGCACTCATCAGGTGGAGGTAGGACTCTCAGTCGGCGGCTCACCCGAGACGGCCCTGTTCTTGTTTTCGCTTGTGTTGCGTTGGCTGCCAATCGAGACGACGAGTGCTCCCACCATTGAAGGACTCGTCCAGGAAATACTCCCCAAGCTGCCGCAATCCGCCCGCGAACAATTCCTCGACAACGTTAGGCACTACGCCGGGAGCACGTTGCGGCTTGATCATGGGGGTCATGGTCTACAGAAGTCGCTCGTCCGCCCGTTCATGCTCGTTTCCGAGCGCCTCTACGACCTCGACGACGAACGCCTCCGCCTCCCTCGCCGCAGCGACCTAGCCGAGATCACCCACATCCTGCCCGACTCGGTGTCGTTCGACATTTCGCTGCCTCGGCAGGTCCGTGGGACCATGAATCCAATAATTGGCCTCGCCGCGTCGGTTGAACGTGTCAGGTCGCTGGCACCGAAGTAGTCCCAGAGGCATTCGTCTTCCGCGCCGGCTCGCAGTGGCGGCGATGTCGTCTATCCGGGTCATCCGCGGGTCCATGAACACCACGTCCGGGGCCTGCGCCTGCACGGCTTGCACCACGTCGTCGCCGTCGCCGGCCCTGCCGACCACCTCCACGTCGGCCGCTCTGTCCAGATCAGGCGCAGCCCGGTGCGCACGAGCGCGTCGTCGTCGACTAGGAGCACTCGGTGCGGGCATGGCCCCAAAAGATGGGCGCACGCACGACAAGCGGTGCGCGGACCGAATGACGCGACCGACGCCGTCGCCCGCTATGACCCGCCCGAGCGGTGCAGGTACTCGACGAGGGATCGGATCCCGAACTCCCATCGGGGCAGGGAGTCCGTCGGTGCCACCTCGTTCGTCAGGGTGCCCAGGTGGGTGCTGGCGATGGTGACGCGGTCGCCAACCTTGTGGGTGAAGCCGAGCCCGGGCACACCGCGGTCCTGGGTGGGGGCGAACAGGGTCCCGGTGTAGAGGGCGAAGCCGTCCGGGTACTGGTGGTGGTCGCCGTGGGTAGCCTCGACCAGTCGTTCGAACGGGCGGCTCAGGCGGGCGACGTTGTTCTCGTCCTCGAGGACGTAGCCGTCCTCGGCGCCCTCGACCCGCAGGGTAATCCGCTCGGTGCGGACGGTGTCGACGGTGAAGGCGCCGTCGAACAGCCGGATGAACGGGCCGATCGCGGCCGAGGCGTTGTTGTCCTTGGCCATGCCCAGCAGCAGGGCGCTGCGGCCCTCGACGTCGCGCAGGTTCACGTCGTTGCCCAGGGTGGCGCCGCGCATCCGGCCGCGGGAGTCGACGACGAGCACCAGCTCGGGCTCCGGGTTGTTCCAGGAGGAGAACGCCGGGATGCCGACCTGGGCGCCGTAGCCGACCGAGGAGAGCACCGGGGCCTTCGTGAAGACCTCCGGGTCCGGGCCGAGGCCGACCTCGAGGTACTGCGACCACAGGCCCTCGGCGAGGAAGACCTCCTTCACACGGGCTGCAGCCTCCGAGCCGGGCTCGATGGTGTCGATCTCGGCGTGCAGGGAGGCGGCGAGGGTCTCGCGGACCTGGCGCGCCTTGGCCGGGTCGCCGGCGCTGCGCTCCTCGATGACGCGCTCGATCATGCTGTCGACGAAGGTCACGCCGCAGGCCTTGATCACCTGCAGGTCCAGCGGGGCGAGCAGGTGCGGGCGGTCCTGCGTGCGGGCGAGTGAGGCCTCGACGAGGTCGGTGAGTTGCCAGCGCGGGTCGCCGGTGGTGCCGGCGACGACCTGCGCGGCGTCATCGCGCTCGAGCAGGCCGGAGACGGTCGGGGCGACATCGAACAGGTCGTAGACGTCCTCGCCGAGCACGCGGACCGGTCGGGGTCCACCGGTCTCGGGGTCCCAGACCCGGCCGACCAGGACCGCCTCGTCGGCGTCGGTGGGGAGGATCGCGTGGGCGCTGCCGGGGTGGGTGTTCGTGCTCATTTCGCGCCTCCTCCGAGCTGCCATTCGCCGTCGACGCGACGGGAGATCGCCAAGGGATTGACGTCGCGCAGAGCCGGGGGCAGCGAAGCCTCGGGGAAGCCCTGGTAGGACACCGGGCGCATGAACCGGCGCGCGGCCGCGGTGCCCACCGAGGTGGTGCCGGGCACCGTGGTGGCCGGGTAGGGGCCGCCGTGCTGCTGGGCGTAACTGACGGTGACGCCGGTGGGCCAGGAGTTCCAGATCACGCGACCCGAGCGTGCGGCCAGGACGTTCACCAAGTCATCCAACTGCTCGCCGGGCTCGGCATGGACCGTGGTGGTCAGCTGGCCCTCCAGGAGTTCGACACCACGCGTGAGCTCGGCCTCGTCCCGGTAGGAGACGACGATGCTGGCCGGGCCGAACATCTCCTCGCGCACGATCTCCGGATCCTGCACGGCAGCCTCGACGGTGGTGGCAAAGAGGGCGGGTGCGGGTGCGTCGCCCTGCCCGCCGGGGACGATCTCGGTCAGGCCGCGCTGGGCCATGGCCGAGCGGGCGTGGAGGAATCCCTCGGCCAAGCCGGCGGTGAGCATGGGCGACGGGTCGCTGCCGGCCACCGTCTCGCGGAGCACCTGGGTGCTGTTCTCGTCGAGCTGAGGGACGAACAGCAGCCCGGGCTTCGTGCAGAACTGGCCCATGCCCAGGGTGTAGGAGCCGACGTAGGCGGTGAGGATCTCGTCGCGTCGGGCGGCCCAGGCCTGCTGGGTGACGACCACGGGGTTGATGCTGCCGAGTTCGCCGTAGAAGGGGATCGGTTCGGGGCGGGCGGCGGCGCGGTCGGCGAGGATGCGGCCCACCCGGGTGGATCCGGTGAAGCCCACCGCCGTGGTGAGCGGGTGGTCGACGAGTGCCTCGCCCGCGTCCCGGCCGGTGACGGCGCCGAACAGGCCCTCGGGTGCACCTGCCTGCGCGAGCGCATCGACGACGACCTGCGCCGTGCGGAGCCCGAGCTGCAGGTGGGCCTCGTGGATCTTGTGGACCACGGCGCAGCCGGCTGCCAGCGCGGAGGCACTGTCGCCACCCATGACGGAGAACGCGAACGGGAAGTTGGACGCACCGAAGACGCCGACGACGCCGAGCGGGACATTCATCCGGCGCAGGTCCGGCCGAGGTCCCATGCCCCAGGACTCGTCGGCGTGGTCGATCGTCGCGTCGAGCAGATCTCCGCTACGGACCTCCTCGGCGAACAGGCGCAGCTGGAACGTGGTCCGCCTCAGCTCCCCCTGCAGCCGACCTTCGGCCAGATGAGTCTCCGACTGGGCCAGCGGAACGAGCTCACCGGCGGCGGCGTCCAGGCCGTCGGCGATGGCCTCCAACCAGCCGGCCCGGATGTCCGGTTCGGCCCCGCGTGCCGCGAGGAATGCCACCTGTGCCTGCTGGACCGCTGCGTCCAGTTCGTCCTTGGTCGTCATGCCGCCAGCCTACGGTCCGGGGCACCGTCGCGGACCATGCGCGCACTCCACCCATCCACGACTCAGTGCACGCGCGCGCGATCGGCGGTGGCGAGGCGCTGGAAGGCGTCCGCGACACCATTGCGTCGCCGGAGCAGGCCCGATGGTGACTCCTCCAGATCCCAGAGCCCCATGGTGAGCAGCGATTCCGAACGCGGGGTGTCGGCGTGGCGGTAGGTCCACTCGTACATGTCGAACAGGGGCCACCAGGTGTAGCCCACGAGTGGGACGCCGTCCGCACGGAGACGGTGCGCGAGCGCCACCGACTCCTCCAGCCAGGCCACGCGCGCAGCGACGGAGGCCGTGACGCAGGTCTCGGTGAGCGCCACCGGGGCGCCGTACCGCTGCGCGTAGGTGCGGATCAGCTCCTCGAGGCCCGTGACGCCGTCGTCCCGGGTGGGTGGCGGTTCCACGAAGCCACCCGCGGGCCACGGCCCGTCCTCGACCAGCGTGGTCGAGTGCCTGGGGTAGTAGTTGACGCCCATGACGTCCGGGGCGGCCGGTGCCGCGGCGAGCCTGTCCAGCAGGCTCTCCGGCAGCCCGTGCCGGAGCAGGTGCTCAAGCAGCGGATGCCCCTCGCGCACCCTCCCGGTGACGAGGTCCTCGACGGCGAATGCCTGGTTCCTGAGCAGGCGCACCTTGTCCGCGTGCTCGCCATCCACGGCGCCGACGACCCGGGTGGTCGCGTCGACGTGAACGAAGGTGGCTCGGTCGCCGAGCACCTCGGCGATGCCGTGCTGGGTTCGCACGAACCCGTCCGCGAGCGCGGCGATCATCCGGGTGAGCCCGTCCTGACCGCTCAGGTACGGGGGCCAGTAGCCGAGTTCGCCGCTGAACCGGGCATGGATCATCGGCTCGTTCACGGGGGTGTAGTCGGTGACCGTGTCGGCGTAGCGTTCGGCGACGGCGACCGCGTATTCGGCGACGTGCTGCGGGTAGTCGGGGTTGGCGAACTCCCCGTCCAGCCACTGGGGGGTGCCGTAGTGCAGCAGATCCACGATCGGCCGGATCCCCAGTTCGGCGAACCGTGCCATCACTGCGTCCAGCCACGCCCAGTCCCATCGGCCGGGCGCGGGGTTGATCCGGTACCAGGGGATGCCCCAGCGCATGAACTCGGCGCCGACCTCGGCGGCGAGGCCGAGGTCGGCGTGCCAGTTCTCGTAGTGCTCGGTGAGTTCGTACTCGTCGAGCGCTCGCTCACCCTCACGGGTCTGCGGCACGAAGGTATCTTCGACGCCGACTCCGAAATGCAGCCGGCCGTCCTGGAACCAGGTCATCGGTGGATCCTCACGTCGTTTCGATAGTTGTGGTGACGGTTGCCGGGCGGACGGCGGAGCCCACCCGGGTGCAGCTGGTTCAGCCCTTCATCCCGGTCATCGCGACCCCTTCGATGAAGCGCCGCTGGACGATGAGATAGAGCACGACGAGCGGCGCGATGGCGACCAGCGAGCCGGCCATCATCACCCCGTACGGGGCCACCCCGGTGGCAGATCCGGTGAGCAGCGCCAGGCCGGCGGTGAGCGGGCGCACGCTGGAGTCGCTGGTCATGATCAGCGGCCAGAGCAGGTCGTTCCAGTTCCCGACGAAGTGGAACAACGCCATCGTCAGCAGCGCGGGTTTGGCGTTCGGCAGGACGATCGACCAGAAGACCCGCAGCTCGCCGGCACCGTCGATCCTGGCGGCGGAGTCCAGGTCCCGCGGAAGCGTGATGAAGAACTGCCGGAGCAGGAAGATCCCAGCGACGTCGGCCGCCCGCGGGATCACCAGACCGGCCAGTGTGTTCACCCAACCGAGCGCCGAGACCATCTGGTAGATGGGCACCAGCAGTGCCTGGAACGGAACCATCATGATCGCGATGAGCACCGTGAAGATGGCGATCCTGCCGCGGAACTCGATCCGTGCCAGGGCATAGGCGGCCAGGGAGTTCAACACCAGGGCCGACGCGGTCACCACACCGGCGAACACGAGCGAGTTCGAGGACTGCAGGAGGACGGGGACCCGGGCGGTCAGGCCTTCGAAGTTCTCCAGGGTGAAGCGCGAGGGGATGAAGTTCGGCGGCCAGGAGAGCACGTCCGACTCCGGGGAGAACGCTCCGAGCACCACCACCAACACCGGCAGGGACGTGAGTGCGGCGAACACGAGGAGTCCGGCGACCACCCCGGACTGGCGTAACACGCGAGTCGCTTGCGCGCCGCTGCCGCCTCGGCGAGGCGTCCGTGAGGCGAGGGTGGTCGCCTGAGCCGATGACGCCGTCGTGGTTGTCATGGCGCTCACTCCAGGTCCCTCTCACGCTTGGTGCCGACCCGCAGTTGGATCAGGCCGAGCAGCAGGGTGATCGCGAGTAGGACGTAGGAGAGCGCCGATGCGAAGCCCATCCGGAAGTCTCGGAACCCGTCGGTGTAGATGCGGTAGACGATCGTCTCCGTTGCCCGGTCCGGCCCGCCCTGGGTCATGATGTAGATCTGGTCGAACGCCTGGAAGGCACCGATGATCGCGAACACGATCACGAACGTCATCGTGCTCCGCAGGCCCGGCAGCGTGACGGCGCGGAACTGGCGCCAGGCACCCGCGCCGTCCAGGATCGCCGCCTCGTAGAGGTAGCGCGGGATCCCCTGCAGACCGGCCAGGAAGATCACCATGAAGTACCCGAAACTCTTCCAGATGGCCACCGCGGTCACGGCGGGCAACGCCCACGTCGTCGACGCGAAGACGTCACCCATCCGGATCCCGAGACCACCGAGCCAGTAAGGGATCAGGCCGAGGTTGGGGTCGAGCAGGAACGCCCAGGCCAGGGATGCGACCGCCATCGAGATGATGAACGGCAGGAAGATGATGGTGCGGAAGAAGCCTCGCAGTGGCACGTCCTTCCGGTTCAGCAGCAGGGCGGCGCAAAGCCCCACGGCGATCACCAGCGGGCCATACATCGCCGCGTAGAGGATCGTGTTCACGATCGCCCGCACGGTGGCCGGATCGGAGAACACGGTGACGTAGTTCTCCAGTCCGATCCACGACGCCTCACCGAACCCGCTGGCATCGGTGAAGGACAGTCGAAGAGCGAGGACCGCCGGGACGAAGACGAACGCGATGATCACCGCGAGCGCCGGGGCGAGGAACACCGTCGCGCGCAGCGTCCGGCCACGCTCACGGGTGGCGATCTGGCGCGAGTTGTCCTGGCGCGGCCCGCCGCCACCGAGGCGTCTGGGCGCTCGGTAGGTAGGGCCGGCAGCAGTGCTGGTCATGAGGTCTCCAAGGGTGGCTCCGAGTGCCGGGCCGGCCACACACGCGGCGGCCCGGCACCAGGGGTGGACCGGGGCTACTCGAACCTGGAGAGGATCTCCGTGATCGCTGCCGACGTCTCGGTGGTGGCGACAGCGACGTCGCCGCCCTGGCTGACGGTGGTGTTCAGCGCCGAGAGTTCGGCATTGACGTCGGTGAGTCCACCGGGAATGCCGTACAGCCGGATGTAGGCGTTCTCGGTGTGCGCGATCATCGTGCCGACGAACGGTGTATCGGCGA
The DNA here is from genome assembly GCF_009708215.1 of Occultella kanbiaonis. Classification (NCBI taxonomy): domain Bacteria; kingdom Bacillati; phylum Actinomycetota; class Actinomycetes; order Micrococcales; family Ruaniaceae; genus Occultella; species Occultella kanbiaonis. Next base: position 666,063 of record NZ_CP046175.1, on the reverse strand, counting down.
TCGCGTCCGCGGCGATGTCGGTCCGGTTGGGCGGGTAGAAGGACTGCTCCGCCCAGAGCACCTGTGCGTCGTGGGAGTTGTAGTACCGCAGGAAGGCCTCTGCCCCAGCGGTGGCGCCGTCATCGGCCTGGGATGTCAGCCACCAGTAGTTGGCAGCCGCCTGCGTCACGATGCCGTCCGGACCGGCCGGCATCTCGAAGACGTCGATGTCCAGCCCGACGCTCTCGGCGCCGGTGATGATCCACGGGCCGATCACGGTCATGGCCGCCTTGCCGGCCTTGAACAGATCGACGGCCTCGGGCAGGGTGACGTTGGTCGGGCCCCAGCCGCCCTCATAGGCGTCCTGCCACCACTGCAGGGTCTCGACGTTCTGCGGGCTGTCCAGGGTGACCTCGCCGTCGGTGTAGACCGAGCCGCCACCGGCCTGGATGAAACTCGGCAGGAAACTGCCGTCCGCGTCCGCCAGGGCCAGGCCGTAGATCTCCGGCGTGCCGTCACCGTTGGAATCCACCGTGAGTTGCTCGGCGAGGGCGATCCACTCCTCCCACGTGGTGGGGAAGTTCTCCTCGGTGATGCCCGCCGCCGCGAACATCTCGGTGTTGTACCAGACGGAGAACGGGCCGTAGGCCATCGGGACCGCGTAGTGGGTGCCGTCGAAGGTGGCGTAGTCGACCACGTGCGGGTAGTAGGTGTCGGTCTCGTTCTCGGGATCCGCGTAGAAATCGTCCATCGGGACGAAGACGCCCTGGTTCACGTAGCCCTCCCCCGCGTCAGCCGGTTGGACCACGAGGTCCGGGCCGTTCCCGGCAGAGATGGCGGGGAGCAACTTGTCCGTGATGACGTTCCACGGAATGACCTCGATGGTGACCTCGTAGTCGTCCTGTGCTGCGTTGAAGTCCTCCGCGAGCTGGGCGACCACGTCACCATCGGCCTCGGTGAAGCCGTGCCAGATGGTGACGGTGGTGGTGCCACCGTCACCGCCGGGATCGGCGCCGCCGGAGCAGGCTGCGAGCGTCAGTGCGACGGCGGCGCCCGCGGCGATGAGCACTCCCGGGCGGCGGAGTTGTGGGGTGGTGGGCATCATCTGACTCTCCTCTGGGAATTGTGCGGTAGTACATCGGTGTATTACTGCGTGGCTCTACAGGTTCGGAGCCGGTCGCCGATCAGCGAGCGGGAGCCAGGATCCAGTCCCTTGGGATCGCTTCGACGCAAGCCGACCAAGAGTCGTTCGCGGCGGCCGGCGCCACCGCGGAGCCGGGGTGGCCGTCGGCGAGGATCACCACCACGTCTGGACGCATCATCGCGTTCGCCACCCTTCGTCAGGCTCGTAGTACACCGTTGTACTACGAGCGTATGCGCAGATTGCGGTCCAGGTCAATCCCGGATCTGCGGTCAGACACCCGCGAGGCACCGGGCCAGGCCCGCGCCCCGGGTTGCGCCCCGTTGCTGCGAGCCGGGGCGCGTCCGTCACCGAGTGGAGCCGCGCAGGACCAGCCGTGGGGGCACCTCGATGGCATCACGTACGGCTGCTCCCGCGGCGTCGCCCGACCGCACCTTCTCCCCGGCGGGCGCCGCGGCGTCGCGGCGGGGTGCGCCGTCGGCTTCCGCTCGTAACCTGCGCACCAGGATGCCGACGGCCAGCTCGGCCAGCTGGGCACGGTCCACCGCCACCGTGCTGAGCGCGGGCACGCTGTACTGCGCGTCATCGATGTCGTCGAAGCCCATCACCTGCACGTCCTCGGGCACCCGGGTGCCACCACGGAGCAGCTCGGCCAGCGCACCGAGGGCGAGCGTGTCATTGAAGCCGAACACGGCGTCGAACTCGACCCCCTCGGCGGCAAGGTCTCGGATCACGGCGGCGCCGGCCGCCTTGCTCCAGCCGTCGGTGGAGCGGATGAGCCGGTCGTCCGGCAGGATCCCGTGGCGCTCCATGGTGTTCAGATACCCCCGGGTGCGTTCGCCCGCGGTCCCGACGGCCACGCCCGGATCGGCACCGAGAGCCACGATCCGGCGAGCACCCCGCGAGATGAGGTGCTCGACGACGAGCTCAGCGCCACGCGCGTTGGCGAGGAACACCTGGTCCACCTCGTCGCTGATGCGGTGGTCGCCGAGGACCACGACGGGGAAGCCGGGCGGAGCGGACCTCGAGAGGACGTCGCCGTGTCCCACGGGTGCCACGATCGCGCCGTCCACCAGGTGGGTGTGCGACCCGACCAGGCTCTCGACCGCCACGTGCTCGGAGGCCTCGACCTGCTCGACGATCACCTTGAGCCCGACGTCCGCGGCCTTGCGGATCACCTCGTCGGCGAGTTCGGCGAAGTACGGCAGGCGCAGTTCGGGCAGGGCGAGGCCGATGAGGTTGGTTCGATTCGTACGCAGTTTCCGGGCCGTGACGTTGAGGCGGTAGTCGAGATCCTCCATCGCGGCCTCGACCCGTGCGCGCGTCTCAGGGCGAATGTAGGGGTAGGTGTCGTTGACGACGTTGGAGACCGTCTTCACCGACACCCCGGCAAGCTTCGCGACGTCGCGCATCGTGGCGGGCATGGTGACATCGTGGCACGTCGCAATCGGTCTGAGTCCGGTGAGCCGCGCGACGCCGAGCTACTCGACCGACCGAGCCTCACCTGGTGGGCGGGCGCCACCGAAGGATCTCGTCCATCGAGCGCAGCATCAGATCGGGCCGCAGCCGCGTCGCCAGCGACAGCGCCTAGTTGTACCCGGCCAGGACGTTGGTAGCGGCGAGTCTGGTTGAACGAAGGAGAACCTCCGGGTGGGATGTGGCTTGTCTAGGGCCCACTCCAACCCGGAGGTTCTCGTGTCCCACGATAGTGCTCGACTCACTGTCCATGGTCGTCGGCTGGTTGTTCAACGCCATCAAGCGGGCTGGCCACAAGCCCACATCGCTGCCGCGATGGGTGTCTCGCGCAAGTGTGTGAGGACCTGGATCGACCGTTACGCCACCGATGGCGAGGAAGGCCTGCTCACGCGCTCGTCGCGGCCACACACGATGCCCACCAGGACCAGTGAGAAGGTCGAGCAGGAGGTCCTGGCTGCACGCGCTGCGCATCGTGAGGGACCCGATGTGCTCAGTGCCAAGGCCGGGGTGCCGGCCCGGACATCGTCAAGGATTCTGCGTCGCCACGACGTCCCGTACCTGCGTGAGTGCGATCCGATGACTGGTGAGGTGATCCGCTCCTCGAAGTCCACCGCGGTGCGCTATGAACGCGACAAGCCTGGCGAGCTCGTCCACATGGACGTCAAGAAACTCGGCAAGATCCCTGACGGCGGCGGCTGGCGTGCTCGAGGCCAGACACGCGTGAACCATCAGGCACGCACCGCCAAGACCCCGATCGGCTACGACTACGTCCACAGCCTCGTCGATGACCACTCCCGGCTCGCCTACTCGCCAGATCCTGCCGGACGAGAAGGGCCCGACCTGCGCTAACTTCCTGGCCCGCGCAGCCGCCTACTTCGCCGACCGCGGCATCACCCGGATCGAAGCGCTGATGACCGACAACGCCTGGGAATACCCCTGGTCACTGCGCACAGTCTGTGCCGATCTGAGCATCCGACAGATCTACATCAAGCCCCACTGCCCATGGCAGAACGGCAAGGTCGAGCGATTCAACCGAACCCTCGCCAGCGAGTGGGCCTACCGCCACCCCCTTCGCCAGCAACGCCGACCGCGAAGCCGCCCTTGCACCATGGTTGGAGATCTACAACACTGTCCGACGCCGCAGCGCACTCGGCGGACTCCCACCGACCAGCCGCCTGTGACCAACCTGATGGCCGGGTACACCTAGTCCCGCACGGCCACGGCGACAGGGTTGCGCAGCGCGGTTCACGGCAGATCTGCATCGAGCGGCGCACGACGTCGGCGGTCCGCTACAGCTGGGCGGCCGTGTAGGCGGACAGGTCGCCGTCGGCCAGGTGCGCGAGCACCACGGCGTCCTCGCTCGCCTGGCCGGCACCCTGCCCCACGACGTTCCTGACCAAGGCCACTCGGACGACCATCACAACGAATTGACGGCAGGCCGGAGTCTTCTGCTGTGCCCACTAGGCGAAAGCCCGGTGCGGCGTCACCCCTTGCGCCTATCGTCGGCGTGTGACGTACATCGCCTACATCGATGAAACGGGGGACACCGGCAACCCCCAACTGCGCGGGGCCTCCAGCTGCTACGCGCTTGGATGCGTGATCATCGACTTGGATGTCTGGCCATCCGTGTTCGACAGCCTCGTGGCCTTCCGCCGACAGGTGCGCACGACGTTCGGCATCCCGCTGCGCGCCGAACTCAAGGCAAACTACCTCATCCGGGACAGCGGTCCACTGCGGGGGCTGGGGCTGGCGCCCAGTCAGCGCAACTACATCTATCAGACCCACATGCAGCTGCTGTCTACGCTGCCTGCCGAGGCGTTCGCGGTGGTCACCGACAAGGCCAAAACCGGCTGGCGCGGCAAGTCATGCTTCGACGGGACGTGGGAGATGGTCCTTCAGCGGCTTGAGCGCAGCTGCTCGAAGCAGGGCCGGACGATGCTGCTCGCGCACGACAACGGCGAGAACGACGCAGTTAGGGCATTGGTTCGCAGGGCACGGCGATACCTCACGGCCGGCCGGATGGAGGGCGGTGGGGGCATCCAGTTCAAGGCAGACAGGATTCTCGAAGACCCCGTTCCGCGGACATCTCACCACTCCTACTTCATCCAACTGGCCGACCTCGTTGCCTACGCCGGATGGCGAAGTTACCAGCGCCCCGGTGCGGGGGTGGCGGCTGTCGTTCCACAGAGCATGTGGAGCCACATCGGTTCGGCCACAAAGTCAGAGGTCAACATGTGGAGCTTGAACGGCTCAGTGCCTGGCGTGGTCCTCCGCACACGCTAAAGCCCCCCTGTCGCCGGTGGCGAGAGGGGGGCGGGAAGCGCCTAGCCAAGCCAGTAGGGCGAGGTTCAGCACTTGTCTCGGACAGTACACGTGTTGGCTCTGCGCCGATGCCGTACGGGTGGCGTGTCCCCGCTCTATGCTCTGGCCATGGACGGCTGGGGCATCGCAACGGCGATTGGGACCATCGCGGCGGCGGTAGTGCCCGCAGGGCTATACATGCTGGAGCGACGTGAGCGCATCCGGGAGCGTGTCGACCGCAAACGGGCGCAGGTGGCGCTAGACAATCAACTCCGTTCCCAAGCACAACAGGCGGAGCAGCGCGAGCGTGCCGAGATGGAAGCGAGTGTGCGCCGAGTCGGCGTATGGAACGAGAGTGAGCCGGTCGTGCTCCAAGACATGACTCAGAGTCGCGGCACGCGCACTGAGGATCAGGCGATCGTGTACGTCGCAAACCGCAGCGACGACCCTGTCCACGATGTCTCAGCATGGACTGAAGGCGTCTCCGGGAGCGGCGCCCCTCTGATGCTGGACGACTGGGCGGAACTCGCGCCGGGAGGTGAGGCCACGAGGTCGTACACATGGCAGACGGTCGCCATGCCGTGCTGGGTTGAGTTCACCGACGTCCACGGCCGTCGCTGGGCCAGGTACAACAACGGTGGCGTGTACCGTGCCGAGAACACCGAGCACGTGCCAGGCGCGCCAGAAGGTGAGCGTCGTCGCCCACTCGGTCCCGTGCCGCCAGCTTAGGGAGTCTGAAACTCCTGCGCGGGAGATTCCCGAGTGCTTCGCCAAGGATCACCAAGAGGGGGCCCTGGCAGTGCTGGCGTAATTCCGCCTACCCGACCTGCCGCCACGGCAGGGTGACCGTGACGCGGAAGGTGGCTCCGCCATCGTCCACCCCGTATTGGAGGCGACCACCGAGCAGTTCGACGCGCTCGGCGATGCCCTGCAGACCCCGGCCCGCCGCGCCGCCGGCCGGCGTGGGCAGATTAGGGGTTGCGCGCGTCGATGCTGACGCCGTTGCTCGGACCGCCGGTGACAGCGAGGCGGATCTGCTGCCCCCGGTGCGTGCTTGCGGGCGTTCGTGAGCAGTTCCTGCACGATCCGGTCGACGGCGCGGGCCAGGGCCGGGTCCGCAGCTTCGGCCTGGTCCAGGTCGACGGTGGCGCTCACCGGCACACCGGTGCGGACGGTCTCGTCGATCACGGCCGGCGGGTCCACCAGGGACGGCTTGGGCAGCGCGTGGTCGACACCCGGGTCCTGGCGCAGCACGCACAGCAGCGAATGCAGGTCCGCCACGGACTGCCCGACGCTGGCTCGCACGAGCGCGGCACTGCGGGCAAGCTCGTCGTCGTCCTGCGCGTTCACCTCGAGCGCCCCGGCGTGCAGGCTCAGCAGGGACAGCCGGTGGCCCAGCGCGTCATGGACCTCGCGGGCGATCCGTTCGCGCTCCACCTGGCGGGCGAACTCGTCGCCGAGGCGAGCACTGTCGCCAACGGCCTCCTCGGCACGCCGGTCCGCGGCCCGGGAATGCCGGCGTGCCCGCAGCACGAGGCCGAGCCTGATCGCCGGGCCCAGCGGCAACGCCACGGCCAGCGGCACGAACCACCAGCTCAGCTCGACCGGCGTCTCCGGTGGCACGCCGGTCGGCCCCAGCATCGTCTTCGGGAACGACTCGGCCATCGTCTCGGCAAGCACGTCCCGGATGGCCGTCATCATGGTTGCGACGCCCACCGCGCCCGCCGTCCACCACACGCGCGACCCGGATCGGCAGGCCACCAGCGAGACCAGGGCGAACAACGCGGTCGACGTCCCGACCGGTAGCACCACCGCGACGCCCGCAGCGACCAGCGTGACCAGGAACGGCGCCCGGTGGCGCCACGCGAGTAGCGCGGGAACGGCGATCGAGGCGAAGAACAGTCCGAGCGCCACCCCGAAGTATTCGCCGGACGGCCCGTGACCCCAGTCGGAGAACACCACACTCGTGATCGAGGCACAGAACGCCGTCACGATCAGCAGGGCCGTCCTCCACCAGGGGGCGCGGCGCCGTCGGGCGGGCGTTGTCTGCACATCCGCACCGTAGGGCCCGGCGGGGGCATTCGGGCTCCATCGATCGGTCAGGATCGACGGGCCGCCCCTCCCCCGATCGGCCAGCCGGCTCGAGGCGTTCGGTGGATGTGGCGATGCTGCCCGACGGCGTTGGCTGTGGTCATTCCCCGAACCTGGAGGTTCCGATCAGCACCAACGACCCCGGCGGCCAGACGCCCCAGCCGCCCTAGGCGCCGCAGGGCGCCGTCTCCTACTCCACGCCCGACGGCGGCGCCCAGCCGGGCGGGTACGGTGCCGCCGGGTACGGCCGGCCGGGTACGGCCGGGCCGGGCCGGGCGGACCTGGGCTCGGCCGGTTACGAGCCGGGCGCCCCGGTCCCGCCGCCGGTCGAGCCGAAGAAGCGCAGCTGGTTCGCGCGGCACAAGATCCTGACCGGGATCGGCGCCGTCGTGCTGCTCGGCATCGTGATCAACGCCGTGAACGGCGGCGGGTTGCAGCCGTCCGCCCCGGGCGACGCGCCGACCACCCAGGCGCCGGCCGTTGTCGAGCCCGAGGCTCCGGCCGGGGACGCAGGAGAGCCGGCCGCACCGGCCGCGACGGAACCGGCCGCCGTCGAGCCCGCGGTTGAGGAGGCGCTGCCCGGCGTCGGCGCCGCGGTGCGGGACGGCAAGTTCGAGTTCGTCGTGACCAGCATCGAGACCGGCGTGAGCGAGGTCGGCAGCGAGTACTTCAACGAGCGGGCGCAGGGTCAGTTCGTCCTGGTGCACCTGACCGTCACGAACATCGGCGAGACGCCGCAGTACTTCTCCGACGGCGACCAGCAGCTCTTCGACGCCGCCGGGCGCGAGTTCGCGGCCGGGATCTGGATCGAGGGCAACGACACGTTCGTCACCGAGATCAACCCGGGCAACACGGTGGACGGCACGATCGTGTTCGTCATCCCGGCCGACGCCATCCCGACCACGCTCGAGTTGCACGACTCGTTCCTTTCGGGTGGCGTGGAGGTGGCGCCGGGCTGTCCGGCCCCTGAACCGGTGGACCCGGGTCGCGACGGGCGGCTCGGGTTCACCGCTGCCTAGGAGGTTCCGGCCTCGGTCCACTTCCACCAGGTGTAGTGGTACTCCCCCTCCTCGACCTGGAACCGCTTGCCGCAGTCGCGACACTCGCAGATGCGGTCTGGCACCCTTTGCCAATCGCTGGGGACCGTCTCCACGATCCGGATGTGCCCCCGGCGTACCTCCCTGGCAGGGTCGTAGAACTGGTGCGAGGGGTAGGCGGCGCAAAGGCAATCGCCCTTGCCGAAGAACTCGATCCGGTCGAGGGCGTGCTCGAGGTTGGCGCTGTTGGACGCGAGCATGCCGCCGAGTTCCACGTTCGCAGTCGCCTTTTCGATGGCGGGCAAGGCGCGCGCCAGCGGCGCCAGGACCTCGGGGTCACGGGTCGGCACGACCTCCCACAAGGCATGCAGAATTCGGTCCTTCTCGCCGGAGAGGAAGTCCGCGACGAGCGGGAACCTCAGCGCGTCCTCCTCGGCTCCCGGTCCGGCCAGCCACTGCGCCGGCAGCACGAATACCGCCGCCTTGCTCTGCTTGAGCGCGGCCCCGGAGCTGTCGGCAAGGACCACGGCGTCACTGCCGAGCGGCCACCACGCGGCGGTGTCCGCACCGAGTGATCGCACCAGGCTCGCGGGCGCACTGCGCCGGTCGTAGGACGCCGGGTCCGTATGTCTGTCGTCGGTGAAACGTGTCGCGTCGAAGTAGCGACGGGCGCCCCAGCGCCGGTTCGCCGCGACGACGAGGGCCGAGGTGAAGGACGCAAGTGCGGCCGCGTCCGAGGTGGCCGCCAGTGGGAGCAAGCGCATGAGGAAGTTGGTCTGCCCCTCGAGCCCGTCGAGCTCCCATTCGAGCCACTCGTCGCCGTCCGGCCACGGCAGGTCGACCATCTGCTCGACCACGGCGATCACCTGCTCCGGCGTGGCCACGACGATCTCGTCGGTCATTCGGCTGCGCCCCGGATCAGCTGCCTGCGAGCAACTCGCTCATCCTGCTGGCGGCGCCGAACGGCGAGATCTTCGGGAACCATCGACATGCCTCTCGGGGTGGCGGTGCAGCTCTTCGGCGGCGTGCGCCGGGGAGCAGTCTGGCACGGTGCCGGGCAAGGCCGGGCGCCGCGGTGCCGGCGGTTCTATCGTGGTTCCCGGAGAGGACCCACCCATGGACCGCGCCCACGACCCGCCCACGACGGTCGACGTCGACGTCCAGGTCCCGGCCGCCGTGATCCGGCGCTTCCACGAGGTGGTGTGGCTGAGTTCCTGGCGGGTGGTGCTCCCCGTCGGCATTGCCTGCACGACGGCGGCAGGTGCCCTGGTCCTGCGGGTCGCCCGGGAGTTTCGCAGCGGTTCACACGGCCTGACGGCGTCCTCCGCCGTGCTCCCGATCGGCGCCGCCGCCGGTCTGCTCGTGGCGTCGGGAGCGCTGGTCGCCAACGCGCTGGCCGGCTACGTACCGACCGCCGCCGCGGGCCTGCGCCTGGGCACCCATGGCTTCCGCCGACCGCGGCACGAGAGCACCGAGCTCCAGCCACGGCACCCGATGAGCCGGACCGGCCGGCGCGTCGCACTGCTGCACGGACCGCCGTCGCGGGGCACGGTGTACACGGTCACCGTCCCCGGCGACCTCGAGCTCGAGGTGCCGCCGAGCACCGCCTGGGTGTACCTGCCACCTGGGGTCGAGACGGCGTCCCCGGTCCGCTATCCGGCCATCTACCTCATCCACGGGACGCCCGGAACCTCGGCGGACTGGTTTGCCGCGGCCCTGGTGGACCGGGCGATGGACGTCCTGCTGCACGCCCACCTGGTCCGGCCGATGATCCTCGTCTCCATCGACGCCAACGGCGGACCTTCCAAGGACACCGAGTGCCTCAACTGGCGGGACGGCCCACAGATCGAGACCTGGCTCTACCGGACCGTCATCCCGTTCGTCGACCGCACCCTGCCCACCATCGCCGACCGGACCGCCCGCGGCCTGGGCGGCATGTCGATGGGCGGGTTCTGCGCCCTCGACCAGGGCCTGCGCCACCTGGACACCTGGGGACTCTCGCTGGTGTTCGAGGGCTACGGCGACCCCGGCAGCGCCGGGCCCGCGGCCCTCGGTGACGACCCCGAGGTGATCGCCGCGCACACCCCGAGCAGCTACCTGCCGCACCTGCCGCTGCCGTCCAGGCTGCCGGTCTACCTCGACGTCGGGGAACGGACCTCCGACGTCGGCGCCGTCCGCGACCTCGCACGCCAGCTCGCCGACCGGGGTCAGACCGTGTACTTCCGCATCGCCAGGGGGCACGGCCACAACTGGGCCGAGGTGCGGGACGGTCTGCCGTACGCCCTCACGTTCGCGTCGGCGCACCTGCGCGGCACCCCGCCGACTCCCGGTGCACCACCGGGCTCATGACGGTGGCGGGTGACCGAGGAAGCGCCCGACCACCGGCAGCCCGGTGAGACCCTCGACGTCGGCGATCGCCAGCCCCTGGGCCGCGAGCAGGTCCATGGACCCGACGGCGGCGTAGCGGGGTACCCACCGCGGTTGGTACTTGGCGTTGAACCGCCAGAGCGACTCGATCTGCATCCGGCTCGAGGCGCGGCGCAGGACGCTGCGGGCGAGCCGGCTCGTCCGTGCGTCACTGTCCCCCGCGACCACGCTGTGCAGCACCGCGAAGTTCAGAGCCACCGATGCCCCACCCTGGGCGGCGAGGTGGCGGATGGACTCGATCACCAGGAAGTCCATCACACCGTTCGGGATGCCCTCGGTCGGGCTCCGCCGCATGGTGTCCAGCGACCAGCCCGGCAGCCGGGGAGCGGGCACCCACTGGATGAACGCCTGCACCTGGCCGGCGCCGTCTCGGGCGACGGCGAGCACCAGGCCGAGGTCGGCCGGGTCGAAGAGCCTGGAGAGGGTCATCGAGAAGCCGTGCTCGGCCTCACCCTGCCGGCTACGGACCGCGACCTCGACCAGCTCGGCACGCGCGGCGCCGTCGAGCGCGGCCGGGTCGAGGAACGAGACCGTGAAGCCGGCGGCGACCACGCGCCGGTGGGCGCGGCGCAGGCTCTTCAGTGCGCTGTCGGTCAGGTCGAACGTGGCACAGTCCACGATCGCCTCGTCGCCGAGGTAGAACGAGCGCAGCCCGCTGGACTCGTAGATGCTCAGCCACTCCTGCGCCGCTCCGAGCACCGTGACGGACCAGCCGTGCCGCTCGGCGTGGGCGGTGAGTTCGGCCCACACCTCGGCGCGCTCCTCCGGCGGCCCGATCGGGTCCGGGGAGACGACGCACACCGCACCCCGGACCGCGTGCGCGACGACGCTGTGGCCCGTGAAGAACCACTGCTTGTCATCCCGCAACGCGAAGTAGTCGAGGCTGCCACCGCCGTAGCGGGAGACCACGGCCCGGGCATGTTCGCGCTCCTGCCGATGCGCCTCCCCCACCAGCGGCGCCGAGGCCACCGGCGAGAGCAGGAGCCACAGCACGCTGCCGAGCAGACCCAGCCCGACGGCGGTGAGGATCGGGCCCGCGAAGGCGCCCATGAACGGGAGCGGGATGTCGCTCCACCCGCCGAGACGAAGCAGGACCGCCCGCGCCGACTCGTCGAGGTCGCTCGCGTCGATGGTTCCGAACCGGACCGCCAGCCCGAGCGAGACCGCCAGCGTGACGGCCACACCGCCGATCCCGACCAACGCCGCCCGGGTGAGCGCCGCACGGCTCGCCAACACGGGGAACGCCCGGTGGTTGAGGGCGAGCCACACCGCACCGCCAGCAGCGAGCGCGGCCTCCTCGATGTCCAGGCCCTTGCTCAGGTGCAGCACCACGGAAGTGACCAGCAACGCCTCGGCAGCGACCCAGCCGAGCCGGTGGCCGCGGCGAAGACCGCGCGCGGTGAGCAGCAACGCGAACGAGACGAAGATGAGCGTCAGCGCCGCCGTCTCCGGCACCACGAGGGGGACGACCTCGAGCAGGATGCGCACCCGCCCACGCAGCGGAGCCGATGCCGCCGAGAGCAGCCCAAGGACCGCGAGCACGACCACCGCGTACGTGGCCACCCGCCGGGAGCGGTCGTGGCGCAGCCACTGAGACGCGCCGATCCCGCGAGCCGGCCACCGCGACCGGTCGACCCGCACCTGCCCGGGCCGCCTCGCCTCGGGTGCCATGGCTCATGCTCCTGTGCCCGGCGTGCCGTCGGTCGAGGTCAGCCGGTACGGACGTGCAGCGGTGCGCGGAGTCTCATAGTCAGAAATGTACGCGCCATGGATCAGACCCGGGCGGGACTGGGTTCCGGGTCAGCTGCCCGCGAGCAACTCACGGTAGCGGGCGACCTGGTGCTCCGCCGGGGTCGGCGACACCGTCGGCTCCGGGAGGTCGTCGGGATCGTCGGCGCTGATCGGCACGCCCTGGGCCCGACACTGCGCAGCCAGGCCGGCATAACCGCCGTCGGCCCACTGGCCGTACTCGTCGGTCAGGGCCTCGCTGAGGCTGGTGCCCCGGAGGAGGTGGAACTGGCCCTCGGTGTCGAAGCTGACGATCGGTGCCGCGGCGATCGGAAGGTCGTTCGGACCATGCCAGTAGCCGAACGCCTGGCCCTCGTCCTCGTCCTGGGCGACCCAGGTGATCAGCGCGGCTGTCTCCGCGATCGCCCGGACGTTGGCGGCGATGTCCGGATTCGTGAGGTCCTCGGCGGTCAGGTAACTGGTGTCCAGCGCCGGCGGCTGCTCATCGTCGGCCAGCAGGCGCAGGCCCTCCGACCAGGGGTTCGAGTTGCCCTGATCCTGCAGGCGGCGCCAAACGGCGAGGTCTTCGGGAACCATCGACATGCCTCTCGTGGTGGGGTGCGGCTCTTCGGTGGCGCGCGCCGGGCAGCAGTCTGGCACGGCGTGTGGTCCTGAACCGAAGCGGCACTGGTCCCCGCCGGTACCGGCGCTCAGGCGCCGTTCGACGTTCTGGCGCCGATGACGGCGATGAGGGCGGTCGCCGTGTCCGCGAGTTGCTCCGGTGTGCCGCTGAGCGATTCTTCGATCCAGCCCCGCAGCACGTTGATGCAGCCGCCGACGAGGAAGGCGGCGTGGATGTCGTCGGCCGAGCCAAGGCCCATGCCGATTCTGCTGCGGTCGAAGATCTCGTCGACCACGTCGCGCAACGCGTCGGTCAGGCCGGGCTGCGAGGGGAGCTGCGCGATCCGCAACAGCACGTCCCGCTCGGCGTCGATCCGGACGAGCACCTGCAGGATGCGGCTCCGGAGTTCGTCGGGGGCCAGGGGAGCGGTCATCCGCTCGGCGTCGCCCTCCGGCAGTTCCAGGGCGTCCAGCGTCACGGCCCGGATGATGCCGTGCAGATCGATGAAGTTCGCGTGAGCCGCCCGGCGGCTGTATCCGGCCCGTCCGGCGATGTCGGAGAGCGTCAGGCGCTCCACGTCACCGTCCAGCAACGCAGCACGGGCGGCGTCGATGATCGCTCGTCGCGTGCGCACCACTCGGGGATCTCGGAGAGCCATATCACCATGTTACCCGACGTGCAGTAGGTTACAGTTGTTACCTACAGGCCAGGATGTACCGAACGTGGAGAGCAATGAACGAGACCGAAACGCAGACCCGACAGCTGCACGACCGAGAGAGGACGGCCATCGACCGGCCCAGCCGGGAGGGCGTCGGGCGCCGCAAGAAGGCGATCACCGTCGCCGCCGTGCTGATCGCCGGCTGGATCTTCATCATGGGGATGGTCGTCAGCTACTCCGAGGCGCTCGCGAATCCGACGGTCAACAACGTGCCCATCGCGGTCGCCGGGAACGCCGACGCGATCGTCGGTCTGCTCCAGAACGACACGCTCGAAGTCACGGTCGTCGCGGACGCCGCCGCCGCCCAGGAGCAGGTCCTCGACCGGGACGCCGAGGCGGCCCTCGTGATCCCCGGTGCCGAGGGTGGCGAGGTCACCACCTACGTCGCCACCGGCGCCAGCAGGATGCTGGCCCTCGCCGCCGGCGCGCTCGGCGACCAGGTCGCCGAGCAGTTGGGCACCACGAACAGCGTGGTCGACCTCGCGCCGCCCTCGGAGAACAACCCGAACGGGACGTTGGAGTTCTACCTCGTCATCTTCCTCACTCTCGGCGCCTCCTTCGGCGCGACCATCATCGGCAGGGTCCTCGGCCCGATCCGCACGGCGGCGGAGTTCCTCACCCGCGCCGGCGTCCTCATCGTCCTGTCCACCGCCCTTGCCGCTGGGGCGTCCTTCTACGCGACCCAACTCTTCGACGGCATCACCGGACAGCACGGCTGGGCGTACTTCGGGGCCCTGGCGTTCTACTGCCTCGCGGTGAGCGGCGCCGTCACCGGCATCGCCTCCCTCGGCGGCACCATCGTCGGCGGCGTGGTCTCGGCGCTGTTCGTCCTGCTCGGCAACTCCGCGTCCGGCGGCCCGTTCGGCCTGCACATGCTCAACGACTTCTTCCAGGTCGTGCGCTACATCGTCCCGCAGACGTGGGGCCTCGAACTGCTCCGTGACATCGAGTACTTCGACGCGAACGGGATCGGCGGCCCGCTGGTCGCCCTCAGCATCTGGGCCGTCATCGGGGTGGTCGCGGCGCTGCTGGGCATGCTCCGGCACACGCTGGCGAACCGTCCCGGCAACGCCCACCCGGCCAAGCACGTCTCGGCCGTCGCGATCAGCGACGACGCACCCGACCACGGCGCCCGCCGCACGCCCACGCACGAGGCGATCACCGCCGTCGGGCCTGGCGAACACCGCGAACTGGAGCGGACCCCGGCCGCGGTCTGAACCGCGGCACGGGGCCCTCGCTCGGCTGCTACGGCGCGTAGCACCGAACCTCGGCGACGGCGGCCGAAGGGTCGCCGTTCGTCGCGTGCACCACGAGCCGCAGCCGGGTCACGAGCTCCGGCTCCGGCAGGTCGTGCTGGCGCCGGCGGCTCGCGTTCTCGTCGATGGTGAGCACCCGGCGCAGGTCGCCATCGCCGTCCGCGACCTCGATCGAGTAGGACCTGGCGGCCTGCGGGTCCCGGTATCCGGGCGGGTACCTGTCGTACTCGCGCAGCAGGCTGCCCGCGAAGGTCAGCTCGACCCGGCCGATCCGCTGCGGGGTGTCCCAGGCCAGCTCGAGCCATTGGTCCAGGACCTGCGCCGGGTCGGAGCGCCAGAGGTTCGTCGAGCCGTGCGGCCGGGTGACCCCGGTGAGCACCTCGGACGCCGGGTAGGTGGACTGCGGCGGGTCGATCCGGTGCGACAGGGTGATCGCGTCCAGGTACCGGCGCATCCGGCCCGAGCCGATCCGCACCCCCGAGAGGCAGCCCGGCACAACCGTGCCGGCCCGGTGCCAGGAGATCTCCGGGTCGGCGTCGAGGTCGAGGCGGACGTAGCGCACGTCGCCGGCCACCCCCTCCGGCAGGTCCTGCGCGGACAGGTCCACCTCCCAGGACACCCAGACGCGCTCCCCCGGCGGCACCTCCAGGTCCGTCTTCGCCAGGACCGGCGCGTCGTCGATGCGGTAGTCCCAGATGTGGTCCACGGCCCGCAGCCGCGCGGCGAGCGTGCGGGTCTCGGTGGAGGTGTTCGTCAGGCACACGGAGACCTTCCGCAGACCCGGTGCGCCGGCACCCACCTCGACGGCGATCCACTGGCCGCGCACGTCGGCCAACACGTCGCCGGTGCGCCGGGAGTGGTCGGCGAGCCCGCCGGCCACGCCCACCGACTCCGGTCCCGCCCCGTAGGCGAGGGCGCTGGAGGAGGCGCTGACCGTGGCCTGCCGGGCCAGGTCCGAGGCATCGGTGTTGCGCACACTCGGCAGGAACGCCCCGTCGCGCAGCAGTCGCTGCTGGATCACCTCGATCGAGCGGGTGGCGACCTCGTGCACGGGTACGCCGTCCCGGATGGCGACGGCGGCCGCGGTGCCGGCGGCCTGGCCCATGATCGCCGTCGTCGCCTGCACCCGGACGGAACCGAGGGCGACGTGCGTGGCGGAGACGTTGCGGCCGGCCATCAACAGGTTCGGGACGTCGAGCGCGATCAGTGAGCGGAGCGGGACCCCGAACGGGCCGACGTAGGCGGCGACGGCGGCCGGTGCGGTGGTCTCGTGCCCTTCCGCGGCCGTCGGCTCGCTCGTGGCGGCGAGCAGCCCGCCGGGGGTGTGCAGGTCGATGTTCCAGCCGCCGAAGGCGATCTCGTCCTCGAACGGCTCGGGCCGGGTCAGGTCGCCCTCGGTGAGAAGGTGCTGGCCCATGATCCGCCGGCTCTCCCGCTTCCCCGGCACCTGGCCGATCCAGTCCAGGGCGAAGGTGCGCGCCCGGTCGCGCAGCTGGGGGTCCTTGTTCTTGACCCAGTCCCACACGCCGAGGGCGTGCCGGGTCAGCTCGTGCCGGATCGTCTCCGCGTCGTAGATGGTGTGCCACGGCACCCCGATCTCGATCCACCAGTACCCGCCCTTCAGCGTCGACGGCCTGCGGCCGCCCTTGTAGAAGAATGCGGCGTCGTCGTAGCTGACGGCCCACTCCGGGAGCGTGAAGTCCACCGGGTGACCGACGTCCTTCGTCTTGATGTGGATGGAGTTGCCCATCACGTCGTCGGAGGCCTCGAGCGGGGCGTGCGGTTCGTCGAACTCGGCTCGCGCCTCGGTCCCCATCCGCCACGGGGCGCCGGCGAGCGCGGCGACCACGCCGTCGCCGGTGCAGTCCACGAACACCTCGCCGCGGAAGGTCGTCTCCGTCTCGGCGCTGGCCGTGTAGCCGACGACGGCGTCGATCCGGCCGTCACCGCCGACGCTCACCTCACGCACGGCGGTGTTCAGCCGCAGCTCGAGCCCGGGGGTCCGCTCGACCAGGTCGTACATGGTCAGGTCCCAGACGCTGTTGGTGAAGCCGTTCTCGAAGATCTCCTCGTGGTTGAGCAGGCGTTCCTGCTCGAGCAGGTCCCCGATGATCCCGGTCTCCCTGGCGTAGCCGTGGTAGTTCGCGGAGCCGCGGGGGACCACCCGCACCTCGGAGGAGCTGTTGCCGCCGAGGACCGGACGGTCCTGGACGAGCACTGTCGAGAGGCCGAGGCGAGCAGCGGCGACGGCGGCGCTGACGCCGGCGAGCCCGCCGCCGCAGACGACGACCTGGAACGTTTCCTGACGGGTGTTCACGTGGATTCCTCAACTGATGTGGTGGTGGACGGGCGGACCGGGTTCATCCCTTGAGCCCGGTCGTGGCGATGCCCTGGATGAGCTTGCGTTGGAAGAGCAGGAAGGTGATGAAGACCGGCAGCAGGGACAGCAGCGACATCGCGAAGAGCTGACCGTAGGAGGAGTTCCCCATCGCGTTGACGAACATGCGCAGCCCGAGCGGCACCGGGTAGTCGTTGAGGTCGCTGAGGTAGATCAGCGGCCCGAGGAAGTCCTCGTAGGTCCAGATGAAGGTGAACACCGCCGTGGTGGCCAGGGCCGGCACGGTGAGCGGGAGCATCACCGAGCGGAACGTGCGCCAGCGCCCGGCGCCGTCGATCTCCGCGGCCTCGTCGAGCTCGCGCGGGATGCCCCGCATGAACTGGATGAGCAGGAAGATGAAGAAGGCGTCCGTCGCCAGGAACTTCGGCACGATCAGCGGCAGATAGGTGCCCACCCAGTCGATGGCGGAGAACAGGGCGTACTGCGGGATCAGGGTGACGTGCCCGGGCAGCATCATCGTGCCGAGCATGACCGCGAACCACAGCTTCTTCAGGGGGAACCGCAGCCGGGCGAACGCGTAGGCGGCCAGGGTGCAGGCGATCAGGTTGCCGAGCACGGCACCGACGCAGATGACGAACGAGTTCAGCATGAACTGCCCGAATCCGGGTGGGTTCGCGACCCAGCCCGCGGGGTAGTTCGAGAGGTCGATGCCGCTCGGGATCACCGAGGGGCTCGAGAAGATCTCGCTCTCCGGCACCACCGAGCTGCGCGCCATCCACAGCAGCGGATAGATCGAGACGACGCAGACCAGCACCATCAGCCCGTGCCAGGCGATCGTCCGCAACGGCGTTCGCCTGGTCGGGCGCGGCTGCGGCGGCACCCCGCGCCGGCGGTCAGTGGCACGCTCGGCGGTCGGCGCCGTCATGACTCGTCCCCGTAGTACACCCAGCGGCGGGCGCCGAGGAAGTTGACGGCCGTGAACACCGCGATGATCGCGACGAGCACCCAGGCCATGGCCGAGGCGTAGCCCATCTCGAACTCCCCGAATCCCTTGATGTAGAGGTAGAGCGTGTAGAACAAGGTCGAGTCCACCGGGCCACCGGTGCCGTTGGAGATGATGAACGACGGCGTGAACGCCTGGAACGCGACGATGGTCTGCATGATCACGTTGAAGAACACCAGCGGCGTGAGCAGCGGCAGGACCACGGAGAAGAAGCGCCGCACCGCGCCGGCGCCGTCGACGGTGGCCGCCTCCAGTACCTCCTGCGGGATCTGGCGCAGGCCGGCGAGGAAGATCACCATCGGTGAGCCGAACTGCCAGACCGCCAGCACGATGATCGTGAGCAGCGAGGTGTCCGGCGAGGAGATCCAGCTCGGCCCGTCGATGCCGACGAGCGCGAGGATCTGGTTCACCGCCCCCTCGCCGCCGAAGAGCTGGCGCCACAGTACGGCGATGGCGACGCTCCCGCCGAGCAGCGAGGGCAGGTAGAGCACCGCCCGGTAGAACGACATGCCGCGCACCGTCCGGTTCATCAGCAGCGCCAGCCCCAGCGCGACGGCGAGCCGCAACGGCACGGAGGCGACCACGTACGTGAACGTCACCCGCAGCGACTGGAGGTAGCGCGGGTCGTCGGTGAACATGGTGCGGTAGTTGTCCAGGCCCACCCAGACCGGGTCGTGGAACAGGTCGTACTCGGTGAAGGACAGGTACGCCGAGACCAGCATCGGGCCGAGCACGAGCCCCACCAGGCCGATGAACCACGGCAGCAGGAAGAGGTAGCCGGCCCGAGCCTCGCCGCGCCGGCGGGGCGAGCGCCGGGGCTTGGGGGCGCGGCCGCGGACCGCGCCCCCCGAGAGTGCCGCACCGCCCGGCCGCACCGGCGCTGCGGACCTGGCGGCCGCCGTCGTCTCAGCCTTCAGCATCGGCGAAGAACGCATCCAAGGCCTCGTCGATCGTCATGTCGCCGAACGCCACCGACTCGCCCAGCTGACCGAAGAGGGTGCGGGAGTCCGCGAAGCCGTCGGGCCAGAGCCGGTTCAGTGGACGCGAGTTCTCCGCGACGAGGTCCATGTACTCGACCGCCGGGCGCTCCTCGTCGCTGACCACGTCCACCAGCTGCTCGCGGGCGGCCGCCGTGGGCGGGATGCCCAGCGAGACACCGAGCGTCTCGATCGCGTCGGGGTCGTTGACCAGGTGGTCGATCAGGTCGGCAGACCCCTGCGGGTTCTCCGACCACGCCGAGATGGACCAGAGGCTGGCAGCGTTGATCCAGAGGCTGGGGCTCTCGGCGTTGTACGGCGGCAGAGCGATGTCGAGCGCCGCGTCGGTGACCGACTGGAGTGCGACGTAGTCCTGGGTCCAGGCGAAGCTCGCGGCGGCCCGGCCGGTGGCCAGCGGGCTGCCCGGCAGGTTGCCGCTGGCCTCGGCGGTGGCCTCCGCGGGCGGGACGGCACCGCTCTCGCGCAGGTCCGCCCACAGCTGGAACCAGTTGCGAAGGTCGTCGGGCGTGGCGTTGATCGCTCCGTCGTCGTTGTAGAACTCTCGTCCGCTGTCGCGCACGTAGAGGATGAACAGGATCATGTCGCCGCTGCCGTCCTGGACTCCCCAGGCCTCGCCGCCGCTTGCGGTGTGCACCTCGTTCGCGAACGTGACGAGGTCGGCCCAGGTCCACTCCCCCTCGGGAGCGGCGACGCCCAGCTCACCGAGCAGATCGGCGTTCGTGACGAAGCCGGTCGCGTTCGTCGCGGCGACAACGCCGAAGGTCTGGTCACCGATCGCACCGAAGTCGCGGATGCCGTCGTCGAGGCCGCTCAGGTCGAGGTCCACCTCGGAGAGGTCGAGCAGGGCGTCCCGGCCGGCGTAGGTGGGGAGCTGACTCGCGGCCTGCATCACGACGTCGGGGATGTCCCGCCCGGCGACCTGCGTGGCGAGTTTGTCCCAGTAGCCGTCCCAGGGCTGCGGCTCGACGGTGACCGCCGGCCCGCCGGCCTCGGTGAACGCGGTGATGGCGGCGTCGAGGGCCTGGTTCTGGTTGTCCTCACCCCACCAGGCGGCGCGGATCGGGGCCGACGGGTCGGCTGCCCCGCCACCGGGATCCTCGGGCCCGCCGCCGATGCCGCACGCGGCGAGCGTGAGGGCGGCGCAGGTGGTGAGGGCGATCAGCGGAGCATGGCGGTGCGTGCGCCGAGTGGATTTCACGGTTTCTCCTATGGCCTGGCTTCGATGACAAGCAGTACAACGTTAGACGAGTGTGGCACGAAGGCAGATGGGCCTGTCAAGGCGCGATTGCACCGGTTCGAACGGCGCGCAGAGCCTCGGCTACGCGTATAGGGTCTGCGGTATGTCAGATCCGACATATCCCGAGCCGGGCCAGCCGCGGCAGCGCTCCATCGGCATCAAGGACGTGGCCGCCGCGGCCGGCGTCTCGTGGAAGACGGTCACGAACGTCATCCACGGCCGCCCCAATGTGGGGCCCGCGACCAGGCGACGCGTCGAGCAGGCGATCCAGGACCTTGGCTACCGCGCCAACCTGGCCGGGCGCCAGCTCCGACACGGTCGCACCGGTCTGCTGACGGTGTCCGTCCCCGACCTCGCGACCCCCTACTACGCCGACCTGGCTCGGTCGATCGTGCAGCGCGCCCGCGAGGACGACTACACCGTGCTCATCGACGAGACCGGGCACTCCATCGCCCGCGAAACGGCTGCGGCGCGCGGATACGCGGTGCGCTTCACCGACGGCGTCATGCTGAGCCCGTCGCGTCTGACCGCCACCGAGATCGGCGCCCTGCGCAGCGACACCCCGATCGTCCTGCTAGGCGAGCAGCCCGAGTCCGGCGGCCTGGACCACGTCAGCATCGACAACGGCGCCTCCGCCCGGGAAGCCACCCGACACATGCTCACGCTCGGCAGACGCCGGCTCGCGTTCCTCGGCGCCGAGATCGGACCGAGCCACCGGCGCGCGTCGTCGCTGCGCATCGCGGGCATCCAGCAGGCACTGGCCGCCGAGCAGGACCGACCGGAACTCACCCTCATCGAGACCAGCGAGTTCAGCCGGTCCGAGGGATTCGCCCGGACGCGCCTGGCGTTCGAGGCGGGCCCCACGCCCGACGCCCTGCTGTGCGCGACCGACCTGCTCGCCGTGGGCGCGCTGCACGCCCTCGCCTCCCTCGGGCTGCGCGTGCCCGACGACGTCGCAGTGCTCGGTTGGGACAACGCACCTGAGGGCGAGTACTCCTGGCCGCCGCTGACGACGATCGCCCCGGACATGGGTGACTTCGCCACCCAGTCGCTGAACCTGCTCATCGCTCG
Organism: Occultella kanbiaonis; assembly: GCF_009708215.1. NCBI lineage: Bacteria > Bacillati > Actinomycetota > Actinomycetes > Micrococcales > Ruaniaceae > Occultella > Occultella kanbiaonis. Next base: position 644,640 of record NZ_CP046175.1, on the reverse strand, counting down.
GATCGCAGAGCCGGAGGCGCCGCCGCGTCGAGCCCTGGTCAAGCACCGCCTGGTCGTGCGCTCGAGCACGCTCGGCCGGGCAGCCACGTTCAACCCGGCCGTGCCATATCAGATCAGATATGAGGAGCCGAGCCCAGCGATGCTGATTCGCAAGGCCCGCGCGCGGGCCGGCATGACCCAGGCGGCGCTGGCCACGGCCGCCGGCACCTCCCAGGCGATGATCGCGCGCTACGAGGCGGATGCGGTGAGCCCGACGGTGCCGTCGTTGCGCCGGATCCTGCGGGCACTCGGCAGCGACCTGCACCTGGATGCCACACCGACGGCGGACTGAGTACCGCCCGGCGACGCCGTCGAGGCCATGATCGCCGCCGGCGGGTTCGTCCTAGTAGTTCTGCCGGCCTCGCGGGTCGTCGTACCGGCGTCCGTGCGGACCCTGGTAGCCACCTCGCGGCCGGTCGTCGCGGCCGTACCGGTCACGGTCTCCGCGTGGCCGGTCGTCGTGGTCGCCGTGATCGCGGCGCTCGTCCTGGCGGCGCCGGTCGTGATAGTCGGCGCCACCGCCGAGACGGTAGGGCTCGGTCCGGTATCCGGGGCCGCGCGGATAGCGTCCGCCGCCGGGCGACCGTTCCCGACGGCGGTCGTACCGTTCATCCTCGTAGTCCCACCCCCGGCGTGGGTCTTCCTCGTAGTCCCGCCCCCGGCGCGGGTTGTCCTCGAACCGGCGCTCGCGGGGTCGCTCCTCGACGACGGGCGCCTGGACCTCCATCCGGGCCTGGCGATCCTGCTCGCGGCGCTGCCGCTCCTGCGCCTCCAGGGCGCGGCGCTCCTCCTGCTCGCGTCGCTGTTGCTCCTGCGCCTGCCGGGCGCGGTCCTGGACCTTCTGGAACTCGGCGCGGACCTGGGCGTAGGCCTCTCGGACGGCCGCCTCCACCCCAGGGATCGCGCTGGTGAACTGGGACTCCGAGCGCTGGGACATGTCCATCCCCATCAGGATGTCGTCGAGCGAGACCTTCGACTGCGTGGGCAGGAGCAGGTTGCGCGAGGGCGCGATCTGCAGTCCGGCGAGCAGTCGGCCGAGGCGGCCCGGGGCCTCCCGGACCGCTGCCCGGAACACCTCGCCGCCCTCTCCGAGCTGGAGGGCGTACTGCTCGATCAGGGTGGCGATCGTCTGCCCGCCACGGTGGCTCTCGTTGCGTAGTTCCTGCAGCCGGCTCGAGACGGAGGCGAACCGCATGTCGTGGGCGAGCTGGATCGAGACCTCGCCCTCGCGGCTCATCCTGGCCACCATGGCGGGCCAGTCCGGGTCGATCTGGGCGGCCATGTACGGCAGCCCGTGGCGCTGCTCGAGCATCAGGTAGAGGTTGGTGGAGGTGAGCGGCTGGGGCGCCGTCAGCACGGCATCGAGGGCGAGCACCACGTCCTGGCTCACCTTCCAGGCGGCGGCGATCCGACCCGGCTCGGCCTGCACCCACCGCTGGAACTGTTGCGGCGTCAACCGGGCCCGCCGCAGCACGCGGTCCATCGGGGCCACGCCCACCGCGATCCGCAGATGGTGCCCCGTGTTGGCGCGCAGGAGCACCTCGAGCGCCGGCCAGGCCGCGTTCACGGCCGCCAACGGGTTGCTCACATTGCCCCGATCGAGATGGGCGTAGTAGACGAGGTCGTCATAGAGCTGCTGCAGCGTGGTCACCCGGGCCAGGTCGCGCGAGGCCTTCCCGACGCGCACGGCCAACCAGTCCGGTACGCCGAGGATCGGGAACTCACCGGCCGAGATGCCGTCGATGTAGTGCGTCTGCGTGTTCGCTGCGGCGTTCGGCACCTGCAGCTGGTTCGCCGGGATGTCGACGGTCATCCCTGGGGCCCAGACTCCGAACATGGGATCCCAGGTGCTGTACTCGGCGCGGATGGAACTCGGGAAGAACGCGAGGTGCGGATCGCCGACCTGCCCCGCGGTGCCCGGCGGGTGGAAGCCGACCTCCACGTGATAGTGCAGCCACTTGCCGAGGAACGGCTGCGCCTTCGCGTTGTACTCGAAGTTCACCCAGGGGTTGCCGGTGTTCGTCGCGGACTTCGTCGGAACCAGGTGGGCCGGATCGTGGCCGTCTCCGCCGAGGGTCGCGTTCAGCAGGTGGAACCGCACCCAGCCCTGGTGCGCGAGCTGGGCGTTGTTCGCCGCCACCCCGGCGACGACGAACTGGCTGACCCAGTGCCAGCCGAGCGGGTCGTAGCCATTGGCGGTCGGGATGGGCTTGATCACCTCCAACGGGTCGACGAGCGCCTCGACCTCGCCGGCTCGTTCCTTCCGCGGATCGCCCGGGGCCTGCATCTGCTGGGTGGCGTGCTTCCACACTCCCGACCGCCGCGGCGGGGAGTCCTTGTGGGCGATCGTGGTGCGCTGGACGTCGCCCCCGACGTCGGCGGCCGGTGCCGTGCGGGCCCCGATCAGGCGTGTCACGCCGCGGTTGCCGAGGCTGCGCTGCAGGCCGAGGAGGTCGCCGAGCAGCGCCGTCGGCACGCGCGGCCCGCCCATGACCGGGGTGCGCCGCCCCGACCCGGCGGCGGCAGCGCCGGCCGGCCCGCCCGGCCACGCGGACAGCGAGCCCCACCGACCGGCCGACGCTCCGCCGTCGACCATGGTCTGCCCGGGCAGCTCCGCGGACGGCGAGCGGCGCGAACGGTCCGACGTTGCGCCGTCGCCAGTGGTCTGCCCGGCCGTCGTCAGCATCCGTGGTCCTCACCTGGATAACCTCGGCGTGAGCCTATGGCGTTCCGGGGCGCGCCGACCCTGCCGGGCCGACCGGCCGAACGGGCAGCGTGGAGGTCCGTTCGGGCAGCGACGTTCGCCGGTGTCAGGCCTCGACGGCGTGGGCCTCCTCGTGCGTGGTCGTCCAGAACCGGGCGGTGACCACGAGACCGAGCACCAGCAGTACCGAGGTCAGCAGAAACGGCCAGCTGCGGTCCATGCCGGACAGCCAGCCGCTGATCCATCCGAAGGGGGCGGTGGCGAGCATCACCGTGGTGCGTTGGATGGCCATCACGCGGGATCGCTCGTTGCGATCGACGTGAAGTGCCACCAGGGACTCCGACAGCATGAACAGGATCCCGGCGCCGAAGGCATCGAGCAGCAGGCAGCCGGCCAGGAGCAGGTAGGTCGACAGAGCAGCAGCACCATCAGGGGCGGGGATGCTCACGAGCAGCAACTGCCCGGCGAGGTACACGGAGAAGCCGATCAGGGTCGGCACCTTCAGTGCGCTGGCACGCGTGAGCCGCGGAATGATCGTGAAGAAGAACAGCACGGACAGCAGCGAGCGGACCATCGGGAAGAACGGCAGGAGCGCGTCGGGCACGCCGAGCCGCTGGTTGATCACCACCTGCCAGAAGATGCCGTTCACGAGGGCGACGGCGCCCACGAGCGCCGCGATCACCAAGGAGAAGATGGTGCCCTTCGAGCGGACGATCAGGCCGAGCACCGTTCGGTACTCCCAGAGCGATCTCCAGATGCTGATCCCGCGCGTCTGCTCCATCCGGACCAGCCCGGTCGCCGTCTCGGTGGTGTAGCGGTACAGGAGCCAGACCTTCACCGTGATGATGACGAACGCGTTGAGGTAGAGGATCCGCACCGCGAGCTCCAGGCCGAGGTTCGCGACGAGCAGGGCGGCTATCGGCGCGAACAGTGCCGAGAACTCGGCCGCCACCTTGACCAGCGAGTAGACCTTGGGGATCTCGGACCGGTCGACATCCTCCACGAGCAGGCAGTCCCACGAGTTCTGGGTGACCTGCCAGACGCCGTTGATCACGGACGCGATCAGGAACCACCAGAAGTCCTGCGCGAACGCCCAGATCAGACAGGGGACCGCCCAGGCGATGATGTCGAACAGGGCCGTGGTGCGGCGACGCCCGAGTTTGTCTGTGATCACACCGCTGAGCAGGCCGAAGACCACCTGCGAGAGGATCGAGATGGTGGCCAACAGGCCGATCTGGGTGTCGTTCACGCCCAGGGTCAGCATGAACACCGACGCGTAGGGCAGCACCAGCATCATCGACAGGCCCCACAGGGGCTCGGTGTACACGGCGGCGCGACCGTTGCCTCGGAGGTTGAGGAGGGTCGCGATCATCGGGTTGCGGGGGCGCTGCACCGCAGGAGTCAACCGCGTCGCCCCCAGGTTGTCCATTCCCGCGAGTCCGTGGCGCCCGTGCGTGCGCGGGCCAGGGTGGGCGCCCTCCTGCCAACGCGCGAGCCCGGCATCCACGTGGGCCCGCTCGGCGCCCCCCTTCGCAAGGTCAGGGTTGACGCGGACGCCCGATCGATCAATACTTAGGCACATGCCTAACTATCGTGAGGATCTGGATCGGGTGTTCCACGCCCTGTCCGATCCGACGCGACGCGCCCTGATCGAACGGCTGGTCCGCGGCCCGGCCTCGGTCACCGAACTGGCCCGCCCGTTCGAGATGGCCCTGCCGTCCCTGCTGCAGCACCTCGGCGTGCTGGAACGGGCCGGTCTCGTCACCTCGACGAAGGTGGGCCGGGTCCGCACGTTCCAGCTCGCCGTCGAGGCACTGAGCCCCGGCGCGGACTGGATCGGACGGCAGCGGCTCCCCGCCGAACGGCGCCTCGACCGGTTGGGCGACTTCCTCACCCCTGACAACACGAAGGAGAACTGAGATGGACACACAGACCGGACACAGCCAGACGCACGCGACGTTCGTGATCGAACGGACCTATCCCGCATCACCCGCACGGGTCTGGCACGCACTCTCCGACAACGACGCCCGGGACCTGTGGTTCTCCGGCGAACCCGAGTTCACCCAGACCGAGAAGTCCCACGACTTCCGGGTGGGCGGGCACGGCACCGAGGACGGCCAGTGGCACGGCGGCCCGCGGTCCCGCTACCACTCGACCTACACCGACATCGTCGACCTCACCAGGATCGTCTTCACCTACGACATGTGGGTCGACGACCGGCACATGTCCACCTCGCTGGTGACGATCGCGCTCGAGCCCGACGGCGACGCCACCCGGCTCACCTACACCGAGCAGGGCGCCCACTTCGACGGGCTCGACGATCCGGCCGGCCGCGAGGAAGGCACCAAGGGGCTGCTGGACAAGCTCGGGGCGTCGCTCTGACCGGGTCCGGCCACACCCCCCACTGACGACGAAGGCAGGAGAACGATCATGACCAAGGTCACCGCACAGATGTCGGTCTCGCTCGACGGCTTCTACGCCGGCCCCGAACACACCGACACCGCCACGAACTGGATCGACAGCGCCGAGGCAGCCGGGTTCTACCGCGTGACCCGCTGGGCCACCGACGCCGCAGCGTGGCGGGAACGCCAGGGCTTCGCCGGCGGCGCGGACACGTCCGACTCGGACATCATCGCCGAGACCTTCGCCGCCGCGGGCGCCTACGTCATGGGCCGGCGGATGGCCGACGGCGGCGAGGTGCCCTGGGGTGAGGTGCCACCCTTCCGCGCCCCCGTCTTCGTGGTCACCCACCGACCGCGGCCGGTGCTGCACCGCGGCGGCGGCACCAGCTTCACCTACGTCACCGACGGCGTCGCGAGCGCGGTGGCGCAGGCCAAGGCGCAAGCCGGCGACAAGGACGTCCAGGTCGCCGGTGGCGGCTCACTGGTGCGTCAGGCGCTGGCGCTCGGGCTGGTGGACGAGCTCGAGCTGCACATCGCCCCGGTGCTGCTCGGCGACGGGTTGCGGCTGCTCGGCCCCGAGCTCGGCCTCGGCGACAAAGAGGGCATCGAGCTGACGCCCGTCCGCGTCATCGGCACCGACGGGCTCACCCACATCCGGTACCGCATCGAGGGCAGGCAGCCGCTCGTGCTCGACAACCGCGGACGGGACGAAGGGCCGGTCGTGGTGGCGGGCGCCGACGCGTAGAGGATCGATCGTGAGCCCGGCCGACCGGCGCAGCACTCAGACTTCGTGGTCGGTTCGGGAGCGGATCACGATGTCGGGCGGGCCGATGCGGGTGAAGACGACGTCCATCCACGCCGTCCAAGCCCCGTCCGATCGGCTCTCCCAGTGCGCTCGCATGGTGTCGGTCCCGGTGAAGGTCAGCGTCGCGCGGACGTCCGGGAGGTCGTTGTGGTACCGACCGTCCGTGTCGAAACTCCCGACGGCTCGCTCGACGGTGCCGTCCGCACCGTAGGAGGTCTGGTCGAAGGACTGCCCATCCCCGTCGCGAGGGGTGAAGAACTCGATCGACTCGGAACGCTCGCCGAACATGGTCACGTCCACGCGATGCACCATCGTCTGCTCGCCCGGGAACCACTGGTAGACGTCGTACCCGCTCCACCGTTGACCGTCCTGTTCGCCGCCATCGACGATCTGCCCCTCGGTGCGCCACGTGCCGACCAGGCGACTCATCGATCGGCGAAGGTCGTCATTCATGGTCATCTTCTCCCTCAGCGACGATCTCGGCCTTGAAGCCGGCGGAGTTCTCCAGCCAGCCCGCGTAGTGGTCCGGCCCGCCGGCGTGCGGGTAGCGCTCCTGGTAGAGCGGCCGCCAGCCGTGCTCCGGCGCGTCGGCCATGATCGCGTCGACCGCTGCCTGCGGGCCCGCCTTGAACGCGAGGTGGTTGAGTCCGGGACTGCGGCGATCGTGCACGGGCGTCGTCAGGTTCGGCGAGGTCGTGAAGGTGAGGTAGGCGCCGCCGGCGGTCCAGGTCTGGCCGCCGGACCAATCACCGTCCAGCGCGAAACCCACTCGGGTCAGGAGCCAGCCCCACTCAGTCCGGGCCTGTTCGAGGTCGGCGATCCACAACTCGACGTGATGAAATCCGGGCACCGGGTCATCCTGTCAGTCCGGGCCGGATGCCGGGTTGGACGGACACGCTGCCGCACGGGAGCGATGAGTTTCACCGTGGCTCTCGGTCTGCCTCCAGGGGTCAACCAACCACGCGAGGAGCCGATCATGACCGTCACCTACACCTTCGACGTCTTCAGCAGCCTCGACGGCTTCGGCGCCGCCGGCGGCAACTGGACCGGATACTGGGGCAAGCAGGGCCCCGAGCTGCTCGACCGTCGTCTCGCCCTCTATGACGAGGAGCAACGGATGGTGTTCGGAGCGAACACGTTCCGCTCGTTCGTGGAGATGCTCGCCGCGAGCACCGAGGCCTCCGACGTCCGCGACCCCTGGGTCACCCGGATGCGGAACCTGCCCACCACGGTCGTCTCGAACACCCTGCACGGCCCCCTCGACTGGCCGGACGCGACCGTCGTGGGCGGCGACGCCGTCGACGTCGTCGCCCGGCTGAAGGAGGAATCCGAGGTGCCGTTGCGCTCCCACGGCAGCCTCGCGGTCAACAACGCGCTGCTGAACGCCGGCCTGGTCGACATCGTGCAGGTCACGCTCTTCCCCGTGATCACCGGCGAGCACGGCATGGATCCGATCTTCAAGGGCGCCGCCGACTTCGACCTCGAACTACTCGAGACCCGGACTCTCGATGGCAGCATCCAGGAGTTGATCTACCGGCCGAGCCTGCACGGCTGACCTGTGGTCCGTGCGCGTGGTCGTCCACCCAGTTCGCAGAACTGCTTGACTGAGCACGTGAGCGAGGCCCGACTGATTCTCACCTGCGGACTGCCCGGGGCGGGCAAGACCACGCTCGCGAGGCAGCTAGCCGCGGACCGGGGCGCCGTGCGCCTCACGAAGGACGACTGGCTTTGGGCTCTCGGTCCCACCCCGTGGGCCACGACGACCCAGGCGAGGGTGAATCACGAACTCTGGCAGCTCGCCCAAGAGATCGTGCGCCTTGGCCTCAGCGTTGTCCTCGACTTCGGGTTCGCGGCGCGGGCCGAACGTGACCAGGTGCGTTCCGTGGCTCGTGGACTTGGCGTCGGCGTCGAACTGCACGTGCTCGAGGTGCCGATGGACGACCTCTGGCGGCGCATCGAGGCTCGGAACTCGAAGCCACCTTGGGACAGCGCGCCCATCAGCCGCGCCCACCTTGAGGAGTGGGCCGCCCTTTTCCAGGCGCCCGATGCTGCCGAGCTCGCGTTGTTCGACCCCCCACCAGGGTCAGGCTGAATCGCGCTGTCGTGCGGGACTTCCAACGCTCAGACCTGGGTTCCGAGCCCACCAGCCGATGAGACACCCGAGCACTTCTCCGTCGACCCGGATTGCGGTTGACAGGTCGGCGCCGATCGCGGCGCTGGGGTCACCTGATCTGCCGCACGTCGGCCACCGAGCTCCATGCGGCGTCGGCAGTCCAGACCGTCGCACCGAGCCGGTCGCCCAGCGCAAGACAGAACCGATCAGCGAGGGAGAGCCCGGAGCCGCGCCGCCAGATCCGCGCAGCAGCCTCGGCGTCGTCGATCGTCGCCGGTTCGACCTGTACTCCATAGCTCGACAAGAGCGCGGCCGCGACTGCCCAGTCCCCGCCCACGGATCGGACCTTCTGAGCCACTTCCGACCAGTTCACCGCCGAACAGTGCGCCTGATCGGTCAGGACGGACTCGACAACGTCGGCCCCCGCCTCACCTTGGAGGAACGCCAGGAGTGCGGAGGCGTCAAGTACCGACCTCACGCAGCGTCCTCTGCGATTGCGGCTCGGCGTCGTTCGTCGAGGAGGTCACTGACCAGGTCGGAGCCCTCAAGTTGTCGACGCAGGTGGGCTCGCGCCTGGTCACGAGTCATGACGACCAGGCCGGTCTCACTCTCAACGAGGATCAAGGGCGTGCCGATGCTCAAGCCCGCGCGCCCCCGCAGTTCCGCGGGAACCACGAGTCGACCGCGGTCGCCCATCGTGACTACGTACGTACCACCCATGCATCGAAGATACCACTCCACCCACGACGATGGGCCGACGTGTCGGTGATGCGGTCATCCCGGACGTCGCCGATCCCACCGAGGTCCGGTCCGGAACCTGGGCCCGTCGACCCGCTGCCTCAGCCGCGCACGGGCACTTCCTGCAGCGTCCAGGTGTTGCCATCGGGGTCGTCGAACGTGACGAAGTTTCCCCACGCCTGCTCATCGACGCCGTTGGCCTCGACGCCCACCGACCGCAGGTGTGCGAGCGCCTCCTCGGCGTTCGGCACGACGACCTGGATCGTGTTCTGCTGGCCGGGTTCCAGGGTCCCCCCGAGCCCCGTACCGAAAGCGATCGAGCACGCCGAGCCGGGCGGGGTCATCTGCACGAACCGAAGTCCCTCGAACGGCGTCTGGTCGTGGTCGGCGTTGAAGCCGATCCGGACGTAGAACTCCTTGGCCCGATCCACATCGGTCACCGGCACATGGATCAGTTCGATCTTCCAGTCCATCGGTCATCCCTTCCTCGCGGCGACCGCTCTCCGATCACCTGAACCACACCCTACGGAGAGATCAGGTCAGGACCTGGCCGCTACCGCGATCGACTCGCGAGGGCCGTCGCGCCGCTCCCTGAGCCTCGCCGTCGACGACCCCGCGGCTACCCTTCCACCATGACGGCGCTGTCGCACGACCCGCTCTGGCCCCGTGCCGGCGACTGGCCGCCGCTGCCCGCCGACCCTGCCGACCACGTCGACCTCACCCTGATCGGCATCCCCACCCACCGCACGTCGCTGTCCCCCACCGGCGCGCACGCCACGCCCGCCGCGGTCCGCGACGCACTGCGTCGCTACAGCCAGTTCGTGGTGCCCGACGGCGTAGGCCCACCTTGCGCGGATCTCGGCGCCCTGGCCTTCGCCGACGTCGGCGACGTCCCCGAGCCGGATGGCCCGGACGGCGAGGCCCGCGCGATGCGCTCGGTCGCGCAGGCATCGGCTCGCTCACGCGCCCTGGTCGCACTCGGCGGCGACAACGCCGCGACCGTGCCCGCAGCCCTCGGCACCTGGGGCGCGGACCTCGCGACGGCGGGCCTTGTCACCCTGGACGCCCACCACGACCTGCGCGACGGCGTCAGCAACGGCTCCCCGGTCCGGCGCCTGATCGAGGCCGGCCTGGACGGGCAGCGTGTGGTGCAGGTCGGCATCGCAGACTTCGCGAACTCGCGGGCCTATGCGGCCCGAGCGCTCGAACTCGGGATCACGATCGTCCATCGCGACGAGTTGCACCGGCGCCCGATGGCGGACGTGATGGCGCAGGCCCTGGAGATCGCCTCGGCGGGCGGCGGCCCGGTGCACGTCGACCTCGACGTGGACGTGTGCGACCGGTCGGTGGCACCCGCCTGCCCGGCCTCGGTACCAGGCGGGATCGCCGCGCACGAGCTACGGGCCGCAGCCCGCGCTGCCGGAGCACACCCCGCCGTCGCCTCGGTCGATCTCACCGAGATCGACGCGACCGCGGACACGTCCGACCAGCGCACGATCCGACTTGCCGCACTGTGCGTGCTCGAGGTCGCCGCGGGACTGGCGCTACGCCGCTAGGCCACCGTCATCCCCTGCCTCTACGCGAGGTCGAGCCGTCGGAGCACCTCCAGTCCGGCTGCGTTGGAGGGGTCGACGGCGAGGACCTCGCCAGCCACCCGTGCCGCCTCCGCAGGCGGCAGCAGGCGCTCCGGGTTGTTGTGGAAGGACAGCAGGTGCTCCTTGATCGAGACGTCCTCAGGCTCGAGAGCCAGGGCTCGCTGTGCGTGGACGAACGCCACCGGATAGGCACCCGGGTAGATGTTGAGTGCGAGGCCCAGTACCTCGGACGCCGCGACGTGGAGTTCGGCCGACTCACCCCGCTGGAGCAGTCCGACGTACAGGCCGTAACAGGACAGCGACTGGTGGTCGAAGGCCTCGCCGAGCATGGCCTCGCGGAACTCGGTCAGGTCCAGCTCGGCGGCGACGCGGACGGCCGACGTGAGATCTCCGGATCGAACATGGCCGACGAGTGCCTCTACCCCACTGGTGGCATCCATCTTCACTCCACCCACGCGTCGGAGACCCTGGGCTGGCCGCCGATCACGGTGAAGATGACCGCGATCCGCTCGCCACCGAAGTCATGGACCCGTTGGAAGGTCGAGACCTTGTACGTCGTCTGCTCGCCGTACTGGATGGCCGCGTACATCAGCGCCGCCACCTGGTTCCAGCTGGGCTCGTGCAGCACTGCGTCGGCACGCTCGTCGGACGGCTGGAATGTGGCCGGCGCCGCGACCGCCTTGACCCAGTTGTGTTTCGGCACCGCGATGTGCTTCTTGCTCTGCACGCTGAGAGCTCCGATCGCGGCGGACAGGTCGTCCACCTGGACCGCGTTGCTGATGAGCGATTTCTGCGTGAGCACCGGAAAGCCCGAGACCGCCTGCGCCAGCCTGGTGGAGGCGAACGCGTCCTGCGTCTCATAGGCAGCCACGGCCAGGTGCTCGAGCGATGCGCTCCTGAGCATCTCGAGCGAGGGACGGTTCTTCCTGAACAGCGATGCCAGCCGGATGAACTGGCCGGTGAACAGACTGGTCATCCCGGCGCCACCCTCGGCGTCCAGGCGGTTCTTCAGGTCCTTGTACTCCGACGTTGTGACCCGCTCCTGCGCCTTGGCCCGGTCCACGAGCCGCTGCACCGGCCGGCCGGCTTGGAGCAGGCGCGCCACCGCCGCGTTGCCGGCGGAGCGCTGCAGGTCCAGGACGTCCTGCTGTGCCGTGCCCGGCCGCGGCGGCACCGGCTGGACATCGCGGGTCGGTGCAGACCCTGTGCGCCCGGGTTCTTCGTGGCGTCGGTCCCGCAGGTCCATTCGGCCCGCCTTCCTGGTCCGGTCCAGCCGGTCCGTGTTCGGCGTCAGCCCTCGTCCTTGAGCACGTCGACCTTGGTCCCGAGTGTCTTGGGGCTGGTCTCCTGCAGATGGTTGAAGGCCATCAGTCCGCCGTCCTTGTTGATCCTGACCATCGGCTTTGCCTGGCCGTGCTCGATCTCGAACTTCACGAATGGGCCACTGACGGCGCCCTTCACCTGTCGACCCTCGGAATCCTTGTTGGTCTTGCCGACCACCAGGACGCTGATGGCCGGGTAGGAGTTGGTCGTGGTGTAGTCCGGTCCGCTCCGGAGATCGGTGTCCTTGTTCGTCTCTCGCAGGTCGGCGAAGAGGGTCGCCGGGTCCACGAAGAAGACAGTGTTCTTCGTGCGCCGGTCCTCCCTGGCGCGCTGGTAGTACACAGCCGCGACGGCCTGATCCCGCGCGTCGGCTGTGCTCACGTCCGGCATGGCCTCGGTGCCGACGTGCTTCTCCCGTAGGTCCTTGCCCACCTCCTGCTTCATCGAGTCGACACGGAAGCGCTGCACCGCGGGCGTGGCGGAGCCGGCAGCCGAACCGGCCAGCACCCGGCCCATGGCCCCATTGCCGATCAGCCGCTGGATGCTCGCCGTGCTCGTTGCGGAGAGGCCCGCTCGGCGACCCTGCGCCATGGCGGCGATCACGGCACTCAGACCCGCGGGTTCGTCTCTGGCGGACGATCCCCGGCGGACCGGGGACGTCTCCCGGAAACGCTGGACGTGACGTGGCTCCATGGGTCTCCTCATGGCTGTGGAGGGCGACCGAACTACCGTCGCGGCGGAGGCTGCGGTCTGCTCAATCATCGTCATGCGGCGTTCGCGACACTCGCGTTGCGGGTGCAGCCGGAAGGGCACCGTGATGCGCCCTTGCGGGCAGACCTGCGCCAGGAACCACACGAGCCTGTCGCGGCGACCAGTCCGGGTGGCGATCTCGGCGGTGTCCCCGGGCCGACACGATTCGCCCTCTCGTGGATCCGATGATCACGGATCGCCCGAGTGACCGGCCCGGACACCCGTAGCCTGACGGTCGTGAGTGCGCGCGAACTCGCCTGGCGAGGACTGTACGAGCTGCTCGCCGCGCGGGTCCGTCGGCCCGAGTGGGCCTTCATGAACTACGGCTACGCGCCCCCCGACGGGCAGCACCTGGACCTCCAGGACGCGGACGAGCCCGACCGCATGTGCATCCAGCTCTACGACCACGTCCTCGGCGTGACTCCGATGAGTGGAGCAGACGTGCTGGAGGTCGGCTGCGGCCGCGGCGGCGGGGCATCGTTCATCGCTCGCTACCGCGATCCGCGCTCGACGACGGGTTTGGACTTCTCCCGCAGGGCCATCGCCCTGTGCCGACGGGACCGGGTCGGCCCCGGCCTGACCTTCGTCCAAGGCGATGCGCTCGATCTGCCCTTCCCCGACAACTCCTTCGATGTCGTCGTCAACGTGGAGTCGTCACACTGCTACGACTCGATGGAGCGGTTCCTCGCGCAGGTACACCGAGTGCTGCGCCCGGGAGGCCATCTCCTGTTCGCCGACCTGCGGTCAGCCGACGGGATGGCCACCCTTGGTCGCCAGCTCCGGTCCGGTCGGCTGGACCTCGTGGAGACGCGCGACATCACGCCGCGGGTCCTGGCCGCACTCGACCTGGACGACGATCGCCGTCGTGCCCTGATCGCGGCGTGGATCCCTCGCGTGTTCCATCGTGCCTTCAACCTGTTCGCCGGGCTGCGGGGGACGCGGACCCACGCGCGGCTCGCTGCGGGCGAGACCAGGTACCTCAGTGCGCGTCTGGTCAAGCGGGCACCGGTGGAGCCCACCGCGCCCGGCGGCGCGGGGCGACCGTCTACCTGAGCACGACGACGGCGACCTCTTCTACAGGTCACGGCGCCTGGCCAGGGCGGCAACCTCGGCTGTGTTGCCCGCCAGTTCGATGGCCAGGGCATATGCCGCACGAGCATCCCGATTGCGGCCCAGGCGGCGCAACAGGTCCGCGCGGGTCGCGTGAAAGGAGTGGTAGCCGGCCAGCGGTTCCACGAGCCGGTCGACGGCGGCCAGCGCCACCTCGGGTCCGTCGAGCTCGGCGATCGCGATGGCCCGGTTGAGCGCCACGATCGGCGATGGATCGAGGCGGACAAGCTGGTCGTAGAGAGCGACGACCTGCGACCAGTCGGTCTCCTCCATGGTGCGGGCTGAGGTGTGCACCGCATTGATCGCGGCGAGGACCTGGTAGCGGCCGGGAGCCGCTCCCGTCGCCAGGCGCTCGCGCACCAGCCGGTGCCCCTCGGCGATGAGCGCCGCGTCCCAGGCGCCCCGGTCCTGCTCGTCGAGCGTGACCAGCTCACCGCCCGGCGACACCCTGGCCGGGCGGCGGGCCTCGATGAGCAGCATCAAGGCCAGCAGCCCGGCCACCTCACCGTCCTGGGGCAACAGCTCCCGGATCAGGCGCGTGAGCCGGATCGCCTCGGCCGTCAGCTCCGCCCGGACGGGATCGGCGTCGGGGCTCGTGGACAGGTAGCCCTCGTTGAACACGAGGTAGAGCACGGCGAGCACGCCGGACACACGGGCCGGGAGCTCGTCGGCCTCGGGCACTCGGTACGGGATGCGCGCCTCCTTGATCTTGACCTTGGCGCGGGTGATCCGGCGGGTCATCGAGTCCTCCCGCACCAGGAACGCGCGACCGATCTCGGCCGCGGTCAGTCCGCCGACCATGCGCAGGGTCAGCGCGACCCGGGCCTGCATCGCCAGGGCCGGATGAGCGCAGGTGAAGATCAGCCGGAGCCGCTCGTCGTCGATGGCACCACGAGGCACGCCGGGCCCTGCCGGGTCGTCGTACCGCACCTGGGCCTCCTTGTGCTTGTCCTCGCGCTTGCTCTCGCGACGGATCCGGTCGATGGCCTTGTGGCTCGCGGTCGTGGTCAGCCAGGCACCGGGATTCGGGGGCACGCCGTCGGCTGGCCACCGTTCGATGGCGGTCGCGAACGCCTCGGCGGCAGCCTCCTCGGCGACGTCGAGGTCCCCGAACCGCCGGGTCAGTGAGGCGACCACCCGTGCCCACTCCTCACGGTGGGCCCGGGTGATCGCCTCGTGTGGATCGCTCACTCGAACGGCGTCAGGAACGGCCGTACCTCGAGTTTGCGGTTGCACGCCCTCGATCCCTCAGCGGCGAGCCGGAGCGCCACGTCCAGGTCGGGCGCCTCCCAGATCCAGAGCCCGGCGAGGTGCTCCTTCGACTCGACGAAGGGCCCGTCGGAGAACATCGCCTCCTCGCCGCGGTTGTCGATGACCGTGGCCGAGGCGGGCGCCCCGAGGCCGCCAGCGAAGACCCAGTGGCCCTCGGCCTGGAGCCGGTCGTTGAACTCGTTGATCGCGGCCATCTCCTCGTCGGTGGCAAGGCCGGCGGTGCTGTCGATCACGGAAACCAGGTACTGCATGTCAACTCATCTCCTCTTGGCGGTTGTCAGTCGGTGGCGTATTGGGGGCGACCGGCGGGCCGGTAGACCTGCAGCGTGATGCCCTTGGGGAAGGCCCGCGAGGCGACCAGGTCGAGCGCCGCGTCCGGCCCGTTCTCGGGGAACAGCCGGGTGCCCTGGCCTACCACCACCGGGCAGACGAGCAGGGTGATCTCGTCGACGAGTTGGTGCTCGATCAGCCATCGGACCAGCTGGCCGCTGCCGTGCACCTGCAGTTCCCCGCCGGGCTTGTCCTTCAGCTCACGGATGGCTGGCGCGATCTCACCGGCGAGGACCGTCGTGTCCGCCCAGCCCGCGTCGGTGAGCGTGTTCGACGCGACGTACTTGGGCCGCGAGTTCAGCGCGTCGGCGATGGGGTTGCTCTCCGGACCCATCGCGCCCCAGTAGCCGGCGAACAGGTCGTAGGTGCGTCGGCCGAACAGGAACGCGTCGGCGCGCTGGTAGGCCTCGTTGACGTAGGCCAGTGACTCGTCGTCGAACAACGGCCTGGCCCATCCGCCGCGCTCCATCCCGGGGTCGAGGACCGGGTTCGGACCCCCGTTCGCCTGCATCACCCCGTCGACCGAGACCTGCGTGTTGGTCACCAGTCTCATGATCGCCATCCCTTCCGTCGTGGCGCCCATCCTGGGCTGCCCTCACCCCTACTACGAACGGCTCGAACCCGATCGGACACCGGCCTCCGGAGTTCGTCCGCCGATGCGTTCGCGCAGCGTGGCCGCGGCCCGCCCGGCCGCGGCCGCGTACGCGGCCCAGGCTGCGCCGTCAGGCATGTCATCGTCGGTGGGGAAGGTGATGGCGAGGCCCGCGACCGGGTGACCGGTGTGGTCGGACACGGCCACGGCGACGGACGCGAAGCCGGGCGTCACCTCGCCGTGCTCGGTGGCGTACCCGGTGCGGCGGACGTCGACGAGGAGCGAACGCAGCGCTGACGGCGTGGTCGGACCGGCGCCGTGCCGGTCGACGAACGCGTCGGCGTTGGGGAACAGCGCGCGCACCTGCGCCCGGGGCAGGTCCGCGAGGATGGCGCGCCCGCTCGCGGTCAGCTGCGCGGGCAGCCGCACGCCGACGTCGCTGACCAGCGGCGGTCTGCCGCGGGCGCGCTCCTCCACCACGTAGAGCACCTCCCGCCCGTGCAACACGGCCAGGTGGGCGGACTCGTGCACGGTGTCCACGAGCCGGGCGAGCACCGGCCGGGCCAGTCGCGCCAGCGGCGCCTGGCGCGAGTAGGCGGACCCGAGCTCGAACGCGGACACCCCGAGCCCGTACCGGCGCTCCTCCGGCAGGTGCACGGCGAACCCGTCCTGCTCCAGCACCGCGAGCAGGTGATAGACGCTAGAGCGGGGCAGGCCGAGGTCGCGGGCGATCGCGGCGGCAGGCACAGGGCCGGCCTGCGCGGCCAGGTAGCGCAGGATCGCGAGCGCGTGGGAGGCCGCCGGCACGGAGCTGCTCGTCGCCATCGCGTCTCCCTCTCGCGCGGACCCACGCCGGTGCGCGCTCGCGCCAAGCGTGGCACAACCGCTTGCCGGATGGTCGCCCGGTATGGCGGCCGCTCAGTCGCCGGTGCGCTCGTAACTGAGGAACATCGCACCGCTCTCCAGCACGGTGTGCCCGGCCATCGCCCACGTGCGCGGATCGAACGCCGCCTTCTGCGAGAACAGCGGGATCCCGGTGCCGATGGTCAGCGGCGCGACCTTGAGCGTCAGGGCGTCGATCTCGGCGTACAGCGATCCGGCCAGCTCGGCGCCACCCAGCAGCCAGATGTCCTTGCCGGGCTGCTGCTTGAGCTCGCGCACCGTGGCCACCGGGTCGTCCGCGACCAGCTCGACGTCCGGGGCGGGGACCTCGGTCAGGGTCCGGGAGAAGACCAGGTGTCGCAGGTGCGGGAAGGCGTCCGCGATCCCGGCAGCGAGCCCGATCTCATAGCTGCGCCGCCCCTCGAGCACGGTGTCGAAGCGCGTGCCCTCCGCAGTCACGGACAGCGCCTCCCGCGCCTGCACGGGCAACGCCTCCGGGTACTCGGCCACGAAGTGCTCCAGGTAGTCCGGCGCGATGGGCCAGAACCCGTTCGGCCCGGTCGGGTCGGCGCCGTCCGGTCCCGCGATGAAGCCGTCGAGGGTGATGGCGATGAAGTAGTGGAGTCTGCGCATGCCGGCCTTTCGGGATCGATCACCCGGGGGACCCTCCCCGGAGGTTCAGCCCTCAATCGTAGGTGCGTCTGCCATCCCAGACGACATGCGCCGCACAGGACTGGGTTTGTGCGCCCCCGCGCAGTGGGATGTCGACATGGACATCGAAGTCGTCGAGGTCGGTCCCGGACCGCTCACCCCGGAGCAGGTCGTCGCCGTCACCCGCCGTGACGCCCACGTGGAACTGCGCCCCGACGCGCTGGCCGCGATCGACGCCAGCCGCGCCGTGATCGAGACCCTCGCCGACGACTCCCAGCCGCACTACGGCGTCTCCACCGGCTTCGGTGCCCTCGCCACCACGCACATCCCGCCCGAGCGCCGCGCCCAGCTGCAGCGCAGCCTGATCCGCTCCCACGCCGCCGGCGCCGGACCCGAGGTGGAGCGTGAGGTGGTCCGCGCACTGATGCTGCTGCGCCTGTCCACCCTCGCCACCGGCCGCACCGGGGTACGCCGCGAGACCGCGCTCGCCTACGCCGCGATGCTCTCGGCGGGCCTGACCCCGGTGGTCCACGAGTACGGCTCGCTCGGTTGCTCCGGCGACCTCGCACCGCTCGCGCACGTGGCGCTCGCCCTCATCGGTGAGGGCTTCGTGACAACGCCCGACGGCGTGGCGGCGCCCGCGGGCGAGGCGCTCGCCCGGGCGGGGCTCGCCCCGGTCGTGCTCGCCGAGAAGGAGGGCCTGGCGCTGATCAACGGCACCGACGGCATGCTCGGCATGCTCGTCCTCGCCGCGCACGATCTGGGCCTGATCCTGCGGACCGCGGACGTCGCAGCCGCGATGAGCGTCGAGGCGCTGCTCGGCACCGACGCCGCGTTCGCGGCCGATCTGCAGGCGCTGCGCCCGCATCCCGGGCAGGCCGACTCGGCCGCGAACCTGCGCACCCTGCTCGCCCGCAGCCCGATCCTGGCCAGCCACCGCGACCCGGCCGCGTGCACCCGCGTGCAGGACGCGTACTCGCTGCGCTGCGCACCACAGGTGCACGGCGCAGCCCGCGACACCCTCGCCCACGCGAACGCGACCGCCGAGCGCGAGCTGGCCTCCGCCGTCGACAATCCCGTGGTCACGCCGGACGGGCGGGTGGAGTCGAACGGCAACTTCCACGGCGCCCCGATCGGCTACGTCGCCGACTTCCTCGCGATCGCCGTCGCGGACGTGGCGTCGATGAGCGAGCGCCGCACCGACCGGTTCGGCGACCGCGGCCGCAGCAACGGGCTGCCGCCGTTCCTGGCCGACGACCCGGGCGTGGACTCCGGGCTGATGATCGCCCAGTACACCGCGGCCGGGATCGTCTCCGAGCTCAAGCGCCTCGCGGTGCCGGCCAGCGTCGACTCCATCCCCAGCTCGGCGATGCAGGAGGACCACGTCTCGATGGGCTGGGCCGCCGCGCGCAAGCTGCGTCGCGCCGTCGACGGACTGCGCTCGGTCGTCGCCATCGAACTGCTCACCGCGGCCCGCGGGCTGGACCTGCGCCGCCCGCTCGAGCCGGGGCCGGCGACGGCGGCCGTGCGGGACGCGCTGCGCGCCGCGGGTATCCCGGGGCCGGGGCCGGACGAGCCGGTCGCGCCGCAGATCGCGGCGGTCACGCATGCGCTGGCGGACGGGGCGGTGGTGGCCGCGGCCGAGTCGGTGACGGGGCCGCTGCGGTAGCGGTGGCGGGGCGCTGGTCGTGGCCGCACTCAGCGTGCCCGCGATCCCGACCTGGCAACACCCGCAAGGGCTGACCCGTCCGGGTTCCTGGTCACTGCGCCTGGTCGTCCGTGCTGTCAGCCAACTGGGCCTCGACGGCACCATGGACGTCGCCGTGGACTCGGTCGGCGCCGATCTGGTCGAGGATGCCCTGGGCCTTCAGTACGGTCAGAACCTGGGGCTTCACCCGGGCCAGCCGCAGCGTGACGCCCTCCGCTTCGGCCAGGTCGCGGATCTCCGTGACCTTCGCCGCGCCCTGCGAGTCGATGAAGCCGGCCCCCTCGAGATCGAGCACCAGCGCCGTGAGTGGCTGATCGCCCGTGAGGAGCCCCCGGATGCGCTTGTCGAACGCCTCGGCCGTGGCGAAGAACAGGCCGCCGTCCAGACGCATCACGCCGATGCCCGGGAACGTCTCGTCAGCGGCGTTCAGGTCGAGGTCGCGGAAGACCTGGGTACCGGGCTCGCGGCCCAGGAGCGGCATCGCAGGCCGCGTCGAGACGTAGACGAGCCAGCCGAGCGACAGCGCGACCCCGATCACGATCCCGAACAGCACGCCTACCGAGAGCACGCCCACGACGGCCGCCACGGCGATCCAGAAGTCGAATCTCGACACGCGGAGCAGGCGAGCGAACTCCTTCAGGTTGATCATCCCGAACACGACCGCATCGATGATGATCGCCCCCAGCACGGCTTTGGGCAGTTCGGAGAACAACGGTGCGAGCAGGAGCAGCGTCAGGATCACCAGCGCTCCGGTGGTGAGCGACGCCACTGGTGTCCGCGCACCAGCCGACTCGTTGAGCGAGCTCGCCGACAGGCTGGTCGACACCGGCATGCCCTGGACCAGGCCCGCACCGACGTTCGCCATCCCCTGGGCGACCGCCTCCTGGTTCTCGTCGATGCGGTAGCGGTGCCGGGTCGCGAACGCCCGGGCATCGCCGGCCGTCTGCGAGAACCCGATCAGCAGCAGGGCCAAGGCAGCGATCACGATCTCGGGAACATGCTGCAGAGCCAGGTCGAGGCTCGGCAGTTGCGGGACCGGCAGCCCGGTCGGCACCGGACCGACGAGCGCCACGTCTCGTCCGCCAAGATCGAAAAGATACGAGGCGAGGAGGCCGCCGACCACGAGCGTCAACGCACCCGGAACCTTCGGCGCCCAGAACCGGAGCGCGAGAATCACGGCGAGCGCGAGGACGCCCACTACCAGCGTCGGCGGATGGATGTCGCCGAGGCCACCGACCCACGACGCGAACTCGCGCCACACGTTGTCTCCGTCCCCGGACGTGCCCGTGAGCTTGGGCAACTCACCAACGACAACGTCGACGGCGGCTCCGGCCAGGAACCCGGTGACCACAGCCCTCGAGAGGAACTGGGCGATCCATCCCATCCGAAGAACGGCCAGCAGCAGGAACAGCACGCCGGTTACCAACGTGATCGCGGCCACGAGCTGGGCTGCGTCGTCACCGGCGACGGCGGTCACGACCACCGCGCCTCCCGCGACGGTAGCGAGGGACGAGCTCGGACCGGTCGAGATGTGGCGCGACGTACAGAACAGCGCGTAAACGATCGCACCGGCCGCCGCGGCATACAGTCCGTTCTGAACCGGCACCCCGGCGATTTCGGCATAGCCCAGGTTCTTGGGCACGATCATCGCGGCGACGGCGACTCCCGCGATCACGTCCGGGCGCAGCCACCGCCGCTCATACCGGGGCAACCAAACGGCGATCGGTAGCAGCCCTCCCGGGGCGTCCCGCATCTGTCTACTCACGGTTGCCTCCGACGATCTCAACGTCGCTCTGAGCCCGGCAACAGTCGGACGCGATCACAAGTTACCGCATAGCCGGAAGGCACCTGCCGTTAATCCGGGCCACCCTCCGAAGAGGTCATCCACAGCGTCTCGGTGACGGCCCAGCGGGTGGGGCACCGCCGTCGACCTTCCGCTCGCGCGGGCCGACACGCGCGTCTGGGATCGCAGACACCCAGCCTCCGCCAGCCCTTGGGGCCCATCCCCACGCCGGGGTGAGATGGACCCAGGCGCCGGCTCGACCGGCGCACACCGTCGGCGAGGAGGCCCCCGGATGGACGGAGCACGCGAGGTCCACGCCCCGCGCGGCACCACCCTGACCGCGCGCAGCTGGCAGACCGAGGCGCCGCTGCGGATGCTGATGAACAACCTCGACCCGGACGTCGCCGAGCGCCCGGACGACCTCGTGGTCTACGGCGGCACCGGCCGCGCCGCGCGGGACTGGGCCAGCTTCGACGCGATCGTGCGGACGCTGACCACGCTCGCCGACGACGAGACCCTCCTCGTCCAGTCCGGCCGCCCCGTCGGGGTGCTGCGCACGCACGAGTGGGCGCCGCGGGTGCTCATCGCGAACTCCAACCTGGTCCCGGACTGGGCGAACTGGCCCGAGTTCCGCCGCCTCGAGCACCTCGGCCTGACCATGTACGGGCAGATGACCGCCGGCTCGTGGATCTACATCGGCACCCAGGGCATCCTGCAGGGCACGTACGAGACGTTCGCCGCCGTCGCCGCGAGGCTCGCCGGGAGTGCCGTGCCCGACGGCGGAGCGAACCTGGCGGGAACGCTCACCCTGACCGCGGGGTGCGGTGGGATGGGCGGCGCCCAGCCGCTCGCCGTGACCTTGAACGGCGGGGTCTGCCTCATCGTCGACGTGGACCCGGCGCGGTTGCGTCGCCGACTCTCCCGCCGCTATCTGGACGAGATCGCGCAGGACCTGACCGACGCCGTCGGGCGTTGTGAAGCGGCGAAGGCCGAGCGGCGGCCCTTGAGCGTGGGCGTCGTCGGCAACGCCGCGACCGTGTTCCCGGAGCTGCTGCGTCTCGGGGTGGCGATCGACATCGTCACCGACCAGACTTCCGCGCACGACCCGCTCTCCTACCTGCCCGAGGGGGTCTCGCTACAGGAGTGGCACGACTACGCCGAGGCCGAGCCGGAGGAGTTCACCACGCGGGCACGGGCATCGATGGCCAAGCACGTCGGCGCCATGGTGGCCTTCGCCGACGCCGGGGCCGAGGTGTTCGACTACGGCAACTCCATCCGGGACGAGGCCCGCGAGGGCGGCTGCGAACGGGCCTTCGACTTCCCCGGCTTCGTGCCCGCCTACATCCGCCCGCTGTTCTGCGAGGGCAAGGGCCCGTTCCGGTGGGCGGCCCTGTCCGGGGACCCGGCCGACATCGCGGCGACCGACCGCGCCGTGCTCGAGCTGTTCCCCGACGACGCCAAGCTGCACCGTTGGATCCGTGCCGCCCAGGAGCGGGTCGAGTTCCAGGGGCTGCCGGCCCGGATCTGTTGGCTCGGGTACGGCGAGCGGCACCTGGCCGGGCTCCGGTTCAACGAGCTGGTCGCCTCCGGTGAGGTGTCCGCGCCGATCGTGATCGGGCGGGACCACCTGGACGCGGGCTCGGTGGCCTCCCCGTACCGGGAGACCGAGGCTATGGCCGACGGTTCCGACGCCATCGCCGACTGGCCGCTGCTGAACGCCCTGGTGAACACGGCCTCGGGCGCGACCTGGGTGTCGATCCACCACGGCGGCGGGGTCGGCATCGGGCGCTCGATCCACGCCGGGCAGGTGTGCGTCGCCGACGGCACCGAACTCGCCGCGCGGAAGCTGTCCCGGGTGCTGTCCAACGACCCGGCGATGGGCGTCATCCGGCATGTGGACGCCGGCTACCCGCACGCCGAGGCGGTCGCCGCCGAGCGGGGCGTGCGCGTGCCGATGCGGGAGGGCTGATGGGCTCGATCCTGGTCACGGGCATCGCCGAGCTGGTCACGAACGACCCAGCGCTCGGAGCGGGCCGGCTCGGGATCGTGCGCGATGCCGCGATCGTGGTCGAGCTGGGCGCTTCCGCGGAAGCGGTGCCCGGCTCGCGCGCTTCCGCGGAAGCGGTGCCCGGCTCGCGCGCTTCCGCGGAAGCGGCACGCACTCCCGGCGCTTCCGCGGAAGCGTCGGGACCTCGCCGTGGCATGCCCGACGGCGGCCCCGCCTCGGTCGGTCGGGTCGCCTGGGTGGGCCTCGCCGCCGCGGCGCCGCCGACCGACCGGGTGATCGACGTCGGCGGGCGCGCGGTGGTCCCGTCGTTCGTCGACGCCCACACGCACCTGGCGTTCGCCGGGGACCGGGCGCCGGAGTTCGCCGCCCGGATGGCTGGCGAGTCCTACGACGGCGGCGGGATCGCCTCGACCGTGGCCGCCACCCGAGGCGCTTCCGCGGAAGCGCTCCGCGCGCGACTGGCCGCGCTCGTGGCCGAAGCCCGCGCCCAGGGCACCGGCACGATCGAGATCAAGAGCGGGTACGGGCTGACCGTCGCCGACGAGGTCCGGCTGCTGCGACTGGCACGTGAGGTCACCGGCGAGACCACGTTCCTCGGCGCGCACGTGGTGCCGCCCGAGTACGCGGGGCGCGCGGACGACTACGTCGACCTGGTGACGGGTGCGATGCTCGCCGAGTGCGCCCCGCACGCCCGCTGGATCGATGTGTTCTGCGAGCCGGGCTCCCCGCACGCGTTCGACGGCGACCAGGCCCGAGCGGTGCTGGTCGCCGGCCGCCGGGCCGGGCTCGGTCTGCGCTTGCACGCGGGCCAACTCGGCCCAGGGCCCGGGGTGCGGCTCGGAGTAGAACTGGGTGCGGCCGCCGTCGACCATTGCACGCACCTGACCCGCGAGGACGTCGACGCCCTGGCCGGCTCAACCACCGTGGCGACCCTCCTTCCCGGAGTCGAGTTCTCGACCCGGTCTCCCTACCCGGACGCGCGCGCCCTGCTGGACGCAGGGGTGCGGGTCGCGCTGGCCACGGACTGCAACCCGGGCACCTCGTTCACCAGCTCGATGCCGCTGTGCGTCGCCCTCGCCGTGCGGGAGATGCACCTGACTCCCGCCGAGGCGTTGTGGGCGGCCACCGCCGGCGGGGCCCTGGCTCTGCGGCGCGACGACGTCGGGCACCTCGGCGTGGGTGCACGCGCGGACCTGACCGTGGTGGGGGCCCCGTCGCACGAGCATCTCGCCTACCGGCCCGGGGTGCCGCTGGCGCGGTCGATGGCGCTCCCCCGGTGGCCGACGGCGCACGTCGGCGGCCGCGGTAGTAGGCGACCAGGTAGACGACGCCGACGACCGGGATGACGACCCACCAGATGAGGTCCATGTCCTTGGACAGGCTCGGCGCCCGGTTCGGGTTCACGGCGTACAGCGTGAAGGGGATCGCATAGATGGCGGCGAGACCCGTCGCGGCCCACCACAGTCGGCGCATCGAGGGGCCGGCGAGGGTCGCGATGAGCGTCAGTGCGATCGGTGCGATGGCGATCTTGGCGAAGCCGGCGGGGACCAGGATCGTGCCGATCCAGGCACTGATGACGGCGGTGCGCTCGATGGCGCGGGACCAGCGGTCGACGACGGTGGGGGTGGGGGTGCTCTGCGTGGTTCGGGTGCTCATGACTGCCTTCTCTCGCGATAGGTGAACGGTTGTAACCTTACGAGTGCTTTAGGGTTACGCGCAAGAGCTGACACCCGTATGCTTACGAGCATGCCGAACGAACGTGACACCGGACGGACACGCAATCCCCGAGGCGAGGGCGGCCGGCTGCGCGAGGAGATCCTCGCCGCAGCAGCCGGCCTGTTGAACGAGACCGGGGACAGTCGCGCCGTGACGCTGCGAGCCGTGGCGCGGTCCGTCGGGATCGCGGCGCCCTCCATCTACCGGCACTTCGACGGTCAGCCCGCGATGATGCTGGCCGTCGTCGAGCAGGACTTCGCCGCGCTCGAGCAGTCCCTGCGCGCGGCCGTGGATGCCGCGGGAGCCGAACCGCGCGCGCAGCTCGTCGCCGGCTGCCAGGCGTACCTCACCTTCGCCGTCGAGCACCCCGGCTCCTACCGGGCGATGTTCGGCGGCGAGTGGATCCCCGAGCTGGACGAGACGATCACGGAGGATCGGCTGCGCTCGCTGGGGGATGGCAGCATGGCAGTCATCCGCGAGGCACTGGGCCGATGCGTCCAGGACGGCACCTCCAGCAGCGACTCGCCGGCCGACGACGCCGTCGCGCTGTGGCTGGGGCTGCACGGCATCGCGCACCAGCGGGCCAGCACGCGCATCTTCATCGGCCCGGACGGGATCGAGGACCGGATGATCGGGGCGCTTGCGCACCTGGTCTAGCGCCGGTGCGGCCGGTCAGGCCGTCGGGTACTCCACGGCGATATCCAGCACCCAGGTAATGCCGAAGCGGTCGGTGAGTTGGCCGTAGAGCGGGGCCCACTGCGAGGGGCCGATCGGCTGCTTCACCTCGGCTCCGTCGACGAGCGCGTCCCAGAAGCCCTGGAGCTCGGCGGGGTCGGTGCCGCGGACGGAGACGAAGAACGGGTCCTGACCCTGGTCCCACGGCAGCTGCGGGTATGCGTCGTAGGCCATGACACGGAAGCCGTTCTCGGCGACGACCTGGCCGAACGTGACGTGGTCGGCGGTGGCCGGATCGGTGTTGCCCAGGTCGGCGTAGCTGGCGATGGTCAGCTCGCCTCCGAACACGGACTGGTAGAACTCCAGCGCCTGGCGGGCGTTCCCGCGGAAGTTCAGGTGCGGCGTGACGTTGACGGTCATGTCTGCGATTCCTTGCTCTCGTGAGAACCGGCATGGATTCCGGCTGTCGAGAAGAGCCTCATCGGAGAACCGGTCATCTGATGTCCGCTTCCCGGCGCACACTGAATGTCATGGCCGGATCACCCTCACGGATGCTCAGACTGCTGTCGATGCTGCAGACCCGGCGCGACTGGCCCGGCCGGGTCCTGTCCGAACGGCTGGAGATCAGCGACCGCACACTGCGGCGCGACGTCGACCATCTGCGCGAACTGGGGTATCGGATCACCGCGATCAAGGGCCCGGACGGCGGCTACCGGCTCGACGCGGGATCGGAGCTGCCGCCGCTGTTGTTCGACGACGATCAGGCCGTGGCCCTCGCGCTCGCGCTCCAGGTCGCCGCGGTCTCCGGTGCGGCGGACGGCGAGGCGGCGCTGCGTGCGCTGGCGACGGTCCGGCAGGTGCTGCCCTCCCGGGTGCGGCACCGGGTCGACGGTGTCACGTTCACGGCCCTGCCCGCCGAGCCCGCGGCAACGGTGGACACCGCAGTCCTGCTCGCCGTGAGCGCCGCGGTCAGGGCGCGCGAGGTCCTGCGCTTCGACTACCTGGCGGTCGGGCAGGATCCGGACACGGCGCCGTCACGGTGCCGCGGCGAACCACACCACGTGGTGTTCCGCAACGGGCGCTGGTACCTCGTCGCCTGGAACCTCGACCGCGAGGACTGGCGGGTCTACCGTCTCGACCGGCTGACCCCGCGGATACCGACAGGCCCCCGGTTCACACCACGCACCGTGCCCGGCGGGAACGTCCACGACTTCCTCGCCGGGCGGTTCAAGGGCTCGGACCGGGGGAATGCTTGGCCCTGCACGGGCGAAGTGGTGCTGGCCCTGCCCGCGCGCGAGGTCGCTCCGTTCGTCCACGACGGCACCGTCGAACCGCTCGACGGCGACCGGTGCCGACTGGTCGCCGGGTCCTGGTCGTGGGTGGCGTTGGCCGCGTCGATCGGCCGCTTCGACACAGCCATCACCGACGTCGCTCCTCACGAACTCGAGGACGCGTTCGAGCTCCTCTCGCGCCGGTTCGCCGAGGCCGCCTCACGGCCGCTCCCCTGACATGATCGGGTCAACCAGAGCGCGAACGCGCGGCACCCAGGCGGCGAGGACAGAATTCTAATGAGCGCACCCATCCGGATCGGCATCGCCGGGTACGGCAACCTGGGTCGCGGCGTCGAAGCCGCGCTGGCGAAGAACCCGGAC
The DNA here is from genome assembly GCF_009708215.1 of Occultella kanbiaonis. Lineage (NCBI taxonomy): Bacteria > Bacillati > Actinomycetota > Actinomycetes > Micrococcales > Ruaniaceae > Occultella > Occultella kanbiaonis. The sequence goes on along the minus strand of NZ_CP046175.1, from coordinate 617,792 downwards.
CTGATCCTGGTCGGGATCTTCACCCGCCGCCCGCCGGAGAGCGTGACGGCATTGGACCCGGCGGCCCCGGTGTTCGCGATGGACGCCCTCGGTGAACGGACTGCCGACATCGATGTGCTGATCCTCTGCGGTGGCTCCAAGTCGGACCTGCCCGAGCAGGGCCCGGCTCTGGCGGCTCGTTTCAACACGGTGGACAGCTTCGACACCCACGCCCGGATCCCCGAGTACTTCGACGCCGTCGACGGTCCGGCGCGAGCCGGTGGCAGGACCGCGCTGATCTCGGCCGGGTGGGACCCGGGGATGTTCTCGATCAACCGCGCCTACGGCGAGGCGCTGCTGCCCGACGGCGCGACCTACACGTTCTGGGGTCGAGGCCTCAGCCAGGGACACTCGGACGCGATCCGGCGGGTGCCGGGGGTCGGCGCCGGGGTGCAGTACACGATCCCGTCACAGCAGGCGATCGACCGGGTCCGCTCGGGCGAGCGACCGGACCTGAACGCCCGGGACAAGCACACCCGGGCGTGCTTCGTGGTCCTCGAGCCCGGCGCCGACGCGGACGAGGTCCGGGCCGCGATCGTCGGGATGCCGGACTACTTCGCCGACTACGACACCACGGTGGAGTTCATCTCGGACGAGGAACTGCGCCGCGACCACGACGCCATGCCGCACGGCGGGTTCGTGGTCCGGAGCGGCCACACCAGTGACGCGCATGCCCAGGTGATCGAGTACCGGCTCGCCCTGGAGAGCAACCCGGGGTTCACCGCGAGCGTGCTCGTCGCCTACGCGCGGGCCGTGCACCGCCTGAACGAGCAGGGCCGGACCGGTGCGGTCACCGTGCTGGACGTGCCCCCGGGGCTGCTCTCGCCCAAGACGCCAGCACAACTGCGGGCCGAGCTGCTCTGACGCTCCGGCTGCGCGCGATCGACGACCCTTGCGCGCACCGAGTGACTCCCCTGTCGTGAGATGTGGCTGGGTGTGCGCGACCGCACTTCACGTCAGTCGAGTGGGCCCTCGCTTCCCCTGTCGTGAAGTGTGGGTAGGTCGGCGCAGGACCCGCATTTTGGGCCAGGGGAACTGGAGCCCCCTTGACTCCCCTGTCCTGAGATGTGGGTGGGTAGGCGCAGAACTCGCATTTCGCGACAGGGGAACCGGAGCGCCCTCGGCTCCCCCTGTCGCGACACGTGGAAGGTGGCGCGCGCTTCCGCGGAAGCGCCGGTCGACCCGGTTCCGGCCGGCGGAGGGGCGTGCCACCATGGAGCTCGGTTCGGTGGTGACGCGCGGGAGGCTCACGATGTCTGACACGGTGGCACGGGTACTGGCGGAGCTGGCCGCGCTCGAGGACCCGAGGGTCCGCGAGGTGAACGAGCGCCACGGCGACGATCACGGCGTCAACCTCACCAAACTGCGGGCCGTGGCGAAGCCGCTGAAGACGAACCAGGACCTCGCCGTCGAACTCTGGGACACCGGGGACACGGCGGCCCGGCTGGTGGCTCTGCTGATCTGCCGGCCGAAGGCGTTCGGCTACGACGAGCTGGACACCATGCTGCGTGAGTCCCCGCAGCCCAAGGTGCACTACTGGCTGATCAACTACGTGGTGAAGAAGAACCCGAACGCCGAGGACCTGCGGGTCGCCTGGTTCACCGACGCCGACCCGGCGGTGGCCAGCGCCGGCTGGGAGCTGACCACCGAGCGGGTGAACAAGCGGCCCGAGGGCCTCGACCTGACCGGGCTGCTCGACCTCATCGAGGCGCAGATGAAGGACGCCCCGGACCCCCTGCAGTGGGCGATGAACGAGACGCTCGCCCAGATCGGGATCCGCCATCCGTCGCTGCGCGCCCGCGCCCTTGACATCGGCGAGCGGCTCGAGGTCCTCAAGGACTATCCGACCCCGCCGAACTGCACCTCACCGTTCGCACCGACCTGGATCACCGAGATCGTGCGCCGGCAAGAGGCGGGTTAGTCCGTCCGGCCCGCCCGACGGCCGGCCTCACGTCAGGTGCCGAGCGAAGAACCGGGCCGCGTCCTCCCCCGCGAACTGCGGGACGCCGGTGTGACCGCCCAGGTTGGCCTGCAGCGTCTTCTCCTGGGAGCCGAAGGCGTCGAACAGATCGAGTGCCTGCTGCCGGTCGTTGCCTTCGTCGTCCCACTGCAGCAGGACGTGCAGCGGGATCGTGACCCGGCGGGCCTCGTCGAACGTGGCGCGGGGCACGTAGCTGCCGGCGAAGAGGCCGGCGGCCACGATGCGCGGTTCGACCACCGCCAACCGGACACCGACGGCGATCACCCCGCCCGAGTACCCGACCGGGCCTCCGATCCCGGGCAGGGCGAGGAGGGCGTCCAGGGCGCTCTGCCATTCCGGGACCGCCTTCTCGACGAGCGGGAGGACCAGCCGGTCGACGATCTCGTCGGCGACCGGTTCGCCGGCCAGCACCGCCCGGCGCAGCTCGGCGCGGGCCTGCTCGGCGTCGGCCGATCGGGGCCGGTCACCGCTGCCCGGGGATTCGATGGTGGCCGTGGCGAAGCCGTTCGCCGCGGCCTGCCGGGCCCGCCCCACCAGCCGGGGGTACATGGCGCGCAGTCCGCCGGGATGGCCGAGCAGGATCAGCGGCGCCGGCGCTGATCCTGTCGCAGCTGCGGGCGTCCACAGGAAGCCGGGGATGCCAGGGCCACGGTCGAGTGTGAACTCGCGTTCGAGGACGCCGTCGTCGAGGCGCTGTTCGGAGGTGAAGTGCATGGTCGTGCCTTTCGGGAGTGCTCGCTGGAACGGCGCTCCCGGACGACCTATCGCCCGACCGTGACCCCGAACAGGAGCACCCACGTCGTTACGTTCACGGGTACCACCTCCTCGTTCTCTCGCACGGCTTCCGCGACAAGGTAGCAGCGGCCGTCGGGCCCGCGCCGCCCATTTTTGATCAGTGCACGGGCGTGAGCGCCGCGCTCACGTCGGCGGCATGAAGTCCGGCACCCGGTTCGCGCTGCAAGGTCTCGAGCAGCGCGGCGGCGGCGCTGATCGCGATGACGGCCGGCTCCTTGCCGTGCAGGCCCGGCAACCCGATCGGGCAGGTGACCGTCCCGATCGCGGCATCCGTGTGGCCCGCCTCGCGCAGCCGCTTGCGGAACCGCTGCCACTTCGCGGACGAACCGATCAGGCCGATCGAGCCGAGGTCGCCGCGGCGCAGTGCGGCATCGCAGAGCACCATGTCCTCGGCGTGGTCGTGGGACATGATCAGCACGTGCGCTCCGGCCGGCAGTGCGCTCATCAGCGTCTCCGGGATCGGGGCGTGGGTCAGGTGGACGTCGGCGGGTCCGTCGTCCAGCCCGAGGGCAGTCGCGGCGGCGATCTGCGCCGACCGGCTGTCCGCGAGGTGCACCACGAGCGGGAGCCGGGACAGGATCCGTCCGAGTTCCAGCCCGACGTGCCCGATACCGAACACGGCCACCACGGGCCGGGCCGGCAGCGGCTCGAGGAGCACGTCCACCACCCCGCCGCAGCACTGCTGACCGTGCTTGTTGGTCACGTGCTCATTGAGGGCCGCCGCCAGGGTCAACGGTGCGAGAGTGCCGGCCGCGATCAGGACCCGGGCCTGCTCGATGGCGGTCTCCTCCAGGTTCCCGCCGCCGATGCTGCCCCAGCTGCCGTCGGCGGAGACCACCATCTTCGCGCCCGCCTCACGCGGGGCGTGGCCGCGCACGGACGTGACGGTCACCAGGACCGCTGGTCGCCCCTCGCTCCGCAACCGTTGGACGGCGCCCAGCCAGTCCATCACTCACTCCGTGACGCCACGAGGCGCCAGGTGCTCGGCGAGCTCGCGCTCGAGGGACCCGTTTCCGGCCGTACCGTTGCCGCTCCCGACGGGAGCCACGCTACGGGCCGGTGCTCCGCCGTCGCCCGCCTCTCGCCCGGCCAGACGGGCGGCGTCGACCGCCCAGTAGACCGCCTCCGGGGTGGACGGGCAGCCCAGCTCGACCATGTGAGCGGCCGGCCCGAACGCGCCGACCGCGGCGCGCAGCGCCTCCCGGACGCTGAACGCGAGCATCAGCGGCGGCTCGCCGACGGCCTTGGAGCCGTACACCGCGCCGTCCTCGGTGGCACGCTCGAACAGGTGCACGTTCAGCACCTCGGGCATCTCCGAGAACGACGGCAGCTTGTAGGTGCTCGCGGCCTGGGTGGCCAGGCGGCCTCGGCTCGGCTTGTCCGAGGTGTCCCAGCGAAGTTCCTCCAGGGTCAGCCACCCGGCGCCCTGCACGAAGCCACCCTCGATCTGTCCGATGTCCACGAGCGGGGAGAGGCTGTCACCGACGTCGTGGACGATGTCCGTGCGCAGGAACCGGTAGGCGCCGGTGAACCCGTCCACCTCGACCTCGGAGATGGCCGCGCCGTAGGCGAAGTACTTGAACGGCTCGCCCTGCATCCGGCTCGCGTCCCAGTGCAGGCCCTCGGTGCGGTAGTACCCGGCAGCGAAGAGCTGGATGCGCTGGAAGTAGGCGGCGCGGACCAGGTCCGCCCAGGCGATCGTGTCCTGGGTGCCCAGGCCCGTGACCACGCCGCCGGAGATCCGCACGTCGCTCGGGTGCAGGTTCAGCGTGCGGGCCGCCACCTGCTCCAGCCGCTCCCGGATCTGCTCGCAGGCGTTCTTCACGGCGCCGCCGTTCAGGTCCGCGCCGGAGCTGGCGGCGGTGGCGGAGGTGTTCGGGACCTTGTCCGTGCGGGTCGGCGCCAGCCGGATGTGGCTCAGCGGGACGCCGAGGGCGGTCGCGGCGACCTGGCGCATCTTGGTGTGCAGGCCCTGCCCCATCTCGGTGCCGCCGTGGTTGATCAGGACCGACCCGTCCTTGTACACGTGCACGAGGGCGCCGGCCTGGTTGAACGCGGTGAGGTTGAACGAGATGCCGAACTTCACCGGCGTCATCGCGATGCCGCGTTTGGTGTGGGCGTGCTCGGCGTTGAACGCCTCGACCGCCCGACGGCGGCGCTGCAGTTCGCCGCGCTCGCTCAGTTCGTCGGTGATCTGGGTCAGGCGCTCCGCGTGGCGGACCGGCATGCCGTAGGGGGTGGCCTGGCCGGGCTGGTAGAGGTTGCGCCGGCGCAGTTCGGTGGGGTCGATGCCGAGCGCGGGCGCGACCCGGCCGAGGATGTCCTCGAGGACGAGCATGCCCTGCGGGCCGCCGAAGCCGCGGAACGCCGTCTGCGACGTCTTGTTCGTCTTCGCGATGCGGCCGTGCGCCTCGATGTCCGGCACGTAGTAGGCGTTGTCGATGTGGCACAGCGCCCGGGCCAGCACCGGCTCGGACAGGTCGAGGCTCCAGCCGCCGTCGGCGGTGAGGGTGGCGCGCAGGCCCTGGATCATGCCGTCGTCGTCGAAGCCGACCTCCCAGACGGCGTGGAACGGGTGCCGCTTGCCGGTCATGGTCAGGTCCTGGGTGCGGTTCAGCCGCAGCCGCACCGGGCGGCCGGTGAGCACGGCGCCGAGCGACGCGATCGCGGCGAGGCCGTGCGGCTGCATCTCCTTGCCGCCGAAGCCGCCGCCCATCCGCAGGCACTGCACCGTCACCTCGTGGTTGTGCAGGCCGAGGACGTGGGCGATGATCTCCTGCGTCTCGGAGGGGTGCTGGGTGCTGGACTGCGCGAACACCTGGCCACCCTCGTCCACGTGCGCGAGCGCGGCGTGGGTCTCCAGGTAGAAGTGCTCCTGGCCGCCGAACTCGAACTCGCCGGAGAACCGGTGCGTGGCGCGGGCCAGGCCGGCTTCGGCGTCGCCGCGGCTGACCGTTGGCTGGGCGCCCTGGAACGACCCGGCCTCGATCGCCTCGGTGAGGGTGAGGATCGAGGGCAGCGGCTCGTAGTCGACCTCGACGGCCTCGGCGCCCAGCCGCGCGGCCTCGAGGCTCTCCCCGAGGACCCAGCAGACGGCGTGGCCGTAGTAGCGGACCTCGTCGGGGAACAGCGGCTCGTCGTGCTTGACGCCGGCATCGTTGACACCGGGCACGTCCGCGGCGGTGAGCACCCGGACCACCCCGGGCACACCGAGCGCGGGGTCGGCGCGCAGCCCGGTGACGAGGGCGTGCGCGTGCGGGGCCTGCACCGGCCAGGCGTGCAGCGTCCCGGCCATCCTCGAGACGAGATCGTCGGTGTACAGGGCCGCGCCGGTGACGTGCAGCTCGGCGCTCTCGTGCGAGACCGTGAGGCCGACGACGGGGTTCGCCGGGCGCTGCGAGAGGGTGGTCATCGGGTCACCTCCAGGGCGGGAGCGTCGTGGTTCTCCTCGTAGAACTTCAGCAGCGTCTGCTCCAGCATGGCAGCGCGGTAGCGGGCGCTGGCGCGGTGGTCGTCGAGCGGCGTGCCCTCCGCGGCCATGACGGCGGCCGCCTCGCGGGCGACGTCGGCGGTCCAGGGCCGTCCGGTGAGCGCGTCCTCGGTGGCGCGGGCACGGATCGGGGTGGCGGCCACGCCACCCAGGCCGATGCGCACCCGGGCGACGGATCCGCCGTCGAGCGTGGCGGCGACCGCGACGGCGACGGACGAGATGTCGTCGAAGCGCCGCTTGGCGATCTTGTAGAACGCGGTCCGCGGCGCCAGCGGCAACGGGATCCGCACGGCCCGGATGATCTCGCCCGGGCCGCGCACGCTCTCCCGGTAGCCGGTGAAGTAGTCCGCGAGCGGCACCTCGCGCGCACCGGCTGCGGAGGCAAGCAGCACGGTCGCGTCGAGGGCGAGCAGCACCGGTGGGGCGTCCCCGATCGGGGAGCCGGTGCCGAGGTTGCCGCCGAGGGTGGCGCCGTTGCGGATCAGCCGGGACGCGAACTGCGGAAACAGGTCCGCGAGCAGCGGGACGCTCCCGGCGAGCCGGGTCTCGATCTCGGTGAGGGTCAGGGCGGCGCCCAGCTCGATGTGGTCGGGGCTGACGTGCAGCCCGCGCAGTTCCTCGAGGCGGTCGATCGCGAGCGTCAGCGGCGGGCGCAGGTGGCGGATGTTGCGCTCCACGCCGGCGTCGGTGGCGCCGGCGACGAGGACCGCGTCCGGCGCGCCGGCGAGCCGGTCGAAGAGTTCGGCGAGACTGGCCGGGCGAACGAACTCCCCGGCGTCGGTGACCACCCGGGTGGGTCGGGCCGCGGGGGCCGGCTCCTCGCGACGGCGCGCGAGCGTGTCGGTCGCCTCGGGCCGGCCGAGCGCGTAGGCGGCGTCCTTGATCGGCCGGTAGCCGGTGCAGCGGCACAGGTTGCCGCTCATCGCGTGCAGGTCGAAGCCGTTCGGGCCGTGCTCGTGGTCGGCCGCATGCTCCGGCCCGACGGCGGCCGGTCCGGTCTGCTCGGGACCGTCACCCTGGGCGGGGGTGCGGTCGGGCCGGTAGTACTCGGCCGCCATCGAGCAGACGAATCCGGGGGTGCAGTACCCGCACTGGGACCCGCCGCGCTCGGCCATCTCCTTCTGCACGGGGTGCAGGTCCGCGATCGCGCACGCGCCGGGGGCACGGCCGAGGCCCTCCGAGGTGACGACCTCCTGGCCGTCGAACGCCAGGGCAGGCGGCAGGCACGAGTTCACCGAGACCCATCGGGTCGTGCCGTCGGGCTCCGGCCGGGCCACGATCACGGCGCACGCGCCGCACTCCCCCTCGGCGCAGCCCTCCTTGGCGCCGGTGAAGCCCTCACCACGCAGCCAGTCCAGCAGACTCGTGTGCGGGCCTGCCGCACCTCCGGCCCGCACCTCACCGTTGACGGTCACCTGAATGGGATCCATCTCCCACGCTCCTCGTTGAGCCTGCCACCCGCCGGACGGGAGGATCAGCCGATTATGCGCATGGTTGGGGCAACAGCCGAGACGCCGGTTATCCATGCCAACGACGTGCTGGGCCGTTCCCATCATAACCATCGGGTCTCGGATACCACGTACGGACTGCCATCTGCCTCCCACCCCGGCGCGTGCGACCCCGGAGCGATGGCGCCATGCTGGGCCCGAGGGCCGTTTCGCCCAGGGCGAACGCGCGCCGACCGCCGGAATCGCTCGGTCGGTGCGCCGGTTGGCCCTCACGCCGGATCTGGCACGGGGAACAACGACGTGAGGAGTGGCTGATGGAAATCGGAATCGGACTGCCGAATACGGTGCCGGGGGTCAGCCGTGCGGGGATCGTGGACTGGGCCCGCCGCGCCGAGGACGCCGGCTTCTCCTCCCTCGGGACGATCGGGCGACTGACCTACTCCAACTACGAGGAGCTCGTCTCCCTCGCCGCGGCAGCCGCCGTCACCGAGCGGATCCGGCTCACCACCGACATCCTCCTGGCGCCGCTGCACGCGAACACCGCGCTGCTCGCCAAGCAGACCCTGACCCTCGACCACCTCTCCGGCGGGCGGCTCGTCCTCGGCATGGCGGTCGGCGGCCGCGAGGACGACTACACCGCGTCGGGCCTGGACTTCCGCGAGCGCGGGAGGGTCTTCGACACCCAGCTGGAGGAGCTCACCAGGCACTGGGCGGGCGAGACCGGCGTCGGCCCAGCACCGCTCTCGGGCAGCCGCCCGCAGGTCCTCGTCGGCGGTGGCGGCGCCCGGGCCATCCAGCGGGCGGTCCGGTACGGCGACGGACTGACCATCGGTGGCGCCCCGCCGGACGCCGTCGCCCAGGCCCTGCCCGCGCTGACCACCGCCTGGCAGGACGCCGGACGCGAGGGCAAGCCACGCGTGGTGGCCCTGTCCTACTACGCGCTCGGACCGAACGCGCAGCAGCAGGCCCGCAACGACCTCGGCCACTACTACGGCTTCCTCGGGGACTACGCCGAGATGATCATCAACGGCGCCGCCAAGGACGCGGACACCGTCCGGGCCTACGTGGAGGGCTTCACCGCTGCCGGCGCGGACGAGCTGATCCTGTTCCCGACGGCGGCCGACCCGGCCCAGGTGGACCTGCTCGCCGAGGCGTTGCCGCAGTTGGGCGGCTGACCCGCCGAATCTCCCTTGACACCCGGGTCCGTCAGGTGTGTGATCACGATCCAGGCGGGGATTGCACCGGCGTCGACACAAGACGCCACCTGCGTCCGGGGGTAGCAGGCGTCCCCCCCGAGAGGAAGGGCGCAGTCATGCAGAACCCGTTCGAAGGATCGATCTCCCAGAAGTTCAAGAGGAGCGGCGGCCAGCTCGTCCATGCGGGCGTGGACATCAGGCCAAGGAGTGGCGGCACGCTCGGCAACCCGGTCTTCGCCGCGTTCGCCGGCACGGTGGAGAAGTCCGTGTCGATGCAGGTACCCGGGGACACATCGTCGGGTCGGGCGCCGCTGCGGACAGGCAACGGTGCCGTCATCCGCAATCCCGACGGCGAGGCGCAGCTCTACGATCATGTGCTGCCGAGCGTGCGCAAGGGCGACCGGGTCAAGGAGGGTGAGCTGGTCGGGTTCTCGGACGCGACCGGGATCCAGACCGGCCCGCACCTGCACTTCGAGACCTGGGACCGGGCCAGCCGACCGCAGGATCCCGAGGCGGCGTTCCGTAAGCACGGCGTGACCCCGGGCAACGGGGCACCCGCGGCGGCATCCGGGCCGTTCCTGCCACTGCGGGTGGACGGCAGCTTCGCGCACCGCACGGCGACCGAGCTCCAGCGTGCGCTCGCCCGTGCCGACTTCTACGACGGAGCCGTCGAAGCCGATCAGCGAAAGCACGCCGTGCTCGGCCCGAAGTTCATCGGCGGGTACCAGCGGTTCCTCGTCGCGAACAACACTGCACCCGACCGGAACGAGAAGTTCTTCGGCGTGCGCTCGGTCAAGGCCGAGCAGACGTGGCTCACGCGGCTGGGGCTCTACCGGGGCACGATCGACGGCGATCGTGGTCGGGTCACCATCGAGGCACTCCAGCAGGCGCTCAACAACGGACGGGTCCGGGTGACGTGAGTCCACCCCGCTCGGCGAGGCGCCGCCGCAGCTGAGCGGGGTGATCATCAGTTCGGCCCGGGCTGGTGCGAGGTCAGCGGCGGGGCCACCCCGAGGTCCGCACGGGACGCCGGCACCGGGGCGTCCCGCAGCTGCTCACCGATGCACTCGATGCTCTGCCGCAGCGCGGCGACCTCCAGGCGCAGCAGGGTGAGCTCGGTATCGGCATCCGGGATCTCGGCCCCCGCGAGCGGAGACCGGCCGGAACCGTGGTCCACCCGGTCGGCGAGGATCGCGGCGCCGAGGTCCTCGGTGCTGGCCTCCGGGTGCACGCCGAGGTCCCTGGCGAGCGCGGCCCGGCACTCGGCCAGCTGACGGAGGGCACCGGTGCGGTCACCGACCCGGCTGAACAGGCGCATCAGCCGGCGGTGGCTGCGCTCATGCGCGGGCTCGATCTCCAGGAGCCGCTGGGTCCACGCAATGGCTCCGTCGAGGTCGCCGCGACGCTCCCGCTCCCGGCTGATCCGGTCGAGCAGGGTCAGGCACCGGTCCTCGAGCCGGGCCCGTGGGATCAGGCACCAGTCGTCGTAACAGCCGGCGTGCAGCGGGCCGCGGTAGAGGTCGGCCGCGGTGCACAGACGGATCAGGCGGTCATCGGTGAGGACCCGGCCCCCGGTGTCCTGCGCCTCCCGGACGGCGCCGACGAACACCGGCAGGTCCACCGACACCGGCCGCTCCGGGTTGATCATCAGCCCGTCGCCGTCGCAGATCACCAGCCGGTCCTGCGCCATCGGCTCGTCGGTGGCGTGGTGGATCTGCCACAGCGTCTGGCGCATCGCCTTGCGGGAGGTCTCCGCGTCCGTGTCCGGCCAGAGCGACTCCGCGGCGGCCTCGCGCAGCAGCGCATGCCCGGGCGCGAGGAACAGCATCGTGAGCAGGTCCTGCGCCTTGTGCAGCATCGGGCTCGGCAGCGGACGGTCGCCGCGCAGCGCGCGGAACGGGCCGAGCAGCCGGACCGTCAGCGCGGTCATCGCCGACGTCCTCCCGGCCGCCCGGCGCGCGCCGGGTCCGGCGCAGCCGAACCGCCTGCGCCGGGATCCTCACTCGTTCGTAGCGACCCACCGTCGGGCTGCCCCTGCCGATTCCTCAGCCCGGCGGGCAGGCCGCGGTTCCTCGCGGACATTGGCCTCTCCCCGCCGTGTTCCTCGCCCCCATTGTCCGCCCCGGACCCGGGGCAGGGTGGGGTGATTGGAGGACGAAGTCGGGTGAAAGTCCGGGGCGAGCACGGTGAAAGACACCAGCGAGACGCGCCGGAGACACGCGCGAGACCGGCGCCGTCCACGATGCCCGCACGGAAGACATCGAGCGGGGAGTCTGGCGTGGCATGTCCGGACACGAGCAGGTCGGCGGGGCGCAGACGAATCTCGTCGCGCGGTCGTTCCTGGTCCGCGCGCTGCTCGAGGACGCTCCCGGGGCGGGCCCGCGCTGGCACGGGATCGTCACCGACGTGCAGACCGGCACCCGCACCGGCTGGCACCACTCCGGTGAGATCGCGCGCGCCGTGGACCTGGCCCTCACGAGCGACGTCGGGCCCGGCGCCGATGGTCTCGACCTGCCCACCCTGGGGTCCGACGTGAGCGCCCCGACCCTCACCGACGTGGTCACCGCGATGCTGGGCGCCCTCGGGGCCCGGCTGCCGGCGCCCCTGCCCGGCGTGCCCGACGGCAACGTGACCATCGAGCAGGTGACCGCCAAGCCGGTCGGCCTCGGCGACCACATCGGCACCGAGGGTGCGCCCGCGCTCGGCACCCGGACGCTGCGCGGCGGCCGGCTGGACGCACGGGTGCGGTTTCAGCTGTGGGCCACCTCCTCCCCCGAGGTGGACGCCGCCGTCCTCGGCCTGCAGTCCACGCTCCTCGACGACCAGGACGCGCTGCGCGCAAAGGGGTTCCTGAGGTTCGCCGCCAGCGAGACCACGATCGCCGAGCACATCCCGGTCCTGCCCGCGTGGCGCAAGGCCTCCAGCTACGACGTCCTCTACGAGTACCGCTACACCGCCGACGACGACGCGGACTCCCTGATCGCCCGGATCCCGGTGACGACCGGCCACGGCGACGAGGCCGCGCCCACCAGCGAGGCCCAGACGATCGTCGACGAGCTGCGCCGCTGGGACGACGAGGCCGCCCCCGCGCTCAACGTCACCGGCCCGACGGCGGTCGGCACCATCGCAGCGATCGCATACGTCCCGGGGCCCGTCCTCGGCGGCACGGTCACGTTCGCGCGCAGGTCGGGAGCCGTCCCGACGGCGTTCGCCGACCTCGACGGCTTCCTCACCGCCGTCGGGGGTGCCGTCCCGACGCACCGCGACGCGACGGTGACGCTCACGCCCGCGGCCGCGCTCGCCGCCCTCGGGCCCGCCGTCCCCGGCCCGGACCTGGGCGACTGGGACACCGACGGCACCGTCGACGCCTACTCCGGCGCGGCCCGCCGGCTCACCGCACCGATCCTGCTCGCCGCCGGCGAGCGCTTCGAGATCACCTACACCCCGCCCGGCGCGAGCCCGGGACTGGACCAGACCGCCGTCGTCTATCTGCGGCTGTCCCGCTGAGAACACGAACGAAGGACCCCAAACGCGCTCCGGTGGGAGCGAGGGAGCGAAAAGGAGCGGAAGTCATGACCGAACTAGTCCTACCCGGCGTCTTCATCGAAGTGCGCCCCGAGGGCCTCATCGTCCCGGGGGCGATCACCGTCGGGAACCTCGGCGTGGTCGGCACCGCAGCCAAGGGGCCGGTGGGCACGCCCCGCCTGCTCGGCAGCTACAGCGACGCCCTCGCCACCTTCGGCGCCTACGACCCGTGGCACGGCGGCACCAACGACGAACTCACCCTGACCCGCGCCCTCGAGCAGGCCTACCGGTTCGGTGCCACCAGCGTGTGGGCCGTGCGGGTGGCCGATCCGGGCGCCGTCGCCACGGCCGGCCTCGACCTCGACTCTGCGACCGGTCCGTGCGTGCGCGTCGACGCGCGTTGGCCGGGCACCTGGGCGAACGGGCTCACCGTGGCGGTCTCCACGGCCGACGCGAGCGCCCTGGTCCGCGAGGAGACCGTGGCCGGTCCCCCGTTCGTGCTGGCCCACGCCGAGGTGCTGCACAGCGCGGTGAACCGCATCGTGGTGCGACCGGGCGGCGGCGGTTCGGACACCGTGGTCCCGATCGTCTACGACGCCGCTCCGAGCCCCACCCAGGTGGGCGTCACGACGGCGGACGGCACCCTCACGTTCGGCACCGATCCCGCCGCCGGTGACACCGTGCTGGCCACCTACATGGTCGACAAGGCGTCCGCCGTGAAGGTCACGGTCACGCTCGGGGTGAGCGCGAAGGAGGAGTACAACGTGGTCTCCGGCGACGACCTGGTCGCCGACCTGGCCGACTCCGCGCTCGTCACGGCCACGGCACTGGCGAACCCCGCGGAGGTGCCGAGCACCCTCGCGGCGACCCCGATGGGCGGCGGCGCGAACGGCGCCGGGGATCCCACCGGCGCCCTGCACGCCGGTGGCCTCGACGCCCTGCTCGCGGTCGACGCGCACATCATCGTCGGCGCCGGCCAGACCGACGCGACGTTCGGCGACGACCTCGCCCTGCACTGCGCGCTCGCCTCGAACGACGACAACAAGCGGGAACGCATCGGCATCGTCGGCACCGCACTCGAAGACGACCGGGCCGCGTTCGTGCAGAACGCGTCCGGGCACGCCCTGAACAGCGACCGGGTGGTCCTGGTCGGCCCCGGCTTCGTCGCCGACGACCGGTCGGTCAGCCCACCGGCGAAGGTGACGCTGCCCGGCGCGTACACGGCAGCCGCCGTCGCGGGCCTGCTGTCCGCGCAGGCGCCGCACATCTCCCTGACGAACAAGGTCCTCGGAGTGGAGGCGCTCGAGCACGACCTGTCCAGCGCCGAGCTGAAGCAGTTGGTGCTGAGCCGGGTGCTCGCCGTCGAGAAGCGGCAGGGCCTGCGGCTGGTGCGGGGCATCACCACGTCCACGAACACGGCGTGGCAGCAGATCACCACCCGCCGGATCGTGGACTACGCGAAGTTCGGCGTCCGCAGCGCCGCCACCCCCTACATCGGCCTGCTGAACAACGAACGGGTCCGCGGCGCGCTGCGGGCCACCATCAACAACTTCCTGAACTCGATGGTGCTGGACGAGCTCCTCGCCTCCGAGAACGGCTACCGGCTGGACGTGCACGCCACCCGTGACGACGAGATCCGGGGCATCGCCCGGGTCGACATCTTCCTGCGGCCCACGTTCAGCATCGACTTCATCAAGGTCACGATGTTCCTCGAGTAAGGACCCCGACATGGCACTGACAGAGGTATTCACCGGAAACCACGGCACGCTCACGCTGGCCGCCGAGGACACCCCGGAGGGCGCCGACGCGTCCGCCGTGGTTGACACGTTCGCGATCCAGACCGTCGGCCGGCTCACCGACGTGCGGGTGTGCGTGGACACCGCGCTCAAGGAGTTCTACGAGGTCGGCCGGCGCCACCCCGTGTCCCTGAGCCCGGGCGACATCCACATCGCGGGCACGGTCGGCCGCGCGTACGTCAACGGGGCGCTGCTCCTGCTGCTGATGGGCCGCGGATCAGCCCCGACGGCGGTGGCCGAGCCGTACGTGCAGCCCGCCTTCACGATCAACCTGGTGTTGGCGGACCCGGCGCACCCGGGCAACTCGCTCACCCTGGAGATCGCCGGGGTGAAGTTCGAGAACTGGCGCTACACCCTGCCCGAGGACGACTTCGTGGTGGAGAACCTGCGGTTCCGGGCACTCACCATCCGCGTCCTCGACCGCGAGGGCGCCGGCGGCGGTGGCGGCGAGGCTCCGCCCACCGAGGTCGCGTTCGCCACCGAGTGAACGGAGCACCGCGATGGCACGCACGGCCCTGACCGCCGAGGAGTTGCTGGCCGGCAGCGCGCTCACCCACGAGGTGACGCTGCCGCCCGGTGGCCCCGCCGGAACCGTGACGATCCGCCCGCTGACCGTGCGCGACGTCCAGCTGGTGGCGCATGCCGCCGCCGGGGACCGCGAACTGGCGGCCGGGCTGATGATCGCCCGTGCCCTGGTGGAGCCCGCCCTCACGGCCGAGCAGGCCGGCCGGCTGCCGGCCGGGCTGGCCCGGGTGCTGGTGGACGCGATCAACGAGTTGAGCGGCATCGAGACCCCCCGGGACCGGCTCGCCGAGCTCGTCCAGGCCCCGCTGGCGAAGGCGTGCTTCGTGCTCGCCGAGGAGTTCGGCTGGACGGCGGAGGACGTCGCCGGGATGACGATCGGGCAGATCCTGATGTATCTGGAGATGACCGGGCGGGCGGCGGAGGTCGCATGAGCACCGGCCGGGCACCGTCCACCGCCGGGAGACCCGCTGCCGGCGGTGGTGGCGGGCTGCCCCGGATGAGCGGCGTGCTGCCCCGGGTGGGCGGCACGCTCGGGCACCTGGCCGGTGGCGCCGGTCCGGCCGCATGGTGCCGGGACACCGCCCGGCTGACCCGGTCCGTCGACGTCCTCGACGCGCGGGTCGGCGCCGCGTGCGCGGCCGCCCCGGCGCCGCCCCGCCTCGCGGAGGGCCCCATGCTGGGCCGCACCCTCGCGCAGTGCGTCGCAGGGCCGGACGACGGCGGAGGCGACCCCGGGGCCGGCGGCCGGCGGGAGCGCTGGCGCCCTTCGGGCGTTGCTGACGACGGCGGAGCTCGCCCGGGGCGGGGCTCGCCGGGTGTGGTGGGTGGGTCGTCCGAGGACCCGTTCGGGCCCGGTCGCGGCGGCGCCACGGGCCGGCCGCACGGACCGGACCGGTGGACCCCGGGCGGCGCGGTGGCCGACCCCGGACGCGGGCCTGCCGCCGGGAACCACGCCGCCCCGGACCCGGCCGCGCCGAGCACCGACCGGTCTCCCGGCGCCGGAGCACCCGGGCCGCGTCGCCCCGGTGCCGAGGCAGGTCGCACGCCCGGTGACCTCGGCCCGCTGCCGCCGCCGGACGCGTGCCCGCCGGCCACCCGGCTGCGCGAACTCGCCGGGCCCGACGCCGCGGACCGGCGATCCCAGCCGCCCGGGCCCGCAGGACTGCGCCCTCGCCCGGCCCACCCACGCCGCCCCCACCCGACCCGGGAACACCCCGCACGGTCCGGGACCGCCGCGAGCCACCTGCCGCCCGTCGCGGGTCTGGACCACGTGCTCGAGCGGGTCCGGGCCGGCCTCGCCGCGGCCGGGCTCGCCGCCCTCGCCGACCCCGTGGCGACCTCCCGCCGGCCGCTGCACCGGGCCTCCGCGGCGGATGCCCTCGCGCTGGCTGCGTCACTGACCCGGGGGGCGGGTCAGTGGCGCAACGCCCGCAACGGCAACGGATCCGCCGAGCCGGGACCCGCCGTCGGGCCGGCGCGTGAGCGCAGCGACCCACGCCGCACGAGCGGCGACGACGACCACCCGAGCACCTCCGCCGTCGGACCGACGCAGGCCACGAGCCCCGGTGCGCCGCTCGGCGGCCGGCCCGCGCAGGAGGGACCCGACGCCGCCCCGCAGGCGCGGACCGCCGCCCACGGACTCGACCCGCAGGCGGAGTTCGCGATCGCACCCACGCGCCCGGCCCGGCTGGTCCGGCTCGCCGGGGACGCGGAGGAGACCGAGGGTGGCGAGCACGGGTGGCCGGCCACCTGGCCGGCCGGTCCGGCGACGGCCACCGAGAGCTCGGCGGCCCCCGGCGTCGGCGGGTCGGTCCCGGCCACCTCGGTGCCCGAGCTCGAACGGCTGGTGGCCCGGATGCTCACCGATGCGGCCCGCCGGCACGGGATCGAGGCGTGACATGCGACCGATGCTCGGCACCCTCGAACTGCCGCAGGTGCAGGACCTGACCACCAGCGACCTGCGTGCCGTCGCCGAGCACCAGGCCGTGGGCAAGGACGGGTCGATGCTGCAGAACCTCGGCCGGGCCCCTACCGGGGTGCGGGTGCGCGGGGTCGCCACGGACACCGCCGCCGCCACCCTCATCGAGGAGCTGAAGGCGCAGGTCCGCACCGGGGAACCGGTCGCGTTCGTCGCGGACATCACTGCGGACACCTCCGTCGAGGAGGTCCTCGTGGACGACCTGCAGGTCCGTGAGCTGGCCGGGCGGCCGGGCGCGTTCGCCTACGTGCTCACCCTGCGCGAGTTCACCGAGCCCGTCGCGCCGGCGTCCACCGCCGCCCTCGAGGCGGACATCCTCGGCGAGGCCGACGACCTGCTCGGCGACCTCCTCGACGGGCTCGACATCACGCCGCCGTTCGCCACCGGCCTCGAGGCGTTCGTGACGCCGCTGACCGGTCTCCTCGAGCGGCTGCGCGCGTTCCGGGAAGCCACCGGCGGCTGACCCCACCTCCGAAGACACCGACGCAGGACCCACCCAGACGGGAGCCGATCATGGCCGAACCGAACCTCTTCGAGGAACTCAAGGCGGTGCTCGCCGACTTCAAGTCGTTCCTCGACGACAACGTGGCCACCATCAAGCCCGCGATCCAGGCGATCGCGTCCCTGGTGCCGCAGGTCACCGAGCTCATCGACCTGCTCGTCGAGCTGATGAACAAGCTCAAGACCGAGATCCAGAACCTCGACGTCGGCGCCATCCCGGGCCTGGGCGAGGTGGCCGAGTTCACCGGGAAGATCCCGGCGTTCCTGGATGCCGCGAAGAAGATCCTGCCCGGTGAGACCGGTGCCATCGAGTCGATCGCGGACGTCGCGTCGGTGGTCACCGGGCTGCCGTCGGTGGACCAGGTCAAGACCGAGCTGCTGGACCTGATCACGGCGATCACCACCCACCTGAACTCGCTCAAGCCCTGAGCGAGAACACCAGGCGACCGCGGACAAGGAGGGTGAGCGATGGTGCGGCCCATGCTCGGTGAGCTCGAGCTGGAACAGGTGCAGGTGGTCTCCTCCGACGAGGACCACGCACTCGTGCGCCACCGCGTGCCTGCCCTCGAGGGGGACTTCCTGCAGGCCCTCGGCCGTCGCGGTGCCCGGCTGATGCTCACCGGGGTGCTCACCGCACCGGACACGAAGGAGCACCTGGCGGCGGTCCGCGAACGGTTCCACGCCGGCGACCCGGTCCCGTTCGTCTCGGACATCTCCGCCGCGACGTCCGTGGACCGGGTCATCGTCGAGCGGATGGACGTGCGCGAGGTCGCCGGCCGGCCGAGCGCGTTCGAGTACACGCTGGCGCTGCGCGAGCTCACCGACGCCGAACCGATCGACGTCGAGGAGGTGATCATCCCGCCGCCCCCGCCGCCGACGGTCACCGACGGCAAGCTCGCCGTCACCGTGGTGGTCGAGGGCGACCCGGCCTTCGACATGGATCGGGTCCGGGTCAGCGTGGCCGGCACCACCGACGACGGCACCGCCCTTGACCGGGTGCTCACGAACCGGATCCGCCCGGACACCTGGTTCGCCGACCCGTTCCCGGCCGGCCAGTACACCGCGAGCGCGCTCGTCGACGACACCCGCAACCCCACCGGGCAGCACGAGGTGCTCACCGGGTCCGCGACGGTGCGGGTGATCGAGGGGGCGACGGCGTCGGTCACCATCGTGCTGCGCCGCGGCGCGAAGATCGGCACCGTCTTCGTGATCACCTTCCACTTCGACAAGTCCTTCGTGGAGCCGTGCGAGCGGCACGTGCTCGCCCAGGTGATCGCGTACTCCGACGCGCACCCGGACGAGCGGCTGTTGATCGTCGGGCACACCGACCTGACCGGCGGCGACGACTACAACCAGTCCCTCTCCGAGCGCCGGGCCCGGGCCACCTACGCGATGATGACGTTCGGTTCGAACCCAGCGGCCGCCGTCGCGGAATGGGACGAGCTACGCCGCACCCGGCCGTTCGGGACCATCACGACCGTCAAGGACACCTGGGGCACCCGCGAGTACCAGTTCATGCTGGCCGACCTCGGCCGGTTCTTCGGCAACGTGGGCGCGGACCCGGAACTGACCGACACCGCCGTCCGCACCTTCCAGTCCGATCACGGCCTCACCCCGGACGGCATCGTCGGCGACGCGACCTGGCCGGTGCTGATCCGGGAGTACCTCGGCAACGGCCCGCTGAACCTGCCGACCGCCCGGCTGATGCCGAACGCGAGCGAGGGGTGCGACTCCGGGCCGCTGCGCTGGATCGGCTGCGGCGAGCAGGACCCGGTGCTGAGCACCCAGTCCGCGTGGCGCCCGAACCGGCGCACCGAGCTGATGTTCGTCAAGGAATCCGCGATGCCGGCGCAGGTGCCGGAACCGATCACCCTCGACCAGGTGCCCGACGGCGCGGGCGGCGGCGGCTGGTGCCTTGACGACGGCACCGCCACCGGCGTCGCCGACTTCGTGGTCCCGTGGGGCCAACCGTGCCCCAGCCCGCCGCAGCCGAAATGGTGCCGCACCCCGGCCGAACCCGGCACCTCCCCCGTGGTCGGCCGGATCACGTTCACCGACGGCACTGCGTTCGCGGACCGCCCGTACGTGCTGATGGCCGCCGACGGCGAATACCTCGGTGGCGAGGTCGCCGTCACTTCGGCCGCGGCGCACGCCGGCACTCCGATCCGCAGCAGGACCGACGCCGACGGGAACTTCACCTTCCCCGGGGGCGTCGTCCCGGAGAAGGGTCCCGGCATCTACGTGATCTCCGTTGACGGGCCGTTCCTGCTCCGCACCGCAACCCAGTCCCTGGCCGACGTGCGCGGCAACGCCACCTGCTTCCGGTACTCCGGCACCCCGGCCGAGATCATCGTGGTGGACCGGGCCGTCGCGGACGTGGTCCCGGCCATCACCGGCCCGGACGTGGTGCTCGTGCGCAAGGTCCACACGAGCCCGGCCCGGCGCCCGGTGGTGCTGCGCACCCCCGCGTTCACCGGGTCCGGGCGCCTCGAGGCGTCCAGCGACGCGGTCCGGTTCTTCGACGCCGCCGCGGGCGGCACCGAGATCACGTTCGACGGCGTCGACAACGTCTTCGACTCCGCGGCACTTGCCGCCGGCGTCACCCTGTTCGCGGAGGGCCGCACCGCGAGCGCCACGATGGGGGACGTGGTGCTGACGCTCGCCGTGACGGTCTCCGGCACCCCCGGCCTGAGCCAGACCCACCCGATGACCGCCGTCGAGGTGTTCCTCGACCTGCACCGGACCCGGTCCGCGGCCGGTGCCGCGCCGGTGACGCTCTCCGAGGCGGACAAGATCACCCCGGGACGGTTCGTCCAGGTGCAGGACGCCGGCTTCCACGCCGGCCGGGCGCTGATCACCGTGCGCCAGGCCCTGCCCGCGGACTTCACGGGCACGCTCAGCCTGGGCCGCCTGGACGCCCGGACGCGGTTCTTCGCGGCCGCCGACGAGGTGGCCGCCGCCGGGCAGGCCGAGGTCGTCGCACCGGTGCTGCTGCCGGCGGCGGGCATCCCGGCGGCCGGCTCCGCGTTCTGGGTCGAGGGCGCCGCGGTCAGCGGTGCCCTGCGCGACGCCGTGCTGCAGCTCGGGGTGGACGGCGTGGAGGCCGACGGCGACCGGGCCGTGCTCACGGTCGTCGAGCTCAGCAACCTCACCATGACGATCCCCGCCACCGAGGCGAACACGGCGCGGCTCGGGAACTCGCCGGTGCCGGCGCACGTGGTGCCCGGCCGCGCGGTGCCGGCCCCGGTGGACTTCGACGACAACCCGACCACGAACCCGCCGATCCCGCTGCTGGAGAACTGCGTGCGCCCCGATCGTCCGATCGAGTTCACCGTGGTGGTCCGGCCCGCGGGCGTGCCGGTGGTCTGGGACGCGCACCGGCTGCGGGGCATCCCGGCCGCCGACGGCGGCGACGACGCCGCGGCGATCGTCGCCCTGTCCGCGGCCGACGGGCCGACCGTGACCCGGGACCCGGGCAACGCGCTGCGGGCCACGATGCTCGCGGACAACGTGGGCACGTTCGGGGTGCGCGCGTTCGTGGACGGCAACGGCAACGACGACTACGACGTGGGCATCGACCGCGAGCCGAGCATCGTCAAGACGGTGCTGCTCGGCCGGGTCACGATGTTCCTGGACAGCTGCATCGACCAGAGCGGCAGCTTCAACGTCACCCCGGTCGCGGGTGGCGGCATCAGCGTGGCCACCGGGGACCCGGCGTTCAACATCGCCATCCCGGCGACCGCGGCGATCCACTTCCTGGTGCAGGCGGACGCCGTCACCGGTGGCGCGACCGGGCGGCGCTCGGTGAACGCCTATCTCGCCGGCTGGATCAACAACGAGACCGCGCCGGAGGGGATCCTCGGGCGGTTCCAGGACGACTCGGTGGCCCCGCCCGCGGCCCACACCGACCTCAGCGTGGTCGCCTCGAACCGGGCGGCGGCCACCGGTGGGACCGCCGGAGCGCCGGTGTTCCTGCCCGGCGATCCCGCGCCCGTGCTCATCGCCCCACCGACGCTCGACTCGGGTTTCGGCGTCGGCGCCGTGGGCATCGGCGGCGAGACGGCCACGTTCGGCGTCGGCGGGATCCGTAGGCGGACCGCGCTCGCCGTGGGCGAGCGGTGGATCGTCGAGGACATCGACTCCCCCGGGGACAGCGAGCCCGGCGCGCACCCGGCCGTGGCCGCGGCCACGTTGCGCCGGTTCGTCTGGGGCCTGGACTTCGTCGCGACCCTCGGGATCTGGACGAACATCACCGGCGTGGTCGCCGCCACCGGGGACCCGGCCGACCGGGTGTACACCGCGCTCGTCCAGAAGCGGTGGACCCAGCGCGGGGAGTGGACCATCGACCCGGCCACCGGCGCGATCGCGGTCGCGGTGCCGCCGACCACCACCATCACCGGCACCACTCTCACGTCCCCGGCCGTGGCGATCGGGGACACCACCATCGAAGTGCGGTTCCCGGCCGTGCTGGACAATCTGGCGAGGGATGCACGCGCATGAACGAGCACGCCGTGACCTCGGAGATCCTGGACGCGGGCACCATCGTCCAGGTGGTCATCGACGACGCCGACCTCGGCCCCTGGCGGGACGGCGCGCCCGGCCGGCAGGTCCGCCGCGTCACCCTGGCCGTGCGGCTCGCGGACGTGCTGCGCGGCTCCGTGACGCAAGGGCCTGGATCCGTGGTCACGCTCGAGGTGCACCAGGAGCGGCTCGCGTCCGGCCGGCCGGTGGGTTCGGTGGGCCTGTGGTCGCGCGTGCCGGTCGACGTCGGTGCCCGCCTCCTCGGGTTCAGCCGGGTCGGCGGGGACCTGGCCGACGTGCTCGCCGAGGAGCACCTGCTCCGGCTCGAGGCCTCAGGGCCGGTGCTCGCCGACCTGCGTCTGGCGCTGTCGCTGCAGCGCGAGCACCCGACCGCGGACGCGCTGCTCGAGCAGGCGGAGCGGCACCGCCGTGACGCCGGCGCACTGTTCGCCCGGTACGTCTGGACGCTCGCCCGGGAGGCGTTGCGCACGAGCATCGACCGGTTCGACCGGCTCATGCGGGTGGCCGAGCACCCCGGGACCGACGTCCGCGCGCAGCGGGCCTACCTGGTCAACGCCTACCTGGACATGACGCAGTCCGCCGACTTCGACACCGCCCACCGGGCCCGCCTGGCCCGGGCGATGCTGCGGGCCGCCCTCGACCCCCACCTCGGCGCGCTGCGCTCGCACCTGCTCCAGGTGTTCGTGCCGAATCTGGTTCGGGCACCGGTGCCCGAACCCCTCTCCCCGGCGGACGTGTTCGGTGACGCCGTCCCCGAGGATTCCGCACGAGGCGACGGCGACGTGACCGCCGCTGGCCCCGGCACGACCGCGGCAGATGCGACCGACGGCGACGTGACCGCCGTGGACGTGACCGCCCTCCATGGCGCCGGCCTTCGCACCGCCGTGCTCGCCGCCCTCGACGACGCCGATCCGGCCACCACCAGCCCGGCGCTGCGGGACTGGCTGACCGGCGGGGAGGGCTGAGCCATGCTGCGACCGGCCTACCGGCTCACCATCGGCGACCAGGTGATCGACACCACCGTCGAGCCGAAGGCGTCCACCGTCGTCGAGATCGTGGTGCGCTCGGATCTGGGCACCCCGGCCGACGAGGTGACCATCGTCGCCGGCCAGGTCGGCGCCCTGACCGCCGTCCCCGGGGCGGACGCCCGCGTCGAGCTCGGCTACTCCGACGCCGACCCCGCACTGGTCGTCGTGTTCACCGGCACCGTGGTCGCCGTCGAGCCGGACCTGCGCACCACCCGGATCATCGCCCACTCCAGGGCCGACGCGCTGCTGCGCACCAGGATGGACCGCACGTTCGAGGACACGACCGCCGGGGACGTGGTCCGGGCCCTCGCGGACGCCGCCGGCGTCACGGTGGCGCGGGCGGACGCCGGGCCGAGCCTGCACGCCTACGTGGTGGACGGACGCCGGGACGCGTGCCGGCACGTGCGCGACCTCGCCGCCCTGGCGGGGCTGGACACCTACTTCACGCCCGACGGCGAACTCGTCTTCGAGGCGTTCGGCGGCACCAGATCCGTGCACGTGCTGCGCTACGGCGAGCACGTCCTCGAGGCGGACCTGACCCGGATCCGGCCGGTCGCCGCGACCGTGACGGCATTCGGCGAGAGCCCCGGCGGCTCCCGCGGCGACGAGTCATGGGCATGGCTCACGAAGGACTTCACGTCCTTCGCGGGCACGTCCGGCACCGACGCGCCCACCCTGCTGCTCGAACGCGGGTCGCTGCGCACCGCGGCCGGGGCGGCCACCGCCGCGCAGGCGCTCGCCGAGCACCTGGCCGCGACCGCCGTCACCGGGCGGGTCCGGATCCAGGGCCGGCCACAGCTGGCCCTCGGCGCGCTGGTGCGCCTTGAGGACTTCCCGGACCGGCCCGACTCGGGGGTTCCGGACGGCAACCATCAGGTGAGCGCGGTCGAGCACCGCCTGGAGAAGACGCACGGCTTCACCACCGACGTGTGGCTGCGCAGCCTCGTCGGTGCTGCCGCCGCTGCCACGACTGCCACAGGGGGTGCGCCGTGACCACGATCGTCGACACCATCGCCGCGATCGTGCGGCACGAGCTGGCGGCGGTGCGCAGCACCGAGCTCGGCGTGGTCGAGGCCGTGTACCCGCACACGAGTGCCGACGACGACGACAACTACGGCGTCGACGTCGCCCTGAAGAACTCCGGCCTGCTGCTGAAGCGGGTCCCGGTCGGCACCGGGCACGTCGGCACCGTCGGCATCCCGAACGTCGGCGACCTGGTGCTCGTCGCGTTCGACCACGGGGATGTGAACGCCCCACTCGTGATCGCCCGGTTCTACGACGACGCCGACCGGCCGCCGCTTTCGACGACCGACGAGATCGTGCTCCGGCTGCCCCTGGACGCCGGCGACGACGCGAGCGTGCTCGCGGCGCTGCGCAACCACCCCAGCGACGACCCGGCGCGGGAGCTGATCATCGAGATGCCGCCGAAGATCACGGTGCGGATCGTGGACGGCACGGTGACGGCGACCGCCGGGCAGACCGAACTGCGGCTCGACCAGTCCGGCGCGAGCGGCGGCACCGTGCAGGTGAAGTCCGGCGCCACCACGGTCACCCTCGACCAGGACGGGGACGCCACCCTGACCTCGGCGGCGTCGGTGACGTTGCAGGCCTCGGGCGACCTGACCCTGCAGGCCGGCGGCTCGATCGCCCTGGACGCCGGCACCTCCCTGACCGCCCGGGCCGGCACGACGGCGGAGCTGGCCGGCGGCCTGTCCGCCACGGTCCGCGGGGGCACCGGGGTGACCGTGCAGGGCGTGTCCGTGTCCATCAACGGCCTGACCAGTTTCGGTCCATGAGCGAGCAGGGGGAGGTACGGACATGCCCGGAGCACCCGTGAGCATCGGCGCGAGCGTCATGGTGACGCCCGGCGCGGCCGGCGCACCCGACACCGGCACGATCATCGCCGTGCTGCCCCCGCTCATCTCGGCGAGCGGGCTGCCGCTGGCCACCAGCGGGTCGATCTGCGTCATGGTCAACTCCGTCACCGGCGTGCCGTATCCGCTGGTCATCGGCCCGGTCGGCACCAGCACGGGCGTCCGGGTGGGCGGGCGCGGGCTGGTCCGCACCGGCGACCGGATCCCCTCCCCGCCCGGGATCCTGCTCGTGATCGGGCCGCCCGCCACGACGTCCGTGACCGACGGGTGGCCGCCGTGATCGCGCGCGTGCCGGCCCGCGCCGGCCACCCCGGCGCAGCCGCCCCGGACCCGGACCGCACAGACCCGGACCGCACCGACCCAGCAGAGAGGAGGACGCGATGAGCATCCCCACCGCCGAACGCGAGGCGCTCGCCGGGACCGACCTGCGCCTGGTCGGCGACCTGTTGACCGCCGCCCAGCGCGAGCGGGGCGAGGACCTGCGCACCGGGCCCCGCCCGCAGCTGCTCGAGCCCGGTCAGCCGGACCCGGGCCACGACCTGCTCCCGGTGACCGGTTGGGAGAACCTCGAACAGGCGCTGCTGCTCCGCTTCCTCACCGAGGTCGGCGAGCTCGCCCACCTCGGCCACCCGACCTACGGCAGCCGGCTCCACGAGCTCATCGGCGAACCGAACACGCCCACCACCCGCAACCGGGCCAAGCTCTACGCGTTGCAGGCGCTCGCCGAGGAGCCCCGGGTGGAGCGGGTCGCGTCGATCACGGTGACCACTGACCCACGCGACGCCACCCGCCTGGAGGTACGCGCCGCCGTCGTCATCATCGGCACCCAGACCGAGCTGAACCTCGTGGTCGGCGTGCCACTCGTGGGAGGTGCAGCATGAACGAGGACGTGGTCAACCTCGTCAACCGGCCGTACGGGGACCTGGTCGGGGACATCCTCACCTCCGTGGTCGGCGGGGTCGTGAACGAGCCGATCGTCTTCGACCTCAAGATCGGCACGTACCCGCTCGCCGAGCCGGCCGGTGGCATCCGAGGCATCACCGGCACCTCCGGCGGGGCGCCGCGCACGTTCCTGCTCGCGATCGACTTCACGTTCAGCGGGACCGCCACGAACAATGTGATCTGGCTCGAGGACGGCACCCACCCGGACGACGAGTCCACGTTCTACGTCGACTACTTCCGCCTGGATACCCGATCCCCGCTCTCCGACATCAACGTCGGATCGGTGACCCGCACCCTCACGGAGGCCATCGGCCGCGAGATCGCCGTCGTCTACCAGCAGATCAACCTCGCCTACCTCTCCGCCTTCGTGGACACCGCGACCGGGACCTCGCTGGACTACGTGGTCGCGATCCTCGGGGTGACCCGCAAGACGGCCGAGTTCGCCGAGGGGCTCGCCACGTTCTTCCGCGCCGCGGGCGTGGACGGCAACATCAACATCCCGGCCGGCACCCGTCTGGCCACCGCCGACGCGAAGGTGTTCACCACCACCCAGCCGCGCACCCTGCAGACCGGGCAGGTCCGCATCGACGCCCCGATCCGCGCGGATGTGGCGTTCGCGGGGGACGACGGCCTCGTGGCCGCCGGCGCGATCTCCGAGATGACCCAGCCGATCGCCGGCATCGAGAACGTCAGCAACCTCGACCCGACCATCCGGGCCGCCGCGGACGAGACCGACGACGAGCTGCGCACCCGCGCGAAGGCTGCGCTGCGCTCGCTCGGCAAGGCGACCCTGGCCGCGCTCGACCGGGTGATCCGGGAGGGCCGCGGCACGCCGGTGGAGTTCTTCGACCCGAACTCACCGCTCGGGTCCCGCTCCGAGCCGGGCACGGTCACCGTGGTGGTCGACGCCGAGCCCGAGCGGCTGCCCTCTCTCACCGACGCCGTGCACGCCACCCGCGCGGCCGGGGTGGTTGCCACCCTGGTGGCCCGGTACGTGTTCATCAGCCCCCGGGTGCGCGCGAGCATCACGGCGGGGCTGTCCGGCCCCGGGCAGGAGCAGGTGCGCGCGGACATCGTCGCCGCCGCCGCGGCGTACGTGGACGGGCTCACCCGGGGCGAGGCGGCCGACGGCGCCACCCTGCTCGCCGCGATCCGCGCCGTCCCCGACGTGCAGGAGGCGACCATCGTGGACGTCGTGGTCGCACGCGCGGACCTGGCCGGGCCGGAGGGTGACGCCGGGCTCGTCGACGCCCTGGTGCAGGCGGTCCAGCTGCTGCCGGACGGCTCCGACGACGCGGCCCTGCGCGCCGCACTCGCCGCCTCGGTGGCCACGGCCGGGGTGAACGCACCCACCACCGGCCGGATCCCGGACCGGTCCCTGCTCCTCTCCACGGCACCCGACCGCGCCGGCGAACCGGCGACGGACGCCGAGATCGAAGCCGGCACGTTCGCCGTCCGCGCCGAGGTCTCCGGTGAGCAGTGGTGGATCGCGCTCGACATGACGCCTGCCGACGTCGCCACGGAGGACGCCGATGCCTAAGGCCGATCGCATCCTGGCGAACCTGCCACCCACCTTCGCGGTGCGGGGCGACCCGAGCGCGCTCCGGGCCTTCAGCGACGCCCACGGCGGGGAACTCCAGTCCGCCGAGAACTCGCTGATCGCGGTGATGCGCGCGCACTGGGTGACCTTCGCCGACGCCGGCGAGACCGCGATCACGGACCTCGCCCTGTTCGCGGCCCTGTACGGGCTGGCGCCGCGACCGGACGAGAGCGTGGAGGAGTTCCGTGAGCACCTGCTCGCGTTCGTGCGCACCCACCTCGAGGGGACCGTCACGGTGCGGGGAATCCTACGGATCACCGCGGAAGCCCTCGGCCTGCACATCGAGGACGCCTCGCTCGACGCCTGGTGGGACCGGGGCAAGGAGGACGGAGCCGCGGGTGACACGGACGTGCTCACCACGAGCGCCCCCCGGGGCGCCGACGCGGCGTCGGCGGTGCTCGGCATCGGCGCCGCCCGGGTCGGCGGGCGCGACGCCGCGCCCGGCCGGCTCGTCGGCACCGTCGACCTCGCCGGCGGGATCGACCTCACCGGCGCGCGCACCCTCTGGGTGGCCCTCGACGACGGCGGCGCGATCCCCGCGGACCTGACCACCGGCGTCGCCGACCCGTCGAGCACGACGGCCGCCGAGCTCGCCGCCGCCCTCGACGCGGAACTCGGCGCCGCCGTCGCGACGGTCGAGGCCGGCCACCTCGTCCTCACCTCCCCCACGACCGGGCCGGGCTCCGCCGTCGCCATCGAGGACGGCCTGGATGACGCCGCCCAACTCGTGCTCGGGCTGGCGCCGCGCCGGTACACCGGCGCCGGCTCGCGCCGGGCCACGATCACCGGCCGGGCGGACCTGTCCGCCCCGGTGGACCTGCGCGCGACCCGGTACCTGCGCATCGTCACCGACGCCGACCACGTCGCCGAGGTGGACTGCGCCGCAGGTGCAGCGGACCCGGCCGCGGTGGACGTCGCCGAGATCACGGCGGCGATCAACGCCGGCGCCGGCATCCCGGTCGCGACCGACGACGGCGCCTTCCTGACCCTCACCTCCCCCACCCTCGGGGACGCCGGCTCGATCGCGCTGACCGAGCCGGCCGCCCAATCCGCCACCACCACCCTGTTCGGTTCGGCGCCGCGGCTCGCGGTCGGCACCGACGCCACCCCGGCCCGGGTGATCTCGGGCCGCGCCATCGGGTCCGGCGTGGACCTGCGCGGGCACTCGCAGCTGCGGCTCGGCCTGGACGCCGCCCCCGCCGTCACCCTGGACGTGGCCGGGCTCGACCCCGCCGCGACCACCCCGAACGAACTGGTCACCGCGATCAACGAGGGCCTCGGCACCGAGTGCGCCTCCCACGACGGCGCCCGCCTCAGCCTGGCGTCCTCCTCCGAGGGCCCGACCGCGGTGCTGCGCATCGAGGAGGTCGAGGGCGACGCCGCGCTCGACGTGCTCGGGCTGCGGCCCCGGTCCGGTCGCGGCGCCGCGCAGGTGACCGCGAACCTCACCGGCACCGCGGACCTCGCCGGTGGGCTGAACCTCTCCTCCCGGAACCTGCTCCGGCTCGCCGTGGACGGTGGTGAGCCGGTCGAGATCGACCTGCGCGCCGGGGTGGCGGACGTGACCGCCGCCGACGTCGGCGAACTCGCGGACGCGGTCAACGCCGCCCTCGGCGCCGAGGAGGACCCGGTCGCCGGGGACGACGGCACCCACCTGATCCTGACCTCGCCGACCGCGGGTGCCGCGGGATCGCTCGAGGTGGACCCGATCGTCACCACCGTGCGGCGCCGGTTCGTGACCCGGGCCCGGGTCCTCGACGAGGCGGCGACCACGGTGCTCGGCTTCACCGCCCGCACCGCCCACGGGCTGCCCGGCACGTCCGCGCGGCTGGCCACGAGCACCGACCTGTCCGGCGGGATCGACCTGACCGGCGGATCGTTCCTACGGGTCGTGGTCGGCGACTCCGGCGCCGTCGAGGTGGACTGCGCCGGGCCTCGCCCGCGCGCCACCACCGCCGCCGAGATCGCCCAGCACCTGGCCGACGGCGTCCCCGGGTTGGAGGTGAGCACCGACGGGCGCACGGTGGTGCTCCTCGACCCGACCCAGGGCGCGGCGTCCCGGGTGGCGCTCGAACCGCCGCATCCGCTGGACGCCGCCGATCAGGTCCTCGGGGCCGCCGCCGTCGGGTCCGTCACCGGCACCGGCCCCGCCGGCGTCCGGTTCACGGGCACCGTGGACCTCGGCGACGGCGCGCCGTTGCCCGCCGACGCGGCGCTGCGGCTCGGAGTCGACGGCGCCGCACCCGTGGACGTCCCGCTCGGCGACGGCACCACCCCGGCCACCCTCGGCCTGGCCCGGATCTGCGCCCAGATCAACGTCGCCCTCGGCGCCCCGGTCGCCGCCCACGACGGCGCCCACGTGCTGCTCACCTCCCCGACCGTCGGCGGCGGCAGCGCGCTGGTGATCGAGGCGCCCGCCGCCGGCACCGACGCCACCCCGGTGGTCCTGGGCATCCCCGCGCCGCGGACCTACACCGGCCTGGCTGCGACCGCCGCCCGGGTGGTCGGCACGGTCGACCTCACCGGTGGCGCGGACCTGGGTACGCGTCGCCTGCTCCGGCTCCGGGTCGACGGCGGAGCACCGGTGGACATCGACCTCACCTCCGCCTCGGGTGCTCCGGGCGGCGGCGCCGGTCCCGGCGGCGCCGGCATCGTCGACCTCGCGGCGATCACCGCGGCGATCCGTGCGGCCACCACCGCCGACGCGGCGAGCGTGCCGATCCCCGGCGGCCTCGCGCTCGCCCTGACCTCCCCGACCACGGGCCCGGCGAGCCGGCTCGAGGTGACCCGCGCGGAGGTCGGCGACGCCGCGCCGCTGCTGTTCGGCGCCGTGGGCCCATCGGTGACCGGCACCGACCCCACCCCGGCCACGATCGATGGCGAGGTGGACCTGCTCGCACCGGTCGACCTGACCGAACGCTCGGTGCTTCGGCTGCGCCTCGACCACGGCGAACCGGTCGACGCGGACCTGGCCGGAGTGACGCCGTCGGCCACGCTCGGCGCCGAGATCGTCGCCGCGATCGAGTCGGTGGCCCCCGGGGTGGCCGCGCTCGGCCCCACCGACCGGCTCGTGCTGACGTCCCCGACGACCGGGCCGGGCGGCGCCGTCGAGGTGGTGCCGACCCGTCACCTCGAGGTGGTCGAGTACCCGCCCAGCACGGACACGGTGACCGCGGCCGTCGCGCACGGCGGGGTGCTGGTCTTCTCCTCGTCCGGTTCGGCGGACGTGCCCGGCCGGGTGCGGGTGGACTCCCCCGGCGGCGTGCACGGACCTCGGCTGACCGACCCGGCCGCCGGGTGGTCGGTGCACGTGGACACCACCGTGCCGGCCCGCGGCGAACTCGTCCTGGAATGGGCGCCGGGCGGAATCGGCGCACGGGTGCGCGGACCGTCCGGGTGGCACCCCGTGGACCCGGCCCTGATCCACGTGAGCACCGGCGGCGGGCACGGCCCGCTCGGTCCGCTCACCGTGCGCCGAGGCCGGAACCGGTGGAGCTGGACCGAGTGCGACGCGGCCCGGTTCGACGAGGCGATCTTCGACGAGGACTCCTTCGCCGGTGGCCCCTGCGTGGAGGACGCGGTGTTCGACGTGAGCCGGTTCTCCCCGACCGCCGTACCGGCCCGGTTCACGGCGACGGCGGACCGCCCCGCGAGCGCGCACGTGAGCGTGACATGGGACTCGCACACCGCCGGGTCGTTCGAGGTGAACCTGCCCGCGGACCTCGACCCCAGGTTCGGGCGAGCCTTCGGCGAGGCGAGGTTCGGCGCGGCCGAGCCGGAACTGATCGCCGGGGTGGTGACCGAGCCGCTGGGCGACGACGACAACGTCATCACCCGGGTGAACGCCGAGTCCGCCCTGATCGAGTGCTCGCCGGCGCCGACCGTCCCGATCGGCTGGCGCCCCGTGGCGCTCCCGTTCCGGGAGCCGGTTCACCTGAGTCTCGGCTCCCCGACCCAGCCGGCCCGGATGTACGTCTCCGGGCCGGGGCTGGCGCCCGGGTTCCTCGAGGTCCGTGCGGCCGATCCGGGCGCCTACGGCAACGACATCAGCGTGTCGATGCGCGTGGTCGGCCCGGAGATCTACGACGTCACCGTGCACCTGCCCGGTGCCCGCTTCGAGAACGCCCGCGCCGTGGTCGCCGGACCCGAGCCACCCACCCTCGCCGAACGTCTGCTCGACCCGACCCCGATCGGGGTCGGCACCGCCAAGGCGGCCGGGATCCGCGCCGTCGTCACCAGGGACCGGGCTCGCTTCGGTGGCCCCACAGTGCCGGCAGTGCCGGACCGACCCGCAGAGGAAGGATGATCATGACCGAGACAGCACCCCCGTACGTGACCCAGGAGCCCGGCGATCTCGTCACCGCTGACGCATGGAACACCATGCAGGTGAGGATCCACGAGGACATCCGAACGCAGGCCGCCGCGGCCGCCGAGGCGATCACCCACGTCGCGACGGCCGACGACGCCCACCACGTGGGCGGCCTGGACATCGCCGCCCTCACCGAGGAGGTGGCCCGCCGGGTCCTCGACGAGGTCCGTGAGCGCACCGGGTACCAGCAGCTGTTCAAGGTGCTCAAGGGCGGGGACATCACCGTCATCGAGCACGAGCTCGGCACCCCGCCGCTCGTGGACCTCTACCAGCTCGAATACTTCGAGGTGGCGGCCCGCGAGGACGACGAGACCCGCGCCGCGTTCGCCACGTTCTACCTGTGCCAGGCGGAGGAGCGCCGGGTCCGGGTCCCGAACAACTCCGGTGGCCGGCGCGCCATCGACATCCAGCCACCCGACGGCCCGGACGTCGGCATCCCGTTCAAGGACATGCTCACCCGGTACCAGGTGTCCTACACCGACACCTCGAGCCTCGACGACCTCGAGACCGAGTTCTGGCAGGCGTTCTTCGCGGCTCCGAACGACCGGTTCAGCGACGACCAGTACGCCCGCTCGCCCTGGTTCGAACGCTGCTGCAAGGAGCAGCAGTCCGTGAAGCGGCTCAAGGACAACGGGGACTGGGACGACATCCTGTTCATCAGCCACCCGCGCAAGACGGTCAACTTCCCGGGGCTGAACGTGTTCGGCAACGACGGCGTGCGGCTGCTCGCGCGGCCGGCGAACGTGGGGGTGCAGCACCTGGACAACAACCGGACCGCGCTCTGGTTCGTGCCCCCGCACCGTGCGGACGACGGGCCCGAGTCCCGCGCACGGGCCTACATCAACGACCCGAGCCAGCCGGTGCTGGACCCGGACCAGGACCTGCCCGGCAACGACAACATCGGCCGGTTCGAGAACGAGCTGAAGCTGATGGTCCTGCTGAAGGTCTGAGTCCCGGCCGGCTCACGAGTGGAGGTCACCATGCACGTGCAGGCACGGCACACCGGTGCGCTGCTGCCGTTCGAGCGGGACCGGCGCCTCGTGCTGCGCCGGCTGCCCGTTGGCGCCGTGCTCGGCCGGGCCACCCTCACCCTCACGCCGGTCAGCGCCGACGCCGATGGCCGGTTCCTGGAGTCGTTGACGTTCGGCGCCGGGACCGGTCCGGGCTCGTGGGGGGCGTCGAAGGTGGTCGGCACCGGCGCCCTCGAGGTGGACCTGCACGCCCGGCGCCGGCTCGCGTCGCTGACCGGCAGCGGGTTCGCCGGCGCGCCGCTGCTGGTGGACCTCGGCGGCGGGTTCCTCGGCCTCGACTCCAACGGCGGCTTCACCGACGGCCCGGCGTTCGAGCTCTCGAACTCGACCGAGCTGCCGGGGGTGAGCGTCACCGGGCTGCGGGTGCCCGCCGGTGGGGTGGACGTGTCCGTGCTCCGGGTCGCTTCCCCACCGAGCAACCTCACCCTCGCCGTCGCCGGCGGTCCGGTGTTCTGGTCCCACTTCGGGGACCTGACCGCCTCCGTCACCACCCCGGACTTCAGCGAGGTGGTGACGGCCCTGCTGCCCGGCCTGCCCGTGGCCAACGGCGCTCACGTGCTCGAACTCGTGCTGCACTCGGACTCGATCGCCCGCCTGGACGTCACCCTCGACGTCGAGTTCACACTCGCCGTGGCGCCCGCGCAGGTGCGCACCGTGCGCGCGCAGTACGCGTTCGACGGCGTCCCGTCCGACGACGGAGGTCGCCTGGTCGTCGCGGTGCCGGCGGGCGCCGTGGTCGCCGGCACGACCGGGCAGGTGCTCGGGGCGTTCGCCGCGACCCAGGTGGTGCACGGGCCGGTGACCGCGGCCGCGGCGGTTGACCTGGTGGCCCTCGAAGCCGGCGGGTCGCTGGCGCAGCCGCTGGCGCCGGCCGCGCCGCTCGTCGCGACGTCCGTCGACCTGCTGGTGACCTCCGTCTCCGCGCAGGCGAGCCTCGCCGTCGGGCTCTTCGCCGACGACGACGGCAAACCCGGCCGCACCGCCCTGCTCCCGCGACCCGCGGAACTGGTGATCAACCGGGACACGGCGGGCGCACCGACCTGGCTGAACGTGGCGCTGCCCGGGGAGCTGGAACTGCCGGCCCGCCGCGTCTGGCTGGTGGTGCAGGCGACCGCCGGACGCGCCGCGTGGAGCGCCGCACCGGGGCCCGCCGACGAGGGTGGGCTCCCCGGCCCGGCGCTGCAGCAGACCCGCGACGGCGGACTGTCCTGGCGGGCGGTCGACGGTGCCGGTGCGGCCGGTGCGGCCGGTGCCGTCGGTGCGGCCGGGATCGGTGCGGCCGCCGCGCTCCGGCTGCGGCACGCGACCACCGGGTTCCGGATGCCCCTGGAGTTGCGCGCGGGCGGTGGTGGGCAGGAGGTGGCGGTCTCGCTGCAGCGGTTCGCCCCGTCCGGCGCCGTGGACTTCTCGCTGGACTTCCCGGAGGTCGCCGACGCGCTGAACACCGCGCTGTCGTCCGCGGGCGGCGGTCCGGACGCCGGCGAGGAGATCGCGAACGGTGACTTCGGGCAGTGGTACCGGGTGGGGCAGCAGCCGGTGGAGACCGGGCGCCTGTCCGGGGCACCCGAGGTGGCCCAGGACCTGGCCGTGGTCGCCCCGGACGGCGCGGAGGTGTTCGTCGTCGGCCACCGGTTCGTCGACGACGCGCCGGTCGCCGTCCTGACCGCCTACGAGACGTACTCCCGCCGTCGGCTGCTGCGCACGGACCTCGGCGCCGGCGAGCCGCTCGCCGTCGCGATCGACCCGGGCGGGCGGCGCCTGATCGTCTCGATCGATGCGCGGCGGGGGGTTGGCCTGTCCTCCTCCAGCGTCACGCGCGGCGCACTGGTGGTCGTCGATGCCGCGACCGGGCGGCCCCTCGGTGAGCCGATCGTGGTGCCGGACCCGGTGACGCACCTGGCCCCGGCCGCCGACGGCCTCGGCGTCTACCTGGCCGGCGTGACGAGCACCGAGTCCGGGCGGCGCACCGTGGTCCGGCACCTGGACTGGGCCCTGCTCGAGGCGGCCGCCACCGGGGGCCCGTTGCCCGCGGACATCCCGGCCGACGACGTGCCCGGCGTGCCGGTCGCGCTGGCCACCGGCATCGACGGGCTCGTCGCCGTGCTCACCCGGACGCCGTCGCCGTCGTCGGGCGCCGACGAGGTCACCCACCTGTTCGTCTACGACGACCGCGCCGCCGTCGGAGTCGGCGACCGCCGCGAGGCCACGCCGGACGTCGTCGAGGGCGCCCGCGGCGTCGCGTGCGCACCGGGCCAGGTCCTGGTGCTGACCGCGGCCCAGGTGCGCTACCTCGACCCCGGGAACCTCGAGGTCGGCGCCCGGGTCGGCGTGGGCGGGCCGAACTCGCCGGCGAGCGCGCTCGCCCTGGACGCCACGGGTGGCCTCGCCGTCGTGGTGGGCGCCGACGCGGTCACGGTGCTCGACGTCGCGGCCCGGCGCACCAGCGCCGGCCGCTACACCCTGGCCGGCGACGGTGACCCGGGCGTCGCCGTCAGCCCGCCCGGCACCCACGCCGTGCTCACCCGACCGTTCGCTGACGCCGCCGTGCTGATCACGATCGGCGACCCGGTCCCGGTGGAGTGGGAGCTGACCGCCGGCCAGGTGCGCCCGATCGCGCTGCCGACGGGGCGGCTGATGGCCCTGATCGGGGACCGGCCGGTGGCCCTGCGGCAGGCCCCGGTTCCCGCGCCGGCTCCTGCTCCCGGGCTGAGGCAGACCGCCAAGCCCGGCGCCGTGGCCCAGTCGGCGCTCGCGCAGGTGGTCCCGGTCGTCGGCGGCGCCCGGTACCGGTTCGCGTTCGACGGCGTCGCGCTGGTCGAGGGGGCCAGCGCGCAGGTGCGCTGGATCGGGGACGCCTGCGGCGTCGAGCGGGTGGACCGGGTGCCGGTGAGCGTGTTCGACACCGCCGACCGGTCCGTCCTGGAGCGGGTCCCCCACCACGAGGCCGTCCTCACCGCGCCGGCCGGCGCCCGTAGCGCCGAGGTGCGCTTCCATGCCGCCGAGTCCTACCTGCTCGTCGACGACGTCAGCCTGGCCGGCTCCGCCGACGTCGCCGGGACCACCTGGAGCCCGGTGGAATCGGTGGCGGCGGGGGCACTGACGAGCACGCCGACCGACGGCGGGGCGACGTTCACGAACGGCGGCGCGGCGCCGTCGGAGCTCGCGCAGGTGGTCGGCGTGAGCGCCGGGGACACCTACGAACTGACGTTCCGGGCGGTCACGACCGGCGCCCCGGGAGCACGGCTCGAGGTGCGGTTCGCCGACGAGGCGACGACCGCCGTCGGGCAGTCCGTGGTGCTCGAGGTGGACGAGCTCGACCTGGACGCCCACGGCGCGACCGGCACCGTCCCCGCCGGCGCCGTGGAGGCGATCCTGGCGATCGTGGTGCCACCCGGCGCCGCGCTCACGCTCACCGACCTGCACCTGCGGCTCGGGTCGCCGACCGAGGTCGAGGTGTACCTGGCATCCGAAGCCCCGGGCGAGGTGAGCCTGACCGGGGTCGGCGTGGTCCTCGAGGAGGGACCGACCGCACCCGCGCCGGTCCCGCCGGAAGGGCTCTGCCCGCCGACCCCGCCCGGCTCGAGCGAGGACGGCACGGCCTGCTACTGCCGCGGTTGCGGGCGGACGGCGCCGGTCCCCCGCGCGCCCCAGGCCATCTCGACGGCGGGGCGGCCGGTCTCGGTGGGCACCTGCACCTCGTGCGGCACGGGCGTGGTGCGCACCGGTGGGCGGGTCGTCGGCCGGGCCGGCGGGCAGCCGACCGCGGTCGCGCTCCCGATGTTCCGACTGCCGGCCCGGACCCCGGCCACCGGCCCGGCCCTGGTCGCGGAGGTCATGGTCGAGGCCTCCCTCGAGGAGGTCGAGTTCATCGGGCCGGCCCGGGCCGCGGCGCTGGTGGCCGCCGGGGTGCCGGACGTCGTCGCGCTCGCCGGCGCCGACCCCACCCTGGTCGCCACCCTGCCCGGGGTCTCCACGACGCTCGCCCCGCGGATCATCGCCGCCGCCGCTGCCCTCGTGCGCGCCCGCGGCAGCAGGGTCCTGCTCGGCCTCTGACCCGGCGTCACGGCGACCTAGTACTGGCCGCCTCGACCTCGCACGTCGTGATGTACGAGGTCGGACTGGCAGGTACTAACTCGGCGGGATCGCTTGCGCGGCGACGTCCGGGACCGTACGTGCCCGGATCGCCCGCTCGGCCTCGCCGAGCGGGCGGTGACGCACCGGCGGTAGTGGCGGCGCTCACGACATGTCGATGAACCGTTCGGCGAGTGCGGAGGGTCCCATGACGATGACCGTGTCGTCCCAGTTGAGGATCGTCTCGCCGGTCGCGTGCGCCCAGGTGCCGTCCTGCTGCATGACGGCGACCACGTTCAGGTTGTGCTTCTTGCGCAGGCCGACCTGATCGAGGGACTTCCCGACCATCGAGGGCGGTGCCTTCGCGGTGACCGTCGCGAACCCGCCGCCGACGTCCTGATAGTCGGCGATCGACCCGCGCAGCAGGTGGGCTACCCGCCGGCCCATGTCCGACTCGGGGGAGACGACGTGCTGGACGCCGAGCTGCGTGAGGATCTGGCCGTGCGGCTCGCTGATCGCCTTGGCCCAGAGGTGCTCGATCTCGAAGCGGAGCATCCAGGAGGTGGTCAGGATGGAGGCTTCGACGTTGGAACCGATCGCGACCACCACGTGCGAGAAGTTCGGAACGCCAAGTTGCTCCAGGGCCTCCATCTTGGTGGTGTCCGCCCGGACCACGTGCGTCAGGGTGTCGCTGAGCCCCTGGACGATCTCCTCATCGGTGTCGATGCCGAGAACCTCGACACCGGCCTCCGCCAGTTCGATCGCCAACGCGCTGCCGAACCGCCCGAGGCCGGCGACCACCACGGAATCGGAGTCGTTCAGGGCGATCGAGCCGGGCGCGGCCCGCGGGATGCTAGCCAATGATCGGCCTTTCTTTCGGCAGCTCGACGTAGGAGCTGCGAGAACGCAACGCTAACGCGGACGCCAGGGTCAGCGGTCCGAGGCGTCCGATGAACATCAGTGCGACGAGGATCAGTTGCCCGCCGGTCGGAAGCAGGTGGGTGATCCCGGTGGACAGCCCAACGGTCGCGAAGGCGGACACCACCTCGAACACGATCTGGTCCAGGCTGAAGGTGGTCATGATGAGCAGGGACCAGGTCCCGATCATGACGACGGCCACCGCGAGGAGGGCGACCGTCGTGGCCTCCCGGTGCACGGATCGGGCGAGGCGGCGGCCGAAGATGTTCACGGCCGTGCCGCCACGGATCTCGGTGACGATGATGAAGAACAGCACCGCGAACGTCGTGATCTTCAGGCCGCCCGCCGTGCCCGCCGGACCCCCGCCGATGAACATGAGCACGTCCTGCGCGAACCACGTCTGGGTGTGCATCGCCGAGATGTCGATGCTGTTGAAGCCGGCCGTCCGGGCCACCACCGACGCGAAGACCCCGGCGAGGACCTTGCCGGCCGGGTCCAGTGGGCCGAGGGTCTGCGGGTTGGACCACTCCAGCGCGGTGATCGTGATGACCCCGCCGAGCAGCAGCACGACGGTCCCGGACAGCACCAGCTTGGTGTGCATCGACCACTTCCGGGGCATCCGGAAATGGCGCCGTAGCTCGAAGATCACCGGGAAGCCCAGGCCGCCGAGGACCACGGCTGCGGCGATCGGCAGGCCGACCCAGGGATCGGTCACGAACCCCATCAGGTTGTCGGAGTAGAGCGCGAAGCCGGCGTTGTTGAACGCCGAGACCGAGTGGAAGAGGCCGAACCAGACGGACTCCCCGAACCCGGCGCCGTACCCCGTCGCCAGGCGCACCGCGAGGACGACGGCGACGACGGCCTCCGTGCCGAAGCCGACCTTCGCGACGCCGATCACGATGGCGCGGACGTCCCCGAGACTGACGCTGCGGACGCTCGCGCTCGCGATCAGGCGGGACCGCAGTCCCAGACGTCGGGCGAGCAGGATCGTCAGGAGCGAGGCGAAGGTCATGATGCCGAGCCCGCCGAGCTGGATCAGGGCGAGGACCACCACTTGTCCGAACGGGCTCCAGTAGGTGGCGGTGTCCACCACGATCAGCCCGGTGACGCAGACGGCCGACGTCGCCGTGAACAGCGCGGCCAGGACGGGTGCGCCGCCCCATGGACCGGTATCCGACGGCAACGGTCCAGGTGGTGGCTCCGACACCACCGCGATCGGGAGCATGAGGAGCAGGGTCCCGACGACGACCGCCCCCGCGAAGCTGGCGACCAGGACCTGTCCCGGTCGGCCGAGCACCGGTGCGCGGGTGCCGCGGAGCCGGATCGGCCGTGTTTGCATGGACACCCGACGAAACCTAGACCTGTCCGCGCGTCCTCACCTAGGCGGGGCGTGTCGTTCGGCGGGGCCTAGGACGCCCGCGACGAGTCTGGCGGCGACCTCCCCGGCGTCCGGGATCTCGGTCTCGCCGGCGAACGTCGCCAGGAAGGCCTGCTGGAGCGCTGCCCCGCAGAGCAGCACCGCAGTGGCCCAGGGATCGATGGAGATCGGCAGCCTGCCGGCCCGCCGTTCGCTCGCCACGTAGTCCTCGACGATGGCATGGACGACGTGCGGGCCGGCGTCGCGGGCGCGCAAGCCGTCCCGCCAGGCGGTGAGGAGGTCAGCCTCGCTGAACACTGCGGCCGCGATCGGAAACGTCTGGACGTAGAACACGAGCACGTCTCGGGTGAGCGTCTCGAGGTTCTCGCGGACCGTGCCGGTCAGCTCGGCCGCGCCGGCGATGGGCGGCATCCGCTCGGAGAGCACGCCAAGGAAGATCTCCTGCTTGTCGGCGAAGTACTTGTAGAGCAGAGCCTCCGAGCACCCGGCCACGCGAGCGATCTCCTTGGTGGTCGCCCGGGCGATGCCGCGTTCGCGCATGACGGACGCCGCCGCGTCCAGGATCCGCTCCCGTGCCGTCATGGTGAACTGCCCCTCCCTTGACAAGTGAGTGTTCACTCACCCTATCCTGAGCGCAGGTGAGTGAACACTCACTCACCATCGAA
Source organism: Occultella kanbiaonis (assembly GCF_009708215.1). Taxonomy (NCBI): domain Bacteria; kingdom Bacillati; phylum Actinomycetota; class Actinomycetes; order Micrococcales; family Ruaniaceae; genus Occultella; species Occultella kanbiaonis. The sequence continues at coordinate 578,100 of NZ_CP046175.1, read as the reverse complement.
TGAAGGAGACCAACTCATGCGACTCGTCGTTCTCGGAGCCTCCGGCCGCACCGGCCGCGAGCTCGTCGACCACGCCTCGTCCCGAGGCCACGACGTGATCGCCGTCGTGCGCAACCCCGCCAAAGCCCGATCCGACTGGAACGCCGCCATCGCCGAGGGAACCGACTCCACCGCCCTCGCCGAGGCGATGACGGGCGCCGAGGCCGTCGCGTTCTGCATCGGACCGGTCCACAGGACCGACGTCGGCGTGATGGAGAGGAGTGCGATCGCGACGGTCCGGGCGATGCGGATCGCGGGCGTGGACCGGTTGGCGCTGATCACGGCGAGCGGTCCGTTCACCGACGGCGACGGACCGCTCACCCGCTACGTCGCGAAGCCGATCGTGCAGCGGGTACTGCGGGACCAGTTCGCGGACATGGTGGCCACGGAGGCGGTGATCCACGACTCCGGCCTCGACTGGACGATCGTGCGCCCGCCCATGCTCACCCAGGGCCGGGGGCGCTCCGGCTACCGGGAGCGCCGCGACAGCAACGTGCGCGGCGGGATCCTGATCGCTCGCGCCGACCTCGCCCGCGCCATGGTCGATCTGCTGGAGGATCCGACGACCATCGGCCGGTCCGTCGCGGTCGCTCGATAGGTCACCTCAGGCGAGTTCGTCGTCGATGTCGTCATCGATGTCACGCACCGCGACGCCGCGGATGCCGTCGATCTCGGACAGGGTCGGGATGAGGTCGGCCAGCGGGTACCGGCCGGAGAACCGGACGTCCATGAGGACGCAGTCCTCGCCGTCGATCCTGGTGTGCCGGGTGGACAGCAGCGAGGCTGCGAAGCCGGCTCCGTTGGCGGCCGCCAGGATGCGGCGCAGGACGCCGTTGCCGTCCAGGTAGGTCAGCCGCAGGACCCGGCGGCGGTCCTTGGTCGGGATCCGCCTGACCAGCGGCGCGAGCACCACCAGGCAGAGCAGGTGCAGCACGGTCAGCAGCACCGCGAGCGCGACCATCCCCGCCCCGGCGGCCATGCCCACGGCGGCGGCGACCCAGATCGTGGCCGCCGTGGTCAGGCCGCGCACCACGTCCTTGCGGGTGAAGATGACCCCGGCGCCGAGGAACCCGATCCCGCTCACGATCTGAGCGGCGATCCGGGACGGGTCCAGGTTCACGTCCGCGCCCAGGACGTTCTCGAAACCGAACGCGGACACGAGCGTGAAGCCGGCCGATCCCGTGCCGACCAGGACGTGGGTGCGGAACCCCGCGGCCTTCTGACGGACCTGGCGCTCGGTGCCGATGGCCGCGCAGAGGACGAACGCGATACAGAGGAGGTACAGCTCGGTCAGCACCGTGTCAGTGGCGAATGGCACCGTCGGTCAACTCCCGTCGTCGGGGATCGTGGGGGGATGGTCACGCACCTTCGCGACGTCTCTGAGCGCGACGTCGGCGTAGGCCAGCCGACCCTAGTGGAGGGCCCACCGACCGAGCCACCCCGTCGGCAACCGTGCAACCACCGACTGCCCCGCACGGCCTGCCGGACCGGGGCCGCTGTCCCGACCCTTGACTCCCGGGGTCAGAGCACACTCACCGCGTCGGTATGGACGAAGTCACGACCGACGAACAGCAGTTGCTCACGTCGGTCGGCTGCGAGTGCATAGCTGAAACAGTCACCGAGATTCAGTGCCGCCGGATGGCCACTGCCTCGGCCGTACTCCGCGTAGGCCGCTCGGGCGAGCCTGCCCTGTCGCGGCGTGAGTGGCACGATCTCGATCCCGAGCTCCTCCAACAGTGCGTCGAGCCTTCTGGTCGCGGCCTCACCCCCCTTGCGGTGGACGACGACGCCGAGCTCCACGTAGGTGGCCGCCGACATCACCGCACCCGCCACGAGCGCGGCGCGGATCGCAGCCGCCTCGGGTTCGTCAAGGATCAGGGCTACGACGGCCGAGGTGTCGACGATCACCTGTAGAGGCCGGTCTCGTCGTAGAGGTCGTCCGTCGTGAGGGTGTCATCACCGAGCCGCCCACGAAGGTCGTCGAGCAGACGGTCGATGCGCGCTCCGCCGCGTTCGTCGCGCTCCGGCAACGTCGCCAGGAGCCGCTCGAGCGCGAACTCGATCGCACCTGTCTGTGTTCGGCCCGTGCGCTCGGCCGCTTCGCGAGCCAACGCATGGACGCGCTCATTCTTGATGTTGAGGCTCATCGGTAGATTCTACCATCACACGGTGCCTTCTACCTTCGATGCCCAGATACCGCCGTTCGGTGGCATCGGGCTCGCATCGCGGACGTGGACGTCACTCGCTCCCGCGCAGGAAATCCTCGACGGCGAGCAGGTGCGCGGCCATCCGGACCCGCGCCCGCTCCGGGTCGCCGGCGGTGACGGCGCTCAGGATCGCCTCGTGCTCGGCCTGCGTCCGGTGCTCCACCCCGGCCTCGGTGGCGCTGCGCAGGAGCCGGTGCCTCGCGGTCCGGCCGGCGAGCGCCTCGATGAGGGCGGCGAGCACGGGATTGCCGGAGGCCGCCCCGATGGCGCGGTGGAAGGCCAGGTCGAGCTCCAGGAACGCGGCGCGGTCGAGACCGCCCGGTGGCACCTCCGCCAGCATCGCGGCGGCGGCCTCGATGGCGTCGACGGCGTCGCTGCGCTCCGGCGTCGACGCGAGCCCCTGGGTGGCGGCGAGGCCGGCCGCCTCCACCTCGAGCAGCCGGCGCACCGAATGGATGTGCGCGCCGTGCCCGGCCGCCTGGAGGTCGACGGCGAGGCCGAGCGGCCCGACGAGCAGGGCCGGGTCGAGGCTCGTCACGTAGGTGCCGTCACCCTGCCGGGACTCGACCACACCGAGGGCGGCCAGGGCCCGGACGGCCTCGCGCAGGGAGCCGCGGGAGACGTCGAACCGGGCCGCCAGGTCCTTCTCGACCGGCAGCCGGTCCCCCGCGGCGAGGTCGCCGTCGATGATCAGCCGGGCGATCCCGGTGACCACATGATCGGTCCGGGAGCCACGCCGGCCGTCGCCCGCATCCCCACCTGGATCCGGCGCCGGTGCGGACCCCGGACCGGGGCTCATGCCGAGGCTTCGGCGAGCTGTCCGGCCCAGTACGAACCGTCCGGGAACCGGAACTCGGCGATGGAGGACTCGTGCATCTGCGTCGAGTACCCCGGCTTGGTCGGCACCCGGTAGGCGGCACCGGCGACGATGCACGGGTCGGTGAAGTGCTCGTGCAGGTGGTCGACGAACTCGGTGACCCGGCCCTCGCGAGTGCCGGAGACGGCCACGAAGTCCAGCATCGAGACGTGCTGGACCATCTCGCACAGGCCGACGCCGCCGGCGTGCGGGCACACCGGCACCCCGAACTTCGCCGCCAGCAGGAGCACGGCGATGATCTCGTTGAGGCTGCCCAGGCGGCCGGTGTCGAGCTGGCAGAAGTCCATCGCCCCCGCCTGCATGAACTGCTTGAACATCACGCGGTTGTGGCCGTGCTCGCCGGTCGCGACCCCGATGGGTGCCACGCCCTTCTTGATGGCGGCGTGCCCGAGGATGTCGTCGGGCGAGGTGGGCTCCTCGATCCAGAGCAGGTCGAACTGCGCGAGGGCGTTCGTCCACTCGATCGCCTGAGGCACGTCCCAGACCTGGTTCGCGTCGATCATCAGGGTCCGGTCCGGGCCGATCACCTCGCGGGCGATCGAGCAGCGGCGGATGTCGTCCTCGAGGTTCGCGCCGACCTTGAGCTTGATGTGGTTGTAGCCGTCGTCGATGGCCTCCTGGCACAGCCGCCGCAGCTTCTCGTCGCTGTAGCCGAGCCAGCCGGCCGAGGTGGTGTAGCAGGGGTAGCCGGTGCGCTCGAGCTCGGCGATGCGCTCGGCCTTGCCTGCCTCCTGGGCGCGCAGGATCGCAATCGCCTCGTCCCGGGTGAGGGCGTCGGACAGGTAGCGCAGGTCCGCGACGTCGACCAGCTCCTCGGGGCTCAGGTCAGCGAGCAGGCGCCAGAGCGGCTTGCCGGCGGCGCGTGCCGCGAGATCCCAGACCGCGTTCATCACCGCGGACAGGGACAGGTGCACCACGCCCTTCTCCGGGCCGAGCCAGCGGATCTGGGAGTCCGCAGTGAGGTCGCGGTAGACCCCGCCGAGGTCGGCGACGACCTCGGCGACCTCCCGTCCGACGAGCTGCGCCGCCTGCTCCCGCGCGGCGACGGCGACGATGTCGTTGCCCCGACCGATCGTGAAGGTGAGGCCATGACCGGCCAACGGGCCGCCGTCGGGCCCCTGCCCGTCGGTGCGCAGCACGACGTACGCGGCGGAGTAGTCACCGTCCTTGTTCATCGCGTCCGAGCCATCGGCCGTGAGGGAGGTGGGGAAGCGGACGTCCTCGATGTCGACGCCGACGATGCGAGTCATGTGGGGTTCTCCTGGGTCGGATCCGGGCAGCCAAGGGCACGCCGAAGCGCACCCCAACAACCCTATGCAGTCATCCGATGAATTTCCACTCTGACTAGGAATCAGCGTAGAAACCGGCTAGATTCGGCCGTAAAGATCAGATGTCGCGAGTCACTGGCGCGGTCGAGACCCCCCGGTTCGGAGATTGGCAACGATGGCTAAGGCCTCCATGTACGAGCACATGGTCGACGTGCTCGGCAGTCGCATCGTCAGCGGTGAGCTCGCACCACTCGAGGTGATGTCGCTGGCGGGCCTGGAGCAGGAGTTCGGCGTCTCGCGGACCGTGGCCAGGGAGGCCATGCGCGCGCTGCAGTCGCTCGGGATGATCACCGCGCGCCGGCGCGTGGGCCTGATCGTCTCCCCCGCCGCGGACTGGAACGTGCTGGACCCACAGGTGATCCGCTGGAACCTGCTCGGCGAGGGCCGCGACGCCCAGCTCCTCGCACTCATGGACCTGCGCATCGCCATCGAGCCCACGGCCACCCGGCTCGCGGCCCAGCACGCGACGGCCGCCCAGCGTGCCCTCCTGCTCGACCTGGTCAACCAGCTCAGTGCGATCGGGGACGCCGGCCGCGGCGACTCCGACGAGTATCTGCGGGTGGACGTCGAGTTCCACGTGACGCTGCTGCGGGCCAGCGGCAACCCGATGCTGCTGGCGCTCGAGCCGGCCGTGACCGAGGTCCTGATCGGTCGGTCCCACCTCGGCCTGACCCCGGCGCACCCGAACCCGCTCGCCCTGGCCTGCCACGTCAGCGCGGCCCGCGCGGTGTCCGAGGGCAGCGCGCAGGCTGCCGAGGAGGCCTCCCGCACCATGCTCTCGCTGGTCCGGGACGAGGTCGGCTGAACCTCACTCCCCACCGGCTGCCCTCCTTCGGACCCTGGACCGCTCGAGCCTCAGAGTGCGACGAGGACCTTGCCCGAGGCGCGGCTGTCCTTGGCGGTCGCGAACGCCTCGACGGCGTCGGCGGAGCTGATCACGTGCGTCACCACGGCCTCTGCCTCGGGGTGGGCGTTCAGCAGCCGCACGGCCTCACCGATCTCGTCGTCGAACCGGAAGCAGCCCACCAGGCGCGCCTCCTTGGAGATCAGCGGCGCGAGCAGCACCGACACCTCGGCGTTCGGGAGCATGCCCACCTGGGCGACGACACCGCGGGGGCGCACCGCGCCGATCGCCGTGGTGATGGACGCGGGCACGCCCGCGCACTCGAGCACCACGTCGTAGGCATTGACGGGCACCTCGGCGCTGCCGAGCAGGATCGTGGCGTCCGCGCCGACGGCGGTGGCTCGCTCGAGCGGTTCGGGCACCACGTCGGCCACGGTCACGTGGGCGGCGCCGAGCGCCTTCGCGGCGAACGCGGTGAGCAGTCCGATCGGGCCGGCACCGCTGACCAGGACGCGCGCGCCCTCGACGCCACCGGCCTGGGAGACGCCGTGCAGCGCCACTGCGAGCGGCTCGGCGAGCGCGGCCCGGGTCAGCGGCAGTTCCGCGGGCAGCTCCCGGATCATGTCCGCGCCGACCACCAGGTACTGCGCCATCCCGCCCTGGGTGTGTGGCCAGGTGGAGGCCGAACCGAGGTAGGAACCGCCGGGCCACAGGTGCCGCGCGTCCTCCAGGCCGGCAACGACCGGGCCGAACGTGGCCGGGTGCACGGTCACTGGGGTGCCCGGGGCGAGCCGGCCGCTCGGGTCCGCGTCGACCGTGCCGGAGAGCTCGTGGCCGGGCACCAGCGGCTCGCGGACCACGAACGCACCGTTCGCACCGTGGAAGTAGTAGTGCAGGTCCGAGCCACAGATCCCCACGTAGGCGACCTTGATCCGGACCTGGTCCGGGCCCGGCTCGGGCACGTCGACCTCAACGGGCCGAAGGTCTTCCTTGCCGTGGATGCTGAGTGCGCGCACGCTGGTTCCTTTGCTGATCGAGGGTGGGAGGACGGGCCGCGGCGGCGCGGCCCGTCCGGAGTCGTGGTCAGACGACGGAGGTCAGGCCGCCGTCGACGTGGATGTTCTGGCCGGACACGAAGCTGGACGCGGCCGAGGCGAGGAACACCGCGGCACCGACGAGCTCTTCGAACTTGCCCCAGCGGTGGGCCGGGGTGCGGTTCTTGAGCCAGCCGTCGAACTCCGGGTCGCTCCACAGGTCGCGGTTCATCTCGGAGGCGAAGTACCCCGGCGAGATCGCGTTCACCTGGATGTCGAAGCGGGCCAGGTCCGCGGCCATGCCCTTGGTGAGCATCACGACGCCGCCCTTGGAGGCGGTGTACGGCGCGATCGTCTGACGGGCCAGTGCCGACATCGCCGAGCCGATGTTGATGACCTTCCCGGAGCCACGCTCGGCCATCGCGGTGGTGACCGGCTGGGAGACGTAGAAGACCGAGGAGAGGTTCGTGGTGAGGACCTGGTCCCACTTGTCGGCGGGGAAGGAGTTGAACGGCGCGCGGTGCTGCATGCCCGCGTTGTTGACGAGGATGTCCGGCACGCCGACCTCCTCGATCAGCGCGGTGACCTGCTCGCGGACCACGTCCGCGTCGGTGACGTCGAAGCAGACCGTGTGGGTCTTCACCCCGGTCTCCTCGGCGATACTGGCCGCCGCCTCGGCGGTGACCGTCTGGTCACGACCGTGCACGACGACGTCCGCGCCGGCCTGTGCCAGACCGAGCGCCAGGGCATTGCCGAGACCCCTGGCGGAACCGGTCACGAACGCGAGTCGACCGGTGAGGTCGAAGAGGGAAGTCGTCATTGGTCACCTTCGTAGGACGGGGCGAGTACCGCAGGTATCGCGGTGCGCGTCGTTGCGGGCTGGGCCCGAGCAGGAATAGATACTACCAATCACCCGCCCGGGAGGCAATGCCCGTCAGGAGGCCTGCCCGCCCTGCTGCTCGATCCAGGCCTGGACGACGGCGGTGTCGTTGTCCCCGAGGCCGGCTGCGGTCAGGTCGGTGAAGGTCTGCAGCAGCTGCGTGGTCAGCGGCAGCGTGGTGCGGGCGTCCTCGGCCTGGTCGAGGGCGCCGGTGAGGTCCTTGACCATGTATTTCGCGGCGCCCGACGGCGAGTGGTCGTGCGCGACGAAGCGGTCCTTCTTGACCTCGAGCAGACGGGAGCCGGCGTAGCCGCCGCCGAGCAGGTCGAAGAGTGCTGCGACGTCCAGCCCGGACCGCTCGGCGAGGACCGCGGCCTCTCCGAGGGCGGTGACGGTGGCCGCCACGATCACCTGGTTGCAGGCCTTGCCGACCTGGCCCGAGCCGAGCGGGCCCAGGTGCACCGGGTTCCCGGTGGCGCTCAGGACCCCGGCGACGACCTCGACGTCCTCGCGTTCGCCGCCGACGAAGATCGCGAGCGTTCCGGCCTCGGCGCCCTGCTCGCCGCCGGAGATCGGGGCGTCCACGACGCGCCAGCCGGCGTCGCGCAGCTCCGGTCGATCCGCGAGTTCGCGCACGTCGCGCGGGGATACCGTCGAGCAGATCACCAACAGCCGGGCCGGCCGCGCCGAGCCGACCTGCCCAGCGGCGGCCACGCCGTCGGGGTCGGACGAGCCGACCTGCTCGGCGCCACCCACGCCGTCGGGCTCACCGGCATTGCCCGCGAGCAGCCCGTCCGGGCCGGTCAGCACGGCGTCGATCTCCGGCATGCCGGGCAGCACCAGGACGACCACGTCGCTCGCAGCCGCGAGCTCGGCGGCCGTTGCCGCCACCGAGGCGCCGTGCGCGGCGAGCGCCTGCGTGATCGCCGGACGCCGTGCCCACACCGAGGTGGGGATGCCCGCCGTCGCCATGTGCCGAGCCATCGGCGCACCCATCACGCCCAGCCCGATGACCCCGACCCTGGTGCCATCCGCGCCCGGTGCGGCCCCGCCGTTCGCCTCTCCCGCCCCTGTCGAAGCCGTCCCGCTCGTCCCGCTCGTCATGTCCGTCATCATCGTCCCGGTCCCTCTCGTGTGTCGGTGGGCGTCCATGCCCGCGGTGACTGCAGCCGATCTCGTTGACTTGCACAACCCGCTGACACTTTGATATCACTATTCCACCCGCTTTGATATGACTATTGACCTAGCATGGCGGGGCGGCTCCACGATGATCGCGGAGCCGAGGGGCGGCCGCCGGCCGTCCGCACTACATTCGGTGATATCCCCCGGACGAAGAGGTCTGTAATGACACGCAAGAAGGTCCTCGCGACCGCAGCAGCTGCCCTGACCATCACCCTCGGCCTCGCCGCGTGCGGCTCCGGCGGTGGTATCGACGGTGGCGACGGAGACGACATCGACGTGACGAGCGCGGACACGGTCTGGCGGCTCGCGTTCAACCAGACCGAGGAGCACCCCCAGTACCTCGCCGCGGTCGAACTAGGTGAGGCACTCTACGAGGCCACCGACGGCCGCTACGGCATCGAGGTGTACGCCAACGAGCTCCTCGGCACCCAGGCGGACGTCGTGAACAACGTCTCCGAGGGCAGTGTCGAGATGATGTACATCGGCGGCCCGGTGATGGAGTCCTTCAACGAGGACTTCATCGTCTTCAACCTGCCGTACATGTTCGCCTCCCAGGAGGCCCAGGCCGGCGTGTTCGCCGACACCGAGGTCACCGGCGACCTGTTCGCCTCGATCGAGGAGTCCAAGGGCATCACGGTCCTGGCCGCCCTGTTCGCCGGGGTCCGCAACGTGTACAACGCGGAGCGTCCGGTCGTGGAGCCCGAGGACCTGGACGGCCTGAAGCTTCGTGTGCAGCAGTCCGACTCCCAGGTGCGGATGATCGAGCTGATGGGCGGGGTCGCTTCCCCGATGGGCCAGGGCGAGGTCTACACCGCGCTCCAGTCCGGCGTGCTCGACGGCGCCGAGAACAACGAGACGGTCTACAACGCCCTCAATCACGACGAGGTCGCGGAATACTACTCCTACACCCGTCACCTCATGATCCCGGACTACCTGCTCATGAACACCGACATCCTCGCGGACATGAGCGACGAGGACCGCGAGGCCTTCCAGGCGCTCATCCCGGATCTGGTGGAGAGCGCCAACACCGGCTTCCTCGAGTTCATCGACGAGTCGATCGCCGCCTCCGAGGAGGCCGGCGCGCAGTTCAACGATGACGTCAACATCGAGGCCTTCCGTGAGCGGGTCACCCCGCTGGTCGAGGAGTCCATCAACAACCCGGTGCGACAGGACCTCTTCGACGCGGTCCAGCAGTACAACGAGCAGTTCCCCGCCGGGAGCTGACCAGGCACTGACCCGAGTGGGGGTGCGGGCGACTTCGGCCGCACTCCCATTCGGCTGTTCAAGACACCTGAAGCACAAGAAATCGGAGCAGCGATGAAGGTCATCGACGGGTTCCACAAGGGGTTGAACGCGTTCCTACGCTGGTTCTGCATCATCCTCTTCGTGGTCATGGTCGGCCTGGTGATTGCCCAGGTGGTCGTCCGGTTCCTGGGGATCTCACTCCCCTGGACCGAGGTGAGCGCAAGGATCGTGTTCATCTGGCAGGGCATCATCGGCGCCGCCTACGTGATCGGCGAGAAGGAGGACGTCGCCATCGACTGGCTCGTCAACAAGCTGCCGGTCAAGGCGGTCAAGGGTGTCTCGATCCTGGCCCACGCGATCGTGGCCTTCTTCGCGGTCTGGATCATGATCTGGGGCGGGATGCGCAACGTCCTGGCCGGCTGGGAGGACCACGTGCAGCTGATGCCGGTCACCCAGGGTCAGACGTTCCTGGTGCTCCCGATCGCCGGTGCGCTGATCGTCATCTACAGCATCCTGCACACCATCGACATCGTCCGGGCCTCGGACGAGCAGATCACTCACCACGACGAGCCGGAAGACGTGGACATCAGCAAGATCGCGGAAGAGGGGATCTGACATGAACGACGCACTCATGGTCACTCTCATCATGGTGATCGGCATGTTCGGCCTGATGGCCCTCGGTGTCTCCGTCTCGGTCGCCATCGGACTTCCCGCCTCGATCTGCCTGGTGCTGCTCCAGGGCAACGAACAGGGCATCTACACGAGCGCCCAGAAGATCTACAACGGCATCGACTCGTTCGCGTTGCTCGCGATCCCCCTCTTCGTGCTGGCCGGTGCCATCATGAACAACGGCGGCATAGCCACAAGACTCATCGATCTGGCCAGAGCGATGACGGGGCGGATGCCCGGCTCGCTCATGCAGACCAACGTCGTCGCGAACATGCTGTTCGGTTCGATCTCCGGCTCCGCCCTCGCGGGCGCGGCCGCCGTCGGATCCTCGATGGCGCCGCAGCAGCGCAAGGACGGCCACGACATGCACTGGGCGGCCGCCGCGAACGTGGCCTCGGCCCCCTCCGGCATGCTGATCCCGCCGTCCAACACCCTGATCGTGTACGCCCTGGTCTCCCAGGCGTCCGTCGGCGCACTGTTCGTCGCCGGGTACATCCCCGGCATCCTCTGGGGTCTGTCCTGTGCCGTGATCATCTGGCTCTATGCCCGCAAGAAGCCGGAGCTGCGCGGGAAGGGTTTCCCGACGTTCCGCGTGTTCCTGACGATCCTCTGGCGGGCACTGCCGTCCCTGTCCATGGTGCTCATCGTCATCGGTGGGATCATCTTCGGGTTCTTCACCCCCACCGAGGGCGCCGCGGTCTCCGTGGTGGTCTCCGCGGCCCTGGCGATGATCTACCGGGCGGTCAAGATCAAGGACTTCCCCAAGATCCTGCTGCAGTCCACCCGGACCTCCTCGGTGGTCATCTTCCTGATCGGGCTCTCCTCGATCATGTCCTTCGCGATGACCTACTCCCGGGTGCCGCAGCTGATCGGGGAGTGGATGACGCAGATCACCGACTCCAAGATCGTGTTCCTGCTCATCATGATGGTCATCCTGCTGATCATCGGGATCCCCCTGGACGCCACCCCGGCGGTGCTGATCTTCACGCCGATCTTCCTGCCGATCGCGGTGGAGGCGTACGGGATCAGCCCGATCCACTTCGGCATCATGCTCGTGTTCAACATGTGCATCGCGGTGATATCTCCACCATCGGCACCGGTCCTGTTCGTCGGCGCCAAGGTGGCCGAGGTGAAGGTCGAGCGGGTCTTCAAGCCGCTGCTCTGGTTCTACGTGTCGCTGATCGTGATGCTCCTGGTCATCCAGTTCGTGCCGGCACTGTCCCTGTGGCTACCCGGACTGTTCGGCCTCATCTAACGGAAAGGAAGCACCGATGCGCATCGTCGTCACCGACTGCGACCACGCCACCCTGGAGATCGAACGCGACGTCGTCGCGGCCGCCGGGGGTGAGTTCACGCTCAACCAGACCAACGCACCGGCGGATGTCATCGCCGGCGCGCAGGGGGCCGACGGCCTGATCGTGCAGTACGCCAAGATCACCCGCGAGGTCCTCGAGGCGCTGCCGGACGTCAAGGTGATCAGCCGCTACGGCGTCGGCGTGGACACGGTCGACATCGAGGCAGCCACGGAACTCGGCGTGGCCGTCTGCAACGTGCCCGACTACGGCACCGAGGCGGTCTCCGACCACGCGATCGCGCTCATCCTGGGCACCATCCGCGGTCTGGTGAACCTCGACCGGGGCATCCGACGCGGCGAGCACGACCTCGGCCCCGCCCTGCCGATCCGGCAGTTCTCGAACCAGACGGTCGGCGTCCTCGGGTGCGGCCGGATCGGGTCCGCGACGGCCCGCAAGGCCGCCGCGCTCGGGTTCACGGTGCTCGTCCACGACGTGCTGTTCAGCCCCGGGGAGGTCCGCCCGGAGGGCTGGCTCGCAGTCTCGCGTGAGCAGTTGCTCGCAGAGTCCGATGTCATCACGGTGCACACGCCGCTCGACGCCGCGAGCCTGCACCTGCTCGACGGCGCTGCGTTCTCGGCGATGAAGCCGGGCGCGGTCCTGGTCAACACCGCGCGCGGCGGCGTGGTGGACTCCGCGGCGCTCGTCGCGGCACTGGAGTCCGGACGCCTGCACGCGGCCGGGATCGACGTGCTGGAGGAGGAGCCGATCGGGGCCGAGCACCCGCTGACCCGGTTCGACAACGTGATCCTCACCCCGCACGCCGCCTTCTACACCGAGGAGTCCTACTCCGAATTGAAGCGCCGCACGGCCGAGAACGCCGTCGACGTCGTGGCGGGCAAGCGCCCCCGCAACATCCTCAACCCCGAGGTTCTTCAGACCGGCCGCGCCGCCCGCTGACCGGTCAGCCGTTCCCGGCGGCGCACCGCCGTCGAGCCACATGAAAGCAGGCTCCTGAAGTGGACATCCGTTACGCCACCTCGCCCACCGAGATTCCCTCGCTCGACACCGACGCGCTCCGCCGCCGGTTCCTCGTCGAGGACCTCTTCCAGCCGGGGGAGGTGAGCGTGACGTACTCCCACCACGACCGCGTGGTCCTGGTCGGCGCGATGCCGACGGACCGGCCGATCGGCCTGGTCGCGCCGGCAGAACTGCGCGCCGAGCACTTCCTCGTTCGGCGCGAGATCGGCATCGTGAACGTCGGTGCCTCCGGCACCGTGACGGTCGACGGCGCAGCGTACGAACTCGGTCACGGCGCCTGCCTGTACGTGGGCCGGGGCGCCGAGCACGTGACGTTCGCGTCGTCCGACACCGCGACACCGGCCCGGTTCTACGGGTTCTCCGCGCCCGCGCACACGACCTACCCGACCACCCTGGTCCGCGCCGGCGAGGGCAACGTGCGCGAACTCGGCGAGCAGCGCACCTCGAACCGGCGCACCCTGAACCAGTACATCCATGCCGACGGCGTGCGGTCCTGCCAGGTGGTGATGGGCGTGACCACCCTGCACGAGGGCAGCATGTGGAACACCATGCCGGCGCACACCCACGACCGGCGCATGGAGGCCTACCTCTACTTCGACCTCCCCGAGGACGCGCGGGTGCTGCACCTCATGGGTGAGCCCACCGAGAGCCGCCACATCGTGATCGCCAACGAACAGGCAGTCATCTCCCCGAGTTGGTCGGTGCACTCCGGTGTCGGCACCAGCGCCTACTCGTTCGTGTGGGCGATGGCCGGGGAGAACCAGTCCTTCGACGACATGGACCACGTGCAGGTCACCGAGCTCCGCTGAGCCCGACCCGCACAGAAGCACTCCGCTCGGCCCCGGCGCTTGTCGCCGGGGCCGTCGGCGTCTGGTGCGCGGTCCCCGGGCCCTGCATCGGCGATGCAGCGCAAGCGGTCCCTCGCCTCACGGGGCGGGGTGCACGCCCGAGTCCGTCGCTACGATCTCGGCTGCGGTCGGGGCGTGGTCAGGATCGGTCAGGAGCTGCAGGGCCAGCCCGACGAGCAGCGAGTAGTAGTGCGACCCCACCGCACGCCGCCGGGCGGGATCGCTGTCCTTGCCAAGACCGGCGAACGCCAGGGCGAGCGCAGTGCGGGACGCAGCCTGGCCGTCGGCGTTCATCTGCCGGATCTCAGGATCGTGCTGGACGAATGAGACCGACTCGAAGTTCACGAACCACAGTTGCTCGTTCGAACGGATCGACCCGATCACGCGATTCCAGAGCTCGACGACCCCGCGTTCGTCCGGAGGCGTACCGGACGGCGACTCCCGGGTCGGATCCACGCCGAGCGCTTCGAACAGAAGCGCCCCCCACTCCCTGTTGAGCTCGAACAGCGCCTGGTTCAGAAGCCGGTCCTTCGACCGGAAGTGGTAGTTGATCGAGGCCTGGTTGGCGCCGCTCTCCTCGACGAGATCGCGCACGGTCGTCGCCGCGTAGCCCTTTCTGAGCAGGCAGTTGCGCGCCGCCAGGAGGAGGTTGTCGCGATGGCCCATGGGACGTACTCTATCTCTCGGCAATGTAAACGTTCGTTTCAAACGACCATTCACACCGGAGGATGGCATGACTGCCCCAGCACTCGAAACCGTTGCGCTCAGCACCACGGCGCTCAGCTGCACGTACGAGACCGGCGGGGCGCCGATCCGGGCGCTGCGCGACGTCGATCTGGCCATCAGGAGCGGCAGCTTCACGGCGGTCATGGGCCCGTCCGGGTCGGGAAAGACGACGTTGATGCACTGCGCGGCCGGCCTTCAGAAGCCGACCTCCGGATCCGTGCAGCTCGGCGGTTCCGAGGTCACGACCCTCGACGAGAAGGCTCTCGCGCGGCTGCGCAGGGTCGCGATCGGGTTCGTCTTCCAGTCCTTCAACCTGCTTCCCGCCCTGACGGTCACCGAGAACGTCGAACTCCCCTTGCGGCTCGAGGGACGCCGCCCCGACCGGGCCGCCACCGAGCGTCTGCTGGCCCGCGTCGGGCTCGGGGAACGGGCCTCGCATCGCCCGCCCCAGCTCTCCGGCGGGCAGCAGCAGCGCGTCGCGATCGCCAGGGCGCTGATCGCGAGGCCGGCGGTCGTCTTCGCCGACGAGCCCACCGGCGCGCTCGACCTCCGGAGCGCCCGTGAGGTACTCACCGTGCTCCGCGAGCTCGCCGATGCGGGGCAGACGATCATCATGGTCACGCACGACCCGGCCGCGGCGGCCTACTCCGACGAGGTGCTGTTCCTCGCCGACGGGCGCATCGTGGACCGGTTGCCCGACCCCACCAGCCGCGACGTCGCCGTGCGCATGTCGAGCCTGCTGGACCTGGCCGAGCGCTCGAACGCGATCACCGGAGCGTCGCTGTGATCCGGCTCGCGCTGCTGTCGATCGCACGCCATCGGGCCGGCGCCGCCGCGACCGCCATGGTCGTGCTCGTGGGGGTCATGCTCCTGTCCGGCATGGCCGGCGTGATGGCGACCGGACTGGCCGCGAGCACACGGGTCGAGGATCGGGCGTTCCTCGTGCAGTTCCCGGTCATCCTCGGGAGCTGGATCCTCGGGATCGTCGTCTTCGCCGTCATCTCGACGGTCGGCGTGGCACTCGGCGGGCGAACGGAGGAGGTCCGAGGTCTCCGGCTCATCGGCGCCACACCGGGCCAGGTCCGCCGGATGGTCTCCGTCGAGACCCTGGTGATCGCGGCAGTCGCCGCGGTGCCAGGCATCCTGCTCGGGTACGCCTTCGGTGCCGTCATCGTCACCGCGACCGCGGCGAGCGGCGTGATCTCGGGTGCCGCCACGTTCGCCCCCGGGGCGCTCGCCCCGGTGCTGGCCGGCGTGGTCGTCATCGTGGCCGCCACCGTCGGCGCGTTCGTGGGCAGCCGCGAGGCGGCGGGCCGGAGCCCGATCGGCGAACCGACCGCCGCGAAGCGCTCACGGGCCGCCCGGCCACGTCGAATCGTTGCCGTCATCCTGACCGTCGTCGGCCTCGGGTCGTCCCTGACGGCGCTCGCCATGGACCCGGCATCGGTCTACGCGACCGCGGCGACCGGCCCGGGTTGTGTGCTCGTCGCGGTCGGTGCGGCCCTCCTGGCGCCCGAGCTGCTGCGGCTCGCGGACCGCACACTGATCGTCGTGCTGCGACGGCGCGGCGGCGCGGAGACCCGCCTCGCCGCCACCAACCTGCGCGTCGCGCCCGAGCGCATCCGGCCCGCGGTCACGTTCCTGACCCTGTTCGTGGGCGTCGCCGCAGGCACGTTGAGCATGCAATCGATCGAGAACCAGGCGAGCCGCGCCGGTGACGGCATCGGCCAGTTGATGGCCGCCATCAACTACCTCGTCGTGCTGCTGATCGCCGCGTTCATGTCGATCGCACTCGTCAACAACCTGATCGCGTCGATCCGGCAGCGGCGCAGCGAGCTGGCCGTGCTGTCGTCGGTCGGCGCCACCACCGGCCAGGCGACCCGCATGCTCGTCACCGAGACCGCCGTGGCCGCGATCGTCGCCGTCGTCGTCGGCACGGTCGGCTCGATCGCCGTGGTTGTTCCCTTCGCGATCCTCAAGACGGGCACGGCGGCCGCTGCGGTGCAGGTCCTTCCCCTGGTCGCGGTGGTCATCGCCGCCGCGGGCATCACCCTGTTCACCACCGTCGTCTCCGGAGGGCAGACGGCTCGCGCCGCCCGCGTCGCGTGACGACGGGACCGCTAGCGCGCCGCGGTTCGCCAGTCCTCGACCTCGGCGAGCAGCGCGTCCCGCCGGTCGCCGTCGAGGAAGGATGCCCGGAACGAGTTCGCCGCGAGCGCCGCCAACTCGTCGTCGGTCAGCTTGTGGACCTCCCGCACCGCATGCAGGTTGTCGTCCACGTAGCCACCGAAGTAGGCCGGATCGTCGGAGTTGATCGTCACGATCACCCCGGCCTCGAGCAGCCGCCGCAGCGGGTGCGCGGCGAGCGAGGGCACCGCCCGCAGCCGCACGTTGGACAGCGGGCACACGGTCAGCGGGATCTTCTCGGCGGCAAGCCTCGCCACGAGTGCCGGGTCGTCGAGGCACCGGATCCCGTGGTCGATCCGCTCGACGCCGAGGTCGTCGAGCGCGCCGGCGATGTACGACGGCGGCCCCTCCTCCCCCGCGTGCGCCACCAGGTGCAGGCCGGCCCCGCGGGCGCGGTCGTAGACCGCGGTGAAGCCCGACGGCGGGTTCCCCACCTCGGCGGAGTCGAGGCCGATGCCGATGATCGGCGCGTCCATCGCGAGCAGCTCCTCGAGGACCTCGAGGGCCTCACTCGCCGGCCGGTCCCGGAGGAACGCGGCGATCAGACCGGTGGAGATCCCGAACTCGGCCTCGCTCGTGTGCAGCACGGAGGCGATGCCCCCGACGCTCGCCGCCAGCGGCACCCCCCGGGCCAGGTGCGCCTGCGGGTCGAACATGATCTCCGCGTGCCGCACCCCGGCCGCCCGCGCTCGGGTCAGGTAGGCGCGCGTCATCTCCGCGAAGTCGGCCGGCGTGCGCAGCACCGCCATGTTCTCGTAGTAGAGGTCCAGGAAGGACTGCAGGTCGGTGAACGCATACCGGGACCGCAACGCACCGACATCCGGATCCGGCAGGTCCACCCCGTTGCGCTCCGCGAGCGCGAACACCAGGTCCGGCTCGAGAGTGCCCTCGATGTGCAGGTGCAGCTCGGCGCAGGGAGGCGTGGGCAGCCACGCCGGAGAGTCGCTCATCTGCCGCATCCTCTCACCGGGTGCGAGGCCGACGCCCAGGTATCCGTCCCCGGGCCCAGCAGCGCCGCCGGAACCACGTCCGATCAGGTCCGCCGACCGTCGGGCAGCACCTGCGCGCTTCCGCGGAAGCGCTCGCGTGAGCGCCCGCGGCGCCCGACGGCGGCAGCCGAGTTCCGCCGTCGGGCTCAGTCGGCCCCGACGGCCGCGAGCGCGGCGCCGCTCCGGTGCCGTTGCGGGCTCACTCCGCGGACCCGCTTGAACGCGGAGCTGAACGCGAACGAGCTCCCGTAGCCGACCCGCCGGGAGACCGAAGCCACGGTGGCGTCCGGCTCGCGGAGCAGGTCCGCCGCCATGGTCAGCCGCCAGTCGGTGAGGTAGGCCATCGGCGCCTGCCCGACGAGCTGGGTGAACCGGCGGGCGAACGCGGCCCGGGAGACGCCGCACTCGGCAGCCAGCCCGGCGACGGTCCAGGGGTGGCCGGGGTTGTTGTGGAGCAGGCGCAGGGCGTGCCCGACCATCGGGTCGGCGCTCGCGGAGTACCAGGCGGGCGGCTGCGCCTCCGGCCGGCTCAACCAGTTCCGCAGCACCGCGATCAGGAGCAGGTCGAGCATCCGGTCGAGCACCACGTCCTGACCGACGTCGTCCTTGACGATCTCCTCACGGATGAGCCGGACCAGCGTGGTGGGTGCGCCCGGATCTCCGGCCGGGATGACGATCACGGTGGGCAGCACGTCGAGCAGCCGCCGGCTCACCTCGCCCTCCACGCCGTAGGCCCCGGTGATGACCTCGGTCGGGGCGTCGGCGTCGTTGCCCCAGGTGCGCACACCGAGGTACATCTCCTCCTCGAGGGAGCGACCGTCGGGTGCGGTGCAGTGCTGGCCCGGGTTGATGTAGACCCCGATCGGCGCGTCCGGCGGCTCCGCCACGGTGTACGGGTCCGGGCCACGCACGAGGGCCACGTCGCCCGCGGTCAACCGGACCGGCTCACCCGCGTCCGGACGGATCCACGTGGTCCCCTTGGTCATCACCACGACGGTGAGCGGTGCCTCGTCCCGGATCCGGATCGCCCACGGCGGCACCATCAGCGAGCGCATCAGGAACGCGCCGCGCGCACGAGGGCCGTCGAGGAGTCCGGTGAGTGCATCCATGACCCCAGTGTGTAGACGCCCACGTATGAAATCAAGAGCCTGAACTATGGATCGTCTCACGCGCGCCCTGTTGAGTGGGGACATGACAACCACCACGAACGACTTGACCCTCGTCCTCGGCGGCACCGGCAAGACCGGCAGCCGAGTGGCCAAGCGACTCACCGCCGTCGGGCATCCCGTTCGCCTCGGCTCCCGATCGGCCGAGCCGCCGTTCGACTGGGAGGACCCGTCCACCTGGGCCGACGCCCTCGATGGCGTGAGCGCCGTCTACATCGCCTACGTGCCCGACCTGGCCTTGCCCGGCGCCGACGACGTGATCGGTGCGTTCGCCGAGCAGGCCGTCGCCGCCGGCGTGCGCCGCCTGGTGCTGCTCTCCGGCCGCGGGGAGACCGCGGCCGAGCACGCCGAACAGCGCGTGCGCGCCTCTGGCGCCGACTGGACCGTGCTGCGCGCAAGCTGGTTCAACCAGAACTTCAGCGAGAGCTTCCTGCTGCCGGCCGTGCTCAGCGGCGTGTTCGCGGCACCCGGGCCGGGCGAGCCGGAACCGTTCACCGACGTCGAGGACATCGCCGAGGTGGCCGCGACCGTGCTCACCGAGGACGGCCACGCCGGCCGGGTGTACGAGCTCTCCGGCCCGCGCTCGCTCACCTTCGCGGACGCGATGGCCGAGATCTCGGCCGCGAGCGGCCTCGAGGTGCGCCACCAGGAGATCCCGGCCGAGGAGTTCCGCGCCGGGCTCACGGCCGAGGGCACCCCGCCCGAGCTGGTGGACCTGTTCATGTACCTGTTCACCGAGGTCCTCGACGGGCGCAACTCGATCCCGGCCGACGGTGTCCAGCAGGTCCTCGGACGCCCGGCCCGGGACTTCTCCGACTGGGCGCGCGAGGCTGCCGCGAGCGGCGCGTGGGTCAGCGTACCCGCGCCGGTGCGCTGATGTTCGCCACCCTCAGCCTCGCCGCGGCCACGGTCGCGATGGGCCTCGCGGCGGGGCTGTTCTACACGTTCTCCGTGGCCGTGATGCCCGGGGTGGCGCGCGCGCGTGACGCGGCGTTCGTCGAGGTGATGCACCACATCAACACCGCGATCCTGAACCCGCGGTTCGCGCTCGCGTTCGGCGGGGCGATCGTGCTGTCCGTCCTCGCGCTGATCGCGCACCTGGTCGGCGACGCCTCCTCCGCCGCCGTGCCGTGGATCGGCGCCGCCGTGGCGTGCTACCTGGCCTGCCTGATCATCACCGGCCGCGCGAACATCCCGCTGAACAACGCCATCGACCGGGCCGGCCCCACCCCGGCCGACCCGGCCGGGGTGCGAGCCGCGTTCGAGGCGCGGTGGTCCCGGTGGAACGACGTGCGCACTGCCACGTCGACGGCGGCGCTCGCCTGCCTGGTCGTCGCTCTGGTGGTCGGTTGACCGGTATCGCTCAGTGCGCGCTCCAGGAGGACAGGCCGGGTTCGGTGGGCAGCGGGTAGCAGCCGTCGGTCAGGGTGACCGATCCGTCCGCCGGCAGCAGCCCGCTCTCGACGTAGATCGTGTTCGGCAGCGCCGCGAGGACGTGGATGTGCGCACCGCCGCCGTGCGAGGCGTACGGGATGCCGAACCCGGCCGCCATCAGTCCGATCTCGTAGCAGTCGGTGAGCCCGCCGGCCCGGCGCAGGTCCGGTTGGACCACGCCGACGCCGCCACCGACGAACAGGTCCCGGAACTGTTCCTGCCCGTAGCGGTTCTCCCCGGTGGCGATCGGGATGTCCAGCTTCTCGGCCAGCCGGATGTGCGCCGCCGTGT
Organism: Occultella kanbiaonis; assembly: GCF_009708215.1. Taxonomy (NCBI): domain Bacteria; kingdom Bacillati; phylum Actinomycetota; class Actinomycetes; order Micrococcales; family Ruaniaceae; genus Occultella; species Occultella kanbiaonis. The sequence goes on along the minus strand of NZ_CP046175.1, from coordinate 557,821 downwards.
CCGCGGCTCGTAGCGGTTCCTCGAACCACCGGCAGCCGAGGTCGGAGTACGCGCGCCCACGCCGGATCGCCTCGGCGAGGTCGAACGCCTGGTTGGCGTCGACCATCAGCGGGACCCCGTCGCCGATCACCGCGCGGACCGCACCGATCCGTTCGAGATCCTCGGCCAGAGGGCCACCGCCCACCTTCATCTTCACGCCCTGGAAGCCCTGTTCCATGGCCCGGGCGCAGACGTCCTGCAGCTGCGGAACGTCCAGCTCGAGCCACCCCACCATCGCGTAGGTGGGGATCGCCGTCCGGTTGGCACCCAGCAGTTTCCAGACCGGCACCCCGAGCGACTTGCCGAGCAGGTCCCAGAGGGCCTGATCGATCGCGGAGATGCCGAAGGTCGACAGGCCCGCCGTGCCCTGGTAGTCGGTCAGGGTCCTGAGCAGGTCGCGGATGTGCCGGATCATGGTGGCGTCCTGGCCGATGATCGCCGGGCCGAGCTGCTCGGTGATCAGGGCGCCGAGCAGCGCGGGCGAGCTGGCGACGCGACCGAAATAGGTGCTGCTGGTGCCGCTGACGCCGGCGTCCGTCTCGACCGTCACGTCGCAGCGGCCGTTGCGGTCCAGCAGCTGGATCGCGTCCCGGATCGCGTGCTGCTTGGGCTCGGAGGTGACCTCGACGGTGACTCTGGTGATCTTCATGCTCAACCCTGCCCGGCCAGGATCGCCTCGACCTCGGCCCGGATCCCACCGAGCGCGTCGGCGGCGGTCTGGCGGCCGCTCCAGATCTCGTCGAGGACGGGCCGGTAGACCGTGCGCGCCCGCTCGATGTACAGACCGAAGTTCTCGTTGACGGCGTTCGCCAGGGCCTGGCTGACCATCGCGAGGTTCTGGGGTGCCTGATCGTCGGCGACGAACAGGTCGGCGGAGGCGGTGGCCACGGGTACGAAACCGCGCGACTCGGCGAAGAGCTCGGCGGCCTCAGGGCCGACGCAGTACTTCAGGAAGTCCCAGGCGGCATCGGGATCCGGCGACTCGGACGGCACGGCCAGGACCGTCATGGTGTTCACGGTCTGCCGGGTCACCTGCTGCGGCGGCGGGAAGATGTCCCAGTTCACCTCCGCGTTCTCGCGGAGGTAGGGGATCGAGCTGGTCAGCCCGAGGAGCATCGCGACCTGCCCGGTCCCGAACAGGGACTGGGCCCAGTTCGGAGTGGACTTCCCGGTGCTGACCGTGCCGAAGTCCGGGTGGACGCCGTGCACGAGCGCAAGGTCGGCGGCCCACTGCAGCGCGTCCGTGCTGCCCTCGTCGGCGAGCGTGAACGTCTGGGCGTCCTCGGAGTAGATGCCGGTCGTGCCGTTGTTGACGGGCCAGACGGTCTCCAGGGCGGTGTCGTGGAAGAGCAGCGCGCCCCAGCGTTCGCCGCCCGGCTTGGTGAGCTTCGTGGCTGCGTCGAGGAAGTCGTCCCAGGTCCACCCGTCGGCGTCCCAGTCAGTCGGCGGGAGCGGCACGCCCGCCTCCTCGAAGGCGTCCACGTTGCAGTAGATGATCCCCGGGTTCGTCAGGATCGGCCAGGCCGCGTGCGCGCCGTCGGCCTGCTTGGCGAAGTTGAACGCCACCGGGTAGAAGTCGTCCGCGTCGATCGAGTCCTGCTCGAGATAGGGGGTGAGATCGAGCAGTGAGCCCTCGCTGTAGTACGCCTGCACGAAGTCGTCGTTGATGCGGATGACGTCCGGGTGGGCGCCCGACGAGAGCACGGTGCGAAGCTTCGTCTCGTAGTCGCCGCCGCCCGGCACCGACTGCACGTCGATCTCCCGGGAGGCCTGTTCCGCCCAGTTCTGGGCGACCTGGTACAGCGGGGTGTCGGAGGTGGCGTCCCAGCTCATGAAGGCGAAGGTCCCGCCCGACCCGGAGTCGGAGCCGGAGCCGCCGCCCCCACAGCCGGCGAGTGGGCCACCGATGAGCGCGGCGCCGGAGGCCACTCCCAGGGTCTTGAGCAACGATCGTCGTGAGACCTGATCTACCGCCATTGGTTCGTCCTGTCCTTGTGTGCTGAGCCGTGCTGATGAGCCGGCCGAGGAGTCGGGCCGGTGAGCCGGAGTCGCCGTGATGCGGCGCTCCGAATGAAGGACGCGCCGTCAGTTGCTGCGCAACCGCGCCACCGCGTCCTCGTCGAGTTCGACCCCGAGACCGGGCAGGTCCCACGGGGTGATGACGCCATCGACCGGGACGAGGGGGTTGGTCCAGATCGGGACGTCGTCGAGCACCGGGTTGTGCTCGATGTTGTACTCCTGCGGGTACACGCACGAAGGCGTGCTCACCCACAGGTGCGCGTGTGCCGAGGTGCCGATCGTCTGCTGGGTGTTGTGCACCGTGATCGGCTTCGTGTGGACGTCCGCGAGTACGGCGATCTTGCGGAACTCGGTGATGCCGCCGCACTTGATGACGTCGGGTTGCAGGATGTCGACCCGGCCCTGGGTGATCAGGTCGCGGAACTGCCAGCTCGTGTACTCCTGCTCGCCCGCCGCGATGGGGATGTCGACGGCGTCCGCCAGCCGGGCGTAGGCGGCGTAGTCGTGCGCGGCGAGTGGTTCCTCGAAGTGCCAGACGCCGTACGCCTCGAGTTCACGCGCGATCCGGATCGCGGTGTGCTCGTAGTAGGCGTTGTTGACGTCGACGAGGATCGGGAAGTCGTCACCGACCGCGGCGCGGACCGCCGCGACGGTGTCGATCGTCTGGTCGAAGCCGTCGTCATGCATCCACGGGGTCGAGGAGTGGATCTTGTAGCCGTGATAGCCCTGCTCCTGGAACGACACCGCCCGCTCGGCCTCCTCCTGCGGGCTCATGCTGCGCGACATCGAGCTCGCGTAGACCTTCATGCCGGTGCGGTACTTGCCACCGGTGAGCGCGTAGACGGGTAGGTTCGCGGCCTTGCCGAGCAGATCCCAGAGCGCGATGTCGATGCCGGCGATGGCCTCGAGCTGGGCGCCCATCGGTCCGAGCTTGTAGGGCTTGGTGTACATCCGGCGCCAGAGCCGCTCGATGTCCCCTGGGTCCTCACCCACGAGCAGCGGCGCCAGGGCATGCTCGACGATCGCGTGCGTGACCGCCGCCTTCATCGGGCTGATCTCGCCGATCCCGATGAGCCCTTCGTCGGTGTGGACCTTCACGATATGGAACTGCTCGAGCAGGATGATGGACTCGACCTGTGTGATGCGCATGAAACGGCGACCTAACCTTTCAGACCTGACATGGTGATGCCCTGAACGAAATACCGTTGGGCGAGGAAGAAGAGGATGAGCGGCGGAATGATCGTGAGGGTGGCCGCCGCCATCATGAGATTCGTCTGGGTGAAGAACTCTCCCTGGAAGAGCACGAGTGCGATGGGCATGGTCTGCAGCCGGGTGGAGTTCAGGAAGATCAACGGCCCGAACAGGTCGTTCCAGGACGCCATGAAGGTCAGGGCACCGACGGCGGCCAGGGCGGGCTTGACCTGGGGCAGCATGATCCGCCAGAACGTCCCGAACACGGACGCCCCGTCCAGCTTCGCCGCCTCCTCCAGTTCCCTCGGCACGCCACGGAACGACTGCCGCAGCAGGAATGTCCCGAACACCGGCGTCAGCACATTGGGGACCCAGAGCGGGAAGTGCGTGTCGATCCAGCCGATCTCCCGGAAGAGCATGTATTGCGGGATCAGGTACACCATGCTCGGAATCATCGCCGTCGCCAACAACAATGCGAACGCGACGTTCTTTCCCACGAAGTTCAGGCGTGCGAACCCGTACCCGGCCAGCGATGCGAAGAACAGCAGTCCGGTCACGTTGAGCGCCGCAAGCTTCACGCTGTTCAGGAAGAACGGCAGGAGGCCGTCCGCGGCAGCTGCATAGTTCTCCCACTGGAAGACGGACGGGATGAACGTGGGCGGCGAGGCGAGCACCTCGTTCTCCGGCTTCAGGGACGCGCTCACCATCCACAGCAGCGGCATCGCGAAGACGCCCGCCAGGACGATCAGCGTGATCATGACCGCGGTCCGCCGTCCGATGCCGCGCGGGCGACGCCGTCGGGCGGGTGCTGCCCGAGGACCCTCGACTCCGTCGGCGGAGCTCACCACACGTCCCTGTGGCGCTCGGGCCACGACGCGTTCAGCTGTCATAGTGCACCCACCGCTTCTCCATCTTCCATTGGAAGACGGTCACGAGGCCGACGATCAGGAACAGCACCCAGCCCATCGCCGAGGCATAGCCGAGACGCCCCTGCGCGAAAGCCACCTGATAGATCTCGAAGATCAGGACCGACGTCGCGTTGTTCGGCCCGCCGGACGTCATCACGTAGATGATGCCGAAGACCTGGAACGACGAGATGAACTGCATGATGGTCAGGAAGAAGATGCTCGGGGTCAGCAGCGGGAAGGTGACCCGCCAGAATCGAAGCCAGTTGGAGGCGCCGTCGACGGTCGCGGCCTCCAGGAGCGACTTGTCGATGGATTGCAGCCCGGCGAGCAGGATCACCATCGGGTAGCCGACGCCCTGCCACAGCGCCACGATGATCACCGCGATCAGGGCCGTGCTGGGGTCGGAGAGCCACGCCGGACCAGTGATCCCGACTCCGCGCAGGGTCGAGTTGATCAGGCCGTTGTTCGGCTCGTACAGCCAGAACCAGACGAACCCGATGGCCACGACATTGGTGATCGCCGGGGAGTAGTAGAGCGTCCGGAACACGCCGACACCGCGGATCCGCTGATTGCACAGAACGGCCAGCGCGAGTCCGATCGCGATCGAGAGGACAACCATCGCGATGGTGAAGATCGCCGTGTTCAGCAGCGTCGAGTAGAAGCGGGCGTCGGTCGTGAACAACGCGACGAAGTTCCCGAGACCGAGGAAGTCCGGCTCGTTCAGCCCGGTCCAGTTCGTCATCGAGACGCCGAGTGAGGCGATGACCGGGACGATCTGGAACGCGAGCACTCCGAAGATCACCGGGCCGACGAACATCCAGCCCGCGAGATTCTGGCGCCGCGGCTTCTCCTTGCGGCTCCTGGCCGGCGCGACATCCGGCGCGGATGCCGAGACCTGCGTGTTCGCCACTGGCTCTCATCTCCCTCGAGAGGTCCGCGGCCGGGGGGGTACGACCGTCGGACATCGGGCTACGTCCTCGTCCCGATGGGCTCCGACGATCGCGCGGAAGGCGAGGGGCATCAAGCGGTCGTCCCGCTATGCCGGACGACCGGGCCTCGATCCCAGCACGCGGGAGATCGCCATCGCCGTCATCCGCACCGCGGATGCGTAGCGTTGGGCCTGGGACAACGCGGTCGCACCGGTCACCGAGATCGCTCCGACCAGGTGGTTGCCCATCCCGAAGATCGGTGCTGCCACACAGAACAGGCCGGGCTGCGACTCCTCGACGTCGTAGGCGACCTTGGTCTCCCGCACCCGCGCCAGCTCTCGCCGCAGCGCGGTGGGGTCGGTGATCGTCTTGGGCGAGAGCCTCGTCAGGGGTGCGCTCAACACCGACTCCACGAAGTCGTGGTCGCTGAAACCGAGGATCGCCTTGCCGAGGCCGGTGCAGTGCAGCGGCAGCCGGCCCCCGAGGCGCGAGTGCGGGACCAACAGGTCACGGCGGGAGATCTTCTCGAGGTAGATGATCTCGTGCTTGTCCCGGACGGCGAGGTTGCAGGTCAGGCCGGTCACCTCGTTGAGGTTGTGCGCATACGGGAGCGCCACCTCGCGCAGCGTCCGCTGGGCGGGCACCAGGTGCCCGAGCTCGAACATGCGCACCCCGAGCCGGTATCCGTTCCGGCCACGCTCGAGGGCGCCCCATTCCACGAGATCGGTCACCAGGCGATGGGCCGTGGACTTCGGGATCCCCGACGTCCGGGCCATCTCGCTGATGCTGATCTCGAAGTCGGTCACCGAGAAGAGGTTGAGCAGGGACAAGCCCTTGATGAGCGAAGAGCTTGCGTCCTGCTGTTCGGGACGGGTCATAGCCGCTTCCTTCCGTGATGGTCATCATCGGTCCAGACGTGACCGAGGAGGATACCTATGACGACGAACAGCGTCGGCACCGACGTGGCCGTGAGCGCAGATCGTCTGCACGACGCCGTGGTCCAGATCCTTGTGGGTGAGGGTGCCACCTTCGCCGACGCCGCTCAACAGGCGGACGTGCTCGTCGAGGGCGACCTCCGCGGCCACCCCTCGCACGGGGTGCGGCGGCTCGCCGTGCTGGTCGGCCGCATGCGCAACGGGCTCATCCGGACCGGAGTCGCGCCACGCACGACGTGGATCAGCGACGCGTTCCTGAGCGTCGACGGCGAGCGCGGCTTCGGTCCCGTGGTGGCGGGGGTGGCCATCGAGGCGATCACCCGACGGGCCGCCGAGAGCGGCGTCGCCCTGGCCGCGGTGCACAACGCCAATCACATGGGCATGCTCGCCCCGTACGTGGAACGCATCGCCGCGGCCGGCCAGATCGGCATCGCCCTGACGACCAGCGAAGCGCTCGTCCACCCCTGGGGCAGCGCACGGCCGATGGTCGGCACCAACCCGGTGGGCATCGCGGTGCCGACCGAGAGCGAGCCGCTCGTCCTCGACATGTCGACGGCGGCGGTCTCGATGGGCAAGGTCCTCGACCACGCCGCCACCTCGCGGCCGATCCCACTCGGCTGGGCGGTCGATCGTCACGGCAGGCCGGTCACCGATCCCGCCGAGGTGTCCGACGGGGCCCTCTCGCCGTTCGGTGGCCCGAAGGGATACGCCCTCGGGATCGCCCTGGAGGTCCTCGTGGGCACGGTCACCGGGACGGCGTTCGGCCCTCGGAAGCAGGGCACGCTGGACGTCGAACACATCGCCACGAAGGGCGACATCTTCGTCGCGATCTCACTCGACCGCATCGGCCGGCTCCCCCATCTCAGCCTCGTGGAGGCCTACCTCCATGACGTCCGCGCCAGCGGGACCGGCCCGGACCCGGTCACGGTGCCGGGCGACCGGGCGAGGGCGACCCGGGCCGAGCGGCTGGCCAACGGCATCCCGGTCAACCCCCAGGTCTGGCGAGAGGTCGAACAACTCCTCGAGGAGCACGGCGCATGAGCCACACCCGGACACACTCCGACGGGTTCGGGCTGCTCCGGCTGCCGACCCGGATCCACTTCGGGAACGGCGCCGCGTCGTCGATCGCGCCGCTCGCGCGAGAGCTGGGCGGGCGGGTGTTCGTGTGCTGCGATCCGTTCCTGGCCGAGACGCCGCAGTTCGAACGGACCTGCGAGGAACTACGGGACTCCGGAGCGGTCCTGCAGGTCTGGACCGAGGTGGAGCCCGAGCTCCCGGTCGACTCGGTGCAACGTGCCGCGGACGCGGCCTCGGCCTGGGGTCCCGACCTGGTCATCGGTTTCGGGGGTGGAAGCGCGCTGGATCTGGCGAAGCTGGTGGCGCTGCTGCGCAGTCACGGGGGTCGGCTCAGTGACTACTACGGCGAGAACGCGGTCCCGGGACCCATCACCCCGGTGATCGCCGTGCCGACCACGGCGGGCACGGGGTCGGAGGTGACCCCGGTGGCCGTGGTCTCCGATCCGAGCCGGGACCTCAAGGTCGGGATCTCGAGCCCGCACCTGATCCCGCGGTTCGCCGTCGTCGACCCGACCCTGACCCACGGTGCACCGGCCTCGGTCACCGCACACGCCGGCGTCGACGCGTTCGTGCACGCGATCGAGTCCTACACGGCGGCGGTCAGGACTCCCGAGTGGCCCGACCAGCTTCCTGTGTTCGTGGGTCGGAACCGACTGGCGGGCCTGCTCGCCGAGGAGGCGATCACCGTCATCGCGGCGAACCTGGTCCGCGCGGTCACCGACCCCGATGATGGCGCCGCACGGACCGAGATGGCCTACGGCAGCCTGCTGGCCGGGATGGCCTTCGGGAGTGCCGGAACCCACCTGTCGCACGCGATCCAGTACCCGATCGGGGCCCTCACCAAGACCCCGCACGGCCTCGGCACCGGCCTGCTCCTGCCGTATGTGCTGCGTGGGTGCCGACCGGACATCGACCCCGCGCTGCGCCGGATAGGCACGCTCCTCGGCGTCGCCGAATCCGGCTCCGACCCGGCTCTCGATGCGATCCGCCGGATCGAGCAGATCGTCGCCGACATCGGGATCCCGGCGAGCCTCGCCGAACTCGGAGTCCGTGCCCAGGACCTTCCGGACATCTCGGCACGAGCGGCGGGCATCAGCAGGCTCGCGGGGAACGTGGCGGCTGCCAGGCCGATCGAACGGATCCCCGGAATAGTCACCGCCGCCTGGCGCGGCGACCACACCTGAGCGGGAGAGCACCCATGACCTACCTGAACGATCTCTTCATCGACGGTGTGTGGCGGCCCGGGTCGGAGGACCGCCGCTTCTCCGTCGTCGACCCGGCCGACGGCACCGAGCTGACCACGTTCGCGGTTGCCACCACCGGCGACTGCCTCGACGCCGTCGCCGCCGCGGAGCGCGCGCTCCCGGCGTGGTCCGCCACGCCGCCACGCGAACGATCGGAACTGCTGCGGCGCTGCTACGAGCTCCTGGCGGCGGAGGAGCAGACGATGACCGACATCATCGTCAGCGAGAACGGCAAGGCCCACGCCGACGCGCTCGCCGAAGCACGCTACGCGCGGGAGTTCTTCCGCTGGTTCGCCGAGGAGGCCGTCCGCATCGGTGGCGACTTCCGGTTGTCACCGGCCGGGGACAAGCGCATCACCGTCACCCGCCAGCCGATCGGCGTCAGCGTCCTGATCACCCCGTGGAACTTCCCGGCGGCGATGGCCACCCGGAAGATCGCGCCGGCCCTCGCCGCCGGCTGCACGGTGGTGCTGAAGCCCGCCTCCGAGACACCGCTGACCGCGGCCTACGTGATCGGCGTCCTCGAGCGGGCAGGCGTGCCGTCGGGCGTCGTCAACCTGGTGACCCCCGCGCCCACCGCTCCGGCCGTACGCGCGATGCTGCACCATCCGGCCGTGCGCAAGCTCTCCTTCACCGGTTCGACCGAGGTGGGCCGGCTGCTTCTGCACGAGGCGGCCGACAACGTGATCAGCTCGGCCATGGAACTCGGTGGGAACGCACCGTTCGTCGTGCTCGAGGGGGCCGACGTCGCGGACTCCGTGGCCGGGGCGATGGTCGCGAAGATGCGCAACGGCGGCTCCGCCTGCACGGCAGCGAACCGGTTCTACGTGCACACCAGCGTGCTCGAGGAGTTCTCGACCGAACTGACGGCGGCCATGTCCCGCGTCCGGACGGGGCCGGGTCGCGACCCGGAGAACGACCTGGGCGCCCTGGTCTCGGTGACCGAGCGGGACAAGGTCGCCGCGTTGGTCGACACCGCCGTCGACGGCGGAGCCCGAGTCGTGCTCGGCGGCGCCACCGCCAGCGGTGTCGGTGCTTTCTACCCGCCGACGGTCCTGGCCGATGTCACCCACGGCAGCGAGATCACCCGCACCGAGATCTTCGGCCCGGTGATCACGCTGATCGGCTTCGACGACCCGGCCGACGCGATCCGGATGGCCAACGACACCATCTACGGGCTGATCGCCTACGTCTACGGCCCACCCGGTGACGCCATGACGATCGCGCTCGCCATCGACGCCGGCATGATCGGCGTGAACCGTGCCGTGCTCAGCGACCCCGCCGCACCGTTCGGTGGCATGAAGCAGTCCGGCCTCGGGCGCGAGGGCAGCGCCGAGGGGATCGAGGAGTTCCTCGAGGAGAAGTACATCGGGTCGCCCGTCTGAACTCGCGTCCCCGGGCCGCGCGCACCCGCGGGGACGGACTTCGTCGCCTCGACCGAGGGGCCGTCCGGAGTTGTCCTTGCCCTGACGCGCTCGGCGATGTCCGCCGCGTGGAGGTCGGGCGAGCCGAGTCGCTACGGTTCACCCATGCGCCACCCTGCACGGACCCTCGTGTCCACCCTGGCGGGCGCGGTCCTGCTCGCGGCCTGCACCGGAGCTCCGGCCGGACCCGACCTGCCCGACCCGGCGGTTCTCGACCCGACCCTTGCCCAGGCCGAGGGGTTCTCCGGTGGCGCCGGCGGCCAGGTGGATCCGGCGGCGGACTCCAATGCGTACGTGGGGTTCCATCTCCCCGCCGGTCGCTACCTCCTGCGGGTCGCCTGTACGAGCATCGACGGTTCCACGTTGACGGTGACCGTGGCAATCGACGATGTCGACCTGGTCAGCCACACCGCTGAGTGCGGCACCGTGGACGAGGACGGCTACACGGCGCTCACCTCGGACTCCGAAGCCTTCGACGCACCCGGCGGCGACGTCATGACCGTCGGCACCGCCAACGTCGCCGCCTCATTCAACGTCGGGTACATCGTGGTCAACGACTGAACCGTGCCCCCGGCACCACACGAACGTCGATACCGTCCGTTCATGAGCAACGGGCATGTGTTCGTCGTCCAGGGACGGATGGAGAACCTCGACAGCGATGCGGTGATCCTCGCCACCGATCGGTACTTCAGCGTGAGCGGTCACTGGGCACCGACCCTCGGTCTACCCGATGCCGGGTTCGGGGAGGCGGTTCGGACCCTGCAGCCGGATGGCTGGAGTGAGCGACGGTGGGGCCGCGCCACGGCGACCGGCCCCGCCGAGCCACCGAAGCCGACGTGGTTCGTGGACGTGGCGTCCTACTTCTCCCGCTCCTTGACCGAGGACCTCGACGACGTGATGGCCCGGCTCCGCCGGGTGCTCGCCGAGGTGGCACGTCTCGATCCGGGGCAGGGGCGATCCCACGTGCTCGTCTCGATGCCACTGCTCGGCACCGGGCACGGCGGGTTCGGTCCGAACCGCGGTCAGGTCATCGACACCCAGTTGCGGGTCTGCCGTGAGGAGTCCGCCGCTCTGGGCATCGACATCGTCATCGTTGCGAACTCCACGTCCGACTACACGGCGCTCCAGGAGCGGCGGCGTGAACTCGGCTCCGGGGATGCACTGCTCACGCCGGAACTGCGTGCGGCCGCGGAGCGCCTCGCCGCCGTCGCGCGTTCCGGGGAGCTGGCACTGTTCCTCGGCGCCGGGGTGAGCATCGGGGCCGGACTCCCGTCATGGAACAGCCTGCTCGGCAGTCTCGCGGAGGGCAAGGACGTCGATCTGACGCAGCTCTCCTCGACCCTCGACCGGGCCGAGCTCCTGCGGATCAAGTACGGCGCTGACTTCGGCGCCGCCATCGCCGCCCAGGTCACCCATCAACGCCGCTACGCGATGACCCACGCGATCCTCGCCGCGCTCGGATGCCGCGAAGTCGTCACCACGAACTACGACCGGTTGTACGAGCTCGCGGCCGGTGACGTCCAGGCGAACGCGGGGGTCGCCGTCCTGCCCTTCGACAGGGCCCAGCAGGACCGCCCCTGGGTGCTGAAGATGCATGGTGATGCCGAACGCCCCGAGACGATCATCTCACCCGCAGCGACTTCGTCAGCTATGACGCCACGTCACGGCCGATGGGCTCGCTCGTCCAGTCGCTGATGGTGACCCGGCACCTCCTGGTCGTCGGAGCCTCCATGACGGACGACAACTTCCTTCGTCTGACGCACGAGGTGATCGCGTTCCGTGCGGCGGGGTCCATGTCGACCGAGGACAAGGAGCGACCGCTCGGCACCGTCCTCCCGCTCAGGCCCGAGCCCGCCCAGGCCGAACTCTGGCACAGTCGGTTCGATTACGTGCCGGTGTCCGCGTCGGGCGATCCCGAGGAGTCCCGCGCGCGGTCGCTGACCATCTTCCTCGACCACATCGCCCTCCTCGCAGCCGGGAACAGCCACCTGCTCGACGAGCGGTACGAGGCGCTGCTGGAGGATCGGGAGGCAGACCTGGTCGCCAAGGCCCGTGAACTCCATGACGCACTCACGTCCATGTCGGACCGACCCACCCGATGGGACCCCGTCGTCGAACTGCTCCGTTCGCTCGGCGCCTGACCGGATCGCCGCTGAACCGCCCCACCCACGGGCGACTCGCTTGACTTCCATTTTGTAACCGGTTACAACAGATGGACCAAGCGAGAGGTACCCGCGATGCCCGTCCAGATCGTCTCCGCCGACGAAGCCGCCCAGCGCGTCCAGGACGGCCACACCGTCGCGCTGGCCGCGAACGGTGGTGGCCAGCTCGAGCCCACCGCGGTGATCGCCGCCGTCGAGCGCCGCTTCCGCACCGCCGGCACCCCACGGGGCCTGCGGCTGGTGCACGCCCTCGGGGTGGGCGACCGCGACAAGCGCGGCGTGAACGGCTTCGCCCACGAGGGCATGACCACGCGGGTCATCGGCGGGCACTGGACCTGGTCCCCCGCGATGATGGCGCTGGCGGCCGAGAACAAACTCGAGGCCTACGTGCTGCCGGCCGGAGTCATCACCCACCTGTTCCGTGAGTCCGGTGCGCGGCGACCGGGATACATCACCCGGACCGGCCTGCACACGTTCGCCGACCCCCGCAACCAGGGTGGCCGAGCCAACTCCAGCGCCCGCGAGGAGCTCGTCGAGGTCCTCGAGCTCGACGGGCAGGAGTACCTGCGCTACCGGCCGCTGCACGTGGACATCGCCCTGGTGCGGGGCACCGAGGTCGACGAGCTCGGGAACATCGGCGCCGACGCCGAGCCTGCGATCCTCGACGCCCTCGAGGCCGCGCAGGCCGCCCGCGGCTGCGGCGGCACGGTGATCGTCCAGGTGAAGCGACGCATCGCCGGCCGCCTCGACCCGCGCCGGGTGCTGCTGCCGGCGGCCCTCGTCGACTACGTCGTCGTCGAGCCGACCCAGATGCAGACCTACCTCACCGAGGAGGACCCGGGCCTGTTCCACCCGGTGCCCGCCGAGGAGTCCGTCGCCGAGCCGATCACGGACCCGATCCGCGCCGTCGTGGCGCGGCGCGCGGCCCTCGAGGTCAGCGCGGGCGACGTCCTCAACCTCGGCTTCGGGATGAGCGCCGACGTGGCCAAGGTGCTGCGCGAGCAAGGGCGCCTGGACACGGTCCAGCTCGCCGTGGAACAGGGCCTGTACGGCGGCGAACCGGAGCTCGGAGATCTCTTCGGCATGTCCCGGGGCCCGGCGGCACGGGTGAGCTCGTCGGTGCAGTTCGACATCTTCGCCGGCGGCATCATCGACGTCACCTGCCTGGGCATGGCCCAGGTGGACGCCCGCGGGAACGTCAACGTCTCCTCGTTCGGCGGGAAGGTGATGGGCCCCGGCGGGTTCGTCGACATCAGCCAGAACGCACGAACGGCGGTGTTCTGCGGTGCGTTCCGCGCCAAGGGTCTGCGTGTCCACGTCGAGGACGGGCGCCTCGTCATCGACTCCGAGGGTGCGGTCGCCAAGTTCGTCCCCGAGGTCGAGCAGGTGACCTACGCCGGACCGTTCGCGGCCGGGGAGGGTCGCCGCGCGCTCTACGTCACCGAGCGCTGCGTCTTCGAGCTCACCCCGGCCGGGCTCGCGCTGACCGAGGTCGCGCCCGGCATCGATGTCGAGCGCGACATCCTCGCCCACCTCGACTTCCAGCCCGTCATCGGCGAGATCAGGCCGATGGCTGCCGAGGTGTTCGCACCGGTCGCGGCCGCGCTCCCGCTGCCCTGACGCAGCCCCTCGCCCGCCTGCCATCCCCCGAAGGAGCCCTCGTGCCCGTCCACGTCCACCCGGACCACACCGTCATCACCTTCGACCGGCCGCACAAGCGCAACTCGATGGACCTCGCCGCCTGGCAGTCCCTCGGTGCGGCGGTCCGGGCGGCGCAGCAGGACCCGGCGCAGCGCGCGATCGTGCTGCGCGGTGACGGGCGGTCCTTCTGCGCGGGCAACGACATCGACGCGATGAGCGCACTCGACGGCGTCCAGGGCGCCAAGGACTACTTCGTCACGGGCATGCTGCCCACCTTCCACGCGATCGCCGCCTCGCCACTGCCGGTGATCGCCGTCGTCGAGGGCGCCGCGCTGGGCGGCGGGGTCGAGCTCGTCACCTGGAGCGACATCGTGATCGCCGGCGAGAACGCCACGTTCGCGCTGCCGGAGGCGAAGATCGGGGTGTGGGCGACCGTCTACTTCGGCGCCATGCCCGCGGCGTCGAGCCGGCGCCTCGGCGCGCGGTTGGCGCTCGCCGGCGACACCCTCGGCCACAAGGAGGCGAGGGACCTCGGCCTGGCGACCTACGCCGTCGGGCAGGAGGAACTGGACGGCACGCTCGAGCGGGTGCTGAACGGCGTCCGCGCGGCAGCGCCGGACGCACTGGCCCGTTCCAAGCGCTGGCTCAACCGGGAACTGCTCGACGACGGGCTCGCCGCGAGCGAGGCGGCGCTGAACGAGCTGAGCGAGGAGACGCTCCAAGGGGTCGAGTTCACCGACCGGATGGACGCGTTCCACGCGGCCAAGGCGGCACGTACCGCGGCCCGGGAGGGGGCGAAGTGACGTTCACGGACCAGACCGCCGTCGTCACCGGGGCCGCGAGCGGCATCGGCCGCGACATCGCGACCGCGTTGTCCGGCGCGGGTGCCCGGGTGCTGTTCGTCGACCGCTCCCCTGCCGTGGACGAGATCGCCGAGCGGGCCGGGGCCGAGGGCCTCGTCGCCGACGTCGCCGCGGCCGACTTCCCGGCCCGGATCACCGACTGGCTCGACGGGCGTGGCCTGTCCCACCTGGTCACGGCCGCCGGCATCCAGGTCCGCACCCCGGGCATCGAGATCGCCGAGGAGGACTGGGCGCGGCTGGTCGACGTCAACCTGTCCTCGTTCTACCGCATCGTGCGCGCGCTGCACGGGGCGTTGCGCGCCGGGGACGGCACCCGCCCGGGATCGGTCCTGGCGATGTCCTCGATGTCGGCGGAGCGGGTGCTGGCCGGGATCGTGCCGTACGGCTCGGTCAAGGCGGCGCTGTCACAGCTCATCGCGGGGCTCGCGGTGGAGCTGGGCGAGGAGGGGATCCGGCTGAACGCGATCGCGCCTGGGTACATCCGCACCGAGATGACGGCCCAGCTGCTCGCCGACCCCGCCAACCACGAGCGCATCGTGGGCCGCACCCCGATGAAGCGGCTGGGCTCGCCCGCGGACGTGACCGGTCCGGCGTTGTTCCTGCTCTCCCCGGCGGCCGGCTTCGTGACCGGGCACACGCTGCCCGTCGACGGCGGTTACGCGCTGGCCTGAGCGGCTTCGCTCGGAACCGGTCCGGTCGAGTCGCGGACCACGAGCTCGGCGGCCAGCTCTGCCGGCGCCGGGTCGACGCGCTCGCCGTCGATCATCCGGCGCAGCGTCTGCCAGCCCTCGCTGCCCAGCCGCTCGCGGGGCGTGCGGACCGTGGTCAGGGCCGGTGAGGAGTAGGCGCTGAAGTCGATGTCGTCGTACCCGGTGAGAGAGATGTCGGTCGGGACGCCGATGCCACGCTCGGTGAGCCGGTTCAACACCCCGAAGGCGACGAGATCGTTGAAGCACGCGATCGCCGTCGGGCCGATGTCGAGGGCGGCATCGGCCGCGCCGTGCCCGGCGGCGATGGTGCCACCCGCCTCCAGGACCGTGACCTGCACGCCGAACCGTTCGGCGCGGCGCGCCGCCTCGAGCCGGCGCAGGTTCTGCCACGCCCCGGGCGGTCCGGACAGGTAGATCACCCGCCGGTGACCGATGTCGGCCAGGTGCCGGTAGAGCTTGGTCATCCCGCCGAGGTTGTCCACGCTGAGATCCGGCAGCTCGGTCTCGGACCTGGGGCCGAGCAGCATCAGGACCGGCCGGCGCGAACCCTGCAGCGCCTCCAGCGTGGCCCGGTCGGAGCGCGGTGCCACCAGCAGCAGCGCGTCCGCCTGCTGGAGCATGTCGACGGCGAGGGCCCGTTCGGCGGCGGCGTCCTCCATCGAGTCCGCGACGATCATGGTGTAGCCGTCCGCGGCGCTGGCCCGGCCGATCCCGCGGATGATGTCGTAGAAGTACGGGTTGGACAGGTTCGGGACCAGCACGGCGATGCGGCGGGAGGTGCCCGTGGCCAGGCTCCTGGCGATGGGGTCCGGTCGGTACCCGAGCTCTCGGGCGGCCGCCAGTACTCGCTCGGTCCGCGCGGGGCTGACCACCCCGGTGCCCGCCATCACCCGGCTCACCGTGGCGACCGAGACGCCGGCGGCCCGGGCCACGGACCGGACGGTCGCGGGGCCTGCGGACTCGGGATCGGTCATGGAGCCATTGTGTCGCGGATGGCGGTCAGACCGGTCGGCGGTCACTCGGCGGTGTCTGCTCGACGTCGGTCCACACCTCGGTCAGCTCCGCGATCAGCCCGTCGCGCGCGGTGATGAAGGTCGCCACCCCGAAGCGTTGCTCCTGTTCGTCGACGGTACCCGTCACCAGAGCGCGGCCAACCGCCCGATCGCCGGCGTCGACGAGGTCCTCCCATCGAAACCGCTGGAATCCCGGGTAGTCGACGTTCAGCCGAACGAAGTCATCCCGCCCGAACTGCTCTCCGGTGTGGACGTAGTCGCCTCGGAAGGCCGGATGGAGCAGTGCCGGCAGGTCGTCCCAGCGGTGGCCGTCGAGAACATCGCCGAGCTGACGTAGCAGTTCGATTGCGCTCATGGGCATGGATTGTGCCACCGTCGGATTAGTCTCGAACGATGGCTCCGGAACGCCGCAAGCAGTTGCTCCTCGGGCTCCTGCCCGTCCTTCTCGCTCTGGTCCTGCTGGTCCTGGGCGACGGGAGCCCGTGGCTCATCGGTGCCGTGGTGGTGGCCGGGCTGCTCCTGGTCGCACTGCTCGCCCGACGCGGGCGGCACACCCCGTGGCGGTCCGCCGCGCAGCGCCTCGGCACCGGCGGCGCGGTCGTGTTCTGGAAGCCCGGCTGCGTCTACTGCGAGCGTCTGCTCCACGACCTGCGTGGTGACGACCGGATCACCTGGGTGAACGTGTGGGCGGACCCGCAGGCGAACACCGAGGTCCGCCGGCTCAACAACGGGGACGAACTGACGCCGACGGTGCTGATCGGCGATCAGGTGCTGCGCAACCCCAGCGCCGACCAGCTGCGGACCCGGCTCACCGGGACGGCCGCGGACGGTGCCTGACCGGGCCGCGTCAGACCCGGGCTTCCTCGGCCTCGATACCGGCGATGATCTCGAAGCGCTCCTGGTAGATGCCGCCCTTGAACTCGGCGCCGAGGAACGCGTCGGTGATCGCGAACGCCATCTCCGGAGCCACCACGAAGGCACCGAACGCGATGATCTGCGAACCGTTGTGCTCGCGGGTGTGCTTCGCCGTGAACGGCTCCGAGCACACCGCAGCCCGGATGCCGCGGACCTTGTTCGCCGAGATCGAGATCCCGATGCCGGTACCGCAGATCAGGACGCCGCGGTCGGCCGCCTCGTCGCGGATCAGGTGCGCGACCTGCTTGGCGTAGTGGGCGGAGTACTCCGCCTCACCCGCGCCGTCCCAGCCGACGTCGATAATCTCGTGGCCGCCCTCGCGCAGATGCGCGGCGACGGCGTCCTTCAATCCGTGTCCCGAGCTGTCGGACCCGATGGCGATCTTCATGAATATCCTCCTGGCGTGATCGCCTCCAGCCTAACCTCGAACGACGCGGTGACCGGCGGGTGTCCACCACGTAGTCACGACGGCGGGCCGCGCCCTGGCTAGGATCGTCGCCGATGCCAGACACCGACCGGAGACGACGGCAGATCGTTGGCAGCCGTGGGTAGTTCACGCGCACTCGCCGAGGCGTATCGGCGCTTCGCGGAGGACGACGGCGGGGCGTCGCCCCTGTCCGGACGCGTCGCCATCGCCGTGAGCCGGTCGAGCGCGGCGCTGCGCGCCGTCGAGACGGCGCCGGCCCGTAGGCGACGTCCCGCGATGGTCCTCGCCGCGCTGCACGACCTCGCCCTCACCGGTCGGGCCCCCGCGCTCGCCGAGGCCTACGCGGCCGGCGACGGTGACGCTGCCGCCAGCGCCGCCGTCGAGACGCTCACCGCGATGGCCGACGCCGTCGTCGCGATCGTCACCAGCCGACAGCTGCGGGCCGAGGAGACCGGACGGGCCACGGTGCTGTATCCGGCCATCGCGCACGCCGCGCACCGCGTCGGCGCGAACGCGATCGGGCTGATCGACGTCGGCTGCTCGGCCGGGCTCAACCTGACCGTCGACCGGGTCGGCCTGACCTACGGCAACGGTCAGACGCTCGGGGACCTGGCCTCGCCGGCCCAGCGGTCGGCCTCGATCGTCGGCGACCGGCCGCTGCCGGAGCTCGCCCTGCCCGAGGTCGTCGCCCGGGTCGGCATCGACCGGGACCCGGTGGACGTGACCGACCCCGACGACGCCCGCTGGCTGCGCGCCTGCGTGGCACCCGACCGGCGCGAGCAGCTGGAGCGGCTGGACGCCGAGGTCTCGCTCGCGAGGAGCGAACCACCGGTGCTGCTCCAGGGCGCCCCGGCGTCGATGCTGCCGAACGCCATCGCCCGGGTCCCGGCGCACGCCGTGCCGGTCATCACCTCCACGTGGGCGCTGTCCCGGTTGCCCCTCGAGGGCCGGCGACTCTTCCTGGACAGCCTCGAGGAAGCGGCCGGCGACCGCCCGGTGGCCTGGGTGTCCGCGGAGGGCGTCGGCGTCGCACCGACGATCCCGACGCTCGGTGACCGTCCCGCCTCCGGCCACAGCATCATCGGGCTGGCCACCTTCGACCGGGCGGGGCGGCACTCGGAGGCGCTCGGCCGGTGCTGGTCGAAGGGTCGCCTGCTGTCCTGGTTCGCCGCAACGTAGACATCACTCTCGGTGTCGGTGCCCGGCCTGCGAGGAAGATCAGCCGGACATGGCTGTGGCTCCGCCACGGTCTCGCAAGTGCGACAGACTGACCGGTCCCGTCCCCAACGCGAGCAGCGGTCGAATCTGCGCCGTGACGAACGCGTCGATGAGACGCCCGAGCACGTCTCCCGATCGCAGGGCGGCCTCGCGGTCAACACCGACCAACCGTGCCGCCCGACCTGGAACCATCACGTAGCACTTCGGCGTCCTGACCGGACGAGAGAACCGGCTGGTGTGCCACGCGGGGACTCGGTCGATGATGCGCAGATCCTGTGCTGATGCATGTTCTGCCGGTTCTCGCCGGACGCGGCAATCTGGCCCGCGCCACGCGACTATCGTTGCGGACGAGGATGCAGCGGTCCAGGACAGGCGCCGATGATGACGACCGACGGAGTGAACCAGACGATGACGACTCCCGAATCCGACACCGATCGGATCGAGGACCTGGTCCAAGCCCTGCCAGGTCTGAAGGTGCTGCACGGCATCGACGAGCGGGAGGCGCACCGTTGGGACCGTGCGCTCGACCCGAACGCCGGGCTGCCGATGGCCGTGGTCCTGCCGCAGACCACCGAGCAGGTCCAGCAGGTCGTGCGCTACGCCGGCGCGCGTTCGATCCCGATCGTCCCGCGCGGCGCCGGCTCCGGCCTGTCCGGGGGCGCGTCCGCCGTCGAGGGCGGGATCGTGGTGTCGATGGCGGAGATGACACACGTCGAGATCGACCCGGTCACCCGGATGGCCTTCGTTGAGCCCGGCGTGATCAACGCCGACCTCAAGGCCGCGGCCGCCGCCGTCGGGCTCTGGTACCCGCCGGACCCGGCGAGCATCGGCTTCTCCTCGATCGGTGGCAACGTCGCCACGAACGCCGGCGGCCTGTGCTGCGTGAAGTACGGCGTCACCACTGACTATGTGCTCGGCCTGACTGTCGTGCTCGCGGACGGAACCGCCGTCGACCTCGGCGGCCCGCGCCTGAAGGAGGCCGCCGGACTGTCGCTGACCAAGCTCTTCGTGGGCAGCGAGGGCACCCTTGGGATCATCACCCGGATCGTGCTGCGGTTGGTGCCCCAGCCGCCGCCGTCGGCCACGATGGTGGCGACGTTCGCCGATCTGGGCGCGTCCTGCCGGGCCGTGCTCGCGGTCGCCAGCAGCACCCGCGCCTCGATGCTCGAGTTCATGGACAACGTCGCGATCAACGCCGTCGAGGACATCCACGGCTACGGCCTGGACCGCACCGCCCAGGCGATGCTGATCGCGCAGTCCGACCAGCCCGGCGAGGCGGCTACCCGCGAGATCGAGGCGATCGCCGCCGTCTGCCGGGAGTTCGGTGCCCAGGAGGTCCTGGTGACCGCGGACGTCGAGCTCGGCGAGACCTACACCGCCGCGCGCCGCGGTGCGATCCCCGCGGTGGAGACCAAGGGCCGGCTGCTGCTCGGCGACGTCGGCGTGCCGGTGCCCGAGCTCGGCGCCCTGGTCACCGGGATCGCGGACATCTCCGCCGCCCGGGACGTGATCATCAGCGTGATCGCCCACGCCGGGGACGGCAACACCCACCCGCTCGTGGTCTTCGACCCGGACGACGCCGGCCAGGCCGCCCGCGCCGAGGTCGCCTACGGCGAGGTGATGGACCTGGCCATCCGGCTCGGCGGCACCATCACCGGCGAGCACGGCGTCGGCCGCACCAAGAAGGCGTGGCTGCCCGGCTATGTCGGCGAGGACGTGCTCCGGCTGAACCGGACGATCAAGGACGCGCTCGACCCGAGGGGCCTGCTCAACCCCGGCGCCATCCTCTGAGCAGCCCCGACCCGACCGCCGCCCCGCCGACCCAGTGACTGCGCCGTCGACCTCGTCCGTCACGAGGGGCGATCTTGGCACGGCAGGTGCGGGGTCAATGGGCACCTGCACCCACGCCACGACCGGGCCGGCGCCCAGCCGGCTGCCTACACTCCGGGAATGCAGGGGCACCCGGATCACCAGGTCGGACGTCCGTCGCGCGCACCGACCACCGCGCTGGTGTTCGCCGTCGGTGGGCTCGCGATCGCCCTCGTCGCGGCGATCCTGCCCTGGACGGTCAGCAACGCCACCCCCGGGGACCCGGACTTCAGCGAGGATCCCGTCGCGACCATCAGCCTGTACATCACGGGACTCCTCGCGCTCGGCGGCGTGGCTGCGCTGGTCTGGCGCCGCACCCGCACGTGGCCGGTGCTGCTCGCGGGTCTCGGCCTCCTCATCCTGGTGCTGGCCCTGGTCCTCGTGCCCACCGCGGAGGTCATCTGGGACGGCGTCGACGAGCAGGGCCTCGCGACCGGAGGCTACGTCCTGATCCAGCGGGGGCCGGCGGGATTCGTTGCCGTGGCCGGCGGCATGCTGGCGACCATCGGCGCGATCCTCGGCAACCGCAGGGACACCCCGGCTGCCCCTGCCGGCGCGCCCGGTTGGTGACGGCGCCCGCGAGCGCGTGAGGTCACGGGGGCGCGGGCCCGTTAGTCTCCACGCAACACCGCGACCCGAGGAAGCTCACGTGACCGATCGCCCCCACCCCCGCCCGGACTGGACGTTCCAGCTCGTCGACACCCTGGAGAAGGTGTTCGCGGACGAGCGCCCGGCACCGATGGCGGCCGGTGCGCCGCTGTCCGGGTTCCTCGGTGAGACGTTGTCCGTCCAGCTCGCCTACCTGCCGCCCGCCGCGGAGAGCCTGAGTGCGCTCGGCACACTGCACCCGCGGGTGGACGGTCCGCTCGCGCACCTGGTGAAGGTGTCGACGGTCGAACTCGTGCCCTGCGCCCTGGTGGCGTTCGACGGGCATGACCACGGCTACCTGCGCGACTCCCCCGGTCTCTACCCGGACCTGCTCCGGCCCGTGCCGTCCGGGACTCCGGTGCGCCCCGCCGTCGGGTACTGGCAGGCGCTGTGGTTCGACGTCGAGGTGAGCGACCCGGCTCTCGCCGGGCGCCACGACCTGCGCCTGAGCGTGGCGGACGCCGACGGTGCCACGCTGTTCACCGCGACGATCGAGGTCGTGGTCCACCCGGTCGAGCTGCCCGCGCTGGACATCGTCAACACGCACTGGCTGCATGCGGACAGCCTGGCCGAGTACTACGACGTGCCTGTGTTCAGCGAGGAGCACTGGGACCTGCTCGACGCCTACCTCGGCGCCGCCGCGCGGATGCGTGTGAACTCCGTGCTCACGCCCACCTGGACGCCGCCGCTGGACACCGCGGTGGGGTCCGAGCGCACGCCGGTGCAGCTGGTCGGCATCACGCCCGACGGCGGAGGTCACGTCTTCGACTTCGACCTCCTGGGTAGGTGGTTGGGTCTGTGCCGCAAGCACGGGATCACCACCGTGGAGATCGCCCACCTGTTCACGCAGTGGGGCGCTAAGGCGACCCCGGCCATCTACGTCCGGACCCCGGCCGGCGTCGAGCGGCGGTTCGGGTGGGACGTGCCCGCGACCGACCCGGCCTACCGGGCCCTCCTGGCGGAGTTGCTGCCCGCGCTTCGCGCCTACCTTGCCGAGCACTGGGACGGCGGCGTGCTCTTCCACATCAGCGACGAACCGGGCGAGCGCATGCTGGTCGACTACCGGGCCGCGCGGGCCGTGGTCGAGGACCTGCTCGCCGGAGCCACGGTCGTGGACGCGCTGAGCGACTTCGAGTTCGCACGCTCCGGAACCGTGGACACTCCGATCGTGGCCACCAACCACGTGCAGGAGTTCCTCGACCACGGAATGAGCCCGTGGGTGTACTACTGCGTGTCCCAGCACCGCGACGTCGCGAACCGGTTCATCGGGCTGCCGTCGCTGCGCAACCGGGTGCTCGGGCGGCAGCTGTTCGTGGCCGGCGCGCCCGGCTTCCTGCACTGGGGCTTCAACTTCTGGGCCGCCCAGTACTCGACACGTCCGATCGACCCGTTCACGGACACCAGCGCGGGCGCCGCGTTCCCGGCCGGGGACCCGTTCATCGTCTACCCGGGACCGGACGGGCGGCCGTGGCCGAGCATCAGGTACCGGGTGTTCGCCCAGGCCATGGACGATCACCGCGCGCTCCAGCTGCTGCGTGACCTGACCGACGCGGCCACGGCGCGGGCCACCGTGGACCAGGCCGGCGAACTCGGGTACGCCACGTTCAGCTACGACCGCGAGCACTACCTGGCTTCACGCCGCGAGGTCGACGCGGCGATCATGACCGAGCTGGCTCGCCGCGACGGGTCTCCTGCTCCCGGAACGCCGACGGCGACATCCCGACCCGGCGGTGGAACAGCCGACTGAAGTAGGCCGGGTCGTCGTAGCCGACCTGGACGGCGACCTCGGCCACGCCCGCCGTGGTCTCCGCCAGCAGGAACTGGGCCCGCTCCAGGCGGGTCGCGAGCACGAACTCGTGCGGGGTGAGCCCGGTGGCCCGCAGCACCGCCTCGCGCAACTCGGCCTCGGTGCGGCCCAGCGCGCGGGCGCGGCGCTCGACGGGCATCGGGACCAGCGCGGCAGCGGCCAGGGACTCGATCACGTCCGGCGCCTGCGCCGCGGATGCCGGCGGCGCGCACTCCGCCGCGACCGCGATGAGCTGGTGGGTCAGCGCCGCCGCGAGCATCGCCCCGCGCCCGCCGGGCACGGCGAGCAGCCGGCGCAGGTGGGCGAACACGGGGGTGACCCGCCCGACGAGCTCCGGCGCCGCGCGACGCACAGGTTCGTCGCGGTCCCAGGCACCGAAACCCTCGAGCGCGCGCGTGCCGACCCCTTCGAAGAGGAGCCAGTGCTCCTGCCAGCCACCGCCGTCGGGCCCGTATCCGTGCGCCAGCCCGGGGAACAGCCAGATCACCGCCGGTGCCTGCACGGCGACGCCGTCGGGGTGCGCCTCGTCGGCGTACCGGCCGCGACCCTCGGTGACGAGCACGAGGCCGTGCGTGGCGAGGCGGCGGTCCCGGGTGTGCCGTGACGGACCGCTCTGCTCCCCGGCTCCGCGGCAGCTCAGGCCGCTGTCCCGCAGGGCGGGCTCCGCCGCCGGGTAGGCTCGCCAGCCCGGACCGCTACTGGGTGCAGAAAAGTCCAAGTGTTCGCCGCCGATCGTCCATGGGCAGGAGGTTCGCCGCACGCTAGCGTACGTCGAATGCTGACGTCGAACGGCTACGAGCTGGCGGAAAGTCCAGACCGTCTTGGTCAACTCGCCGAGACCCCGGACGCCGAGCGCGGCGACCGGGACGCGCTGTGGCGTCGCCTGCGCGCCCAGGGCTACCTGCTGTTGCGGGACCAGCTCCCGACCGAGGAGGTGGCGGCGTTCCGCAGGTTCTACTTCGAGACCCTCGCGCCCGCGGGCGTCACCCGGCCGGGCACCGGACCGGAGGACGGGATCGCCGGCCCGGGACCCATCGATCAGGCCACCTACCGGCAGGCGCTGTTCGGGCACGTCGTTCCCTCGGCCGAGTACGACCGCCTGTGTCGGCTGCCCGCGATCGCGGACTGGTTCGGCTGGTTCCTCGGCGACGACGTGCACCTGCACCGGCGCAAGATCCTGCGGCACACGAGGCCGGGCCAGAACGGGATCGGCACGGCCACGCAGGCCCACTACGACCTCGTGTACCTGCGCGACGGCACCGACCGGGTGCTGTCGATGTGGATCCCGCTCGGCGACTGCCCGACGACGCTCGGTGGCCTCACCTACCTCGAGGGCTCACACCGGGTGACCCTCGCGGAGGAGGCGCAGGGCCGGCTGAAGCGACCGGCGGCGTCCATCACCGCGGACCTGCCCGGCCTCGCCGACGCCCACGACGCCCGGTGGCTGGTGACCGACTACCGGGCGGGCGACGTGGTGATCCACTCCGCGCACATCATCCACGCGGCGCTGGACAACGTGGACCCGGACGAGCGGATGCGCCTGTCCACCGACATCCGGTATCAGCGTGCCAGCGAGCCGATCGACTGGCGCTGGCAGCAGCACTGGCACGACCGCGACGGCCTCTGAGCGCGAGGCCTCGTTTCACCGCACCACGCGGCCGCGAACCTCATCCGGCGACGTCAGGTCGGAACGCGTTCTCGATCCACATGTGCCCGGGCAGCTCGACGGCACCGATCACCCACTCCGCGACCTCGCGGTGCGCGGGCGGCCGCTTCACGGCGACCGTCACCTCGTGCACGCCCGCGCCGGGCCGGAAGTCGATGAACTGGCCGAGCGGCGCCATGTGCGGCGCCGGGAACTGGTACTGGCTGCCCTGCGCTCCGTGCAGGTACTCGCCGTCGAACCAGATCCGGTAGTGCTCGGTGCAGTTGAACATCAGCCGGACGTCGGTGCGTCCGCGCGCGTCGAAGCGGTAGCGGAGCACCAGGATCCTGTCCTGGAAATCGGCTGCGGGCATCCGCACCCAGGTGCCCGGCAGGGTCGTCGCCGTGAGGCCCACCTCGGGCACCGGGCTGCCGGCGGGCGGGAGCTCGGTCTGGTCACGGACGTCCCACTTGCCGTTCGCGGTGGTCATCCAGCCGAGCCCGACCTCGATGCGGTGGTCCTGCGGATCGAAGGGGCCGCTGACGGCGTCTGGGCGCCGCCCGTCCAGCCGTGCCCGAAGGTCGAGGACGAGATCGGTGAACGCGTCAAGGGTGGGTGGCGCCTCGATCCCGGTGATCTCCGGGTTGAGCACGAGGTCACGACCGATCGGCGCCAGCCAACGCTCCTCGATGGAGTCGGGGTCGAGGATCCCCAGCAGGGCACCGATGGACGCGGTGGACGAGTCGCAATCCCCGCCGCAGTTGTTCGTGATCAGGATCCGCTCACCGAAGGACGCTCCGGCCAGCCAGCCGAGGATGACGAAGCCGGTGTTGATCCGCACGTCGGTGAAGTCACTGTTGCCGTAGCGCGCCACGATCTGCTCGCGGACCGCCAGCCAGGCCAGGCCCTCGCCCAGCCAGGACAGCGTGTCCCGCACCACACGCGTGATCCCGCTCTCCGGGGACAGGCCGGCCAGGGCGCCGTCGATCAAGGTCCTGGGGTCGGACTCGACAAAGGCGAGCGCCTGGATCCGCGCGAGGAAGACCGCCGCATCGATCCCGTCGCCCGCATGGTCGAAGCAGGCGTCCTCGTAGGCGTAGGCGCCGGCCAGGTCCGCGTCACCGGCCGCCAGGCAGGCCCAGAGCTCGCTCCGGATCGCCGCACCCTCGCCACAGGTGAACCAGTTGTCGAAGCTTCCGGAGTGGGGCGGCTCGATGCCCTCGGCCTGGTTGCGCATGCCGACGCCGTACTCGTTCCAGGGGAACTCCACGTGGTTGCGCCAGGACTCCGCCAACACGTGCCGGTCCACGGCGGGCGAGTCCATCAGGTCCATCACGCAGGCGTAGAGGACCTGGAGGTCGAGGTCGTCGTTCGGGACCATCTCCGTGGGCACCGGTACGTAGAACTCCGCCTCGAGCGGGCCCTCGAGCCCTTCGAAGGTCTGACCCAGAGTGCCCCCGACCGCCTTGCCGAGCCAGCACCCCATCACTCGCCGGCGATCCACCTGCTTCATGCCACGTCACCTCGTCATCGATTGGATGTAGCGCTACATCGCGTCGGTGTAGCGTTACATTCATCTCGAGGGGACGTCAAGACCCTGAGCACCGACCGCCCAGTCAGGGGCGGCTCGGGCACCGCAGCGGACTGGACCGGAACGAGGAAGACATGCCGACGATCGGTGACGTGGCCCGCATCGCCGGGGTCTCGCCCATGACCGTCTCCAACGTTCTCAACGCGCGCGCCACGGTGACCGCGGAGAACCGCCGGAAGGTGGAGGAGGCGATCCAGGCGACCGGCTACGTTCGCAACGCCTCGGCGCGCGCACTGAAGTCCGGCCGCAGCCGCGTGGTCGGCCTGGCCGTCCTCGAGGCGGTGAGCCCGTTCTACGGAGAACTGGCGGCCGGGGTCGAGGGCGTCCTCGAGGACGAAGGAATCACCGTCTTCATCGCGAGCACGCACAACAGTGCCGAGCGTGAGGACGGCACGCTGCGCCAGTTCACGGAGCTGCGCTCCCTCGGCGTGATCCTGGCGTCCACCCGCTTCAGCCCGGCGCTCCGGGCGAACCTCGCTCGCACCCGCGCGAGTGGCCTCGCGGTGGTCGTGATCGCGAGCGCCGGGGACGAGCTGGACGCCTGCACCGTCGGCGGACACGACGTCCGCGGCGGCACTCTGGTGGCCGAGCACCTGAATTCCCTCGGGCACGTCAGCTTCGGGTATGTCGGCGGTCCCGGCGAGGCCGCCGTCTATCAGCAGCGCAAGTCCGGCTACGTCGACGGGCTGCGTGCCGCCGGTCACGAGCCGCGCCCCGAGCACATCCTCGACTGCGCCCAGGACACGATCGAGCAGGGGATCGAGGCCGGGCAGCGGCTGCTGGACTCGCAGCGTCCGCCCCGCGCCGTGTTCTGCGCCAACGACCTGCTCGCCCTCGGCCTCCTGCAGGCAGCGACGGCCCGGGGCGTCGGCGTCCCGGGCGACCTGGCCGTGGTCGGCTACGACGACATCCCGTTCGCCGCCGGCGCCGCCGTACCCCTGACCTCGGTGCGCCAGCCGATCCGCGAGATGGGCGTGGCCGCGGCGAGCCTGCTCCTGGCGGAGATCGCGGCCGGGCCGGACCACGAGCACACCCATCAGGTCTTCGAGCCGACTCTCGTCGCGCGGACCAGCACGACGGGGGCGCACGCCGACGAGCCTCCGGCCTGAGCCACCGGGAGCACACCGCTCGGCCGTGAGGCGCATGCAAGAGATTTTCAGGTGCCTTGCATATTGCCAACCACAACGGTAACTTCTTACACGCCATGGATTCGGTCGAAGGAGATCGCGTGCTCGAAGTGCCAACCACCACCGCGTCGGCGGTCGACGCCATGACCACCGTCGGGACCGTCGGGTGATGCCCACCGGGCCCAGCCGCCGGCATGTGCTGGGCGGCGCGCTCGGCCTCGGCGCGCTCGGGGCCCTGACCGCGTGCGGGCAGGGCACGTCGACGTCGTCGGCGACCACGCTGAACGTGTGGGGCGGCGTGCCGCCCGAGTCGGGACCAGGTGCCCTGGTGGAGGCGTTCGAGGCGGCCCACCCCGAGTACACCGTGGTCTACACGCGGTTCATCAACGACGACCGGGGCAACCTCAAGCTGGACACCGCCCTGCAGGGCGGCGTGGACATCGACGTCTACTTCACCTATTCGATGGAGTCGATGGCGCTGCGGGCCGGCTCCGGGTTGGCGCTGGACGTCACCGACCGGATCGAGGCGGCCCCCGAGCTGGCGCCGTTCCTGGACACCGAGGCACCGAAGGCGTACTGGCAGGACGGGCAGGTCAGCGCCCTGGCCACCACCCGCGAGCCCAACATGGTGGTGGCCAACCTCGATCGCCTCGAGGCGGCGGGCCTCGAGCTGCCGACCGAGTGGACCGTGGAGGAGTTCGTCGAGACCGCGCGGATCCTGACCACGGACGGCGCCCACGGCTGCTACAGCATGCCCGACGTGCCCCGGATCGGCCTCGGACCGAACTTCTGGTTCACGCCCGACGGCGACTCGAACTTCTCCGAGCCGCTGTTCCTCGAGCACTTCACCCGCAGCCGCGACCTCATCTCCGACGGGGTGCTGTTCCCGTGGACGGAGGTGCTCGCCCGCCAGCTCGAGGCCTACCAGCAGAACGCCTTCATCTCGGAGGAGTTCGCACTCTGGGTCACCGCGCCGTTCAGCCTCCGGTACCTGTACGACGCGACGAACTACCCCCACGAGTTCCGGGCCGCGGCCGCGCCGATCCCCACCAGTGACACCGGGAGCTGGAACACCGGCGTGTTCGGCAACTTCGTGATGATCAATCCGAAGTCGACCAAGCACGACCTCGCCTGGCAGTTCGTCCGGTTCTGGATCACCGAGGGTTCGCAGTTCATGGCGCCCGGCGGCAAGATTCCCACGCTGCAGAACGTCGACACCGACCAGATGCTCGACAGCCTCCTCGGTCCCGAGGCCGAGGACTGGTTCGACGTCGAGTCCTTCCGGCGGGTGCTCTTCGACGACGACCCCGAGCTGTTCGTGGACACCAACCTGACGGCCTTCCCCGAGATCACCCTCGCCGTCGAGCAGCAGCGCGACGTGTGCTGGATCGGCGAGCGCTCGCCGGAGGACGCGATCGCCTCGATCGACGCCCAGGCCACCGCCGCGATCGAGCGCTACGGACGGAGGAACTGATGGCGACCGTCACCGCGCCCGCAGTCACCAGCGCGCCGCCGGCTCCCGGCAACCGGCGCCGGCTCGGCCCGCCGGACCGGGTCGGCTGGCTCTTCATCCTGCCGAACCTGGTGGGCGTGGCGCTGTTCACGTTCGTGCCCCTGGTCTCGGTAGTGATCCTGGCGTTCACCGACTGGAACCTGGTCTCCGGCCTCGGCGGCATCGAGTTCATCGGCGTCGACAACTTCACGAACGTGCTCGCCGACCCGCTGTTCTGGGGCAGCGTGGGCCGCACGGTGGTCTACGCCGGGGTCAGCGTGCCGCTCACGGTGCTGCTCGGGATGGCCCTGGCGCTGGCCCTCGACCGGGACATCCCTGGCCGCGGAGCGTTGCGCGCGGTCTTCTTCATGCCCTACATCGTCAGCACGGTCGCCATCGGGATGACCTGGCTGATGCTGATGAACCCCTCCTCGGGCCTGGTCAACCAGGTGCTCGGCGCGTTCGGCCTCACCGACCTGCCCGGCTGGTTCGCATCCTCCTACTGGGCTCTCCCGGCGCTCATCGTGATCGCCATCTGGAGCGGTATGGGCTACGCCGCGGTCATCTACCTGTCCGCTCTGCAGGACGCCCCGACCGACCTGTACGAGGCCGCCGAGATGGACGGTGCCGGCCCCTGGCGGCGGTTCCGCACCATCACCTGGCCCTCGTTGCTGCCCACCACGGTGTTCCTCCTGGTCACCCTCTTCATCGGCACCTCACAGGGATTCGGACTGGTGGCCCTGCTGACCGCGGGCGGGCCGGGTGACGCGACCACGGTGCTCTCCTTCTACATGTACCAGACCGGCTTCCAGTTCTACCGGTTCGGGTACGCCGCGGCGATCGGCATGGTCACGTTCGTGGGCGTGCTCGCCCTGACGCTCGCGATGTGGCGGGCCCAGCGTGGAAAGGCCCTCAATGACTGACGCGACCCTGACCCGAGTCCCGGCGCGCACCGCAGCCGCCCCGCGCGCGAACCTGACCCCGCGGCAACGGCGGGCGCGGCGCAACCGCTGGCTCTGGGGGATCCCGCTGTGGCTGCTCGCGCTGGCGTTCCTGGCGCCGTTCGCCTGGATGGTCTCGACCTCCCTGAAGTCCAACCTGGACGCGTTCACGATCCCGATGCAGTGGATCCCGGATCCGGCCCAGTGGGACTCCTACGTGGAGGTCCTCACCGGCGAGAACTCGATCCTGCCGGCGTTCGCGAACTCGGTGATCGTCGCCGTCGCCCGCGTGCTCGGCGAGGTCCTGACCGCCACCATGGCCGGGTACGCCTTCGCCCGGCTGCATTTCCGCGGACGGGACAAGATCTTCCTGGCCTACCTGGCGACGTCGATCATCCCGGCCCAGCTGCTCCTGGTGCCGCGGTTCATCTACTTCCAGCAGTTGAGCCTCTACGACACCCTCCTGGCGCTCATCCTGCCCGGCATGTTCACGGTGCTCGGCACGTTCCTGATGCGCCAGTTCTTCGTGGCGCAGCCGGCGGCGTTCGCGGAGGCGGCCCGGATCGACGGTGCCAACGAGTGGCAGATCTTCTGGCGGCTGTACCTGCCGATGGCCACCCCGGTGATCAGCGCGCTCGGCATCCTCGCGTTCGTCTGGTCCTGGAACGACTACGAGACCCCGCTGGTGCTCATCTCCAGCCCCGAGGTCTACACCCTGCCGCTGAGCCTGACCGGGTTCGCCGACGAGCAGGGCGCGCTCGCCCCGAACCTGTCCATGGCCGCCTCGGTGGTCTCCATCATCCCCGTGCTGATCGTCTTCCTGCTGCTGCAGAAGCGGTTCGTACAGGCCCTCACCCACACCGGGATCAAATGACCTCCTCAACCGACGCCCCCCTCCAGGTCTCCGGCGTCTTCCCCTCCCTCGCCCAGGTCGGCGACTTCGGCCCGCCCCGCAGCGAGCTCGGCGTCGGCGCCCTGATGCCGTACAACGGCGTGCTGTACGTGCAGAACTACAACTCGCACAAGGCCGCGAGCGGCGCGGGGGTGAGCCTGCGCCGGATCGACGCGGACCTGCGCATGGAGGTGGTGGCCGAGACCCTCGGGGTGGACGGCACCTACACGAACCGGTTCGTGCACTACCCCACCGGGTACCTGGTCATCGGGCCGCACGTGATCTCCCCCGACCACACGATCCGCACCGTCCCCGAGCTGACCGGGCACCGCCTGTGCGGTACCACCCGCCACCTGACCGAGCCGGACACGCACGTGTACGTGCTGACGATGGAGGGCGAGGTCTTCTCGCTCGACCTGACCACCCTGGCCTGCGAGCTCGCCTGGGACCTGAACGACGAGCTCGACACCGAGGGCGAGTGGAAGGTCCACTACAAGGACTGCTACTCCAGCTTCGGCCGGCTCGTGGTCTGCTCCAACGAGTACGCCGAGCCGGAATGGCGCGGCGAGCGCGCCCGCGGGCGCCTCGCGGAGTTCGACGGCGAATCCTGGCGGATCCTGGAACGCAAGCCGTTCACGGCGATCGGTGGGCGCCACGAGTTCGGCGGCACGATCTTCGCGTCCGGCTGGGACGCCGCCTCGGCCATCCTCGAGGTGTTCACCGAGGCCGAGGGCACCTGGCGCCGGTACCGGCTGCCGAAGGCCTCGCACACCTTCGACCACAAGTGGCAGACCGAGTGGCCGCGGATCCGGGAGGTCGAGCACGAGCGCCTGCTCCTGGACCACCACGGCATGTTCTACGAGCTCTCCCCCTGGGCCTACGGGAACCGGATCTGGGGCGTGCGGCCGATCTCCACGCACCTGTGGGTGCTCGGCGACTTCTGCAGCTGGCGTGGCATGTTCGTGGCCGGCGCGGACAACGCCTCGCCCAGCCACGGGCTCAACCCGACGACGGCGGAGCCCCAGTCCGGCATGTTCTTCGGCAAGACCGACGACCTCTGGTCCTTCGGCAAGCCGGCCGGGTGGGGCGGACCCTGGTGGGACACGGAGGTGGTCGCGGGCGAGGCGTCCGACCCGTACCTGATGACCGGCTTCGACAACAAGTGCGTGCACGTGCAGAACCACGGCGCGACCCCGATGACCGTGCACCTGGAGATCGACGCCCGCGGTGACGGCACGTTCGGGCGGGTGACCACCCTCGAGGTGGCGCCCGGGGCGCTCGTCACGCACACCTTCCCGCCCGGGTTCAGCGCGCACTGGGCCCGGCTGACAAGTGACCACGACGCGCGCGCGAGTGCGCAATTCTTCTACACATGAGCACCCATGCCGATTCCACGAGCCCGCTGCAGGCCCTGCGCGACTCCCTGCCGACCCTGACCGGTGCCACGGCGCGGGCCGCCGCGCACATCGTCGCGGACCCGGCCGCGGCCGGCCGGGAGTCGATCACCCGGCTCGCCGAGGCTGCCGGGGTGTCCGCGGCGACGCTGACCCGGCTGGCGGACCTGCTCGGCTTCGACGGCTTCCCGGCACTGCGCGCGGCGATCGCCACCGAGCACGGCCGCGAGGTCCAGGGCGGATGGCAGCGGGACATCGGCACCGAGATCGGTCCGAACGACCCACCCGAGCAGGTCCTCGGCGTCCTCGTCGCGGCCCAGCACCGGGCGGCCAGGCAGGCGATGGGCGCGGTGCACCTGCGCACCGCGGATCAGGTGGCGGACTGGATCGCCCACGCCGCCCGGATCCACCTGTACGGCGAGTGGGGGGACTCGGTCGCGCTGCACGAGCTCTACCTGCGGCTGCTCCGGATCGGGCGCCCGGTGTGGTGGCACGAGGGCGCGCAGGCAGCCCGGGTCGCCGCCGGACTGATGGGCGCCGGCGACGTCGCCCTCGCACTGTCCCGCTCGGGGCGTGACGAGATCGCGGTGGACTTCCTCGCCCGGGCCCGCGCCAACGGCGCCCACTCCGTGGTCATCACCGGAGACCCGACGGCGCAGCTCGCCACGGACGCCGACGCCACCCTCTACACCGGGACCCGCGAGGGCACCGCGTGGACCGACCACTTCGCCGGCCGCGTCGGCGACACCCTCACCGCCGCCCTGCTCTGGGTGCTCGTCGCCCAGCGGGTCCCCGACGCCCTCGGCATCCCCCAGAACCCCACCACCATCACCATCGGAGAGACCCAGTGACCCAGCCAACGCCGTCGCCCGTCATCGCGACCGAGGACGTCCACGCGGACCTGACCGTCATCGGCGGCGGACTCGCCGGCGTGTGCGCCGCGATCGGTGCGGCGCGCCAGGGCGCGCGCGTGACCCTCATCCAGAACCGCTCGGTGCTGGGCGGCAACTCCTCGAGCGAGGTCCGGGTGTGGGTGTGCGGCGCGACCGCGCACGGCGTGCAGCACTACGCCCGCGAGACCGGGATCATGGGCGAGCTGTTCGTCGAGAACCAGTTCACGAACGCCGACGGCAACCCCTACTACTGGGACCTCGTGGTCGGCGAGGCGGTCCGCGCGGAGCCGAACATCACCCTCTTCCTGAACACGGACGTGCGCGAGGTCGAGGCGGACGGCCCCGAGGACGCCCGCTCGATCCGGTCGGTCACCGGCTGGCAGATGGGTTCCGAGCGACGCCTGCGGTTCACGTCGACCTCGTTCGTGGACGCCACCGGGGACGGGCTGGTCGGGTTCCTCGCCGGCGCCCGGTACCGCACCGGCCGGGAGTCGCGGGCGGACCTGGGCGAGTCCTGGGCGCCCGAGGAGCGCGACGCGCAGACCCTCGGCTCGACCATCCTCTTCTACACCAAGGACGTCGGGCACCCCGTGAAGTTCGTGCCGCCGTCGTTCGCGAAGGACATCGCCCGGACCTCCATCCCGGAGCTGCGCGGCATCCGGGTGGACGCGAACGGGTGCGACTACTGGTGGATCGAGTGGGGCGGCGACCGGGACGTCGTCGCGGACAACGAGCTGATCCGGGACGAGCTGCAGGCCGCGGTGTACGGCATCTGGGACCACATCAAGAACTCCGGGAAGTACGACGCGGACAACCTGACCCTCGAGTGGGTCGGGTCGGTGCCCGGCAAGCGCGAGTACCGCCGCTTCGTCGGCGACCACACGCTCACCCAGCACGAGGTGCTCGGCCAGGAGCAGTTCGACGACCGGGTCGCGTTCGGCGGCTGGTCCATCGACCTGCACCCCCCGGGCGGGATGTACGCCACCGAGCACGGGTCGCGGCACTGGCACCCGGACGGGAACTATCACGTCCCGCTGCGCTCGCTCTACTCGCAGAACGTCACGAACATGTGGATGGCCGGGCGCAACATCTCGGCCTCGCACGTGGCGTTCGGCACCACCCGGGTGATGGCCACCTGCGCGGTCATCGGCGAGGCCGCCGGCGTGGCGGCGGCCGTCGCGGTGGCCGACGGCGTCAGTCCCCGCGAGCTCGCGACGTCCCGTTTCGAGCTGGTCAGGCGAGCGCTCGTGCGCGCCGACGCGGCGGTGCTCGGCGTGGTCCACGACGACCCGGCCGACGCCGCGTTGACCGCGCGAGTGAGCGCGTCCTCGACGCTGCGCACCCTGGCCGCGCAGACGCCGTCGGGCATTCTCGACCTGGCCACCAAGGTGGCGCTCGTGGTCCCGGTGAACCCGGCGCTGGACGGCATCGAGATCCTTCTCGATGCCGACGTCGACACCGAGCTGGTGCTCGAGGTGCACGACCCCGAGCTCGGCCAGAACTACGTCCCGCGCGACCTCGTCGACACCGTGACCGTGGCGGTGCCCGCCGGTGAGAAGCAGTGGGTCCGGCTGCCCGCGCAGTGGCGCCCGGCCTCGGCGCGCAACGCGTTCCTGGTGCTGCGTGCGAACGCCCAGGTGCGCGTGCACACCGCGGACACCCCGCTGCCGGGCGTCCTGACGTTCACCCACCGCGACCCGGGCGAGGACGAGCGCTACACCGAGCAGTGGCGGGAGTGGAAGCAGGTGCTGCAGCGCGGCTCGCTGTGCGTGCGGCTCGAGGCTCCCACGGACGCGTACGCGGCCGAGCGCGCCGTCGGTGGGTACGCGCGTCCGTTCGGCGGACCGCAGATGTGGATCTCCCAGCCCCTGGCGCACGACCCCGAACCGACCCTATCCCTGGCCTGGGACGAGGGTGCGGACCTGGCCGAGGTCGCGGTCATCTTCGACGACGACCTCGACGAGGACCTCATCAACCTGCACCACCACCGGACGCCGTTCGACGTGCTGCCGACCCTGGTCCGGGACTACCGCGTCGAGGCCGAGGTCGACGGCGGATGGCAGGTCGTCGCCGACGTCACCGACAACCGGCGCCGGCACCGGCGGCACCCGCTCGAGGTGCCGGTGTCCGCGAGCGCCGTGCGGCTCGTGGTGACCGCGACGAACGGGACCGACAGCGCCCGCGTGGTGTCGCTGCGGGCGTGGGCGGACGGGCAGAGCTGATCCGGCGGCCGGCCGGCCCACACGTCGGCCGGCCGGATCGGGTGAGCTCGGGGCAGATCAGCCCAGGCCCAGCAGGTCGGCCACAGCCCCGTCGATACGGGTCATCTCGCCTCGGGTCAGTCTCCCGACCCGGGCCCCGAGCCTGAGCTCTGGATCCACCGCCGTCAACTGTTCGACGAGCACCAGGGTCGGTGAGCCGGCGATGCTGATCTCCGGCCGGAAGGACGCCGCACGCCGCCCCGTGGACGTTGGCGCGACCACCCAGGT
This sequence comes from Occultella kanbiaonis, assembly GCF_009708215.1. Taxonomy (NCBI): domain Bacteria; kingdom Bacillati; phylum Actinomycetota; class Actinomycetes; order Micrococcales; family Ruaniaceae; genus Occultella; species Occultella kanbiaonis. The sequence continues at coordinate 522,318 of NZ_CP046175.1, read as the reverse complement.
GGACAGCGGGAGATCATCGGACTGGAGCACGACGGCGAACCGTCGGCCGGCTTGCTCGTGCCCTCGCGCGTTCCGGGGTGCCTTCAGTTCGTAGACGTCACCACGCACTGATCCCGCCCATCTCATGCGCAAGAGCCTTTGCTGCGGCAGCGTCGTCCGGATCGTCGCGTAGGGCCTCGGCTTCCGCGCGCAGCGCCGCCGCGTGCTCCGTTCGCGCCAGCTCGAGGATCGCCCGCCGGACCACGTCCGAACGATTGGAGCCGCGGCTGGTCAGTTCGGCCAGCGCTCGCTCGACCTGGTCGTCGGTACGGATCGTAATACTTGGCATACTCACGATTGTAGGACCTGCCGTCGTACACGCATGGGTGGCTTCATCACACGATCCTGGCGGACCGGCGGGAGGCCTGCACTGGGCCTGTGGACGGCTCAGGAACCGGTGAGCACCGAGTAGGCGGCGTACCCGACGAATCCGAGCGCGACCAGGACCGCCACGATGCCGATCGCGCCGACGATCTTGCGGGCGGTGCCCCGGAGCGCGAACGGCAGCGCGGCTAGTGTCAGGAGCCCGGCGACGACCGCGAGGAGGGTGCCGAAGATCAGACCGTAGCCGTGCTGGTCGGACTCGGGGTGTCCGAGCACGGTGCTCTGCAGCACCACCCACACGCCGGCCAGGAAGGGCAGGCCGAACAGCACCGAGAGCACGATCGCGACGATCCGCCCGGCCGTCATCACGCCGTCCTGACTCGGGTCCACGACCGGCTCGTAACGCATTCGCGCCTCCCCTCCCGCACGGACGGCGTCCTCGCGCGTCCCTGGGAGCCAGGGTAGGGCGAGTGCCCGTGCCGACGCAGCCCGAATCGACGCCCGGTCGCCGTCAGCCGACGAGATCGCCCACCGCGTCCACGATGGACAGGTAGTCGGACACCTCCCAGGCGGCCCGCCCGATGAACAGTCCACCGATCCCGGGCACCCGGGCCAGTTCCACCGCGTTGCCCAGGTTCACCGAACCTCCGTAGAGCACGGTCGCCCGGGTACCCGCCGCGGCGGCTATCACCACCGCCATCTCGGCCACGGCCTCGGGCCGGGCCGGTCGGCCGGCTGCCCCGATCGCCCAGATCGGCTCGTACGCGATCAGCACCGGCGCCGCGTCCGGGACCGCGGCGAGGGCCGCGCGGACCTGGTCCGCGACGAACTCGGCGGCACCACCGGTCCGGCGCACGTCGGCCGACTCGCCGACGCAGATCAGCGGGAGTAGGCCGTGCCGGACGGCGGCCAGCACCTTGAGGTTGACCCGCTCGTCGGTCTCACCGAAGTACTCGCGCCGCTCGGAGTGCCCGATCTCGAGCATCGTCGCACCGGCGTCGGCGACCTGCGGCACCGAGACCTCCCCGGTCCAGGCTCCGGCGTCCTCCCAGTGCGCGTCCTGCGCACCGACGCGTACCGGGGACGCCGGCCCGAGCTCGGCGGCGACGGCGGCCAGCGCGGTGGCCGGCGGCACGACGAACGGGCGCACCGGCCAGTCCGCACGCGCCCCGACCCCGCGGGCGAACTCGCGCGCCTGCGCGAGCGTCTTCGTCATCTTCCAGCTGGTGCCGACCCAGAACTCAGTCACGACGCTCGTACGCCGTGATGGCGGCGACCTTCGCCGCGGAGGGGGATTCGCCGTCGAACGTGTACCCGAGCCACTCCGAGGCGAGCCGGCGGGCGAGCTCCAGCCCGATCACCCGCTCCCCGAAGGTGAGCACCTGGGCGTTGTTCGACTTCACCGACCGTTCCACCGAGTAGGAGTCGTGCGCGGTGACGGCCCGGACGCCGGGGACCTTGTTCGCCGAGATCGCGACGCCGAGCCCGGTCCCGCAGACGAGCAGCGCCCGGTCGGCGCGGCCGTCGGCCACCAGCTGAGCGGCGTCGAGCGCGACGTGCGGGTAGTCCGTGCCATCCCCCTCCACGATGCCGACGTCGATCACCTCCAGGACCCGCGGGTCGGCCTCCAGGTCACGCTTGAGGGCTTCCTTGTAGTGGTAGCCGGCGCTGTCCGCACCGACCGCGATCCGCCAGTTCATGATTCCTCCGCTGAGACCGTCGATGACTGCGCGACCGTGCCGACCACGAGCGCGAACGAGATGGCACCCGGATCCGCGTGACCGCGCGCGCGTTCGCCATGGGTGCGGGCCCGGCCGAGCCGGGCCGTGAGTGCGGCCGTGCCGCGTGCGGCCTCCTCGGCCGCGGTCGCCGCGCTCGCCCACGCGGCGGGCGCCGCCGTGCCCTGCCCGACGGCGGAGCGCAGCTGGGCGGCGAACGGCACCGCCGCGTCGATGACGGTCTTGTCGCCCTCCCGGGCGCCGCCCAGGTCGGCGGCAGCGGTGACGGCGCGATCCACGGCGCGGGCGAGGCCTGCGGCATCCGGGGCTCGCTCGTTGCCGACCTCGGCGCCGGCGGCCCGTAGCGCCGCACCCCACAGTGCCCCCGACGTGCCACCGGCGGCGTTCGACCAGGCCCGGCCGGCGGCGTCGAGGACGTCTCCGAGGCCGGCCCCGGCGAGGTGCGCCCGTTCGGCGGCACGGACCGCGCCGCCGATGCCCAGCACCATGCCCTGCCCGTGATCGCCATCGCCGGCCACGGCGTCCAGCCGGCCGAGCTCCGCCTCGTGTTCGGTGAGCGCGAGGGCGATCGCCGCGGCGGTGCGCAGCACCTCCTCGGTCGCCCGTCGGGAGTCCTCCGTGCCGGGAGCCACGGCCGTCGCGCTGGGCGCCGGGGTGAGCGTCTCCACGGGCGGGTCTGCGACGGCAGGCCCGTCGACCGTCCGGATCGGGTCGGGCCGACCACGACGGAACGCGGGCGTGTCCGCGGGCGCCGTCCAGTGGCGCTCGAGCTCGGGGTCGAGGAAGGTGACGGTCAGGGACAGGCCCGCCATGTCCAGGCTGGTCACCTGTTCGCCGACCTCGGGGGCGACGATCACGAGGCCGGCCGCGGTGAGCCGATCGGCCACCCGGCCGTACACGGCGAACAGTTCCTCGTGGGTGGTGGCGCCGAGACCGTTGACCAGGACGGCGACCCGGTCGGCGTCCTCTGGCGCCTCGGCGAGGATCCGGTCGACCAGGTCGTCGGCGACCTCCCTCGCGCTGCCGAGATCCTCGGTGCTCAGGCCGGGCTCGCCGTGGATGCCGAGGCCGAGGGCGATCCGGCCCGCCGGGACGGTGAAAAGCGGCTCGTCCTGGCCCGGCAGGGTGCATCCGGCGAGCGCGATCCCGATGGTGCGGGTGCGGGCGTTGGCCCGGGTCGCGACGCGTTCGACCTCGTCCAGGTCCGCGCCGGCGGCCGCAGCGGCGCCGGCGATCTTGAACACGATCAGGTCGCCGGCGATACCCCGGCGCTGCTCCGGCTCGGTGGCCGAGGCGAGGTCGTCGGTCACGGTGACGATCCGCACGTCGATGCCGTCCGCTCGCAGTTCCTGGGCCGCCTGACCGAACTGCAGCTGGTCCCCGGCGTAGTTGCCGAAGCCGAGCAGCACCCCGGCGCCGCGGTCCGCGGCGCGGATCACCGTGACGGCCTGGTCCGCGGAGGGCGAGGCGAAGATGTTGCCGCACACGACGCCGTCGGCCATCCCGTCCCCCACCCACCCCGCGAAGGCGGGGTAGTGCCCGGACCCGCCGCCGAGCACCACCGCGACCTTCCCGGGCGGCGCGGGGGCGGCCCGGACCACGCCGCCGGACACCTCCCGGACCCGGTCGGCGTGCGCCCGGGCGAAGCCGGTGAGGACGTCCGCGGCGAACGTCTTCGGGTCGTTGACGAGGTGGGTCATGTCAGCTCGCGATCTTCGCCGCGAGGATGCGGCGCAGGTAGTCACGGTTGGTGGCGGCCACGCTCAGCCCGTCGCCGCCGTAGTGCTCCACGCACAGCGGGCCGGAGAAGCCGGCCGCCAGGGCCATCCCGACGGCGGTCCGGTAGTCGATGTAGCCGGTCTCCAGCGGCGCCGGCGCCGAGAAGTAGGCACCGGTGGCCGGGTCGTGGTCGCGCAGGTAGTTCTTCAGCTGCCAGTAGTTGGCGTAGGGCAGCATCCGTTCGAGCATCACCCGCCAGTCCTCGACGGGCCGGTGCAGTCGGACGATGTTGCCGATGTCCGGGCACAGGCCCACGTTGGGCAGCCCGATGTCGGTGACGAGTCGCACCGAACTCTCCGACGTCCCCAGGTAGGTGCCCTCGTACATCTCCAGGGAGACCTGGACCTGGGCCCGCGCCGCCTCCTCGCCGATCCGGCGGAAGCCGTCGACGGCGGCCGCCCAGACCGCGGGGTCCTCCGGGTTCTCCTCGCCGGGGGCGAGCCAGAACCACTCCGCCCGCTGCTGCTCGGTGGTCAGTGGCTGGTGCAGTCCGACGCAGACGGTGCCGACGCCGAGTTCTCCGGCGGCCCGCACCGTATCGAGGGCGAACTCCAGGTTGGCGGCGGCGCGGTCGGGGTCCGGATCGAGGATGCTGCGGCGCGCGAGCGGGATCGCGCTGATCCGCAGGCCGTACTCGGTGAGCAGTCGCTGCAGGCCGCCGCGGCCGTCGTCGTCCAGGTCGGAGATCCGGATGAAGGTGGTGAACAGGTCGATCTCGGTGAAGCCGGCCGCGGCGACCTCGTGGAAGGTCGGCCGCCAGGCCTGCGGGCCGGTCGTGGTGACGTCGCGGCCGTCGGACAGGGTGCCGACGAGCTGGGGCAGGCCGACGCCGATCGGCCAGGTGTCGGCCGTGAACGGCGCCGTCATGCCGTTCTCCTGGTCAGGGTGGGAGCCGGGGGGAGGTCGGCGAGCAGGGCGCTCATCCGCGAGTAGGCCTGCGCCCGCCAGGCCTGGATGGCGCCGGTGTCCTGGTCGGTGTAGTCGCGCCACAATCCGGCACCGTTCTTCATGCCGTGCCGGCCCGCGTCCGCCGCGTCCGTGAGGATCTCCGGCGGGGTGAACCTGTCCCCGAGCGCGTCGGCGAGCAGCCGGAAGGAGTCGGCGTAGACGTCGAGGCCGGCCATGTCCAGCATCGCGAGCGGCCCGAAGAACGCGGCCCGGAACCCGAGCGTTGAGCGCAGGATGGTGTCCACGTCCTCCGGGCTCGCGTGCCCCTCCTGCACGATCAGCAGGGCTTCCTTCACCATCGCGTACTGCACGCGGTTCAGGACGAAGCCGGGCGCGTCCGCGACCACGGCACTCGGTCGGCCGATCCCGGTGAGCATGGTCCGGATGGCCGCCACGGTCGAGTCCGCGGTCTGTGCCCCGGCCACCAGCTCCACGCCGGGCACGAGGTGCGCGGGGTTGCTGAAGTGGACCACCAGGAACCGGTCCGGGTGGCTCACCGCGTCGGCGAGCCGGGCGAGCGGGATCGTCGAGGTGTTCGTCCCGATCAGCGCCGCGGGAGCTGCCGCGGCGCTGATCTCGGCGAGGACCCGGCGCTTGGTGTCCGGGTCCTCCGGCACCGCCTCCTCGATGAAGTCGGCGCCGTCGACCGCCGCCGGGAGCGACTCGCTCCAGGTGAGGTTGTCTCGGACCCGCCCGGCATGGCCGGCGGGCATCAGGCCCGACGCCTCGAGCTCGGCGGCCTCCGCCAGGATCCGCGCGTGCGCGGCCCTGGCCCGGTCGGCGGTGGCGTCCGCGATCCGCACGGCCAGGCCCGCGTCCGCGAGCGTCTGGGCGATCCCGCCGCCCATGTACCCGGACCCGATGACCGCCACGGTGGTGATGGTGCGCACTGTGTTCCTTCCCTGAGCACGGACGGCGGGTGCCGTCAGTGCATGTAGAGGCCGCCGTCGACGTTCAACGTCTGGCCGGTGATGTAGCCCGCGTCCGGGCCGAGCAGGAAGCTGATCGCGGCGGCGATGTCCGCCGTGGTGCCGACCCGGTCGACCAGGAGTTCCGCGACCAGCTCCCGCTTGCGCTCCTCGGTGAGGGTGCCGCCCATGATGTCGGTGTCGATCGGGCCCGGGCAGATCGCGTTCACCGTGATCCCGTACGGCCCGAGCTCGCGGGCGAGCGCCCTGGTCAGCCCGATCACGCCGGCCTTCGCCACGGAGTACGGGGTCTTGGAGTAGGTACCCCCACCCCGCTGTGCGGAGACCGACGAGATCGACACGATGCGGCCGACGCCCCGGGCTGCCATCGACTCGGCGACGCGTTTGCTGACGTAGTGGACGCCGTCGAGGTTGACCCGCATCACGCGGGTCCACTCCTCGTCCGGAAGCTCCAGGTACGGGGTCGGGGAGCTGACCCCGGCCACGTTCGCGAGCGCCAGCAGCGGCGGCAGTTCCGCCTCGAGCTTCCCGACGGCGGTGCGTACGTCGTCCGGGTCGCTCACGTCGACCCGGTGGCCCACCGCCGCGACCCCGTGCGTCTGCGTCAACTCGGTCGCGAGCGACTCGACGGCGGGGCCGTCGATATCGACGAGCCCGAGGCTCCAGCCCTCGGCGGCGAGCCGGTGCGCGGTGGCCCGCCCGATGCCTCGGGCGGATCCGGCCCCGGTGATGACCGCGGTGCGTTCGGTGGGAAAGACGCCCATGGTGTGGTCCCTGTCCTCTCAGTTGGTGTCGGTGGACTGTGCGTGCATGCAGGTCAGTAGGTGTAGTCCACGCCGCGTTGCCAGTCCGGGAACTCCCAGTCGGCCCGGCTCACGTTCGCGCCCTCGCCGGTAGCACCGGCGATGGCCTCGTCCAGCGCGGCCGAGTAGGCGTCGCTCAGCTTGGTCAGTTCGGCGCGCAGGTCGGTGAGTTCGCCACCGAGGTAGCCCTGGATCACGTTGCCGAGTTCAGGCGCCACCGGTGCCTGCCGGGCCTGGACCTGCGTCACGTCGACGTTGCGAACCTGCGGCTGAGGGGCCCGGAACACCCGCGCCCGGAAGTCATCGACCAGCCACGCGTACGGCTCGATGACGTCTGCGTCCGCGACCACGTCCAGGTTCAACGGGGGCTGGTCCATCCCGGTGGCCAGCGCCGTCTGGTAGTCGTCCTGGGTGAACGTCTCCACGAAGCGGCTCGCGATCTCGGCGAGCTCGCTGGTGCCGCCGATCACCCAGTCGCCGCCGCGGGCACCCTTCGTCGCGACGACGTCCTCGCCGTCCGGCGTGAGCATCCCGGCGACGGCCATGTTGGGCAACATGTCCGCGTTCAGCGACCGCACCGCGCCGGGTGAGTAGGGGCCGTCGATGTGGAACCCGATCCCTCCGGCGGCCCACCGCCCACGCGCGTCGGGGATCTGGAACCCGTTCGTGCCCGGCAACAGCCAGCCGTTCTCCGAGATCTCCTTGTACAGCTCGATGGCGTTGACGTAGGCGTCGTGGTGGTACTCGTACTCGCCGGTGTCGAATCGCAGCCCCATGAATCCTGGGAAGCCGCCGGCCTGCGCGAGGTCGTCGATCTGCTCGCGCATCCGGCCGACAGCGCCGAGTGCGATGGTCATCGGTGCGTACTCGCCGTGCTCCGCGATCGCGCGCAGCGCGGCGAGGAAGTCGTCATAGCTCTTCGGCGGGTCGAAGCCGACCTCGTCGGCGATCTCCGCGTTGTACCAGGTGCAGGCGACGTACTGCTTGTCCGTGAACGCCGGGAGCCCGTAGATCACGCCGTCGAGCATGGACAGCCCTTCGACGAAGGTGCCCTCCGGCAGCCGGGCGATGACGTCGTCGGAGACGGTGATCGCCTGGACCCACCCCGCTTCCACAAGCGCCGGCAGCGGCAGCCCGATCACCGGGGAGTAGACGTCCGGGAGCTGGTTGCTCTGGTTGGCCAGTTGCAGGGCCTCGGTGGCCTTGCCCGGCTCGTTGTAGGTGTGCTCGATGGTGACCCCGAGCGACTCGCCCTGGGTCACGGCCCACTCGTCGTGCAGGTCCTGCAGGCCGCCAAGGTGATCCCACCAGCGCAACGAGCCGGCGTCGCCACCACCGCCGCCGGGTCCGGGCGGTGGGCTCTCGCCGCCGCACGCGGCCAACAGGCCGGCCATGCCGGTGAGTCCGACGCCGCCCATGAAGTGGCGGCGGCTGAGTGCTGTTCGGGACATGGGGATTCTCCTCGTTGAGATTGGGGGGGTTGAGGGTTCAGGCGGGCCCGTCAGGACTTGACGGCGCCCGCGATGCCTTCGATGAAGTAGCGCTGCATGAAGGCGAAGAGCACGACGATCGGCAGCAGCGAGATCACGCCTGCGGCGGCCATGCCGGGCCAGTCGGTGGAGTTCTCGCCCACGAACGCCTGCATGCCCACGCTCACCGTGCGCAGCGCAGGGTTGCTGAACGAGAAGACCAGGGGCAGGAAGAAGGCGTTCCAGGTGAACAGGAAAGTGAGGATGCCGACCGTCGCCGTGACCGGCATGGACAGCGGCAGCATGATGCGTGCGAAGGTGCGCAGGAAGCCCGCGCCGTCGACGATGGCAGCCTCCTCGAGCTCGGCCGGCATGCCCCGGAAGTACCCCGCATAGATGAGGATCGCGGCCACGTTCGCACCGCCGGCCAGGGCCAGGATCATGCCGCCGAGCTGGTCCAGCAGTCCCAGTTCGAGAGAGATCTTGACGATCGGAATGATCGTGTAGCCGGTGGGCACGAACAGGGTGGCCACCAGGATCCCGATCACCAGACGCGACCCGGGGAACCGGTAGCGGCCGAGCACATAGCCGGCCAGGGCACACCTGGCGACCACGATCGCGACGGTCGCGACCGTGACGATCACCGTGTTCAGCAGGTAGACCCGGAAGTTCCCGTCCTGCCAGGCTCGGACGTAGTTCTCCCATTGCAGGGTCTCGGGGATGAGATTCAGTCCGCCGCCGAAGATCTCGGCAGAGGTCTTGAGCGAGGCCGAGACCATCCAGATGAACGGGAAGACCCAGATGAATGCCAGCACAGTGAGCAACAGGACGAGGACCCACCAGGGCATCCGGCTCCGCAACCGGCTCCAGGTCCGCGAGCCGGTCGACGCGGTCGTGGCGCTCATGCTCGCGCCCGCAGCCGCCGGGAGACCATGGTGGCCCACACCTGGGCGATCACCACGACCAGCACGATGATGCCGAACAGGACCGCTGCGGCCGAGGCGAACCCGAGCTGAGGGATCGTGGCCGCGAACGCCCATCGGTAGATGTAGATCTCGATGATCTCGGTGCTGAAGAACGGGCCGCCGGCCGTCATCGACTGCATCAGGTCGAAGGCGTGGAAGCAGTCCTCGATCGTCAGCACGGAGATGATCAGCAGGAACGGGATGAGCAGCGGCAGCGTGATGTGCCGGAACAGCTTGAGCGCACCGGCGCCGTCGATCCGCGCGGCCTCGTACAGATCCTTGGGGATCGTCTGGAGCGCGGCCAGCCAGTAGATCATCGTGATGCCGAAGAACTTCCACACGTAGATCACGCCGGCGGTCAGCAGGGCGGTCGAGGATGAGCCGAGCAGATCGACCGGGCCGAGCCCGAAGAGTTGCAGCACCGATGCAACCGGGCCACTCGCCGGGTCGAGGATGAACCGCATCACGACGCCGACGATCGCTGTGGTGGTCACCACTGGCAGGAAGTAGGCGGTCCGGAAGAACGAGCTGAACGGCAACCGCGGCGAGTTCAGCAGGATCGCCAGGGCGAACGCGCCGAACACCCGCAGCGGGGCAACGATCAGCATGAACAGGAGCGTGACCCGTACCGAGGACCAGAACAGCGGGTCCGCGAGGACGGCCTCGTAGTTGTCCAGGCCCACGAATCGCTGGTCCGCGGAGAACCCGTTCCACTCCACGAGTGAGTACCAGTAGCTGGCCACGATCGGGTACAGCGTGTACATCCCGTAGAGGATGAACGTGGGCAGCAGGAAGGCGTAGATCCAGAGGTTGCGTTTCCGCTCGCGCCGGCGCCGGGCCGGCGATGGTGGCGCTGCGGGTGCCGCGGTGCGAATTTCTCGCACCGGCATTACTTGTGTCGCCATCGAACACGCTCCATCGGGTGTCGGGTCGGGGTCAGCGGATCTGGCTGAGTGCGAAGGTGCGCGGGTCGTTGCCGATCCGCACTCCCGTCTCCAGGGCGTCCAGGCCCGCCAGGTCGTCGTCGGTGAGGTCGGTGCCGTCGAGGTCCGCGTTGGAGACCATCCGAGCTCGGGACGTGGTCTTCGGGATCACCACCCGGCCGCGATCCAGGTGCCAGCGGAGTACCACCTGGGCGGCGGTGACCCCGAGCCGGTCCGCGATCGCGGTGACCGTGGGGGCGGACAGATCGGCGCCCTGCCCGAGTGGGGAGTACGCCTGCACCGTGATCGCATGCTCTGCGCAGAAGCCGGCAAGGTCCGACTGAGCGAAGGTCGGATGGACCTCGATCTGGTTCACGGCCGGCACGTGCTCGGCTCGGCCGAGGAGCTCGCGCAGGTGCTCGACCATGAAGTTCGAGACGCCGATCGCGCGGACCCGCCCCTCGTCCAGGATCCGTTCGAGCGCCCGCCAGCTGTCCTGCCACAGCCCGGCGGCCGGGTTCGGCCAGTGGATCAGGTACAGGTCAAGGGCCTCCAGGCCGAGCCGGGCGAGGGTGTCGTCGTAGGCGCGCAGGGCACTCTCATAGCCCTGGTCACCGTTCCGGAGCTTCGAGGTGATGAACACCTCCTCGCGCGGCAGCCCCGCGGACCCGAGCGCGGCGCCGACCCCCTCCTCGTTCACATACGCGGCCGCGGTGTCGACGTGGCGGTACCCGACCTCGAGGGCCTCCTCGACCACCCGCTGCGCCTGCGCCGTCGGCACCTGGAAGACGCCGAGGCCCACCTGGGGGATCTCGACCCCACCCGGCAGCATGGTGCGCCGATCCAACGAGGTGAGCGCCGCCGTCGTCATGCCTTCGGCTCCCACACCAGCAACGACACCGACGGCAGCGGCAGGCGGAGAGCAACCTGCGCCGCGCCGTCGACGGGCGTCACGTCGTGGGCGGCCTCGAACTCCTCGAGTCCCTGCCGCGCCTTGATCGCGGCAAGCTGGTCGTCCGTGGGCAGCTGCGGGGAGCCGAGCCCCTCCCAGATCGTGTGCGCGTTGGAGTGGGTGGCGTCGATCCGGTAGTGCCGCAGCGTGTAGGCGGCGCCGTCCAGGCCGGAAATGTTCACGTTCACAGCGGCCTCGGTGTCGTCCGCGTGGTACTGGTCGTCGATGTGCCGCCAGACGAGCGCTGCCACGGTGCCGTCCGTGGCCCGGGAGGCGAGCACGTCGACCTCCTCCGGCATGCTGGCACCACCGCAGTCGTCCAGGGCCGTGACCGGGTGGGCCACGTCAGAACCGGCCTCGACGCGGCGCTCGCCGAGCCGCGCCAGTGCCCGGTAGGCGTTCAGGAACGGCTTCTCCACTCCGCCGGCGGTCAGGAACGCGCGGGTGCCCTCGAAGTAGCGCTCGCCCTCGAAGTAGAAGCTCCACGAGGTCGCCTGCTCGACCTGCACGGTCTCGGTGGCGTTCAGGTCGAGGATCTTCTTCATGAGCTTGACCTGGAACACCGGGTAGTACTCGGTGTTCTGGAACCGGAAGTTCGCGTTGTCGTAGACGCTGTAGTGGGCCGGGACCCCGGCGTCACACTCGTCGACGATGGCGGGCAGGCCGTGGTACTCGGGAAACTCCTCGATCACGCGGGACAGGGTGCGGATCTCGAAGAGCATCTTGTGTGCGCTCGGGCTCTGCTGCTCCGGCGCCGGACCGCCGGTGGGCCCGTAGACGCGCCACGGGCGGAACGCGGACCCCTTGGTGTGGAAGGAGACGAAGTCGAGCGGATCCTTGCGCGCGCTGGTGTGGGCGAGGAAGCCGCGGAGGAACTCGGCACCGGAGCCGGTGACGGCCGGGCCGCCGACCTTCGCCGTCGGGAGCACGCGCCGGACCGCGGCCGCCGTCACCGAGTAGAGCTCGTAGAACTCCTCGGGGGTGCCACGCCAGTAGAAGATGTCCGGCTCGTTCCACAGCTCCCAGAGCCAGGTGTCGACCTCGTCGGCGCCGTAGCGGTCCAGGCAGTGCTGGGCGTGGGCGGCGATCAGCTCGCCCCAGGCGGCGTAGTCCTTGGGCGGGTAGCCCCAGGCGCCGGCCTCGTAGTTGCTGTACACGGTGGGACTGGGCACCACCTCGAGCTCGGCGGCGTGATCGGGCACCAGGTCGCGCGGCGTGAAGGCGAGCTCGACGAGCACGTGGTTGCCGGACTCGACGATCGCGTCGTAGACCTGGTCGGCGATGGTGAAGTCGTAGAACGCGTTCCCGTCGGCGTCGAGGTGGAAAACGTTGCCGGTGCCCCAGTGCGGGATCCCGAAGCCGGTGCCCGAGCAGAACACGTAGTGCGGGCGCACGTGGAAGCCCTTGTCGCTCAGCTCACCGAACCGGCCGAGCAGGGAGCGCCCCGTGGGGGTGTAGGTCCAGTTGATCTCGTCGTATCCGATGCTCTCCCAGATCCGGGCGAGCGCGCCGCGGTCCACGGCGGCGTCGATGGTCACCTCGGCCGCACGGACGTGCGGCGCATTCGGGTCGCTGGGCGCGGCGTGCGGGAAGGAACTCTTGTCCAGTCCCACACCTGGGTTGACTTCAGCGGTGAAGTTCACGTCCGGACTCTGCCTCTCTCGGGGGGTCATCGCGGCCACCGTCCCTGGCGACCTCCGGCGAGGCTAGACCGCCCGTTCTCAGATTGTCAATGATCTTCAATCGTGATTGTCAATGATCTTCAACCGGCTAGACTGCTCCACACCGAGGCGTTTCAGGCGCTACCGTTCGTAGACAGCAGCACGACGTAGCGGCGGAGATTGAGGGGAAACATGCGCATGATCTGCGGGCCCGTCGGGCCTCTTCGGATCGAACGGGCCAGCCGGCACGGCGGCACCACGGCGGGACCGGGACCGGGTTCGACGGCCGAGGTATCGGCCACCGGTCCCCTGGGAGGCGCACGGTGATCGACACCGGGAACTCTCCGCCCCGGACGTCCATGGCCGAGTACGTGTTGGCGGTGCTCCGTGAGCAGATCGCCACCGGCGTGCTCGCGCCCGGTCAGCACCTGCGCGAGATGGAGCTCGCCGCCAGCCTGGACGTGAGCCGCGGTCCGGTGCGCGAGGCCCTGGCGTTCCTCGAGTCCGAGGGGCAGGTCGAGATCCGGCGCCATCGCGGCGCGTTCGTGAGCGTGCTCACCCAGGTGGACGTGGAGGAGGTGCACACCTTTCGCGCCGCCATCGAGTCCCTTGCCGCCGAACGCGCATCAACGCGAATGACGCCTGCCCACTTCGCGGAACTGGACCGGGTGCTCGACGCGATGAAGGAGACCTCCGGATCCGTCGCCCCGCAGGAGGCGGTCCGACTGGACCTCGCCTTCCATGACGTGTTGTATGACGCGGCGGACCATCAGCGGCTCAGCCGTGCGTGGGTCTCCATCCGCAGCCAGGTGTTCTTCTTCCTGCACACCCGGAACGTGAACTTCCCCGACTTCCCGACCGTCGGGTATCCCGAGCACTACGAACTCCGGATGGCCCTCGCGCAGGGCGACCCGGTCCTCGCCCGGGCCGCCGCCGAGGACCATCTCAGCGGCGCCTACACACGCCTGCGCCAGCTCGAGCTGCCGACCGAGTCGGACCGGCCCGAGTGACGGTGTCGTAGTTGCTGCGCCACTGACCCACCGCACGGGTCAGTGGCGCAGCGGCGTGCGCACACCGCACGCGCGGTGCGTCGAGTCGTCCGCGTAGTCGGTGTACATGTAGGGGTTGTCGAGCACCTTCGACTCGGGGATCTCCGGGCTCATCCCCTGGCGCCACTCGTCCTCGCCGAGGGTGGTGCGCAGGTGTTCGACCGTCTGCTCGACGGCGGTGCGCGCCTTCGCGAGGTCGGTGCCGAGCAGGCGGTGCTCGTGCTTGAGCACCCGGCCATTCACGACCACGGTGTGCACGTCGCCCCGCTGGGCCTGGAACGCGATGTGCCCGTATGGGTGCAGCACCGGGAACATCACAGGCGAGTCGTCGTTCTTGATCAGCACGACGTCCGCCTTCTTGCCCGGCTCCGGGCTCCCGACGGCGGAGTCCAGCCCGAGGGTACGTGCGCCACCGCGGGTGGCCCAGCCGACGACGTCCTGTGCCCGATCATCTGCCCGATCGTCACCGTGCGGCCCGGGGCGGACCTGCCGGTGGTGCCGATCTACACGAACATCTTCGCGCCACCGATGCCGTCGCCGAGACGGTTCTGGCAGGTCGGCCGGGCGATCCGGGAGATCATCGACGCCTACCCCTCGGACCTGCGGGTGGCGGCGATCGGCACCGGCCACCTGTCCCTCGAGCTCGGCGGACCACGCCAGTTCGGTGAGCACGGCCCGGACCCGGAGTTCGACCGGAACGCGATCGAGTGGCTCGCAACAGGGAACATCGACGCGATCCTGGCGAACGTGACCCACGAGTCGATGGCGGGCGCGGGCAATGCCACGCATGGGTTCATGGACCTGCTGCTGATGACGGGCATCGCCGGTGACGGCGTCCAGGCGGACTACGTCGACGAGTTCGACCTGTTCCACACGCGCGAGATGTACCTGACCTGGTACCCGAACGGAGCCCCGGCATGAGCACGTACTACGTGGACAAGTTCCTCTACACGATCGACCGGGACCCGACGTGGGTGCAGCGGTACAAGGACGACCCGGCCGGCACCATCGAGGCGTGGGAGCAGGAGGTGGGGCGCAGGCTCAACGATGCCGAGGAGACCACCGTGCTCTCGTTCACCGACGACGAGCGGGCCGCACTGGCTGCGCACGACTACGTCTGGCTGTTCGAGCACGGGGCGCACTTCTTCCTGAACCTGACCCCGTTCATCGCGCTGTACGACGAGGAGTACACCCGCGAGCAGGGCCCGTTGTCCTTCCAGCGCGAGTTCGGCCGGAAGCTGAGCCACTGGCTGGGCAGGGAGTACCCGTCCGTAGGGCTCTGACCGGAAACGCGCCACGCCGGAGCCCGCACCCGCAGCGGCACGTCGCCGACCTAGTCGGATATGCCTCGAGATCGCCGGAAGTACGCGGCGAACTCGATGCGCAACCGACTACCTCGACGGGTGCGGCGCGGGCTCGGCACTCCAGATGGGTGCCGGCGGAAGGTTCCACCCAACGACCACGCGTGCCGGTGCAGGCCCTGTGGTTGCATTCGGGCATGACCACGCGAGCCGGCCGCGGCCTGGCCACCCTGGGGATCGGCATCGGCCTGCTCGCCGGCTGCGGGCTGCTGCCCGGCACCGCGAGCGGGCCGGAGCCCACCGAGTTCTTCACCGAGGCCGATGACCTGGCGCTGGCCGAGGCGGTCGCGGCCGGGGACGCCGACGAGATCGCCCGGCTCGTGGCCGATGGCGCCGACCCGGACGCGCAGGGCACCGACGACCTCACGATGCTGCAGTGGGCGATCCATGTCGAGAACGCGGACGGACTCGCCGCGCTCCTCGACACCGGTGCGGACCCGGACCTGACCGGTTGGGCCGGGAAGACCCCGCTGGAGGACACGGTGGACGTCAACACCTCCGACGCCACCTCGGAGACGATGGTCCCGATCCTGCTCGCGGCCGGCGCCGACGTGAACGCGCAGAACGCGATCACCGGAGAAACCGCGCTGGGAGTGGCGTGCGTGACCTCCTCCGACCTCGCCATCGGCCTCCTCCTCGACGGTGGCGCGGACCCGGACGGTGCCGACGCCAACGGGAGTCGGCCACTGCACGGCTGCGCACGGGTCAACCGCGGCGCCCAGCTGATCGTGCTGCTGGACGCCGGGGCGGACCCGCTCGCCCTGACCAGCGGCGGCGCGAGCTTCCAGGACTACTACTTCGGCTATGACCCGGAGCTGCTGAACGAGCGGGCCGCCGCCGAGCGCGCCGACGTCATCGCGTGGCTGGAGTCGAACGGGGTTCCCGTCAACCCGGAGGCCTACGGCTGACCTCGGTTCGCCCTCCCGAGCCCCTCGCGCACGGACGGCCACGACAGCAGCGCGGCGCGGACGTCGTCGCGCTGCTCGGCCGCGAGCGCGTCGGCGTAGGCGCGCTCGAGGACGTCGTCGATCGCGACCCGCTGCCCGGTGCCCGCCGACGCGACCGCGGCCTCGACCATCGCGAGGCTGAGCACGTTGTCCGCGACCTCGCACATCACCGGAGCACCGCGCAGACCGGCGACGAACGCGGCCAGGGACCCGACGAGTTCCCGGCCGGGATCGGCCACATCGGTGAGGTCGACCGGCTCCTGCCCCTCCACGACCGGCAGCCGGTCACCGTCCCAGGTCGCGCTGCCGCGCTCGGCCGAGAGCCGCCAGGCCCCGTTCCAGGACGTCTCCAGCCCGGGCGCGCACCAGGACCCGCCGTAGGAGAACCGTGCGCCGTCACTCATCTCGAACGTCGCGATCGCGCTGGCGTCGCCGTCGAACCAGCTCCACGGCGGGTTGAACGACTCGGCGTAGACCGCGACCGGGTCGGCGTCGAGCAGGAACCGGGCCAGGTCGAACTGGTGGATCGCCATGTCGACGATCAGCGGCTGCGGCATGTGCTCACGGAACCCGCCGAAGTGCGGCGCCTTGTAGAAGTCGACGGCGAGGGTCCCCGCTTGCCCGAGTGCACGGGCGGCCTCGCGCAACTGGAACGCCTCCCGGAGGTAGCGCCGGGACTGGCTGACGACGACCCGCCGCCCGGTCACCTGGGTCGCCGCCACCAGCGAGAGGGCCTCGGCGACGGTCTCGGTGACCGGCTTCTCACCGAGCACGTCGAGCCCGGCGAACAGGGCCGCCGTCGTGATCGCGTGGTGCGCCGTCGGGACCGCCACGTCGACGACGGCGGTCGCACCGGTCTCGCGGGCGACCGCCACCAGGTCCGTGCCCACCACGACGTCGCCTGCGGCGAGCCCGGCCGGGGCGGCGGCGAGTGCCGCCGTCGCCCCGTCGAGGTCAAGGTCGACCAGGCCGACGAGCTCGGTGTCCGGATTGGCCGCGATCACGTTCAGCCAGGCCCGGCCCATGCTGCCGGCGCCGACCTGGACGAGCCGCAGCGGCGCCACCGAGGGGGCCGCCGGGCTCACTCGGCGCCCGCGGGTGCGGTGGCCCGCTGCTCGGCCGCCACCGTGGCTTCGGCGCTCAGCGCACCGCCGTAGCCGTGCCCGTTGTAGAAGTCCTCCGTCTCGTACCGCAACAGGGTCGGCAGGCTCCGCTCGGGCCGCACCGTGTGCGCCCACTCGACACCGTTCGAGATGACCCGGCGCACGCCCTCGTGGAAGTAGGTCGGGAAGTCCTGGTCGCCGGGGCGGAAGTAGAAGATCCTGCCGTGGCCGCGCCGGAACGTGCAACCGGACCGGAACACCTCGCCGCCACTGAAGGAGGAGATGAAGATGAGCTCGTCCGGGGTGGGGATGTCGAACTGCTCCCCGTACATCTCGTCCTCCTCGATGATCATCGGGTGCGGGATGCCCTGCGCGATCGGGTGCGTCGCGTCGACCGTCCACACCAGCTCGCGGTCATGCTCGGTACGCCACCGCAGCGTGCAGGTGGTGCCCATCAGCTTCATGAACAGTTTCGACCAGTGCCCCGAGTGCAGCACGATCAGCCCCATGCCCTCCAGCACGTGCCGGTGGGCCCGCTCGACCACCTCGTCGGCAACCTCGCCGTGCGCGGCGTGGCCCCACCAGATCAGCACGTCGGTGTCGGCCAGCACCTCCTCGGTGAGGCCGTGCTCGGGCTCGTCCAGGGTGGTGGTGCGCACCCGGACGCGGCTGCCGAGGTTCGCCTCGATCCCCTGCGCGATCGCCCCATGCATCCCGTCGGGATAGCGCTGCGCGACGGCCGGTTCGAGCTGCTCGTGACGGTTCTCGCCCCAGACGAGGACCCGGATCGGTTCGGACATGTGTGGACTCCTAGGTTGTTGGTGAAGGAACTCAGGACTTGACCGCGCCGCCGGTGACCCCGGCCGCGACGTAGCGCTGGGCGAGGACCAGCAGGGCGATGGCCGGCAGCGAGGAGAGCACGGCGGTCGCCATGATCGGCGACCAGTCGCTCACGAAGCCGCCGATGTAGCTGTACAGGCCGAGCGTGATCGGACGCATGCTCTCCGACGTCGTCAGCGTGAGCGCGAACAGGAAGTCGCCCCACGCGAACAGGAAGATGAACAGCGCCGAGGTGATGAGGGCGTTGCGGCTGATCGGCAGCACGACGGACACGAACGCGCGGACCGGACCCGCGCCGTCGACGTAGGCCGCCTCGACGATCGAAGCCGGGATGCCCATCATGAAGGCCCGCATCAGGATGATCGAGAACGGGATGCCTGCCGCCGAGTCGGCCAGGATCAGGCCGACGTAGGTGTTCAGCAGCCCGAGGTCGCTGTACGCGCTGTACAGGGCGTTCGCGACGACGATGCCTGGCACCATCTGGGTGGTCAGCACGGCGAACAGGAACACGACGACCCACTTGCCGAACCGGAAGTGCGCCAGGGCGTACGCGGCCGGCGCCGCGATCAGCAGGCTGAACACCACGGCGCCGAGGCTGATGATCAGGCTCGTGACCAGGTTGCCGCCCTGCTCGGCCAGCGCGGTCCGGTAGCCGTCCAAGGAGAGGTCGAGGGGCAGCCACGGCGTCGCCGAGGCGTTGCCCGCCGGTTGCAGCGAGACGTTGAGCATCCAATAGAGCGGAAACAGCATGACGGCGATGATGATCACGCCGAGGATCGTGTGGCCGGGCCGGCGCGGGGTTGGCACCCTCGACGCGCGACCGGCGGTGTCGCCGCCGGCTGCTCGCCGGGCGATCGGAACTGCGGCACTCATGAGACCTCCAGCCTCTACTCGTCGATGGCGCGCCGGTTGAGGCGCAGGTAGACGATGGCGAACACGAGCGAGATCAACACCAGGATGTTGCCCAGTGCGGCGCCCACCCCGAAGTCGAACTCGCGGAACGACATGTGGTACGAGAACGTCGAGATCGTCTGGGTCGCGTTGGCGGGACCACCGTTGGTCAGACCCAGGATGACGTCGAGCACCTTCAGCGTGTAGACGACGCCCAGCACGAGAACGACCGTGACCACGCCGCGCAGCAGCGGCCAGGTGATGTGCCGGAACGCGCGGGCCCCGGTGGCGCCGTCGAGCGAGCCCGCCTCGTACAGCTCCTCGGGGATCTCCTGCAGGCCGCCGTACAGGATCGTCGCGTTGAACGGGATCCCGAGCCAGATGTTCACGATGATGACGGCGACCAGCGCCAACGTGGTCGACGTCAGCCAGGCAGGGCGGCCGTCCAGGAACGGCAGCAGGTCGAGGGTCCGGTTCAGGACCCCGTGATCGGTGTCGAGGATCCACCGCCAGACCGCCGACGCAGCGATCATCGGCACCAGCCACGGCAGCAGCAACAACGAGCGCAGCACGCCGGAGAGGTGGAACCGCCGGTGGAAGAACAGTGCGATGGCCAGGCCGATCGTGAACTGCCCGAGGATGGATCCGACCGTGAACAGGCCGGTGTTGAGCAGGGCACGGTCGAACACCGGGTCGGTCACGGCGGTGACGTAGTTCGCGAACCCGACCCAGGGCGCCTCGCCCGTGTAGAAGGTCCTGGTCGTGTACTCCTGGAAGCCCATGGTGATGTTCTTGACGACGGGGTAGCCGAAGAACAGCACCAGATAGACAGCGGCAGGGATCAGGAATGCGACCTGGACGAGGCGTCCGCGACCGGACGATCGGCGGCGGGCCGGCCGGGCCGGGCCCGGCGGGGCCAGCCCACCGGACCCGACCCGTACTTCGGTGGAGGTCACCGGCTCAGCCGTTCTGCGCCTGGGCCAACGCGTCCTCCGGGCTCATGCCTCCGACGAGAGCGTTCTGGACCGCCTCGTAGATCGCCGTCGCCTGGGTCGGCCACTCGGGCCCGAGCTCACCGGTGCGTGCGCGCAGGTCCGGGACCTGTTCGGCGAACGAGGCGAGGTTCGGGACCTGCTCGACGACGGCGGCGGACAGGGACGGGTCGGTCGGCACCGTGTTGGTCCCGACCGCGGCGTCGACCACCGCATCCTCACCGACCAGGCACTGGACGAACTCGGCGGCGACGGCCATCCGCGCGTCGTCGCCGGTCTGCGGGACCGCCCAGGCCTCGCCGCCGAAGGGCGAGACCACGGTGTCGCCGGCCGCGGGCGCCGGGATCGGGACGATGCCGTACTCGAGCTCGGCGTTCTCCGCGAGCGTGCCGAAGTTCCAGGGGCCGTTGACCATCATCGCGGCGTTGCCACTGGAGAACTGGTCCGCGACGTCCGCCTGCGACCAGGTGACCACCGACTGCGACATGGACCCCGAGTCCAGCAGGTCCTTCCACAGCTGCAGTGCCCCGGCGACCTCCTCGGTCGCGATGTCCGCCTCGTCGCCGCCGTTGGACCACATGAACGGCAGGAACTGCCAGGTGCCCTCGTAGGTGTTGATCGCCGACAGGGCGAGACCGTACTGGTCCCCCTCGGTCAACGCGGCCGCCGCGGTCTCGAGCTCCTCCCAGGTGGTGGGCGGTTCGATCCCGGCGTCCGCCAGGACCTGGGTGTTGTAGAAGAGCGCGATCGTGTTGGTCACCGGCTGCAGCGCGTACAGCTCGTCCTCGTAGGTGGAGGCGGACAGGACGCCCTCGGCGATCCCGCCCGGGTCGAGCCCGAACTGGGACAGCGGCGCCAGCGCCCCGCTCTCGGCGATCTGCTGGACGTCGGGGTTGTCGAGCATGAGGACGTCGGGCAGGGTGCGCGAGGAGCTCATCTGCAGCACCTTCGCGATCAGGTCGCCGCCCGGAACCGACTCGCGGTTCAGTTCCACGCCGACCTCGGCGGCGCAGGCATCGAGGACGCCCTGCCAGACCGTCTTGTTCGGGTCGTTGTTGTAGTAGTCGAGGACGTGCAGCTCGGTGACATCGCCGTCACCACCGCCGTCGCCGTCCGTGCCACCGTCGGAGCCGCTGCACGCGGCCACGAGCACCAGCGGCAGCGCGGCCGCCGCGGCGATCGCAACTCGGGCTCTGGAGAACCTGGTCATCTCTCGTTCCTCTCTGTCAGGCCCACGTCCTCGTGGGCTGAACCGGACCGATCATCTGGATCGGGCGGCGTCGATGCGTATCGATGGACGATCGGATGGGTTGTGGCGGACATGGGTTGTCGCGAGCGGAGCTAGCTGCCGCTCGGACGGACGGAGCCGCGCCTGGTCAGGCGCGCCTCCACGAGACGCAGTTCGGCGGGAACGTCCCCGGCGAGCAGGTCGAACATCCAGGCCATCGCCAGCCGGGACACGTCCCGGGGCTGGGTGGATACCGCGGTGGGCGGGACGGGCTGCGCCTGCGCCTCCACATCGGTGCACAGCGACACCACATCGAGGTCGCGGCCCGGCACCAGGGCGCGTTGCTGCAGTGCGGCGCCGACGTCATGCGGACTGTGCACGGTGAGCAGCCCGGGATGGGGGCCGCCGTCGGGCCCGAGCGCGGCGTCGAGGTAGCCCTCGACCCCGGTGCGGGTGTGCGGCGCGCTGATCCAGCGCAGTGGGACCCCACGCTCGGCCGCGCGCGCCCGGGCGCTCTCCCGGAACCGTGGGACGTAGTTGATGCCCAGACCGACCCGCTCCTCGGACCACCCGAGTACGGCGATCTCCGGGCAACCGGCGTCGGCGAGCTCGTCGACGAGCAGCCGGCCGGCGGTCTCGAAGTCGAAGTCGATGCAGTGCAGGCCGTCCCGGTCGTCCGGGACGCCGATGAAGATGACCGGCATCTCGAGCTCGCGGGCGATGGCCGCGCGGGGGTCGTCGGTCGTGATCTCCATGACGATCGCGGCATCGCACATCGCCCGCCGCTGCACCCGGACGAGCCCGGCCGGCCCTTCGGCCGCCGTCAGCATCAGCACGTCGTAGTCGCGACCGCGGGCGATGACCGCGATCTCCTCGGCGAAGGCCATCAGCCCGCTCGCCGCCTCCGGATTGTGGAACGGCACCACCAGACCGACGACGTTCGTGCGGTGGCCGGCGAGTGCCCGGGCACCGGCGTTCGGCTCATAGGTGAGCTGGTCGATCGCCTCGAGCACGCTGCGGCGGGTCTTCTCCGAGATCGGGCGCTTGCCGCTCATCACGTAGGAGACCGTGCTCTGCGAGACGCCCGCGACCCGCGCGACGTCCTTGCTCGTCGGAGCGAGCCTGCCCCGGCGCCCCGGCGGCACGCTCCCGGCCGGACCCACGGGGTCCGTCCGCTCGTCGGCACGATCGTCATCGATACGCATCGACGATGATGCTACGTGAGGAGGCGGGCACCTGGCAAGGGGTCACCCGCCGAGCGCGAAGGCGACCAGGAACCCGACGGCCGTGGACAGCCCGACCCACCATCCGCCGTCGCGATAGGCCTCCGGCATCAGCGAGTCGGCGAGTACCGCGAGGGTGGCGCCGCCGGCGAACGCCTGGACCACCGAGATGCTGCGGGCGGAGATCACGTCGCTGACCGCCCACGCCGCCACGACGACCACGGTCAGCAGGATCGCCGTGCCCGCCCACATCCAGAGCGCGCGCCGCGGCGCGAAGCCCGGCTGCCTGCGCATCGAGGCCGCACCCGCCATCGCCTCGGGGACGTTGCCGACGGCGACCGCCACCAGCAGCACGATCCCGCCGGCACCGGTCAGGCTGACACCCAGCGCGGTGTTCTCCGGGATTCCGTCGAGGAGCGCGCCGAGCATGAGCGCGGGGCCGAGCGCGGCCGGCCCGAGCTTGCGCTCGATCAGCCGGTCCGCGAGCACGTAGACGAGCGCACCACCCAGGAGCGCCGCGCCGGCGATCAGCAGGCCCTCGCTGTCGAACGCGGGCTGGAACAGCTCGGTGGTCACCGCCGCGATCATGGTGCCCGCACCGAACGCCATCATCGCCGCGAGGACCTTGGTGGGCAGGTCGTAACGCAACCCGATCACCGCGCCTATCAGCATCGGCACCGAGGTGCCCAACCCGTACAGGAGCGCCGTGAGCATGCCCGATGGTAGGACAAGGGTCCCGGCGAGTGGTGGCGGCTCGCTACGTTCGGACGGCAGATGTCTGCGACGGTGATTTAGCGGCGTGTCCTCGACGCGGCAACGCGACCGCCTATCGTCTGAGCATGCGCGGGACCGTCTGGCTCGGATGCGGCAGTGCCCTCGATGAGGAGCCGCTGTGGCGGTCGATCCTGGATCGGCCTCGGACGAGGATCCTCTACTGGCCCTTCGCCCTACCTCGCGAGATGCTGCCGTCAGCTGACGGCTGGTTGCGCGGGAACCTCGATCGGCTCGGTGTCGACTATGAGCTCGTG
Organism: Occultella kanbiaonis; assembly: GCF_009708215.1. Classification (NCBI taxonomy): domain Bacteria; kingdom Bacillati; phylum Actinomycetota; class Actinomycetes; order Micrococcales; family Ruaniaceae; genus Occultella; species Occultella kanbiaonis. The sequence goes on along the minus strand of NZ_CP046175.1, from coordinate 499,125 downwards.
ACCTGGCAGGGCCTCGCGCAGCATGCGCCCTCGGAGCTGTGCCCGGGGTCCACCGACCTGCTGTTCGTCGGTGGTGGCAACACGTTCCGTCTCCTCGACGAGGTGCGCTCCCACGGCTTCACCCGACCGATACGCGAGTTCTGGCGCGACGGCGGCGACTACTACGGAGGTAGCGCCGGCGCCGTGCTGGCGTGCGAGAGCATTGCAATCGCCGAAGGCAACGACGCCAACGAGCCCGGACTCAGCGACCTGACCGGGCTGGCGCTCATCGCAGGCGTCGCTGTGCTGCCGCATTTCACCGACGCCCAGCATGCCAGCGCCAGCCACTGGTCGAGCACCCATGACACCACGGTGATCGGGCTGCCGGAGACCATGGGCGTTCGGTGCTCCGCCGGGATCGCGACCGCCCTCGGTGCGGGCACGGTCAGGCGGTTCGCGGGGGACGTCGTCGACGAGTTCGCACCCGGCGACTCCTTCCAGGTCTCCGATCGCAGTTGGGACGACCCCCCGACGTGACCCGGCCCGGCCCGGCCGCTCCGAGGGCAGGTCCGGTTCAGGCCCGGGCCGGAACCCGCTCCCCCTCGCCCGTGCGCGCGGTGCTCGCGTCCAGCCGAAGCGCGGCGACGAGCTCGCGGTACAGCTCATCGCTCTCGAGCAGTTCGGCGTGCCGCCCGATCCCCCGCACCCGGCCGTGCTCGAGCAGGACGATCTGGTCGGCATCGACCACCGTCGAGAGCCGGTGCGCGATCGTGATCACCGTTCCGGTCCTGGCCACCTCGCCGATCGCGCCTGCGAGGGCCGCCTCGGTGAGCCCGTCCAGCTGGGCGGTCGCCTCGTCGAGCAGCAGGATCTCCGGCCGCGCGACCAGGGCGCGCGCCACGGCCACCCGCTGCCGCTCGCCGCCGGAAAGGTTCGACGAGGTCACCTCGGTGTCCAGGCCGTCCGGCATCGCCGCGACGCGCTCGGTCAGCCGCAGGACGTCGACGGCGGCCCGCACCTGCTCGTCCGTGGCCTCGGGCGAGGCGTAGGCGATGTTCTCCCGCAACGTGCCGGGCACGATCGGGGTGTCCTGCTCGACGTAGGCGATCCGGGACCGGATCTCCGCGGTCGTCCACTCCCGGTACGGACGGCCGTCGAGCTCGATGCCGCCCTGCGTGGGGTGCAGGAACCGGAGCAGGAGCGACATGATCGTGGTCTTCCCGGCCCCAGAAGGTCCCACGATCGCGGTGTGCCCACGGCGCGGCACGTCGAGGCTGACACCGTCGAGCGCGGTGGCGCCGGCCTCCGGGTACCGGAAAGTGACGTCGCGCAGCCGGAGCACCGGCGCCTCGGCGCCCGGAGCACCCCCGGCCCGGGCGCCGTCAGTGCGCGGATTGCGGGCGCCGTCGTCGTCCACCTCCAGCTCCATGTCCTCGACGTCCTTGATCCGCGCGGCCGCGGCCAGGCCGGACTGGAGCGAGGTCAGCGACATGGTCAGCAGCATCACGGGCATCATCAGCTGGAACACATAGAGCAGGAAGGCGACCAGCGTGGTCACGGTGATCGCCCCCGTGGACACGCGCCAGGCGCCCACTCCGAGCAGCATCATCACGGCGAGGTTCACGCCCGCGCCGGTGATCGTCCAGGAGATGTTCTCCAGCCTGACCGCCCGGATGCCGCTGCGCGCCGACGCCTGCGCATGGCCGCCGATCCGTTCGGTCTCACGGGACTCGGCTCGGGCGGACTTCACGGTGCGGAGGGCTCGGATGACCCCCTCGAGCCGGCCGCCCAGCGCACCCACGTGCTCCTGTGCCTCCTGTTGGGCCTTCGACAGCCGCGGCATCAGTGCGACCACCGAGATCCCGACGAGGATCAGGACGGCGACCGTCACGCCGAGGAGCACCGCGTCCAGGTACGCCATCAGCACGATCGCCCCGACCAGGCCGATGATCCCGTTCACGAAGTTGACGATGCTGGACGTGGTGGCCTCCCGGATCAGGAGGGTGTCCGACGTGACGCGCGTGACCAGTTCCCCCGGTGGACGTGCGGTGACCTCCTGGACCCGGGCGCGCAGGAGGTGGCCTACCAGGCCGGTGCGGGCCGCGAGGATGATCCGTTCGGCGAGCGTGCCGAGCATGATCCCCTGGATCAGGGCGACGGCCGACCCGGCCACGAGCAGCACTCCGAGGATCGTGATCGGGGTGCGCAGCGAGGCCGACATCTCGAGCCCGTCTAGCACCGCCTTCGTGACGAGTGGGGTGGCCAGCTCGGCCGCCGTGCCGATGGCGCCGAGGACCAGGGCGACGGCGATCACCGCCTTGTGCGGGCGGGCGTAGCCCCAGAGGATGCGCACCTTCTCGCGCGTGCTGCGTTCCGGCGTGGCTGCCGATCCGGCGGCCCGGGTCTCGCCCGCCGCGTCCGCGGCGCCCGCCAAATCCGTCGCGCCCGACACATCCGTCATGTCCATCCTCCGTCCGCCACCCCACCCGACCGGAGGGGACAATGCCGGTCTATTGTGCGACACGATTGTCCTATTTGACAACAGGAATGGCGCACCCGCTTCGGACGGCCTATCCTCGGCGTCGTGACGACGGATCAGATCGAACGTGGCGCGCGGGCCCGCACCCGCGCTGCGATCCTGGACGCCGCGGCGGCGGTCTGGGCACGCGACTACTCGGCGTCGTTCGGGGCGATCGCGGAGCGCGCCGAGGTCAGCCGCTCGACGTTGCACCGCTACTTCCCCGATCGCCAGGCGCTCGTCGACGCACTCCTGCTCGACTCGTTGAACTGTCTCGAGACGGTGGACGCCACCGACACGACGAGCGCCGATCCGATGGACGCCCTCGAGGCGTACCTGCGGACGGGTATCGAGATCGGCGACCGGGTGATCTTCCTCTACGCGGACCCGGACCGGTTCGCCGAGAACCCGAACTGGCCGTCGGACGACTCCGACGATGGACTGACCCCGCTCCTGGACCGGGCCCGCGCCGAGGGCGCGATCGCCGCGGACATCCCGAACGCGTGGGCCGCGAACCTGTTCTACGCGATCCTCTACACGGCCGCCGAGGTCAGCGCCGGCGACATCCCGCGGCACGTGGCGGCCGACCTCGCAGTGCGATCGTTCCGGCGCAGCGTGTCCGGGTGAGGAGCAGGACCGGGCGACCTGCCTGAGGTCACGTCGGCGGACCGGGCGAGTCAGACAGGTCGGCGGGCCTTGAGCAGGGTCATCGCCACGTCGACCAAGCCAACCGTGTCGAGGCCCGCGACCTCCTCGAGCGGAACCCAGCGGCTCTCATCGGTACTTCCGTCGACCTCGTGGGTGAGCTCACCGCCGACGACGTGTCCGGAGTAGATGACCCGCAGGCCACGCAATGGCCCGGCGCCGGCCAGGAGCCGGTCCGCGGCCGCGATGTAGTGGGTGTCGACCCCGAGCAGCCCGTCCAGTTCGACGTCGTAGCCGGTCTCCTCGCGGAACTCCCGGACCGCGGTCTCCTCGGTGGACTCGTAGTCCTCCATGCCGCCACCCGGCAGCGTCCACCCGGTCCGGCCGCCCTCGTTCCAGTGGGCCAGCAGCACGGCCTCGTCCCGGACGGCCACGACGTAGCTCGCAGGTCTCGTATCCATGGGTCGTGACGATACTGCCGCCCGGGCGCAGGGCTCCCGGGCCGCCGGCTTCGGGACGTCACTGTCAGTCCCGGACGAGCCGCATCGACACGTACTCGGCGAACCCGGCCCGCCGCGCACCCCGCACGGCCCGCCGGCCGGACTCGGCGAAGCCCAGCTTGGCGTACAGGCCGAGCGCGGCGGCGTTGGTGTCCTTGATGTCGCGCAGCACGAACTCGTCGTAGCCGGGCAGGGCGAGGAGGTGGCGCAGCAGCGCGGTCGCGACCCCGCGGCCCTGGTACGCCGGCGCCGTGGTCACGAAGCCGATCTCGACGAGACCGGGCCGGACGCCGTCGTGGCCGCCGAGGAACTGGCTCCGGACGATGAGGTGCGTGATCGTCCCGTGCACGAGCCCGAGGTGCCGGCGGAACTCGGCGGCCCGCGGCTGCAGAACCTCCTCGTCGCCCTCGCTGAGGCACGCCACCGCGGCCGGTTCGCCGTCGACCAGCGCGACGTACCAGTGCTCCAGCAGGAGCAGGTGCGCGAACGCGTCCCCGAGCACCGCCGGATCGGAGGAGAAGTAGGCGAAGTCCTCGGCGAACCCGCGGACCCACACGTCGGCGATCCGTCGCCGATGGGCCTCACCCAACACGTCGGCCCGCACGATGTCGATCATCGGTCCGACCCGGTCAGGTGCCGCAGCACGAGGTCGAGCTCCGGCATCGTCAGGTCGTCGCCGAGCGCGAGGCGCAGCGTGGTCAGCCCGGCGAGCATCGCGAAGAAGGCAACCGTCAGCTGCTCGGCGTCGCCGCGGCCGAACTGCTGCTCCTCCTGGCCACGCCGGACGAGGTCGGCGAACGCGCGCCAGAGCGCGGTGTGCGCCGCGGCGAGGCGTGCCGTGGTCCCAGGCGGGGTGTCGCTGGTGAAGCCCTGGTTGACGACCATGTAGAACTCGGCCTCGCCCCGGTCCCCCTGCAGGTCCGCCAGATACGTGGCCGTGAACGCGCGGATCAGGTCGAGCGGCCGACCCGGGCCGGCGAGCTGCTCCGCGACGGCGCCGAGTCCGGTGGCAGCCTGGGTGAGGAGCTCGTCGAAGAGGTCCTCCTTCGTGGCGTAGTGGCGGTAGATCGACCCCGTGCTCAGGCCCGCCTCGGCCGCGATGCCGCGGATGCTCGCGGCCGCGAAGCCGCGTGCGGCGAACTCGCGGACGGCGGCGGTCCGGATCGTGTCCCGGGTGCCGGCCCGGATGGCCACGTTCTGTTCGTCCGTGCGGGGCATGTGCTCGCTCCAGGTTTGAGTGAACTTTCGTTCACTGTACCTCACGTCGGCTGGCATCGGGCCGTACGGTTGGACCATGACCACAGTGCCCGACGCGCCAGCATCGCCCGGACGGATGCTCGACGCGCTCGCCGACGGCATCGCCGCCACCCTCGGCGAGAACCTCCTCGCCCTGTACGTGCACGACTCCTACGTCGCCGGCGACTTCGAGCCGGCTCGCAGCGACCTGGACCTGCTCGCCGTGCTGCGCGAGGTGCCGACCCCGGCCACGCTGGAACTGCTGCGACCGCTGCACGCACGCTTCGCCGTCGACCATTCCGTCTGGGCGGACCGGATCGAGGTCGACTACTTCCCGGCCGCGACCCTGGCGGCGCTCCCGGACCGCCCGGGCCCGATGATCCGGATCAGCCCGGGCGAGCCGCTGCACCTGTTCGAGGCGAGCCGGCACTACCTGCTGAACGTCGCATCGGCGCGCGCGGACGGACGAGCGCTGCGCGGCCAGAGCCCGACGGCGGTGCTGCCGCCGGTCGACCGGGCGGCGATTCGCGCGGTGGTGCGTGAGCATGCGGCGAGCTGGCCGGAGTGGGTCGAGGACGCGCACGGACGGACCGGCGCACAGGCCTATGCGGTGCTCACCCTGTGCCGTGCGCTGCACCTGGTCGTCGAGGGCAGCCAGGTCTCGAAGCGCCGGGCCGGGGTCTGGGCGGCGGCCCGGCACCCGGAGTCGGCCGGGCTGATCGAGTGGGCGTCGGCCTGGTGGTACGACGCCGGCGCGGACGACGTACCGGGCCGGTACGAGGACGTAGCGGCGTTCGTGACGTCGCTCGCCGCGGAGGTCGCCGCGACGCCGTGAGCGTTCTCGTCGCCGACCGCGCGGAAGCCCTCGGTCAACTCACGAGCGCCCGGGGGTTTCCGCGCACTCGGCGCAGGTCGGTCAGACGAGGGACAGCGTCCGCTCGAGATCGGTGACGAGGTCCGGTCCGGTGGCCTCGGCCAGGCGGTCGGCGAGCTCCCGGATCCGGCTGAGCGTGAGCGAGGGGTCGGCGAAGACCCAGTCGGACTCCAGCTGCGTGATGCCCACGAGCTGGAGGAAGTCGAGCCTGCCGTGCACGGTGTCCACGCCCGCAACCTCCGTGTCCGGCACCACCAGGAGCGAGGTGAGCGCACTGCCGGAGCCGATACTGATCGGCGTGCCATTGCCGGCGACCGCCTGGTACGGCTCGAACCACCGGCCGGAGGTAGACGTGTAGCGAGCCAGGTTGCTCATCACGGAGACCGCCCAGCCGGCCTCCGACTTGCCCGGCGCGACGACCTTCATGGTCATCTCGTAGCCCCAGCCACTGCGTTCGCCGCCGTAGTCCTCTGCGTCGGCGTACAGCGAGCTCATGCCGTAGGTGACGACGTGCTGGTAGCCCTTCGGGGAGGGGAACAGGCTGGCGCCGTCGAGATACTCGTTGCCGCCGAACATCGCACGAGCCGGCATCGACGTGGCCAGGTGCGGTGGCTCGACGCCCGGGTAGATCGCGCCGAACGCCGCGTCGATCGCCTCCCAGCCGGGAGACCAGTCGTCCTGCAACTGCGCGCGCTGCACATATTCGTTCCTCGTCATCACGGCTCCGAGACTAGATCGGGCGCGTCGGATGTGGAACGGGCAGCGCTGCCCGGCACGCGTTGCTGCGACCTGGACCGCGCCCTCGCAGCCCGCGCGATGCGGCCCGGACGGATCTCGACGTACGGCACCCGGACTGGCACTGACGGGCCGATAGCACCGCACGACCGGTGGCACCGCACCATCACGGGGCCGTTGACCCGGGCCCACCGGACCTGAGTTCCTCATCGTGCCCCGCATCGTCCTTCGCGGACTCCACCGGGAGCAACACGGCGCCCACGAGGAAGCAGATCGCCCCGACGAACGTTCCCAGGTTCACCAGGGCGATGTTCGCCGGCTCATCGGTGGTTCGCAGATAGCGGGCCGCGATGGCGGCCGCTCCGAAGGCAACGGATCCGACCAGGTTGAGCGCGGCGATCCGCCAGCCGACGGATCGGTCCGGACGAGGCACGATCCCCCGGTTCACCTCCGAGTAGGCCAGCCAGCCGGCGATCAGGAAGCACGCCGAACCGGCCAGGTCAGGACCCCAGATCAGGCGTCGCTCCTGAACCACGCCCAGATCGACCTGCGTCGCCGCGAACGTACTGACGTTGAACAGCACGGTCCCCACGAGCTGGACGGCTGTCGCCCACCAGTCGATGCGCCCGGGGGCTCCTCGGAGGGGTCGCCGTCTCGGATGGTCGGACTCGGGCAGGACCTCTCCCGGAGCGGTCAGCGTCTCGTGGAACTGGAGGTACGCCGCGGTCGTGAAGAAGATCGACCCGACGAGGAACGTCGTGGCGACGATCCCCGGGGCCACATGATCGAAGAAGAGCGGAAGCGAGCCGATCGCGAAGCAGACGGCACCGACCCCGAACAGGGCTGCCAGACACCAGCTCATCCGGCTGGGCCGCCCGCTGTACCTCCGGCCGGCCCGGCCCGAGGTCGGACCCTCGAGTGGGGGGCCGAGTCCGAGTCGCTTGCGGTGTCGTCGCGACGTCCATTCGACCTGACTCCCGTCAGCCCGTTCCAGCCGCGCATGGGTGACGAATCCGAGCGGCCCCGCCGTTCGGATCACTCGCCATCCGGCCGGGAGCTCGGGCAGCGCCCGCGCCGAGCGTGCCGAGGCTGCGCCGGACGTCACGGGACCTCACCGGACGAAGCCGGTACGTGCCTTGCTGTGCGCCGCCGCTCGAGCGGGCGCCGTCCACAGGTCGGGCTTGGCGGCAGCGCGGTGACTCGGTTGCTCGGAGGCCAGGTCGTCACAGGCCTTCAGCAGGTCGCGGAGCAGCAGGTCGATCATCTGACGGCTCAGATCGAGCCTGACCACGACCCGCATCAGGTGAACATGCTCGGCGTTGGGTGGGAGGCTGTACGCAGGAACGATCCAGCCGTCCTGACGCAGCCGCGCGGACAGGTGGTAGACGTCGAAGCCGGGATCGCCTTTGAGCCTGAAGGTGACGACGGGTTCGCTGAGTCCCGGGTTGAGGATCTCGAACCTGCCGCTGGCGACAAGTCCGTCGTTGAGATGGCGGGCGTTCGCCATCATGTTCCCGACTATCGAGGTGTACCCGGATCGACCGAGCCGCAGGAAGTTGTACATCTGCGCTTGGATCATCGCCGAGCCTCGCGAGAAGTTGAACGTGTAGGTGGGCTGTGCACCGCCCAGATAGTTCACGCTGAAGACGAGATCCTCCGGGAGTTTCGACGCGTCCCGGAAGATCAGCCAGCCGACACCGGGGTAGACCAGCCCGTACTTGTGCCCGGACGCGTTGATCGAGGCCACCTGCCCGAGGCGGAAGTCCCACGTCAGTTCCGGTTCGGCGAACGGCGCGATGAACGCCCCACTGGCTCCGTCCACGTGCAACGGAATGTCCCACCCTCGCTCGTCCTTGACCCGGACGAGCAGATCGTTGATCGCCTCGATCGGATCCGCCTCGCCGATGTGGGTCGTGCCGAGCACGGCACCCACAGCGATCGTGTTCTCGTCCAAGCGGCTCTCGATGTCCTCCGCGCTGAGCACGTAGCGATCCGCGGCCATCGGGATCTTGCGCATCTCGACGTCGAAATAGTTGGCGAACTTGTCCCAGACCACATGGGTCTCCGCCCCATAGACCACGTTCGGATTGTCCGTGCTGAGCCCCGCGGCCTGACGTCGGTTGCGCCAGCTGCGCTTGTGCGCCAGGAGCCCCAGCATGATCGCCTCGGAGGATCCGATCGTCCCCACGCCGACGACCTTCGCCGGGTCCGGGGCGTTGAACAGTGCCCCGAGCATGTGCACGCACCCTTCCTCGACCAGCGAGGCAGCCGGGTACTCCTCATGATCGATGTGATTCTTGCGGAGCGTGTCGTGGATGAGCGCCTCTGCCTCGGGCTCCATCCAGGTGGTGACGAACGACGCGAGATTGAGCGTCTCGCGTCCGTCGAGCATCAGCCCGGTGTGCAGCAGCTCGTACGCCTCGGCGGGCGGCATGCCGTCGGACGGAAACTGCATCGGGTCGATGTGTTCCCGGAACTGCCGCCGACCATGGATCGGTCCGTACCAGTCACCCTCGGTCGGATCGCTCATCTCGTTCTCCATCTCTGCGCGTGCGCATCAACGTAACCGTCGCGACATGCAGCCACATCGCGTGATCCGAGTGATCCGAACGAGACCTGACGGACGATGCAGCGTGCCACCCACTCTCCTATGAGCACTGTTATATTAGCGCTGTGACATCCCCGGATCCCACCCACCACAGTCACTGGCACGCCCTGACGACGATGCTCGCCGCGATGGATGCCGACATCGAGCGCCTCTATCTCGAGCGCGGCATCGAGGGCGTCCGGCCGCGGTTCGCCATGCCGCTGATCCGCCTCGCCCACGTCGGCCCGCTGACCATCAAGGACCTGGCCGCAGCCCTGGGCAAGACGCACTCGGCGATGAGTCAGACGATCAGCCTGATGCGAAGCGAGGGACTGGTCACCACCACGCCGGGAGCCGATGCTCGCACCCGCCCGATCACGCTCACCGAGCGCGGACACTCCCTGGTGCCCTTCCTCGAGGCGGAGTGGCGCGCGACGGAACAGGCCGTTGCCGAGCTCGACGCCGAGGTGCCGTATTCGCTGACCCGGGTGGTCGGCGAGCTCGAACAGGCCCTCGTCGCGCGACCGTTCCTGGACCGGCTCCGCGCCCTGCTCGAAACCACCCCGTCGCCTGGATCGACCCGGTCCGCCCCGGCTGGCAGCACCGCGTCGACCCCCGCACGCCACGCCGGCACGACCAGCAAGCCCACCACGTGAGCATCACAGACCGCCTGCTCGACATTCGCCCGCTGCGGTCCAGTCGCGCGTTCCGGGACCTGTGGATCGGGTCCTCGGTCGGCACCCTCGGCTACCAGTTCGCGACCGTGGCCGTGCTCCTGCAGGTCTGGCAGATGACCCACAGCCCGGTATGGACCGGTGCGATCGGACTGGTGAACGCGATCCCGCAGCTCGTGTTCGGGATGGTCGGCGGGTCCCTGGCCGACGCGATGGACCGGCGCACCCTGGTGCGGCTGACCACCCTCGGCCAGGTGCTCGTCGCGACCGGGCTGACCGTCCAGGCCCTGCTCCGGCTCGACTCGCTCGCGGTGCTGTTCCTCCTCATCGGCCTCGCCTCGGCGTTCAACGCGCTCGGCTCCCCCGCCCGGCGGACGTTTCCGGTCCGACTCCTGCCCGCCGACCAGGTCGGCGCGGGCCTGGCGCTGCAGAACCTCGCGTTCCAGGCGTCGATGCTGGTCGGTCCGGCACTGGCCGGCCTGGTCCTGGCGCAGTGGGGCCTGGCACCCACCTACCTCGTGCAGGCCGTCGCCGGCTGCGCGTCCCTGGTCGCGGTGATCCGGCTCCCAGCGATGCCGCCGCTGGGGACCGTCGCACGGGCAGGGCTGCGGCAGAGCATCGACGGCCTGCGGTTCATCCGGACCAAGCCGGCCCTCTGGGGCTCGTTCGCCACCGATCTCGCGGCCACCCTGCTGGCGATGCCGATCGCGCTCTTCCCCCTCATCAACGAGTTGCGCTTCGGCGGGAACCCGCAGACGCTCGGGCTGTTCCTGTCCGCGATCGCGGTCGGCGGCATCGGCGCCGGCCTGCTCTCCGGCATGGTCACCCGCGCCCGCCGCGCCGGCCTGATCCAGCTCGTCGCCGCCGGAACCTGGGGCATCGCGCTCGCGGTGGTCGGCTTCGCCCAGCCGTTGTGGCTGGTGTTCGCGGCACTCGCCGTCGCCGGCGCGGCGGACACGGTCTCGGTGGTGACCCGCGGCGCGATGGTCCAGCTCGCCACCCCCGACTCACACCGGGGCCGGGTCTCCGCCGTGGACCACATCGTCGGCGTGGGCGGTCCCGAGGTCGGCAACTTCCGAGCCGGACTGGTGGCGGGCCTGACCTCCGCCCCGGTCGCGCTCATCTCCGGCGGCCTGGCCTGCGCCGCCATAGTCGGCGTCCTCGCAATCACGAACCGGCCGCTGCGCACCTTCACGATCGAGCCGGCCACGCTCCCCGACCGGGCCCCGGCGCAATGACCGATCCCGACCTGATCCCACCCGGGCTGCGTGAGGTCGTCATCCGGCACGTTCCCGACCCGGGACTGCCCGACGGCGCAGCCTGGCTCGAGTCGCTGCCTCGCCTCGTCGAGGAGGTACTCGGGCAGTGGCGGCTGCGCCGCGACGGCCGGGCGGGCCCGGCACTGTACGGCGCGTCCGCGCTGGTCCTGCCGGTCCGACGCGAGGACGGCTCGCCGGCGATGCTGAAGCTGGTCTGGCCGCACGCGGAGGGTCGCACCGAGCACCTGGCGCTACGCGCGTGGGACGGCGCCGGTGCGGTCCGGCTGCTCGCCGCGGACCCGGGCCGCTGGGCACTGCTCCTGGAGCGCCTCGATGGCCGCGACCTGAACACCGTGGGCATCCTCGACGCCGCCGAGGAGCTCGGCCGCCTGGCCACCCGGCTGGACCGCCCGGCGCCGCCGTGGGCACCGCGACTGTCCGAGCACCTGCGCACCCTCGTCGCGGACATCGACGCACTGCGCGCCCGGGACGCCCGGGGTACCGCCTTCCCGAGGCGACTGCTCGAGGCCGGCCGGTCCCTCGCCGTCGACCTGGGTACACAGGACGACGTCGACGCCCGGCTCGTGCACGCGGACCTGCACCCGGGCAACGTCCTGTGGCGACCCGACCCGGGCGAGTGGGTCGCCATCGATGCCGAGACGATGGCCGCGGACCCGGCGTTCGCGCTCGCGCCGCTGCTGTGGAACCGGTGGGAGCAGGCGCAGGACGCCCATGACCTGCGCGGACACCTGCAGCTGCGGCTGGACGTGGCCTGCGCGGGAGCGGGGCTCGACTACGACCAGGCCCGCGCGTTCGCCCTGGTCCGGTCCGTGCGGAACGCCATCTGGGAGCTGGATGCGACCGAGCACCCCGGCACCGCGGCGGAGATCACCCGGAGCATCACGATCATCAAGGCGCTGCAGTCACCCTGACGGTGCCGAGGGCTCAGACCTTCGCGTACCTGGCCCGGCCGAAGGAGTACACCCCGTAGAACGCGATCCCGAACGCGACGACGGTGAGCAGCACGGATCCGAGGGGCAGTTCGAGCAGCGACCGGAGCGCTCCGTCGAGCCCCTGTGCCTCCTCGGGATCCGACTGCACGGCGGCCGCTACGAACAGACCTCCGACGAGGACCAGCGCGATGCCCTTGGCGATGTACCCGAGGCGTCCCGCCCGGGTGATCCATCGCCCCGGGTTCTCGCGCAGGTCCCTCAGGAACGTCGTCCGGGCGCCCTTGACGACGTGATAGATCCCGACGCCGATGACCACGGCGCCGACCACCGCGACCAGGATCCGGCCGAACGGCTGGGCCATCAGCGTGCCGGTCATGCTCGAGGTCTGCTCGCCACCGCCGGACCCCGACCCGCCGGCCGCGATCCGCAGCGCCGTGCCGGCGAGCACCAGATACAGGACCCCCTTGCCGAGGTTCTTGATCTTGTCCTTCGCCTCACCGGGACCGATCAGCTCGGTGAGCTGCCACAGCCCGAGCAGCGCGAACCCGGCCGTGACCGCCCAGAGCAGCACGGCGCCGACCGGGGTGGACCCGAGCTGGGCGAGCGCGCCCGAGGAGTCGGCCGAGCCGGACCCGCCGCCCCACGCGAGTTGTAGGGCGAGCCACCCGATCAGCAGGTGCAGCACGCCGCTGGCGGCGTATCCCACGCGGGCGCCGGCGCGCACGACCGGGTGGTCACCGGCATCGGAGGCGGCATTGCGGACGGTCCCTGACATGCCCCCAGCCTCGCATCGGCCCTCGCTCCCCGCGAGCGGACTCGGCGAGGGCAGTCGCCAAGCCGGTGTGGCAGTCCGATCCCCGTCGACCGAGTCGAGAGGTTCAGGACCAGGTCGAGGCGGGTCGGTCGCTGTGCCTCGGGAGCCGGGGCCGTAACCTCGCCCGGTGAGCGAGCCCGACTTCCTGACCACCACCCGCACCGCCTATGACACGGTCGCCGTCGACTACGAGTCGCTGCTGCGCGACGAGCTCGCCGGCAACGCGCTCGACCGCGCCCTGCTGGGCGCATTCGCCGAGGACGTCCTGGCCGACGGCGCAGGTCCGGTCGCCGACCTCGGCTGCGGTCCGGGGCGGGTCACCACGCACCTCGCGTCGCTCGGGCTGGACGTGTTCGGCCTCGACCTCTCGTCCGCGATGGTCGCCGTCGCGCGCGAACGCCTCCCCGAGCTGCGGTTCGTGGTCGGATCACTGCTGGAGCTGGAGGCCGCGGGCATCGCGCCGGGTTCGCTCGCCGGAGCCGTGGCCTGGTACTCGATCATCCACACCCCGCCGGCACACCTGCCGAGGGTGTTCGCCGAGTTCCGACGAGCACTGCGGCCCGGCGGACGCCTGCTGCTCGCGTTCCAGGCCGGCGATCACCGTCCGAAGCACCTCGAGCGGGGGTACGGACACGAGATCGACCTGGACGCCTACCGGCTCGACCCGGACGCGATTGCCGGCCTCCTCGCTGAGGCCGGCTTCGTCGCGGGCACCGCCACGATCCGCCAGGCGCGCGCACCGGAACCAACGCCGCAGGCGTACCTGCAGGTGACGACGCCGGAGGACTGAGGGATCGCTCGCGCGGCTCCGCGTATCCTCATCGCATGTCCACCCCACCCCGCCCACCCGCCGTCGACCCCGGCGCGGGTGCGCTGGCGTCGGCTGCGACGGGGCACCGCGGACTGCTCACCGAACGCATCGCACGCGAGCTCGAGCAGGACATCCGGACCGGTGCGATCGCCGTCGGCGCGAAGCTCGCCTCCGAGCGGGAGCTCGCGATCCAGTTCGGCGCGAGCCGGGGTGTGGTGCGCGAGGTACTGCGCCGGCTGGAGGCCCACCACCTGATCGAGGTCGCACCCGGGCGGGGGTCCTTCGTGGCCGAGCAGTCCTCGGCGCAGGCCCGCGGCTACGACGGCCTGTACCGGGCCGAGCGGCCCACGGTGCGACAGCTGATCGAGGCCCGGATCCCGCTCGAGGTGGAGATCGTCGGGCTCGCGGCGCAGCGGGCGACCGAGGAGCAGCTCAAGGTGCTCGCCGAGATCAACGACCGCATCGAGAGCGCCACGGACGTCATCACCAAGGCCCGCGCGGACGTCGAGCTGCATGACGCGATCGCGGTCGCGAGCGGCAATCCGGTGCTGCGCGTGATGCTCTCCTCGATCAGCGGGCTGATGTTCGAGATGATGCTCCGCTCCAACTCCGATCCGGCGATCTTCGAACCCGGCGTGCCGCACCACCCGGAGATCCTGGCCGCGTTGCGGGCCCGGGACGTGGACCTGGCCCGGCAGTACATGCGCGAGCACCTCGCACTCGGACTGCGTACGTACGGAACCGATCTGGACGTGAGCCTGGACGTCATGGCCACCCGGCACATCGAGACCCTGCTCGGACGGGACGACGCGCGCTGACCAGCGCCTTTGGAGCCCTGCCGATTCCCTGTTAGGTTCCAACTGGTCCTACCAGTTGGACCAGTTGGCCGTCGCGGTCCGACACACCCCAGAAGAGAGTTCCTCGCATGACCATGCCACCGATCCGGCGTCGCCACGGCGCAGCCGAGCGCAGCCTGAGCCGCGGCGCCGGTCCCGTCGCCTCAGCCAAGCACGCCCTGAGCCGTCGGTCGTTCGGCGCGCTCGTCGCGGCCACCGCCGGCGCCGCGACCCTGAGCGCCTGTTCGCCCGGTCCGCGCACCGCCGACCCGAACGCACCGCTGCGGATCATGGCGATCAACCACGTCTGGTCCCAGGCGATCGCCGAACACCTGCCCGAGTTCGAGGACCTCGTCGGACGACGCGTCTCGATGCGGCTGCTCACCGCGGACCAACTCTCGAACAGCTACAACGTGAAGTTGAACGCCTCCGCCACGGACATCGACGTGATGATGGTCCGGGCCCTGCAGGAGCAGATCCTGTTCACCCGCAACGGGTGGCTCGCGGACCTGACCGACCGGGTTGAGGGCGACGCCGAGTACGACTGGAGCGACTTCCAGGAAGCGCCGCGGGAACGGTCGGTCACCGCGGACAAGGTGGTGAGCGTCCCGATCGTCACCGAGCGGCCCGCCCTCTACTACCGCAAGGACCTCCTCGAGGACTTCGGTGGCGCCCCGGCCACGCTCGAGGAGATGCTCGAGATCTCCCTCGAACTCGCCGACCGCAACAACGGGTTCTTCGGGTACGTCGGTCGCGGCCAGCGCTCCGGCGCCGTGACGCAGTGGTCGAGCTTCCTGTACTCGTTCGGCGGCGACTTCACCATCGACGGCGCGTCCGGTATCGGCACCCCCGAAGCGATCGCCGCCTACGAGTTCTACGGCCGTCTGCTCGCCGAGACCGGCCCGCCCGGCGTGACCAACATGAGCCTGGAGCAGGCCATGCCGATCTTCGCCCAGGGGAAGGCCGCGTTCTACATCGACGCGGACGCCATCTACTCCAACTTCCTCGACCCGGGCATCTCGACGGTCATCGACACCGTCGGCTTCGCGCCGTTCCCGGCAGGTCCGGCCGGGTCGGTCCCGCACAACATCCCGTCCTGGAGCCTCGGAATCAACCGGTTCTCGCTGCTGCAGGACGACGCCTGGGAGTTCATCCGGTGGATCTCCGGCCCGGAGATGGTCGCCCGGCTGCAGGCGGACGGGATTCCCGGCGCCCGCCAGTCCGCGTGGGACGACTCGGCAACGCTCGCGTCCTTCCCCGACGATCTCGCCGAGTCCATGAGGATCAACGCCGAGAACGGCAAGGGCACCGACCGCCCGGACGTGATCCAGGTGGGCCGCGCCCGCGACATCGTGGGCCGTCCCCTGGTGGCCGGGATCACCGGAGCGGCCGTGCCGCCGGTCGCTGCCGACGCGGACGCCGAGTTCGCCGACTTCCTCATCCGTGACAACCGCCAGCGGGAGTTCTGATGCCGTCCCCCACCGTCACCGAAGCCCCCACTGCGGCGCCCGAGCAACCCGCCGCGCGCGCCACCACCCGCAGCGGACGCAAGGCGATCCCGTTCGAGCAGGCGAACCGCCGCCTGAAGTGGGCGCTGCTCACGCCGGCCCTCGGCTTCGTCGCGCTGATGATCATCTTCCCGTTGGTGTTCACCCTGAACCTCAGCCTCACCGACGCGTTCGGCGCGGTGAACGCGAACAACGCCTACATCGGCCTGCAGAACTTCATCGACGCTCTCACCGACACCCGCCGGTTCTGGCCGGCCGTCTGGCGCACCGTGTACTTCACGGTCGGCGCCGTGCTCCTGCAGACGGTGCTCGGCCTCGCCCTGGCGATGCTGATGCGCAAGGCGTTCCGCGGCATCGAGATCGTCCGGACCATCCTGATGGTCCCGCTGCTGGCCACCCCGGTCGCGATCGGCATCCTCTGGCTGCTCATCCTCGACCCCACGAACGGCATCGCGAACCACCTGCTCGGCTTCGTCGGCATCCCACCGCAGGAGTTCCTCGGCTCGGTCAGCCAGTCGCTGCCCACCCTGATGCTCATCGACGTGTGGCAGTGGACCCCGATGATGACCATCCTCCTCCTCGCCGGGTTGTCCACGCTGCCGGAGGAGCCCGAGGAGGCCGCACTGATGGACGGGGCCAACGCCTGGCAGCGGTTCCGCTACATCATCCTGCCGATGCTGCGGACGACCCTGCTCACCGCCCTGGTCCTGCGCGGTGTCGACGCGCTCAAGACGTTCGACATCATCTACGCCACCAAGGGCCCCGGCGGCGGCTCCGCGTTCGAGGCCGAGACCCTGAACGTGTACGCCTACGGCCTCACCTTCGACTACCAGGAGTACGGGCTCGCGTCGGCCGTGCTGGTCCTGTTCACCATCTTCATCGTCGCCGTCGTGGTGCTGCTGCGCCGCCGCACCGGAAGGACCTCTGCATGAGCACCGTGAGCACCGTGGGCACGACGTCCGTGCCGTCCGGCACCCGACGCCCGACGGCGGTGCCTCGCCGCCGTGGTCGGCGGCGCCGCCTCTGGGGTTGGCTACGTGGCGTGACGATCGCCGTGGTCTGTCTCATCGTGGCGCTTCCGATCATCTGGATGATCGCGGCCGCGTTCAAGACGAACGTGCAGGTGACGGACCCGAACGTGGGGCTGATCTTCTCCCCCACCCTGGAGAACTTCCGCAGCGCGTTCGCCGACGGCGCGATCCTCGGCTCGATGCTGAACTCGCTGATCGTCGGGGTGCTGTCCACGGCCATCAGTGCGGTGCTGGCCGTGCCGGCCGCGTGGGCGGTCGGCCGGTTCTCGATGGGCCGGACCGGGTCACTCGTCCTGGTCGCCCGGATCGTCCCGGCCATCTCACTGCTGGTGCCCTGGTACTACCTGTTCGCCCAGCTCGGGCTGGTGGGCAGCTACACGGTGCTGGTCCTGAGCCACATGTTCGTCGCGGTCCCGCTGATCCTGTGGATCATGATCGGCTTCTTCGAGGGTCTGCCGATCGAACTCGAGGAGGCCGCCCGCACCGACGGTCTGAGTGCGTTCGGGTCGTTCCTGCGGATCGCGCTGCCGCTCGCCGCGCCGGGCACCGCGGCGGCCGCCGTGCTCGCCTTCATCGGGAGCTGGAACAACTTCATGTTCGCGCTGATCCTGGCCGACGAGGACACCATGACGATGCCCGTCACGCTGTTCAACTTCATCTCCTACGCCAGCACGGACTGGGGTGGCCTGATGGCCGCCGCCACGCTCATGACGGTGCCGGTCATCCTGGCCGCCGTGTTCGGCCAGCGCTACCTCGTGGCTGGGCTCACCGCCGGCGCCACGAAGGGCTGAGCGGCACGCCCGGTCCAGGCACGCCGCCGGCCGCACCCCCTACCCCACCCGAACCACACAGGAAGAGCCCCCATGAAGATCGTCGACGCGAAGGTCGTCGTCACCAGCCCCGGCCGGAACTTCGTCACCCTGCAGCTCACCACCGACGAGGGCATCACCGGACTGGGCGACGCGACCCTGAACGGCCGCGAGCTCTCCGTCGTCAGCTACCTGCAGGACCATGTGGTCCCGCTGCTGCTCGGCACCGACCCGCACCGGATCGAGGACACCTGGCAATCGCTGTACCGGGGCGCCTACTGGCGCCGCGGCCCGGTGACCATGGCCGCCATCGCCGCGGTCGATGTGGCACTGTGGGACATCAAGGCCAAGGTGGCCGGGCTGCCGCTGTACCAGCTGCTCGGCGGCGCCAGCCGGGACCGGGTGCGCACCTACGGGCACGCGAACGGCGCCAGCATCCCGGAGCTGTTCGACTCGGTCCGTGCGCTGCTGGAGCAGGGCTACCAGAGCATCCGGATCCAGACCGGGGTGCCCGGGCTCAAGGCCGTCTACGGCGTGCACGCCTCGGGTGCGCACGCGGCGAACCCGACCCGGCTGGACCAGCGCGTGCTGCCGGCCGTCGAGGACTGGGACACCGGTGCCTACCTGCGCCACATCCCGAACGTGTTCGAGGCCGTTCGCAACGAGTTCGGACCGGACCTGCCCCTGCTGCACGACGCCCACCACCGGCTCACCCCGATCCAGGCGGCGCGACTGGGCAAGTCCCTTGAGCCATACGACCTCTTCTGGCTCGAGGACTGCACCCCGGCCGAGAACCAGGACGGGCTGCGCCTCGTGCGCGAACACACCACCACCCCGCTCGCCATCGGCGAGGTCTTCAACACCGTGTTCGACTACCAGACCCTCGTCGGCGAGCAGCTGATCGACTACGTGCGCTCCGCCGTCACCCACTTCGGCGGGGTCTCCCCGCTGCGGAAGCTGTTCGACTACGCCGCCCAGCACCAGATCAAGAGCGCCATCCACGGCCCGGAGGACATCTCGCCCGTGGGCATGGCCGCCGCGATCCACCTGGACCTCGCCATCCACAACTTCGGGATCCAGGAGTACTCGGGCCACACCGACCTCACCAACGAGGTGTTCCGGCACGCCTACACGTTCTCCGACGGGCACCTGCACCCGGGCGAGGCCCCCGGCATCGGGGTGGAACTGGACGCCGAGCTCGCCGCCGCGCACCCGTACCAACAGGCCTACCTGCCCACGAACCGCCTGCAGGACGGCACCGTGCACGACTGGTGACCCACCCCGCAGCCTGAGCCCGTCGCGCGCCCTGTCCTCGTCCGAGGGCAGGGCGCCGTCGTTCGTCGGGGGCGCCCGCCGGCCCTTGCAGTTTTGCGCAGTACCCGCTGGAGTCGGGCCACCAACCGCCACACCGAAGTGGAGTCACCATGCGCCCCTCCCAGCGGCTGCTCGCCGCCGTCGTCGTCGGTGCCGTCACGGCCGCCCTGGCCACGGGCGTCACCGGCGCGGCCGAACCTGCCGCGGCCGCCCCACCGGCCGCGGACGCCCCGGTGGGCCCGTCCGTGTACGCGACGATGCCGCAGGACCCGCTCGCCGTGGTGCTCGGCAGCCCCGAGTTCCCCGTACACGGCGACGGCGTCGGTGACGACACGGCCGTCATCCAGGCCGCGATCGACGAGGCATCCCGGCGTGGCGGGGAGAACTGGCTCGGCAACATCGTCGGCGGTGCCCGCGGCCTCGAGGTCGGTGACGGCGGCGGGCTCGTCTTCGTCCCCGAGGGCACCTACCGGGTCACCGCACGCCTCGACCTGCACGCCTCGGTGCGCCTGGTCGGCTTCGGCTCGGCCCGCCCGGAGTTCTACGTCGCGCCGGCGACGCCGGCCTTCGCGGGCGAGCCGGAGTTCGTGTTCGCGGCCACCCGACGGCCGTTCGTGCCGGGCACCCCGGTGACGTTCGGCAACAACGACACGTTCGGCACCGGCCTGGTCAACGTGAACATCGTCGTGGCAGAGCACAATCCCGGCGCCGTCGGGGTGCGCTTCGGCGGCGCCCAGATGTTCCTGCTCCAGGACGTGGGCATCACTCTCGCCGACGGCTACGCCGGCATCGACCACAACGCGAACCTGCTGCAGCGGGTCACGGTGCGTGGCGGCCAGTTCGGCCTCCTGGCGTTCGCGGCCTCGCCGGGCTGGCAGACCACGATCCTCGACTCGACCTTCACCGGACAGCAGGTAGCGGCGATCCGGTTGCACACCGACGCCAAGCTCAGCATCGTGCGCACCCGGTTCGCGGACGCGGCGGCGGGCATCGAGACGATCCCGGACGCCTCTCAGCGCCTGGTGATCGAGGACTCCCTCTTCGAGCGGATCGCCGGGCCCGTGATCACGCTGAACGACTCCGCGTCGATCCCGGCGACCTCCGAGCCGGAGCT
Organism: Occultella kanbiaonis; assembly: GCF_009708215.1. NCBI lineage: Bacteria > Bacillati > Actinomycetota > Actinomycetes > Micrococcales > Ruaniaceae > Occultella > Occultella kanbiaonis. The sequence goes on along the minus strand of NZ_CP046175.1, from coordinate 478,928 downwards.
CGTCCAGGCCCAGAACCAGCTCAACGTCCTCAACACCGGCGTCATCGACTCGGGGCCCCTGCTGCGCACACTGCCGAGCGCCACCACCTGGACCTCACCGCACGCCGGCTACCGGGTCGTCGAGGCCACCCTTGGGCTGCGCGTCACCGACGCCCTCGGCGATGCCGAGTCCCGCAGCACCGACGTGCTCCTCGACGCCACCCGGGCCCCGGCCGCCGTCCTCGAGCGCGTCCTGCGCAGCGACATCGCCCTCCCGCCGGTGACCACCGACTGGGTCAACATCGCCGAGTACGCCGCCGAGCACGGCGTGAGCGTCGGCTCGGGCACCGAGGACGATCTCGCGATCTTCCAGCAGGCACTCGACGAGCACGACACCGTCTATGTCCCGATGGGCGCGTACCGGCTCACCGACACCCTGCGGCTGGGACCGACCAACAACCTGATCGGGCTGCACCCGCGCCAGACCTGGCTCACCATCCCGGACGGGTCGGACGCGTTCGCCGACCCGGACGATCCCCGTGCGATCGTGCAGACGCCGCCGGGTGGGCGCAACACCGTGTCCGGCCTCGGCCTGGACACCGCACCGGTCAACCCGGGCTCGGTCCACGTGCGCTGGCAGGCGGGCGCGCAGAGCCAGCTCTCGGATGTGGTCACCCAGTTCGTCAAGTGGGCGCCCGAGGAGATCCAGCCGGGCGATCCGGCTCCCGGCGATCCCGGCTACGACCATCGCGGCGTGGGCCGGTACAACTTCTGGGTCGACGGCGGCGGCGGCTCGTTCCTGAACCTCTGGGCGGTCGCCGGCTGGGCGGACAACGGGTTCCTGGTGGAGAACACCTCGGTGCCGGGGCGCGTCTACGAGATCTCCGTCGAGCACCACCGTCACCGCGAGGTCGTCCTGCGCGACGTGCGCAACTGGGTCCTACGGGCGGTGCAGACGGAGGACCACATCTACGGCTGGGAGTCCCAGGCCGTCGAGCTGGAGCGGGTGCGGGACGTGACGTTCACGAACACCGTCTTCTTCCGGGTCGCGACCGTGCTCGGGCCCTACCCGTACGCCGTCGGGATCGTCGACTCGACCGGTGTGGTGATCCGCGGGACCCGGGGCTACCGGCCCGACAACGTCGCGAACACGCGCTGGGGTGCGACGATCGCGGACGTCGGCAGCGGTCGCAGCGTGCCCGCGCTCGAGGTCGCCTACCTCGGTGTCGGGGGGCCCGGCCCGGGCGCACGCCCCGCCGGTCTACGGGTCGGGATCGACGATGCCTCGTTGAGACTGCTGCCCGGCGAGCGGGCCGCGACCGTGCTGACCATCGCGAACCTCGACCCCGCACCGTTGCAGGACGTGCAGGTGACGATCGAGGGCACGGACGACCTCGACGTCGGGCTCGGTCCGGCCCCGGCGCGGCTGCTGCGCGGCGATGAGGCCGGCGTCCCGGTGACCGTGGCCGCGAGCGCGACGGCGGCCGACGGCACGACGAGCCTGCTCGCGTCCCTCACCTTCACCGCCCAGGGCGCCCGCACGGTGGTCGAGGTGCCGTTCACGGTGCGCGTGGGCGCCGAAAACCTCGTCCTCGGCGCCCCGGTGACCGCCTCCTCGGTGCTGTCCGGCAACGTCGCGACGAACGCCGTCGACGGCAACGTCGCGGGCGGGCGGTGGGTCTCCGGCGCCGGCGACCCGCTGCCAACCCTGACCATCGACCTGGGTACCCAGGCGGACCTGCACGAGGCCGTCATCCACAGCGGCGTCGCGGGTTCGGAGGCGTTGCGCGTGCACACGGTCGAGGTCGACGCCCTGATCGACGGTGCGTGGCAGCTGATCGGCCGGGTGGAGGCCAACGGGGCGAGCCCCGTCCGCGTGCCGCTCCAGGCGGACGTACCCGTGAGCGAGGTGCGGTTGCGGTTCACCCGCCCGAGCGCGACCGACGGCGTCGCCCGCGTCTTCGAGGTGGCCGTCCTGGGCACGCGCTGAGTCGGCGGCCCGTCCGGGTCAGCCCGGCTGCGACGCCTCACGAGCGGGCTCACCCGCGGAGTCCCGGCGGCGCCGCTGGAGGCGGTTGCCGGACCAGATGACGAGCGCGGCGCAGGCCCCGAAGGCGATGGCCACCACGACGCTCATGACCGCGACCATGCCGTAGCCCTGCTCGCGTGGGTCCAGGAACGGATACGGGTACCAGTCGACCAGAGCGCCCCGGATGAGACTGTAGACGAGGTACGCGAGCGGGATGACCATCCAGGCGATCAGGTGCTTCGCGGTCAGGCGGGTCCGCGGCGGCGCGATCAGCCAATCCACCAGTACCAGGACCGGGACCACCATGTGCAGCACGACGTTGGCATAGGGAGGCGTCTGCACATCCACGTTGAGCAGCAGGGTGTTGGCGACGACTCCGGTGAGGAGCAGGAACGTCACGGCCGCGCCGCGGACGGCGTCCGGTACCGGCCGCACCAGCGACACGGCGAACAGGACGGCGGCGAACACGTTGCTGAGCACGGTGAAGTAGCTGAAGTGGTTCGACGGGATGTACCGGTCCCCGGTCACGACGATCAGGTAGACCTCGGCGCTGATCACCAATGCCACGACGAGTGCCCGCACCACGGTGCTCGGCCAGTTCCGGGCGCCTCCGGGCCGGCGGGTGGGATCGTTCGCGACCGTCATGGTGCTCCTGTGCTCGGGCGACATCGGGGCCGCTGGCGGCCGATGGCGCGGCCGGGCGCGCCGGGCCAGAGTCGCAGAGGTTCCAGCCGAACCGCAACCCTCGGCATCAAGGTTGCGCCGGCCGACTCCCCTAACGGTGCGCCGACTCCCCTACCGGTGCGAGGATCTCGCCCAGCAGAGTGCGAACCCGTGCGTCGATCTGATCGCGGATCCGGCGGGCCGCGTCGAGGGAGGCGTCGGCCGGGTCGGCCAGTTCCCAGTCCTCGTAGCGCTTGCCGGGGTAGATCGGGCAGGCATCGCCGCAGCCCATGGTGATCACCACGTCGGCGGCCCGCACCACGTCATCGGTCAACGGCTTGGGGAACTCCCTGCCGAGATCCAGCCCGACCTCTCTCATGACGTCGACGGCGGCGGGGTGGATCCGCTCGAGGGGCGTGGACCCCGCGGAGCGGACATGCACCCGTCCCGCGGCATGGTGGTCCAGCAGCGCGGCAGCCATCTGGGACCGGCCGGCGTTCTGGACGCAGACGAAGAGGACCTCGGGGACCTCGTGCGGGAGCAGTCCCTCCGACTGGGCGAGCGCGGTGAGCCGGTCGGCGGCGAACCGGGCGGTCACCGCCGGCAGGTGGGCGGTGACCTTCGCGCTGCGCGCCAGCGCTGCGTAGGACTCGAAGACGTACCGCTCGATGGTCTCGGCGGTGAAGGTGCCCTCGAACCTCGTGGTCAGGTCACCGGCGATCCCGTGCAGGACGTGATCGGCGCTGAGCAGTCCGGGCATTCCCCTGTCAGGCATTTCTCCTCCGGTCTTCGGTGGCGGCGGGGTCGACGGTGGCGACGCTCATGCTCACTCCTCGAGTTGGGCTCTGGCGGACTGCAGGCTGGCGATCAGCCCTTCGATACGACGCCGGATCTCATCGCGCACCGGGCGCACGGCCGCCACGCTCCTGCCTGCCGGGTCCTCCAGCTCCCAGTCCTCGTAGCGCTTGCCCGGGAAGATCGGACAGGCGTCCCCGCAGCCCATCGTGACGACCACGTCCGAGGCCCGGACGGCCTCGGTGGTCAGGACCTTGGGCTGCTCGGCAGCGATGTCGATGCCGACCTCGGCCATGGCGGCCACCACCGAGGGGTTGATCCGGTCGGCCGGCGCGGACCCGGCCGAGCGGACCTCTATCGCACCGCCGGACAGGTGGGACAGCCAGGCCGCCGCCATCTGGGAGCGGCCCGCGTTGTGGACGCAGACGAACAGGACACTGGGACGCTCGGTCATCGTGGTGACTTCCTTCGGGTTGGCGGGTACGGTCAGCCCGGTTGACGTGCCAGGTGGGGCGCGAGGGCGTTCGCCCGCCGCTCCAGGTCGGCCAGGGCGTCGTCGAACGCGGCCGGGGTGCCACGGCCGATCGGGTCGGGCACCGACCAGTGCACGTCGACGGGAATCTGCAGTTCCTCGTGAGCTCGGTCGCAGACCGTGACCACCAGATCGCCGAGTGCCCGGACGGCCTCGACATGCTGTGGGGTGATGGCCGGCAGGTCCAGGCCGTGGCGCCGGGCCGCAGCCATCGCGCCCGGGGCGATCCGCCCGGCGGGGTGGGTGCCGGCGGAGGCCGTGGGAACCGTGCTGACCCGGCGCCAGACCGCCGTGGCCAGGTGTGAGCGGGCGGAGTTCGCGGTGCACACGAACAGCACCCGCGCCACCTCCCGCACCGGCCGCACCTGCACCGCGGCCAGGGCCTCGGGCACCAGCCGTACGTACCAGCGGCGCCCGTCCCCCTCCGACCTGGTCCGGACCACCAGGCCCTCCCGCTCGAGCACCTTCAGGTGATGGGCCAACAGGTTTGACCCGACGCCCAGCAGCTCGGCAAGCTCCGACGGCGCCGCATCGCCGAGCGCCAGCACGTCCACGATCTGCAGCCGCGCCGGATCCGCCAGCGCTGCGTGCAGCGCCGCCCGTCGCGCAATCTCGGCAACTCGCTCAGTCTTCATTGCCTCAATACTTGTTGATCTACCTTGCACTGTCAATACGAGGACGGCACCCCGCCCTGGGAAGGACGGGGCGCCGTCGGGCGTCGTTCTCGCTCGGCTCAGCCGGAGACCGGGGCGCCTTCACGCGCGGGGTCCGCGTCGCCGTCGGGCGCCTCGTCCTCGGACGAGGAGTCGGTTACCTCGGCGTCGTGGCCGTGACGGCGCTCGAGCTTGGCACCCTCGACGTCGACGTCCGGCAGGATCTTCTCCAGCCAGCGGGGTAGCCACCAGGCCTTGTCGCCGGCCAGGTGCATCAGGGCGGGGATGATCAGCATCCGCACCACGAACGCGTCGACGAGCACCCCGAACGCCAACGCGAAGCCGATCGGCCGGATCATCGCGCTGTGCGAGAACACGAACCCGCCGAAGACCGAGATCATGATGATCGCGGCAGCGGTGACCACGGTCCGGCCCGCCCGCACGCCCTGCACCACGGCGACCCGCGCCGGGGCACCGTGGGCGTAGGCCTCACGCATTCCGGTTCCGAGGAACAGCATGTAGTCCATCGCCAGGCCGAACAGGATGCCGACCAGGATCGTCGGCAGGAAGTTCAGGATCGGGCCGGGACTGTCCACCCCGAAGACTGGGGCGAGCCAGCCCCACTGGTAGATCGCGACCACTCCGCCGAGCGCGGCGAAGTAGGACAGGATGAACCCGAGGGTGGCGATGACCGGCACGAAGATCGACCGGAACACCAGGATCAGGATGAGCAGGGAGAGCCCGACCACCACGGCCAGGTAGATCGGCAGCGCGTCGGCCAGCTTCTCCGAGATGTCGATGTTGCCGCTCGCGGAGCCGGCCACCCCGATCTCGTAGACGCCCTCGATAGGTGAGGCGTCCCGCAGGGTGTGGACGAGGGTCTCGGTGGACTCACTGGTCGGCCCTTCGGCAGGGATCACCTGGAAGGCGATGACGCTGAAGTCCTCCGAGGTCCCGATCGGCGCGACCGCGACCACGTCCTCCTGGGCGAACAGGGCCTGGCCGATCTCGACCTGCGCGAGCAGCGCATCCTGCTCGCTCGCACCCTCGGGCAGGTCCGCGACGACGAGTAGCGTGCCGTTGCGGCCCTCGCCGAACTCCTCGGCGATGGTCGTGTAGGCGCGGTACTGCGTGGAGTCGGCGGACTCCGTGGAACCGTCGGGCAGGTTCAAGCGCAGATCGAGGGCGGGCAGCGCGATGATCACCAGCGCCGCGATCCCGATCACCACGCGACCGATCGCCCGGGCGGTGGACATCGGCTGCGGTGCGGCCGGGACGGCCGTGCTGGTGCCGTCCTTGGTGCCGGCAGCGAGCGCCGCCCGCTCCCTGCGGGACAGGATCCGGGTACCGACCAGGCGGAGCAGCGCCGGGGTCAGCGTGATCGCGATGAGCACCGCGACCAGGATGCAGAACGCACCGACGGTGCCCATCAGGCCGAGGAACGGGATCCCGGTGATGTTCAGCGCGAGCAGCGCGATCAGCACGGTCGCGCCGGCGAACACGACCGCGTTGCCGGAGGTGCCGTTCGCGAGCCCGATCGAGGCGTGCAACTCCTCGCCGTGCTTGAGCTGGCGTCGGTGCCGGTTGATGATGAACAGGGAGTAGTCGATCCCGACCGCGAGCCCGAGCATGAGCCCGAGCACCGGGGTGACGGACACCATCTCGACCACGCCGGACAGGGACAACGAGGCGAGCGCGCCGATGCCCACGCCGATCAGCGCGGTGAGGATCGGCAGCCCGGCACCGATGAGGGTGCCGAGCATGACGATCAGGACGACGGCGGCGACCAGCAGGCCGAGCACCTCGCCGACGCCGAACAGCTCCGGGATGCCCTGGGTGATGTCCGAGGAGAGGTCGACCGTGACGCCGTCGATCGTTTCGTCGAACACCTCGACCACGGCGTCCTTGGTCTCCTGCGGGATCGACAGCTGCGGATCCACGAACGCGATCGTGGCGAGCGCGGTCGCGCCGTCGGAGGAGACCTGACGGGTCTCGGCGGCCATCTCGAGCAGCGCCGCACCCATCTCCAGGCCGGCCCGCTGGGCCGCGAGCTCGGGGGTCTCGCCCTGCGCCGCGGCCAGCTCGAGTTGGGCGAGGCCGCCCTCGATCTCGGCCTGCTGCGCGGCGCGCTGCTCCTCGGTCACGAACGGGTCGATCACGGTCGTGACGCCGTCGACGTCGCCCGCCTCGGCGAGCCGCTCCTCGATCTGGGCGCGCTGCTCGGCCGTGAACGGGGTTCCGTCCTCGGTCTGCAGCACGACCGTGCCGGTGCCGCCGGAGGCCTCGGGGAACTCGTCCGCGAGCCGGTCGGTGACCGTGGTGGTCGGCGTGCCGGGGATGGAGATGCTGGTCGCGAGGGTGCCGCCCGCCACCGCGAACGCGCCACCGGCGATCACCAGGATGGCGAGCCAGACGGCGATCACGGTGCGGGCCCGGCGCGCCGCGAAGCGGCCGAGGCGATAGAGGAGTTCAGCCATGGGGATTCCTTGGGCTCGTGGTCAGCTGGGGGTGTCGGTGGAGCGGTGGCCGTTGCGGGTCGCGGCGATGAGTCGTTCGAGCAGTTCTGACCAGACGCGCCGGGACTCGTCGTCCACGGCGGCCCCGGTGGCTTCGAACCAGTACCGGTGCAGCACCACGAGGCCACCGAAGAGCGCGCTCACCATGAGGTGGATGTCGAGCAGTTCGGTCCGGGGATGGCGACGGGTGAGTTCCTCCGAGAGCCGCTCGCTGATGTCGGTGAACGTGCTCAGCAGCATCACGGCCTGGCGGGGGGAGGCGACCGGATCCTCCATCCCGATCACGCGGGTCAGGTACGCCATCGGCGGCACCAGGTCGGTGGCGCGCAGTACCTCGACGACCTCGTCGAACATGTCGCCGGTCGCGGTGGTCGGGGTAGCGGTGAACTCGTCCAGAACCCCGCCGAGCACCTCGCTGCAGACGGTGGTGACGATCTCGTCGATCGAGGCGAAGTGGTTGAAGACCGTGCGGCGGGAGACGTCCGCGCGGACCGCCAACTCGTCCACGGTGAACGTGGCGACCCCGGTCTCGTCGATCAGCGCGGCGGCCGCGTCGATGATCGCGCGCCGATGACGCGCCTTGAGCGCGGCACGGCGGTCGCCGCCGGGTGGGATGGGGAGCACTTGATGACACTAAGTGCACCGATGCACTCAGTGCAATGAGTCCGAGGGGTGACCTCCTGTGACCTTGACCACGCCGGTCCGGACGAGGCCGACGGGCAGGCGATGAGTTCCGGCCGGGCCGCGAGTCTGTACCCGATGAGCGCCGGAGGGCAGCCGCGCGCCGTCGCCCCGGCACAAGAGATCACGGAGGACCTCATGACCACCACGCCAGAGCACACCGCCACCGGACCCGGAAAGCCGGCCCGCCCGCCCGTCGTCGACCTGACCACCTGGCAGGCGGCGCGGGACGACCTCCTGGTCCGCGAGAAGGCACACACCCATACCGGGGACGCCATCGCCGCGGCCCGTCGCCGGCTGCCCATGGTGGAGATCGACGGGACCGTCGAGGTCGTCGGGCCGGACGGTCCGGTCCCGTTCCTGGACCTCTTCGAGGGCCGCGACGAGCTCATGCTCTATCAGCACATGTGGCACGACGGCGCCCCGCACCAGGGGCAGTGCGAGGGCTGCACCATTGCCGCATGGCACCTGAGGGACGGCGTCTATCTCAACTCCCGGGGCGTCTCGATGGCCATCGTGACCACGGGCGTCTGGGAGGAGGTGGCCCCCTACGTCGCATTCATGGGCTACACCCAGCCGTGGTACTCGGTGCACGGCCTGGACGCCCCGATCGGCGGCGAGATGGGCAACCTCGCGTTCTTCCTGCGCGACGGCGACCGCGTCCACCTCACCTACTCGACGACCGGCCGAGGCACCGAGGTGTACGGCCCGTTCCACCTGCTCGACATGACCCCCTACGGCCGTGGCGAGGCGTGGGAGGACAACCCGGACGGCTGGCCGCAGGGGCAGCACGCCTGCTGGTACTGGCGCACGGACGCCGACGGGAACTCCACATGGGGCGACACCAGCCGCCCGGTTCCGCAGTGGACCCGTCCCGGCGCCGGCCCCGTGGACACTCTCGGCCGGCACGGACACCACCACTGAGACCCCGGGTCGCCGGTCGTTAGGCTGGCGGCCATGGCACCGATCCCCGAAGACCTGACCGACCTCATCGAGAACCCGAACGTGGGCCACCTGGCCACCGTGCGCCCGGACGGGACCCCGCAGGTGGAGCCGATGTGGTTCCTCCATGAGGACGGCGTCCTCAAGTTCACGCACACGACCAAGCGCGCGAAGTACCGCAACCTGCAGGCGAACCCGGGCATGGCCCTCTCGGTCCCCGACCCGGCCGACCCGTACCGGTTCATCTCCGTGCGCGGCCGGCTCACCGAGGTCGTCCCGGACCCGGCCGGTGCGTTCTACCAGGTCCTCGGCGCCCGCTACGGGGACGCGGACACCCCGGCCCCGCCGGACTCCGCGGACCGCGTGATCCTCGTGATGTCGATCGAGAAGGTCATCCGCAAGTAGACGCCTGACAAATGTCATGCCCCGATCGTGACGACCGGCGCAGGCACGCGGGAGGGCGCCGCCGCAGGCTTGAGGCATGACCTCGACAACACTCCTGAAGACCCGGCGGGCCGCCGTCAGCCTCGCCGGGGTGACCAAGAACTTCGGCTCGGTCCCCGCCGTGCGCGGCATCGACCTGGAGATCCACCCCGGCGAGGTGGTCGCCTTCCTCGGCCCGAACGGGGCGGGCAAGACCACCACCATCGACATGATCCTCGGGCTGAGCCAGCCCACCTCGGGCGAGGTCCGGGTGCTCGGCCTGACGCCCCGTCACGCCATCGCGCGTGGTCTGGTCTCCGCCGTCATGCAGACCGGCGGCCTCCTCAAGGACCTGACGGTCGCCGAGACCGTCGCCTACACCGCCAGCCTGTTCGCGGACACCCGGCCCGTCGCCGAGGTCCTCGACACCGCCGGAATCACGGCCATCGCGGACCGCAAGGTCGCCAAGTGCTCGGGCGGGGAGCAGCAACGGCTGCGGTTCGCGATGGCGCTGCTGTCCAACCCGGCCCTGCTGCTGCTCGACGAGCCGACCACCGGCATGGACGTCGAGGGCCGCCGCGCGTTCTGGAGCTCGATCCGCCGCGACGCCGAGACCGGACGCACCGTGCTGTTCGCCACCCACTACCTCGAGGAGGCGGATCAGTACGCCGACCGGATCGTGCTGGTCAGCCAGGGGCGCATCGTGGCGGACGGCAGCGGCCCGCAGATCAAGGCGCTCGCCTCGGGGCGCACCATCCGCGCCCGCGTCCACGACGCCGACACGGCGTCGATCGCGTCGATCGCCGGCGTCGACTCCGTCAACCTGACCGGCGACCAGCTGACCGTCCACGCCGGCGACAGTGACGCCGTCGCCCGCTACCTGCTCAACCAGACCGACGCGACGGACCTGGAGATCGTCACGAAGGGCATCGAAGAGGCGTTCCTGCGCCTGACCGGCAGCAACAACGACACCGACGGGAACCTGCGATGACCACCACGACCGAACCAGCGGCCGACCACTTCGACCCCGACACCCGTCGCGTGCCGCCGCTGGGCGGCTTCAACTCGACCATGCTCGGCATCGAGCTGCGCCGGACCCTGCGGAACCGGCGCACCATCATCTTCACGCTCGTGTTCCCGATCGCCCTGTTCCTCGCGTTCGGCAGCCAGACCGACTGGGACACATCGGTGGGCCGCGGGAACGTGGCCGCCTACGTGATGGTGTCGATGGCCTTCTACGGCGCCGCGCTCACGGCCGCCTCGGCCGGCGCCATGGTCGCCGTGGAACGGGCGCAGGGCTGGTCGCGGCAGCTGCGGCTCACGCCGCTGAGCCCGACGGCGTACATCCTCACCAAGGCGCTGCTCGCCGTGACCCTCGGCGCGCTCGCGATCCTGGTCGTCAACCTCGCGGGCGTGGCCCAGGGCAAGCCGTCGATGGACCTCGGCACCTGGATCGCGAGCGCGTTCCTGACCCTCATCTGCACGCTCGTGTTCGCGGCGCTCGGCGTCTTCGTCGGCTACCTGGTGCCGAGCGAGAACGCGATGCAGATCCTCGGGCCCGGGCTGGCGCTGTTCGCGTTCCTCGGCAACGTGTTCATCCCGATCACGCAGGGCACCCTGATGTGGCACATCGCGTCGTTCACGCCGATGTTCGGCGTGGCGGAGATCGCCCGGTCGGTCCTGACCGGCGACCTGCCCTGGTACGCCGTGGTGAACGCCGTGGTCTGGCTCGCGATCTTCGTGGCGGGCGCCGCGTGGCGGATGAGCCGCGACACGGCGCGGGTCTGACCCAGCGGTGGGACTACGGTGACGGTCGTGACCGCCGACCGCCCGAGCAGCGACGCCCCGACCGGCCCACGCCGGTGGGGCGTCGTGTTCGCCGCGGTGTGGTTGTTCTACCTCCTCAACCCGCTGGAGGTGGCCTGGAGCCGGCGGGATACCGTGGCCGGGTGGGTCGGTCTCGTGGCCACCGTGGCCTTCGCGGCCGTCTACATGGGCGTGTTCTTCGCGCTGCGGTTCCGGCGCCGTCCCGGTGGGCCGTTCCGGCCCTTCGCACGCCGGTCGACGGCGGTCGCGGCCCTCGCGGTGGAGGTCGCCCTGGCGATCGTCATCTGCCTCAGCCTCGGCCAGGTCGGCACGACCACCGCGGTGTACCTGGCGGTGATCGCCGTCATGTGCCTGCCCGGCTGGTGGGCCTGGGCTGGCGTGGGCGCGATCCTGGTCGCGACGTACCTCGCCACGATCCTGGTCCCGGGCTGGGAGGTGGACCGCGGCCTGCTGTTCGGCACCGGGGTCGCCGCGCTCGCGGTGTGGGGGCTGACGATGGCGATCAACCGCAACATCGAGCTCCTGCGGATCCGCGAGGAGAACGCCCGGCTGGCCCTGGAGGAGCAGCGCAACGCCTTCGCCCGGGATCTGCACGACATCCTCGGCCACTCGCTCACCGTCATCACCGTGAAGGCGGAGCTGGCGCAGCGTCTGCTGCCGATCGATCAGGCGCGGGCCGGCGCGGAGATGGCCGACGTCGAGCGGCTCTCCCGGGATGCCCTCGCAGACGTGCGCCGGACCGTGACCGGCTACCGGGACCTGACTCTGGCCGGCGAGATCGCCCAGGCCCGGACCGCGCTGCGGGCCGCCGGCATCCACGCCGACCTGCCGTCGTCGGTCGAGGAGGTCCCGGCCAGGCTCCGGGACCTGTTCGCCTGGACGGTCCGGGAGGGGATCACGAACGTGATCCGGCACAGCCGGGCAGACACCTGCACGGTGACCCTGACCGCGGACACCGTCGAGATCGGCGACGACGGCCGCGGCGCACCGGAGGACGCCGGCTCCGGCGGTCACGGGCTCAGCGGGCTGCGCGAACGGGCCGCCGCCGTGGGCGCTCGGGTGATCACCGAGTCGACGGCGTCCGGGTTCCGGCTCCGGGTGGTGGGCCGGTGACCCCGATCAGGCTGTTGCTCGCCGACGACCAGTCGCTCGTGCGCGGCGCCCTCGCCGCCCTGCTCGGGCTGGAGTCCGACCTCGAGGTCGTCGCCGAGGTGGGCTCCGGAGACGAGGTGCTGCCAGCCGCCCGGTTGCACCGGCCCGACGTGGCGCTCCTGGACGTGGAGATGCCAGGCATGGACGGCATCACGGCCACCGAACAGCTGCGCCGTGAACTGCCGCAGGTGCGCGTGCTGATCGTCACCACGTTCGGAAGGCCGGGCTTCCTGAGCCGGGCCCTGGCCGCCGGGGCACACGGCTTCGTGGTCAAGGACACCCCCGCCGCCCAGCTCGCCGACGCGGTCCGGCGCGTGGCCGCGGGGCTGCGAGTGGTGGACCCGACGCTGGCCACGGACAGCCTGATCGAGGGCCGCTCGCCCCTGACGGCGCGGGAGACCGACGTGCTCCGCGCCGCGAGGGACGGGGCCTCGGTGGCCGTGATCGCGAGCCGCCTGTTCCTCTCCCAGGGCACCGTCCGCAACCATCTCTCGGCCGCGATCGGCAAGACCGGCGCCGCCAACCGCGCCGCCGCGGTCCGGATCGCCGAGGACCGCGGCTGGCTCTGAGCCGTTCGGAGCGTGCCAGTCTTTCGTCCTGCCCGTCGGGAGGACCGCGCACGCGTGGGTTCCGCAGGCGATCTCCGTGCTGCCTGCCTACGCTGATGACGCCGGGACCCTCTCGGCCAACGAGCACCGAGGAGGTCGGCATGAACGAGAACCGGACGAAGGACGAGCCCTACACCACCGCCACGGATCATGGCGGTGAACCCTACGTCGTCGACATCGAGACCGAGACCGTCGAGAACACCGAGTTCCGCCGCACCCTCTGGACCGGCAAGCACCTTCAGCTCACGGTGATGAGCATCGACGTGGGCGACGACGTGGGCCTCGAGGTGCACGAGGAGAACGACCAGTTCCTGAGGGTCGAGACGGGCACCGGACGCACCGAGATGGGGCCCGCCGAGGACGATCTCCCGTTCGTGCGGGACGTCAAGGATGACGACGTGATCCTGGTACCGGCGGGCACCTGGCACAACGTCATCAACACCGGCGACGAGCCCCTGAAGCTCTACGCCCTCTACGGGCCCCCGGATCACGAGCCGGGTACGGAGCACCCCACTCATGAGGACGCCGAGAAGGATCCGGCGGAGGACTGAGGCCACGCCACGCCGGTCGTCGACTCAGCCGAGCCACCACGTATCGAGGTCGAGCAGCCAGTGGTTGCGCAGGGTGAGCGCCCGCTCGGTCGACGCGAGGATCCCGGCGACGAGGAGGGTGACGTTCAGCCAGGCCGGCAGCGAGATGGGCGAGGTGAAGGTGCCGACGTTCTCGGCGACCACATCGATGCCGCTGACGAGTTCGAGCAGCTGCGGCACGAACAGCACGAGTCCCACCACGAGGATGCCGATGGCCACTCGTCCGATCCACCTGCTCAGGCGGGGGTGACGGCGGTCGAGGACCAGCCGCCAGTACTCCGCGCTGTGCCGGTCCGGTGCAAGCACGCGCTCCTCGCCGGAGTCCGCGACCAGGTGCATCCGGCTGACCCCGAAGGTCGACCGCGCGACCTCGATCGCGCCGCCCGGGACGACGAACGTGGCCGGCGTGCCTGCGACGAGGTGCTGGCGGCCGTCGCGGTAGAGCGCCACCTTCTCGTCGAGATCGAAGTGGTCCACGTCCACGGCGTACTCGTGGACCTCACCCGCAGGTCCGGTCTCGATCCGGAAGATCGACCGGCTCAGCACCTGCCACGGCCGTTGTGGCTTGAGCGGACTGTCGTCGCCGGGCTTGTTCTTCCTGGCCCGCTTCGGGCCGGCATCGTCTCGCACCCGCGCCCCCTCCCCGTTGTGGCGACCGTGCGGGCCTCGTGGGGCCCTCGCCATGGTCACTCCGGTCGCGTTCACGCTACCCGACGGCGGAGCGTTGCCTCGGTCCGGGCCGTCACCGACGCCCGCGCTCCGGTCATCCGGGCGCCGCGGTCCGGCCGTTGCGGTGCCGGAGTTCTGCAGGGGTACTACGTTGACGAAGTATGCGAGCGATCACCTACTCCCGCTACGGCGGACCCGACGTCCTCGAGCTCACCGAGGACCACCCGATGCCGCTGGTCGGGCCGGACTCCGTGCTGATCCGGGTCCGGGCGGCGGCCGTGAATCCGGTCGACTGGAAGGCCCGCGAGGGATACCTCGACTCGTTCGTCGCCGCTCACTTCCCGGTCGTACCCGGGTGGGACGTGGCCGGCGTGGTGGAGCGGCTCGGGCTGGACACTCCCGACTACGCCGTCGGCGACGAGGTGTACGGCTACGTGCGTACGGACGTCATCTCCGGCGGCACGTTCGCCGAGTACGTGGCCGCGCCGGTGCGGACCCTCGCCCACAAGCCGACCTCCCTGACCTGGGAGGAGGCGGCCGGAGTACCCCTCGCCGGGCTCACCGCCCTCCAGCTGGTCCGACGCACCGCCGTCGGGCCCGGCCGAAGCGTCCTGGTGCACGCCGCCGCGGGCGGCGTCGGGGCGTTCGCCGTTCAGATCGCGCTCGCGCGCGGGGCCTACGTGATCGGCACGGCCTCGCCCGCGAACCATGACTTCCTGCGCTCACTGGGGGCCGAGCCGGTGGCCTACGGCGACGGCCTGGTCGAGCGCGTGCGCGCCCTGGCACCCGAGGGCGTGGACGTGATCCTCGACCTGGTCGGCGGCACCCTGGACGACACACCGGCGCTGCTGCGCGCCGGCGGCACGATCGGATCGATCACCGACGCCGCCGCCCGGGACACCTACGGCGGCCAGTACGTCTGGGCCCGGCCGGACACCACCGACCTGCGCGAGCTCGCCGAGCTCGCCGACTCCGGCGCGCTCCGGGTGGAGGTCGCCCGGGTCTATCCGCTCGAGGAGGCCGCGGCCGCGCTCGTGGAGAACCAACGCGGACATACCCGCGGCAAGCTGGTGATCCGCGTCTGACCACCGGCGGTCCGGGAGGCATGGGGAGAACGCCCCATCGCCACCGGGCCCAGCCGACGGCTAGTTTTCAGGAGGTCGGTGCTGGTTCATCGGGGGATGTATCAGGAGGCCGGTACCGGCCTCCTCATGGATGTCCGTTCCCTACGGGAGCGGGTTCGGCGCTTCGGCGCCGGTGAAGCAGACTGCCGGGCGTGGCGGTGACGGGCCGCCACGCCCGGCGTCTGCAATCACGACGCAGGGCGGGCTCGGCCCGCACCTGATCCTCAGTTCGTGGAGCCGCGCAGCACCAGGCGGCCGGGCACGCGTTCGGTGCCGGAGTGGGGCCGGCCCGCGATCGCATCGAGGAGCCGCTGCGCCGCCAGCCGGCCGATCTGCGTGAGCTGCGTGTCGATCGTGGTCATGGCGGGCCGCGCACCGGTGGCGATGACCTCCCAGTTGTCGGTGCCGATGACGGCGATCTCGTCCGGCACGGCGCGGCCCAGATCCCGAAGCCCGTCGAGGACGCCACGGGCGATCAGGTCGCTGCCGCAGTAGATCGCGTCGACGTCGGGGCTGGCGCGCAGCACCATCTGTGCCGCCTGGTGGCCCCAGGCCTCGCTCCAGTTGCCGTGATACGTCGGGCCGGCCTGTTCCAGCCCGGCCGCGGCCAGCGCACCCGCGAGCCCCTTGGAACGCTGCTGAACGGCGTCGAAGTGCTCGGGCCCGGTGATGTGCGCGACGGACCGTCGCCCCATCCGCACGAAGTGTTCGCCGGCGACGGCACCGACCTGGGTGTCGTCGACAACGATCGAACAGTCCTCGGGCCGGGCCGTGGGCGTGAGCGCGTACACGACCGGGAAGCCGGGCTCGACGGGCAGCGGCGCCCGCACGTTCGAGCTGCGGCCGGTGACGATGAAGCCGTCGACCCGACGACCCATGAGCACGTCGATGTAGTGACGCTCCCGGATCGGGTCGTCGCGGCTGTCGCAGAGGAAGACGGAGATCCGACCGGCCCCGAGGGCATCCTCGGCGCCGAGCATCACCGGGACACTGAACCTCTCGAAGCTGTCCGTGGTGATCATCCCGACCGTGAAGCTGCGACGTTCGAACACACTCCTGGCGAGCTCGTTCGGCCGGAAGTCGATCTCCTCCGCCGCCGCGACGATCCGAGCACGCGTATCGGTGCTGACGCTCCCGCTGTGATTCAGGGCCTTCGAGACCGTGCCCGGTGAGACCCCCGCGCGCGCAGCGACGTCGCGGATCGTTGCGCGCTTCTTCGACGCGGTCATCGTGCCTCCCATGTTTCCGGAAACACTACACAACCGGGAACGGCTCTGCCGACAACCACCCCATCTCAAAACAGGAAACTCTCGGAAACATGTTGCGCTCATCATCCCTTCTGTGTCAGGCTCCTGCTCGCCCGGACCGAACCAGTCCCATCGCCGTGTCAAGGAGATCCGTGAGCGTCTCGTCCTCACCCCATGCCCGTCCCGCCCCGAGCCCGGCCACCCTCCGCAGCGCCGGCGCCGGCCCCGTCGACCCGGTCGCCGCCACCGCGCTGCGCCCGCTCCCCCTCGGCGCCATCCGGCTGACCAGCGGGTTCCTCGCGGATCTCGAACGTGAGAACGGGCAGGTGTCCGTCACCCGTGGCCACGACCACCTCGAGCGGGAGCGCGCCTGGGACAACTTCACCCACGCCGCGGCGCGCGAGCAGGCATCGCCCCATGCCGGCCCCGTCTTCGAGGACGGGGAGGCGTTCAAGTGGCTCGAGGCGGTCGCGTGGGAACTCGGGCACCGCGATGACCCCGACCTGGGCCGCTGGCTCACGGAGTATGCCGACCTGGTCCGCCGCGCCCAGGCCGACGACGGCTACCTGAGCACGTTCAACCAGGCCGCCGGCAGGCGGGGCCGCTACGAATGGATCTCCTACGACCACGAGATCTTCAACATGGCCACGATGATCCAGGCCGGCGTTGCCCAGTACCGCACCACGGGCAGCACCGTCCTGCTCGATGTCGCCCGCCGCGCCGCCGACCACCTCGACACCACGTTCGGCTGGGGCAAGCGCGAGGAGACCTGTGGCCACCCGCTCGTCGAGATGGCGCTCGTGGAGCTGTACCGGGTGACCCGCGAGCGCCGCTACCTGGACCTCGCGACCTACTTCGTCGAGGTCCGCGGCCGCGGCACCCTCACCGACCCCACCTGGCAGGGCTGGACCTCGGTGTACTTCAGTGACCGCATCGGTGTCAGGGAGACGGCCTACCCGGAGGGCCACGCGGTCCGCGCCGTCTACTTCGCCTCCGGCGCCACCGACGTCGCCCTCGAGAACGGCGACACGGCCCTGCTGGCCGCGCTGCGGCGACAGTGGGACAACATGGTCGAGGCGAAGATGTACGTCAACGGCAGCCTCGGCTCACGCTGGGAGGGCGAGGCGTTCGGCGACCCGTACGAGTTGCCGACCGACCGCGGTTACGGCGAGACGTGCGCCGCGATCGCCTCGCTCCAGTGGAGCTGGCGGCTGCTGATCGCCACGGGCGAGGCGAAGTACGCCGATCTCATCGAGCGGCAGTTCTACAACGCCGTGCTGTCCGGGGTCTCCCTCGACCACGACAAGTACTTCTACGTCAATGCGCTCCAGGTCCGTGACGGTGCCCTCGCCTACGACTCGCGGATGGCTGCCAGCGGTCGCCACGAGTGGTTCGGTTGCTCCTGCTGCCCGACGAACCTGATGCGCACCCTCGCCACGATCAGCCAGTACGTGGCGACGGCGACCGACGGCGGTGTCCAGATCCACCAGTTCGCCGCCGCGCAGATCGACGGCGACGGCCTCGCGGTACGGGTCGCGACCGGATATCCGTGGGACGGTGACGTCGTCGTCGAGGTCACCGGGGCGGACGGGCGCGAACGCGAGCTCGCGATCCGGGTCCCATCCTGGGCGCGGGGCGCCGAACTGGACGTCGACGGCGTGGCCGTCCCCGTCGACGCGGGCACCTACGCACGCCTGCGACGCGTCTGGAACACCGGCCAGCGGCTCACCCTGCGGCTGCCGATGGCCCCGCGCACCGAGCACGGCCACCACCGTGTCGACGCCGTACGCGGCGCCGTCGCGCTCTGGCGCGGTCCGCTCCTGTACACGATCGAGCAGGTCGACCAGGTCCCGGGCGTCCTCGTCGACGACGTCGTCATGGTCGGCGCGAACGTGCGCGTCGAGCACCGCGACGTCCTCGGCGGGGTGCCCGCCGTGGTCCTCGACGGCCGGGCAGCACCGGACGGACCAGCCGTCGACATCGTCGCCATCCCCTACTTCATGTGGGCGAACCGCGAGATCGGACCGATGAAGGTCTGGCTGCCCGTCGCGCCCTGAGTGCACACCGACTGATCCATCCACATCAACTCGAAGGAGAGTGACATGACAGGTTCACCGAACCTCAGCCGCCGGGACGTCCTCAAGATCGGCGGTGGCCTCGCCGCCACCGTTGGCATCGGCGGATCGCTGGCCGCGTGCAGCGGCGGCAACGAGTTCGAGTACATGTTCTGGGGGTCGACGGGTGAGCAGGACGCCATCGAAGCCATGCTCGCCGGCTTCCAGGACACCCAGGAGGACCTCACGATCAAGCCGGTCTACACGCCGGCCGACTACGACACGAAACTCAACGCGCTCGTCGCGAGCGGCAATGTTCCCGACCTGGGATACGTCCAGCCGGCCATGGCCTACCGCCTCGCGGAGCAGGGCAAGCTGCTCGACCTCGCGCCCCACTTCGACGAGTATCCGAGCCTGGGGCAACGGCTGCCCGGGTCCTACTTCTACTGGGAGGAGGACAAGTGTCTCGGCACCCAGGGCGCGAACGAGACGGTCATCACCTTCTACAACCGCGCCGCGTTCGCCGAGACGGGCGCGCAGCCGCCACCCGCCTCGGCCGCCGAGGCGTGGGACTGGGACACCTACGTCGAGAACGCCTACCTGCTCACGGCCGACCAGAGCGGCCGCCGCCCGGACGAGGCCGGGTTCGACCCAACCCAGGTGGCCAGGTTCGGAACGCTCGCGAGCATGTGGTCAGGGGCCTGGTACGGACTGCTGCTGAGCGCCGGTGTCGACGTGGTCGACTCCAGCGGTACCCGCACGATGCTCGACAGCCCCGAGGCCATCGACATGTTCCAGAAGCTCGTCGACCTCATGTACGAGCACCGGGTCGCGCCGTCGCCGTCCCAGCTCGGCAACAACGCACCGTCGATGGCCGTCCAGCTCGCCTCCGGGCGCCTCGGGATGGCCATCGACGGGCAGTGGGCGCTCCTGGACGTCTCACAGGCCGACTTCGACTTCGGGGTCGGGGTGCTGCCGAGCCTCGGCACGCCCAAGACGACCGCGATGGGCGGACCGACGGCGATCTTCGCGGACACCGAGTACGTGGAGCAGGCGCTCGAGCTGTACGCGTTCCAGTCCGATCCGGATCAGGTCGACCTGTTCAGCAGCGGGCTCTGGATGCCGCTCGAGGAGAAGTACTACACCGATCCCGAGGCGATCGCCTCGTGGACGGACAACGACGCGCATCCGCCGGAGTACAAGACCGCCGTCATCGACTACACGCTCGAGAACTCGCAGACCTACTTCACCCAGAAGCTACGCAACGTCGAGGAGATCGACCGGCTCATCACCTCCACGACCGAACGCATCCAGACCGGCGAGGAGGACGTCGCGACCGTCATGGGTGAGCTCGCCGCCCAACTCAACGACGGCATGCTCCAGGGCGTCTACCCCTCCGCTCCGCAATGACCACCACGACAGTGGACCGGGCGCCGACGCGCAAGGCGCCGCCCGGTCCGCCGGGTGGTCCGCGCCGACGCCTCGGGCGCGGCGAGGCGCGCTGGGGGGTGCTGCTCGCACTCCCCGCGATCCTCGGTTTCGCCATCTTCACGATCGGGCCCATGGTCGCCTCGCTGATCTTCAGCCTCACGGACTGGCAGATCGGCGGTGACCCGCAGTTCATCGGGTTCGGCAACTACGTCGAGATGGCCGACGACCCACTGTTCTGGAAGTCCCTCGGGGTCACCACCTACTACACGCTGGCGGCCGTGCCACTGACCCTGTTCGTCGGGTTCGTGGTCGCGTTGCTGGTGAACCAGAGCTTCCGCGGGCAGTCCCTGTGGCGCACCGTGTACTACCTGCCGACCCTCGTGCCGGCGGTGGCCAGCGCGGTTCTGTGGATCTGGATCTTCAACCCGGACTTCGGGCTGTTCAACACGATCCTGCGCTCGGTCGGCCTGCCCACGTCCAACTGGCTCTACTCGGAGTCGACGGCGATCCCGTCGCTGGTGATCATGGCCACCTGGGGCTTCGGGAACGCCATGGTCATCTTCCTGGCGGGTCTGCAGGGGGTGCCGGGCCAGTTGTACGAGGCGGTCGCCCTTGACGGCGGCGGCGCTTGGGCGAAGTTCCGCCACGTGACCTGGCCGTTCATGACGCCGGTCATCTTCTACAACCTGGTCACCGGTGTCATCGGGACGTTCCAGGTCTTCAACCAGGCCTACGTGATGACGGAGGGCGGGCCGAACAACGCCACGCTCTTCTACATCTACTACCTGTACACGAAGGCCTTCACGGACAGCGAGATGGGGTACGCGAGCGCGCTCGCGTGGGTGCTCTTCCTGATCGTCATGGTGGTCACCGTGGTGTTGTTCCGGAACGCACGCAGCTGGGTGTTCTACGAGATGGGAGACGCGCGATGACCGGCGTCCTGACCCCCGGGCCGAAGAACCCGTCGGCGCCGACGGCGACCGCGGTGCAGCGCCGGGGCCGTTCGCCCCGCACCCGCGTCGGTGAAGCACGCGGTCTGACGCGGGCCGGCCTCTGGCTGGTCCTCGCCTTCGGCGCCATCGTGATGATCGTGCCGTTCGTCTGGCTCATCCGCAGTGCGCTGATGACGGACGCGCAGATCTTCTCGAGCCCGCCGGCGTGGATCCCGGACCCGTTCGCCTGGGAGAACTTCCCGCAGGCGCTGACGGCGCAACCGTTCGCGCGCTACTTCCTGAACACGATGATCATCGAGCTGTTCGTGGTGACCGGCACCGTGATCACCTGTTCGCTGAGCGCGTTCAGCTTCGCCCGGCTGCGCTGGCGGGGCCGGAACGTGGTCTTCGGGCTGCTGCTCAGCGGCGTGATGCTGCCGTACGCGGTGACCCTGATCCCCACGTTCGTGATGTGGAGCGAACTCGGCGCGCTGGACACGTTCATCCCGCTGACGGTCCCGGCGTTCTTCGCCGGCGCCGGCGGCGGCGTGTTCAACATCTTCCTGTTCCGGCAGTTCTTCCTGTCCATCCCCTACGAACTCGACGAGGCCGCGTACATCGACGGGGCGAACCCGTGGACGGTCTACTGGCGGATCATCATGCCGCTCGCCAAGCCGGTGACAGTGGTCGTCGTGATCTTCACCTTCATCGGCGTCTGGAACGACTTCCTCGGCCCACTGCTGTACCTGACCGACGACTCGAACTTCACCCTGGCGCTCGGCCTGGCCACGTTCCAGAGCACGTACACCGCGCAGTGGGGGCTCCTCATGGCCGCCTCGCTCGTGGTGATCCTGCCGATCATCGTCCTGTTCTTCGTGCTGCAGCGGTACTTCGTCGAGGGCGTCACGCTCACGGGGCTCAAGGGATGATGGCCCCATGACGTTGCGGATCGCGCTGGTGGGCGCGGGAGCCATGGGCACGATCATGGCCCGCGACGTCTACCCGCCGGTGACCGAGCAGGTCAGCGTGGTCGCCGTCGTGGACCGGAACCACCACCGGCGGGCCGAGCTCGCCGGTGGTCTCGGCGCCCGGGCCTACGGCTCGCTCGCGCAGGCCCGCGCCGCGGAGGACCTGGACGGCGTCGACATCCGCCTGCCGCACGCGGCACACGCGGACCTCGCCGTCGAGGCGCTGGACGCCGGGCTGCACGTGCTGGTGGAGAAGCCGCTGGCGCTGACCACCGAGGACTGCAGACGGGTGGCCATCGCGGCGGCCCGGGCCGGGCGCGTGGTCGCCGTCGCCGAGAACTACCCGCACCTGAGGGCGGTGCGCGCGGCCCGTGCGGCGATCGACGACGGCACCGTCGGCGCGGTGCTGGCGCTGCGCAGCACCCGCGCCTACACGCTCGGCGACGAATGGGCCCGGCCCTGGCGGCTGGGCGGCGAGGCCGCGTCCGGCCTGCTCTGGGACCAGGGCACCCACCACACGAGCATGCTGCGCGTGCTCGGCGGGGAGATCGTCGCCGTCGCCGCCCACCGGGCCGGCGGCGCAGCCGGGGTGGAGACCGTGACCCTCGACGTCCGGTTCGCCTCGGGGCTGCTCGGGACGTCCCTGTACTGCTGGGGCACGCCGGCCCGGCCCGTCGAGACCGAAGGACTGGTCCTCGGCACCCTGGCCCAGCTGGACATCGACGTCGCCTACGAACGGCCCGACGGTGTCGCCCGCATCGTCGACGGCACCGGTTCACGGGCGCTCTGCGCCGCCGAGTCCTATTACGAGAGCCACCGCTCGATCGTGGTGGACTGGGCGGACGCGATCGCCACCGGCCGGCAGCCGCTGGTGGACCTCGCCGCCGCAACGGCCGACGTGCGCGTCGTGCTCGCCGCTCGGGAGTCGCTCGCCCGCGGCGGCGCCGAGGTGCCGCTCGGCCCACCCCACCTGACCGACCGTTCCACTGCCTGACCGTTGTCACTCGAAGAGGAGCCATGACCGAGAACCCGACCACCGCCGTCGCCCGCCGGGTGCCAGCCAACGTGCGCGACGTCGTCGTCCACGACCCGTTCTGGGCCCCACGCCAGGAACAGCTGCGCGCACGCACCCTGGACGCGCAGTACGACCAGCTCGTCGCGACCGGCCGGCTCGGCGCCCTCGCGCTGACTTGGACGCCGGAGTCGGACGAGCCGAAGCCGCACCCGTTCTGGGAGTCCGACATCGCCAAGTGGCTGGAGGCGGCCAGCTATGTCCTCGGCACCCACCCGGACCCCGCGCTCGAGGCGAAGGTGGACGGCGTCATCGCCGCGCTCGCCGGCGCGCAGCGAGAGGACGGCTATCTGAACGTGTACTTCACGGCGGTCGCACCGGGACAGCGGTTCACCGACCTGCGCGACGCCCACGAGCTGTACTCGGCCGGGCACCTGATCGAGGCCGGGGTGGCCCACTACTCCTCGACCGGGAGGACCACCCTGCTGGACGTGGTCACCCGCCTCGCGGACCTGCTCTGCGACGAGTTCGGGCCGGGCGGCGCCCACCACGGCGGGTACTGCGGGCACGAGGAGGTCGAGCTCGCTCTGGTGCGCCTGTACCGGGCCACCGGCGAGCGCCGCTACCTCGACCTCGCCCTGACGTTCGTCGACGCCCGCGGCACCGAACCGCACTACTTCGACCTCGAGCACGACCGGCGCGGCACGCCAGGGTTCTTCGGCGCGATGTTCCCCCAGCGCGAGGGCCGCCGTCGGGAGTTCGGTGAGTACAACCAGTCGCACGCGCCAGTGCGGGAGCAGACCGAGGCGGTCGGCCATGCGGTGCGCGCGATGTACCTGTACTGCGCGATGGCCGACCTCGCCGCGGAGACCGGCGACGAGGGTCTGCGGGCCGCCTGCGAACGGCTCTGGACCCACCTGACCACCAGGCGCATGTACGTCACCGGCGGCATCGGCGACTCCCGCCACAACGAGGGCTTCACCCGCGACCACGCACTGCCGAACGAGACCGCCTACGCGGAGACCTGCGCCGCGATCGGCCTCGTGTTCTGGGCCCGGCGGATGGCCGGCCTGACCGGGCAGGCCGCCTACATCGAGATCCTCGAACGCGCCCTGCACAACGGGGTCATCGCGGGCGTCAGCGAGGACGGGCAACGGTTCTTCTACGAGAACCCGCTCGCGAGCGACGGCACCGTCGAACGGGCCGACTGGTTCGACTGCGCGTGCTGCCCGCCGAACCTGGCCCGGCTCGAGGCGTCCCTGGGGTCCTACATCTACGCGACCGCGGCGGACACGATCGCCGTGGACCTGTTCATCGGCTCCACGCTCACCACCGAGGTCGCCGGCAGCCGGGTCGAGCTGCGCCAGGACACCTCCGGGCCGGGCGGCGACCGGGTCGACCTGACTGTCCGCACCGCCGCACCGGCCACCTGGTCGCTGCTGGTCAGGGCGCCGTCGTGGTCGCGTTCGGTCTCCGTCCGCGTGAACGGCGAACGGCCCGACGGCGGTGGCGCGGTCGACGGGAACGGTTACGTCACGCTGCGGCGCGAGTGGGCGGACGGGGACACGGTCGAGGTGAGGTTCGACGTCGACGTGCGGCGGGTCCACGCGAGCACGCTCGTCGCCGCGGACGCCGGGCGGGTGGCGCTCACGCGCGGCCCGTTCGTGTACTGCATCGAGGGCGTCGACGTCGGCGTGCCTGCCCACGCCGTGCTCCTGGGTGAGACGACCCCGCAGCCGAGAGCGACGCCGTCGGGCGTGGTGCCGGAGCTCGCCGGACCGGCCTGGGGCGAGAGCCGGGGCCAGGCCGACCAGGACTCGTTGTACTTCGGCGAGCGGGCCCCCCGCACCGAGCTGCCGCTGACGGCGGTGCCGTACTACTCCTGGAACAACCGGGGCCGATCCACGATGGCGGTCTGGCTGCGGGAGTCCTGACCGGCGCGCCGGACGGGCGCTCTCAGGGTCGTGTGGTTGCATGCCGACTTCGACCCGAAGGAGGACCATGCGACTGAAGGCGTTGCTGTTGATCTGGCCCGGCCTGGCGCTGCTGTGGCTCGGGGTGGTCGTGCTGCCCTGGGGACGGGAGTCGGTCGATGACGTGAGCACGCTGGCGGACATCGGCGATCTGCTCTCGCGGCTGCCCGATGTGGTCGGCTCGCCGTTCCCGGACCCGCTGGCCTACCTGCAGTTCGGCTTCGTCTTCCCGCTCGTCCTGACCACCCTGTTCGCGGTGGGACTGCCGGCCCGGTCCCGGCTGGTCCGGGCCGTGACGGGCATCGCGTACGTCGCCGCGGCGGCGGTCGCGGTCGCCTCGGCGACCGGGGCCTGGTCGGGGCTCGACCAGCACCTGGCCCTCGGGCCGGCCTGGACCCAGACGGGGCTGCTGGTACTGGCCGCCGGCATGCTGGTGACGGCGCTGGCGATCTTCGCGGACAAGGCGTGGCCGGTCGTGGGACTGGTCGGGCTGCTCGCGCTCGTCGGCGCCATCTGGACTGCGCACGTGGTCATCACGCTCTGGCGCGACGGCGGCGGGACCGCGGGCGTCGACCTCGCCACCGGGGTGGGGCTGCCCGGCCTCGGCTCGGTCGCCGTGATCGTCGGGTACCTGCTGGTCAGCGCCGGGGCGTTCGTGGCCTTCTCGCAGCGGCGCCGAACGGCCCTACGTCGACGCTGACCCCCGGACCGCCGCCGAGGCAGGCTCCGGGTGCGGCGGGCTACTCGACGCAGCCCTCGAATCCCGGCGGCAGCGCCCTCACGGCGAGGGACCCGTCGACCTCCGCGAAACCGCCGTCGAGCTGGAACCGGTAGACGTCCCGGGCGTCCTGCCCCGTGAACACGACGCAGTCGCGCTCGTCCAGGGTCTGCGCGAGGCCCTCCGCGAGTGGCCACTCGGGGCCACCGGGGTCCTCCTCGACCGCGTCCACGACGCCGTCGACCTGGAGCTCGTCGATCGGGAGGATCTCGGTGGCCGTGGCGTTCTCGGTGACGACGGAGATCAGCGCCAGGAGGCGCTCCCGGGCCAGGCGCTCGGCGCCGGAGATGCCACCGACACCGTCCTCGCTCCCCAACGCGTACGCGTTGACCCGGTGCTCGGTGCCGTCCGCGTCGAGGTAGGTGACGAAGGTGCGGGGCGAGTCGCTGATGGTGAGCTCGCCGAACTCGTGGTCACCGACGACGATCTCCTCGGCCCGGTCCCGGATCTGGGTCAGCGCACAGTCCGGGAGGTAGCCACCCTGCCAAGCTCCCGGACCGGCGTCGTAGGGGGTGGCGATGTGCCGGGGCAGGGCCAGCATCGCGAGCGCACGTTCGTCCTCGTCGGTCAGCGTGGCCACGTGCCCGTCGCCGTAGACGACGGTGTGCACATCCTGCGGCCCGAACCCGCTCGCCACCTCCAGCAGGATCTCGGCGTCGCCGGGTTCACCAGAGGGCTCCGGTGGCTCACCCTCTGCGCATGCCTGCACCGGGTCCGGCGACTGGGCGCCGGCGCACCCGCCGACCACCGCGAGCAGCATGACCGCCACGAACGCAGTGGTGCTGCGACGGCTCGCTCCGGTCACCGCTGACACCCGGCGACGCCGGGCGGAAGCGCTCGGACCGCGAGGTTGTGTTCGAGCACGCCGAGGTCGTTCTCGAGCGCGTACCTGTACAGGGTGACCGCGTCCGCCTCCGCGATCACCGCGCAGCCGGCATCCCCGAGCAGGTCCGCTGGGGCGGCTGCCAACGGCCACGTGAAGTTCGCGTCGACCGCGCCGTCGCCGTCGATCTGGAGCTCGGTGACGGGGAGGGTCCCACCCGCTGCCACGACGTTGACGTCGAGGAAGTCGGTCAGGGCGACGATCTTGTCCCGGACCCTGCGCTCGGCCCAGGACAGGCCAGAGGTGTACCCCGAGTCGTGCGCGTAGACCGAGACGTCGGCGACCGACCCGCCGTCGGTGTAGTGGAAGTGGGTCTCCGGCTGATCGGTGACCTGCACGACGCCGGGCTCGGGGTCGCCCCAGAGGCCGTCCTGGGCCAGCGCGTGGAGCCTGTCCAGGGCGCACGTGTTCAGGTACCCGCCCTCCCACGAGCCGACGGCGCCACCCTGGTAGGGCCCACCTGCGTAGCGCGGCAGCGTGACGGCAGCCGCCGCAGGGACGGCGGCGGCGTCGGCATCGGCGTGCGTGGCGACGTTGCCGTCGGCGTAGACGACCAGGACCAGGTCGCTCGTCGAACCCTGCGCGATGGTGAGGACCGGCGCCGTCTCGCCGGCCGCCGTCGCCGGGGCGCCTGGCTGCGCACAGGCGACAGGCGCGGGTGGCTCCAGGCCGAACCAGCTGCAGCCGGTCAGGGCCGTCGCGGCCAGCGCGATCGTCGCAATCGCGGCCCCGACCGGCCGCGCCCCTCGAACACTCCCCATGTCCGGCAACCTAGGTCAGGGTTCGGGCGGACGCGATCCCTGGCGCCGAAGTTTGATCCGATCGTTATGGGGTGGTGCGGGCGATCACGGCTCGATCGCCGTCGATCAGTTCGAGCAGGCGGGTGCTCGTGCGCGAGTTCCGCACCGTCATCCGCTGGACACATTGCCGCTCTGGCCGTGCGTCCGCACGTTCCGGTGGCCGGCCGCTCTGAAGGGCGCGACCAGGCGCTCATCGCGATCAGGTTCCTGCCACCCACGTTGATCCAGCGCAGGAGCGCCACGACGTCATCCAGCGACCCCGCCTGCCGGCGACGGCGATCGCCTCATCGCAGCACGGCAGCGATCGCACCGATCTCCACGAGCGCTCCGGGCACGCCGAGCCCGGACACCCGCGCACCGGTCACGAGCGGAGGTTCATCGGAGGCGAGCTCGCCGGCGATCGCCCCGTAGGCGGCCGCGAGGTCGACGCCCTCGACGAACAGCACATTCCACTGCACCACGTCGTCCGTGGTCGCGCCGACGGCGGCGAGGGCGGTCCTGGCGTTCTGGAGCGCGCGGACGGACTGCGCCGCGACGTCCTCGGCGCCGACGAGTGCGCCGTCGACGTCGACGGCGTTCTGGCCGCCGACGTAGATCGTGGTTGCGCCCGGCGGGACGACGGCCACGTGGCTGAACGCCGGACTGGAGACGAGCCCTTCGGGGCGGATTCGTTGGATGGTAGCCATACGCAAGCGTGGCACGAGCCGCCGACACCGACGAGGTTCGCGCGGGTGCCGCTCGGCGCCGGGCTTGTGCTTGGGTAGAGGCATGACGAGCTCCGCCGACACCGACCAGCGGACTCCGACATTTCGGGGGCCGTGGTCATACCTGGCGTGGCTCGTGCTCCAGCAGAGGCGAAGGGTGGCACTGGGGGCGTTCCTCGGCACCGTCTGGATGGTGGGGCTGGTGTTCCCGCCGTACCTGCTCTCCCGGGCCGTCGACGGTCTCGCCGACGCCGACCGGGGTGTGGTGTTCGCGTGGTCGTCGGCCCTGGTCGGCTCGGGTGCGGTGCTCGCCTGGTTGGGCATCTGGCGGCACCGGACGATGACGAAGGTACGCATGGACGCCGCGTTCCGGACGGTGTCGACGCTCGCAGCACAGTCGATCCGGCTCGGTGCCGCCCAGCAGCGGCGAGGCCGAGCCGGAGAGGTGGTGGCCATCGGCACCGTCGATGCATGGACGCTCGGCCGCAGCCTCACCGTGACCGGGCCCGGCGTTGGAGCCGCAGTCGCCTACGTGGTGATCGCGGTGCTGCTGTTCCAGATCTCGACGCTGCTGGCCGTCGTGGTTCTCTGCGGGGTGCCGGTCCTGGCCCTGATCCTGGGGCCCGCGCTCGGCCCGTTGCAGGCGGTCGGTGCGCAGTACCGCGCGCAGCAGGGCGCCCTGACCGGCCGGATCGTCGACATCATCGGTGGTCTGACCGTGCTCAACGGTCTTGGCGGCAAGGAGGTCTACGCCGACCGGTTCCGGCACGCGTCCCAGGAGCTGCAGCGTCAGGGCTACAAGGTCGGGCGGGTCACCAGCCTGATCCAGGCGACCGCCCTGGGCGTGCCGACCCTGTTCGTGGCCGTGGTGGTGTGGTTGGCGGCGCGACTCACCGTCGAGGGCGAGATCTCCGTCGGCGAGCTGGTCGCGGTCTTCGGGTACGCGGCCGTCCTGGTCGTCCCGGTGTCGTCCTTCATCGAGGGCGCCGTCGATCTCAGTCGCGCCCTGGTCGCCGGCCGCCGGGTGACGGACTTCCTCTCGTTGCAGCGTGGCGACGGCGTCCGGGCCAGGGCCGTGCCGGGGGACGGCGAGCTCATCGACTCGGTGACGGGGCTCGAGGTCGCAGCGGGCACCTTCACCGTGATCGCCACCTCCCGCCAGGCCGATGCGGTGGCGCTGGTCGACCGGCTCGGCGGCCTGCGTCCGGGCGGGGCCTGGAACGGTGAGCCGATGGCCGAGATGGATCCCGGCGCGCTCCGTCGCCAGCTGCTGGTCGCCGACAACGACGCGGCGCTGTTCGCGGGAACGGCCGGCGAGGTGGTGGCCGGAGCTCACGACGTCGATGAGGACGTGGTGCTGCATGCCCTGCACGTCGCCGCAGCCGACGATCTCGTGCGCGCGCTGCCGGACGGTCTGGCGTCGAGGATCGACTCCCACGGAAGCAACCTGTCCGGTGGCCAACGGCAACGACTGAGGCTCGCCCGGGCGGTCGTCTCCACCCCGAAGGTGCTGCTGGCGGTCGATCCGATGTCCGCCGTCGACGCCGCCACCGAGGCGAACGTCGTCGAGCGCCTGGTCCGCGAACGTCAGGGTCGCACCACGGTGGTCACCTCGACATCGATCCTGATGCTGGCGGAGGCCGATCACGTGCATTTCGTGGCCGGCGACCGGCTGGTCGCGAGCGGCACCCACGCCGGCCTGATCCGTGACGAGCCCGCGTACGCGGCTCTCGTCCTACGCGGGGAGACCACCGAACCGGACAAGCCCGACCAGCATCACAAGCCCGACGAAGGCGAAGCCTCATGAGCGCACCTCTCCCGATCGCGAAGCCCGCCGAGGTCCGGCGCGCAGCGGCAAGGCTGGTCCGCGCGGATCGCGCCACGTTCGCAGCCGTCATCGGTACGAACTGTGCTGCGGCCGCGGCGGGGCTCCTCGCCCCGTGGCTGGTCGGGCAGATCGTCAACAGCGTTCAGGCCGGGCATGGGCTCGCCGAGATCGACCGGCTCGGCCTGCTCGTGGTGCTTGCCGCCGTCGGGCAGTTCGCTCTCGGTTACCTCGCCCGCTATCTGGGGTACCGCTTCGGTGAGCGAACGGCGGCGCGCCTGCGCGAGCAGCTGACCGACAGGTTGATGCGGCTGCCTGCGCGCACGGTGGAGCGGGCCGGAGCCGGGGACCTGACCTCGCGGGCCACCACCGACGCCGGACTTGTCGCAACGGTTCTCCGTGATGCCGCGCCGGAGGTGCTGTTCGCACTGATCCAAGGGTTGATCGTGCTGACCGCGCTGTTCCTGCTGGCACCGGTGCTGGGCGGGGTGGCGCTGGTCGCGCTGCTCGCGATCCCGCTCGTGCTGCGTTGGTACCTGCGGCGAGCACGCCCGGCCTACCTGGCCCAGAGCGCATCGCATGCTGAGGTCGCCGATGCGTTGGCCACCACGGCTGCCGGCGCTCGCACGGTCGAACTTCTCGGGCTGCAGGAGCGTCGTCGGGCGGCCTCCGCGGAGACCGTTGCCACGGCCACCACCGCCCAGCTCCGGACGCTGCGACTGCGCACGGTGCTCTTCCCGACCATCGACATCTCGACGGCGCTCGCCGTCGGCGCCGTGTTCTGCGTCGGTGGTCTGCTCTACCTCGATCAGGCCATCAGCCTCGGCGCCGTGGTCGCCGCCACCCTCTACCTGCGCCAGCTGAGCGGACCTGTCGACACGATCATGATCTGGGTCGAGACGCTGCAGAGCAGCCTGGCCTCGTTCGCGCGCGTCGAAGGTCTCGGCGCCGAGAGTGAGCGGTCCCCCGCACCGAGCGCGCCGTCACCGGTCGACGAGCGCATCGTGATCACCGACGTCTACTACGCCTACGGCGAGACCGGCGACGTGCTCGAGGGCGTGAGCCTGGACGTGCAGGCAGGTGAGCATCTCGCGATCGTGGGCACGTCCGGGGCCGGCAAGACCACCCTTGGGCGCCTCATCGCCGGGATCGACCGACCGCGCCGGGGGGCGGTCACCGTCGGCGGCGTCGAGACCGCGGACCTCCCACCCGAGGAGCTCCGCAACCATGTCGTGCTCCTCACGCAGGAGCACCATGTCTTCGCCGACTCCCTGCGCGACAACCTCACGATCGCGGCCCCGGACGCCGGCGACGACGAGCTGATCGCCGCGCTCCACGCCGTCGGCGCGGACTGGGTGGACGAGCTCCCGGAGACGCTCGACGCCGACCTGGGCAGCCACGAGCTCAGCGGTGCGCAGGCCCAGCACGTCGCTCTCGCCCGCGTGCTTCTCGCCGACCCTCACACCATCGTTCTGGACGAGGCCACCGCCCTCCTCGATCCCCGCGCGGCGCGTCACACCGAACGGGCGCTGGCTGCCACCGCCCAGGGGCGGACGGTGATCGCCGTGGCACACCGGCTCCACACGGCTCGCGACGCCGACCGCATCGCCGTGATGGACGCCGGCCGCATCACCGAGCTCGGCACCCATGACGAGCTCTCCGCGGCCGACGGCGCGTACGCCTCGCTATGGCGCGCGTGGACGGGCCGTCCGTCAGGGCTCGGTTGACCGGTGCGGCGGGTCGCTGAGTGCCGCGACCGCTTGCGCTGCCAGGTGCTCGGATCGTTCCGGACGGTGGAAGCCGTAGCCTCCGTCGTCGTCCAACAGCGGCGTCTGCCCGGCACGCACCGCCTCCCGGTACTCCAGGCACGCCAACCACAGCGGTCGGATGTTGAGCACCGCGGGCAGCCGGCCGACCTCCTCGTCGGTCAATGAGACGTGCTCGCGGTAGCCGTGCATCACGGCATCGACGAACTCGGGTCGACCTTCCGATGCCGTGCGCAGCAGCCACGCCAGCGCCGGCAGTCTCGGACCACGACCGGACCCCGCCCACCCGACGATGCTGAGCTCGCCGGGCACACCGACGGCAGCCCACGCGTGGAAGTTGCCGTGCGTGAAGGCTTCGGGCAGGCCCTCGGCGTCGTCCGCGGACTCGACGTCGTCACGGAGCCGCTCGAACGTCTCCCTCCCGGCCGGCGCGACCCGGTCCTCGACGCTCACCAGGAACCGCATCGCAGCGACGAGGTCCTGCCGAGGCCGTCCGACGTGGAAGCCGCCGTCGTGTTCCTCCGAGCCGCCGTCGCGGGCAGCTGCGCCGCCCACCGGGGGCAGGCTGTGCAAGCGGCCCAGCAGGCTCGCAAGCTCGTGCAGCACTTCTGGCGAGGTCACTCGACCGTGGGCATCGGTCGGTCGCCCGCCGGCGATGAGCTCGGTCAGCAGCACCCCGCTGCCGTCGAACACCGTGACGGCGTCGTCGACCGCGGGCCGCTCGGCGGGAAAACCGTGATCCGCGAGGAAGCCGAGGATCTCGGCGTCCTCCTGCACGCGGCTGACCCGGTCGGCCGGCGACGAGAAGACCCGGGCGATCCATGGCGTGCCCTGCTCGCGCTCGACGAGCAACGTCGAGGGATAGTGGCCGGGCCACGAACCCCGCGGCCGCGTCCGTGGGTCGTCGTCGATCGGCAGCATCGAGGTGACGCGGATCCCGTATTTCGACTCCAGGTGGACCGTGAGCGCGTCCGGGTCGAAGGGCCGCGTGTCGGCGAACGGCCGACTGATGTCCTCCAGGTCTGCCCGCGCCTGGGTGTAGCGCTGCCCGGTCCTACGTGCGTGGTCGCGAACCGCGCGCTTGAAACTCCCGCTCTTCGTCATGACAAGCCCTCCTCGACGTGCCTTCGCCCCAGCTGCACGGCACTCGAAACAGGCTCGACTCGACCGGACCGACCCTGAGGGCAGAGATCCCCTTCGCCCGGATGAGGATCGGCTGGGACGAGTCCTCACGGGCTGGGCGCTGGTCGACGCCTGTCCCTGATGCTGCTCGCGTTCCTCACGCCTGTCAACAGGCGGCCGGATCCTCGACGGCGGGCAGAATGGCGTGATGCTCAGCACCCGACGTGTCCGTCACGACCACGTGTCGGCGTCGCTCACCGCCCGCGACGACGACGAACTGACGGCGCTCCTGCAGGCCGCGGCCACCAGCGCCGTGGGCGTGGGCGGTGACGCGTCGCTGATCGACGTCGACGGCATCACCGTGTTCGCCAAGCGCATTCCGATCACCGACCGTGAACTGGCGCATCCGCACAGCACGGCGAACCTTTTCGACCTGCCGACCTCCTGCCAGTACGGCATGCACCGCCTCGCCGGCCCGGGCTTCGGCGCGTGGCGCGAGCTGGCCGCGAACATCACAGTCACGGAGGGCGTCCTCGGCGGTGAGTCCGAGTCCTTCGCCCTGCTGCATCACTGGCGGGTGCTCCCGGGCCGCCCACCGGTCGCGTCCGAGCACCTGGACATCGAGGCGGTCGTCGCCCAGTTCGGGGGCGATCCGGCGGTGCGGACCCGGTTCGAGGAACTGGCCGGCGCGAGCTCCAGCCTCGTGCTCTTCCTCGAGTACCTCCCCGACCAGCTGGCAGACCTGCTGAACGATCCGGTGGGCAACGCCGAGACGGTCGAGCAACAGCTCTTCGAGGCCGTCGCGTTCCTGCGTAGCCGCGAGGTGCTGCACATGGATGGACACTTCGGCAACATGCGGGCCGACGGCGATCGGATCTACCTCGTCGATCTCGGGCTGGCCACCTCGCCCCGGTTCGACCTGTCCGACGCCGAGCGCGCCTTCGTCGCTCACAACGTCGACCACGATGCCGACTACGCGGCGATGCGGCTGGTGAACTGGCTGGTCACCACGGTGTGTGGGGTGCCGGGGCCGGCCGAGTTCAGCGGTGGTCCCGCCGCACGCAACGCCTACGTGCGCCGGTGCGCGAACGGCGACATCCCGCCGGACGTGCCGGCGGCCGTGGCCAGCATCCTCGCCCGGCACGCTCCCGCCGCGGCGGAGATGAACGACTTCTGCTGGCGCCTGGTCGACGGCGACATCCACGCGCAGTATCGGGCGCCCACGACGGGGCCGCGGCCACGTTAGCCGGCTGTCACTACGGCGTCGCGAGCGTCGCGAACCGGATCGTGTCACGGGCGTCGCCGTCCGGATAGGCGCCGGTCTCGTACAGGATCCCCACGACGCTCGGCGCCAGCACGGCCAGATCCGAGTAGCCGGCACGGTCATCGCTGAGCGGTCCCACCTCTGACCAGGTCGCGGCATCGTCGTCGCTACGCCAGATCGTCATGGTGCGGCGCGTGTCCGGGTCCGACGGCGAGCTGAACAACACCGTGGTCCCGGGTGGCGCCGGCGCGCCCGCGGGGGCGACGCGCACCACAGAGCCCTGGATCCTCGGCGTGGTGATCAGGTCGGGGACACCGACGAACGGCGCCTCGAAGCTGTCGCCGCCATCGGTGGAGACGGCGTGCTGCCGGGTGAGCGGCGCGTAGGAGTTCTGCCGGGCGAACGCGTGCAGGCGCCCGCCCGACGTCTCCACGAGGCCGAGCTCCTGCGGGATGTCGCCGGGGTCCGCGCCGGTGACGGTGGCGCCGCGGAACCACGTCTGTCCGGCATCGTCGCTGCAGAGGAGCCCGCCGTAACGGGCACCGTCCACGTCGTAGTTGATGCCCACCACCAATCGGCCGGCACGCGGGCCCTCACCGAGCTCCAGACCATGTTGCGGGCCCGTCGCGAACCAACCGACGCCGTCGGGCATGAGGTGGGAGAGGTTCCGGGCCGGCGAGAAGGTGCGGCCGTCGTCGTCGCTCACCTGGGCGAACGGGGTGCGCGTGCGCACCCCGGCCGGGTTGTGGCAACTGAGCAGAGCAACCCGGCCGGCGTGCGGTCCCCGGGTGACGACCACCGGCGCCGGGTTGCCTCGGGTGGCCTGACCGCCCGGACCGGTGAGTCCGGAGTCGTCCTGGCCGGCGCCGCGCAGCAGGACCTGCAGCGGCCCCCAGGTGGCACCGCCGTCGGTGGAACGGCGCAGCACCAGGTCGATCGGCGCGGCGTCGTGGCACCAGGCGTCGGTGTGAACCGCGGGCATCCGGCCCTCGGCGAACGCGAGCAGGGTGCCCACCGGGGTTCGGACCAGGGCTGGGATGCGGAAGCACTGGTAGCCGTGGGTGTCGCGCTCGAAGACCGTGATCGGTGGTGGCATCTGAAGACTCCTGGGACTGGGTAGCGGTTTGTGGTGATGGCGGGTCGCGCGGGAGTCAGCCCTTGACGGCACCGATCATCATCCCCTTGGCGAAGTGACGCTGCAGGAACGGATAGACGATCAGGATCGGGACCAGCGAGACGACGAGGATCGCCATCTGCAGCGACGGTTGGGCGGGCAGGTTCTCGGCGACGCTGAGGTCGGTGTTGGACAGCGCCGTCTCGTTGATCACGTACGTACGCAGCACGAGTTGCAGCGGCCAGAGCCCGGAGTCGTTGAGGTAGATGAGGGCGTTGAAGTACGCGTTCCAGTAGCTCACCGCGTAGAACAGGCCGATCACCGCCAGCACCGCCTTCGAGAGGGGGATCACGATCCCAGAGAAGATCCGCCACTCGCCGGCGCCGTCGATCCGGGCGCTCTCGAGCAGTTCATCTGGGATGTTCATGAAGAACGAGCGCAGCACCACCACGTTGAAGCCGCTGATCATGGTCGGCAGGATCAACGCCCACAGGGTGTCGATCAGGCCGACGCCCCGTACCAGTAGGTAGGTGGGGATGATGCCTGCCGAGAACAGCATCGAGAACAGGATGATGAGCAGCATCGGCCGGCTGGCGAAGGAGCCGGGCCGGGACAGCCCGTACGCGAGCAGGCATGAGGTGAACAGGCTCAGCGCGGTGCCCACCACCGTGACGCCGACGCTGATCAGCGCCGCCTGGGTCACGACGCCGCCGGAGAGGATCGAACGGTAGGCGTCGAGGTTCACCGCGTCCGGCCAGAGCACCAGCCCGCCGGCCCTCGAGATCTGGTCGCGGGGAGCGATGGACGTGGAGATGATCGCCACGAACGGCGCGATCACCAGGGCGCAGAAGATGCCGAGCACCAGTGCCTTGGCCACCTGCACGTACCACGGTGGCAGTGGGGTGCCGAGGACGAGCCGCCTGCCCCGTCGCTGCCGGGTGGGCGGTGTCACGGGCGGGTTCGGCGGACGTTCAACGGTCCGGGTCGCGCTCATGACTTGTAGACCCCCTGTTCTCCGAAGATGTGGGCGACCTTGTTCGCGCCGAGCACGAGGATCACCCCGACCACGCCCTTGACCAGCCCCACGGCGGCCGAGACGCCCCATTGCCCACCGACGATTCCGTTGTTGTAGACGTACGTGTCGAGGACCTCGCTGACGCCGCGCCCGACGGCGGCCTGCTGCAGGATGATCTGCTCGAAGCCGACCGAGAGCGAGTCGCCGAGGCGCAGGATGAACAGCAGGATGATCACGCCCTTGAGGGCGGGCAGCGTGATGTGCCACATCTGCCGTAGCCGGCCCGCGCCGTCAACGGCCGCGGCCTCGTAGAGCTGGGGATCGACCGTGGAGAGCGCCGCAAGGAAGATGATCGTGGCCCAGCCGGTGTCCTTCCAGATGATCTGGGCGGTCAGCAGCAGGTGGAACACGTCCGGGTTTCCGATGATCTCCAGGGCGGCCATGTCATGCGTGCGCAGGAAGTTGTTCAGCAGTCCGCTGCCCCCGAGCATCTGCTGGAAGACCGCGACCACGATCACCCATGACAGGAAGTGCGGCAGGTACAGGACGTTCTGCACGAGCCGCTTGATCCGGTCCGAGAACAGGCTGTTCAGCAGGAGCGCGAGCACGATGGGTGCAGGGAACACCAGCAGTGCCTGGAGTCCGGTGAGGATCAGGGTGTTGCGCAGCGCGGCCAGGAACGCGGGGTCGCCGTTGAAGATGATCCGGAAGTTCTCCAGACCCACCCATGGGCTCTCGCCGATGCCGAGGAACGGCTGGTAGGCCTTGAAGGCGATGACGTTGCCGAGCAGCGGCACGTACTGGAACAACAGCACCGCCAGCATCCCGGGCAACGCGAACAGCACCAGCATGCGGTCCCGGCTCAGCCGGCGCCACCAGGGCAGCCCCGGACGCCGGTGCGTGGCACCGACCGGCTTGCTGGGCGCCGCGGCGACCGGTGCCGCGCGCCTCTCAGCCGTGCTCTGCGGCATACGCCTCCTCCAACTCACCCCGGATGGCGTCGCCACCGTTGACGCGCCAGGTCTCGACGGCGTCGGTGAAGGTCTCGATGCCCGCGTTGCCCTGCACCACCTGGTTCATGGCGTCGTTGACGGCGCTCTCGAGCTGGGCGTTCATGCGGGACTTGGTCTCCGAGTACAGGCCGTACGACGCGTCGTCCACGAGGCGGCCGACCATCGTGGCCTGCACCGCGGCCTGCGTCTCGGGGACATCTGGGCGGCCGGGCAGGTACAGCGCCATGGGAGCGTCGCTGATGTACTGCAGGCCGATCCCGACCTCGGAGCTGCCGAGCGGGGTTGGCACAGGGTCCGTCCCGGACAGTTCGTAGTGCTCGCCCTCGACTCCGAACTTGCGGAACAGATACTCCTCGGTGCCGAACGGCGCGGCCATCCAGTTCGCGATCGCGAGCAGGACCTCGGGATCGTGCGTGGTCTCGGCGTTGAACGCGGTGATGTTGTTGTTCGCCGCACCCATCCAGGGCGACCCCTGACCGCCGTCCCGGCCGGGCACGTCGAGCATGTTGAGCTGCATCTCGGTGATGGTCGGGTTGTCCGTGTAGAACTGGTTCCACGCGACGAAGCTGTCGTGGATGAAGGTCGCCGTCCCTGCGGCGAGCCACTGCTTCTTCGCACCACCGGTGGCCGTGTACGCGTCCGGGTTCACCACCCCGGCGGCCCAGACCGCGATCATGTCCTCGATCGCGCCGAGCATCTCGTCCGTCTCGTACATGTGCGTGAAAGCGCCACCGTCCTCGGCCCAGAGGTAGGGCGTGCCCCACATCTGCTGGATGTACTGGGACGGCATCGAGGCCCAGGCCCACCGGTTCGCGCCCGGCGCCGTCATCTCGGCGCAGAGGTCCATGAACTCGTCGAAACTGCCCGGGTTCGCCTCGCTGATGCCCGCCGCCTCGGTCAGGTCCTGGCGGAAGATCGGGGCCGACGTGCGCGACATGCCACGGGGCACCGGGACCGCGAAGATCTTGCCGTTGAAGCGGGTGTCCGGCCAGGACTGGGACGGCAGGTTCGCCAGGAACGGGTAGTCGAGCACGGCGTCGCCCGAGAGGTATTCGGTCAGGTCGAGGCAGGTGGCCTCGAGCAGGTCCGGTAGCTGGGCCACGTCCTTCGGGATGTTCAGGATGTCCGGGATGTCCCCGCCGGCGATGCGGGTGGCGAACTTGTCCTTGTACTCGTCGTTGGAGGACATCGAGATCTCGAGTGGCGAGCCGATCCGTTCCTCGACCGCCTGCCAGAACGAGTTGGCGTCCCGGGTGGGTGGGATGGCGCCCGGGATGTTGGTCATGAAGCTGATGACCTCACCGTCGCCGAGGGCATCGGAGATCACGCGCTGGGGGTCCGAGGGGTAGGCGCGGAACCCCTCGTTCATCCCTTCCGCGGCGGCCGGGAAGTCCGCGGTGGCACCCTCGAACCGTTGGTAGGTCGGCAGCTCGACGGTCGCACCTCCACCCCCTCCTCCGCCGCCGCCGCCGCTTGGCGACCCTTCACTGGAACAGCTGGCGAGCACGCCGCCGCCGAGGGCCGCGACAGCTGCGGCAACCCCGCCCTTGAGCACGGTGCGTCGGTCTGCCTCTAGGAACTTCAATGAACGCGACATCCGGTTCTCCTTCGGACCTGGACTGGTACAAGACCGAGCCACTATGACATAGTACGTCCCATGTCCTCAAGAGCCCAGATCTCTGGTGCCGCGCCGGCTGCGAACGGGCAGGAGCTCTTCGCAGCGGGCACGCTCGGCTATGCCTCGTTCCGGATCCCCGCCCTGATCGCGTCGGGTCCACACCTGCTGGCGTTCTGTGAGGGACGCCGCGACTCCGCCGGCGACACCGGTCGGATCGACGTGGTGGTGCGACACTCCCCCGACTCCGGTGCCACCTGGGCACCGATGACCGTGGTGGCCCGGCGCCCGGACCACACGACCGGCAACCCGATGCCGCTCCTCACCGCGGCAGGCGAGGTCGTCCTGCTGACGGTCACCAACGGGGCGACGGTGTCCGAGTCGGACCTGATGCGCCCGGGGGTCAGCGAGGGCGACCGGCGCCGCGTCTGGGTGCAGCACGCACCGAGCCCCGGTGAACCGTTCGGCAACCCGATCGAGGTCACCGACCAGGTCCGGCGCCCGGACTGGGGCTGGTTCGCCACCGGTCCCGGTCACGGGCTCACACTCGCCAACGGTCCGCACCGCGGTCGTCTGGTCGCGGCGTGCACCCACTCGGTCCTGTCCGACGCGCCGGGTGACCATGCCTACGGTGGCCACCTGCTCCTCAGCGACGACGACGGTCACACCTGGCGGGTCGGCGCCGTCGACTCCGTACCGCGCCCGGTGGGTGCGGCTCTGAACCCGAACGAGGCCACTGCCGCGGAGCTGCCCGACGGCGTCGTGTACGTCAACGCACGCAACCAGGCTCGCGTGGGCGGTCGCCTGGGCGCGTGGTCCGAGGACGGCGGGGAGTCCTTTCGGGCGCCCTTCCGTCAGCACCCGGAACTGGCGGTCCCCGCCGTCCAGGGCAGCATGCTGGCCACCGGCGCCGGCGTGCTCTGGCTGATCACCCCGGGGCATCGAACCGAACGCCGGGACGTCACGCTCTGGCGCAGCGGCGACGCCGGCGTCACCTGGACCCGCGGCCCTGTGCTGCACGAGGGTCCCGGGGCCTACAGCGACCTGACGCTCCTGGCCGACGGGTCGCTCGCGACCCTCGTCGAGTGCGGGTCGCGATCCGCGTACGAATCCATACGCTTCATCCAGTCCAGCCCAACGGAAGGTAACTCGTGACGAGCCATGGCCGCCTCGCCGGCGTCATCCCACCCCTGTGCACCCCACTCACACCCGAAGGGAGGGTCGACGAACCCTCACTGGACCGGCTCGTCGACCACCTCATCGAGGGCGGCGTGCACGGACTCTTCGTCCTCGGCACCACCGGCGAGGTGAGCGCACTCACCGATGCCCAGCGCGAACAGGTGGTGGTTGCCGCGGTGGCGCGTGCGGGCGGGCGGCTGCCCGTGCTTGCCGGCGCGATCGACACGGGTACCGAGCGGGTGGTGGACCAGGCTCGACGCGCCGCCGCGGCCGGGGCGGATGCCGTGGTGGTGACCGCGCCGTTCTACGCGGCGACCCATCACGAGGAGATCCGCCGGCACTTCGCCGAGGTCGCGGCCCGCGTGGACGTGCCGGTGGTGGCCTACGACATCCCGTCCAAGGTGGGCACCAAACTGTCGCCGGACACTGTCATCGAGCTCGCCGCCGAAGGTGCGATCGTCGCCGTCAAGGACTCCAGCGGCTCCGACGTCTCGTTGCGCGCACTGTTGTCGAGGCGATCCGCACGAGGCCTCGACCTGTCCGTCTTCACGGGGTCCGAGCTCACCGTCGACTACGCGATCGGGTTGGGCTGCGACGGCGTGGTGCCGGGTCTGGGCAACGTGGACCCGGCCGGCTACCGGCGCCTGTTCGATCTGGCCAGCGCGGGTCAGGTCGAACTGGCACGCGCCGAGCAGGACCGCCTCTTCGAGCTGTTCGGGATCACCAGCGTCGCCAGCAGGGCCGGGCGGTCGGCCACGTCGGCCGCACTCGGCGCGTTCAAGGCCGCCCTGGTGGAGTTCGGAGTGATCGCCGGAGCCACGCTGGCGCGACCCGGTATTCCCCTCGACGAGGCGGAGCGGGCGGGGGTCCGCGCACTCATCGCCGAGTTCGGACCGCGGATCGGTGAGAGAGTAGGGGCTGGAACGATCGGATCTGGAAGTGAGGAGCCCGTGGGGCAATGACGGCGCAGAGCGGAGCAGGACGGGCCTTGGCCAGCCAGGCCGTGACCCGGACCAGGATCCGCGACCTGATCGTCGAGCGCAGGCTGAAGGCCGGCGACCCGCTACCCACCGAGCCGGAGTTGATGGCCGAGCTCGGCGTCTCCCGGAACTCGCTCCGCGAGGCGATCAAGGCCATGCAGGCCGTCGGCATCATCGACGTGCGGCACGGCTACGGGACATTCGTCGGCTCGGCCGGCCTGAAATCCCTGGAGGAAGGGCTCGGCTTCCGGCTCACCCTGTCCGCGAGCGGGGACCTCGCCGACGTCCGGGAACTGCTGCAACTGCGGCGCGCCCTCGAGGTCGGTCTCGCCCGCGAGGTCACCGCGTACTGGTCCCAGGGCTCTCGAGCGCCGCTGGAGGCCGTGGTGGCGGAGATGGACGCGGCCGCGGCCGCGGGCCGGTACTTCCCGGATGAGGACTGGCGCTTTCACGCCACCATGTACGAGCCCTTGAACAACGGACTCATCCTCGACCTGCTCCGTGTCTTCTGGCGGACCTTCCAGTACGTCGACGACAAGCTGCCGGGCCCGCGTTACACGCCCACGGACGCCGTGAGCTGGCACCGGGAGATCTGCGATGCACTCGCCTCCGGCGAGCCCGAGCGCGTCGCCCAGTCCCTCGTCGACCACTTCGACGGGATCAGCGTTCGGCTCGCCGCAGCCGGGAAGTCCGGCACCACGAAGGACTGATCCCAGGCTCTCCCTCGCGATGTACCACTGCCGCCCGCTCCTGCGAGACGGGGCCGATGGGCTACACGCCCCCTGTGACATCTCCAGGGCGGGTGGCCGGACCTGTGGATCGTGTGGCATCCGGGTCGGGATCGACCGCCTTGGGGCCACTGTTCGGGGGTCTGATTCCTCGTTGTCCACAGTGGCTTGACAGCCCCTTGCACGGTTCTCGGATCCGCGTAGCGTGGTTCTCGCTAGCACGCGCGTTCGAGGATCGGGGGGTGAGGATGATGGACTGGACCACGGGTCACACGCGGGCCGACGGCGTGCCCGCAGACGGGACCAGCCCGGTCGTCGACCTCGCCTCGGATCCGCGGCACGAAGCGGGGCTTGGCGCCTTGTTGGGCGGGTCGTTGGACGACCGGCTCTTCGTGCTCGACTGCGTGACCGCGGCGTTCGCGGCCACGGACCGGTTCCAGGAGCAGCACGACCACACCGGTCGGGCACTTGGCGAGGCCAGTGTGCGGGCCCACCGCAATATCGAGATCCTGACCGGGCGGCGCCTGGACTGGCTCGCGGCCGAGCGGGCCGAGGGCCTGTGGGACCTGTCCGGCAAGGTCCGCACCTACACCCAGCACGTCGCGCGCACGCACAAGATGTCCTTCGCCCGGGCCTCGCGTGAGGTCCGGCTGGCCGACCGGTTCAGCAACGACCTGCCCGAGGTCCGCGAAGCCCTACGCACCGGCCAGCTCGGCATCGAGCAGGCCGGCCTGATCGCGACCGTCGCGGCCTCGAGCGCGGCGCGCCGGGCCGCGCTGCGGCTACCCGCACGCGGGATGACCACCACCACCCAGGCAGAACCCCAACCCGGCGAGACCACACCGACCGGTGACACCACGCAAGCCGGCCGAGCACCGCAGGCCGGAGACGCACCGGAGACGAGCGACGGGCCGGAGACGAGCAACGGACCGGAGACGGGCGACGGGCCGAAGCCGGGCGAGACCACGCAGACGGGCGATACCGCGCAGACAGGCGATACCGCGCAGACGGGCGAGGCCGACGGGGCTGCGGGCGAGGCCGGTGGTGAGGCCGACGCGGCCAGCGACGCGGCGGGCGAGGCTGTGAGCGCGGGTCCGTTCGATGCTGACGCGACCGCGGAGTCAGTGATCCTCACACTCGCGAGTGCTGGTTCGTTCGAGGACCTACGCGTGGTCTGCAAGTACTTCGCCGCGCTCGCCGACGCCGAGTCCGACGAGCGCGGCTACCGGGAAGCCTGCGAACGCGAGTTCTTCGACCTCGCCGCCACCACCGGCGGCTTCCACCTGTCCGGGTTCCTGACCGAGGAACACGGCCAACTCGTCAAGGAGACCCTCACCGCCCTCACCCCCGTCCCCGCCGCCGGGGACACCCGCACCGCCAGCCAACGTCGCGCCCAGGCGCTCGCCGACGCAGCACAACTCATCCTCAACCAGGGCCTGGCCGGCACCGGCCAATCCGTCCGGCCGCACATGGGCGTACTGATCAGCGCACCTGAGTTCGAACACATCCTCGCCACCAGCACCCACCACGGCTGGGGCACCGACACCCACGACACCGCAGCCGACCCCACCGGCGCCGAGCCCGGGAACACCGAAGCCGACCCCACTCGCGCCGAGGCCGGGGTGGAGCAGCCCGGGGCTGGGCAGCCCGGGGCTGGACAGCCCGCTGCGGAGCGGCCCGGGGCGGACATCCCCGACTGGGCACGCATGGACCCCGACGCAAACCCGGCCGATGCCTGCGACGCGCGGCCCGTGTTCGGCCGCGACCTACC
This sequence comes from Occultella kanbiaonis, assembly GCF_009708215.1. Classification (NCBI taxonomy): domain Bacteria; kingdom Bacillati; phylum Actinomycetota; class Actinomycetes; order Micrococcales; family Ruaniaceae; genus Occultella; species Occultella kanbiaonis. Next base: position 435,571 of record NZ_CP046175.1, on the reverse strand, counting down.
GCCGCTGCGGCTCGGCACCGGCGGTCTGACCAACCTCAAGGCGCTCGAACACGTCGACTGGGCTGCGATCCTGTCCCAACCCCCAGCGACCTGGGCCGACGGCACCGGCCCCGTCCCGCCCTCAGTACTCCGCCGGATCGCCTGCGGCGGCGAGATCTACCGCGTCATCTTCGGACCCGACTCCGAAATCATCAACGTCGGACGAGCCCACCGCCGCTTCACCAACGCACGACGCCGAGCCATGGTCGCCAGAGACCGACACTGCACATACCCCGGCTGCGCCGCCCCACCACCACTGTGCGAGGGGCACCACTCCGTCGTCCACTGGGCCGACGGCGGCAACACCGACCTCAACAACGGCGCCCTCCTGTGCTTCTACCACCACCGCTACGTCGACACCCATCAGATCGCCATGATCTGGAACGGCGGCGAGTGGCAGTTCTTCACCAAGGACGGAGAACAGATCCACGGCCCCGGGCCATGACCACCCACACGCCCCAGGGCGTGTCGACCGCTCTGGCCGGCTTGGTCGCCATGCACGCCCCCAGCGCGTGCCGACCGGGGCTGCCCAGTGTGGTCGCCACACCGGCCCCAGGGCATGCCGACCGGGGCTGTCCAGTGTGGTCGCCACGCCGCCCCCAGGGCATGCCGACCAGGCTGTCCAGTGTGGTGGCCACGCCGGCCCCAGGGCATGCCGACCGGGCTGTCCAGTGTGGTCGCGACGACGATCGGGCCGGCGCGCTGTTCAGGACCGCCCATGCCGCCGCGTTCGGCCGGACCGAACTCCTCGATGGCGCAGCCAGACCCGTGACTCCTCCGTCTACCAGGAGTCGTGGTGGAGCACCGAGTCCACGCCTTCACGCGGCGCCGGTCGGAACGTCTCCCCGGTGAAGTACGCGGTCGGGAGCAGCACGCCCTGGCGCACGTGGGCGGGCACACCGAGCAGCTCGGCAACCTCGTGCTCGTACGGAAGATGCAGCGTGGTCCATGCCGTGCCCAACCCGCGGGCGCGCGCAGCGAGCGCGTAGCTCCACGCCGCCGGGAGCAGCGACCCCCACAGTCCCGCCTGGTTCCCCTCGGGAAGTTCGGGAGCCTCGATCGCGGCGATGGTGAGCACCGGAACCCGGCCCATGACCTCGGCGAGGTGGTCGGAGGAGGATGCGACGCGGGCCTGGGCGGCGACCCGGCCGGACGGGACGGGGCGGCTCGCCCGTTCGCTCCGATAGGCGCCGTAGGAGCGGGAGTAGAACTCACCGATGGCGGCGCGCTTCGCCTCGTCGGTCACCACGATCCAGTGCCAAGCCTGCCGGTTTCCGCCGCTCGGCGCCTGCAGTGCCACCTCGACGCACTCCCGGACCAGCTCGAAGGGGACCGGGCGGTCGAGGTCGAGGCGCTTGCGCACCGAGCGGGTCGTGCTGAGCAGTTCGTCCGGGGACAGCGGCAGCGTCATGTCTAGATCCTGCCCCCGCCCGGCCCGATCCTGCGGTCCGGGCTGCGATGGCTCACATCGCGGACGGCGGATCCCGGGACCACGACGGGCGAATGTGCCACGGCACGCGCCCAGGAAGGACCCTCGGATGCGGCCACGACGGTAGCGTGTCGCCGTGCAACGACACCACGCGCCGATCGCGTCCGCCCTTGACCACCACCTCCCGAATCGCGGGGCCGGACGATGACCGGGACCGGGCTCGTACTCGGCGCGTACGCGCTGTTCGCCGGCCGCGAACCGGACGAACTACCCGACGCCTACCGTGCCCTCGAGGGCCTCTCTGACGTGGATGCACTCGAGATTCCCCTCGAGAACGCGGTCGGCGCGACGCCAGGCTGGGAGGCGGGCGCCGACGGACTGCCGACGCTCGTGCCCGAGGGCTGGGATCTCGTGATCACCTGCATCCCCACGGTTGTGGGGCGACTGTCGGCCGATGCGAACTACGGACTCGCGTCGACGGACGCCGACGGACGCGCGGCAGCGGTCGAGGACGTGCGCCGCGCCCTCACGCTCGTGCAGCGCGTCGCGGACCTGGCCGGTCGGCAACGGATCCGCGCCATCGAGATCAACAGCGCCCCGACACCGGCCGCATCGGTCGGCGAGTTCGAGCGGTCCCTGACCGAGCTGCTCGAGTCGGACCCGACCGGCACAACTCTCGCCGTCGAGCACTGCGACGCACCCCGACCGGGCCGGACCCCGGAGAAGGGGTTCCTCGAGCTCCACGCCGAGCTCACCGTGATCGAGGCCATCGCGGACCCCCGGCTCGGCGTCACCGTGAACTGGGGCCGGAGCGCCATCGAGGGCCGCTCCGCGCAGACCCCTGAGGAGCACGTTCGGATGGCAGCGGCGCGCGGCCGACTTGCCGGCCTCATCTTCTCCGGAGCCACCCCCGCGCCCGGGGCCTCCGGGGTGGCATGGCAGGACGGGCACATCGCACCCCGCGGCGCCGGAGGCGACGACGCCTGGCCGGAGAGCCTCCTCGGACCCGAGGAGATGCGTCGCACGTTCGCTGCTGCCGCGCCGTCGGCTCCGGCCTACCGGGGCCTGAAGGTCACCGCGGGTCCGCCGAGCCGGACCGTGACGGAACGCCTCCAGATCGCAGGCGACGCCATCGCGATGCTGCTCGACGCCGAGCGGCGCGCTGCGGCCGGCTCGTAGGACGCCCGGCGGGTCGACGTGACCGGGCGGAGCGCCCGCCCGGTCGCCTCAGATCCCGTCGCGGTGAGTGAACCTGCCGCCGAGCAGGGTGGCCAGCATCGGCATCTCCCGCAGCCCTCGGACGGGGTCCGTGTCGAACGGGTCCGCGCCGACCAGCACGAGGTCGGCGACGTCGCCGACGCGGACGCTCGTCCGCCCGTCGGCGGCACAGGCGAGCGCCAGGGCAGCGCCGATGCGCTGCTCGGGGTGCCACGGCTCGCGCTCGTCCTTGGTGCGCGCCACCGCGGCGGAGATGGCCAGCCAGGGATCCAGCGGGGAGACCGGCGCGTCCGACCCGAACCGGATCCGCGCGCCCGCGGCGGCCAGGGACGCGAGCGGGAACGCATCCATGGTCCGGCCCGACCAGTACACGTCGGCGACGTCGCGGTCATCGAGGAGATGCTCGGGCTGCACGCTCGCGGTGACCCCGAGTTCGGCGAACCTGGGCACATCGGCCGCATCGATCAACTGGGCGTGCTCGATGCGCCCGCCGACCCCGGCCGCGGCGAACACGTCGAGGGCGATCGTGTTCGCCCGGTCCCCGATCGCGTGGATGGTCGTGGCCAGGCCCGCTCCGTTGGCCCGGGTGACCAGGTCGAGCATCTGCTCCCCGCTCCACTCCTGCACGCCGTGCCCGCCGTCGGGATAGGCGTGCCGGCAGTGCGCGGTGCGCGTGTTCAGTGCCCCGTCGGAGATGATCTTGAGCGGCCCGACGGTGAGCAGGCCACCGGTGCCGTCCACCACGGCACCGGTCGGCAACCCCGCGGCCACGGTCTGCTCGAGCCGGTCCGGGTAGCAGCCGGCCCGGACCCGCAACTGGTCCACCCCGGCGCCGATCCGGCCCTGCCAGGCGGCGACGTTGTCCGCCAGCTCCAGGTCCACGATCCCGGTCACACCCCGCGCCGCGGCAGCCCGCGCGGCTCGCGCCACGAGTTGCTCGCGCAGCGCTTCGGGCGCCTCCTCGTAGTCACGGGACGCCTCGAACCAGTACCCCTCGCGGACCATGCCGTCGGCCCCGACGGTCACGCCGAGCAGCCGCGCGCCGGCGCCGTTCACCCAGGCGCCGTGCACGTCGCCACTGACCAGAACCACCGGCACCTCGCCGGCCACGGCATCGAGCGCGGCCAGCGTCGGCCGATCGGGCCAGAGTCCGTCCCGGAACCCGAAGCCGTTCAGCGGTCCATGGTCGTGCCGGCCCGGGCCGGCAGCGCGCCCCGCGAGGTGGTCGGCGACCAGCCGCAGGACGTGCGCGGCCGACGCCGCGGCGCTGACGTCGAGGCGCTCCCGCAGCAGCGCCCACTGCTGCATGTGCACGTGCGCGTCCCACAAGCCGGGCACCAGAAACGCACCGTCGGCGTCGACCGACTCGACCCCGGCATCGGTGCCGGCGACGCCCGGCCGGCCGCCGCCGTCGGACATCGACGCGACCCGACCACCACTGATCAGGACGTCGAACGGCTCGCCCCCGCCGGGCCGGCGGACGCGACGCAGCAGCACGCGGTCCGGGTCACTCGGTGTGGACACTGCGGCAGCGTATCCGGCTGGGCGTGGGATCATCGCTGCCATGCCGGTCGTCGAGTCAAGCGTCGTGGTGGACCTCGATCCCGCGACGGCGTTCGCGGTCTCCCAGACCACCGGGCAGGTGCGGCTGCGCTGGGACCCGTTCATCCGCAGGCAGCACTTCCTCGACGGCGCCACGGTGCCCGCGAAGGGGGTACGCACGATGACGCGGCACCGTAGCGGGCTGCGCATGGTCAGCGAGTACGTCTCCTACAACCCGCCGCGCAACGTCGGGATGAAGATGGTCACCGGACCGTGGTTCTTCGCTCGCCTCGGCGGTGGGTGGCGGTTCGAAACGGCCGACGGCGGGGGTACCCGGGCGATCTGGCGGTACAACTTCGCGTGCCGGCCGGCCTGGCTCGCTCCGCTCGCGGAGCGGGTCGGAGCCTGGGTGCTGCAGCGCGACATCGACAAGCGGATCGCCGGTTTCGCGGCCGGCTGCGCCGACCCGGTGGTGGTCGCCGCCGCGGGGTGAGGCACGCGGAACGCGGGGCGCCGGTGGCTGGGGAGCTACCGACCGATCACGCCGTCGGCGCCGGCCGCATCGGCACCGGCGGGTTCGGCACCGGCCGCATCGGCACCGGCGGGTTCGGCACCGGCGTCCGCGAGCCGGGCACGCGAGCGCTCCCAGAGCCGGACCAGGAGTTGCTCGTCCACGCCGTCGAAAGTCGTCGAGGAGTCGTCCCGGGCGGCCCGCCCGCCACGGACCTCCTCATGCAGCTGTTCCATCCGGAGGTCCAGCTGGGCCGCGACGCCCGCCGCGTCGGAGAGGCTCGCCGCCAGATGCTCGGGGACCTCACCCTCGTACTTGTAGTAGATCTTGTGCTCCAGGCTCGCCCAGAAATCCATCGCGATCGTGCGGACCTGCACCTCGACGGTGATCGGCACCGGACCGGTGGACAGGAACACCGGGATCTCGACGATCGCGTGCAGGCTCTTGTATCCGTTGGGCTTGGGGTTGGCGATGTAGTCCTTGATGGTGAGGACCCGGACGTCGGCCTGCGAGGTCAGGGTGTCGAGGATCCGGTACGTGTCCGGGATGAAGGAGCAGGTGACCCGAACCCCGGCGATGTCGGTGATACCGGCCCGGATGGCCTGCGGGGTCAACTCGAGATCGCGGCGCAGCGCCTTGTCCAGGATGCTCGCGGGCGACTTCAGCCGCGAGCTGACGTGTTCGATGGGGTTGTACTGGTGCAGCTGGATGAACTCGCGGCGCAGGATCGAGACCTTCGTGAGCACCTCGTCCACCGCGAACTGGTGCTCCATCTGCATCCGGGTGAACTGCTCGCGCATCCCCCTCGCGAAGGCGATCATGGCCGCATCCGGAGGACCGGCGCCGAACGACGACGGGTTCGGGTCGGGCACGGGGGCTCCCTGGGTGTCGACGAGGCGAGGAGCCCGTGGTGGGCTCCACACCTATGAGAACACGACGACCTTGTTCAACCCGTTTCCACGCACGACTCCCGGCTCTGCCCTGTGCCCGCAAGCCGGATGACCTGGGGTCGGGCCCCGCCCAGGACCCCGGTGTCCCGGTCGAACGCCCGGTTGCTGGCGGCGGGTGTCCGATCAGGCTCCGGCCCGGACCAGTCGCCTCGCCGCGTTCGAGCGCCCGGGCCGCGGCGGCACCAGCGACTCGAGTGCCACACCTTCGCGCGCCAGCGCCCGGCGCAGCGTGCGCCGCGACCCGAAGCCTGACTCCGGCACGGCGCCCCGCATCCCCTCACCCCGCCGCAGCGCCGAGACGGCGAGGTTGAGTCGCGCCCGGGTGCGCCACGTGGCGAACGGGAGCCCGGTCTGATCCAGGAAGATCCGCTGCACCTGCCGCGTGCTGAGGAACTGCTCCGCTGCGAGCTCGGCGAGTGTGGAATCGCTCCGCGCCGCAGTGAGCGCGATCGCCCGCGCGGCCGCGTGCCGTGGCAGCGCGAGGTCGAACCGATCGGTGCCGATCTCCGTCAGCACCCGTTCCATCACCTCACGGAACAACGGCCGGTCGAAGCCCGGCGTGGCCCATCGGGCCAGCAGGATCGTCATCAGCTCGTGCAGCTCCGGTGACTGCACCCGCCGTTCCCTGCCCGCCGGCGGACCGACCGCGGGCGAGAGCAACGGCCCCAGCACCACCCCGGGCCCGTCGAGCCGGAGCTCATGCTCCACGTCCGCTGCGAGCCACAGACCCGTGCCGGGCACCAGCGCGTGCTCACGGTCCGCGAGCCGCACCGATCCCGCGCCCGAGATCAGGTAGATCAGGTGCGGTTCCTGATGCTGGTGGGGCGGGTGGGAACGGAACTGGACCACGGTGTCGTGCTCGTCCTCGGCGGGAAGCAGCCTCGGATCCGCAAGCGTCATCTCAGGGCCTCACAATGTCGCTTCCTGGCATTTAGGCAAGGCTAACGTAACCGATGTCATCCACCCGCATTCCCACCCCGAGGACCGCCCGTGCGCGTGCGCCGCCCCCTTCTCGCCCTGCCCGCCGCTGCCCTGGCCGTCGCCCTGCTCGCCGGCTGTGGCGGAACCGCCGACGGCGATGCCGACACCACCCCGACGGGCGGTGACGAGGCAGCCGCCGACCGAGTGGTCGAGACCATCCAGGGTGAGGTGACGGTCCCGGGGGACCCGGAGCGCATCGTGGTCCTCAACTCCGCGCTCACCGGCTTCTTCTACGCCCTCGAGGTGCCGGTCGTCGGGTCGGTGCCGCTGAACACCGAGTCGACCGAGTTCCCGCCGTTCTGGGCCGACGAGGCCGCCGCCGACGGCACCGAGATCGTGCCCTGGAGCAACGACGGCTTCGACCTCGAGGCGATCCTCCTGATGGCTCCCGACCTCATCGTCGCCGGTGGCCAGGGGTTCCCGGGGATGCAGGCGATCGAGGCGTATGAGCAGCTCACCGAGATCGCCCCCACCGTGATCGTGGACCAGGCACTGCCCGACTGGCACACCCAGCTCGCCTACATCGCCGGGGACGTGCTCGACCGGCCCGAGGATGCCCAGGCGCTCGAGGACACCTACGCCGCCCGCGCGGCGCAGGTGCGCGACGCGATCACGGTGCCGCCGACTCCGGTGGCCTACCTGCTGATGCTCCCGGACCTGCGCCCGTTCTCGATCCCGGAGGAGTCCGCGCTCCCGCAGGCGATGGCCGAGCTCGGCTTCGAGCCGCAGCCACTCCTGGCCGAGAACCCGCACTTCGAGCCGCTCGGCAGCGGCGACAGCTTCGAGATGTCCACCGAGCAGGTCGCCCAGGCGGTCACCGCCCCCACCGTGTTCGTGCTCGGCTTCCAGTCGGAGGTCATCAGCGCCGCCGAGCTCGGCGAGGACCCGACGTACGGCGACCTGCCCGCCTTCCAGGCCGGCCGCGCCTACGACCTGCCCTACTGGGCGCACCGAGCCGACTACCAGACCGCGCTCGAGCTGCTCGACCACATCGAGGCGGAGTTCGGCTGACATGGCCCACACCACACTGCTCACCCACCCGCTGGTGCTGCGCGAGGTGACGGTGAGCGCCGTCACCGATGTGACCCCGCGCCTGCGTCGCGTCACCGTGACCGGTGACCAGCTGGGGGAGTTCACGGTCGGCGAGGACCGGATGCCCGCCTTCATCAACGAGGCCTTCGACGACCACGTCAAGCTCGTCTTCGCCTCCGACGGCGATCTCCGGGCGGCCCTGCCGGTACAGCGAGCCCGGAGCATCGACTGGCCCCCGGCACCCCACCGGCAGGGGCGCGACTACACGCCGTCCCGGTGGGACGCCGCCGCCCTCGAGCTCGATCTCGACTTCGTCATGCACGGCGAGGGGCCTGCGGCCTCGTGGGCGGCGGCGGCCAGCCCGGGTGACCGGTTGCACTTCGTGGGCCCGAAGAGCTCGCTCGTGCTGCCCGAGCAGCTGGACTGGGTCATCCTCGCCGGGGACGAGACCGCGATCCCCGCGATCCTGCGCTTCCTCAACGACCGTCCGACCGACGCGCCGGTGCACGTCCACCTCGAGATCCGTCACCCGAGCGCCCGGCTTCCGGTCCCGGTCCGCGACGCGGACACGCTCACCTGGGTGACCACCCCCGAGCGGGCGCCGTCGCGTCTGCCCCAGTCGGTCATCGATGCCGACCTGCCCGCGGGCACCGGCTTCGTGTGGGCCGCCGGCGAGAGCCGCTCGCTCATCGAGCTGCGCCGCTGGCTCCGTCACGTCAAGAAGGTCCCGACCTCGCACCAGAACGTCACCGGCTACTGGGCCGCCGAGGACACCGCGGCGCGCAAGGCGCTCGCGCTGCTCGACCCGCTGCCGTGGCTGAGCGTCCGCGCCGCCGTGCGCCTCGGGCTCCTCGAGGCGTTGGCCGCGCGGGCGCGCGGGTGCACCGACCTCGCGCGCAGCCTCGGCGTCGCCGAGCCCGCACTGGTCGCGCTGGTCGGGTACCTCGCCACGATCGACGTGGTGGTGCTCGACGGCGGTGCGCCGGCTCGCGTAGCTCTCGGCGCGTTGGGAGAGCGTCTCCTCGACGACGAGCACATCCTCGAGGAGCTCGAGTCCGACTCGGTCGAGGGCAGCGTGATCGACGCGCTGCTCGATCTCGCGCCCGCGATGCAGGCAGGTCGGCCGGCCTGGGCGCTCCGGCAGGGCCGCACCCTCGCGAGCGCGGCCGGGCAGGACGACGCCTGGTTCGCCGAGCTCGTCGCCGAGTCCGCCACCTTCGCCTTCGTGGCCGAGTCCCTCGGGCAGCTGCCGGCCTGGCAGGAGGCGCGCACGGTGACCGCTCAGGGTCCGGGCGCAGCGATCGTCGCGGGGCTGCCCGGCCCGGCCGTCCGGCTCGGCGGCACCGCGAGCGAACGCGCGATCCTGGCCGAGCAGCTCCCAGCCCGCGCTGCCGCACCCGAGTCGGACGCGCAGGGGGCGCCCGACCTCGTGCTCAGCGCCCTCGAGATCGAGACCCGCACGGATGACGAGGTGACCATCCTGCTGGGCGAGCTCGCCGAGCAGGCGAGCTCCGCCGTCGTCGTCGACGCCTTCACCGCGACCGGTCCGGGCGGGAGCCGTGGCGCCGCGCGCGACCTGACCCACCTCGCGCTCACCGGGGCCGGGCGACGCACCGAGCCCGAGATCGCCCGGCTCGCCGCCACCGCGGGCTGGCAGGTGACCTCGACGACGGCGCTCGGCTGGGACTTCGTGGCGTTCACCCTGCGCCGCCGGTGAGCACCGCCAGCACCACCCGGGTCACGACCGCCTCCCGTGCACGAGGCCGCCGGTGGTTGCTGCTGCTCGCGGTCCTCGCCCTGGCGGTCATGCTCGCGGTGAGCATGCTGGTGGGTTCGGGCATGATCTCGGTGGCCGAGAGCGTGCACCAGTTGCTGCACCCCTCCGACCGCGCCGACATCGTGTGGACGCTCCGGGTGCCGCGCGCGCTGCTCGGGGTGCTGTGCGGTGCCGCGTTCGCCGTCGCGGGCGCGCTCATCCAGGCGCTGACCCGCAACCCGCTCGCCGACCCGGGCATCCTCGGGGTCAACGCCGGCGCCGGGTTCGCGGTGGTGCTCGCCGTCGCGATCCTCGGCCTCAGCCGCGTGCAGCAGTTCCTGCCGTACTCGTTCCTCGGCGCGGTGCTCGCGACCGTGCTCGTGTACCTGCTCTCCACCCGTGGCACCGCCGGCGCCAGCCCGGTGCGGTTCATCCTCGTCGGCGTCGCGCTCGCGGCGGTGCTCGGCGGGATGTCGCAGACGCTGGCGCTGCTCAACCCGACCATCTACGACCGGATGCGGTTCTGGGGCGCCGGCAGCATCACCGACCGGCCGCCGGAGACCGTGGGCGCCGTCGTCTGGTTCATCGTGGCGGGGCTGGTGCTGGCCATGCTGTGTGCCGGCCCGCTCAACACGATGGCGCTCGGCGACGACATGGCGCGCTCCCTAGGGGTGCCGGTGGCGGCGCTGCAGGTGGCGTGCGTCGTCGCGATCACGCTGCTGTGCGGCGCGGCCACGGCCGCGGCCGGCCCGATCGGCTTCGTCGGCCTGATGGTGCCGCACATCGTGCGGTGGATCACCGGGCCGGACCAGCGCTGGGTGATCCCCGGCTCGATGTTGGTGGGTGCGGTGCTGCTGCTCACCGCCGATGTGATCGGCCGCGTGGTGCTGTGGCCCACCGAGCTGCAGGTCGGCGTGGTGACGGCCTTCATCGGCGCTCCGGTGCTCGTCCTGCTGGTCCGACGGCGGGGGGCGAGCGGGCTGTGACCGACCTCGCCCTGCGCCTTGGCCCGGCGTCCGTGCTGGTCCGGACCCGGGTGCTCGTGGTCTGCGGCATCCTGCTGCTCGCGTGCCTGGTGGTCACCGGTGTCGCGGTGTCGCTCGGCAGCTATGTGGTGCCCGTCGGGGAGCTGGTCCAGGTCCTCCTCGGCGGCGGGCCCGAACAGGCCGCCACCGTGGTGCTGACCTGGCGCGCCCCGCGTGCCGTGCTCGCGCTGGCATTCGGTGCAGCCCTCGCGCTCAGCGGCGCGGTGTTCCAGTCGCTCACCCGGAACCCGCTCGGCAGCCCGGACATCATCGGGTTCTCCACCGGGGCGCTCACCGGCGTCTTCGCCGTCATCCTCCTCGGGGGTACCGGTTATGCCACGACGGCGGTGGGTGCGTTCGTCGGCGGGCTCGCCACCACGCTCGTGATCTACCTGCTCGCGTGGCGCCGCGGCGTGCAGGGGTTCCGGCTGATCATCGTGGGCATCGCCGTGTCGGCGCTGCTGACGAGCGTGAACAGCGCGATCACGGTCAAGGCCTCGCTCGACATCGCGCTCCGGGCCGCGGTGTGGGGCGCGGGCTCGCTCAACGGCGTGCGGTGGCCGCAGGCCACGCCCGGGCTGATCGGCGTCGCGCTCTTCGTGGGGCTGTTGGTGCTGACCGGCTCCCGGCTCAAGCAGCTCGAGCTCGGTGACGACACCGCCGCGATGCTCGGCCACCGTGTGGAGCTCGACAAACTCGTGCTCATCGTCTGCGCGGTGGGCCTGATCGCGGTGGTGACGGCACTGAGCGGACCGATCAGCTTCGTGGCGCTCGCGGCGCCGCAGATCGCGAAGCGGCTGGTGGGCACGTCCTCGCTGCTGACGTCGGCGCTGGTGGGTGCGCTGCTGCTCGGTGCGGCCGACGTCCTGGCCCAGTTCGCGATCCCCGGACGTCCGGTGCCCGTCGGCGCGGTGACCGTGACGCTCGGCGGGCTCTATCTGGTGTGGTTGCTCGCGAGGGAGACACGATGACGCACGAGCCGATGCCGGTGGCGATCTCGGATGCGGCGGCGGCGGGGGCCAGGTTGCAGGGCCGCGGACTGGTCGTCGGGTACGACGACCGCGAGGTGCTGCACGAGCTGGACGTGCAGATCCCCGACGGCGCGTTCACGGTGATCATCGGGCCGAACGCGTGCGGCAAGTCCACCCTGCTCAAGACGCTCGCCCGGCTGCTTCCGCCGTCGGCCGGCCAGGTGGTCCTCGACGGCCACAGCATCCACCAGCAACGCAGCAAGGACGTGGCGCGTGTGCTCGGGCTGCTCCCGCAGAGCCCGCTCGCCCCGGACGGCATCACGGTGGCGGAGCTGGTCGCGCGCGGCAGGTCGCCCCACCAGAACCTCATCTCGAGGTGGTCGCACGAGGACGAGGCCGCGGTGAACGCCGCGCTCGCCGCGACCGGGGTCGGGGACCTGCGCGACCGCGAGGTCGACGCCCTCTCCGGCGGGCAGCGCCAGCGCGTGTGGATCGCGCTCGTGCTCGCCCAGCAGACGCCGCTGCTACTCCTCGACGAGCCCACCACGTTCCTCGACATCGCCCACCAGGTCGAGGTGCTCGACCTGGTCGCGGGGCTGCGCGACGACGGCCAGACCGTGGTCGCGGTGCTGCACGACATCAACCACGCGATCCGCTACGCCGACCATCTCATCGCGATGCGCGACGGCTACATCGTCGCCGAGGGCGCCCCCGAGCAGATCGTCACCGCACCGATGATCGAGGAGGTCTTCGGGCTCCGCGCTCGGGTGGTCCCCGACCCGGACCTCGGGGTCCCGATCGTTCTCCCCGCCCTGCCGTAGCCCCGGTCGGCGTCGATGGACCGGCGCCGACGTCAGGCGACCGTGAACGTCACCAACCCGGCCCACAGCAGCGGGGAGTCCGCGACGGCACGGGTCGAACGCCACGCGGCGAGTCGCTCGCGCTGCCAGTCGCTGAAGGCGGCGACGGCGTCCGGTGCGTCATGCGCGGCGTCGACGGCGAGCACGGCGTCGGTGATCGGGTTGCCGGCACCGTCCGCCAGGGAGGACAGCGCGTGCTCGGTGAGCAACGGCCAGCGGGTCCCGGTGACCAGCGTGGCGCCGGCGCGCACCACGGCGCCGACCAGGCCGTAGGGATCGCGGAACCGAGCGTCCGCGCCGGACTCGCAACCGATCAGAGCGACCCGGGGCGGCATCGGCCAGCGCTGCGGGTCGGCGAGCAGGTCCCGCGCCGAGAGTGGACGGTGCTCACGCATCGGCTCGGCGAGGCCCGGCAGGTCGGCGGTGCAGGACAGGTGCAGCTGGCTGTCGTCGGCCTGGCCGCGCTCGGTCGCGGCGGCGCTGACGTGCCCGACGTAGACGAACCGCCTCGGGCCGGCCTGCAGCGCGGCGGCGAGCCAGTCCCGGTCGGCGTCGGTGCGGCGGAACAGACTGGTCAGGTCGGGGCCCGGGACGTCGACACGGCCGGCCCGGGCATAGCCGTCGAGCCGCTCGAGGAGCCCGGCGTACCGGGCGTCGCCGGGCGTGACCCGGCCGAGCACGGAGCCGAGCGCGGACGCGGCGGGCCAGCCGGGGATCCGCGGGTCGAGGGCCATGACGGTGTCCGCCGTCGAGGCGGTCGCGGCAAACCCCGGAGCACCGGCGACGGCACCCTCGGCGGCACCATCCGCACCGCCCGCGACGGGTACGGCACCACCCGCACCGTCAGGAACCGGCCCGGCACCACCGGCACCGGACCGCCGCAGCCGCCCGAGCAGTCCACCTCGCGCCGGTCGGGCGTCGGCCGCGGACGCACCGGCCGCCGTCGCCCCGGCGCCACCCCGGCCCCGGAACCGGCCGCCGCCGGACCACACGGAGCGCGTCCCGCCGTCGGCGGCGTCGGTCCCGGCGCCCGGCACGTGGCCCGGCGCGACCACGGTGACGTCGGCGATCTCCACGAGCCGAACGTCCGTGGTGTCCACCGCGAGCAGCTCCCACGGGACGGAAGCGGTGCGCGGCGACGGCTGCACCCGGACGTGCGGGCGGACCCCGGCCGCGTGATACGCGGCGACCTGGTCGACGAGCGGGGTGGCCAGGAACGCCTCGGCGAGCCCGACCGCGACCTCCCACTCCGTGTCGTAGTCCACGAGCGGCCCGGACGTGAGCAGGTCCGTGTAGGTGGCGACCTTGTCCACACCGGCCGCGACGGAGGGCAGTCCCTGCGCGAGCCGGCCGAGCGCCCGCTCCATCTCCTCGTGCGCCACCCGGCCGACGCCCCCGGGCGCACCGTCGATGCGCCAGTTGCAGAACGTGCCGTGCCCGGTGTCCACGAAGGTCAGCACGACCGTCGGCCGGTCGCCCGGCTCGGCCCAGCGCTGGACGAGCGCGGGTGAGCGCAGCTCCTGCCCGTACCTCGTGCGCGCCGTGGCGTACTCCTCGCCGAGGACCTCCCCCTGACCCGGGGCGAGCAGCAACCTCGGCACCGGCTCCACGGCCACCGCCGCGCCGCTCGGGAGCATGAGTTCGACGGCCTCGTCGGCGCTCGCACCGGCACCCTCGACCGGCCGGGCCGCGGCCGCGGCCGGGAGCACCACGGTGGGGGTGCCGCTGGCGGCCTGCCACTCGATCAGCGCGAAGGTGGCCATCCCGTTCGAGGACTGCAGCGCGGCCCGGAACGCGGCGTCCCGGGCCGGGTCGGCCACCTGCGTGACGAACCGCTCCCGCTGATAGCCGGACGGGAACTGGGTGCGCATCGCGTCCAGGGCCAACGCGGCCGGGATGGCGTAGTCGACCGCGCCGCCGAGCAGCAGGTCGTTCTGATGGTCCTGGGACAGCGTGTACGGGTCGGTGTCCGCATCGACACCGCTCCAGTCCAGGTTCAGCGCCGCCCGGTCGTGTTCCTCGGGCACCCAGGCGAGCAGGAACTCGGCCTGCATGTAGTCGATCTCGGCGATCGCCCGGAGCTCCCCGCGGCTGCGGAACGCCTCCCGGACCTCCTCCATGTGGGCCGCGAATCGTGGGCCGTCACCACGCTGGGCGGCGAGCCGGGCCAGCACCAGGCCCACCTGGGCGCTCTCCAGGTGCGCGCCGAACCGGGTCAGCACGTCCTGGGCACGGCCGAGGTAGTCGGCCGCGGCGGGGAGGTCGTCCTCCAACGAGGCGATCGTGCCGAGCAGTCGCAGCGCCTGCCCCTCCGGCAGCATCGAGCCCTGCCCGGTGGCCGCCACCAGGGCGTGGTTGGCGTGCAGCTTCGCGTCGTCGAACCGGGACTCCCGGGCCGCCTGGGCGGCGAGGTTGTTGCGGGTGGTCGCGAGCATCTCCACGTCCTCCGGACGCGGCGCGGTCATCGACTCGAACACGGCCACGGCCCGCTGGGACAGCTCGGCGGCCTCGAGGTCGCGACCACTCTGCGCGCACACCGAGGACAGGTTCGTCAGCGCACTGCCCTGCCACTGCTTCATCGACTCGTCCGGCTCCGCCGCGATCTGCCGCAGCATCTCGCGCAGCCGTTCCTCGGCGGCCGCCCACTCCTGCCGGTACATGTGCAACGTGGCCCGGGCCTCGAGCAGCGCCAGCTCAAGGTGGGTGCGTTCGGAGCCGGCGGGCAGCGCCCGGATCGGCCGTTCCACCGACCTCAGGGTCCGCTCGGCCTCCTTCCACCGGCCGGCCATCTGGAACTCGATGCCGGTGTGGATCTGGCGGCGGATGGTGTCAGAAATCCTCATCGACGATCCTCGCCGCACCCTGCGCGAGGATCGCGGGCGAGGCCAACAGTTCCCGCGCCGCGCTGCGCACCCGGTCCCGGTCGGCGGCGTCCGGCCCGGACCTGGGCACGGCGTAGCCGGGCAGGGTCACCGCGACCGTCAGCGTGGTCCCGGTCTGCGCGGGCACCGGCGCCTGGGCGCGCCACCCGCTCTCGTCCGGAAGCAGGTCGAGGACGACGGCGGAGCCCGCCTCGTCCGTGATGGTCGCCGTGAGCGTGAGGCCGGCCGGCCGCCCGGGCAGGCCCGCGACCTCGACGATCAGTTCGCGGCCGGTCGCGGTGCGGCGCAGGCTCCACGCGACGGCGGTCTCGGCGGCGTCGACGAGACCGGCGGGCAGACCGGCCCAGGTGGCGCCGTGGCGGCCGCGGGCGAGCTCGATCCCGGGCGCGGGGCTCGCACCGGCGGCGAGCGCGAACGCCTCCGCGCGCGGCGTGGCCTCGGCGGTCAGCTCCAGCTCGAGGGCGTCGGCCCAGTCCAGGGCCGCGGCCCGTGCCTGGGCCACGGTCACCGACTCCGGCGACTGCGGTTCGAGGCTGCCGTTGAGCGCGTCCAGGGTCGCCAGGGCGCGCGCGACGCCCGTCGCGGCAGCGGCGCCGAGCGCGTCGTCGACGAGGCCGTCGGCCTCGTGCTCCAACCCGACCCGCTCCAGGAGCAGCAGGTCCGCGTCGAGAGGAGGGACGCCGTCGAGCACCGACGCGGGCCACCAGGCCTGCGCCCAGCAGACGTGGCCGAGGCGGTGCGCGACACCGGTCAGCGGGCCGGCCTCGGCGGCCGCGACCACGGGCACGCCCGGCTCGGTCGGAATCGGGTCCGCGGCGAGCGCGGCCACGGCGAGCGCCACCTCGGTCCCGTAGACCTGCCAGAGCCATTGCTGGGCGGCGTCGGGGTCGTCGAGGACGGCGTGGGGCGGAGACGTGCGCGCGCTGCCGACCGGCCAGGTGAGCGAACCGCCGACGGCGTCCACCACGCCCGCCCGCCACGGCGGGGGCTGGGCGGTGCCGGCGGGGTCGATGATGATCGCGCCGAGGGGGTCGACGGCGATGCTGACGTCGGTCACCGGGGCGCCGCCTTGGCGTCGGGCGTGGGTGCGGCGGCGTCGCCGAGGCGGGACAGTGCGCCCCGGACCCGGTCACGGTGGTCGCGGATCACGGACAGCGCGACGCCCTCGAGCACGTCAAGGGCCTCCTCGTGGTCGGACAGCGGCCGGGACCGGGCGTCGCGACCGTGCAGCCTCGACCAGAGCCGGCGCACGTACCTCGGGGCGGGTGCGGCCACCTCGCGGGCGACGTCGCCGAGCACCCCACCGGCATCGCGGTCGCCGTCGATCGGGAGCCGGCGTGCCTGCCACACGTAGGCCTCGCGCTGCCAGCGGCGGTTGATGCGTCGCTCCAGTTCGGAACCGGAGCCGCTACCGGGGCCGCCGACGCTCTCGATGGGGCGTAGCCGGTGAGCCAGCTCCACGCCGACCAGGAGCCCAGCGCGCAGCGTGGGGTCGGTGTACCCGCACGGAGAGGCGGCGCGGTCCACCTCGTCGGTCACGACGTCGGCGATGTCGCCGAGCTCGTCCCGACCCGAGGCCGAGCGGACCAGCGTGAACACCCGCTCGTAGATGCTGCGGTCCAGCGGGAGCGCCAGGTCGGCGGTGGAGGCGTGCTCGCCGAGCTCGGGGGCGGGCGGCAGCTCGTGCATCGAGGTGCCGTCGTCGCGGGCGGCGCCGCCGGCGAACCACCAGTGCCGGCCGAGGCCGGCGCCCGCGTCGGAGTCGACGAGGTCCTGCCAGCGCGCGGCGGCCGCGGCACTCTCGTCCAGGACGGGGGCGGCGGCGGCCCGGTGCGTGGGCCCGACCGGACCGTCGTCGGCAGGGTCGATGCCGGAGGGGTCCGTGCCCGAGCGGTCGGTGCCGGAGGGGTCCGTGCCCGAGCGGTCGATGCCGGAGGGGTCGGCGCGCGCCGACCAGTTCCGGCTCAGCCGGTCGGAGTGCTCCGCGCGCGTGGCCGGGTCGGCGAGGTGCTCACGGAGGCGGGCGACGCTCGGGCCCGCGTGGTGCACCTCGGCGAACACCTCGCCGGCGAGCCGGGCGCCGTCGGGCTCGGTCGGTTCACCGTGGACGGTGGCGAGTTCGAACGCGCGCTGGAAGTAGAGGTCCTGCGGGTGGCCCTCGGTGATCCGGGCCGCGCGGCGGGCACGCTTGAGCACCGTGAACCAGGCGGCTGTGTGCGCGAGGACGGCTCCGGCGTCGCTGAGGATGTCCGTCACCTGCTCCGCCGCGGCGGGCGTGAGGGCGGTGGTCGCGAGCTCGGGTCGCTGGCCGGGGCGGATCACCAGCGGGTCGAGGATCAGCTTGACGGTCCGGGACAGCGGCCCGCCGGTGGAGTTGCTCAGCGGGACCAGTCCGGGCGCGTGATCGGTGGCGGTGGCACGCCACGCGCGGTCCAGCACGAGCGCGCGCGGCAACGTCGATGCGACGCGCTCCCCCTCGGTGCTCACGCGCCCGAGTCTAGGAGACACCGGCCACAGGTGCGGACGCGGGCGCCGAGGGGGCCGCTCTCGGCCTCGGTCCGGTGGGCGGCTGCTGCGCCGCGGGCGCCTGGGCCGGGTGTGCGCGGGCGGATCGTCGATCGATGCGGGGCATGCGCCCACGGTGTGCCCCCTGGCTGGTTGCGGTGCGGTGGCGATGGGATCGCGCTGACCATCGGATCCTGGGCGGGCGCCGGCGGCTACCGATCCCAGTTCAACGGCTTCGGCCGATGCAAGGGCTTCGGCCGGTGCAACGGCTTCGACCGGGCCGGCGCCCTGCGCGACAGGTGAACGCTCGGCGGCCTGCGTGAACCGCGCCGGAACGCCCGATGAGCAGTCGCCGAACCTGGGACCGGTTGCCGCCACGGCCTCCTAGCGTCGGTCATGTCACAAGGAGTCAGCAGCATCGGCCAGGGCGCAGCGAGCCGCCCCGAGAAGCAAGGAGCACCACGATGGGACTGTTCAAGCGCAAGACCATGGCCGAGCGTCAGGCCGAGGGCATGCAGATGGCGAACGACATCGCCGAGGGCCGCGGCCTCACCGGCAAGCTCACCCAGGCGTTCATGGGCCGCGAGTTCACCGAGGCGATGCAGCAGGCCACCGGGGCGATGAACCAGGGCCAGACGGCTGCGCAGCTGCGCGCCGCCGGCCACCCGACCACCACGGCCCGGGTGCTCGGCCTGCAGGACACCGGCCAGCTGATCAACTACGACCCGGTGATCCTGCTCGTCCTGGAGGTGAACGGGCAGCAGCTGCAGCTGCAGTCGCTGGTGTCCAAGCTGGAGATCCCGCGGACCGGGGACAACGTGCTGCTCGTCAGCGACCCGCAGCAGCCGGGGTCCTTCCTGTATGCCGGGCTCGCGCCGCAGGGGGGCGCGGGATCGCCACAGCAGGGCCAGGCCCAGCCGGGTGCGCAGCCCGGCCCGACGAACCCGTGCGGCCAGCCCTCGCAGGCGCCGCAGCCCTGGGATCGCCCACAGCGGTGACGACGCGGACCTGCCTTGCCGGGATGGCTAGCATGACCGAGTGACGGAGCACCCCGACCAGGCGGACTGGCGGCCCATCCTGGCCGCGCTGGCGAACCCGCACGCGCGCCGCCTCTTCGCCGTGATCGTGCTGGACGAGTCCCCGGACTCCGCTGGCCTGAGTCCGTCGAAGCAGCGGCAGGCGAGCGCCATGCTGGCACGTGCGGGGCTGGTCCGGGAGGCGCAGGGACGGCTCGTCGAGCAGCCGGGAGTGTTCGGCCGAGTCCTGGCGGCGGCCGCCGAGCCTCGGGCCACCGGTCCCGAGCGGTTCCTGAACGAGCGCGGCGAGATCGACCGCTACCCCTACGACGCCACCGAGCGACGCGCGCTGCTCCGGCTGGTCGCGGACCGGGCGCTCGCCGTCGACGAGGTGGTGTCCGAAGCCCAGCTCAACGAGCGGCTCGCCAGGTTCGACCCGGACACCGCCGGGCTGCGGCGGGCCATGGTCGACGAGGAGATCCTGGAGCGCACCCGCTCCGGGTCGGAGTACGCCCGAGCTGCGGACCCGGCCGGGTGACCCGAGCGCGAGCTCTACCGGCGATCCGGGCTCACGCGTCCGCCGAGCCCTCGCGGTAGATCTTCGCCCTGGCGATCCTGCCCTCGACGAGGTCGAACACCGCGACCAGGGCAGCCTGCTTCGCCTCGCCGTCGTGGGTCCACGACTCGGTCAGCTCCGCCACGACCACACTGCCGCCGTCGACGACTCGGACGAGATCGAGTCGTGGCGTGATCGACGCCATCGCCGACCGGAAGAACTCCCGGAGCTCACCGCCCGGCACCGTGTAGTCGCCGGTGACCCAGCTGGCGTCGGACGTGAAGTCGCTGAGCAGCGTCCCGGCGTCCCCGGCGTTGAAGGAGTCGACGTGACGGCGGACGAGGGCTTGCGCGGAACTCACGCCTCGAGGATGCCAGTCGCGCCGCGACCGGGGCCACTGCGATGGGCCAGCGCATCGGCAGCCCGTAGGTCGGCGATCTCCGCCGGGGTGCTGCTGCGGGCGATGAACGCGATCTCGTTGAGGTGCTGGCGCTGCTCGGCAGGGATCCGCTCGGCGAAACCGGCGGGGTCGGCCAGGAGGGCGGCATAGAGCGCCGCCCCGTCCATGCAGAAGACGTCGACCAGGACCGTCCGACCGTCGAGCGCCCGCATGATGTTGCCGGGATTCGTGTCGAGGCCATCCCACCAGGGGACGGTCCGCCGGGCCGTGGCATCCAGGTCCTCGGCCACCTGCCGAACCGCATCGAGGCCGGCATCCGTGCGCGCGTCCCAGGACGCCCGCAGCTGCGCCGCCACACCGTCGGGTGCGGGGAGGAGGAACTCCATGATCGTCAGCTGCCCACCGCCGTCGAGCGCGACATCGCTCTCCACCCGGGGCAGGTGGGCCGAGTCCGGCAGCCGTCGGCACAGGTCCACGAACACCGGGTAGGCCGGGTCGAACGGCGAGACCCGCGCGGCCAGGAGCCCGTCCGGGGAACGCAGCGTCACGGCCCAGTCCCCCACGCCGCACACGTTCCACCCGGTGCGGACCAGGTGCGCGTGTGCCTGCCGGTGGTCCTGGCCGGCCAGCAGGGTCGCGAGTTCCGCGGTCGAGGTCATCGGCGCACCGTAACCGGGCCCGCGGCTTCGATGCGAAGGAAAAAGAGACGGCCCGCATCGGTCGGCCCTGCGTATCGTGACCACGGCTGCACCCGGCAGCCGCACGGCAACGCAGACTGGGGCGTGGAGATGCTGCCATCCGAGATGACGCGTGCGATCGCCGCCGCCCGGTCGATCGCGACGTCCTGCGGTCTGGCGGCCGACGACGCGATCGTCCTGCACAACTCGAACAAGCTCTCGGTTCGGCTGCTGCCCTGCGACGTCCTCGTCCGGGTGGCACCGCAGGCGCAGCAGGGCGCGCAGTTCGAGATCGATCTGGCGCAGCGGCTCATCGGTGCCGGCTGCCCGGTGCGGGCTCTCGAGCCCCGGGTGGAGCCACGCGTCCACCAGCTCGACGGCTTCGTGTTCACGTTCTGGACGTACCACGAACCGGTGACGGAGGAGATCGCACCGGCCGACTACGCGCTGGCGCTGCGGCGGCTGCACGCCGGGATGCGTACCGTCGACGTTCCGACGCCTCACTTCACGGACCGGGTCGAGGACGCACGACAGCTCGTCGCGGACCGCGCCCGGTCACCGGAGCTGCGCGATCCGGATCGGGACCTGCTCGGCGACACCCTGAGCGGCCTGCGAAATGCGATCGTCGACCGTGGCGGCGACCAGTTGCTGCACGGAGAACCGCACCCCGGCAATCTGCTCGCCACGGAGCACGGGCCGTTGTTCATCGACCTCGAGACGGCGTGCCGAGGGCCGATCGAGTTCGACCTCGCCCACGCCCCGGACGACGTCGCCGAGCACTACCCGGACATCGACCCGGTCGTGCTGCGTCAGTGCCGGATCCTCATGCTGGCCATGATCACGGCATGGCGCTGGGACCGTGCCGACCAGTTCCCGGACGGCCGCCGGCTCGGCGAGGAGTGGCTCGACCAGCTGCGAGTGTCGCTGGCGCGGGACGGTCTCGGCTGACCGGCCCGTGCCCCGGCGTCGCGGCGAGGCTGACCTCCCAGCCGTCAGGCAGTACCTCATGCCCGAGGTAGGTACTGACAACCGTCTTCCTCAGGCAAGCGGTACTGCATCACGGCGAGAGGTACTTCCTCACAGCGGGAAGAGGGCTCGGGCAGGACGCGGAAGTCAGTCCTGCGCGAGCGCCGCGCGCACCGCGGGGATGACTTCGCGGCCGTAGAGCTCGATGTGCCGCACGGCGAGGTCGTGCGGCAGGGTGCCGGCGCTGTACTTGAGGTCGAACCGGGACAGCCCGAGGGCCCGCACGGCCCGCACGATCTTCGCCGCGACCGTCTCCGGGGAGCCGACGAACAGGGCACCGTCCTCGCCGACCTCCTCCTCGAACCGTTCCCGGGTCATCGGCGCCCAGCCCCGCTCCGCGCCGATGCGAGCCATCCCGGCCGCGTAGTGCGGGAAGAACTCGTCCCGGGCCTGAGCGTCGGTGGGTGCCACGTGGCCGGGCGAGTGCGCGCCGATCGGCAGCGCCTCGCGACCGAACTCGGCGAGCGCTCGGTGATAGAGGTCGGTGTAGGGCGCGAACCGCTCGGGCGCACCGCCGATGATGGCGAGCATCAGCGGGATTCCGTACTGCGCGGCCCGCACCACGGACTGGGGCGAACCGCCGACCCCCAGCCAGGTACGGAGGCGCCCGGACGCCGTCGGCGGATACACCAACTGTTCCGAGAGCGCGGCCCGGACCGTCCCGCTCCAGGTGACCGGCTCCTCCTCGAGAAGGTGCGTGAACAGGTCGAACTTCTCCTCGAAGAGGGTGTCGTAGTCCTTCAGGTCGTACCCGAACAGTGGGAAGGACTCGATGAACGAGCCGCGGCCGAGGATCACCTCGGCGCGCCCGCCGGAGATCGCGTCCAGGGTGGAGAACCGCTCGAACACGCGCACCGGGTCGTCGGAGCTGAGCACCGTGACCGCCGACCCGAGCCGGATCCGCTCGGTGCGGGACGCGATCGCCGCGAGCACCACATCCGGGGCGGAGACCGCGAAGTCGTCGCGGTGGTGCTCCCCGATGCCGATGAAGTCGACGCCCACCCGATCGGCGAGCACCCCTTCGGCGACCACGTTCCGGATCACCTCGGCGTGGCTCAGCAACTGCCCGTCGTCACCGATCGTGACGTCGCCGAACGTGTCCAGACCGAGCTCGATTTCTGCCATCACCACTCCACTCAATGCGTTTGCATGTACCTGTGGAGGTCAAGGCGGGACGGCCCGGCGTTATTCCCGGCTCAGATGAGGAAGATCGGGATGACACCCGGGTTGTGGGCGTGCACGATCGCGAGGAACACCATCAGGTCGAACAGCAGGTGCACGATCAGCACGTACGTCAGCGACCCCGTCTTGGAGAAGATGTAGCCCTGCAGCAGCGCGAACGGGGCGGTCAGCAGCGGCCCCCACTCCCGATAGCCGAGCTCCCACAGGAAGGAGACGAAGATCGCGGCCTGGAGCAGGTTCGCCTGCCACATCGGGAAGTGCCGGCGGAGCAGGGCGAAGCAGGTGCAGATGAAGAAGAGCTCGTCCCAGGTACCGACCGCGTTGACGCCCACGAAGAACCGGCCGAGCTCACTGGCGTCCGTGATGTGCGGCCAGTTCAGATAGGCGCCGGAGTCGATGAAGTAGAACGGCAGGATCAGCCACCCGAGCACCGGCACGGCGATGATGTAGGCCTTCTCGAGGCGGGTCCACGGCTGGCCGGTGCGCCACGGGAACCGGATCGCGCGGCGCTTGTAGACGAACCTGTCGATCAGGAACGGCGCGGTCACGGCGAGGGCGAGCACGATCCCGATCGTGACGAACCGGTCCCAGCTCACGTCCGCCTCGACCGAGGTCACCGACACGATCGCGACGCCCACCCCGATCAGGGTCAGGTCCTTGCCGAGCTCCCGTCCGACCAGGAACGCCCCGGCCAGGCTGGCCACCAGGAGCGCGTGGCCCCAGCCCGGTAGCTGCAGGCCGAACAGCAGGAAGGCGGAGAGGCTCACGCCGACGGCGGGGACGAGCGCGAGCGAGCGTGCCGGTCGGTCCGTGGCGGGCAGGGCGGTCTCGGGGGCCGGCATGCCCCCAGCATGGCAGGAGTCACGCGGCCGGGCCGCCGCGTGGCCGGTGCCGGACACCGATCACCCGACCCGGTCGCCCACGAACCGCCCGCCCGTGGCGACCTGCCCGCCGGCGCCGGGTCAGGCCGCCGTCGTCCAGTACGGATCGCGTCCGGTCCAGGCGACCAGACGCGCGTAGGCATCGGCGCCGTCGGGAACGGGCACCGGGGCGGCGAAGGGAATCTGCCCGCCGCGCGGCTCGGCCGGCAGCATCTGCTGGTAGGCGGCCAGCGCGATGACGGCCAGCTCGCCGTCGAGTGCGTCGGTGCGGTCGGTGGCGGCGGCGAGGTCCCACGAGTGCACCGCGAGCTCGCCGACGTACGAGCCGATCGCCGCGGCGCCCGGGACCTGCCCCCAGGGCACCGTCACGGCGCGGGTCAACGACTCGTCGTCGGCGAGCACCGCGTCGGTGCCGGCCCGGCCGTCGGCCCAGTCCGCTGCCCAGTCGGTGCTGTCGACGTGGCTCGGTGCCTCGAAGAACGGGCGGCCCGCCAGCACCACGCCGATCCGACGGACCACGCCCTGCAGGTGACCCACCAGGGCGCCGACATCGAACTCGGCGCACGGCGTCGGCAGCGAAGACTGCGACTCGTCGGTGTCGGCGATCAGGGCACCGGTCTGGTCGAGGACGCGGGCGAGCAGCGGTCGAGGGTCGGCCCGCAGCGCGGATTCGGTGGTTGTCATGGTCGATCTCCTTCGTGGACTGTCCGGGCCTGTGTGGCCCGTCGGAACCAGTTCATCGTGGAAACCTGACATCTAGTGTCTGGTTTCCGTGGCAGTCTCGAACCCATGCGCGCGGACCGGTTGATGCATCTGCTCATGTTGCTGCAGCGGCACCGGCGAGCGACCGCGTCCTGGCTGGCCGAACAGCTCGAGGTGAGCGAGCGGACCGTGCTGCGCGACATGGACGCACTGTCGGCGGCCGGCGTGCCGGTGTACACCGAGCAGGGCAGGGGCGGCGGCTGCGTGCTGATGGACGGCTTCACCACCAGTGCGTCAGGTCTGACGCCGGCGGAGGCGCAGGCCCTGTTCGCCTGGACCGCCCGGGAGGCGTCCGATCAGCTCGGGCTCGGCGGGGCGCTGTCGTCGGCGCTGGCCAAGATCGCCGCGACCGCGCCGAGCCAGGCGGTCGCCCGCGCCGAGTCCCTGGGCGGTGTGGTGCTCGCCGACCGCCGCACCTGGTTCGCCGCGGCGGAGGCGGTGCCGCTGCTGCCGCAGCTGCGCGAGGCGGTGATCGGGCGCCGCCGGGTGCGGATGACGTACACCTCGGCCACCGCGACCGCCCCCGGGACCCGCACCGTCGACCCGATCGGGATCGTCGATCACGCGAGTCGCTGGTACCTGGTCGCCGAGCATCGGCGTCAGGTCCGCAGCTACCGGGTGTCCCGGATCGCCGGAGTGACGGTGCTGGAGGCGCCGAGCACCCCGGTGGACGGCCGGCCGCTGACCGTGATCTGGGAGGAGCTGCGCGCTCGGTTCTCCGACCGGCTGAGTCCGGTGCCGGTGACGCTGCTGGTGTCGCAGGACCGGGCCGGGATCCTGCGGCGCCTGGTGGACATGCAGGTGGCGTCCGGCAGCGCCATCGAGGTCGAGCCGCCCGCGGTGCCCGGCGGCGCGGAGACCTGGCGGGTCACGGTGCGTCAGAGCGAGGTGATGGCGGCCGTGGCGGTCCTCTTCGCACCGGAGGTGACGGTCCTGGAGCCGGCGTCGATGGTCGAGCAGATCCGCGTCGCCGCCCGCCGAGCGCTCGAGCACTACCCGGGCTGAGCCCTGCTGGGCGGCTCCGCCGGGCGTCGACGGGGCGGCCCCGACGTACCCGGTGCCTCGGAACCACACCGCAACGGGCAGGGCTGGGTGGGGGTGCCGGCTGCGTCAGGCCGGGTGGGTCGGGGGCCGACGGCGCAGGATCAGTCCGCGGTCAGCCCACCTGCCTGCGCCACCAGTTCCGCTGCGCGCAACCGGTCGGTCACGGTGGTGGCGTGCAGGGCGACGATGAGCTCGTCGGCGTCGGCGTGCTTGGCGAACGTGGTCAGGTACTCCCCGACCGTCGCCGCGGTGCCGACGGCCGTGTAGCGCATCATCTCGAGCAGGTGCTGGCCCTGCGGGGAGGCGAGCACCGTGTCCGCCTCGTCGTCGGTGAAGTCGCGCTTGCCGCCGAGGATCAGCGCGACCCGGCTGCGCTGGGTCGCGAGCAGCTGGGCCTGTGCCTGCGCCTCGGTCTCGCCGGTCGCGACGCCGACGCCGGCGATCACGTACGGCTCCGCGAGCTGGTCCGACGGCGTGAACTCCCGTCGGTAGACCGCCACCGCCTGTTCGAGTGCGGCCGGGGCGAAGTGCGAGGCGAACGCGTACGGCAGGCCGAGCGCGGCGGCCAGCTGGGCGCCGAACAGGGACGAGCCGAGGATGTACAGCGGCACGTTCGTGCCGCTGCCCGGGTAGGCCTCGACGCCGGGCAGCAGGCTGTCGCCGGAGAGGTAGCCCTGCAGTTCCTGGACGTCCCGGGGGAAGGTGTCGGAGGAGGTGGCGTCCCGCCGCAGGGCGCGCATGGTGACCTGGTCGGTGCCGGGAGCGCGGCCGAGGCCGAGGTCGATCCGGCCGGGGTGCAGCGAGGCGAGGGTGCCGAACTGCTCCGCGATGGTCAGCGGGGAGTGGTTCGGGAGCATGATCCCGCCGGAGCCGAGTCGGATGGACCGGGTGTTCGCGGCGACATGGGCGATCAGGACCGCGGTGGCCGAGGACGCGATGCCGGGGCTGTTGTGGTGCTCGGCGTACCAGACCCGGCGAAAGCCCGTGCGCTCGGCGGCGCGGGCCAGCGCCACGCTGCCCTCGAGTGCCTCCCGGGCGGTCTCGCCCTTTCCGACGGTGGCCAGATCGAGCAGGGACAGCGGGACGGACATGGTGACCTTTCGCGAGAGTGGCGCGGGGAGACCACACCGCGTCCTTGGCGGCAACGCGGGTCCCGGCCGGGCTATTCCGATCCACCGGCGGTCGGTCGAGCGGCACCCCACGGGGCACCACACGGGCGACTCGTCACGACGTCATCGCCGAGCGCGAAAACGCCTATCCGGATGTCGGTACCTCCGCCTAGCGTCTGTGTGCGTGACCACTTTCAGCGAATCCGATCTCTCCCGTCTCCGCTCCACGATCTCCGGCCCCGTACTGCTGCGCGGCGAGCCGGGGTTCGCGGACGCCGTTCGCGGCCAGAACCTGGCCGTCACGCACGAACCCGAGCTGGCGGTCGGTGCCGCCGGCGAGGCTGACGTGAGCGCCGCCGTCGCCTTCGCTGCCGCGCACAACCTCACCGTCGACGTGCTCGCGACCGGGCACGGCTCACACGCGCCGGTCACGGCCGGCCTGCAACTGCTCACCGGCGACCTCGACGGGGTGAGCGTCGATGCGGCCACCCGGCTCGCCACGATCGGGGCCGGAGCCCGCTGGTCCGCCGTGATCGAGAAGACCGCGCCTCTTGGCCTGGCGCCGGTGACCGGTTCCTCGACCCACGTCGGCGTGGTCGGCTACACCCTGGGCGGGGGCCTCGGCCCGCTCGTGCGCAGCCACGGGTTCACGTCCGACTGGGTCCGGTCCGTGCGCGTGGTCACGGGGGACGGAGCGGTGGTCACGGCCTCCGCCACCGAGAACCAGGACCTGTTCTGGGCGCTGCGCGGCGGCAAGTACGGCCTCGGCGTCGTCACCGAGATCACCATCGAGCTCGCGCCGATCCCGTCCCTGTACGCCGGCAACCTGCTGTTCGCCACGGAGCACCGCGAGCAGGTCCTGCGCGGGTGGGTGGACTGGCTCCCGACGGCGCCGGCAGACGTGAGCACGTCCGTCGCCCTGATCACCATGCCGCCGCTGCCCTTCATCCCCGAGCCGCTGCGCGGTCAGCGGGTGCTGGCGCTGCGGTTCGCGCGGCCCGGGTCGGTCGCCGACGGCGAACGGCTCGCCGCGCCGCTGCGCGCGCTGGCCCCGGCGCTCACCGACGACCTCGGTGAGCTGCCGCTGGCGGAGGTGGCTCGGATCCACGGGGACCCGGAGGACCCGGGTGAGTCATGGTCGGCCGGAACCCTGCTCCGCAGGCTCGACCAGGCTCTCGTCGACGTGCTGCTCGGCACCGCCGCCGCTGCGAGCAGCCCGCTGGCGGTCGTGGAACTGCGCCACCTCGGCGCTGCCATGGCCACGGACGTGCCGGAGGGATCGGCCGCCACCGGTCGGGGCGCGGCCGTGGCCGTGTCCACCGTCGCCGCCGGACCGGAACCCGTGCGTGCGCAGGGGCCGGCCGCGTTCGAGGCGTTCAAAGCGGCCGCGGGAGCCTGGCTCGCGGAGCACGAGAACGTCTCGTTCGGGGATGCCAGCACGGCCGAGTCCTACCGGGCCATGTGGCCCGCCGAGGCGTACGAGCGCCTCGCACGGGTGCGCGCCGCCCACGACCCGGCCGGCATCCTCAGCCCACCCTGGCTGCGCTCGGCCTGAATCCGGCCCGAGGCCGGTGGAGGACGGCCGGAGGCCCGTCGAGCCGGGCCCGAGGCCCGGTCGAGCCCGGCCCGACCCAGCACGGCCCGCCGCCCCCCCCAGGGGGACGGCGGGCCGCCGCGGATCAGTACCGGTGCCCCGGCGGGGGCTCCCACGGCGACGGCTGCTGGGCGGGGACCGGCTGCGGCTGGCGCTGGTCGTACTCGGGCGCGACCGGAGCCTCGCTCTCGACCTGCGCGAAGCCCTCGGGCTGCGCGAGACCCGCCACGCCAGCCGCGGGTGTTGCCGCATCGGAGGCGTCACCCTCCTGGGCCTGGGCGTACTCGGGGGCCGTCGGCTCGGCGGGGGCCTCCGCGTCGGATCCGGCCTGCTCGGCCCCCTCGGCCTGCTGGACCTGCTCGGCACCCTCAGCCTGCTCGGCACCCTCGGCCTGGTCGGCATCCTCGGACGCGACGGCACCGTCGGCGGCCGCATCCTCGGTCCGCACGGCGGAGATGTCGAACTCGAGGGTGATCTTCTCCGAGACGAGCACGCCGCCGGTGTCCAGCGGGACGTTCCACTCGAGTCCGAAGTCGCGGCGGTCCACCCGGCGGGTGCCCTCGAAGCCGGCCCGGAGGTTACCCATCGGGTCCCGCTCGACGCCGACCAGCGTGATCGGGATCGCCACCTGCTTGGTGACGTCCCGGATGGACAGGTCTCCCACCACCATGTAGGTGTCGTCCTCGACCTCGTCGACGGAGGTGCTCCGGAACACGATCTCGGGGTAGGTCTCGGCGTCGAAGAAGTCGGCACTGCGCAGGTGGTCGTCGCGCTGACCGTTGCGGGTGTCCACGCTCGCCACCGCGAGCCGGACCTCGACCGTGGAGTTCTGAGGGCCGTGGGGGTCCACGTACATGCGGCCGTCGACCTCATTGAAGGCGCCACGCACCTTGGTCACCATCGCGTGCCTGGCCGAGAAGCCAACGCGACTGTGGGACGGATCGAACACCCACTCGCCGCTCATGGACGCATCGAGTACGGACATCGTTCTCCTCGTTGGGGGACGCCCGCACACAGGAAGGCGGGCACGTGGGTGCACACTACCGGCCGATCGCAGCCGGGCGGACAATGATTCGGCCGTCGATCACGCCCCGGCGCGGGCGGCCGCGCCGACGCCGACGCCGGTGGCGAACCGGCTGCGGGACTCGACCTGCCCGCGTCTCACAATCTGGATAGACTCGCGAATCGCGTACACAGGCGTGAGAGCGACTCAAATGGGTGGGCAATGAACTCGGCAGCGACCGTCCCGACCGGATCGACGCGGGGGGCCATCCTCCGGGCGGTCACCGACCTCGCGGAACACGCCGGCGAAAACCACCTGATCCCGCTCGTGGACCGGATCCTTGAGCATGTCGCGACCGAGGACCTGGCCGAACGCGAGCCCCGTGACGTCCTCGGCATGGTCCGGTCGATGTCGACCCTGGCGCAGCACCGCGGCGCCGACGAGACGCTGGTGCGCGTGTTCACCCCGACGCTGCCGGAGGACGGCTGGCAGAGCAAGCACACGATCGTGCAGATCTGCACCGATGACATGCCGTTCCTGGTGGACTCCGTCACCGCGGCGCTCTCCGACCACGGGCGGGTGGTGTACCTGATCGTGCACCCCCAGATCGTGGTCCGCCGGGACGAGGCCGGCGCGCTCACCGCGGTCCGCGAGGAGCGTCCGCCGACGGCTGCCGGCACCGTCGAGTCGTGGATGCACATCGCCATCGACCGGATCGCCACCGAGGCCGCCCGCATCGAACTCACCGCGCGGCTGGAGTCCGTCCTCTCGGACGTGCGCCGCACCGTCGTCGACTGGGCCGCCATGCGGCACGCGTGCGAGGGGCTCGCCCGCCAGCTCGAGGCCGGCGCCCCACCCACCGTCGACCAGGACGAGGTGGAGCCGACCGAGCAGTTCCTGCGCTGGCTCGCCGATGATCACTTCACATTCCTCGGGTACCGCGAGTACACCCTCGACACCGTCGACGGCGAGGACGTGCTGCGCCCGGTGAGCGGCAGCGGGCTCGGGATCCTCCGCGGCGAACCCGGCGCTGACCACGAGTTCTCGCGGCTGCGCCCCGAGGCCCAGGAGAATGCCCGCGAACCGCGGTTGCTGACCATCACGAAGGCGAACTCGCGGGCCACCGTGCACCGCCCCGTGTACCTGGACTACATCGGCATCCGCACGTTCGATGCCGACGGCAACGTCATCGGCGAACGCCGGTTCCTCGGGATGTTCACGTCGACGGCGTACGCGGACTCGGTCCTTCGCCTTCCGATCGCTGCCGAGAAGGTCCGCGCCGTCCTCGCCCGTAGCGGTTTCGCCGCCCACTCGCACTCGGCCAAGGACCTGCTCGGGGTGCTCGAGGCCTACCCGCGCGACGAGCTGTTCCAGACCGACGTGGACACGCTCTGGGAGGTCGCCTCCGACGTCCTGTACCTGCAGGAGCGCCGCAAGGCGAAGCTCTTCCTGCGCAAGGACGAGTTCGGCCGGTTCGTCTCGGCGCTCGTCTACATCCCCCGAGACCGGTACAACACGGTGGTCCGGTTGCGGATGGAGGCCATCCTGCGGGAGGCCTACGGCGCCGAGCACGTGGACTTCACCACGCGAGTGAGCGAGTCGCCGCTGGCCCAGCTGCACTTCGTGGTCAGGGTCCCGCGCGGCTCCGACATCCCGGACGTCGACACGGGCGCCGTCCAGGAGCGGCTGCTGCGGGCGACCCGTACCTGGGAGGAGGACCTCCTCGACGCGCTGCACGTCTCACCCACCGATGACCCAGCCGCCGGCCGGGGCTACGTGTACGGCTTCCCGGAGGCATACAAGGAGGACTTCGGCGCCGACGCCGCCACCTACGACCTGGCCCAATTGCAGGCGCTCGCGCCGGGCGACACCAGGGTGCACCTGTACGACCCGGACCGCGGCGAGCCGACCGAGCGACGCTTGAAGGTCTACCGCCGCGAACCCCTGAGCCTGACCGCCATGCTGCCCATCTTCAGCCACCTCGGCGTCGTGGTTGCCGACGAGCGTCCGTACCTGATCACCGGCGACGCCGAGGACACCGTGCGGATCTACGACTTCGGGCTGCGCACCCCGAGCGCGGACCTCTGGGACGCGCAGGCGGACGCCGCGACCGCGTTCGAGGCCGCGTTCCTCGCCGTGGACGGCGGCCGAGCGGAGAGCGACGGCCTGAACGCGCTCGTGCTGAGCTCCGGACTGGCCTGGCGGCAGGTGGTCATCCTGCGCACGATCGCGCGCTACCTGCGTCAGATCGGCTCGACGTTCAGCGTCGAGTATCTCGAGGCGGCCCTGGTGGCGAACCCCCATCTGGCCGCACGGGTGGTGGCCCTGTTCGAGACACGCTTCGACCCGGACAGCACGGTCGAGGGCGGCGATCGCGACGCCGCCCAGGCCCGGATCACCGCCGAGATCGACGCCGACCTGGAGCAGGTGGCCAGCCTGGACCAGGACCGCATCGTGCGTTCGTTCGTGGGCGTCATCGGCGCGACCCTGCGCACCAACTTCTTCAGGTCCGGCGCAGTCGGCGAGGACGGCGAACCCACCGACCGGGTCAGCCTCAAGCTGGACTGCCACCTGGTTCCGGGCCTGCCGTCCCCGAAACCACGGTTCGAGATCTGGGTGTACTCGCCGCAGGTGGAGGGCGTGCACCTGCGCTTCGGAGCCGTCGCCCGTGGTGGGCTGCGCTGGAGCGACCGTCGCGAGGACTTCCGCACCGAGGTACTCGGCCTGGTGAAGGCCCAGATGGTCAAGAACGCCGTGATCGTGCCGACCGGGTCCAAGGGTGGCTTCTTCGCGAAGCGTCTGCCGGATCCGGCAGCCGACCGTGCCGCGTGGCTCGCGGAGGGCCGGTCCGCCTACTCGGCGTTCATCCGCGGCCTGCTCGACGTCACCGACAACCGGGTCGGGTCCGAGGTGGTCCCGCCCGAGCGCGTGGTCCGCCACGACGGTGACGACTCCTACCTGGTGGTGGCCGCGGACAAGGGCACCGCCGCGTTCAGCGACCTGGCCAACTCGATCTCCGCGGAGTACGGCTTCTGGCTCGACGACGCGTTCGCCTCCGGCGGGTCCGCGGGGTACGACCACAAGGAGATGGGCATCACGGCCCGCGGTGCCTGGGAGTCGACCAAGCGCCACTTCCGTGAGATGGGAGTGGACAGCCAGACCGAGGACTTCACCGTCGTCGGCATCGGAGACATGAGCGGGGACGTGTTCGGCAACGGGATGCTGCTCTCGGAGCACATCCGGCTCGTCGCGGCCTTCGACCACCGGGACGTCTTCATCGACCCCACGCCCGACGCCGCAGCCTCCTTCGCGGAGCGGCGTCGCCTCTTCGACCTGCCGCGCTCGAGCTGGGCCGATTACACCCCGGAACTGATCAGCGCCGGCGGTGGCGTGTTCTCGCGGTCGGCGAAGTCGGTGCCGATCGGCCCGGAGACCCGGCAGGTGCTCGGCCTCGCCGACGACGTCACCGGCCTCACCCCCGCCGAGCTGATCCACGCGATCCTGCTCGCCCCGGTGGACCTCGTCTACAACGGCGGCATCGGCACCTATGTGAAGGCGTCCGCCGAGGCCAATGCCGAGATCGGCGACCGCGCGAACGACGCGATCCGGGTGGACGGGCGCGAACTGCGCTGCCAGGTGCTCGTCGAGGGCGGCAACCTGGGCGTGAGTCAGCTCGGCAGGGTCGAGGCGGCCATGCACGGGGTACGGATCAACACCGACGCCATCGACAACTCCGCCGGAGTCGGTACCTCCGACCGCGAGGTGAACATCAAGATCCTGCTCACCGCGCTCACCCGGGACGGGGAGCTGACCCTCGACCAGCGCAACGAGCTGCTCGCGTCGATGACCGACGAGGTGGCCGCGCAGGTGCTCCGCGACAATTACGTGCAGAACGTGCTGCTGGGCAACTCCCGCGCGCACGCACACGAGATGCTCGCCGTGCACCACCGCCTCATCCAGTGGCTGGAGGGGCGCGGCGAGCTGGACCGCGCCGTGGAGTTCCTGCCCACCGACCGGCAGATCGCCGAACGGGACGCCGCCGGCCAGGGCCTGACCAGGCCCGAGTTCGCGGTGCTGGTCGCCTACGCGAAACTCGCGCTGAAGGCCGACCTGGCATCCACCTCCCTGGCCGACGGGCCGTGGTTCACCCGGACCCTGGCCGAGTACTTCCCGGCGCCGCTGCGGGAGGCCTACGGCGACCGGCTCCCCGAGCACCCGCTGCGCCGGGAGATCATCGTGAACTCGGTGGTGAACTCCATGGTGAACCGGGGTGGCATCACGTTCGCGTTCCGCGCCGGCGACGAGACCGGCGCCTCCAGCGAGCAGGTCACCCGGGCCTTCGTCGCGTGCCGCGAGGTCTTCGCCATGGAGCACTTCGTCGCGGCCGTCGAGGCTCTGGACAACAAGGTGGACGCCGCCGTGCAGACCCAGCTGTACCTCGACTTCCGGCGGCTCCTGGATCGGGGCTCGCGATGGTTCGTGCAGCACCGTCCCGACGAGGTGGACGTGGCCGAGGCCGTCGAGGTGTTCGCCGGGCCGGTGGGCGAGCTGACGCCGCAACTGCCCGTTCTGCTGCGCGGCGCCGAGCTGGACCGGTTCCACGCCCGTGCCACCGCCCTCACCGAGGCCGGTGTACCGACCGAACAGGCCGAGCGTGCGGCCGGACTGCTGCCCGCACTGTCCCTCCTGGACGTGGTCGAGCTCGCCGGCGCCTCCGGTGAGGACCTGACCGCCGTGGCGGGCCTGTACTTCGCCGTCTCCGACCGGTTCCAGGTGGACGACCTGCTCATCCAGGTGGCCGGCCTGCCCCTGGACGACAGGTGGGACGCCCTCGCCCGCGCAGCCATGCGCGACGACCTCTACGGGACCCTCGCCTCGCTGACCCGCACGGTGCAGGCGGCCACCCCTGGCGACACGGACCCCGAACAACGGTTGGCGACCTGGACCGGGGCCGCGGGCACGGCCCTGACCCGGGTCCAGGATTCGGTGGCCACCATCACGGCGCTCGAGGGCGCCGACGTGGCGCCGCTGTCGGTCGCGCTCCGGAACCTGCGCTCGCTGGTGCGCTGACGGCCCTGCGTCTCCGCCTCCACCGATCACCGCCCGCGCCCTGGGAAGAGCGAGAGAGGTCTCGATCAGTCCTTGACGCCCTCACGTTGGTGCATGCACTATCTACCACATGCGCGATGAAGCCATAGATTCGATCGCTGCCCCAAATAGTGTTGGGGCAATCTCCCGTCGTTCCGCGATCCGCCTCCTCGTGGGGGCCGCGGTCCTGCCCCCGGTGCTGGGCGCCCTGAACCCCACGGCAGCCGCCGCGGACACCGTGACGAACGCACCGCTACCGGACGCGCTGCGCCGTATCGAGATGCCCGACCTGGACGTGACCGAGCTGCTCCAGGTGACCGGGCCACGCCACCGCCTCACCATGCACCGGGCCACCTGGACCGGCGGCGGCACCTATGTGCGGGATCTGGAGGTGCGCACGTCGTCCGGTTGGTTGCCGGTCACCTCGCCGGAGCGGCGCTTCGACGAACAGTGGGTGGTGCTCACCGGCGAGGAAGGCAGCCCCAACGACTACTACGCGTCGATGCACCCGAACTGGGTGGCGTTCGACTCGATGGAGCAGGTCGGGCGGCGCACCGTCGAACTGCGCAGCAGCGTGCCCGACGCCTACGACCTCGTGGTGCGCTGGAACCTCGACGGTGACAACCCCGAGGTGCAGTGGACCGTCACCGCCGCTCAGGCCCAGCACTACGTGGTCGGCTACCAGTCCTTCGACACCCGCCAGCCCGACGAGGTGGACGAGGTGCTGTGCGGCACCCGCCAGCACGCCCGGGTCATCGAGGACGCCCAGTCCCTCGGCGCCTGGGAACTCATGGCACCCATGACACTGGCCGAGCACCGGGTCGACGGCGGTCCCGTCAC
This sequence comes from Occultella kanbiaonis, assembly GCF_009708215.1. Lineage (NCBI taxonomy): Bacteria > Bacillati > Actinomycetota > Actinomycetes > Micrococcales > Ruaniaceae > Occultella > Occultella kanbiaonis. The sequence continues at coordinate 400,692 of NZ_CP046175.1, read as the reverse complement.
GCTCGGGCTGTACACCCCCGCCGAGGTTCTGGAGTTCGAGCACGAGCGCGAACTCGGACCCGACGGTCAACCGTTCGGGATGAGCCTGCGCAACGACACCCGCGACGTCCAGCCCGTCGCGTACGCACCGCAGGCCGGGCGGCGCTCGTCCCTCGCGGCAGGCGAGGCGTTCGGCTACGCCTTCGGGATCTACGCTGCGCCGGGGCCGCTGCACGAGGCCTACGCCGCCGTGGTCCACGACGAGTACGGCTACACCGACTACCGGGAGAACGTGTTCGACACGTCGCTGACCCAGACGGTGTTCAACCTGATCGACCTCACCATGATCGAACCCGCCGAGGACGACAGCGAGGCGTTCGTACCGTCCTTCAGCGGCTGGTGGAACCGCGCCAAGGGGTTCGTGGACATCGAGAACGACCAGGCGGTCCGGACCCCGATCGCGGGCGTGCTGCTCTCCGCGTTCCACCTCACCGGCACCCCGGACCTCTACGACCGGCGCGCCCGACCGCTGATCGAGTACCAGCTCTCCCGGGCCGACGTCGGGCACAGCCCGATCAAGGGCAAGCCGGTCTACGGCAGCCTCGAGAAGTACCGCGTCGGGCAGATCACCGGAGATGCCTCCACCCTCGTCCCGCTCTACCGACAGACGCGTGGGCAGAGCGGCGCGTTGCACCGGCTCGCCATGCGGGTGATCGCGCAGCGCCCCGCGAAGGACGCTCGGACCCCGATGAGTACGCCGCTGCAGGCGTACGAGCTCACCGGGAACCCGGCCTACCTCGCCGAAGCCACGGCCGAGGGGCGGCGCTACCTCCGGGACAACATCGTCACGGCGTACACGACGAACCGGGGCGAGAACGACTTCGGCTACAACTATTCGAAGGCCTGGACCGAGCTCCTGGTCCTGTTCGAGCTCACCGGGGACACCGACTTCCTCGACGCCTCCCTCGCCGAGGCGCGCCGCTACATCACCCAGACCCAGGTGCGCCCGATCCCGCGCGGGAACGTCACGGTGCCGAACCAGCCGTTCATCGATGCTCAGCTCGACCGGTGGTCGGACAGCCCGGTGCTGCCCGACTACCCGCTCGACGACATTCCCGCCGAGTCGGTGCCGGCCTGGGTCGTCTCGACCAGCGGCGTCACGTTCGAACAGCTCAGCACGTACAAGATCGGCCGCGACATCGAGAACCCGGGCGGTGGGTTCTCGATGATCCCGGTCTGGGCGCCGTTCCTGCTCCGGCTCGCCCAGCACACCGGCGACACGCTGATCCATGAGGTCGCGCACAACCTGGTGGTCGGCCGGTTCACGAACTACCCGGGCTACTACAACCGGCAGTTCGTCGCCGCCAACATGAAGCCGGACTTCCCGCTCACCGGCCCGCCGGGGACCACCTGCATCTACTTCCACCACATCCCGGCCCAGCTCGGTCTCGCGCTCGACTACCTGATCACCGAGCAGCTCACCCGCTCGGCCGGGCAGATCAGCTTCCCGCGTCAGTTCGAGTCGAACTACGTGTTCTTCAAGTACTCCACGTACGGCCACGCACCCGGCTCGTTCTACGGCGAGGACGGCGTCTGGCCGTACTTCCCGCCCGGCATCGTGGACGTCTCGGACCACCAGCTCAACTGGATCACGGCCGTCGGCAACGACAGCCTCTACCTCAGCCTGACGAGCGAGACGACCACCCCCTCCATGGCCACCGTCACGTTCTCGCCGGAGCTGACCGGGATCCAGACCCGGAACCGCTACGAGGCCGAGCTGATCAACGCGGACGGGACCCGCGAGAGCGCCACGATCCGCGGCGGACGGCTGCGGGTGCTCGTCCCCGCCAAGGGACTGCGCGCCGTGGTGGTCCGAGGCGTGAGCATGGACGTGCCGTGGCACTGGGAGCCGACGGCGACCGACCGCTCCGGCGCCAGCTTCCACGAGGAGGACACCGACCCGACGTCGAACTTCGGCCTGGTCCGTGCGCTGCTGCTGCCGCGTCCGGCCCGCGACGGGTACGACGCCTACGTCCAGATCGACACCGAGACGCCCACCGACCTCAGCTACCGGGTGGGTGAAGGGACCTGGCAGGACGCGCCGGAGAAGGTGTTCCCCTATGAGTGGTCCATCGGCGTGGACGACCCGACGGCCACGTTCAGCTACCGGCTCACGAACGGCGACGTGTCCACGGCCGACCACACCCTCCACCTCCCGTCCTCAGTCACCGGGGTCTGCCCGCCCGGCGTGGATGCGTGCGGCGAGATCGAGATCAGCCCGGACACCACGGCGGGCGACACCCTCCGGGCCCGTGCCCGGGTCCGCAACGGCACCGACTCCGACCTGACGTCGGCGCAGGTCCAGCTGGGCCTGCCCGACGGCTGGACCGCGGAGCCCGTGGACGTACCGGCGCTGGTACCCGCTACCGGCCACGCCGACTGGACCTTCGACGTCTCCGTCCCCGGTACCCAGCCCGCCGGGCCGGTGACCCTGACCGCCGTCGCCTCCTGGTCCGGTGGCACGGCGGACCTCGACGGCGCCGAGGTGAACGTCCTCGAGGCGTTGCGGATCTCGGCCCTGACCGCGCTGCCGGCTCGGCTCACCCTGCCCGGCGAGTCCACGGAGGTGACGTTCGCCGTGCTGAACGTCGGGCCCCTCGCGCGCAGTGGTGCGCTCACCCTGAGCCTGCCCGCGGGCTGGACCGCCTCGGCTACCACGGTCGCCTACGAGGTGCCCGGCCGGGAGGAACGCGAGTACAGCGTCACGCTCACCTCCGCGGCGACGGCCCGCCCCGGCACCGGCCACCGACTGGTGGCGACCCTGGAGAACCGCACGGAGCGAGCCCTCACCATCCAGATCGCCGGGACCGAGGTCATCATCGACAACGCCGACCTCTGGCCGCGGTACACGGAGGCCGGGTTCTGGCTGCCCAGCACCCTCGCCGGCTGGAACGGCACGGCCACCCGGTTCAGCGAGGAGGGCAAACTCGGCGGCACGGCCACCTGGCGGCCGGAGCTGCGGACCGCCGGGCTGTACGACGTCGCCATCTGGTACCCCACGAACCCGGAGACCACCCGGGCGGCGATCTACAGCGTGCACCACCTGGGCGGCGTGGACGAGTTCGAGGTCGACCAGCAGGCCGGCGCGAACGGCTGGTTCACACTGGGCCGCTTCGAGTTCGAGGCCGGCTCCGAGGGATTCGTGCAGGTGGAGGTGCGCAACCCCGGCTACCACCGCATCGACGCCACCCGCTTCCTTCCGGTCGACGCGGCCTCGCTGCGTCCGGCCATCGAAGCCCTGCAGGCCCCGGCGGTTCCGGCGCCGGGTGCCGCGACGACGCTGACCGCGACGGTTCGCAGCCAGAGCGATGCCCCGGTCCGGGGTGACGTGACCCTCCGGACGCCGCCCGGCTGGACCGTGGTGCCCGAGACGGTCCCGATCGACCTCGCTGCCGCGAGCTCCGTGGACGTGGAGTTCACCCTGACCGCACCCGCCGATGCGGTGGTCGGCTCCCAGCACGAGATCGTGCTCAGCGTCGCGGACGCCACCGCGGCCACGGCCGTCGCGATCACGGCAGCGGATGCGGCCGGCATGTTCCTGGTCGACAACGAGGATCCGGGTTACACCGAGTCCGGGACCTGGAGCCCGAGCAGCCTGCCCGGGCACGACGGCAGCGCCAGCCGCTACGCCGGCGGGCTCACCGGAGCCGCGTGCTCGTGGGCCGCGAGCGCCCCGGCCGGGCGGTACCGGGTCAGCGTCTGGTTCCCCGGGAACGCGACCACCACCACCGCCGCCCCCTACACGGTGGTCACCGCGGACGCCGACGTGCTGGTGATCGTCGACCAACAGGCCGATGCCGGCGCGTGGCGACAACTCGGCTTCTTCGACCTCGCGCTCGGGACCGCGCAGGTCAGGCTGGAGACGACGTCGTCGGGCCACTTCCGCAGTGACGCGGCGCGCTTTGAGCCCGTGGTCGGCGCCGTGTGAAGGCGGCACCGATCCCGTCGGCATCCGGTCGGGGCGCCGGACATGTAGGGGGTGAGCGCCCCCTACGATCGGAGCCGACATGACCCCCTCGCGCCACCTCGACGACCAGCTGGACGCGCAGTTGAGCGCGTCGGCGCCACCCACTCCCCGAGCCACGGACATGACCGACGCCGAGCTGGTGGCGCTCATCGCCGACCGCCGCGAGGCCGCCAGGCCGCCATCCACGCGCGGGAGGCGACGGCGCCTCGCCGCGGTGAGCGCCGCCGTCGTGCTCGGTCTCGCCGGAGCCGGTACGGCCGCTGCGACCGTCACGGAGGCCGACTGGCTGCCGTGGGCAGAGGACCCCGATCTGGCACTCACCTACACGCTCCCGAGCGGGGCCGTCTGTGATGAGCGCATCGGCGACGTCGCCTCGGGCGACTCGGAGATCGCGGAGGCGACTCGCGAGTTCTTCCGGAACAACGACGTCCTGGCGCTGGTGGACGTCGACGCCATGATCACCCAGATGCGCACGGAGGAGAGCGGGTTCTTCGGCGCCGACGGCGTGGAGCTCCCGCCCGACCACCCGGACTGGGAGCCCATGTCGGCCGACATGGAGTACGCGCTCGCGCTGGGACGCGCCGTCTCCGAACTCGTCAACGACGAGCTCGAGAGCCAGGGCTTCGACGTCGAGGACACCGACCTGAACTACTCCGGTCAGGCCTCGTGCCCGGGTGCGGACTGGTGAACGCGAACAAGCGGGCGGAGTCGGTACTCCAGGACGTCCTGACCACGTCGTCCCGGGATCTGCTGCGCTACCTCGAGTACCGGCTCGGTTCGGACGAGGCGCCCGATGCGCTGAGCGACGTCCTCCTGACGGCCTGGCGGCGCGCCGAGGACCTCCCGGACCACGGTCACGATGCCAGGCTGTGGCTCTTCGGCATCGCCCGCAACACTGTCCTGAACGCTCGTCGCAGCAGCCGGCGGAGGTCGAACCTGAGCCTGCACCTGCGTCGGTACACGAGTGAGACCGACGGGGAGTCCGCCGACGCCGGCATCGAGGTCCGTGACGCGATCGACCGCCTGGAGCCCGACCTCGCGGAGCTGATCCGAACGGTGCACTGGGACGGCTTCACCGTCGCCGAGGCAGCCCGCGTCCTCGACATCCCCCCGTCCACGGCGACGAGCCGGTACCGGCGGGCGCGGGAGACCCTCCGGCGTTCGCTCGCTCCGGACGATGGTGCCATCGCGCGAGAGGACTCCGACGGAAGCCACACCAGGGATCTCCGACCGGCCGCCACCCCGACCAGCACCCCGACGATCCACGCCGTCAGAGGGGGTCACAAAACGGCGCCCGCCGGGTAGGTTGTGCAGTAGTCATCGCTGCCGCCGTCGGTTCGGAAGGGGCCCGGTCGCGCATGGGCGCCACGAAGCACGTCCTGCGGAGAGTCGCGCACACCTCCGTCGACCTCGCCACCGGCTCCGTGTCGACGATCACCGGCCGGTTGCCGTACCTCGTGCTGACCCCGACCGACGACCCGGGCGTCATCGCCGACCTGGCCGAGGCGCTCGGGCTCCGCGAGGCGGACCGGTTCGACGCCGAGGACCCGCCGGTGTTCGCACGCACGGTCAAGCCCCGGTTCCGTATCGAACCGGTGCCCGCGGAGCCGGACGCCGAGGCGCTCGCCCTGACGCACACCAAGCGTGGCCCGGTGCTGACCTGGCCGGCGGACCTGCGCACCCTCATGGAGGTGACCCGCGGTGGGCAGGCGCTCCTGCTGCTCGGCGTCGCCGTACGGGCCGCCGGCGAGCCGCTGCATGGCTACCTCGGCCGAGCCAAGGTGCACTCAGGCTGGATCGACGTGGTCCGCGATCGGGTCACGACCGGCTGACCCATCCTGACCAGCGAGAGGCACCACGATGAGCGAGGCCACCCCCGTCGACACCACGGCCGCACCGAGCGGGACGGGCTGTCAGGAGTGTGAGGGCCTCGGCGGCTGGTGGGTGCACCTGCGCCGGTGCGCCGCCTGCGGCCACGTCGGCTGCTGCGACAGCTCACCCGGCCAGCACGCCACCGCCCACTTCCGCGAGACCGGGCACGAGCTGATGCGCTCGTTCGAGCCGGGCGAGGACTGGTACTGGAACTACCGCACCGAGTCCACGGTCACAGGTCCGGAACTGGCCCCACCGAGCTCGCACCCGGTGGACCAGCCGACGCCCGGGCCGGCCGGCCGCGTCCCCGCGGACTGGCGCGATCACATCCACCGCTGACCTGCGCCGAAGCGCGCGGTCCGATGGACCCGTGCAACCGCTGACCGGCGCCGTACCCGGGCGCGGTCGGCGCAGCGATCGGGCCCGCGGCGCCGGGTCAGTGCTCGTCGGCCACGCAGAACTCGTTCCCCTCCGGATCCCCCAGCACCGTCCAGCCGTCCTGTTGCGCCACCACGCGCGCGCCCAGGTCGACGAGCCGGGCCACCTCGGCGCTCCGGTCGCTCGCGGACAGATCGACGTGCACCCGGTTCTTGGCCGTCTTGGCCTCCGGGACCTGTTGGAGGAACAGCGTGGGACCCGGTCCGTCGACCGCCACGGTCGGGTCGGTCTCGGGGGTGAGCCCGAGACCCGCGAGCCGGGCCACCTCGGCGTCGTCATACGCGCGCACCTCGTAGCCGTCCAGGGCCGCGGCCCAGAACCGAGCCAGCGCCGGCGCGTCCCGGCAGTCGATGACGATCTCCCGCAGCGTGGCCACGGCTTCCTCCCTCGGTCACCGCCCGGGCCAACGCACCCGGGCCAGATCACCCGCTGAACGTATGCTCCCCCGCACCCACCTTGACCGACCCTCGCTTCACCCCGGGTGGATACACCCGCGCCACCACGCCGGGCGGGACGCTCACGTCAAGCCGCACCACGCCGTCGGGCCGCTTCTCCCATGAGACGGCGATCTCGCCGTACGGACTGAGGTGCCGCGCACCGGCGTGGGTCAGCGGTCCCTCGGTGAGCGGGTCGACCTCGACCTCCCGGTAGCCGGGAGCGATCGCGACGAGGCCGGCCACCCGGCGGTGCAGGAAGTTGGCGACGGCGCCGAGCGCGTAGTGGTTGAACGACGTCATCTCGCCCGGATTGATCGAGCCGTCCGGCAGCATCGAGTCCCAGCGCTCCCAGATCGTGGTGGCCCCCATCGTCACCGGGTAGAGCCAAGACGGGTTCTGCGTCTGCAGGAGCATCGCGTAGGCCAGTTCGGTGTGCCCGGCGATCACCAGCGCGTCCAGGATCAGCGGTGTTCCGACGAACCCGGTCGCGACCGTGGCGTCCGCCTCCCGAACCAGGGTCGCGAGCCGCTCCCCGGCCCCCTCGACCTGCTCGCCGCTGCCGAGGAGCGCCCAGCACAGGGCCAGCGCGTACACGGTCTGGCAGTCCGAGGTGACCCGGCCGTCCGGTGCCACGTATGCGTTCTGGAACGCCGCCCGGGCCGTGTCCGCCAGGTCCTCGTACTCCTCGGTCAGGGCGCGCTGGCCGAGCGCCCGGGCCGCCCACGCGACCATCTCGGTGGAGCGCACCAGGTACGCCTGCTGGATCACATGCGGGTCGGCCCGGGCGGCCGCGGCATCCTCCGGCGGGGCCGTGGGATCGAGCCAGTCGCCGTACTGGAACCCGGTGCGCCAGAGCGCGGAGTCGTCGACCTCGGCCCAGAGCCGGTCGACCCAGGCTCGCATCGAGGGCAGCTGCCGCCGGAGCAGATCCAAGTCCCCGTACCGCCGGTACAGCACCCACGGCACCATCGTCGCCGCGTCCCCCCAGGCGGTGGCGATCACGTTCTCATCGCGGAGCACGTCCGGGACGACGACCGGCACCCCACCGTCGGGCCGTTGGTCCGCGGCGAGGTCCCGGAGCCAGGAGGACAGGAATCCGTCCACGTCGAACAGGAACGCCGCGGTACGCGCGAACACCTGGATGTCCCCGGTCCAGCCGAGCCGCTCGTCACGCTGCGGGCAGTCGGTGGGGACGTCCAGGAAGTTGCCACGAGTGCCCCACACCACGTTCTCGTGGAGCTGCTCGAGCATCGGTTCGGAGCAGGTGAACCACCCGGTGCGGGTCAGCTGCGAGCCGACGACGGCGGCGCTGACGTCCTCGAGCCGGAGCTCGTCGACGCCCGTGACCTCGGCATAGCGGAAGCCGTGGAAGGTCAGCTGCGGTGCGAGCTCGGTCTCCTCCGGGCCGGCGAGGTCGTAGGTGTCCGTCGCCTTCGCCTTGCGCAGCGGCCGGGTGCCGAGTTCTCCGTGCTCGAGGACCTCGGCGTGCCGGACGGTGATGCGGTCCCCGGCGGCGTGGCCGCGCACGGTCAGGTTCACCCAGCCGACGAGGTTCTGGCCGAAGTCGACGATCTGTTTGCCGGTCGGGCTGTGGACGATCTCGACGGCCGGCACCACCTGGGTGATCCGCACCGGCGGGCCCTCGGGCGCAACCAGGATCCGCGGGTCCACGTCGAGCTCGTCGACCTCGTCCGCCGCACCGAGCGTGCCGCGCAGGCGCAGGTCCGTGTGCTGGCCGTCGTACAGGTCGTCGGAGAGCACGTGCGAGGAGTGCGCCCGCCAGCTGGAGTCGGTGCCGACGGTCTCGACGCGGCCGTCGGCGTAGCGCAACTCGACCTGGGCGAGCAGGGCCAGCCGGTCCCCGTACAGGTCGCGGCGCAGGTCCCAGGTGAGCGCACCGCGGTACCACCCGTTACCGAGGAGCGCATCGACGTCGTTGCTGCCCTCACGCAGGAGGTCGGTGACGTCATAGCCGTGGAAGCGCAGCCGCTTGTGGTAGCTCGTCCAGCCGGGCGTGAGCTCGTCGGCGCCCACCCGGACGCCGTTGATCCGGGCTCGGACCACACCGAGCGCCGAGAGCAGCAGCCGCGCTCCGACGAGCCCCGGCCCCACGGTCACGGTGCCGGTCAGGACCGGGGCCGGGTCGTCGAGTCCGGCCAGGTGCCGCGGAGAGATGAACCGGGCCACCCAGTCCTCGGGCGCCAGGGGCGCGACGTGGAAGGCGAGCGGCGCGCTCCAGGGCGACCAGCCGCCGTCGCCATGGCTGGTACGCACGCGCACCGAGCCGACCTCACCGGCAGCGAGCGGCTCGTGCGGCCACGCGACCGCGACCTGCTCGGCACCACCGGCGCCGGTCACCTCGACCGTCACCGGGGCAGCCGAGCCCCGCACGAGCTCCAACTCGTAGCCGTCCTGCGGCCCGGTGCCGGCCGCGTGGCGCCACCCCACCCGGGGTGTCGGGGTGCCCAGGCACCCGGCCTGCTCGGTTCGCTCGAGGCGCAGGTCCAGGGGCGCTGACTGATCGGAGCCGGGCACGGTGATGAGAAACCTCCGGGAAGTGTCGCCGGCCTGACGGCCGGCGGAATGGGGATGCCCCCTCCTGCCACCACTGACCGTACACGCCACCCGCAGAACGCACGCGTCGATCTTCCGCGTGCCGGAACCGCGGTCAGGACCGGACCGGTACCGCGCCGTCACCCTCCCGGCCACCCGCGAACTGGGTGCGGTACAGCTGTGCGTACCGGCCGCCGTCGGCCAGCAGTTCGGCGTGCGTGCCACGCTCGACGATCCGGCCGGACTCGACCACGAGGATCTGGTCGGCGCCGACGACTGTCGAGAGCCGGTGGGCGATCACGAGCGCGGTCCGACCCTCCAGTGCGGCCCCGAGGGCGGCACTGACGTCGGCCTCGGAGGTGGCGTCCAGGCTCGAGGTCGCCTCGTCCAGGATCACCACCCGTGGCCTGGCCAGCAACAGCCGGGCGATCGTCAGCCGCTGCCGCTCGCCGCCGGAGAAGCGGTAGCCGCGTTCGCCGATCACCGTCTCGAGCCCGTCCGGAAGACTGGTCACCAGGTCCGCCAGCCGGGCCCGCTCGAGCGCCTGCCACAGGTCGGCATCGGTGGCCCCCGGCGCCGCGTAGCGCAGGTTCTCCGCGACCGAGGCGTGGAACAGGTGCCCGTCCTGGGTGACCATCCCGAGCGCGCCGCGCAGGTCCGCGAACGCGAGGTCGCGCACGTCCGCGCCGCCGAGCCGGACCGCGCCGGAGTCGACGTCGTAGAGCCGCGGCAACAGCGAGGCGATCGTCGACTTCCCGCTGCCCGAGGACCCGACGAGCGCCACCACCTGCCCGGGCTCGGCCCGGAACGAGATCCCGTGGAGCACCTCGACGCCGCCGCGGCGGTCCAGGGTGGCGACCTCCTCCAGGGAAGCAAGGGACACCTTGTCCGGGCTCGGGTAGGCGAACCGCACGTCGTCGAACTCGACGGCCAGGGGCCCCGCCGGCAGCGGCGCGGGCGCGGCGGGCTCCTCGATCAGCGGCGGCAGATCGAGCACCTCGAAGACTCGCTCGAAGCTGACCAGGGCTGTCATGGCATCGACCCGGGCACTCGCCAGCGCGGTCAGCGGCCCGTACAGCTGCCCGAGCAGCAGGGCGAGCGTGACCACGGTGCCGGCCTCGAGGGATCCGGCCACGGCCATCCAGCCGCCGAGCCCGTAGACAAGGGCGAGCGCGAGCGCGGAGACGAGGGTCAGCGCGAGCATGAACACGCCCTGTCCCATCGCCGTGCGGACCCCGATCGTGGCGACCCGGCCGGCCCGGTCGCCGAACTCGGCCTCCTCCGCCTCGGGCCGGCCGAACAGCTTCACCAGGGTGGCCCCGGGGGCGGAGAACCGCTCGGTCATCTGCGTGGTCATCGAGGAGTTCAGGTTCGCCCGTTCCTTCTCCAGCTGCGCCAGCCGCCCACCCATCCGCCGGGCCGGGATCAGGAAGATGGGGAGCAGCACCAGCGCGAGCATGGTGATCTGCCACGACAGCCGCAGCATCACGGCGAGCGTGAGGATCAGCGCGATCACATTCGTGACGACGCCGGAGAGGGTGAACGTGAACGCCCGTTGGGCACCGATCACGTCATTGTTGAGCCGGCTCACCAGCGCCCCGGTGCGGGTGCGGGTGAAGAAGGCGATCGGCATCCGCTGCACGTGCGAGTACACGGCCCGGCGCAGGTCGAGGATCAGCCCTTCGCCGATCGTCGACGACAGCCACCGGGAGACCAACCCGACCCCCGCACTCACCAGCGCCACCCCGGCGATCGCGACGGCCAGCAGCACCACCGTGGCCGCCGGCCCGTCCGCGATGATGGCGTCGACCACCCGGCCGGCCAGCACCGGCGTCATCACCGTCAGGACCGCGCCGACCACCGACAGCCCGATGAAGCCGATCAGCTTGCGCTTGTGCGGGCGGGCGAAGCCACCGATCCGACTGAGCGTCGCACGGGTGAAGGTTCGCTTGGGCTGGTCCGTGCGCATCGCCGACTCGAGCGCGCGCCAGTGGCTGAAGTTCATGCTCATCCCCAGAGCATGCGACCTCAACCGCCGTTCAGGTCAACGCTTACGCGGCCGGCGAACGTCGAAGCGCTAGTCGAAGTCGAAGTCGAAGTCGTCCAGGCCGTCGAGGAGGCCGCCGAGCACCATGCCGCCGATGACGCCGCCGAGCAGCCCTTCGGCCCCGCCGCCTCGGCCGCCACGTCGGCGACCGCGGTCCTCGCCCCAGCCGTACCCCTGGTCCTCGCCCCAACCGGTTCGCTGCTCGTGCTCGCGCATGCGCGCGGCCTCGAGGTCGCGTCGTGCGAGCGCGGCCGCGTCCGCGGCGAGGTCCGCGGCCTGCCGGGCCTGGGCAACGGCCGCCTGCGGATCCTCGACGAGCGACAGGCCGCCGAGCAGTCGCTCCGCCTGGGCCAGCCGGGTCCTGGAGTCCGGACCGATGAAACCGGGGTAGTCGGCGATGAGGGTGCGCGCGAGCGCGACCTGACGGTCGGCGTCGGCGTGTGCCGCCTCCAGGTGGGCACGTCGCCGCTCCCGTTCGGGCCGGTTCCTGCGTTCCTGGACGAGCCGGTCCAGCGACTCGTTGGAGGCGCGGAGCCGACTCAGGGTGGTGAACGGGTCACGCGACGCCTCACCGGTCGCGGCGGCCGTCACGGCGGCGTCCAACGCGGCTGCAGCCGTGTCGACCTCGGGGTCCGGGGACGCCGCGAGCAGCTGCCGGGCCTCGGCGATGTCGGAGCGTGAGTCCGCCAGCACGGCGGTCAGGATGGACTCGGCGTGGACGGCCTCCACCTCGTAGTCGGTGACGGCGTCGAGAAGTTCGTCGGCGCGCCGGACGCTGTCGGAGGCGACCCGGATCGCCTTCGTCGCCTCCTCGCCGCGGCCGGCCGTGTGCCGGCGTTCGGCGAGACCCAGGCTGCGCTCGGTGAACTGCAGCAGCGCCTCCGCCTGATCGGGGTTGTTCGCGACAGCGACGATCGCCTCCTCGCTGTAGCGGGTCGAGAGGGTCGCGAGCGCCCCGCGCGCCTCCGCGACCCGGCTCGCGACGTCCACCGACTCCGCCCGCAGCCGCGCGATGGCGGTCGGTGCGTCACGCAGGGCGGCTCGGCGGGTGGCGAACGCCGACGCGGGGGCACGGACGAGCCGGTCCACCTCCGCGGTCGTTGCCAGTACCCCGGCCTCGAGCTGCTGACGTTGCTGCGGCGTCTCCGGTTCGTCGTCCAGGAGCAGACCGTTCAGCCGGAACGCCTCCCGCAGCTGCGTGCGTGCCTGGGTGAGCGCGGTTGCGAACTCGCGCGTGTCGACCTCGCCGAACTCCGCCGTCGCGTAACCGAGCTCGTCGGTGCCACGTCGCACGGTCTCGTCGGCCCGAACGAGTGCCTCGGCGACCTCGGGGGTGACCTCCGGCGCTGGGCTCGGCTTCTGACGTCCGAAGATTCCGCCGAACATCGGGCTCCTCACGTGGGTGGACTCCCATTATGCGTGCTGCGCATGCGGACCACCGCCCAGCGTGGATCCATGCCGCCGAACGCGGCTGCTGAACGGGTCCCTACCTTGTGTCCGTCTCTCAGCCGCCGAGCTGGAGCAGGACCGCCCCACCTGCGGCGAGAACGATCGCGACGATTTCGCGCCTCCAGAGGTGCTCACCCAGGATGAACCGCGCGATGAGCACGCCCCAGACCACGCTGGTCTCACGGATCGCCGCGACCAGGGCGAGCGGGGCATACGCCTGTGCCCAGACGGCGATGCCGTAGGAGGTCACGGACATCAGACCGCCGAACAGCCCCATGCGCACGTTGCCGCGGACCCGTTCGCGCCGGCCCGACCCCATCTGCCATGCCGAGAGGCCGGCGAGGAGCGGCCCGTGCACCGCGAACATCCAGGAGATGTAGGGAAGGGGCTCGGCCGTCATCCGGACGCCGACGCCGTCGAGGAGGGTGTAGGCCGCGATGGCGAACCCCGTCAGCAGGGCCAGCCCGAGCCCCGAACCCGCCCGCGGCACCCCGCGCGAGAGCGCCAGGGTGGCCAGCGCGAACACCAGCAGGGCCAGGCCGAGCCAGGCCGGGGCCGGCAGTCGCTCGTGCAGGAGCAGTACGGCGACGGCGGTCACCACGACCGGGGAGGTCCCGCGCGCGATCGGGTAGAGCCGGCTCATCTGCCCGAGCGAGTAGGCCCTGGTCAGCAGCACCATGTAGACGCACTGCAGGACGGCGGAGAGCACCAGGAACGGCCAGCTCGCCGGATCGGGGAGCCCGAGCGTCGCGGTCGTGATGACCGCACCGACCGCGCCGGTCACGGCGATCACCGAGCCGAAGAGGAAGGTCGCCACCCACCGGTCGCCGATCGACTTGGCGACGGCGTTCCACACCGCGTGCAGGGCCGCGGTCGCCAGCACGACCAGCAGGACCGTGCTGCTGTTCGTCATGAGAACATCGTCGGCTCGGTCACCGGGTCCCGAACGGCCGGCCGATGAATGCCGGCGAGGTGGGCACGGCCCCGAGCACCGCCAACGTGTGGGCCGCGACGTCGGCGTGCTCCAGGGGGTGCGGGCCCGCCGTCGACAACCCGGGACCGGAGGCCGCGATCCAGGCGGTGCGTTCGACCTCGGTGTCGCCGCCATGGCCGCCGTCGTCGACGTGGCCGTGATCGGTGACGACGATGACGGTCCAGTCCTCGCCGGCCCGGCCCGCGACGGCGGCCAGCAGCCGGCCCAGGTGGGCGTCGGCGGCGGCGATGGCGTCCCGATACTCGGGGCCGACCCCGCGCAGGTGAGCGACCTCGTCGGGCGCGCCCAGGTACGCGACCACCAGTGACCCGCCGACGCCGGCGTGAGCCGTCAGGTGGGCGACGGCGTGGCCGGTCATCTCGGCGTCGACGGCGAGCCACGCCTCGCAGGTGTGCGCGGGCGGGCTCGCCGGCGCCCAGCCGCCGCCGGCGAACAGCGGGCCGCCGGACTCGTTCGTGACCAGCGGTGACCAGCCGGCGCCGACCCAGGTGACGACGTCGGGGCGCTGGCGGCGCACGAGGCTCACGACATCGGGATGTTCGGCGTAGCGGTTGCTGCTGAAGTCGTTGTCGACCACGCCGTGGTCCGGGGTGAGCACACCGGTGAAGATGGTCGACCACCCCGGGCCGGAGATCGTCGGCCCGGCGTCGTTGACGCGCAGCGGCCGCAGGAACCCGGCCGCTGCGAGCCCGTCCAGGTGCGGGGTCGCGACCTCGCGGAGGATGTCGTAGCGCACGCCGTCGATGCCCACGACGAGGACATGATCTTCGGTCACGCGGCCAGCGTCCCAGATCCCGTCGCCGCCCCGTGAGGCGGGTCCGCCCCCCGGACCGCTGGCCGCCGTCGGCCTCAGCCGGTGAAGGTGTACGTGATCCGCCCCGCCGTGCCGTGGGGTACTCGGAGCATGTGGGCCCGACGGCGGCCGTCGGCGAAGTAGGTCCGCTGCGTCGGGGCGAGGCTCACCTCGACGGCGGTGCCCCAGTCGATCACCAGGCTCACGTCGCCGCGGGTCAGGGTGGCCGAGGTGGCGACGGCGGTGGCTGCCGTGCCGTACTCGGCGCGCGTCCCGTCCGACCAGCGCAGGTCGTCGGACGGCATCAGGACGAGCGGGACCTGCTCGACGGCGTCCATCGTGGCGGTGATCTCGCGGACCAGACCGTCGTCGGTGAGCAGGGCGGCGCCGGTGATGTTGCCGCCGGTGGTGGCCCAGGCGAGTCCGAGGTCCCCCACGCCGGAGACGTCGGTGACGACGTGACCGTCGGCGACGGGGCCGTCGTAGAACGTCGGGGCGAGGTTCGAGGCGCCGTCGGTGCCACCGTTCGGGAGCACGCTCGCCCAGCACTCGGTGTTCGAGTTCTGGCCGCCGTGCACGAACACGCCGGCCCGCGGGTGCCAGAGCAGCCCGAACCCCGCCCGGACCACCTCGTTCGGGCGGGTGCCGAAGAACGCCTGCACGTAGTGGCTCGGGCGTCGCACGAACAGGTAGTACTGGTCCTGCGGGTCGGTGCGCAGCTCGGTGAACCGGCGGCGCCGCACCGGCGGCATCTGCGCGAGCGCGAGGTCCTTGGCGCGCCGGCTCGGGTAGTGCTCGCCGTAGCCGATGTTCGCCGGGATCCGCGGGTTGACGGCTCCCGGTGCGAGCGCGGGCACCGGTTCGTCCGACGCCGCCCAATCGGCCCGGATCCGGTCCCGGTCCTGCGCCGTGGTGTAGAACGGCCGCAGCGCCGGCACCCGCTCGGAGAGCACCGAACCCAGATCCCGCTGCTGGAAGTCCGTGGTGGCGTCGTCCAGGAAGTACATCGGTGTCCTGGCCGCACCGGACGCGAACGAGATCAGTCCGGAGCCGTCGGGTTCGGGCACGTTCGCGTAGCCGAGCCAGTCCGCGAGCCGGCGCACCAGTGGCAGCAGCACCGGGTGGCCGAGGCCGTCGTGGATCTCGATGACCTCGCTGAGCGTCACATTGAGGTTGTAGGCGATGTCCATCCCGCGCGGCTCGTACAGGAACCCGGCGGGGCTCTGCCCGTGGTCGGCGAGGTAGGCGACCCGGTCCCTCAGCAACGCCGAGAGCCGCGGGTCCGGGTCGAGCGCGAGGGCCTTCACGCAACCGGCCAGCCCAGCCATCGGCTGGTTCACGAACTCGACCCGGTCCGGCTGCCAGATGCCGGTGTTGGCCGGGTCGAGGAACCAGGCCATCGCGGCATGCAGTGCCGCGGTGATCGAGGCACGGCGCTGGGGCAGCAGGTCCGCGGACCGCAGGTGCTCCAGCGCCTTGCTCAGGTAGCCGAGTGCGAACGCCGTGGCCGCCCGGGAGCGTTCCTGCGGTTCGTACTCCGGCCAGGACCCGTCCTCGTGCTGCAGCCGCAGGTAGTAGTCGAGCGCTGCGTCCAGGCGGGCCAGCAGCGCCGGATCCCCGCGGTAGGGGTTCCAGGTCCGCTCGGTGGTGACGAACCAGGCGAGCACGTAGACGAGCTCGCTGATGCGTGCGTTGAACGGCTCGGCCGGGCTGCGCCACCAGCCCCCGCGGATGAACCCGCGCAGCTCCGTGTCGGAGTCGTCGACGTCGTTGGCGATGTCCGCGAGCGTGACCAGGAACGTCGCGAAGCGCTGCTCGGCAGGCTCGAACGCACTCCGGTCGGGCCCGCCTGCGCCCAGTGGTGGCACCGGCGCGAGCGGCCCGGCCGAGGACGGTGCGCCGTGGGCCGGCAACGCGAAGGGGATCCCGGCGAGCGCCGAGCCGGCGGCCGCACCGATCGTGGCGAGGCCGCCGAGCAGCACGGCACGGCGTGGCGGGTGGGCGAGCGGGGAGGTCGACATCGACTGTCCTTCCGGGAACGGCATCAGTGGGAAATGCGTCGGCGCATCGGCGTTGACACGATTCAAACGTAGCCGCTACCGTCAGAATGCGCCACAGTGTCGCACGTGCTTCGATAATGTCGAACGCAACCAATCCCGACGAGGAGGTGCGGAGATGACCGCCACCGACGACACCGCGACCGCGCCCGGCACCGGCGCCCAACGCAGCTCGATCCAGGTCATCGACCGCACGGTCGCGCTGCTGCGTGCCCTGGCCGGCGCCGGACCGAGCGGACTCGCGCTCAAGGACCTGACGGCCGCCGTCGGGCTCCGTCCCTCGACGGGACGCACCCTGCTCAGCGCCCTGGTCACCCACGGCCTGGCGCGCCAGTCGGAGCCGGAGCGGCGCTACCTGCTCGGGCCGACGTTCTTCGAGCTGAACCGGTCCTACGTGGAGCAGTCCGACCTGGCGTCAGTGGCCGCGCCGGTGCTCCGGGAGCTGTGGCTCGCCACGGACGAGACCGTGCACCTGTCCGTGCTCAAGGACGCCCGGCGCGTCGACCTCTCGGTGCTGGTCAGCCAACAGTTGCTGAACATCAACCCCACCGTCGCCCGCTTCACCGACGACAACGCCGTCCCCCCGTTCCGCACCGCCGCCGGGAAGATCCTGTTCGCCGGGCAGAGCGCCCGGAGGCGGGCAGCGATGCTCGACGGGGCTCCGTGGCGGGCGGCCGTGGACCGGACGCCCGCGGAGCTGGAGGAACTCGTCGAGCAGGTTCTCTCGCAGGGCTACGCGACCAACTACGAGGAGGAGGAACCGGGCGTGTGCGGCGTCGCCGCACCGGTCCGTGACCACACCGGGCGCACCGTCGCCGCCCTGTGCGTCGGCTACCCCTCGGTCCGGCACTCGCCGCTGCACGCGGAGGCGCTGCGCACCGCCGTCGTCGAGTCCGCGACCGCACTCTCGGCGCTCCTGGGCGCCGCACCGACCCTTGGGGAGCAGGCATCATGACCGAGCACTACGACGTCGTCGTCGTCGGCGGCGGGCCCGCGGGCTGTCCAGCCGCGATCCAGGCCGCGCGCCTGGGTGCCCGCACCCTGCTGGTCGAGAAGAACGGCGCCCTCGGCGGCACCACCACCGTGGCCGGCGTGGCGCTGCCGGGGCTGTTCCACGCGTGGGGCCGGCAGATCATCGCCGGTATCGGCTGGGACATGGTGCGCCGCTCCGTCGAGCTCACCGGGCGCGATCTCCCGGACTTCACCCAGTGGCAGCTGCCCCACTACAAGCTCCAGGTGCCGGTCAGCCCGGCGATCTACGCGTCGGTGATCGACGAGACCGTGGTGGCCTCCGGCGCGGAACTGCTGCTGCACACCATGGTCGCCGCGGTGCGCCCGAGTCCGGCCGGCTGGGACGTGACCCTGTGCACGAAGGAAGGGCTGATCGACCTCAGCACCACCATGCTCGTGGACGCGACCGGTGACGCGGACGTGGTCGCCCACGCCGGCCTGGCCCGGCACGCGAACGCCGACCGTCAGCCGGGCACCATCATGGTGCGCTTCGGCGGCTACGACCCGGCCACCCTGGACTACGAGGTGCTGGACGCGGCGTACGAGCGGGCGGTCGCCGCCGGCGACCTGGTGCCCGGCGACCTGCAGCTCTTCACCAAACCGATGCGCAAGTTCCTGCGCAACCACGGCGAGAACGCGATCCACGTGCCCGGGATCGAGGGTGGCACGTCCGCCGCGAAGACCGCCGCCGAGCTCGCCGGGCGCCGCACCCTGATGCGCGTGCACAACTTCCTCCGAGCGCTGCCCGGGCTCGAGGGCCTCACGGTGGACCGGTGGGCGATCGAGACCGGGGTCCGGGAGACGTACACGATCGACGGGCTGACCCGGGTCACCGCGGTCGACTACACGAGCGGCCGGCTCTGGGACGACGCCGTGAGCTTCAGCTTCTACCCGATCGACGTGCACTCGCACGACGGCGACGGCATCGACATCCGGCCGTTGACGTTCGGCATCTTCCCGACGATCCCGCGGGGCGCGATGATCCCGCGCGGCAGCACGAACCTGGTCGTGGCCGGCCGGGCCATCGCCGGGGACCAGGAGGCCAATTCCGCCTACCGCGTGCAGGCCTCCTGCATGGCGATGGGCCAGGCGGCCGGCGCCATCACCGCCCTCGCGGCGCGCACCGGATCGGCCGCGGCGGACGTGCCCATCGAGGACGTCCGCGCGGCGCTGCGCGCCCACGGCGCCATCGTGCCCGGCGACCCCGACGCACCCCGTACCGAGCCCGAGTCCGACTCGACGCGCTCCACCGACCCGACGCTCTCGGCCGGCTCGACGCACCCGACCGAACCGGCCACGACCGGCCATCCGCGCAGCGCCTGACCCGACAACCCCGATCCCACGCCCGACCCTCGAAGGAGAGGCCCATCATGTCCCCCATCACCTCGGAACCGCGCTTCACCCCGTCCCGCCGCGCCCTCCTCCTCGGTGGCGCCGGGTTCGGCGCCCTCACGCTCGCCGGGTGCGGCGGCTTCGTGAACGACGACGACGGCGGCGGGTCGGGTGCGGAGTCCGGGTCCGGTGCCGGCGGTGGCACCGTCTCCGCGTACCTGTCCACCGAGCAGAACACCGGCATCGAGCCGCTCGTGGAGCCGTTCACCGCCGACAGCGGCGTCGAGCTCGACATCACGTCCGTGGCCGTGCCGGACATGAACCAGCAGCTCGCCGTGCAGCTCTCGTCCGGGACCGCGGCGGACATCTTCCGGGTCTCCCCCGGGTACTCCTCCAACGTGGCCGCCGGCGTGCTCGGCAGCGGCGGCGACCTGCTCGACCTCTCCGATGCGGCCTGGGCCGCCAGCATCGACGACGGCACCCGGGCCCTGTCCGACGTGGACGGCAAGACGTTCGCGTTCCCGGTCGCGCGCAACTCTCTTGTGCTGGCCTACAACCTGGCGGTCTTCGACGAGCTGGGCCTCGAGCCGCCGACCACCTGGACCGAGCTGCTCGACGTGTGCCAGGCCCTGACCGACTCCGGCCGGACCGCGATCTCGCACGGGTTGTCCGGCGGCGCGATCTACCTGCAGTTCTACGTGTACATCCTGGCCGGCACCCTGCTGTACGGGCCGAACCCCGACCTCGACGCCCAGATGCGCGCCGGGGAGACCAGCTTCACCGACGAGCCCGGCTGGACCGAGGTGTTCACCAAGTACCTCGAGCTGCGTGACAAGGGCTACTTCACCGAAGGCGCACTCGGCGTCTCGCCGGACCAGGCCATGCAGGACCTGGCCACCGGCGTCGCGGGGATGACCGTGCTGACCAACTCGGGCCTGCCCGCCCTGTACGAGTACTCCGAGACCGGCGCAGAGGCGTTCTCCATCCTCGCGATGCCCGCCGGCGACGACGCCGAGGCAACCCTGATGCCGACCGCGCCGGACTTCCTGGCCGTCAACGCGGCGGCCACCAACCCCGACGGCGCCCGCGCCCTCCTGGAGTTCCTCGCCGAGCCCGCGAACGTGGAGACCTACGCGAACGCGCTCGCGGTGCTGCCCGGCCTGGACGTCGGCGCCCAGGTCGACAACCCGGCGCTCGAGCCGGTGCTGCCGCTCGTCGACGCGGGCCGGACCGTCTCCTACGCGAACTACCTGTGGCCCAACGGTGACGTGCAGCAGACCATGCTGCAGTCCGGGCAGCAGCTCTACGCCGACGAGATCACCATCGCAGACCTGCTCGCCCAGATGGACGCCGAGTACGCGAAGGGCACGCCGTGACCTCAGCCGTGACCACGGCGACGTCACCGCGAACGACCGGACCGACGCCGTCGGGCAGGAAGGGACGCCTGACCCCGGGCGGGGTGCCGTACGCGCTGCTGCTGCCCGCGTTCGTCCTCTACGCCATGGTGGTGCTCTACCCGACCCTGTCCGGGGCGGTGTACGCGTTCACCGACTGGACCGGACGGGCCGACGGCACGAAATTCGTCGGCTGGGCCAACTTCGCGGAGATCTTCTCCGACGTGGCGGCCCGGTCGGCGCTGCGGAACTCGCTGGTCATCGCCGTGTCGGTGACCGTGGTGCAGACGCTCGTCGGGCTCGCGCTGGCCCTGGCGCTGCACACGTCGCTGGTGACCAGGAACGTGCTCCGCACGCTGTTCTTCGCACCCGCTCTGCTGCCGCCGGTGATCATCGCGTTCCTCTGGACGTTCATCCTCACCCCGCAGGGGCCGTTGAACACGGTATTGCGCGGGCTGGGGCTGGACTTCCTCGCGCAGAACTGGCTCGGCGACTCCTCGCTGGCGCTGTGGACCGTGATCGGCGTGGTGATCTGGCAGAGCGCCGGGCTGACCATGGTGATCTACCTGGCCGGGCTGCAGGGGATCCCCACCGAGCTCAACGAGTCCGCCGCGCTGGACGGGGCGTCGTGGTGGCAGCGCACCCGCCTCGTCACGGTGCCGCTGCTCATCCCCGCGACCACGGTCGCGATGTCGCTGACCCTGATCAGCAGCCTGAAGCTGTTCGACCAGGTGTTCGCGATGACCGGCGGTGGGCCCGGCTACGCCACCGAGACGCTGTCCGTGATCATGTACAAGGAGGCCTTCGTGTCCGGCCGGTTCGGCTACTCCACCGCGATCGCCCTGGTGCTCACGATGATCGTGTTCGCCTTCACGATGGTCCAGCTCGGCGCCCTGCGACGATTCGACGTGGACCGATGAGCCGGCGGTTCGGGGCGGCACGGCTGGGCCGCGAGGCGCTCATGGTCCTCGTCGCGTGCGCGTTCATCTTCCCGTTCTACGTGTTCTTCACGGTCTCGATGAAGACGCAGGCCGAGGTCGCCTCGAACCCGCTCGGACTGCCGACCACGCTGCACCTGGACAACTTCGCCACCGCCTGGAACCGCGGCGATCTGGGCGAGGCGTACCTCAACTCGATCATCGTGGTGGCCCTCAGCGTGCTCATCCTGGTCGGCTTCGGCTCCATGGCCGCCTACACGCTGGCCCGACGGCTGAGCCGGCTCAGCACCGTGGCGTACCTGGTGTTCCTGGTCGGGCTGATGATCCCGCTGCAGCTCGGCATGGTGCCGCTGTACCAGTTCATGAACTCGGCGAACCTGCTCGGCACCTGGACCGCTCTGATCCTGTTCGAGGCCGGGCACCAGCTCCCGTTCACGATCTTCCTGTACGCGGGGTTCATCCGGGCGCTGCCCCGCGAGTACGAGGAGGCCGCGCGGGTCGACGGCGCCGGTCCGGTCACGATGTTCCGCAGGATCGTGTTCCCGCTGCTGCGTCCGATCACCGGCACCGTCGTGATCCTCACCGGGATCACCACCTGGAACGACTTCCTCACCCCGCTGCTCTACGTGGGCGGCAGCAGCCAGCAGACGCTGCCGGTGGCGATCTACGCGTTCCGCGGCGAGTTCGCCACGGACTGGGGAGTGCTGTTCGCGGGCATGGCGATCGCGATCATCCCGCTGCTGATCGTCTACTTCTTCCTGCAGAAGTACTTCATCATCGGGTTCGCGAGCGGCATCAAGGGCTGACGGCGGCGCCGCACCCTGGCGCCGGCGCCGGTCCCGCCGAGGAAGTACCGCCCGCCTGAGACAGACCACGACCATGGACTGCTTCAGGCACGAGGTGCTTCCTCACGGTGCCACTCTCACCTCCGGCGGTCCGCGGCGTCAGTTCGCGAAGTGGCGAACGAGCTCGTCGACGCGTCGCCCCTCGTTCCCGGGCGAGAAGCGCGCGGCCCGTTGGAGGGTGGCCACGCCGTGCACGGCGCCCCAGAGCACCTCCGCGGCCGTCTCCAGGTCGGCCGGCGGCCGGTCGAGACCGCGGAGGGTGATGACGATCGCCTCGAACGCGTCGCGCAGCGGGCGGGGTGTCTCCGCGGACGCGAACGGCACACCGATCGGCAGCCGGAACATCGCCTCGTAGGTGGCCGGATGCCGCTCGGCGAAGTCCAGGTAGGACGTGACGAGCGCGCGGACTCCCTCCGCGCCGGTCCGAGCCGCGTCGGGTGCGGTCGCCGCGACCATCGCCGCCGAGAGCTCGACCATGCCGTCGAGTGCCACGGCGGTGACGATCTGGGATCTTCCCTCGGGGAAGTGCGAGTAGAGCACGGGCTGGCTGTACCCGATCGCGTCCGAGAGCCGACGCGTCGTCACGGCCTCCCAGCCCTGATCCTCGGCGAGCGCACGGGCCGCGGCGACGATCCGCGCCTCCCGCTCCGCGAGCCGACGTGCCTTGTGCGCTGCTGCCGGTGTGGTCATCAGCCCATGCTAGCGCCGCTAGATTTCTTCTGCTACGTTTTCTAGCACTGCTAGATTTCGTTCAGGACAGAGGAGATGGACATGGACTGGTTGCCAGTCGTCGCAGTGGTGGTCACGGGACTGATGGTGGGGGTCGAGGCATCGGTGGCGTTCGTCATCAACCCGATCACCGACCGGCTGCCGGAGAACGCCGGGCTCCTCGCCCGAGCCGACGGTGGTCGGATGCTCGGCCGGCTGATGCCGTTCTGGTACTTCGGTTCGCTCCTGCTCACCGCCGCGACGGCTCTGCTGCTGCCCGAGGCAGCCATCGCGGCCTGGATCGCCGCGGCCCTGCTGACGCTGAGTGTGATCATCTCGATCACCCTGCTGGTACCCATCAACAACCGGTCGAAGACCTGGACGCCCGAGACGGCGCCGGCCGACTGGCGCGAACAGGTGGGGCGCTGGGACGCCCTGCACTACCTGCGCGTCGCCATCATCGTCGCCGCGTTCACGCTGCTGACCGTCGCGGTCGCCGCCTGAGAGGGCAGCCGGTCCACTCCCTCGGACCGGCCACCACTCTCGGGCGCGACCGGCTGGTCTCGACCGACGGTCGGCGCACCGAGTGCCTCAGCCGCCGATCACCTCCGCGCCATCGGCGACGAGCAGGTCCTCGCCACGGTTGCCGGCGATCACGTTGGCCCGCAGCTCGATCCCGGTGCCGGCGTCGATACGGACTCCGTTCGCGTTCCCGGTCACGACATTGGCCTCGATCAGCACGTCGGTGGGGTCACCGGCGGCGTGACCGTCGTCGCCCGGGTCCGGGACCAGTCGGATCCCCCAGAATCCCTCGGCCCGGTTCCCGGTGATGATGTTGGCCCGGACCACGGTCCCCGGCGCGTTGCGCAGCTCGATCCCGGAGCGTGCCGGCGCGAACTGGCCCGCGACGATGACGTTGTGCTCGATCAGGGTCGTCGGCGAGCCGAGCATCACGATCACGGCCTCCCGGTTGCCCCGCAGGATGTTGTGGTGGACCCAGTTGCCCGGCCCGGAGGCGTCGTGCTGGGTGGCGCCACCGCCGGTGTTGCCGAGGGCGATGCCCGCCGCCCTGCCACCGGTGACCGTGTTCCGGCTGATCTCGTTGAGGTACTCGTCCTCGCCGTGCAGGTCGATCGCGTCGAGCACGCCGCCGGTGATCGTGTTCCCGCTGATCAGGTTGTTGTGGGTGTAGTACTGCAGCAGGATCGCGTGCCTGAGATACGTGCCGTCGAAGGTGTTGCCGGTGATCAGGTTGTGCCGGGAGTCGTCGGCATAGGCATACCGGTCCTCGCCCGGGGCGCCCTGGATCGCGATGCCGTACCCGGCGCCGCCGCCGCCCACGGAGGTCGCGTTCGCGAAGTGGCTGCCGCGGACGATCACGTCCCTGCTGCGTTCGATCCGGATCGCGATCCGCTGGAAGCGCTCGACGGTGACGTTCTCGACCAGTACCCGTTCGCTGCCGTTCGGCCCCTGGTGGGCGAGGTAGATCCCGTAGGTGGGGCCGCCGCCGATGGAGTTGTCGTTCGGGTCGTCGCTGAACGGTCCGTCGAAGGTCGAGGTGATGGTCAGGCCGGCGATCACGACGTCGTGGATCCCGTAGCCGCGCAGCACCTTCCCGGCGGAGGTCTCCTCGGTGAGCGCGGAGCGCAGGATGGTGACGTCGGCGCCGGACCCGATCAGGTGCACCCCGGAGCGCAGCACCACATGGGTGGTGGGGTCGGCGGGGTCGGTGCTGACCAGGTCGTACGTCCCCGGCGGCAGGAGCACGGTGTCCCCGGGCGCGGCCGCCGCGATCGCGGCACGGAGGGCGACGGCGTCGTCACCGGTGTCGGGGGACGGGTCGGCCCCGTAGTCGCGCACGTCGAGCGTGGCGCCGGTCGCTGGTGCGGGTTCGGCGACCTCGTGCGGGGTGCCGTCCGGCGTCACCAGACCGGGCGCCGTCCACGGCTCCGCGTCCGGATCGGGGCCGGGCAGCAGGTCGGAGAGATCGTCCACGACGGCGCCGTCGGGGTTCGGCAGGTACGCCCGGAGCTCGGTCACACTGTTCCAGCCGCTCGCGGAGTTGCCGTGCCCGACGTAGCGCAGGTACCGGGCAGCGAGCCCGGTCTCGGGCGCCACCCCCAGTTCCACGGGCTCGAAGTTCAGCGAGGCCCCGGAGCTTGCGCGCCCGGTCGTCGCTGCCGTCCACGTCTGGCCGTCGACCGAGACCTCGATGTCGAAGTAGGACTCGCGCTGATCGCCCTGGTGCCAGGCGATGCCGAGGTAGCCGACCTGGTGCGCCGCCCCGAGGTCGATGGTGAGCCACTGGGGTTCGCCGCCGTCGATCGTCTGCGCGGACCAACGGGTGGTCGGATCCCCGTCGACCGCGTTCTCGGGGAGGTTGCCGTCGCTTCCGGACGCCGTGACGCTCACGACCTCGTGGTGGGCGGGGGCCACCTCGGCCACCGCCGGGAGCGCCGTCGCGACGGTCCCGGCCAGGACCGCGCTCACGACGATCGCCAGGGTTCGGGTGGGTCCCGGACGGCGTCGTCCGGTGGTTCGGGTGAGATCCATGGTGACGACGCAAGCGGCCCCGGGGGCCCGCGTCAACGCTTTCCCTGCTGACGGAAAGCCGGCCGGTTTCCGGCCAATGGAAACGTCTTGTCCGCGCTGGCGCCCGGCCGTAGCGTCCGCTGCATCATGGCACCGGCGCGGGCATCGCGGCCGGCGCCGTTGCGAGAGGGAGACCGATGACGAGCGGACCTGCGCCACGCCCATCACGAGGGCGTGCGCCGTGCCCATCACGAGGGCGCGCGCCGCACCCATCACGAAGGCGTGCGAAGCACGACGGCCCACACCGGCCGCTCGCGTGCTGAGCCGGCGGGCGCTGCTCGGCGGAGCCGGTGCGCTGGTGGGCCTGGCCGCCCGCCCGACTCGCGCGGCGGGGGCGCCCACGGCGGCCGGGGCCACCGCCGAGGTGCGCAGCGACCCGGGAGCCGGTGGCGCGGGCTGGGCGGCGAGCTGGGCGACGGCGCCGGTCGCGCCCACCGGTGCGGACCCGGTGGCGAGCGTTGGATTCACCGACACCACGGTGCGGCAGGTGCTGCGGCTGAGCGCCGGCGGCCAGGTGCGGCTGCGGTTCGGCAATCCGTTCGGGGCCGACCCGGTCCTGATCGGTCCGGTATCGGTGGCGTTCGGCACCGGCGGGGCGCACATCGACACCGGCACGAGCGCGGCGGTCACGTTCGGCGGGTCACCGACCGGGCTGCTCGCCGCCGGCGCCACGCTCGTCAGCGACCCGGTGGTCCGGCCGGCGCCGGGCGGTCCCCGACCGTGGCAGGCGGACGACGGCGGCGACGTGGTGGTCAGCGTCTACCTCGCGGGACCGACCGGTCCGGTGAGTTTCCACCGCAACGTGCATGCGACCGGCTACGCGGCGCCCGGTGACCGGGTCCTCGATCCGGGCGCGGCGTTCGTCCCCAGCGGCACCGCGTCGTACCTGGTCACCGGGCTGGACGTGCCCGCGCGGGGTCGTGCGGTCGTGGCAGTGCTCGGCGACTCGATCGCCGAGGGGGTCGGCACCACCACGGACGCGAACTCACGCTGGCCCGACCTGCTCGCCGGCCGCGTCCCGGCCGGGCGGCCCGGTGACCGGCAGCGCATGCCGGCGGTCGCGAACCTCGGCATCAGCGGGAACCGGGTGCTCCTCGACGATGCCCGGTTCGGGGTGAGCGGCCAGGCGCGTCTGGACCGGGACGTGTTCGGGCTGCCGGGCCTGTCCACCTTGCTGGTGCACCTCGGCATCAACGACATCCAGCAGCCGCCGAGCCAGCTCGAGGCCTCGGTGATCCTGGCGGGCCTCGACCAGATCGTTCGCCGCGCGCGCGACCAGGGCCTGCGTGTCCTCGGCGCGACCGTGACACCGTTCGAGGGCTGGCAGCGGTACACCCCGGAGCTGGAGCAGGTACGCGCCAGGGTCAACGCGGGCATCCTCGGCGGCCTCTTCGACGCGGTCGCCGACTTCGACGAGGCCGTGCGCGACCCGGCCCGGCCCCAGCGGCTGTTGCCGGCCTACGACAGTGGCGACGGGCTGCACCCGAACGACGCGGGCGCCCAGGCTCTCGCGGATGCGGTGCCGCTGCGCGAGCTGCGCTGAGCGCGGTCCACGCAGAGCAGTCACGACCACCACGAACACGAGAAGCGAGAACGATGTACGTCGACATGTCCCTCGACCACCTGGCCGAGTATCGCCCAACCCCCGAGGAGCCAGGAGACTTCGACGCGTTCTGGGCGCGCACCCTCGCCGACTCCCCGGCGGGCGTGGCCGGCTATGAGCGGGTCGACGTCGGCCTGAGCACGGTGGACGTGTTCGACGTGACGTTCCCCGGCTACGCGGGCCAGCCGATCAAGGCCTGGCTGCTGCTGCCCCGGCACCGGACCGGCCGGCTGCCCGGCATCGTGCAGTACATCGGCTACAACGGTGGGCGCGGCATCCCGTTCGAATGGCTCACCTGGAGCGCCGCCGGGTACGCCCACCTGATCATGGACAACCGGGGTCAGGGCGGCGGCGGCAAGACAGTCGCGCACACCCCGGACCTCAACCCGGAGGGCCACGGGTCGTCCGCACCGGGCTTCCTGACGAACGGCATCGAGGACCCCGAGCGCCACTTCTATCGCCGCCTGATCACCGATGCCGTGCGGGCCGTCGACGCCCTGAAGGGTGCGCCGGAGGTCGACGGGAGCAGGGTCGCCGTGCTCGGTGGCAGCCAGGGCGGCGGGCTCGCCCTCGCGGTGGCCGGCCTTCGGGACGACCTGTCTGCCGCGATCGTGGACGTGCCGTTCATGTGTCACTACCGGCGTGCGTCCACGATCACCGACAACGGTCCCTATGCGGAGATCCGGCGCTGGCTGAGCGGGCACCGGGACAGCGTCGACGCGGCGATGCGCACCCTCTCCTATCTCGACGGCGTGAACTTCGCCGCCCGTGCTTCCTGTCCCGCCTGGTTCTCGGTGGCGTTGATGGACAACATCTGCCCGCCGTCCACCGTCTATGCGGCCTATCACCGGTACGCCGGCCCGAGGGACATCGCGGTGTACCACTACAACGGTCACGAGGGCGGTGGCCCGTACGGCGTCCCGCGCACGTTGGCCGCCCTGGCCGAGACCCTCGGCCGCCCGACCGCTCAGTCCGACACACCGTCCGGGTCAGGTCCGGACGCGGCCAGCGCACTCCCGATGGCGGCGCCCGCCCGGACCACCGCCCGCGCGTGAGCGGCGATGGTGGGCCGCTCCAGCGCAGCGTCCGGGCCGGACACGCTCACACCGCCGCAGACCTGACCGTCCGCGCCGCGCAGCGCCACCCCGATGCAGCGGATGCCCTCCTCGTTCTCCCCGTTGTCGAACGCCCAGCCCCGCTCGCGGATCTGGCTCAGATCGACCAGGAGGCGAGCGCGGGAGATCAGCGTGTGCCGGGTGCGGGCATGCACCGGACGTTGGGTGAGCAGCCGCACTGCTCGCTCGGGCGCCATGGTCGCCAGGTACGCCTTGCCGATGGCGGTCGCGTGCAGCTCGAGCCCGAGGCCCACGTAGGAGCCGAGCAGGTAGGACCCGGGCGCCTCCACCTTGGCGACGTACACCAGAGCGCCGTCCCGCACCGCGGCCAGGTGCACGGTCAGGCCGGTCGCGTCACGCAGGCGCAGCAGGTGCGGGGTGAGGTCGCGACGCGCCGGGTCCAGGCCACCGCCGGCGGTGGGTCGCCGCAGGCTCGCCATGCCGTCCTGCCGCGGGCCCGGGTGGTAGCGCCGGTCGGCGTCCTGGACGACCCACCCGCCGGCCACGAGCTCGGCCAGGATGCGATGGACGGTGCCGTAGCTGAGTCCGGTGGTCGCGCAGATGTCGGTGAGCCGGTGGTTCGTGAGCACCGCCTCCAGCACCCGCAGTCCCTTGGCGAGCGCGGACGCGCTCGTCTGCTCGGGGCCCGGATGCGTGACGGTCATCGGCGGTCGGCCTCCGGCCCGGTGCCACCGCGGCCCGGTCCGGCGCCGTCGCCCTGGCCGAGCGAGACGTGCGCCAGGTACACGGGAAGTGAGAGGCCCAGGAACGGCACGATCGTCGGCAGCAGCCCGCAGGTGAAGACGAACGCGGCGACGATCGCGAGGAGGGCGAGCGCGCGCACCGGCCGGCGTGCCACCAGGTAGCCGGACTCCGCCAGCCAGTGCTTGACGTCGGCGTCCCGGGACCGGTGCGCCGCGACCGGCAGCCCGAGGAGCAGCAGCGTGACGGCGGCGCCGACGACCGCCGTCGCCGGCGCCAGCACGAGCACCAGCACCAGCGCGAGCGGATCAGGACCCGCGTCGAGGCGGTCCATCAGGAACGTCGCGTTCACCACCAGCAGGGCCACGACCACGGCGCCCGCCAACCCGAGCGGCAGGCTCCGCCGCCAGGTCGCCGCGAACTCGCGGAAGGTGCCCGTGAACACCGCATCATCACCCTCGCGCAACCACGACCCGTAGGCCCGCCCGAGCGCGATCACGGCGGGTACCGCGGTGATCACCGGGAGGGCCAGGATGAACGCGGCCACGCCGCCGAGGGCGAGGTTCGCGGGGTAGGCCATCGCGGCGAGGAGTCGCTGCTCCCAGCCCCGGCGCCTGCGTGTGGTCACGGCGCTCATCATTGCCGCCTCGGCGCCTCGGCGAGCTCCGCACCGGCGGAGCGTGTCGGGTCCGCGTCGCCGGGCTCGGTGCGCCACCCGGCGAACCCCTCGCCCGTGACCGCCGCACCCGTGCCGGGCACCGCGGCGCCGTCCAGGTCGAGCACGACCCGCTCGATGGCGCCGTCGGCCGTGATCTCCACGCTGACCACGCGGCCGTCGGTCTGCGCCCGGACCCGGGCTCCGCCGTCGACGGACCACGGCCGGGGTTCGAGCACGCTCACGATCGTCGCCTCCGCCGCCGGGCCGACGGTGCGCCGCAGCGTGTGCTGGACCTTCTCGATCGCCAGCGACGGCGTCGATGAGGTCGGGTTCGCATGGATCGGCGTGGGCACCACGTCGGTTCGCGCAACCGCGGGCGCGACCGCGTGGATGGCGAGCGCGCCGCGGCCGGCTTCCGCGCGCCAGAGCTCGGGGGTGCCGTCGGTACCGGCTTCCACCGGTGCTGCCGGGTTGTCGGTCTGGAGCAGCCAGGTCCACTCGCGTGGGGCATCCGCCGCGAGGTCGTCCACCAGCACGAGGATCCCGCCCGGGGTGAGCACGAGGTGCCGGCGGACCCGCCGCACCCCCAGCGACCGGTCGTACATGGCGGCGACCTCGCTGACCGCGTGGGTCCAGCCCGAGCCGAGCGTCGTGGTCACGATCCGGCCGGTGTACTCGCGGTCCAGGTCCTTGTAGACGTGGTAGCGGCCGGTGTTGACGTACCCGTTGCCGTCCACGAGGACGGCGTTGTGGTGCGCGGTGCGCTTGCGGGAGGAGTACCCCTCGTCCACGGCCAGGTAGGAGCCCTCGCCGAGCAGCACGAACGTGCCGGAGTCCGGGTGGTGGTGCCCGGCGCTCAGGGTCACCCAGCCGCGCTGCTCGAGCAGATCGTGGGAGGTGTCCCAGGCCTTGTGGCCACCACCCGGGGATGCCTTGAACGAGACCAGGGTGGCGTCCTCGGCCCACGAGGTCCGGCCCACCACGAGGCCGAGGTCGGGGAAGTGCCGGCTCGTCGGCAGGTCGTCGGGCGCCACCGGCGCGACGTTCGGGTCGTACCAGAGGAACTCCTGGTACGCCTCGGCCCTGATCCCGGGGCGGACCCCGCTCTCGTACGCCTCGCGCCAGAGGAACCGGTCGGTGACCTGCGCGGCCAGCCACTGCGCCTGGCCGATCCCGTACTCCGACGCCAGCTTGTAGTACATCGCCACCGGGTGCCCGCTGCGGCGGTCGTGGCAGTCGCCGTGGTCGACGATCCGTTCCAGGTCCGGCGCCGCCTGGTAGAGGCGGTACCAGAACGTCTCGCGCAGGTGGTCGCTGCGACCGAACCAGTCGAGCCCTTCCGCGGACCGCAGCACGTCGAGGTAGCTGACCAGCCAGGGCTCGCCGTAGCGCCAGTAGACGACACCCTCGGAGTTCGAGCCGTCCGCGGGAAGCAGGTCCAGGACCATGTCGAAGTTCGCCTTCGCCCGCTCGGTCCAGTCCCGGGCCGCCGGGTGCTCGGCGGTCACGGCGTAGCCGGCCGTCGCGAGCCCGGCGTAACAGATCCAGTTGTGGTTCTGCCAGTACGACGAGGACCACCACTGCCCCTCGGTGGAGACGGCGAACTCGTACATCCGCGCACCCTGCAGGATCAGCTTGTCCCGCAGGGCGGTCCGTTCGTCGGCGGGTAGTGCGGGCCCGGCCCAGGAGTACGCGAGCCCGAGCCCGTGCAGCAGCCAGCCCGCGTCCAGGTCGTGATCGGGCATGTGTGCCCTGCCCCAGTGCACGAACCCCACCGGAACCGCGAGCCAGCGGCGCAGTTCGGTGAGGTAGTGGGCCTGCCCGGTGATCCGGTACGCGAGCGCGAGGTTCGCGGCCGCCGCACCGAGGTAGGTGATCGAGGCGCTGGGATGCTCCGTGGGCAGCACCTCGCTGCGGTAGCGCTCGCACTCCTCGAGCAGCCGGCGGAACTGGCCGGCACGGACGCCCTGTGCCTCGGCGCGGAGCCGGTCCTCGTGGCCGTCGAGGAGCAGGGTTGGGTTCGTCATCTCATCACCTCGTACGTCGTTCGGGTACCGTCGGCCGCGCCGACGCCGACGGTGAGTTGCCCGTCGGTCGCTTCGATCGTGAGCACGTCGGGGGCGGTTCCGACCGCGTACACGGACACGAACGTGACGTCCGCGGCGTTGGCGGTCCAATCCGCGACGTGGACGAGCCGGGACGGGTCGTCGGACGGGCCACGGCCCGGGCCGAGCACGAGGTCGGCCGCCGCGGTCGCGGCGTGCAGGCCGTGCAGCACCGCCGGCTGAGCCGGGCCGGGCGCCACCGACCGGTCCGGATCGGCGACGCCGGTCTCGGCGGCCCATCGTGACCGCCAGCCGCAGTCGGCCGCCCACACCGTCAGCGCCACCGCGGGACGCAACGCGAGAGTCACGTCCCGGGCCGCGCCGTCGAGGGTCTCGGCCCGCATCACGTCGACGAGACACCCGCCGGCGAGGATCACCTCGCGTCGCAACCGGACGCCGTCGATCGCCGTGTCGGTCTGCGCGGCGGCGCGGGTGCGGTCCGCGCTCACCTCCCAGGCCGTGACGACGGCGGAACTCTCGTTCTGGTCCGCGTCGTCCACCCGGACGGTGGGGTGCGCGAGCGTGCGGGCGTAGTGCCCGCGGCGCAGCGGGCTGCCGTAGGGCGGCACCCCGGGCGCGGGCTGCCAGGCGCCGTCGGCTCCGTAGAGGTACAGGGCCAGCTTGTCGAGGTGCCCGTGCGAGCCGCCGTGCGGGCCGGCGTCGACGATCGCCTGGATGGAGTCCGTGGCGTCCCGCAGGACCAGGTAGCCGGCATCCGCGAAGTGCACCGACGCCCGGTCGACGGTGAGCGCCGGCAGCGGATCGCCGTCGAACCAGGGCCCGAGCGTGTCCTCGAGCCCGTCGTACCTGCCGGCCAACCGCCGTCGGGCGTGGTTGACGACGCGGTCAAGGCCGGTCTCGCGCCACAGGCCGCCGGCGAGTGCCGCGATCTCGAGAACCTCGAGGTGCACGCCGTCGCGGTCGTACGGGCCGTCGTGGAGCATCGGGAGCGTGCCGTCGCCGGTGGCGAGACCGCTGAGCACGGCGACCATGGCGGCGAGCCTGGCGACCGCGGCGGCCGGCAGGTCGGCGGGCCGCGTGCCGCGCAGGTTGAGGAGGTAGGCACGCAGCACGAACAGGTGGTAGTAGGTGGACCCCTCCCACTCCCAACCGTCCCCCGCCACGGCCAGTTCCAGGTGCTCGAACGTGCGCGCGACCCAGGTGCCGACGTCGGCGGGCCGGCCGAGCACCTCGAGCGCCCGGTTCAGCATGCCGCCGGCCGCGTCGAGCCAGGCGGTGTAGTTGCTGCCCGGCTCGCCTCGATCGACCACCAGGGTCTCGCGTGCAGCCGCCACGGTCGTCAGCAGGCCCTCGAGCAGTTCCACGACGTCCGTGCTCATGGGTGCATCGGGCCCGAGGGTGACGATCGCGTCGGCGAGCTGCACGGCCCAGATGGCCTCGGTGAGGGCCTGGGCGAACAGCCGCCCTCGCAGCATCCACGGCTCGGCCCGGTCGCTCCAGTCCCCCGCGAGATCATGATGCACCCGCGCGAACCCTCGGATGATCCGGGTGGCCTCGTCACGGTCGGCGTCCCGCCCGTCCGCTCGGTACCGGTGGGCTGCGTGTCGCGCGGCCCGAGCCTTGGCCTGGTGGTCGAGCACGGTCCACGCGGAGGCGTACGGCTCCCCCTGCAGGCGGCAGCCGTGCGGGCAGGGGTAGGTCTCGCCGTCGGCCGGTAGGAGCTCCGTGCCGTGGGTGGGGCACACGTAGTTGTGCCACCACCCACCGCGAGCGCCGAGGATGTCGGTCACCGGAAGTTCGTTCCCCCGTTGATGTCCACGACCTGGCCCGTCACGTAGGACGACAGGTCCGAGGCGAGGAACACGGCGACCCCGGCGACGTCGTCCACCGTGCCGGCCCGCTTCAGCGGTACCCCTGCGATGATCGCGGCCTGGGCCTGCGGCGGGCTGAACGTGTTGTGGAAGGCCGTGTCGCCGATGAACCCGGGGGCGAGCGTGTTCACCGTGATGGCGTCCGGCGCGAGCTCCTTCGCCAGTCCCCGACCGAAGCCGACGACGGCGCCCTTCGAGGCCGCGTAGGCCACCGAGCCGGCACCTCCGCCGTTCTCCGCGGCGAGGGAGGACATCAGGATCACCCGTCCTGCCGCCGAGTCCCGCAGGTAGCCGATCGCGGCGCGGGTGGTGAAGAACGTGCTGCTCACGTTGACGGCACCCACCTGCTCCCACAGTTCGTCGCTCATGTCCGCGATCGGGGACCTGGCCACGAGGTGGCCGGCGTTGTTGACCAGGATGTCCAGACCACCGAGCTCGCCGGCGGCCTGCTCGACGACGGCCTTGGCCTGGACCGCCTCGGTGAGGTCGCCCCCGATGGCGAGGGACCGGCGGCCGAGCCGGGTGAGGCTCTCCGCGACCCGCTCGGCTCCCTCCTTGCTGTGTGCGTAGTGGACGGCGACGTCGGCACCGGCCACTCCGAGCGCATGGGCGATGGCGGCGCCGATCCCGGCACCACCCCCGGTGACGAGTGCGCGGCGTCCGGTGAGGTCGATCTGCATGCTGGTTCCTTCTCCTTCGGTGGGCTCCCGGTCGGGGGCCGTTCGTTGCTGGTCGTGGTGGCGCCGGGCCTGCGCCGCTACTTGATGCCCGCGTTCGCGAATCCTTGGACGAAGTACTTCTGGCAGAACAGGAACAGCAGCACCATCGGCACGGTGGCCAGCGTGGTGCCGGCCATCAGATAGCCCCAGGCGGTGCCCTCGAGCTGCTGGAACACGGCGAGACCGACCTGGATGACGCGCAGGTTGTCGCTCGTGGTCACCAGCAGTGGCCAGAGGAAGTTGTTCCAGCTGTCCTGGAAGGTGAGCAGCCCGACGGTGGCGAGCGCGGGCTTGACCAGGGGCGTGTAGATCTGCGCGAAGATCCGGTACTCGCCGAGGCCGTCCAGTCGGGCGGCCTCCTCGAGCTCCTTGGGTAGGGACAGGTAGAACTGCCGGAACAGGAAGATCGCCGAGGCGCTCAGCCCACCCGGGATGATCAGGGCCCACCAGCTGTTCAGCCAGCCGGTGCCACCCTGACCGAGGATGTCGTTGCCGCCGAACAGCGGCATGAAGCGCACGATCAGGAACTGCGGCACGATCTTGGAGTAGGTCGGGATCATCAGCATCGCGACGATGCCCATGAAGATCCACTCCCGGCCCCGGAACGGGATCCTGGCGAGCGCGTATCCGGCCATGGAGGCGAACACGAGCGTGATCGCGGTGTGGCTGAAGGCGATGATGAAGCTGTTCCGGAAGTAGATGTGGAACGGTGCCGCCGCGAGGGCCTCCGGGTAGTTCTCCCAGCGCCACTCCTGCGGCCAGAACGTCGGCGGGAACAGGGCGAGCTCGGCCGGGCTCTTCAGCGACGTGAAGATCATCCACAGGAACGGGACGATCATCGTGAAGGCACCCACGAGCAGGAACAGGTTCAGCAGGCTCCGGGTCGCGAAACGTCGACGGTCGCGTGCCCTGCGATCCCGGCGGTTGCTCGCGGAAGGGCGGGACGGTCGGACCTCTGCGGCCGAGGTGGCGGGCGGTGCGGCAGGGGTGGACGTGCTCATTCCTCATCACCTCGAGTGGCGCGGCGGCTGATCAGGGTCAACACGAGCAGGAACGCGAACAGCAGGACGGACTGTGCGCAGGCCAGGCCCATCCGGAAGTCCTGGAACGCGGCCCGGTAGACCTCGTAGGTCATCATCGTGGTGGCGTTCGCCGGTCCGCCGTCGGTCAGCACGTAGACCTGGTCGAAGACCTGGAAGGCGCCGATGATCGAGATCACGAACACGAAGAACGTGGCCGGCTTGAGCATCGGCAGCGTGATCGCGAAGAACTTGCGGACCGCGGAGGCGCCGTCGATGGAGGCCGCCTCGTAGAGGCTCTCGTCGATGTTCTGCAGCGCCGCGATGTAGATGAGCATCTTCATGCCGATGCCCTGCCACACGCCCACCAGGATCACCGCCCAGAGGGCCCACTCGGGGTCCACGAGCCAGGCCTGGCCGGGGATGCCGACCACCGAGAGGATCCCGTTGATGAGGCCGGTCTGCGGGTTGAACATCCACAGCCAGACCATCGCGATCGCGACGGTGGCGGTGACCTGTGGCAGGAAGAACGCGGCCCGGTACCAGTTCTGCAGGCGCAGCTTCTGGTTCAGCATGACCGCGATCACGACGGCGATCGCCATCGAGACCGGCACGGTCCAGAACGTGTAGACGATCGTGTTCCAGGTGGCCTTGCGGAACGCGGGATCGTTGATGATCTCGACGTAGTTGGCCAGGCCGATCCAGGCCGGTGCGTCGAACACGCTGTAGTCGGTCAGGCTCAGCGCGAAGGTCGCGAGCACCGGGATCAGCGTCCACAGTCCGATGTGCGCGATCGTCGGGGCCACCATCAGCCAGCCGGCGCGCCGGGTCTTGCGACCCGACCGCGACGGCGCGACCCGGGGCGGGCGCCGCCGGCCGCCACGCAGGCGACCGGTCAGTAGGGCCATCGGGCCGGTCGCGGCGGGCGTCGCATCGGCCGTCGGTGCGAGCCCGGTGCCGTCCGCGGCGGCCAGCACCGCGGCGCCCGCGGCCGGGTTGTGCTGTGCTGCGCTCATCATCACGTCCTTGTCGAATGTCGCTTCGCCCGCACCCGGGCGAGTAGTCGATCGGCCGCGCCCTGCCGCTGACGCAGGTGCGCTCCGACGAGGCCCGGCCGGCCCGTTCAGCCGGCCGGGCCACACCGGTGCTATCGGTCGATCGCCGCCTGGGCGGCGTCGGCCAGCGTGTCCAGCGCCTCCTGTGGCGTCTGCTGCTGAAGCAGGGCTGCCTCGATCGCGGGCTTGATGTCGCCGCGGATCTCCAGCCACGCGGGCGGACCACCCTCGCGCTGGGCGACGTCCAGGTTCTCCATGGCGAACTGGACCATCACGTTGCCCTGCACGTAGTCGCTGTCGAGCAGCTCGGTCAGGGCGGGCACGTTGCCTCGCTGCTCGTTCGCGGCGAGGGCAGCGTCCGGGCTGGCAAGGAACTCGGTGAGGGCCTGCGCCGCCTCCGGGTGCTCGGAGCCGGCCGCGACCGAGGCCATGGTGCCGCCGAAGAACATCCCGGGCACCTCGCCGGGGATCGTGAACGGCTGCAGGTGTTCCATGACGTCCGGCGCGGCGTCCTCGGCCTGGGTCCAGAGGCTGTTGTGGGCGATGCCCATGGCCGCCCGACCGTTGAGCAGCGGGTTCACCTCGGCGTCGGTGCTCGTGAAGCCGATGTCCTCGATGCCGTCGGTGTTGACGAGATCGACGAGGAACTGCAGGGTCTCGACGCCCTCGGGCGAGTTGAACGTGGGCTCGGTGAAGTCCTCGTTGAACAGGGAGCCCCCGGAGGAGAAGAACATGGTCTCGAAGCCCTGGCGCAGGTCCGTGGACATGATGTCGAACCCGGTCCGCTGCAGGGTGCCGGCGGCGTCCCGCTCCGTGAGCGCGATCGCCATCTCCCGCAGTTCCTCCCAGGAGGTCGGGGTGTGGTCATAGCCCGCCTCGGCGAGCAGGTCCATCCGGGCCACGCCGACGCGGGTGTCGAGCATGATCGGGAGCGCGAACACGCTGTCGTCCCACATGCCGGCCTCGACGATCTGGGGGGCGTAGTCCGCCTCGAGGTCGGCCTGGGTGTACCCGGCGTCCTCGGACAGGTTCGCGAGGATGCCGCGGTCGGCGAACCCTTCGATCCAGCCGACGCCCATCATCATGACGTCCGGGATGAGGCCGGAGGCGACGGCTGTGGTGAGCTTCTCGTTGAGCTGCCCGTACGTGGTGTAGTCCACGGTCACGGTGACGTTCGGATACTGCTCGTAGAACTGTGGGAGCAACTCGTCCTCGAGGAGGCGCTGCCCCTCGGTGCCCTCGTAGATCGGGGTGAGCAGCGTGATGTCGCCACTCACCTCGCCGGGGGCGGCGTCGCCACCGCCACCGGCGTCACTGCCGGCGGAGCAGGCGGCGAGGGTCAGGGCAAGGGCCGCGGTCAGGCCGGCAGCGCAGCGCCGCGTGCGACTCGTTCTGGAACTCATGCGTGGTTTCCCTTCGAGGGTGCATGTGACATCGGGGTGGAACTCGATCGGTGCAGACGTCGTCGGCAGGCGTTCGACAACGGCGTCGGGGTTCTCCATCGGGAGGATCGGACTTCTGTATCCGAGATCCCCGGTGTATCGATGCACTGACACTAGATACAAGTTCGCCGGAGAGTCAAGTGATGATTTGCAAGCCGTTCGCGGCTAGCGCACCGAGTACACGTTGCACCGCACGTCCACGATCCGTGGCAGGATGGTGCACCGATGCATCGGAGTGCCACCGACGGCACGCCGCGGCACCCGCCGGTGGACGAGGACCGCTACGAGCCTCTTCCCCGGCCGCGCAGTACGCGAGAACCTTGAGGATGGGGACCATGGGACAAGTCACGATTCAGCAGGTGGCACGAGCCGCCGGGGTGTCGCCCAGCACTGTCTCGAACCTGCTCAACGGGCGGATCGAACGCATGCTGCCCGCCACGAAGGATCGCATCGACGCGGCGATCGCCGAGCTCGGTTACCGGCCGAACCGGGCGGCGCGCCAGTTGCGCACTGGACGGACCCGCACGCTGGGCCTGGTGGTGCCCTCGGTGGGCAACCCGTTCTGGGGAGCGTTCGCGCGTGAGCTCGAGTCCGCGGCCCTGGCCCGTGGGTACAACCTGCTCCTGTGCAACAGCGAGCGCGACCCCGAGCGCGAGCGCCGTTACGTCGAGGAACTCTGGGAGGACGGCGTACGTGGCATGGTGCTGTGCACCTCGCTGCCGTCGCTGGCCCACCTCGCCCCGACGATCGAGCGCGGGCTGCACCTGGTCACGTTCGACCGGCCGGCCCAGCCGGACGACCCGGCCTCCGTCGTCAGCATCAGCATCAACAACCCGATGGGCGGCTACCTGGCCGCATCGCACCTGATCGAGCTGGGCCACCGGCGCCTGG
The DNA here is from genome assembly GCF_009708215.1 of Occultella kanbiaonis. Lineage (NCBI taxonomy): Bacteria > Bacillati > Actinomycetota > Actinomycetes > Micrococcales > Ruaniaceae > Occultella > Occultella kanbiaonis. The sequence goes on along the minus strand of NZ_CP046175.1, from coordinate 362,085 downwards.
CATTCATCTCCGGATCGCTGCGAAGCGTCAACCGCACCGCCCGGTATCGCGGGTTCTGCTCCGCCCTTGAGGCGGCCGGGATCGACGTCGACGACATGCCCTCGTGGCCCGGGATGGACGCCGTGCCGTTCGGCGACGTCGAAGCCGCCGAAGTGGGCCGGCGTGCGGCGCACGAGCTGTTCTCCCGCGCGGACCGACCGACCGCCGTGGTCGCGATCAACGACATGACCGCGCTGGGAGTCTGCCGGGGACTGCGCGACCTGGATCTGCGGGTCGGCAAGGACGTCTCCGTCGTCGGCTTCGATGACATCGTCCTGGCGGACCTCTACGACCCGCCGCTGACCACGATCCGCCAGCCCATCGCCGAGATGGCCCGCCTGGCCGTCGAGGAGATCATCGCCAGCGAGACCCGGTCCGACACCGAAGCCGGCCGGTCGGTCCTGCTCCGCCCCGAGCTCGTCGTGCGCGCCTCGAGTGCCCCACCCGCCGCGGGCACCGAGGCCGAGCTCTCCGCGTGAGGCTCGCACATCGCGAGCCTCGGCGCAGTCGGCATCGAGGTGGCCGACTTCGACTTCCATCCGGGAACACCTACTCCACCGACGACCCACCGATCCCCATGATGAGCGGCGTCGCGACGTGGTTCAGGAATGCCGACGGCTACCAGAGGGCGGAGGCACGTGCGGCTGGTCGCAGTCGCTGGGGCCCGACCTTCTGTGTGGGCACCTGGCCCGAGGGCGGCGCGGACATGTTCGCGATGATCGAGAACTACGGTCGGCGGGGCCCGTTCGCAGACGTGCACCGGCGCAACGTCACCGGGCCGCTGCCCGCATTCGAGGAGACCCTTCCGGACGAGGGCTACCTGGAGCTGGTTCGGGTCGTACGGGCCCTCCACGAGATCGGCTTCAACGTCCCCGCGGTGCCCGACCGTGTCCCCCGACTCGACGGGGACGACGCAATCATGCGCGCCGGCAGCACGCACAGCCGCACGTACCCGCGCGGGCTCAGCGGCGCCGTCACGGCCCCCGTCTGAACAGAGGGGCGCCACCACTGTCGACATGCGGAGAGGCCCGTCCGCGGGCACCATGGGAGCGGCACCGGACACTCGGCTGGGCCGGAGGGAGATCAGACATGGGCATCGGTGGAGGAATCTTCCTGATCGTGCTCGGCGCGATCCTCAGTTTCGCGGTGCGGGACAGTTGGGACGTCGTGGACCTGACCATGATCGGCTACATCTGCATGGCGGCCGGGGCGATCGCCCTGATCATCGCGCTGGTCATGAACCGCCAACGCACCAACACCTCCCACACGGTGGTCGAACGCCGCGAGGGACCGCCCCCGGTCGAGCCGCCGCGCTGACCACCCACGCTACCGAGCCTCGGGTCCCGACCCCCTACGCTGTCGAAGCGGCCCACGAGAGGCGGACACCGTGGCGACCTATGTGATGACCGGTGGCAGCTCCGGCTTCGGTGCACTCAGCGCGGCATCGCTGGCCGGCCCTCCGCAGACCCGGGTGATCGTCGGGGCGCGCTCGCCCGTGGACCGGGCCGACGCCATGGACGTGACCAGTCTCGACTCGGTCCGCGCGTTCGCAGCCTCGGTGCGTGAGCGCCTCGGCGACTCCCGGATCGACGGCCTGCTGCTCAATGCCGGTGGGATCCGGCCGGACGCCGACGGCCGGACCGCGGATGGGTACGAGACCACGTTCGTCCTGAACCATCTCGGGCACTATCTGCTCACCCGGCTCCTGCTCCCGGTCCTGGCCCCGGGCGCCCGCATCGTGCTGACCACGAGCGGCACCCACGACCCCGCCACGAAGGCGAGTCTCGCCGTCCCCCGCCATGCCGATGCCGATCTGCTCGCCCACCCGGATCGTGATCCGGACCGGGACTCGAAGCCGCGCAGGGCCGGTCAGCGCGCCTACACCGCGGCCAAGCTCTGCGCGATCCTGAACGCCCGGGCATTGCGAACCCGAGCCGAGGTCCGCGAGCGTGATGCGACGGTGATCGCCTACGACCCGGGCCAGGTGTTCGGCACCGGACTCGTCCGCGACCTGCCGGCACCGATGCGGGCGGCGTGGGCGGTGCTCGGCACCGGGGCGGGTGCCCCGTTGCGCCGGTTCCAGCCGACCCTCAACACCGCGAAGGCCGCCGGGCAGGCCCTGACCGATCTCGCCGACGGCAGTCGGCGCGCCCCGGACGAGCGCGGTTACGCCGCGCTGCGCTCGGGCAGCCTCACCTGGATCGACCCCTCGACGCTGGCCGTCCGGGACGACCTCGCCGACGCGTTGTGGGCCGATAGCGCCCGGCTCGTCGGGCTCGACGGCGCAGCGTCCGGTTAGCGCGTCGGCGTCACCGGGCGTGTGGGTGCGGTGAGCGCGAGGCCGAATCCCGGCGCGTCCGGAACGGCGAGCACCCCGTCGATGAGGCCGTAGCCGCTCGCGTCGACGCCTTCCGTGACCCCGGGGACACCCTCGACCGTCCGGACCGATCCCAGGCCCGCCGCCAGCTGGGCGGCGTAGTAGGTCTTGATGGGCAGGCCCCACGCGTGCGGGGAGGCGTCGGCGCCCGACTCACGGACGGCGGGCATCACCCGCCGCCAGTCCGTGAGGCCGAACGAGACGATGTCCATGAGCAGGACGTCGATGAGCCCGGCTCCGGCGAGCTCGAGCACCTGGGCCTCGTCGGGCTCGAACTCGCCGTCCGCGATCAGGGTCGAGGAGCCACTCTCACGCAGGAAGTCACGGACCAGCCGCAATCCGTCGGGGTCCTCGTGGAAGGGCTCCTCGAGCCAGTAGAGCTCGCAGTCGGCGACGGCCCGTAGGTATCGGACCGTCTCGAGTGGGCTGAAGCCGTTGTTCGCGTCCACCAGGATCCGTGCGTCCGGGTGGGCCGCGCGGACCGCGTGGGTGACCTCGACGTCGCGCGCGAAGCCGGCCTCGGCGTCCATCCAGCGGTGACCGCGACCGATCTTGAGTTTGAACGCACGGTAGCCGGCGCCCCGGTCCGACGCGCAGTTCGCGAGAACCGCGCTCACGCCGCGTGGGTCGTCGTCGGGATCGAGGTCATCGAAGTAGATGGCACCGGAGTAGCACGGCACCGCGGTCTCACCGCGACCGCCGAGGAGTTCGTACACGGGCACGCCCGCGTCCTTCGCCGCCAGGTCGTGGAGCGCGAAGTCGAGCGCGGACGCCCGCGGATCGATGACGCCGAAGCTCGGGTCGAACAGGGCCCCGACCTCCTCGCCCACGAGCGCGGCGGCTCCCTTGAGGTCTCCCCTCCCGACGATGCCCCACCCGCTCGCGCCATCGGCCGTCCGGACCAGGACGGCCGTGGCCGTCGGCCCGGAGCCATGGCTGCCGAGGCGGGCGTTGCGCCCGATCGTGCGTGGGTAGCGGGTGACGAGTTCGGCTGTCTCGATCGCGGCGATGCGTTGTTCGGCTGACACGGTGACGAGCGTACTGGCCCCCAGAGGCCCGGCACGCGTCCCGGTCACCCGGCCCGGAACCGATCCAGCCACTCCTCGTGCGCCTCCGGCTCGCCATCGGGGTTCGTGCCGGGCATCCCGGTCCCGGTGACGAGCAGGGCGCGAAGGCTCCGCTCGATGAAGTGCCGCCACGCCGTGGAGCAGACGTCGTAGCACTCCTCGCCGGGGTGCAGGCCGACGTGGGTGAACGTCACGTCCGTGCCATCACCGCGGGCGGTCAGGTCGAAGTGGACCTCGGTGCCGTCCCACTCCCGCTCGTCCGCGACGAAGGTCAGCCGGCTGTCCAGCACCCGCCAGACGATCCTCTCACCCGGCACCAGTTCGGTGACGCGGAACTTCGAGTAGTGGATGTCAGGGACTTCGTAGACGAACTCGGCGCCGACGGCGTCGGCTCGTCCCTCGATCGCGCCCCACCAGGCGCCCACGTCGCTGATGTCGGCGAACACGTCCTCGGCTGCGCGTGCGACGGCGATGGTCGTCGTGTAGTCCTGCTCGGTCATCGTTACCTCCGTTGGTCGACGCCCGCGCCCGATGCGCTTGCATCACGCAATCGACGGTAGACCCGCGTGGTTGCATCACGCAAGCCCTTGGTTAGAATCCTGTCCATGCTCGGCAACTCCTACGACTCCCAGGTGTGCTCGATCTCCCGGACCCTCGAGCTGGTCGGGGAGCGGTGGAGCCTGCTGATCATCCGCAACGCCGCCTTCGCGGGCATGACCCGGTTCGGCCAGTTCCGCCGCAGCCTCGGCATCGCGACGAACGTGCTGCAGTCACGCCTCGACGGCTTCGTCGAGGCCGGCCTCATGGAGCGCCGCCCGACCCGCGAGCAGCCGAGCACCGCCGAGTACGTGCTCACCCGGAAGGGCCACGACCTCGTGCCCGCGCTCGTCGCCCTGACCGCCTGGGGCGACCGTTGGGCGGCCCCGGACGGCCCGCCGATCATCTACCACCACACCGGGTGCGGCGGCACGGTCGCGCCGCAGCTCACCTGCACGACCTGCGGCGCGCTCGCCGACCCCACCCAGGTCGAGGCCCACCCCGGCCCGGGCATGCCGGAGGAACGCGCCGCCGTCATCCGCCGGCGACTGGCGGCGAACTAGCCGGGCCGCCGGGTCACCACTCGTGGGTGCGACGTGGGCACGCCCATCGTGAGGAACGATGGACGCGCCCACGCCAGCACGGGGCTCAGGCGGTCGTGGGGGTGCGCTTGGGCAGCACCCAGCCCGCACGCGGGAAGTGGCAGGTGTAACCGTTCGGGTAGGTGATCAGGTAATCCTGATGTTCGGGCTCGGCCTCCCAGAACGGTCCCGCCGCTTCGATCGTGGTGACGGCCTTGCCCGGCCACAGGCGTGATGCATCGACGTCCGCGATCGTGTCGCGAGCGACGCTGTCCTGTTCCGGCGTGACCGGGAAGATCGCCGAACGGTAGCTCGCGCCGATGTCGTTGCCCTGGCGGTCCAGGGTCGACGGGTCGTGGATCTGGAAGAAGAACGCGAGGATGTCCCGGTAGGTGGTCTGCGCCGGGTCGAAGACGATCTCGACCGCTTCCGCGTGCCCGGGGTGGTTGCGGTACGTGGCGTGGTCGTTCTCCCCGCCGGTGTACCCGACGCGGGTTCCCAGGACTCCGGGCTGGCGTCGGATCAGGTCCTCCATGCCCCAGAAGCAACCGCCGGCGAGGACGGCGGTCTCGGCTCCCGGCTCACGGGTGATCGCTCCGGTGTCGTTGATTCCGCTGGTCATGATGCGTTCTCCTGGCTGCTGGTGGTGTCGGTCTCGAACAGCGAGCGGTACTCGCCGTAACCCTGCGCGTCGAGCTCGGCGACCGGGACGAATCTCAGCGCGGCCGAGTTCATGCAGTACCGCTGCCCGCCGGCGGCGGGGGGACCGTCATCGAACAGGTGCCCGAGGTGGCTGTCGGCGCCCGAGGAGCGCACCTCCGTGCGGACCATTCCGAACGTCGTGTCGGTCTCCGAGCGAACGGCCTCCGCCCCGATCGGCCTCGTGAAGCTCGGCCACCCGCTGCCGCTGTCGAACTTGTCGGTCGACGAGAACAGGGGTTCGCCGGAGACCACGTCCACATAGATCCCGGGCTCGTGGTTGTTCCAGTACTCGTTGCGGAACGCCGGCTCGGTGCCGTTCTTCTGCGTCACCTTGAACTGGCTGCGGGTCAGGCGGCTCAGCGCCTCGGGGGTCTTGCGATAGTCGTGTGGCACGATCTCTCCTCTTCTGACGTCGCTGGCTACGGCGTCACAGACCAGAACAACGCAGCGCGTCGATTTGGTCCCGGGCTCTGCGAACCCGATCCGATCGTGGTGGCAGATCGGATCTCGCCGCCGCTGACCGAGTGGAACTACGGTGGCGATGAGGACAGGACATGGAGGTACGTGATGAAGGCCATCGTGGTGACGGATCAGTCCGCGGGCACGGCCGGGATGATGGTGGCGGAGCGGCCCGACCCCGAAGCGGCGAGCAACGATGTCGTCGTGGAGGTCCACGCCTCGGGATTCACGCCAGGCGAGCTGACGTGGCCGGGTACCTGGACCGATCGCCTCGGCCGGGACCGGACACCGTCGATCCCCGGCCATGAGCTGGCCGGGGTGGTCAGTGCGCTCGGCTACGGCACGAGAGGGCTGACCGTGGGTCAGCGGGTGTTCGGGCTCGCGGACTGGACCCGCGACGGCACCCTGGCGGAGTACGTGGCCGTCGAGGCACGCAACCTCGCGCCGCTGCCGGGCGACGTCGACTTCACGATCGGCGCGAGCCTGCCGGTCTCCGGCCTGACGGCCTGGCAGGGACTTTTCGTGCACGGCCGCCTCCAGGTGGGGCAGGCCGTCCTGGCCCACGGCGCAGCCGGCGGGGTCGGCTCGATGGTGACCCAGCTCGCCCGGGAGGCGGGCGCGTACGTGATCGGCACCGGGCGCGCCGCCGACCGGCAGGCGGCGCTCGACCTCGGCGCGCAGGAGTTCGTCGACCTCGACAACGACTCGCTGGAGGACGTCGGCGGCGTCGACCTGGTCTTCGACGTCATCGGCGGCGACGTCGGAACGCGGTCCGCACGGCTGGTTCGCCCCGGAGGAACACTCGTGACCATTGCCGGCCCACCCGAGGCGGGCCCGGCAGCCGGGCTCGCGGTGGACTTCGTCGTCGAGGCCGACCGCGCGCAACTGGGTGAGATCGTCCAGCGGGTCCGGGACGGCCGGCTGCGGCCGAACATCGGCAACACCGCGAGCCTCGACCTCGCTGTCGCCGCGTTCAACCCGACCGAGCGGGTCCGGGGAAGGACCATCATCCGAGTTCGCGCCTAGCGGCGCGGAGCCGCCCCACCGTACGAGCGGCGCCGCGCGGTCCAGTCCTCCGCTGCTCAGGCCTCCCGCACGACGGCGTAGCCCCAGCCGGGCACGGTCACGTCACCGGTGTGCACGGTTCCGCTGACCAGGTCGGTCCCGTTCGCGGGGACGCTCACGTCGGCGTCGGTGTGGTTGAGCAGAAACAGGTAGCTCACGCCGTCGGAGTCGGTCCGCCGGACGACCTCGACACCCGGCGCCGCGGCGGCCGCGGGAGCCACGCCGGACTCGGCGAGCAGTTCGCCCACGAGCCACGCCACCCCGGCCTCGTCCTGACGGGTCGCGGCGTACCAGGCGGCGCCGTCGCCGACGACGTTGCGGGTGACCGCCGGCCCACCCGGCAGCGGGCCGTCCACGAACGACCGGAGCACCTCGGCGGAGGTGACGCGGACCCGCTCGGTCCAGACGTCCGCCGTCGACCCGTCGTCGAGCGCGACGCGCTCGCCCGCGAGCAGCGGGAAGAACTCGTCGGTGTTGACACCGAGCAGGTCCCGGAAGGCACCGGGGTAGCCGCCGAGGCGGATGTGGTCGTTCTCGTTGACGATCCCGGAGAAGTACGTGATCAGCACGCTTGCGCCGCGCTCGGCGGCATCGGCGATGTTCGCGGCGCCCTCGTCGGTGACCAGGTAGAGCGTCGGCACCAGGACGAGGTCGTAACCGGACAGGTCGGCGGTCGGGTTCACGACGTCCACGGTCACGCCGCGGCGCCAGAGCTCGCGATAGAGCGCGCGCAGCCGGTCGAACGCCGTGACGTCCTCGCTCGGGTGCGAGTCCAGCTCGACGGCCCACCAGTTCACGTAGTCGAACACGATCGCCGCGCGCGCCTGCACCCGTGAGCCGCGCACCGGCGCGATGGCCCGCAGCGTCTCGCCCAGACGCACCGAGTCGGACCAGATCTGCGAGTTCCGGCCGGCGTGCGGCACCAGCGATGAGTGGAACTTCTCCGCGCCGGCCTTGGACTGGCGCCACTGGAAGAACATCACCGAGTCCGCCCCGCGGGCGACGTGTTGCAGCGAGTTCCGCAGCATCTCCCCCGGCCCCTTGGCCCGGTTGCGCGGCTGCCAGTTCACGGCGCCGGTGGAGTGCTCCATGAGGATCCACGGCCTGCCCTTGGCGGTGCCTCGCGTCATGTCCGCGGCGAGCGCGAGCTCGACCTCCCGCTCGGCGTCGGCGGAGACGGTGTAGTGGTCGGTCGCGACCACGTCCACCTCGTCGCCCCAGCGGTAGTAGTCCATCCACTTGGTGCCCGGCCCCACCATGAAGTTCGTGGTGATCGGCACGCCCGGGGTGATCTTGCGGATCGCGTTCCGAAGCAGCGTGTAGTAGCTGAGCAGGGTGTCCGAGGAGTACCGCGCGAAGTCCAGCTGCTGGGTCGGGTTCGCGTAGGTGGGCGCGGACCGCGGCGGCAGGATGTCCTTGAACGAGTTGTACTTCTGCGACCAGAACGCGGTGCCCCAGGCGTCGTTGAGGGAGTTGATCGACTTGTAGCGCTTGATCAGCCAGGCCCGGAAGGCCTTCTCGGCCGACTCGGAGTAGTCGTGCGGGACGTGGCACCCGATCTCGTTGTCGACGTGCCACAGCGCCAGCGCCGGGTGCCCCGCATAGCGCTCGGCGACGGCGGAGGCCATCTTCACCGCGTAGTCGCGGTAGACCTTCGAGGAGATCGCGTAGGACTGCCGCCCGCCCTGGCCGAGGACCGTGCCGTCTGCGAGCACGGGCAGGATCTCCGGGTGCGCGACGGTCAGCCACGGCGGCGGCGACGCGGTCGCGGTCGCCAGCGCGACCCGGATCCCGGCGGCCGAGAGCCGGTCCATCATGTTGTCCAGCCAGGCCCAGTCGTACTTGCCCTCGCGCGGCTCGATGGTGGCCCAGGAGAAGATCGCCAGGCTGACGATGTTCACCCCGGACTCGCGCATCAACTGGATGTCCTCGAGACGGGTGGCCATCGGCCACTGCTCCGGGTTGTAGTCGCCGCCGAACCCCATGCCGGTCAGCGCGATCGGCCAGGCGTCCGGCGTCGCTTCCGGTTCCGGCTCCGGCTCCGGCTCCGGCTCCGGCTCGACAGTCCCGTCCTCGGTCCCGACGGCGGAGGCCGCCTCGTCGGTCGCGTCACCCTCGCTCTGTGCGTCCGATCCCGCGTCGGTCTCCCCGCCGTCGGCGGGTGCGTCGCCGTCCGCCAGGGGCGCCTCGCTCCCAGCATCGGCCGCCTCACCTGCGGCGAGCGGGTCCACCACCTGGTCCGGGCCGGCATCGGCCAGGGGTGCGTCGACCCGCGCTTGCGCGGAGGCGTCCGCCGCCTGAGGTGCTGTGGGCGCGTCCGCACGCGACTCCTGCTCGCGGCCGTCGACCGCGCTCGAGTCCGGTGTGCTGGCAGCGGGGTCGACTGACATGCGGGAAGCGTATTCAACCGCTCGCGCGGAACCTAATCAGGCGGCACCGACCTCGGGCTCCGTCCGGCGCTCGTTCCTGGGCCGGCCCGGCGCGTGCTCGGGCCTGAGGTCGGGCGCGGACGGCTCGGCGATCGTCAGGACGGCCTGCACCACGCCGGGACTCGCCTCGATCCTGTGTTCCAGTGCCCGCAGGCGGCTTCCGAGGTGCGACTCCGTGTCGTCGCCGAGCAGGTCCACCGCGGCGACCAGGTACACCTGCCGCGGCCCGACGAACTCGACGTGCAGCTGCGTGACACGGCTGATCTCCGGCACGGAGGTGAGGCTCTCCAGCACACGGGCACGCGCCGCAGCCGGCACTTCCACCCCCACCAGGAAGCGCCGGTTCCGGTCCACCAGGACGATCGCGACCACACCGAGCAGGATCCCGACCAGGATCGAGCCGACCGCGTCCGGGATCGGCGAGCCGGTGAGTTGGTGCGCCAGCACCCCACCGAACGCGATCAGGATGCCCACGACCGCCGCGAGGTCCTCGGCGAAGACCGCACGCAGGGTCGGGTCGGAGGTCTCGATCGCCTGCTCGAACAGGTCCCGACCGCTCTCCTTCGCCGCTCGGTTCACCTGGCGGTATGCCTGCAGGAACGAGGTGCCCTCGAGCACGAGAGCGATCGCGAACACCACGTAGGCGACGCCGAAGTTCGAGGCGGGCTCGGGGTCGACGAGGCTCTGGATGCCATGCATGATCGAGACGGCGGAACCGGCGACGAACAGTCCGAGCGCGGCGAACATGGACCAGACATAGGCCTCGCGGCCGTACCCGAGCGGGTGAGCGACATCCTGCGGACGGCGGGCACGACGCTCGGCGATCATCAGGAAGATCTCGTTCCCGGTGTCCGCCCAGGAGTGCGCCGCCTCGGCCACCATCGACGCCGATCCCGTGATCGCCCCCGCCACCGACTTCGCGACCGCGATCAACAGGTTCGCCCCGAAGGCGATGAGGACCGTCGCGCTCACCCGCTGCCGCCGCTCGCTCACATCGGCAACACTGGCACCTCAGGCGGCGAGCAGCCACCGTAGACCGGACCGGACCTCGTCCGGATCCCCACCGTCGGCGACCGACCGCAGCGCCTGCCGCCACGCCGCCGCGAGGATCGCGGCCGGCGCGGCCGCCCCGCCCGGCACCGCGCGAACGAGCGCGGCAGCGATGACGTCGGCGCCGCCGTCGGGCCGTGGCTCCGACAGCACCCTGGTGACGCCGAACCGCACCGCAGCGTCGAACGCGACCTCGAGCGCGGCCGCGAGCGCGGCACGGTCCACCGCGACGGCCGCACCACCACCGCCCGCCGGCGCCACGCCGTCGGGTATGCCGTTCACGTCCGCCGGACCACCGCCGGGCCCGCTGTTCCTGCCGACCCGGCCGCCGCCCCGTGGCGCACCGTCCGGACCGGCCCGGCCCTCGCCGTCGGGGTCCTTGCCTTCTGCGCCACCGGCCGCCGCGAGCGCGTCGAGAGCACTCTCGATCCGCTCGACCATGCGCTTGTCCATCTCGTCGCGGACCACCGTGAACAGGCCGAGCTTGTTGCCGAAGTGGTGATAGAGCGAACCGGTGGTCACGCCCGCGGCGCGGGCGACCGCCTGGACGCTCAGCGCCTCGTACCCCTGACGCTGGAGGTGGTCGATCGCCGCGTCCAGCAGTCGCGCCTTCGCGCTGCCCGGGAGCGGGATCCAATCCGTCATCCCGACACCATAAACCATTGACGGCCCAACGTAATCCATTTACGGTTCTGACATGGCACTCAAACTCACGATGATCTACCAACCCGTGGCCGATCTCGATCGCGCGGTCACCTTCTACCGGGACACCCTCGGGTGGGACGAGGCGTGGCGGATGGGTGACACCACCGCCGCCTTCAAGATCCCGGACTCCGAGATCGAGTTGATGCTCGACATCCCCACCGACGACCCGCACGGCCAGTCCGGCTTCTACGAGGTCGCCGACGTGGACGCGTACTTCGCCGAGAAGAAGGACTCCGTGGACTTCCTCACCGAGCCGGTGGACCTGCCACCGATCCGGTACGCGGCTTTCAAGGATCCGGACGGCAATGTGTTCCGGATCTACCACTCCACCGAGGAGGCTCCCGAGGCCTGAGCCGGGCGCGTGGAGCGGGATCCGACCCGCTTTCACCCGACCGAGCCAACCTTGAGTGGCAACCACGTCGAGCAACTGGAACGGATAGTCACGGATTCGAATCGAATCGAACAGATTGGGGGTTCCCGCATCACGGAATGAGCGCTAGTGTCACAGCGATTCTTGAATACACAACAAAGCAGGGGGACTGCGATGGGCGGCGCCGGTAGCCGGACAGCCATGCTCGACGACCGGATGGGCAACCATCGACTCCCCCCGCGCCGGCGCCTCGTGGCGTTCGGCTCGGCGGCGGTGGCCGCGGCGGCCCTGTCGCTGTCGGGGGCCTTGCCTGCGGTAGCCGCAGGCCTCACCTGGTACGTCGACCAGGGCGCCGGAGCCGACGCGCCGGACTGTGGCGAGACTGCGGGCGCGGGCGCGTGCGCGACGATCGGCGCGGCGCTGGCGCGGGTCACCACCGATGACGTCGTGGAGATCGCGGCCGGCAGTTACGCGGAGGCGCTGACGGTCACCACACCGGTCACGCTGCAGGGCGCCGGCGCGGGCGACGTGGTCCTGACCAACCCCGCCGTCGACGACACGGCAACCGTGCTCGTCGATGCCGACGGCGCCGTGACGATCGCCGACATGACCTTCCTCGCCGAGAACGCCGGCGGCGCGGTCAAGCCGGTGATCCATCTCGCCGGGGACCGGACCGCGACGCTCTCGGGCATCGTCATCAGCGCCGGGCCGTCGGGCCTGACCGGCGCCACCGTGGGCGTGCTGACGGAGGGTGGCAGCACGGTCACCATCGAGGACGCAGCCATCAGCGGTACCTTCAACGGCGTCACGGCCGGCGGCCTCTCGACAGAGCCCGGGGACCCGGTGCCGACCACCGTGTCGATCAGCGGATCCACCATTGCCGCCACCGGCACGGCGGTCGCTCTGCTGGCGGGCGAGGCGACGATCACCGGCGGATCGGTGTCCGCCAGCCTCGGTGCCGGACTCACCGGCCACACCAGCGGTGCGGTGTTCGATGTGACCGGGACGTCGATCACCGACAGCGGTGCGCCCGAGGGCGGGACGTTTCGTGGTGGGGTGCTGCTCTACGAGGGCGGCACGTTCCTGGGCGAGGACGTCACGATCTCGGGCAACGACAACGGTGTGATGCTGCCCGAGGGCGGCACCGTCATGCTGACGAACAGCGCGGTGACGGGCAACCTCGGCGAGGAGTCGGGTCAGGGGATCTTCGGCCGGGCAGGTGAGTCAGCAGGCGGCGATCCCATCCCGCTCACCGTCTCGCTCATCGGGACCGAGGTCTCGGGCAACGGGGTCGGGCTCACCCTGGAGGGCGCCCAGACGCAGATCAGCGACAGCACCATCGCCGACAACCTCGCCGGGATCTTCTCCACGGCCGGGGAAGCCGGAGCGAGCTTGGAGCTCACCGACAGCGTCGTGACGGGCAACACCCCCGTCGACGTCGGCGCGCCGGGCTCGATCGTCCCGGCAGGCGTGTTCATCGGGGGTCCCGTGGATGCCGTCGTGACCAACACCGAGATCAGCGCCAACCTGATCGGGATGTACGTGACGGCTGCCGACGTCACGGTGACCGGCGGCGAGGTGTCCGACAACGACTGGGCCGGGATCTTCGCGGCTGAGGAGCCCTACGCGACGCTGAGGACCACGGTGGACGTGACGGGCACGTCGATCACCGGGAACGGTCTCGAGAACGGTGGCGCAGCCTTCGGCTTCGGGGGCATCGCCATCCGGTTCGCTGCGACCGTGACCGGGAGCGATCTGACGATCGCCGGTAACTCCGTGGGCGCCATGGTGCAGGGCGGTGCGCTCTCCCTCACGGACAGCACGATCAGGGACAGCGTGAGGACGCCCTTCGACAATCCCGCCGGGGTGCCGATCACCGGCCACGGCATCCTTGCGACCGAGTCCGGCGCCCTCTGGCCCGGGGACGTCCAGCTGGTCCGTACCGAGGTCTCCGGCAACGAGTCCAACGGCCTCCTGTTGAGCTATCGGGCCGGCGGCCTCATCCAGGCGAGCACCGTCGCCGGCAACGGCGGCGCGGGCATCGGCCGGGGGATCGGCGAGCTGTCGGACGAGTACCCCCTGGAGACGCTGCTCCTCGCCGGCAGCACGGTCGCGCAGAATGCCGAGGGCGCACTCGCCCTCGGTGAGGACGCCGGGGTGACCGTGATCGGGTCGATCGTGGGCAGCCCCGACGGCGTACCCGCCTGTACCGGTGAGACGTCCAGCCTGACCGACGCCGGCTTCAACCTGGCCTCCGATGACACCTGCGCGCTCGACGCCGGCACCACGGTCGCGGACCCGCTGCTCGACGCCCTTGGCGACAACGGCGGCCCGACGCGCACCGCGCTCCCGGCACCGACGAGCCCGGCGGTGAACCTGGTTTCCACCGGCACCTCGATGCCGTGGGGCGAGGCCACGATCGACGTGTGCCCCGGCCAGTTCGATCAGCGCGGCGAGGGATTCCCGCGGCTCGTGGGTGACGCATGTGACGCCGGCGCGGTCGAACGCTCCGGAGGGGTGGTCACCGTGACCGCGAGCGACGCGACCACCTACGAGGGCGCGTTCGAGCCTGAGGTGAGCGCCGACTACACCGGCTTCCTCGCCGGTGACACCGTCGACGACCTGGACACGCTGCCCACATGCGGCTACGACATCGCGGCGGGCACCACGTTCTGCAGCGGCGGCGCGGACGACTTCTACACGTTCGTGTACGTCAACGGCACCCTGACCGTGCTCGACCCGCTGGTGATCGTGACCGACTCGCTGCCGGACGCAGAAGTCGGCGAGGAGTACGCGGTCACGCTCGAGGCGACCGGCGGCAACGGCGGTCCCTACACCTGGGGCGTGTTCGACGGAGACCTTCCGGCCGGTCTGGAGCTCGACACCGAGACAGGTGAGATCTCGGGCACGCCCGAGGTCGCCGGCGACGTGACGTTCACCGTGTTCGTGGGCGACCCCATCACCAAGGTGTTCACGATCAGTGTGGCGGCCGCGCCCACCGCGCCGACGACTCCGCCCACCACGGCGCCGACGGACCCGCCGGCCACCGCACCGACGGACCCGCCGAGCAGCAGCGACACCAGCGTCCAGCCGACCGACGGCGGCGCACCGCCGAGCGGTGCCGGACAGAGCCTGCCGGACACCGGATCGGATGCGCTGCCCGCCGTGGTTGCCAGCATGGCGATGCTGCTCCTCGGAACCGCCGCGCTGCTCATCCGCCGACGCCAACAGCATCAGCGATCGGGCTCCTGACGAACGTCGATCGGGGCCCTGGGCTCGCCACCACGGGATCTGGGTTGCCCTCGCGATGTCGCTCATCGCGGATGAGCGACATCGGGCCTCCAGGTGCGCCGACGCGACCGTGAGCAGGAGCGCTATGGGCAGCACGGCGCGATCAGCGGACCCCGGACAGCTTGCAGGATGCCTCTCCTGGGCGACCTCGCCACGGCACACGAACGGATGACCCGTGGCCTGGAGCGCCACGTAGGCTGAGGCCGATCGCGGCGCTCAGGTGCGCGGGCCACCCTCGCCAGCAACCCGTAAGGCGATCGATCAACTACGCGTCGGACAGTAGGGACGCGGCCGGGCCGTCAAGGAACCAGTGGGCGTCCGGATGCGCCTGCATGGCGCTGGCCGGACAGCCGACACTCACCGGCCCCTGCAGGGCTCGCGCGACGGCGGCGGCCTTGTGCGGCCCGAGCACGGTCGAGACCATCGTGCGTGCGCTCATCAGGACCGGAACGGTCAGGGTCACCGCGGACGAAGGGACCGCCGCAAGGTCCGCGAACAGTCCTTCGTCGACCTGTTGTTGCCGCGAGGCGATGTCCAGGTCCACCAGGCGCAGGGCGTCCGGATCGTCGAACGCGGCGGCGTCTGGCTCGTTGAACGCGACGTGGCCGTTGACGCCGACCCCGAGGCACGTGACGTCGAGCCGGGCGCCCGCGAGCAGTGCCTCATACCTGGCGACCTCCGCATCCACGTCACCGTCGGTGCGCAGGCGCGAGAACCCGGCAAGCGCTGCGTCGGGCAGGCGGTCCTGGAGCCACCGGCCGAACGACTGCGGCGCGTCGGGTGAGAGGCCGACATATTCGTCCATGTGCAGGGACCGGACGGCGGACCAGTCGACGCGCGGATCCTGTGCCAGGTGCGCGAGCATCGCCTCCTGGGACGGCGCGCTCGCGAAGAGCACGTGGGCGGTGCCCCGAGCCTCGATCCCTGCGATGATCGCGTCCGCCACCACCCGGGCGGCAACGATCGCGACCTCATCCACCGTGGACCCGACCCGAATCCTGGACTGCTGCACACCGGTCTCCGTCATGACCACTCACCCTGCTCTGCTTGCAATCGGTTGCAGCGACTATAGCGAGGACGTCGGTCAGGGTCAATCCTCGAGACCGCAGACCCCGTCGCGCTGTCTTCGACCGGGCCTGCGACCACTCGACCGGGGGGACGCGACGGCGGGTCTGCTCAGCGCACCGGGGCCGTCGTCCCACGGATGGTCAGTGATCCGGAGAGCTTGACGTTCGCGGGTCGTGGAGCGCCGGCGATCACCTCACTCAGGAGCTCGACCGCGTGTCGGCCGAGCTCCTCGAACGGTGCCGTGACGGTCGTCAGCGGTGGGGTGAGCATTCGAGCCAGGAGGACGTCGTCGCACCCCACGATGCTGCAGTCCGCCGGGACCCGGACGCCCCGCTCGGCGAGACCGGCGATCACGCCGCAGGCCATGAGGTCGTCGAAGGCGAGGATGCCCGTCGCACCCGACTCGAGGATGTCCGGGACCGCGTCACGACCGGACTCGAACACCGCGTCGAACGGTCCGAGCTCGATCACCTTCACGTCGGATGGCGCAGATCGCGCCCACGTCCGGATCGCCGCCGTTCGCCGCTGCGCCGCCCAGGACGCGGCCGGCCCGCGGAGTACGACCAGGCGCCGGTGCCCCAGTTCGACGAGGTGATCGGCGGCGCCCCGCAATGCCTCGGAGTTGTCACAGACCACGGAGGCCAGCCCGGCCGCGGCACGGTTCACCAAAACCGCGGGGGTGGTGGCGCCGATCGCAACCTTGAGGTCGGCCGTGGGCAGCCGCGAGGACGCGACGATCAGGCCGTCCACCTGCGAACTGAGTCGCTGCACGAGGCCCGGCTCGGCCGGGGCGTGCGCCGCGGCATCCACGAGCAGCACCGAGGCCTCGATCCCCGCTGCGGCGCGCTCTATGGACCCGACGAGCGGCGGGAAGAACGGGTTGGTGATGTCCACGACCACGAGCCCGATCAGTCCGGTTCGGCCGGTGGCGAGCCCACGCGCCGCCCGGTTGGGGGCGTAGCCGCGGGCCGCGGCAGTGGCGAGGATCCGTTCCCGGACATCGTCCTTGACCAGGTCGGGACGGGAGAACGCGCGGGAGACCGTGGAGCCGGAGATGCCGAGCTCGGCCGCGATCGAGTAGATGGTGGCAGCCTTCACGAGTCCCTCCGGCCGTTCGTCGTCCGCGGCCGCGCGGACCGATGCCCCAACCCGCCACGACCATCCCCAGGCGTATCCCGCCGCCCTGTTCCAGGCGCGCCGGGTGGAATGACGGCGAGGAACCCCATCATGACGCACGATGCGCACCGGCGTCGTCGGATCGCGCGCCTCCTCGAGCCACGCACCCGTCAGACCCCGAAGCTCCGGGCGCCACCGCCGGTGTCCGCGCTCTCCTGCGCGAGCAGCGCGACACGGGTCGCGAGCAGACTGGCTGCCGTGGTGATCTCGGGCTCGCGTCCGGCGTCGACCGCGTCGAAGAAGTACGCGGCCGGGCGCCGAGGCGGCGGCAGCGTCTCGACCCACGGGGCCCGGTCGTGGGTGGCGACCGTGAGCGTGTTGTACGCCCAGTCCAGCTCGGCCGTGCCCTCCGAACCGGTCAGGCGCATCCGGTAGTGCCCGTGCACGTCCGCGGCCTGGGGGGAGAGCCAGTTCGCCTCGATCGTCGCGGTCACCGATCCGGCGCGGAGCAGCACGGCCACATGGTCGTCGAACTCCGGGTGGTCGCCAGGCCGCGCGTTCCCGGTCAGGGCCGCCACCGAGCCCGACGTCGCACCGGTCAGGGCCAGCACGAGATCGATGTCGTGGACCGGCAGGTCGGCCACGATCCCGCCGTAGCCGGCTCGGCTCAGGAACCAGGCCGGGCGGGTCGGCAGGTTGAGCTTGTGCGGGCCGGTGCTCGCGATCAGGGCGAGCTCCCCCAGCACGCCGTCCGCGAGCAGCCGGCGGACGGCGGAGGTGGGCGGGTAGAACCGCTTCTCGAACACCACCGAGACGTGTCTGTCCGCCCGTTCGGCCGCCCGCTCGATCTCGTCGAGCTGTGGCAGCGACGTGCACAGCGGCTTGTCCGCGAGAACGTGCGCACCTGCCTCGAGAGCGGCCAGCACCGCCGCCGCCCGCTCGCCGTACACACCGGCAACGAGGGCCACGTCGACGTCGTGCTCGGTGAGCAGCTCGCCGGGGTCGGCGTAACTGGGCACGTCGGGCGCACCGGCCAGGTGCGCGGAGCGCATCGCCGGATCCGGCTCCGCGATCGCCACCAGCTCGCACGAGGGCCGCTGGGCCACCTCGTCCAGGACGTAGCTCACGTGCGGGTGCGCCGCCCCGAGGATGGCCACACGGGTCACGAGAGGTCCTCCAGTCGTACCTGGCGCCCGGTCCGGGCCGCCTCGTAGATACCGCAGAGCAGCCGGACGGTCTCCACGGCGTCGGTGGCGTCGGCCGCGGACCGGCGTCCACCCGCGACCGCCTCGAGGACCTCGCGCCACATCGCGACGTGCCCGGCGATCCCGATCGCGGCCGGGTCCGATGCCCCGCTGATCACCGTGTCGTCGGCGGAGGGCGGCGGCACCCCCGGCAGGTCCCAGCGGATCACCTCGCCCTGCCCGAGCTCGACGACGCCAAGGGACGTGTGCAGCGTGAGCGTCGCGGGCGAGCCCGGCGGCGTGGCCGTGGAGGTGCTGATCATGCCGAGCGCGCCCGAGGTGAACCGCAGCGTGGCCACCGTGGTGTCCTCGGCGTCCATCTCGTGCCCGAGCGTGCCGTACTGCGCGGTCACGTCGGCCACCGGGCCGCACAGCCAGCGCAGCAGATCCACGTTGTGCACACCCTGGTTCATCAGCGAACCGCCGCCCGCGGCCATCGAGGAGCGCCACCCGGCGGCCGCGTAGTAGTCGTCGTCGCGGTGCCAGTGCACGTGGGTGGTGGCCAGACGCACCCGGCCCAGGTGGCCGGCGTCGAGCAGGCTCTTGACGTGGGCGAACTCGGCCTCGAACCGCCGCTGCGCCACCATGGCGATCACCACGCCCCGCTCGGCCTGCAGCGCGGCGAGCCGCTCCGCGTCGGCGATCGAGGTGGCCATCGGCTTCTCCACCAGGACGTGCCGGCCGGCCTCCGCGGCGGCGATGGCCAGCTGGGCATGCCACTCGGTGGGGGTGCACACCGCGACGGCGGCCACCTCCGGGTGGGCGATCACCGCGTCGGGGTCGAGCCGGACCGCCCCCGGCCAGCCGCTCTCGGCCGCGAGCTGAGAGCTTCCGCCACTGAACGCCACCAGGTTCACGCCGGGCAGCGCACGAAGCGCCCGCGCGTGCGTGACTCCGATCGCGCCAAGCCCGATGATGCCGATACCGAGTTCGGGCGAGCTCACCTGGATCCCTTCCACGACGTGAGAGTGTCCCGTCACCCTACGGGGTCGAACTCTTGACTTGCAACCGATTGCACGACAGGATGCGTCGCGTGACAAGAATCGGATTCATCGGCACCGAGAACTCCCACACCGACCACTTCATCCGCTTCCTCAACGCTGAGGAACGCCACCCCGGCCATCGCGCAGCGGCGCTGGTCGGCGGACCGAACGACCGCAATGCCGCGCTGGCCGCGAGCGGCGGGATCGACCTCGTCGTGCAGGCCCCGGAGGACCTGATCGGGCAGGTCGACGCCGCGATCATCTCCACCCGCGACGGCGCGCTGCACCGCCGGCAGGCCGAGCCGCTCCTGGCGGCCGGCATCCCGGTGCTGGTCGACAAGCCGCTCGCCACCACCACGTCGGACGCCGCCGCCATCCTGGCCGCCGCCCGTGCCGCCGCGGTGCCGGTGTTCTCCGGTTCGGCGCTGCGCTACGTGCCGCAGGTTGCGCAGCTGCGCGACGGCGCCGCCGAGCTCGGCCCGCTGCGTCACCTGCACGTGGTGGGGCCGGCCGATCCGGACAGCCCGTACTCGGGCCTGGCCTTCTACGGGATCCACCACGTGGAGGCCGCCCTGGAGATCCTCGGCAATCCGGTCCTCGCGCCCGGCGAGGTCACGCCCGTGGTGCGCCGGCACGGCGACACGACCACCGCCGTCGTGCGCCTCGGCGAGACCGAGGTCACGTTCACGTTCGTGGTTCCCGGCGATGCCACCCGGGTGCCGTTCCACGCCACCGCCGTGCGGACCAACGGCGTCGTCGCCCGCGAGCTCGTGTTGGACGGCGACTACAACGCGCCGGCCCTGGCCGCGTTCATCGGCGCGATCGAGACCGGCCGGTCCCCCGTTCCCGACGAACACCTGCTCAGCCCGGTCGTGGTGCTCAGCGCCATCGCCGAGGCCCTGTGACCACCCGAGCCCGCCGGAGCCGGTCGGCTAGGGGCGCCGTCGCGAGCGCCGCATGATCGCCTGCCAGCCACCGAACGTCAGCACCAGCCCGACCACGATCCCGCGGACGATCCACAGGCCCGCCGGCCAGACCACCTCGTAGGAACCCGGGATTCCGAACAGGGCCGCGATGATCTGGCCCCAGCCCGCGCGTCCGGCCGCCAGGCCGTCCAGGGAGAGCGCCCCGATGATGATCACCGCGGCCAATGCCAGCAGGAAGAAGGAACCGACCCCGATCCTGCCGCCCTCCTTGTCGCCCCGTGCCCGGGCGATGAGCGCCATCACGAGGTGCGCGAGCGGGAACACCACGAAGAACCACAGCAGGGCACCCATGAGGATCCCGACGTAGGCCAGGACGAGCATCCCGGCGAGCGTCCCGACCGCTCCCAGCGGAGTCTCGTAGGCGAAGTACTCCGGATCGTCCAGGACCGCCGGGATAGCGCAGGCCACGATGGCCACCGGCATCACACCGAGCACCCACCAGAGCATCCGCCGGTTCAGCGGCCGGCTGCGCTGATGCGCCCGCACCACGACCTCGATGACGATGGCCGACGCCACCATCGGGACGCCGAAGATCGCGCCGATCGGCCCGACGCCGTCGGCTCCCTGCGGATCGAGCAGAAGCAGCGGGACGGCCGCGATGAGGACCGCGATGATCGAGATCACGGCGACGACCGCGATGACCTCCACGCGCTCGTCCGGGTCCTCCGAACCGGACACCTCGGACCGCTGACCGACCTCACCCATGCTCGCCCATCGCCGCTCCCTCACCTCGGTAGCCGATGCTAGACGTTGGTTCGGTCAGGGCCGCCCTGGCCGGCCTGCTGATCGTTGCGATCTCCGTCAATGTCAAGGACATCCTCGCCTCCAAGGTGGCGACGCGAGGTGCGAGCGCCACGATCGGTGCGATGGTGCTCGCCCTCGTGGCGTGCCTGGTGCTGCTGATCCCGGAGCAGTCGACGACGGCCGTCGGGGTGGAGTTGTGGATCGCCCTGGTCCCGCCGCTCGTGCTGCAGGTCGCCTCGATCGTCACCGCGCTGCGGGAGGCGCGCCGGCGTGGCAGCGGCGTGGCCCCGTGGGTGCTGGTCGCGGTCGGCGGGCTCGCTGTGGCGCAGTTCGCACCGTTCCTCGTGGGCGCCGGATTGCTCGTGACCGGACGCGCCGCTGGTCTGCTCGGGATCGCGGCCGGTGTCGTGCTGGTGGTGGTCGCGTCGATGGTCGCCGCCTGGGCGATGCTCGTCGAGGTGCTGCGGTAGCCGAGGTGCTGCGGTAACCGAGGTCCTGCGGTAGGCATCGGCCCCGGTGCTCACCGCCGGCCGGTCACCCGAAGTCGATGCCCTGGGCCAGCGGGAGGTCGGTGGAGTAGTTGATCGTGTTCGTGGCGCGGCGCATGTAGGCCCGCCAGGCGTCGGAGCCGGACTCCCGCCCGCCGCCGGTGCTCTTCTCGCCGCCGAACGCGCCGCCGATCTCCGCGCCGGAGGTGCCGATGTTGACGTTCGCGATGCCGCAGTCCGAACCGTCGGCCCCGAGGAACCGCTCGGCCTCACGCTGATCCAGGGTGAAGATCGACGAGGAGAGTCCCTGCGGCACCGCGTTGTGCATCGCGATGGCCTCGTCCAGGTCCGTGTAGGTGAGCACGTACAGGATCGGCGCGAACGTCTCGGTGTGCACGATCGCCGACTGCGCGGGCATCCGCACCAGGGCCGGAGTGACGAAGGCGGCGTCGGGTGCGGCCGCGACGTCGTGGGCCTCGCCGCCGGTGACGACCGTGCCGCCCTCGGCCCGGGCCCGCTGCAGCGCCGCGAGCATGCGGTCCCGCGCGGCCACCGAGATCAGCGGCCCGACGAGCGTGCCGGCCTCGCGCGGGTCCCCGATCGGCAGGCCGCGGTAGGCGCTCGCGAGCCGCTCGAGCACCTCGTCGACGACCGACGTGTGCACGATCAGCCGCCGCAGCGACGTGCACCGCTGCCCCGCGGTCCCGACGGCGGAGAACACCACCCCGCGCACGGTCAGGTCCAGGTCCGCCGACGGCGTCACGATCGCCGCGTTGTTGCCGCCGAGTTCCAGCAGCGTGCGTCCCATCCGGGCCGCGACGACCGGCGCCACCTCGGTGCCCATCCGCTCCGACCCGGTCGCGGAGAGCAGCGCCACCCTCGGGTGCGCGACGAGCGCCGCACCGGTCTCGCGCCCGCCGAGGATCACGGTGGCGAGGTCCTCCGGCGCGCCGTGCTCGGCGGCGGCGCGTCGGAGCAGGGCCGTCGCCCCGAGCGCCGTCAACGGCGCGGTCTCGGACGGCTTCCACACCACCGGGTCCCCGCACACGAGCGCCACCGCCGTGTTCCACGCCCACACGGCCGCCGGGAAGTTGAACGCGCTGATGATGCCGACCACGCCGAGCGGGTGCCAGGTCTCCATCAGCCGGTGGCCGGGCCGTTCGGACGGCATGGTGCGACCCTCGAGCTGGCGGGACAGCCCGACGGCGAGGTCGCAGATGTCGATCATCTCCTGCACCTCGCCGAGCGCCTCGGCGGTGATCTTGCCCGCCTCGAGCGTGACCAGGGTGGCCAGGTCCGCCTTGTGCTCGCGGAGCAGGTCACCGAACCGGTGCACGAGCGCGCCCCTGGCCGGGGCGGGCACCATCCGCCAGGTCGTGAACGCCTCGTGCGCGGCCTCGACGGCGGCGTCCACCTGCGTGGGCGACGTCACCGGGAGGGAGAACAGGGCCCGCCCGGACACCGGTGACGTCGGCGTGAAGGAGGCTTCGCCGTCGGGCGTCGACGGCAGGTGCGCGCCGAGCCGGCGCAGCGCCTCGAGGGCCTGGTCGCGCGGGTCCGGCAGGTCGACGGGCTCGGCGGTCGGGGTGGCGTTAATGGTCATATCGCAGTGTGGCACCCCAGGGCGGTACCGGGCAGCGCAGTGGGCAAAGCGGGTCCGGTGCTCCCCTAGCCGCGGCTCTTGAGCTTGCGCATGGCGCGCGCGTTCATGGCGACGAACAGCCGGTTCCGCTTCGTGTTCTGGAAGGCGGCGCAACGCCAGCCGTCGGCGGTGCGCACGAGGGTGAACGTCTGCAGCTTGTCGAGCGGCAGGCGAGCCCCCTTTCCGATCCCGCCCTCGGTGAGCACGCTCACGACGCCCGGAGCCAACAGGCGGAGCTCGAGCACGTTCATCGACATCCTGGTGCCGCGCTGCCATTTCGTGAGTACGGGCTCGTGGTCCCTGGCGATCGCATCACGCCCCACCGAGGCGATGCCGGCGAAGATCACATAGGTGGCGTCCTGCGTGAACAGGTCGGCGTAGCGCCGGGCGTCGCCGCTCGCCCAAGCCTCGCGCAGGTCGGCGAAGTATTCGTCGAGACCCGCGAGGTCCGGTTCGGCGTTCGTGTGGCATGTCTGGCTCATGTCCTGCCTCCTCTGGTACGTTACTTGTGTACAAGCAATCATTGCATGGGTGCAACTACGTCACAAGGGGATCGATGCCGGGCGATGCCTACGACCCGAGGCCCGATGCCGCCTACCGGCGCTACCTCGCCTCGCTCGTGCTGTTCCACCTCGCCGCCGCCGAGGACATCGGTCTTACCGGCAGCGACTACCAGGCGAACAGCATCCTGGACCTCGACGGCCCGCTCACGAGCGGTGAGCTCTCCCGACGCCTGGGGCTGAGCGCGGGCGCCACAACCCGTCTGATCGACCGCCTCGTCGACGCGGGCTTCGTCCGGCGGGTCGCCGACCCGGGCGACCGACGCCGGGTCCTCGTCGAGCACACCGGCCGGGTGCCGGAGCGCCTGACCGAGACGCTCGACGCGGTTCGCGAACCCATCGGAACGGTCATCGCGGCCATGAGCGAGGTCGAGCGTGCCGGACTGCAGCGCTACCTCGACGCCGCGACCCAGGCGTACGCGGCCGCGTTGGGGCGACTGCGCGAACAGGGCGGTCCGCCCAGCCCCGGCTGACTCCGGCGGCTCGGCCGCTCGGGACGGCAACTCAGGGCCCGACGGCGGAGCCCGCCGTTCGTAGTCGGCGTGAGGGTCAGGTGGTCGCCGCGCGGGAGGCCGCGCTCTGGGCGGCGTAGAGCTCGAACGGGTCGTACAGGTCGCGACCGAGCGCCCCGGCGAGCCAGTCCGCGTCGAGTGTCGCAGCCTCCTGGGTGCTGTCCTTGGCCCCGCGGTCGCTGAGGTTGGAGGCGAAGATCCCGGCGGCGGAGGCGGGTAGGAAGTCCTCGTAGACGATCGGGGTGCGCGCGCCGGTCGCGTCGTAGGTGAAGTAGGCGAGGCCCGCGGCGTCGAGCTCGGCCTCGGTGCGCGGGAAGTCGCGCGCCCAGATCTCGCGAAGGATCTCCTGACGTCGGACGGCCGCGGCGCTACCCGCGGCGCCCACGGGGCCGCCCGCGGTGGTGGCGCCGCCCACCGAGCCGCCGCCCGCCGCGCCGCCACCCGCCGAGCCGCCGGCCCCTGAACCGGCACCGCTCGGCGCCCCGGCCACCGCGTCGGGTTGGCCGCCCGCCTCGGCGCGTTCGCGGGCCTCGACGATCGCAGCGTCGTAGCGCGCCCGCCCTGCGCGGGTGAGCGCGATGCCGCGCGCCTCGACCTCCCCGAACCGGACCCGCAGCGCGTCGGTGACGATCTCGCCGTCGGGCATCCGGAACGCGCGCGGCTCCGCGAGCGCCCGGAACGAGGTCTGGCGCAGCAGCAGGTCCGGCCCGTCCCACCGAGGCGGCCCCTGGATGTCGTCGATCATCGTGATGCCTCGGGCGGACATCCGCTCGTAGAGGGCGTCGATGTCGAGCACCCGCGGTGTGAGGTGGTTGATGTGGGTGCTGGCGACGCCACCGATGTCCGCGGCGACGGCCGAGACCCGTTCCAGCTCGGTGTACCAGGCGCGGTCCACCGGCTCGGGCGAGAGTTCGAACGTCGCGGTGGCCAGGTGGCCGAACTCCTCGGCGTCCGCGCGGTCGAGTCCACCGTCCGCCTCGGCACGGTCTGCGAGCGCGAGCAGGTCCGGGGAGAAGATGCGCCGACGGCCCAGGAACTCCTCGAGCCGGGCCTGCAGGTCGGCCGAGAAGAACCGCCGGTCGCCCGGGGTCAGCACGGAGGTGAACACCCGGAACGGGTTGCGCGCGAGCTCGTCGGCGTCGACCGGCCGGAACGCGGTCGACACCACCGGGATGGCGCTGGACCCGGCGTCGCGCAGGTCGTAGAAGCCGACCGGGTACATGCCGATGGCGCCGAACACCCGCGCCACCTCGCTGAGTTCGGCCGGGGTGCCGAGCCGGATCGCGCCGTGCCGCTCCGCGGTGACCCGGTCGATGCTGCCCAGTCGCTGGGCTGCGGCGGGATCGGCCGCCATCACGTCGGAGTTCACCTCATGGGCGACGTCCAGCAGGGTCGTGTACGCGGGGACCTCGCGGCCGTACATGTCGGAGAGACTGCGTGCGAACGCCGCCCGCAACTCCCAGGTGACCACCTCCGGCACGCCCGCCTCCTCGCCTCGACGCCAGCCCCCAGGTTAGTCGAGATCTCACCATGCGGACACCCTGGTGTGGGGCGTTCACCTCAGCCCTGGGTGTCGGACCAGGCGTCGATCAGCGCGAACAGGTCGAGCTGGAACGCGGCGTCCCTGGCGACCAGGAAGCCGAGGATGCCCATGATCCAGGCCATGGTCTCCCCCGCGGACCTCGCCATCCAGTCCGAGATTCGCTGCAGCACCGGCTCGACCGCGCGCCGGGCCAGGACCCGCCCGGCGAGAAGCACCAGCGCGGGCACGATCATGACGAGGCAGTAGCCCGCGAGCACCAGGACCCGCTCGGGCCCGGCCAGGTCGGCCCCGGTGATGAGACCGATCGCGCCGAGGTAGGGCAGCATCGTCGCGACCTCGAGCACCGCGGCGCCGAGCGCGAGCCCCATCAGGGCCAGGTAGCCGCCCCCGCCCTCGGTGGCCACGGTCCGCTCGCGCCAGCGAGCCAGCCGGCCGGTCAGTGCCGGGGTCGCCCGCGCGGTGCCGGCATCCGGTGTCGCACCGGAGGCAGCAGCGGCGGGCCGGGCGCTGCCATCCGCGCCGGCTCCCCCGCCACCGGCCGCCACACCTCCGCCGACACCGCCCCCGCCGACCTCGCTCACACCGGCGCCACTCACACCGGCGCCGCTCGCGGCGGCACCTGCCGACCGACCACCCACGGTGACCCCGTCCGCCCCGGCCGCAGCGCCGCCGTCGGGCACCTTCTTCTTGCGCCCGACGAAGAACGAGCCCACGAACAACGCCACCCCGACGGCCAGCTGCACCCACAGCAGCACCGGCGAGTCCGACTCCATGATCGAGGCGAGCCCGGTCGCGCCGGCGAGCAGCGCCAGACCGACGCCGAAGTAGAACACCGCGACCGTCGCGAGGAACACGAGCACCCGCTGCGCACGCAGCCGGCCTGGCGCGAGCATCAGCCAGATCGGGATGAGCAGGGTGCCGAAACTCGTGGAGTCGATGAGTGCGAGGACCGCGAGCGGACCGAGCAGGGAAAGTGACATGGGCATCACCCTGACGCCCGTCCGGCGCGGCCACATCGGGCAAAGGCAGGTCCGTGACCTCAGCCCTTCGATGGAGATTCCCCGGAGTGCGACCCATCCCCATCAGTGCCACGCTCGACGGATGACTCATGGGGACACCGCCACGGAGCCGGCCGCCGCACCGACGCGTACCTTCTTCGGACACCCCTGGGGCTTGGCGAACCTGGCCGGCGTCGAGATGTGGGAGCGGTTCAGCTTCTACGGGATGCAGGGCATCCTCGTCTACTACCTGTACTACTCGGCGACCGAGGGCGGCCTCGGGCTCACCCAGGCCGAGGCGACCTCGATCGTGGGTGCGTACGGCGGCCTCGTCTACCTCTCCTCGATCCTCGGCGCCTGGGTCGCGGACCGGCTCCTCGGCGCCGAACGCACCCTGCTCAGCGCCGCCGTGCTGATCATGTGCGGGCACATCGCGCTGGCGGTGGTGCCGGAGTTCATCGGCGTGGGCATCGGCCTGGTCTGCATCGCGCTCGGATCGGGCACGTTGAAAGCGACCACCAGCTCGGTGCTCGGCGACATGTACACCAAGGATGACACGCGCCGCGACGCCGGATTCTCCATCTACTACATGGGCGTCAACCTGGGCGCGCTCGTCGGGCCGCTGCTGACCGGGCTCGTCTGGAAGATGCAGGGCTTCCACTGGGGGTTCGGGCTCGCCGCGCTCGGCATGGCGGCCGGCCTGATCCAGTACCTGCTGCTGCGCCGGTCCACGATCGGTGACGCGGGCAAGGTGGTGACGAACCCGCTGGACGGCCGGGGCCGGATCCGGTACCTCGGCATCGCGATCGGCGCGGTCGTCGTCATCGCCATCCTGGCGCTGGTCGGTGCGATCACGGCCGGCAACCTGTCCACGATCGTGGTCGTGGTGACCCTGGCCGCCACGATCGCCCTGTTCGCGATCATTCTGAGCTCGTCGCGGCTCAGCGACGTCGAACGCAGCCGGGTGATCTCCTTCATCCCGATGTTCGTCGCGAGCGCGGCGTTCTGGTCCCTGTTCCAGCAGCAGTTCACCGTGGTGGCCGTGTACTCGGACGAGCGGCTGAACCGTGAGGTCTTCGGCTGGGTGATGCCGCCGAGCTGGATCCAGTCGATCAACCCGATCTTCATCATCATCTTCGCGGGCGTGTTCGCGGCGATGTGGCAGCGGATGGGACCGCGGCAGCCGTCCTCGCCCTGGAAGTTCGCGATCGGCACGGTCGTGATGGGGATCGCGTTCCTGCTGTTCATCCCGTTCGCGGGCGGCGGCCCGAACAGCACGCCGCTGCTGTGGCTGGTGCTGATCCTGTTCCTGTTCACGGTCGCCGAGCTGTGCCTGTCGCCGGTGGGCCAGTCGCTGTCCACGAAGCTGGCGCCCGACGCGTTCCACACGCAGATGATCGCGCTGTTCTTCATGTCGATCGCGGTCGGCTCGGCGGCGGCCGGGGCGCTCGCCACGTTCTACGACGCGGACAACGAGACCCCGTACTTCCTGGTCCTCGGTGGCGTGTCGATCCTGGCCGGGGTGATCGTGGCGGCGATGAACAAGTGGATCACCAAGATGATGGCCGGCATCCACTAGCTCCATCCTTCGACTGATCCTCGCGCGGCCGGCGTGTGCTGGGATGGCCGGGTGGCACTCCTGATCGAACTCTGGCGCTGGTTGCGGGCGACGCCGCGCCGTCGGGACGTCAGCGACGCCATCGGCGTGGTGGTCGTCGGTCTGTTGCTGCTCGCGACGGACCTGACCGGCTGGCTCTACTCGATGCCATGGGCGCGGCCCGAACCCTGGTGGCACCTCGTCCCGCTCGTGATCGGCGCCGCGATCATGCTGGTCAAGCGGCGACACCCGATCGCCGCGCTGCTGGGCGGCGTCGTGGTCCTGGCCGGCGACGCCGCGATCGGCGGCAGCCTCGCCGTGGTCCTCGTGTTCTGGGACCTGCTCCATTCCGCCGCCCTGTATGCCTCGAAGCGCGCGGTCCAGATCATCCTCGCGATCACCGTGGCCGTCATCGTGGTGACGTTCCTCGTGGTCTGGCTGGCCAGCGGTGACTTCCGGGCGGGGCTCGCCTACGGGCTGCAGTCATTCGCGCTCTACGCGACGCCGATCTGGTGGGGCACCTCGGTGCGCGCGCAGAAGGATCTGGCCGATCTCGCCCACGCACGAGCGGCCGACCTCGAAGGGCTCACCGCGCTGCGCCAGGCCGAGCGCCTGCGCGACGAGCGCGAGCGGATGGCCCGCGACCTGCATGACGCGATCTCGGGGAACCTGTCCGCGATCGCGATCACCACCGAGGCGGCACTGGCAAGGCCCGACGGCGGAGCGGACCGGGCCGCGCTGCTCGCCGCCCGTAGGTCGTCGGTGGCGGCCCTGGCGGAGATGCGCTCGATGATCACGCTCCTGCGGGCCGGCGACGAGCCCGAGCTGGCGCCCGCCCGGCTCAGCGACCCGGTCGAGCTCGCCGGGCTCGGCGTGGCGCACGGCCTGGACCTGACGCTGCCGGCGCGGTTCGGCGCCGACGGCCTGCCCGCCGCCTTCGATCAGGCCGGCTTCCGGATCCTGCAGGAGGCGCTGACGAACGCGACCAAACATGGCGCAGGTCGTGTCGAGGCCCGGCTGACCGACGACGACGGCACCCTTGTGATCGAGGTGAGCAACGCCGTCGGGCCGGTTCGCCGCGGCGACGCGCCCGGCTATGGGCTCGAGATCATGGCCGAACGCGCCACCGCCGTCGGCGGCTCGTGCCGGGCCGGGCCCGACGGCGGACGCTGGGTCGTGCAGGCACGGTTGCCTGCCGCGGGGGCCGAGCCGGCCGACCGCCCGCTCGCCGCGACCACGCCGGGCGAGCCGACGCCGTCGGGCCTTCGCAACGGTGACCACACCAGCAGGGAGCACCCATGACGATCCGGGTCCTGATCGCCGACGACCATGCCGCGATCCGCGCCGGCCTGGGGCTGATGCTCGGCGGCGACCCCGACGTCGAGGTGGTGGGTGAGGCGGCGGACGGGGAGGTCGCCGTGCGCAACGCTCGGACCCTGCGTCCGGACGTGGTGCTGATGGACATCCGGATGCCCCGGATGGACGGCATCGAGGCGACCAGGACGATCGTGGGCGAGGGCCTGGCGGACGTGCTCGTGCTGACCACGTTCGATCTGGACGAGTACGTGTTCGGGGCACTGCGTGCGGGCGCGGCGGGCTTCCTGCTGAAGTCCACCAGCGCGGCCGCCCTGCTCGACGCGGTGCGGCGGGTGGCAGCCGGGGAGGGCGTCGTCGCGCCGGAGGTCACCCGGACCCTGCTCGACGCCTTCGCGACGTCGCGGCCGGGCGGGTCGGGGTCCCCGGAGCAGGGGCACACGCCGGCCGGGGCCGACGGCGGCGCGGCGGACACCGTCGAGCGCGCCGGGCTGACCGCGCGCGAGCTGGAGGTGCTCGGGGCCCTGGCGCGGGGCCTGTCCAACGGGCAGATCTCGACCGGCCTGCACATCACCGAGGCGACCACGAAGACGCACGTCTCGCACCTGCTGGCGAAGCTCGGCTGCTCCTCACGGGTGCAGGCCGCGATCCTCGCGCGCGAGGCGGGCATCGCGTAGGGCGGGCGAGATCACGGCGCGCTCAGCCGACGAGCCCGGCCGACCTCACCCAGTCGCGGAGCCCGACGCGAACGTCCGCGTCGAGCGCTCGCAGCGGCTTCGGCAGGTTCGGCGTACCGACCAGCCCGAGCTCCTCGGCGAGCGCTGACGCCACCCGCATGCTGCCGTGCCGACGCATCAGCTCCCACACCGTCTCCAGCGCCCCCGACAACGCCAGCGCGCCGTTGCGGTCCCCGGCCCGCGCAGCTCTGGTGATCGCCAGGGCCCGTTCCGGAAGGACCCCGCCGACCACCGAGTACCACGCGTCGCAGCCGGCCAGCAGACCGGTGGCGGCCATCGGGTCGCCGCTGATGCCGATGGTCACGTGCTCGGGCACCGCCGCACGCAGCCGCTGCACGTGCGCGGCGGCCGCGTCGGTCCCGTCAGGCACCCCGGGGATCTTGATCGAGCCGACCTGTGGCAACCGGGACACGCGCCCGTAGAGCTCGTCGGCGAACGTGAACTGGGTGGTCCTCGGGTTGTCGTAGACACAGAGCGGCACCGAGAGTTCGGCGGTGACGTCCTCGTAGACCGAACACCTCGTCCTCGGTCAGCGGCTGGTAGGACACCGGCGCCAGCAGTACCGCGGATGCCCCGGCCGCCTGCGCGTCGGCGCTCAGCTCGAGCACCTCCCGGGTGGCCAGGGCACCGATCCCGATGACCACCGGGATCCCGCCCGCGGCATCGACGGCCAGCCGCGCGACCCGGGCCCGCTCGGCGCGCGTCAGGTACGGGTACCCACCCGTCGAACCGAGCGGGCAGACCATGTCGACGCCTCCCGCCACGAGCCGGCGCACCAACCCCACGAACGCGTCCTCGTCGATCCCGGCCGGCCCGACCGGCGTGAGCGGAAATGCGCCGAGTCCACCGAAGAGGTTCACGCGGAACACTCTCCCGCATCGCCGCTGTGACGATGCGCGCTCATGCCCGTGCGGCCGCCTTGTGCGTCAGCCAATCGACTCCGGGCGCTGGCCCAGCACCCGCTGCCCGAGCTCGTCGGGCGTCATGACGCCCGGTTTCGTGCGCTGGGCAGCGGCATGACGCACCAGCTCCGCAAGGGCAGCGTTCACCGGCGCGGTCCGGCCGAGGCGGTGGGCGATCGCCACGATCTCGCCGTTGAGGTAGTCGGTCTCGGCGGATCCGCTGCCGCGGTGCAGCGACTGCCAGGTCGAGCCACCCATGCGTTCGGGCGCACCGGCCACCGGGGCCGCCGTGAGCTGGTCGCGCGAGTGCCGCTCGGACTCGTCCGAGTTCATGGTGATGCCCGCGGCCTCGTAGATCGCCGCGGCCTCGGTGCGGGCGGCCTCTGTGATGTCCTGGCCCAGGCCGCCGTCGCCGAGGAGCGCCTGCACGGCGTTGCCGAGATTGCCGAGCAGCTTGCGGTACTTCCAGGGCATGACGTCGTCGGGCGTCGGAACCTGGATGCCCGCTCGGCCCCAGTCCTCGGCGAGCTGCCTCAGGAAGGCGGCGTCGCCGTCGTCCGCGAGGACGGCCGGGTAGCGGGCGGCGTGGAGGATGGCCCGGACCGGGGCGCAGCGCACGATGATCTCGCCTGGCCGGGCGAGCACGGCGGGCATCCATACGCAGACCCCGTAGACACGTGCGAACCACCGCAGCGCGATCTCCTCGCTCGCGACGCCGTTGAGGGCTGTCAGCAGAGGCAGCCGTTCGCCCGCCGTGCCGACCACCTGGCCGCCGTCGTGCACCGGCGCGTCCACCCAGGTGGCGAGCGCGGCGGCCGCCTGGTGGGTCTTCGTGGCGAGCACCAGCACATCGTCGGTTCGGAGCTCGACCTCCTCGGGCGAGGCCGCGACGTCGGGTCGGCGGGTGATGACGCCGTCGGGCATGCGCACGGTCAGGCCGTGCTCGCGCATCGCCGCCAGGTGCTCACCGCGTGCCACCAGCAGCACCTCGGATCCCGAATCATCCAGCAGCCCACCGACGCCCGCCCCGATTGCGCCCGCTCCGATCACCACGTATCTCATGTGCCTACCCTGCCCGATCAATGGCCCGCACCGCAGTTGTCGACTGCGTCTTTGAGACTGCCGCTGCTCCGCGCACGCGCCCTCCGCGAGTGGTTGGCACCCGATGCCAGCGCCAACGAGTGGATGTCGGCGGCTGATGGTCGGCCACCAGAGCGGACGTCGGCGACCGATGCCTGCGCCCCAACGAGTGGACGTCGGCACCCGATCTGCCGACCCCCTGGTGAGACGCCGCCATCCTTGAATACTGTGGCATCCCATGGATCGAGAGATAGCCGACGCGATTCGGGCAAGCCCGGGCCGATGAGCACCCCCGAAGAGATCGCCGCACGCCTCCTCCAGTACTACGCAGACGAGATGGCGCAGCGCGCCGACCGGCCACTCGGCCAGGAGCGCACCGCGCACGTGGAGGCGTTCGCGGACGACCTCACGCCCACAGACACGGTCCTCGAGATCGGCTGTGGCGCGGGCCGTGACGGCGTGATCCTCGCTGCCACCGGCGCCACGTACATCGGCGTCGACCTCTCCCCCGAAGGCGTCCGGATCTGCCGGGAACTCGGCCTCGACGCCCGGGTTGCGAACGTCACCGACCTGCCCTTCGAGGACGACAGCATCGATGCCGCCTGGTCGATGAGCACCCTGATGCACCTCACCGACGACCAGTTCTCGGGTGCCCTCACCGAGATCGGACGCGTGGTCCGCTCCGGCGGCATGGTCGAGGTGGCCGTCTGGGGGCACGAGCCGCCGCTCGCGTCCTTCGACGAGCACGGCCGCTACTTCAACCGTCGTAGCGACGGAGGGCTTCGCGCGGCCCTCAGCCCGCTCGGCGAGGTCGAGGCGTTCGACACCTGGGACCACTGGCACGGTCACCGCTATCAGTGGGCGCGCGTCCGTACCCTCTGATCCACCGCGTTCAACATCAGCTGGGCCACTTCGAGCTCTCGGCCGCTCTGCTGTAAGCCCTCCCACTGTCAATTCGGCAAGCCGTCCGTGTGCCCTGTGGATGGGGGGTCATCGGGGTGTCTCGGCGGCTGGTTGTGGGTCGGTTGGATCGGCTGATGTCCCTGTATCCACAACGGAAATCGGGGTCCTTGCACTGTCGGTAAGACGTCCTAGAGTGGAGCCCAAGCAGTCAAACAGACGTACGAAACCAGCAGGCGTTTCGGACCACTCGACGTCGACGGGGAGGTGAGCACACATGGACGACACCACCACCACTTCCGGTGCTGGCGTGTCGGGGCCGGGTGTGGCGCTCGCGTCCCGGATGCACCTGTCTCTGGCGGACTTGATGGCGGGGTCGTTGGATGATCAGTTGATCGCGATCGAGGCCCTCACCCAGGGCATCGCGACCGCGGATCCGGTCACCGAGTCCGACCGGTACGGGTCCCGGTTCCTGGGCCACGCGGCGTTGCGGACGCACCTGATCACGCAGGCGTTGACCGGTGCCCAGCTGGACTGGATGGGCCTGGAGTCCGAGGCCGGGACCTGGGACACCAGCAAGGGGTTCCGCACCTACCCCCATTATGTGGCCAAGACCTACGGCATCAGCGGTGCCAGCGCCCGCCGGATGTCGACCCTGGCCACCGGGCTACGCAACAGTCTGCCCGCGACCCGGACCTGGTTGCGGACCGGGAAGATCGGCATCGACCAGGCCCAGATCCTGCTCAAGGCCACCACCACCCAAGCCGCCGTCGACGGCCTGCAATACCCCGCCACCCCCACCAACCCCAACACAGCCGAGGCGAGCACCGACGGCAGCACCAGCACCGACGGCAGCGATGGCACGGACGTGACCGCGGCCAGCGACCCCACCGAGGGCGCCGACGCCACCGAGTCCGTCGAGGCCACCGACGCCACGACAGGCAGCGCCGACGCCAGCGACGAGGCCGACCCCACCGCGACCCCCGACGCTGACGCCACAGCGGCCCCCGACGCCGCAGGCGCCGCTGCTGGTGCTGGTCGGGTGCAGACGGTCGAGGAGTTCCTCCTCGCCAACGCCGCCACCCGCTCGCCGGAGGACCTGCGCAGGTTTGGTCGATCACTTCGTCGCGATCGCCGACCCCGACGCCACCGACAAGGCCCACCACGCCGCCTCCGACCGCGAATACCTCAACATCGACCGCACCATGGACGGCTACCACCTCGCCGGATTCCTCACCCTCGAACACGGCCAATACGTACGCACCGCACTCGAAGCGATCATGGGCAAGCCCGCCGCCGGAGAGACCCGCACCTCCTCCCAACGCCGCGCCCAAGCCCTCAGCGACCTCGCCCACACCGCCCTGGACCACGGCAAAGTCGGCACCTCCGGATCCGTCCGCCCCCACCTCGGCGTCCTCATCAACTACCCCGAATTCCTCGACATCATCACCACCACCGAAACCACCCAGACCACCAGTGGATCCGGAACCGAGGAAGCCCCCGGGACCGAGGAAGCAGCCGGAGCCGAAGACTCGGCGACCGGCGAGGCGCCCGACGCAGCCGAGGCAGCCAGCCCGACGCCGCCCCCGCGACCGATCACCGAACCCCTACCCGGCCTGGACACCACCACCGACCCGACCGATGACCCGGCCGACCACAGCCCGCGCAGCAACGCCAACCCGACCGGCCCGACCGCAACGGACACGGCAGCCCGTCCGGCGAACGAGGCCGGCACGCCCGCGGAAGCACCCACCCCGGCGAGCACGACCACCCCGTGCGACTCAGCGCGCGAGCCCGGTGCTTCCGAGGAACTGCCCACCCCGGCGAACCCGGCCACCCCGGCAGGCGAGCCCGGCGCTTCCGCGCAAGCACCCACCCCGGCGGACCCGGCCACCCCGGTAGGCGAGCCCGGCGCTTCCGCGCAAGCACCCGCCCCCTCGCCCACGTCGGAGGCCACCGGTCTGCCCGACTGCCAATCGCGGGTCGTCGGAGCACTCGGCCAACCCACCACCGACCCCAACGGCACCGCTACGCCCGACACCAACAGCACTGCCCTGCCCGGCACCAACAGCACGGCCCTGCCCAGCATCGCCGTGCCCAGCATCGCCGTACCCGGTGGCGGGCGGGACTGGGCCGCGTTACTCGCCGCGGGACCTGCCACCTTCACCGACAACACCGGACCCGTCCCCCGCGACCTGCTCGACCGCATCATCGGCTGCTCCGGCGAGACCTACCGCATCATCTTCGGACCCGACAACGAAATCCTCAACCACGGCCGAGCCCACCGCCTCTACACCGCCGCCCAACGCCGCGCCATCATCGCCCGCGACCGCCACTGCGTCTACCACAACTGCACCGCCCCACCCGAACGCTGCGAAACCCACCACGGCACCAAACACTGGGCCGACGGCGGCAACACCGACCTCCACGACGCCGGCCTCGCCTGCTACCACCACCACCACTGGATCCACACCCACAACATCACCATGACCCGACACAACGGAAAATGGCACTTCTACCGACCAGACGGCACCGAAATCCACCCCACCAACCCGCCCTGGAACTGACGCGGTTCAAGCGAGGCCGTGCTGGTGAAAGCGTCATCCGATCGCGTGTGGCTCGGCGAGCGTCGGGCCAGTCATGGAGGGATGGTCCCGACAGGATGACGAACCACCTTCCGTGCGCTCACGGACTCGGGTGACTGGCGGATCCGGGCGCCATCAGGGTGCCACGGACGAGATCCAGCACGGCGTCATCGCTGAGTCCTTCGGCGCGCGCGGCGCGGACCAGCGCGGCAGCGGAGCGTTGCAGGCTCTCACCGGCGGCCTCTCGACCAGCTCCGACGGCGACCACGGTACCCAGCCGTCGGCGGGTCTGGACCAGCCCGGACTGCTCGAGCTCGCGATAGGCGCGCGCCACCGTGCCCACGGCCACGCCGAGGTCGGCTGCGAGGTCACGCACCGTCGGCAGCCGGTCGCCTGGGTGCAGGTTGCCGGCTCCCACGTGGCCGGCGATCTGGCTGCGGATCTGCTCGTACGGCGGCACCCCGAGAGCGAGATCCACACGCACCTGCAGGGTCATGGTCGAACGTCCCGCGCCCGCACGGCCGCCGTGGTGCCAGGGTTCGCGCCGTCACCGGACCCACCGCCAGGTCCCGCCCAGTCACCGGACCACGGACCCGCATTCGTCCCTGATGCCCCCGGTCCCGGCCTGGGCTCCCGTGCCGCCCCGTCCAGACGGGCGCGCCGGGCCGGAGTCGGCAAGGCGGCGGCGACAATCGCCCCGAGGAAGACGAGGCCTCCCGCGATCATGACCGGAACCCCCAGGGCAGACTCGGTCACGATTCCGATCGGCGGACCCGCGACCACCAATACCCCGGCCAGGGTCGCTCCGACGGCCAGCTGTGCGCCGCGCAGGAGCCGGGCAGCACTGGTGCGTCGAAGCGCGAGGTCGGCGGCAGGAGCCACCCCCGCCACCGCTGGACGCCTCGCAACCTGGCGGAGCACGAGCTGCGTCACCCCCGCAAGGAGCAGCGCGACCGCGAGGATCGGCACGCCGTAGGGCCACCCGGGGAACGGACCCGCAGAGGAGCTGACGAGGCCGTCGGCGCGGGGCGGGTCGTACACCACGGTGAAACTGGTGCCATCCGCGATGAGGCCGAGCACCACGACGCTCCCTGCCAGCAGCCCACACCACACCAACAACATCACCCAGGGCAGTCGCGGCGAGACGTCGACCGTCGTTCGTCGAACCAGGGCGGCGGTGCGCACGGAGCCCTCGGGCCGTGGCCAGGTGACCTCGCCCACCCAGAGGGTCAGGACATAGGCGAGGCCGGCGACCAGGAACGTGAGACCGAACGCGAGGCCCGGCGGCGCCGCCGGGATCTCGAGCAGGGCAACACCCGCCGCATCCACGGCGAGGGTACCGACGAGCGCGACCACGGCGAGCGTGATCGCCATCGTCGCCGTCCACAGTGCGTGGCGCCGCGCCGCAACCAGGGTCGCGACGGGGGTGTCTTCGGGTCGGGCGGAGCGTCCGATTGCGCCGAGCAGCGCCCCGCCGATCACGACCGTGAGGCCGACCACGAGCAGCGAGAAGACCACCAGGACCGAGATCGTCACGAGACCAGACATGCCGCACCACCCTCACCAGATTATGTATCAATGAGTCGATACATTGACACCTTCTCATCTCGTCGTCAAGCACCGGTGGGCCCACCATCCGGGAGAGGGATCCATAACCGTCCGCAGGTGGCATCGTGACCGAATCGTTGTCAATCTGAATGGGTTCAAGGTCCCCGGGAGCATGTGACGTGGGCCACGATAGGGACCACTCGGACCCACAAGTCGGAGCCTGCGCAATGGGGCGCAGCAGGTCGAGGTCGGCGGCGTCAGGCCGCCGACTTCGATCCTTTCCCCTAGCCTGTCTCTATGCCCGAAACACACCTCGCCGCGGCGATCGAGAACGGCATCAACCGCAGACTGGTGCCGATTCTGCGGGCTCGGGGATGGCACCCGCGGACACTTCCCTACATCGGCTACGGCAACCAGGACTTCGTCCGAGTTCTTGGCCGAGTGATCCTGACCCGCGGGCACGAGCCCCTGACCGCCGCCGATCAGCCGGTCGAGGAGGATCTGATCTCACGCCGCGGCTGGCGCTCGTTCGTGACAGCTTCCGTCGGCTACATGCCGGTCACTGTCCGGGTCGGCGACCGTGACTTTCCGGGCACCGCCGATCGTGGCGGCTATCTCGATCTGGTCGTCTCCGATCATGGGCTCGCGCCGGGCTGGCATGACGTGACGATCACCGCCAAGGCGACGGCGCCGGTGACCGAGCGGGTCCAGATCATCGATGCCGGCGCCCGCTTCGGCATCATCAGCGACATCGACGACACCGCGTTGGTGACCCTCGTTCCGCGACCGTTCATCGCCGTCTGGAACACGTTCATCCGCCACGGCAGTGCCCGCAAGGTGGTGCCGGGGATGGCGCAGATGTACCGCGACCTCCTCGCCGAGCATCCTGGCGCCCCGATCTTCTACCTCTCGACCGGCGCCTGGAACATCATGCCGACGCTCGTGCAGTTCCTGCGCGGGCACCGATTCCCGGCCGGGACGATGCTGATGACGGACTGGGGCCCGACCAACTCCGGCTGGTTCCGCTCCGGCCAGGAGCACAAGCGCCACGCGCTCCGGCGCCTCACCGCCGAGTTCCCGCACATCCGCTGGGTCCTGGTGGGCGACGACGGCCAGCACGACCCGTACCTCTACCGTGAGTTCGCGCAGGAGTTCCCGTCGCGGGTCGCGGTGATCGCGATCCGGGAGCTGACGCCGGGCGAGCAGGTCCTCGCGCACGGTTCACCGGTCGCGGTCCAGGAGGTCGGTACCGCGCGTCGGGCCGGCGCCGCGGCCGAGGTCGCCGGTGGGGACGGCGCGTCGCTCGCGCCCAAGCTCAGGGCGGCCCTGCACCAAGGTGACCGGAGGTAGGGCCCGTCACCAGGGTGACCGGA
Organism: Occultella kanbiaonis; assembly: GCF_009708215.1. Taxonomy (NCBI): domain Bacteria; kingdom Bacillati; phylum Actinomycetota; class Actinomycetes; order Micrococcales; family Ruaniaceae; genus Occultella; species Occultella kanbiaonis. The sequence goes on along the minus strand of NZ_CP046175.1, from coordinate 323,493 downwards.
GGTAGGGCCCGTCACCAAGGTGACCGGAGGTAGGGCCCGTCACCAACGTGACCGGAGGTGGTCCCCGTCACCAACGTGACCGGAGTAGGCCCCACGACCTTGTGTCGGCGACCCGTCTTGGGACCGGTGCGACCGGCCACAGCCGCGTTCGACTCGGCCCACCGGCGCCGTCAGTGCCGGTCCACCCCTGCCCGGCGAGCACGGCGGGGCCAACCCACCCGTCGACCGAACTCGGCACGCTCGGACCGAGCCGAGCGCCGCCGTCGGGCATTGCCCGACTGGACCACTACTCGCCGAGCAGTACCTGGAATCGCTCCACGCGCCGTTCGACGTACACATCCGGCCCGGGGCAGAACAACGACTCGTGCTCGTCGTCGACCCAACGAACGCGCCACGGCGGGCTACCGTCCGTTGCGGCGACCTCGATCACCTCGCCCTCGCGCGCGGCCACGTCGGTGTGTGACGACGCGACGACCACCCTGTCACCCACTGCCGCCTTCATGACGACCTCCCACGCCACTGCGGTGGCGGCTCTCACCACCACTCCCAGTCTCCCTCACCCTGTCCGGAAAGGCACGGGTCCGACGCCGGCAACCTGCGGGAAGCACAGGGCAGTAGCACCAGTACCCTCGGGACGGTGATGACTCGGTCGCCGACGGCCCGAGGAGCAACCACCCATCGGAGGTCGGATTGATCAGCGCGGAGCAGGTCCTCAATTCCCGGTTCAAGCCGACGCGGTTCTCCCAGGGCTACGACCAGGATGAGGTGGACGACTTCCTCGACCGGATCGTCACCACACTCCGGCAGGCCGAGACTGGTCAGCAGACCGGCAACCCGCTGCGGCCGGACGAGGTCACCTCGGTGCGGTTCTCCACCACGAAGTGGCGGGAGGGCTACGACCAGGCCCAGGTGGACGCGCTGCTGGACGAGGTCGTCGCGACGATCACGCACCACCTGGGGCGCGGCGCGCTCTGACGCGACCCGGGATCCGCGGCCGTCACTGGTGCACCACGCAGGGCTCGACCTGCGGGGGGTGAGGACCCGCAGGAACACGCCGGCGTTCGGGTCGGCGATGGGGGTCTCGGCCTGGACCTGATCCCAGATCCGCTCGGCGTCCGCGCCCTCGAGCACGCCGCAGCCGTCGTGGAGGACGTCCGTGATCGGCGGCCCCGGCCAGGTCACCTCGGCATCGGTGATCGCGTACGGGGCGAGCACCTCGATCCGATCGACGGTCAGGTTCTCGGCGTCCACCACGGAGTTGAGCAGCATCGACCCGAACGCGGACAGAGCATCCCGAGCCGCGACCTGGTCGGCATCGCGGCCGTCCACGACCACGCCGGCGGCGTCGCGCTCGAGCCCGAGGGAGTAGACGTCCCAGACGAACTCCTCGGCGCCGTCGTCACCGAACAGCACCATCTCGGTGTTGGCCGCATCGGGCACCAGTGGCGCACCGAACACAGCGTTGTCGCGCTCGAAGCCTGCGAGCGCGGCCAGCAGCCCGTCCAGGTCGCAGTCCAGGTAGCCACCGAAGGCAACCTCGGCCCCGAGATCCTCGTGCTCGGACAGCTCGGTGGCCAACTGGCGCTGCGACGCGTACTTCCACGGATCGGCGAACCCGCCGTTGTAGCGGGCGGCGGTCCCATCGGCATAGACGACCACGTCCACCCACCGACTCGCGCCCTGACCCCCGACCGCGACCAGCCCCGTGAACTGGAGCAGGAGCGGCGCCTCGCCCACGGCCCGGTTCGGTACGGACGCGATCGGATCGCTGCATCGACCGGTGCCGGGGTCTGCGGTGACCGGCTCGGTCGTCTCGCCGGGCGGGGTCGTCTCGCCGGGCGGGGTCGTCTCGACCGCGGGGCCGGTGGTGCCGTCGCCATGGTCCTCGGTGACAGACGCGCTCTGGCCCGGATCGCCACCCGCGTCCGTGCACCCGGCCAGCAGCAACCCCGCCAGGCCGAGAATGCCCAGTCTCCCCCTGATCCCCATGGCGGGAATCTACTCGCCCGCCGCTCAGCCCACCGTCGTCCCGAACAGCAGACCGAGGACGTAGGTCGCCGCGGCGGCGCCCCAACCGATCGCCAACTGCCGCAGCGCCCGGCTCAGCGGCGCAGCCCCGGACAGGATCCCCACCGTGGCCCCCGTCAGCATGAGCGCGATCCCGACGAGAGCCGCCGCTACCACCACGGCCGCCAGCCCGGTGAGTCCGAGCAGGTACGGCAGCACCGGGATGATGGCACCGGAGGCGAAGAAGCAGAAGCTCGACAGTGCCGCGCCCCAGGCCGAGCCGATCTCCTCGTGGTCGCGCACGTCCGCCCGGTCCGAGGACCGGTCACCGGAGTAGGTGGCGATCCGCTCCTCGGCCTTCGCCCGCGCCTCGTCCTCCGGCATTCCACGCGCTCGGTAGACGAGAGCCAGCTCGTTCGCGTTCACGTCCAGGTCCGGGAGCGCCGTGTGCGCCGTCGGGCTCGGATTGGAGGCCTCCAGCAGCTCCCGCTGGGACCGCACCGACACGAACTCGCCGGCACCCATCGAGAGTGCCCCGGCGAGCAGACCCGCAATGCCGGTGAGCAGGATCGTCGCATTGTCGACGCCGGAGGCGCCGATGCCGAGCACCAGCGCGAGGTTCGACACGAGGCCGTCGTTCATCCCGAACACCGCGGCCCGGAACGTCCCGGACATCCGTGCCCGGCCGCGCTCCGCAAGCGACCGCACCACCTCCTCGTGGATCCGCTCGTCCGCCGCCATCGCCGCCGTCGCGTGCTCGTCGTCCGCATACGCCGACCGCGCTTCCGCACGTTGGGCCAGAGCGAGCACGAACACGGAACCGAACCGCCCGGCGAGCCGGATCAGCAGGCTCGATCGCGCGGACGGTCGCAGCGGCCGGCCGACGTCGTCGCCGAGGAGGCCGACCCAGTGCGCGGCGTGCCGTCCCTCCGCCTCGGCCAGCGCGAGCAGGATCTCGCGTTCCTCGCCCTGCCGCTTCGCCGCGAGCCGCGTGTAGAGCGCCGCCTCGGCGCGCTCCTCGGCAAGGTAACGGCGCCAGCGGCGCACGTCCGCGGGCGACGGCGGAGGTGCTCCGGTCCCCGATTGTGCGGTCGGCATGAGCGAGAGTCTTCCAGTTGCCGCTCGCGGTCGCCCGGCTTGCGCTGCTCGGGCAGTGGGTGCGACCCATGCCGCCACCACACGAGGTGAGGTCGGCCACCCGGCGACCCGAACGCCGTCGGGAACCGCTGAGGGTTCCTCAGTACCGTCTCGCCATATGGACTCGATGTGGCACCAGTTTTGCGGACGTCCGCGATCGGGAGTTTGCCGCATGGTCTGAGGCCTGAGAGCAGATCGGCCCAGGTCGGAATCGCCCCGATTCGCGTCCGCAAGCCTTCAACGCACCGCTCCGGACACCCTACGGTGGATACCGGTATGCCGACGTCCACAGAGTTATCCAACGCCCGCCACCACCATTCTGACGCGTCCGCCCCAGCGTCGCACAATCCACCGAGCGTGCTCGCTCAGAATGCCGAACCGGGGCCCCGTCCCGACGAGTCCGGCAATCCCGACGACGACGAATCCGCCGGGACCGCCGGCGTCACGCCGACGCCCGCCCGAACCGCCGTCGACCCGGCCCCGACCGTCCGCCGCCCGACCATCGCGGACGGCGCGCACATGTGGCGGATCGCCTCCGACAGTGGCGAGCTCGACGTGAACACCGCGTACGCCTACGCCCTCCTCGCGCGAGACTTCCGCGACACCTGTCGCGTCGCGACGGTCGCGGAACAAGCAGTTGGTTTCGTCACCGGCTACCGCCGACCCGACGCGCCGACCACGCTGTTCGTGTGGCAGATCGCCGTGGATCCGGCCTTCAGGGGCCGCAACATCGGCGGTCTCCTGTTGGATGCTCTGGTCCGAGATCTGGTCGACGTCGTCGCCGTGGAGACCACCGTGACGCAGACCAACGACTCCTCGCGCCGGCTCTTCGGGAAGTTCGCGGACCGCCATGACGCCCGGATCTGCGAGTCGCCGCTCTTCGCGGCCGGGGACTTCCCCGACGCACACGAGGCCGAACCGTTGCTCACGATCAGCGGACTGGCTCGCTGACGCAAGGCCCGTCGGGCTCGGCGCCGTTCGGCATCGTCGATCGGCTTCCGGCCCAGCACGTCCCCATTCGAACCAATCGATGAAGGAATTCATATGACTGCGCCCACGATCGACACCGTCGCCCTGGAATCCGGGGTCCGGAGCTATTCCCGGAACTGGCCGGCGGTGTTCTCACGAGCCGTCGGCAGCACGGTCTGGGACGAGGACGGCACGCCATATCTGGACTTCTTCGCCGGCGCCGGCGCGCTGAACTACGGGCATAATCACCCGCGCCTGAAGGAAGTGGTCCTGGACTATTTCCGGAGTGACCAGCTGGTGCATTCCCTGGACATGTTCACGACCGCCCGCGGTGATTTCCTGCAGACATTCTCCGAGATGATCCTCAAGCCCCGCGGCCTCGACCACCGCGTGGCCTTCCCCGGGCCCGGCGGTGCGAACGCGGTCGAGGCAGCCCTCAAGCTGGCGCGGAAGGTCACCGGCCGGGAGTCGATCGTGAACTTCACGAACGCCTTCCACGGGATGACGCTCGGCGCTCTCTCCGTGACCGGGAACTCCCTGAAGCGGGGCGGCGCCGGGATCCCCCTGGTGCACGCGACCCCGATGCCGTACGACGACTACTTCGACGGCGACGTTCCGGACTTCATGTACTTCGAGCGCATGCTCGGGGACTCCGGCAGCGGCCTGAACCACCCGGCCGCAGTGATCGTGGAGTCCGTCCAGGGCGAGGGCGGGATCAATGCCGCCCGCGCCGAGTGGCTGCGTGCTCTCGCCGACCTCTGCAAGAAGTACGACATCCTGCTGATCCTCGACGACATCCAGATGGGTTGCGGCCGAACCGGGGGCTTCTTCAGCTTCGAGGAGGCCGGGATCGTCCCGGACATCATCTGCCTGTCCAAGTCCATCAGCGGCTACGGGATGCCGATGGCGCTCACGCTGGTCCGTCCGGAACTCGACATCTGGGAGCCGGGCGAGCACAACGGCACGTTCCGGGGCTTCAGCCCAGCATTCGCGACGGCGGCCGAGGCGATCCGCACGTTCTGGGCGGACGACGCCCTCGAGCGGTCCACCCAGACCAAGGGTGCCCACGTGGAGAGCCGCTTCAACCAGCTCGTCGCCAAGTACCCCGAGCACGAGCTGATCAGCAAGGGGCGCGGGCTCGCTCGCGGCCTGCAGTTCGGCACCGCAGAGCTCGCCGGCCGGGTCTGCGCTGCGGCGTACGAGCGTGGCCTGCTCATGGAGACCTCCGGACCCGAGGACGAGGTCATGAAGATCCTCCCGCCGCTGACCCTCACCGACGACGAGCTGAACCGCGGTCTGCGGATCATCGACGAGTCCGTCGACGCGGTGCTCGGACGTTCCTGAGCACGCCCCCATCTCCCGCTTCCCAGACCCATAGGAGTTGCCCACATGCTAGTCCGCACCATCGCCGAGATCACCGACACCGACGCCGATATCAAGACCGAGAACTGGCGCAGCAAGCGCATCATCCTGGCCAAGGAGGGTGTCGGCTTCTCGGTCCACGAGACCACCCTCTACGCCGGCACCGTGAACGACTTCTGGTACGCCAACCACATCGAGGCCGTGTTCATCGTCGAGGGCGAGGGCGAGATCACGGACCTGGCCACCGGCGCGACCCACCAGCTCGGCCCGGGCTCGCTGTACCTGCTGAACGACCACGACAAGCACCAGGTCCGGCCCCGGACCCAGATGCGCACCGTGTGCGTTTTCAACCCGCCGGTGACCGGGCGCGAGGTTCACGACGAGAACGGCGTCTACCCGCTGGTCACGGAGCCTGCGCCGGCCTGATCCGACGCCTCGCCGACGGGGCACCGGCACGTCGTACGGGCGTGGGACCTGCCAGTCCACCACGGTTGAGCGCAGCGGCGCGAGAGCTCCGCACGGATTCGCCACCAGCCTTCATCAGTGGTTCACCCCACGTTCACCCGCCGCGCCCCATCGGTTCAGACTCACCGGTGAATGTGGTGATCGTCGAGAGGGCGTGGCCTCCACTCCCCTCGACCCTCGCGCCCCATCGAGGCGCCGCGGACGCCGGGCCTGGGTAACTCCGGGGGGATGAACCCGCCCGGTGTCCGCCAGGGGCCGGTCCAGCACCCACGAACGCGCCGCCGTCCACAGCGCGTTCTGTCACGTCCTCGCGTCCACAGACGCACCATGCCCGACGGCGCAGGGTCGCCTCCTTGAGACACGCTCGGCCCATGCTGCCCGAACCCGAGGAGACGTCGCGGGCGCGACCGCTTGCGACCGTCGCCGTGCTGGGGCTGCTCGCACTCGCCCTTGCGCTGGTGGTGCCGCAGTGGTGGGCGCAGGTTCGGGCGCCGCCGCCGTATCCGGTGCCGGCCGACCTGGTGGCTGCCGCCCGGGCGGACCTGGCGGGGCTGGCGGTCGTGGAGCCGCTCGGCCTGGCCGACTACGAGCGCGAGTTCTTCGGGGAGGCCTGGGCCGACGTGGACCGGAACGGGTGCGACACCCGCAACGACGTCCTCGCGGTCTGGCTCGACGACGTCGTGCTCGACCCGTTGAAGCCGTGCCTGGTGGTCTCGGGGACCCTGGCCGACCCCTACACCGGTCACCTCGTGCCCTTCGTGCGGGGACCGAGCACCAGCGCCGAGGTGCAGATCGACCACGTGGTCGCCCTCGCCGACGCCTGGCGTAAGGGCGCATCCCGGTGGCCACCGGAGCGCGCCCTCGCGTTCGCGAACGACCCCGGCAATCTGATCGCCGTGGACGGCCCAGCCAATCAGGACAAGGGCGCCGACGACGCCGCGGACTGGCTCCCGCCGAACGCCGGGTTCCACTGCGCCTACGCCGTTCAGCAGATCCGGGTGAAGGCTACGTACGGGCTGGGCGTCAGTGGCGCGGAGTTCGGTGCTCTGGCTCAGGTGCTGGCGCAGGAGTGTCCGGGGGCGCCGACGTCCGGGATGTCAGCCGGAGTGCGGGTGCCGGGCATCGCCGGGACGACGGCCAGGGCTGGGATGTCGGCGGGCCGCGATAGCCTCACGGGACCTGGGTCGGACGAGCCCCGCCGCTCACATCGAGCGGCCGCGCACGGTCGAACAGGGCTGGGTCGTACCAGGCTTCGTCAGAGCGACCTCGGTCGAACAAGTGGAGGGAGGCGGGCGTGTTCCTGCTCGATGACGTGCTCGTCTACTCCGCCAGTGACCTGTCGACCGCCGTCGGCTGCGAGTTCGCTGCGCTGCGCAAGCTCGACGAACGCCTCGGCCGGGTGCCGAAGCTCGAGGTGGCGAACGCGTTCCTGGACCGGGCCGCCCGGTTGGGCAACGAGCACGAGGAGCGGGTGCTCGAGCAGTACCGGCAGCGGTTCGGCGCCGGCGTCGTGGAGATCGGCCCGCCCACCGAATACACCCGGGCGGCGCTCGAGGAGCAGCATGCACGCACCATCGCGGCACTCCACGCGGGCGCGGACGTGGTGGCCCAGGCCGGCTTCTTCGACGGGCGGTTCCACGGGCGAGCGGACTTCCTGGTGCGCGAGGGCGACGTCGACGGGCGGCCGAGGTACGCCGTCGTCGACGCGAAGCTGACCCGATCGGCGAAGTCACCGGCCGTGATGCAGGTCGCCGCGTACGCGGACCAGTTGCTCCGGGCCGGGATCGACGTGGCCGAGTACACCCACCTGCACCTCGGCGACGACGTCGTCACGTCGCACCCGATGGCCGACGGCGTCGCCGTCCTGCGCGAGCAGCGCGAGCAGGTCCAGCGCCTCCTCGACGAACATCGCCTCGACGACGGGCCGGTCGTCTGGGGCGATGAGCGGTACCGGGCCTGCCTGTGGTGTGACTACTGTGCGGCCGAGCTCGAGCCGGCCCGCGACGTCAAACTCGTCTGGGGCGTGCGTAGCGGGAACCGGAACGCCCTTCGGGCGGCGGGCATCACCACGATCGACGACCTCGCAGCCAGCACCGGCCCGATACCGAAGATCCGGCCGGCCATCCTCGACCGGCTGCGCGGACAGGCACGGCTGCAACGGCGGCAGGAGGAGGCGGAGGCCCGGGCGTCCCAAGGCGCCGCGGCCGTCACACAGGCTGCCCACGCCGGGACCGGGCACTCGCGCGCCGGCGGCTCCACCCCGGCAGCCACGCCCACGGTCTTCAGCGAGGTGCACACGGTGACGGCCCTCGAGGCCCTGCCCGCACCCGATGCCGGCGACATCTTCTTCGACTTCGAGGGCGATCCGATGTGGGTCGACTCCGACCGGACGCAGTGGGGTCTGGAGTACCTCTTCGGTCTCGTCGAGGCCGGCCCAGAGGAGCGCTATGTGACGTTCTGGGCGCACGACCGTGCCGAGGAGGCGGGTGCGCTCCGAGACTTTCTGGCGTACGTGGCGCAGCGCCGCGCCGCGCATCCGGGGCTGCACATCTACCACTACGCGGCCTACGAGCAGTCCGCGCTGCGCAACCTCGCGCAACGCCACGGGTTCGGCGCGGACGAGGTCGAGGGCCTCATCACCGACGGGGTCCTCGTCGACCTGTACAAGACCGTCAAGGACGGTGTCCGGATCTCCCAGCGCTCGTACTCCCTGAAGAAGCTCGAGCCCTTGTACATGGGCGCCGAACTGCGGGACGCGTCAGGCGTCACCAGTGGTGGGGACTCGGTGGTCGCGTATGAGGAGGCCATGGCGATGCGCGCCGCCGGGGACGACACCGGCTATTCCGCGCGCCTCGCCGAGCTCGCCGACTACAACCGGTACGACTGCGTCTCCACGCTCCGGCTGCGGGACTGGCTGCTCGAGCAGCGGGACCGAACGCACGCCGTGCTGCGTGAGGCCGCGCTGGCCGTCGGCGCCGTCGGTGCTGGTGCCGGCCCGGCTGAGCCCCCGGAGCCGGGTACCGCCGGGATCGCGCCCGAGCCTGCCGCAGCCGTCGAGGACGAGACTGAGGAGGCCGAGGAGACGACCGCACAGAGTCTCGCCCGCGCGATGCTGGCCCGGACGTCGGACCCGGCCGCGCCGCTCCTCGCTGCCGCGCTGGAGTACCACCGTCGCGAGGACGAGCCGTTCTGGCGGGCTCACTTCGAGCGGCTCGACGCGCCACGCAGGGACTGGGTGGACGCTCGGGACGTGCTCGACGTGCACGGGGCCAGGGTGGTCGAGGACTGGGCCGGACCGGAGGGTCGACGACCCACGCGGGTCCTCGAGCTCACCGGCTCACTCGGCACCGGCAGCATCGTCGGCGCCGGCTCCGAGGTGTACTGCGTCTACCCCCCGCCGGTGCCCGACGGGATGCGGGTGCCCGAGGGGCACGAGCGCGCCACCTCGGGCGCCCGCGTGATCAGTCGCGGCGAGAACGCCGACGGCGAGGACGTCCTCGTCATCGCGGAGGTGCTCGCCCGGGACCTCGCCGAGCACGACGCCCTGCCGGTCCTGATCACCCCGGGCGCACCGCCGTCCGCCGCCTCGCTCCGGTCCGCCATCGAGCTGGTCGCTCAGGCCGTGGCCGACGACGGGCCCGCCATCGGTGCCCGCTCGGATCGCGCGATGGATGTTCCACTGGGCCCACCCGGACTCCCGGCCGGTCCTGATACGCGGCCGTTGCCGGCTCAGGCGGCACTCGACGTGCTGCGTCGGGTGCCGCCTCGGCAGCGTCACGGCGGCCCACTCCCCCACGCCGCGGTCAGCGTGCCCGAGCTGGGCGCCGGCGTCGACCAGGTGGCCGGCGGCCACTGCGGCGCGGACCACATCGGCGCGGACCACATCAGCGCCGTCACGGACGCCGTGCTCGGTGCCGACGCCTCCTACGTCGCGGTCCAGGGCCCTCCCGGCACCGGCAAGACCTACCTGGGCACCCGGGTGATCGCCGCACTCGTGCGGCGGTTCGGGTGGCGGGTCGGCGTGGTCGCGCAGTCGCACGCGGTCGTCGAACACTTCCTGCGCGGCGTGATCGAGGCCGGTGTCCCGGGCACACAGGTCGGCAAGCGCGGCGGCAGCATCGACGCGAGCATCCCGACCGACTTCCGTCCGGCCGTCGAGCATGACCGGAGCGCGCCGCCGTGGGTACGCCTGGACACCTACCAGCACCAGGAGTTCCTCGAACGCCACGGCAGCGCCGGCGCCGTGATCGGCGGTACCGCCTGGGACTTCACGAATCGGCGCCGGTTCGCCCTCGGCGACCTCGACGTGCTCGTGATCGACGAGGCGGGCCAGTTCTCGCTCGCGAACACGATCGCCGTCGCCACGGCGGCCCGCCGGCTGCTGCTGCTCGGCGATCCGCAGCAGCTGCCGCAGGTCAGCCTGGGCACCCATGACGCCCCCGTCGACATCTCGGCTCTCGGCTGGCTCACGGAAGGTCACGCCACCCTGCCGCCGAGCCGCGGCTACTTCCTGGACCGGACGTGGCGCCTGCACCCGGAACTGTGCGAGGCGGTCTCGACGCTCGCCTATGACCACCAGCTGCACAGTCATCCGCGGACCGCGCAGCGGCACCTCGAGGGCCTCGACCCCGGTGTGCACGTGGTGCGGGTGCCGCACCGCGGCAACGTCGTGGACTCCCCGGAGGAGTCCGCGGAGGTCGTCGCGCAGATCCAGGCGCTACTCGGCAAGCCCTGGATGGACAGCGCGGGTGGTGCCGGTGGTACCGGTGGTGCAGGCAGCGCCGGTGGTACCGACAGTGCTGGTGGTGCCGGTGGTGCCGGTGGTGCCGGTGGTGCCGGTGCCGACAGTGCTGGTGGTGCCGAGTCACGCCCCTTGGCACCGGCGGACGTGCTCGTGGTCGCCGCCTACAACGCCCAGGTGCAGCGCATCCGGCACGACCTCGCCGAGGCGGGCCTTGAGGCGGTCCGGGTCGGCACCGTGGACAAGTTCCAGGGCCAGGAGGCCGCCGTCGTGCTGCTCAGTCTGGCCGCGTCCAGCGCGGACGACGCCCCGCGCGGGCTCGGCTTCGTGCTCTCCCGCAACCGGCTGAACGTGGCGATCTCCCGGGGCAAGTGGGCGGCGATCGTGATCCGCTCGCCCGGCCTGACCCGGCACCTGCCGTGGGACCCGAACGAGCTGAGCGCGCTCGGCGCGTTCATCACGCTCTGCAGCGACGCCCGCGAGCGCCGAAGCCGCCGTCACTGACGGTGGTTCGACCGTCGACCGAGCTCCTCACCTCGACCCACTTGTCTCAACTATCTGAAGAGTGCGCCAACAACCTGAATACCCCTATCCTGTCGGGCATGGGTGAGAAGGCGCAGGTCGTCGGCGCGGAACGCGTCCTCGTCCTGCTCCGCGCCCTCGCCGAGCACGGCCAGGGGGCGACGCTGGACGAGCTCGCGGCCGTCGTCGACGGCTCAAAGCCCACCATCCACCGCGGGCTCGCCCTGCTGTGCCGGATCGGCTTCGCGCGCCGCGACGAACGAGGCCGCTACAGTCTCGGCGACCAGTTCCTGCGACTCGCCTTCACCTACCACGAGCAGCAGACCGACCACCTGCGGGCGCAGCCGATCCTGACGGCTCTGGCGCAGCGGTTCGGCGAGACCGCGCACTACGCGGTGCTCGACGGCCGCGACGTGGTCTACCGCGGCAAGGTCGACCCGCCCGATCGTGCGGTCCGGCTCACCTCGGTGATCGGCGGCCGCAACCCCGCCCACTGCACCGCCGTCGGGAAGGCGCTGCTCGCCCATCGCCTGACCGGTGAGGCGCAGGTCCGGGCCTGGCTGGCCGACGGCGACCTCGATGCCCGCACCGACTCGACGATCGTGGCGCCGGCTGCCTTCGCCACCGAGCTCGCTCGCGTCAGCGAGCAGGGCTACGCCGTCGAGGACGAGGAGAACGAGCTGGGCATCGCATGCCTCGCCGTGCCGGTCTGGTGGGGGCCGGGCACCGAGCCGACCGGGGCCATCAGCATCAGCGCCGTCCGCTACCGCACGCCGTTGGCCGCCCTGCTCGACCGGCTCCCCGAGATCCGCGCGATCATCGACGGTGCGCCATGATCGCGGACCTGCTGGTGCGCGGCGCGAGCGTCGTCGATGGCTCGGGCGGCGCGCCGGTGCGCGCCGATGTGGCGGTCGTCGACGGTGTGATCGCGGCGGTGGGGCACCTCGCCGGCGCCACGGCCGCCGAGGTCGTGTCGGCGCCCGGGTCGTTGCTCCTGCCCGGCTTCATCGACACGCACTCCCACACCGATGCCGTCATCGGGCAGGAGCACGTGCAGCACGCGTTGCTGCGCCAGGGTGTGACGACCGCCATCACCGGCCAGGACGGCGTCTCGCACGCGGGCGCGGGCGCCGACGGCGGGGCCTGGGGCTCGCGGTACTTCGCCGGCATCAACGGCACGGCCGAGCCGGCCGGGACGCTGGCCGAGTATCGCGCCACACTCGCGGGCGCGCTGCGCGTCAACACTGCCCATCTGCTCCCGCACGGGTCGATGCGGTACCAGCGGGCCGGACTGCGCGAGCGCCTCGACGCCAGCGAGGTCGCCACGCTGCGGGACGACGTCGAGGCCGGGCTCGCCGACGGCGCCGTCGGGCTCTCGGCCGGGCTGCACTACCTCCCGGGTGTGCACGCCGACGTCGACGAGTTCGTCGTGCTCGCCGGCCCGCTCGCCGCGGCCGGCCGGCCCTACGTGACCCACATGCGCGGCTACGAGGCCGAGTCCGCGGTCGGCCTCGACGAGGTGCTGGCGATCGCCCGGCGCAGCGGCGTCGGCGCCCACATCTCCCACCTGCACGGACCGGCGCAGGAGATCCTGGCCACGATCGAACGCGCCGCCGGGGACGGGCTGGACCTGACCTTCGACTCCTACCCGTACCTGTCCGGGTTCAGCCTGCTGAGCGTGCCGCTGCTGCCCTGGGACCTGCTCAGGCTGGCCCCGGAGGACCTGGTGGACCGCCTGTCCCGACCCGGAGCGCTCGCGTGCATGCCACCCGGCTGGCGCGACGCCGTCGGGCAGGAACTGGACCGGATCACTCTCGCCGGCGTCCCAGGGAGGCCAGCCCTGGAAGGGCTCACGCTCCGCGCGGCCGCCGAGTCGCTCGGCCTGGACGCCCCGGCGATGGTCCTGGACCTGATCGCCGACACGGCCGGCGCGGTGACCGCGGTGTTCCAGCAACCCGCCACGAGCACCGAGGACGACGTCCGGGCACTGCTGCGCCATCGGGGCCACATGGGTGGGTCGGACGGCATCTTCGTCGGCGGCCATCCGCACCCACGGGCCTGGGGAACGTTCGCCCGATACCTGGCCCGGCACGTCCGCGATCTCGGCGACTGGACCTGGGCGGAGGCCGCCGTGCACCTGGCCGCCGCACCCGGGGCCAGGTTCGGGCTCGGCGGTCGTGGCCGCATCCGGCCCGGCGCACCCGCCGACCTCGTGCTGCTCGACCCACGCACGGTCACGGACACGGCGACCTACGCCGAGCCGCAACGCCTCGCCACCGGCATCGGCGACGTCTGGGTCGGCGGGGTGCGCGTGCTCCGCGACGGCGAGCTCACCGAGTCCCGTCCCGGCTCCGCCCTGACCTGGCAAGACTGACCCGATTCCCACCTCCCACCCCGAAGGATGATCCCCGTGCCCGAGATGCAGATCAGCGACGCCCTACCCACCCCCGCCGGCCCCTACTCCCACGTCGGCACCGCCGCCGGACTGGTCTGGACCGCGGGCTTCGGACCTCAGGACCCGGCCACCGGCACCGTCCCGGACGGGGTCGAGGCACAGACCGCGGCGACCCTCGACAATGTCGAGCGAGCCCTCGCCGTGGTCGGCCTCGACCTGAGCGACGTCATCAAGGCGACCGTGCACCTGGAGCACCTCAAGCGCGACTTCGCCGCCTTCAACGGTGTCTATGCCGAGCGGTTCGGCGACCACCGCCCGGTCCGCACCACCGTCGGCTCCGACCTCATGGACATCCTCGTCGAGATCGACGTCGTCGCGGCGCAGCGCGGATGAGCGCACCCGCCGACCGGGGTGCGCCCGCGGACGGCGTGGCCCGGGTGGTCCTGATCACCGGCGCCGCGGGCGGGATCGGCCGCGCCCTCACCCGCCGGTTCGCGGACGGGCGCACCGGCCTCGTCCTCGTGGACCGCAACGCCGACGGCCTGGCCGCGCTCGCGCAGGACCTCGACGATCCGCCGACGATCCTCACCGAGACGGTCGACATCACCGAGGACGACGCGGTCGACGCCCTGGTGACCCGGGTGCAGGACCGGTGGGGCGCCGTCGACGTCCTCGTCAACAACGCTGCCTACGCCTACGACGACGACCTGCTCGGGACCACGCCCGCGCGGTGGGACGAACAGGTCGCGATCGCGCTGCGGTCGGTCTTCCTGTGCAGCCGGGCGGTCCTGCCGGGGATGCGTCGGCGCGGCCGGGGCGTCATCGTGAACATGGCGTCGGTGAACGCCCACCAGTACTTCGGCAACGAGGCGTACAGCGCGGCCAAGGCGGGCGTCGAGTCGCTCACCCGCAGCATCGCGGTGCGCTACGGACCCGACGGCGTTCGCGCGCTCGCGCTCGGGATCGGGACCGTGCTCACCCCGGGCGCCTGGGACGCACGCCTGGAGCGCGACCCGGACATCGTGGACCGGCTCAGGTCCTGGTATCCCATGCGCCGTCTCGGAACACCGGAGGACATCGCCGCCCTGACCGCGTTCGTCGCCTCCGACGAGGCGTCCTGGATCACCGGCACCACGATCATGGTCGACGGCGGTCTGACGGCGGGCAACCTCCGGCTCGCCGAGGACGTGCTCGGTATCGAGCCGGGCGGCCCGCCCGGGCCGGCGCAGACGCGGCCCGACGCGACGGCGGCGGCGTTCTAGCGGTACTTCCTCATCGGGTCGAAGCCGTCGCCGGGTGACCGGTCATCCCGTGCCGCCGCGTTGTCCCGCCAGGCCCGCTTCTGCTCGGCCAGGATCCGCATCGTGATACCCATCTGGCCGATCGAGATCAGGACGACCGCGCCGAGGAACAGCGGCAACCCGATCACCTCGCTCACCCAGAGCAACACGGCTGCGACGATGAGCGCTCCGGAGAGCATGGCGGTGAGGACCAGGCCGCGAGTCATCGGATTCATCGCCCAAGTCTCGCAGGTCGACGACGTCGGTGAGCAACGCCCGACGGCGGCCGCGCACCTGGGTGCGTGGCCGCCGTCGGGCGTGTGGTCGCCTCAGCCGTTGACCGGGGCGCCGAGCCGTTCCCGGACCGAGCGGGTCGCGGCGACGAGGTTCTCCAGCGAGGCGATCGTCTCCGGGTAGCCGCGGGTCTTCAGGCCGCAGTCGGGGTTCACCCAGAGCTTGCGCTCCCCGACCGAGGCCAGTGCCGCCGTCAGCAGGTCGGTGATCTCGGCCGTGCTCGGCACCCGCGGGGAGTGGATGTCGTACACGCCGGGGCCGATGCCGCGGGCGAACCCGGAGGAGTTGATGTCCGGCAGGATCTCCATCTTCGACCGCGCGGCCTCGATGGACGTCACGTCCGCGTCGAGGCCGTCGATCGCGCCGATGACCTCGCCGAACTCCGAGTAGCACAGGTGGGTGTGGATCTGGGTGGCGTCCGCCGCACCCGCGGTCGCGAGCCGGAACGAGGCCACCGACCAGTCCAGGTACGCACCCTGCGCGGCGCGGCGCAGCGGCAGCAGCTCCCGCAGCGCCGGCTCGTCGACCTGGACCACCTGGATGCCGGCCGCCTCGAGGTCGGCGATCTCGTCCCGGAGGGCAAGCGCGACCTGGTTCGCGGTGTCCGCGAGCGGCTGGTCGTCGCGCACGAAGGACCACGCGAGGATCGTCACCGGGCCGGTGAGCATGCCCTTGACAGGGTGGCTCGTGAGCGAGGCGGCGTGCCGGGACCAGTCCACCGTGATCGGCGCGGGCCGGGAGACGTCGCCCCAGAGGATGGACGGGCGGGTGCAGCGCGACCCGTAGGACTGGACCCAGCCGTTCTGCGTGACGGCGAACCCGTCGAGGTTCTCCGCGAAGTACTGGACCATGTCGTTGCGCTCGGGCTCGCCGTGCACGAGCACGTCCAGGCCGAGCTTCTCCTGCAGCTCGATCACGTGGGCGATCTCGGCGCGCATCGCCTCCGCGTACTGCTCGGCGGTGATCTCGCCCTTGCGCAGGCTGGCCCGGGCGACGCGGAGCTCGGACGTCTGCGGGAACGACCCGATCGTGGTCGTCGGCAGGGGCGGCAGGTCCAGCACCGCGTCCTGGGCGGCGACCCGTGCGTCGTAGGCGCCGCGGTGGAAGTCGGCGTCGGTGAGGCCGGCGGCGCGGTCCCGGACCTCCGGCACCACGACCCCGGGTGCACCGGCCCGGTCCGCGGCGACCTCGCGGGAGTGCGCGAACGCCTCGCCCGCCGCGTCCGGCCCGGCGGCCAGCGCGAGCACCTCGCCGACCTTCTCGTCGGCGAACGCGAGCCAGGACAGCAGTCGCTGCGGCAGGTCGGGCTCGTCGGAGGTGGTGTGCGGCACGTGGAACAGCGACGTCGAGGTGGACACGGCGACGTCGACGTCCGCTCCGAGGTCCGCGCGCAGCTGGGCCACGGCCGCGGCCGCGGCGTCCAGGTCGGTGCGCCAGATGTTGTGCCCGTCGACGACACCCGCCACGACGGTCCGGCCCGAGAGGGCGGTACGGACCGCGTCGTCGATCGCGGGTGCCTCGCCGCGCACGAGGTCCAGCCCGATGGCTTCGACGCCGGTGGCCGCGAGGTCCGCGAACCGCTCGCCGAGCGGGCCGTAGGGCGTGGCCACGAACAGGGCCGGCCGCTCCGGGCGGGCCAGGTCCACCGAGAGTGCCTGGTAGGCACGCCCGACGGCGGCGCTCACCTGCGCGGACGGCTCCGCCCAGGTGTCGCTCACCAGGGCCGGTTCGTCGAGCTGCACCCAGGTGGCGCCCGCCTCGGCGAACGCGCGGAGCCAGTCGGCGTACGCGACGAGCAGGTCGTCGAGCCGGGACAGCGGGGAGAATCCCTCGGGCGCCGACTCGCTCGGCTTGGCCAGCAGCAGGAACGTGACCGGGCCGACCAGCACGGGCCGGGTCACCACGCCGTCGGCCAGGGCGGCTGCGAACGCCGCCACGCTCGGGGTCTCGACGAGGCGGAACTCGGTGTCCGGTCCGATCTCCGGGACGAGGTAGTGGTAGTTGGAGTCGAACCACTTGGTCATCTCCAGCGGGGCCAGGTCACCCTCGCCCCGCGCGAGGGTGAACATGCCGGCGAGGTCGAGGGCGCCGTCGGGGCCGCGCAGGTGCGCGAACCGTTCCGGGATCGCGCCCAGGTGCGCGGCCACGGAGAGCACCTGATCGTAGAAGGTGAAGTCGGACGGGATGGAGGCGTCCTCGGTGCCGAGGCCGAGTCCGGCCAGGTTCGTCCGAGTGCGCTCGCGCAGGTCCCGGGCCACCGCGCCGAGCTCCGGCGCCGTGCTGCGGCCGGCCCAGAACGACTCGACGGCGCGCTTGAGCTCGCGGCGCGGCCCGATCCGGGGGTAGCCGAGGATGGTGGCGGCCGGGAACGCGGGGACGCCTTCGTGCACTGACATGGTGGTGCTCCTTCTGTCCAGGATTGCGGTTCGAGCAGGGTGAAACGACCCCCGTCGGCCGCGTGGGCCGATCGGTTGTCTCGAGTGCCGGGCCGGCCCGGTGCGCCCGCCGTCGCGGCGCACACCGGGTCAGGCCGGTGCGGTCACTGGGGGGAGGTGCCCCCCAGGGCAACTGTTGGGGCGAGTCCGGCCCGGTCGAGGAGATCGAGCGCGGCCTTCGACGAGTTGAACGTGTACAGGTGCAGTCCGGGAGCACCGGCCGCGAGGACGCCGTCGATCAGGTCCACGCTCGCGGTCAGACCCCGCTGGTACGCCTCGTCGGGGCTCGCGGCGGAGTCGAGGGAGTCCAGGAGCTGCTCCGGGACCCGGACCCCGGTGAGCTCCTCCAGGCGGCGCAGCCGCTTCGGGTCGGTGAGCGGGATGAGCCCGGGGATGATCGGGATCCGGACGCCACCGGCCCGCGCTGCGGACACCAGTTCGGCGTAGTGCGCCGGGTCGAAGAAGACCTGGGTGATCGCGAAGTCGGCGCCGGCATCCTGCTTCTCCAGCAGCGCGGCCACGTCGCTCGGGTCCACCACGGCCTGCCCGTCCGGCCCGTAGTCGCCGCCGGGGTAGGCCGCCACCGAGATGCTGACCAGGTCCGCCGGCCCGAGACGCGCTGCGACGACACTCCGCAGCAGGGCGACGAGCTGACTCGCCCGGGTCAGACCGTCCGGGTGCGGCTGCCAGTCCTCCTGGCCGGCCGGCGGGTCCCCACGCAGGGCGAGGAAGTCCCGGACGCCCTCGTCGAGCAGCCCGCTGATGTACTCGGTCAGGTCCGCCTCGGACGCCCCGACGCAGGTCAGGTGCGCTATCGGGGTCACGGGCGTGTCCCGCAGGATGGTGCAGATGAGGTCACGCGACGTCTGCCGGGTCGCCCCGGAGGCGCCGTAGGTCACCGAGAAGTAGTCCGGCCCGATCTGGGCCAGGTCCAGGACCGTCCGCTGCAGCGAGACCTCACCCTTGGGGGTGCGGGGTGGGTACAACTCGAACGAGATCGTGGGGCGCTCGCCAGGCGCCCGGTACAGACTCGCCGTGCTCATCGCAACGCCTCGTGCGCTGGTGTTGCCTTCATGTGAACTCCATCGACCCTGGCTTTAGCACCCTTCCCCTCGGGAGGCTTCCGTTGGGGGGTTGCTGCGGCGTCGACGAGCCAGGACTCTCGACCGCTCTGGATGGTGATTGGCTTCGATGGTACCCGGCCGACCCGCAATGCCGCGAGCGTTTCACCGACTGAGATTCATCCGGCTGACGCTCCACCCCACCCGGGCGTGCCACGACGCCCCGCCTCGCCGGACCGGCCCACCTGGAGGAGGATGCTCGGGCATGAGCGCGAACGGTGCCTCGACCGGCTACGGCACGGTCACGAAGGTGTTGCACTGGACGATGGCCGCGGCCATGGGCATCCAGTTCGTCCTCGGCTACTCGATCGACCGGTTCGACGACCTGCTCGAGTGGGCAGCCGACCTGTTCTTCGGTGGTGAGGACGAGTGGTGGATCGTGCCGCACGCCGTGCTCGGCACGGTGATCCTCCTGCTCGCGTGCGTGCGCGTGTGGTGGCGCCGCGTGGGCGGCCTGCCGGACTGGGCGCCCGGGCTCTCCGGAGCCGAGCGCCGCGTCGCGACCGCGGTCGAGCGCACCCTGTACGTGGCGATGTTCGCGATCCCGCTCACCGGCCTCGCCCTGCTGTTCGGGACCGACTCCGAGTGGGATGTCGGCCCCTACGAGTGGCCCGCACCGCTGCCCGTCGTCGACGACGACGCCGGGCTGATCGTGCACCTCGCGACACACGTCGTGTTCCTCCTGGCCCTGATCGCCCACGTCGGCCTGGTGCTCAAGCACCAGTTTCTGGACCGGGACCGGCTGCTCGACCGGATGCTGTGATCGCGGCGCGCCCGCGCACCTCGACCACGATGTCGGCCGGCGGGTGCATAGTCGGGAACAACGCCGAGTCAGGGCCGGGTCAGCGGAGTCAGCCGGGTCACCGCCGCCGGGTCACCGGCGGCCCGGCCTCCGGTCGCCGGCGGGAGGGAGCGCGAGGGATGAACGGACGAATCGCCCAGTTGCGTGAAGAACTGAGCCTGGCCGCCGCCCGGGCAGAGCGGGACGCCGTGCTCGGCCGCATCGCCGGGACCTGCGACGAGGACGACCTGCGGATGCGCGCCGGCGCCGGCGGTCTGGACGCCCGGGAGATGGCACTGCTGGACGACCTCGACGCGCTGGAGGATCTGATCGGCGCCTGAGCACCGCCGCCGCGTCCCGGGAGGATCATGCATCTCATGGCGAACACCACCGGAGCCGCCGTGCAGGTGCGCGGACTGCGGGTGATCCGCGGCGCCACCACGGCCCTGGACGGCGTGGACGTGGACGTCGCCGAGGGCCTCATCACCGGACTGCTCGGCCCGTCGGGCTCGGGCAAGACCACGCTGATCCGGTCGATCCTCGGCGTGCAGGTGACCACGGCCGGTTCCGTGACGGTGCTCGGCCATCCGGCCGGCAGTGCGCCGCTGCGGCGCGAGGTCGGCTACGTCACGCAGGCGCCGAGCGTCTATCCCGACCTCACGGTGGCGGAGAACCTGCGGTACTTCGCCCGGGTGCTCGGCGTCAACGACGCACGCGCCGACACCGACCGGGTGCTGGACGTGGTGGACCTGAGCCCGCAGCGTGGCCAGCTGACCGGCACGCTCTCCGGCGGCCAGGCCTCCCGGGTGAATCTTGCCGCTGCGCTGCTCGGCCGGCCGCGACTGGTGGTGCTCGACGAGCCGACCGTCGGCCTTGACCCGGTGCTCCGGGACTCCCTGTGGCACACCTTCGCCGACATCGCCGCGAGCGGTACCGCCGTGCTCGTCTCCTCGCATGTCATGGACGAGGCGATCCGCTGCGATCGCCTGGTGCTGCTGCGCGAGGGACGCGTCCTCGCGCAGGGCACCCCGGCCGACCTGCTGACCCGGACCGGCACGGACTCCGCGGAGCAGGCCTTCCTCGCCCTCGTGCGGGAGGGCCGGGCGCCGTGATCGCCACCGCCGCCCGGGTGCTGCGCCAGTTGCGGCATGACCCACGCACCGTCGCGATGATCCTCGTCGTCCCGTGCGTGCTGCTCACCCTGCTCTGGTGGATCTACGACGGCGGCCCGACGTTCACGAGCATCGGCCCCGCGCTGCTCGCCCTGTTCCCGATGATCATCATGTTCCTCATCACCTCGATCGCGACGCTTCGCGAGCGCCGGTCGGGCACCCTGGAGCGGCTGCTCACCCTGCCGCTGTCGAAGCTCTCCTTCCTCGGCGGCTACGCCCTGGCGTTCGGCGTGATGGCCACCGCGCAGGCGCTGCTCGCCTCGGCGCTCATGCTCGGCCCGCTCGGCCTCGAGGTACAGGGGCCGTGGGCGCTCCTGGTGCTGATCGCGGTGCTCGACTCCCTCCTCGGTGTGGCCCTCGGCCTGTTCGTGAGCGCGTTCGCGAACACCGAGTTCCAGGCCGTCCAGTTCATGCCGGCGATCGTGCTCCCCCAGGTACTGCTGTGCGGGCTGCTGGTCCCGCGCGCCGAGCTGCCCCGGTTCCTGGAGGTCGTCTCCAACGTCCTTCCGCTCTCCTACGCCGTCGACGCGATGAACGAGGTGGCCCGCGAGTCCGCACCCGACCTGGCTCCTCCGTTGGCCGTGCTGGTGGCCTTCATCGTCGGGATGCTCGCGCTCGGGTCCGCCACCCTGCGGCGACGGACTCCCTGAGGTCCGCCCAACCGGGCGGGGCGCTGGTTAGGCTGGCCGCGAACCCCCGAACCCGAAACCTGAGGATCAACCGTGCCCCAGAAGGTCCAGGGCGTCATCGCCCGCGCCAAGGATGCCCCCGTCGAACTGACGACGATCGTGATCCCCGATCCCGGCGTCGGGGAGGCGGTCGTGCGGATCCAGGCATGCGGCGTCTGCCACACCGACCTGCACTACCGCAACGGCGGCATCAACGACGAGTTCCCGTTCCTGCTCGGCCACGAGGCGGCCGGGATCGTCGAGGAGGTCGGACCGGGGGTCACCGAGGTGGCACCGGGCGACTACGTGATCCTGAACTGGCGGGCCGTGTGCGGCCAGTGCCGGGCCTGCCTGCGGGGCCGGCCGTGGTACTGCTTCGCGACCCACAACGCCACCCAGCGGATGACCCTCGAGGACGGGACCGAGCTCTCCCCCGCGCTCGGCATCGGCGCGTTCGCGGAGAAGACCCTGGTCGCCGCCGGGCAGTGCACCAAGGTGGACCCCGCGGCTGCCCCGGAGGCGGCCGGGCTGCTCGGCTGCGGCGTGATGGCAGGCATCGGGGCCGCCATCAACACCGGCGGCGTGACCCGTGGCGACACCGTCGCGGTGTTCGGCTGCGGCGGCGTCGGGGACGCCGCGATCATGGGCGCCGCGCTGGCCGGCGCGGGCACGATCATCGCCGTCGATGTCGAGGACACCAAGCTCGAGTGGGCCAAGGGTGCCGGCGCCACCCACACGGTGAACTCCTCGAGCACCGACCCGGTCGAGGCGATCCGCGAGCTGACCGGCGGCTTCGGCGCGGATGTGGTCATCGACGCCGTCGGCCGCCCGGAGACGTACAAGCAGGCGTTCTACGCCAGGGACCTGGCCGGCGTCGTGGTACTGGTCGGCGTGCCGAACCCGACGATGACGCTCGAGCTGCCACTCGCCGACGTGTTCGGCCGCGGTGGCGCCCTGAAGTCCTCCTGGTACGGCGACTGCCTGCCGAGCAGGGACTTCCCGATGCTGATCGACCTGTACCTGCAGGGCCGGCTCGACCTCGACGCGTTCGTGTCCGAACGGATCGGGCTGGGCGACATCGAGGCCGCATTCACGAAGATGCACGACGGCGCCGTACTGCGCAGCGTCGTGGTGCTGGAAGGAGCGACCGCATGAGTGCGACGAACGACAACCCCACCGGCACGCGCGTCGACAAGGTGGTCACCTCGGGCACGTTCTCGCTCGACGGCGGCACCTGGGCCGTCGACAACAACGTCTGGGTGGTCGGCGACGACACCGAGTGCGTCCTGATCGACGCCGCCCACGACGCCGACGCCATCATCGACGCCGTGGCCGGGCGCCAGGTGCGAGGCATCCTGCTCACCCACGCCCACGACGACCACATCGGGGTTGCCTGCCAGCTCGCCGGCGACTTCGGCACCCACACCTACCTGCATCCGGCGGACCGCGAACTCTGGGACCGGACCCACCCGGGCGTCGGCCCCGACTCCGACCTGACCGACGGCGACACGTTCACCATCGGCGACGTCAGCCTCGAGGTGCTGCACACGCCGGGTCACTCCCCCGGCTCGTGCAGCTTCCACAGCCCGGACCTCGGCGCGGTGTTCACCGGAGACACGCTGTTCCAGGGCGGTCCCGGCGCGACCGGGCGGTCCTTCTCGCACTTCCCGACGATCATCGACTCGATCACCGACCAGCTCCTGACCCTGCCGCCCACCACGGTGGTGCACACCGGCCACGGCGATGACACGACGATCGGCTCCGAGGCCCCGCACCGGCAGGAGTGGATCGACCGGGGGCACTGAGCTGGTCAGACCCGGTCCGGCACCGGTTGCGGCGCCGGCGGGCCGACGTAGCGCGAGGACGGGCGGATGATCTTGGAGTCCTCGCTCTGTTCCAGGATGTTGGCGGTCCAGCCGAGCACCCGCGCGGCGGCGAAGGTCGGAGTGAACAGGGCGCGCTCGAACCCGAGATGTTCCATCACGGCGCCCGCATACCACTCGAGGTTCGTGTGCAGGGCGCGGCCCGGCTTGTGCCGTTCGAGGAGTTCGGGGATCCGCTCCTCGACGGCGACCGCGAAGTCGATGCGTGGTCCTCCGAAGCCCTTGGCGACCCGCTTCAGCAGGGCCGAGCGCGGGTCCTCGGTGCGATACACCGGGTGCCCGAACCCCATGATCCGTCTCCCGGCCCGTAGCTGCTCGCTCACCCAGTCGTCGATGCGCTCGGGGGTGCCGATCTCGTCGAGGCTGTCCAGCGCCCGGCTGGGAGCGCCGCCGTGCAGCGGTCCGGACAGTGCGCCGAGCGCCCCGACGAGGCAGGACGCGGCGTCGGCACCGGTCGAGGCGATCACCCTGGCGGTGAAGGTGGAGGCGTTGAAGCCGTGGTCGATGGCCGCCACCAGATAGGCGGACAGCGCTGCGACGTGTGCCTGCTCGGCCTGCTCGCCGCGCAGCATGTACAGGTAGTTCGCCACCAGGCCGAGGTCCGGTCGGGGCTCGACCGGCCGGTCCCCGGCCCGAAGCCTGGCGAGCGCGGCGACGATCGTGGGTACCCGCGCGGCGAGGCCGATCAGGTCATCGCGGCGCTGCGCCCGGGTGAGGTCGTAGAGCGGTCGCAGGCCGCGCTGGGATCCCTCGAGGGCGAGTGCGGCCCGCAGGCCCGCGAGCGGGTCGGCCGGTCCGGCCGCCCGCGCGATGGCGGGAAGCAGCTCGGCGAGGTCCGGTCGCACCGGTGCCTCGGCGGCCACCTCGGCAGCGAACGCGTCACCCGCCGCGGCGTCGGGGAGCTCGCCGTCGAGCAGGAGCTTCCAGACGTCCTCGACGGGACGGGACCCGGCGAGCTCCGTGGCCGAGTACTGGCGGTAGTGATAGAAGCCCTCGTGGCCACGCACGTCACTGAGTCCGGTCTCGGTGACGACGACGTTCGTGAGCCCCCGAGGGACGGTGATCGGGGCATTGTCCATGCGTGACGGTGACTGCATCGGTTCCTCCTGTGACGATCGGGTAGCCTCACGAGACCACAGGCATTGATCACTGACCAATCAATGTTGATCGCATCAATATCGCGGAGGCATCGTGTCCGAGCCGCTGCCGCGCCTGACCACGGCGCAGGCCGCCGCACGCCTGGGCGTGAAGCCGACGACCCTCTACGCCTACGTCTCGCGCGGGCTCATCGGGAGCACCCGGGCGGAGACCGGTGGCGGCTCGACGTTCGATGCGCTCGACGTGGAGCAACTGGCCGCGACGAGGCGGCGCGGACGGGAGGGTGCGGCTCCCGATCACGGCCGCGGTCGCCCGCTGATGGTCCTCGACTCCCCGCTCACCCTCATCGAGGACGACGAGCTGTACTACCGCGGACGCAGGGCGACGGACCTTGCCAGGACCGTCGGTCTCGAGGCCGCGATCGACCTCCTCTGGGCGCAGACCGCGGCTACGGCCGGCGGCCGGGGCTGCCACGCCGGTGCCGAGGTGATCGGCCCGGCCCGTGCCGCCGGCGACCTCCTCGGGCCGGCAGCCCGGCTGATCGACCGGATGCAGCTGAGCGTGGTGATCGCCGGCTCGCACGACCCGCTCCGCACCGACCTCGCGCCGGACGCCGTCCACTCCGCCGGGCGGCGCCTCATCGCCACGATGGTCGACGCCCTTCCCGACCTCGGACCGGCCGCCCCCGGTTCGGCGTCACTGGCGCAGCGACTCTGGCCGAAACTGACGGCCTCGACCAGCACCCCGGCCGATCTGGCTCTCCTGGACGCGACGCTCGTCCTGTGCCTGGACCACGACCTGGCCACGGCGACGCTCGCCGCGCGCGTCGCGGCCTCCGCCCGTGCGCATCCCTACGCCGCGATCGCCTGCGCCCTGTCCGCGTTCGACAGCGCCATGCACGGGTCTGCTCCGTCCGCGGCGACCCAGATGCTCCGGGATGCGGCCGAGGGTCCGCCGGACCGAGCGATCGCCGGGCAGGCCGCCCGCGGTCGCGGCATCCCGGGCTTCGGACATGTGCTGTACCGCCACACCGATCCGAGGGCGGCGTACCTACTGGGCCGGATGTCGACCATGAACCGTTACGCCGCCGCGATCCGAGCGGCACGAGAGCTGGTCGCGATGGTCGGGCCGCGCACCGGCCGGCCCGTCAACGTCGATCTGGCGTTGGCGGTCCTGGCCGTGGGAGCGGAGATGGGCGACGACGCCGGGCAGGCGATCTTCGCCGTCGCCCGAACGGCCGGGTGGCTCGCGCACGTGGTGGACGAGTACGGCCATAAGCCGCTGCGGCTGCGACCGGAGTCGGCCTACGTCGGGCCGCGACCCGAGTGAGCCGGCCGCCTGAGGACGATACCCGCGAGGGTGCCCCGCGCGGACCCCAAGTAGCATCGGGGCGCGGCCGACGGAGGGTGGAACATCATGGAGTTTCGTGCAGCGCGTGATGATTCCGACGAGGTGCTCGTCGCAGTCGAGGGCTCGCTCGGTCGGCTCCGCCTGAACCGGCCGCGCGCGATCAACGCCCTGACGCCGGGCATGATCTGCACGCTCACGAATCTGCTGGAGGACTGGGCCGGCGACGAGCGGATCACCGCGG
The DNA here is from genome assembly GCF_009708215.1 of Occultella kanbiaonis. Taxonomy (NCBI): domain Bacteria; kingdom Bacillati; phylum Actinomycetota; class Actinomycetes; order Micrococcales; family Ruaniaceae; genus Occultella; species Occultella kanbiaonis. The sequence continues at coordinate 297,572 of NZ_CP046175.1, read as the reverse complement.
TCGCCCTCGAGGGCGCCGGGGACCGCGGACTGTGTTCCGGCGCGGACGTCCGCGCGATCCGCGCCGGCCTGCTCGACGGCACCCTGGACGCCGCCGGCTTCTTCCGCGCGGAGTACGCCCTCAACGCGCTGATCTCCGACTATCCCAAGCCGTACGTGGCGTTCATGGACGGGATCGTGATGGGCGGCGGCATCGGGGTGTCGGCACACGGCTCGTTGCGGCTGGTCACCGAACGCACCCGGATCGCGATGCCCGAGACCGGGATCGGCCTGTTCCCGGACGTCGGTTCGTTGTTCCTCCTGTCCCGGGCGCCGGGCGAGCTCGGCACCCACTGTGCGCTCACCGGCAGCCAGGCCGGTGGCGCGGACGCGATCGCGGTCGGGTTCGCCGACACCCTCGTCGACTCCGGGTCGTGGCCGACGATCGTCGCCCGGCTTGCCTCCGGCGAGGACCTCGAGGCAACCGTCGGCCAGAACGCGCCGGCCGCTCCCTCGACGGCCGAGCGGGGCTGGATCGACCGCTGCTACGCCGGGGACGACCCGGTCGCGATCCTCGAGGCACTCCGCGGGGCTCCCGAACCCGCCGCCCGCGAGGCCGGTGACGTCCTGGCCACGCGGTCCCCGCTGTCCGTCGCGGTGACGCTGGCGGCGATCAGAGGGGCAGCCGAACTCGGCTCGGTCACCGAGGTGCTCGCCCAGGACCTCCGCGTCGCGACCGCGATCACCGCCGCTCCGGACTTCGTCGAGGGTGTCCGGGCCGTGCTGGTCGACAAGGACCACCAGCCGCGCTGGCAGCACGCGTCGCTCTCCGAGGTGGACGGCACCGCGGTACGCGCGATGGTCGCCGGAGCCTGAGCCGGTCAACACCCACGCCGATGCCCGGACGGCTTCACCGTCGGCTCCGCACCGTAGGCTCTACGACCATGGCCACCCTCCTCCTCGTTCGTCACGGCCGCACCACTGCGAACGCGAGCGGTGTGCTCGCGGGCAGGACGCCCGGCGTCGAGCTCGACGAGACCGGCCGTGCCCAGGCCCGCAGCACCGGGGAGCGGCTGGCTCCGGTGCCACTCGTCGGCGTCGTCACCAGCCCGATGCTGCGCTGCGAGCAGACCACCCAGGCGATCCTCGACGCGCGGTCGTCGAACCCGGGGGTGTGGACCGACGCGGCCCTGACCGAGTGCGACTACGGGCAGTGGCAGGGCCTGACGCTGAAGGACCTCGTCAAGGACGACCTGTGGCCGATCGTGCAGCGGCAGCCGTCCGCGGTGACCTTCCCCGGCGGGGAGTCCATGGCGGCCATGCAGGCACGCGCCGTCACCGCAGTCCGGCAGCGCGACGCCGCGTTCGAGGCGGAGCACGGCCCGGGGGCGGTCTGGGTGGCCGTGAGCCACGGGGACCTCATCAAGTCCGTCCTCGCCGATGCCCTCGGCATGCACCTCGACCTGTTCCAGCGGATCAACGTCGGGCCCGCCTCCGTGTCGATCGTGCAGTACACCCCGACCCGTCCGAACGTGGTCGCCGTCAACACCGACGGCGGCGATCTGGCCTGGCTCGCGAAGTCCAGCACCACGACCGCGGCCGAGGCTGCGGTCGGTGGTGGCGCAGGTACGGACGCGGGCTCCGGCCACTCCACCTCGACACGCTCGTAGCATGGAGTCATGACTCCTCTCGTCCACGGATTCGACTGGCCCGACCGCTTCGTCGTGGGCACCGTCGGCCAGCCCGGCGCGCGCACGTTCTACCTGCAGGCCCGCGCGGGGTCGCAACTCGTCAGCGTGGCGCTCGAGAAGGAACAGTCCGCCGCGCTCGCCCTCAAGATCGATGAGGTGCTGGACCGGCTGATGGCCGAGGACGGCAACCCGTTCAGCGTGCCCGAGAAGGCTCCGGAGGGCCTCCTCGACCACGAGCCCCTGGACGAGCCGGTCGAGGAGCGGTTCCGCGTCGGCACGATGAGCCTCGGCTGGGACCCGACCACCGCCCAGATCGTGATCGAGGCGCTCCCGCTGGCCGGCTCCGAGGACGAGGAGGCCCTCGAGGAGTTCGACCCCGAGGACTTCGAGCCCGAGGAGGTCCTCCAGGTCCGGATCCCCGTCGGATCGGCTCGGGTGTTCGCGTCCCGGGCCCGGGAGATGGTCGGCGCCGGCCGGCCGATCTGCCCGCTCTGCGGAGCCCCGATCGAGGGCGACGAGCACGTCTGCACCCTGCCCGACTCCTTCACATGAGCGAGGTGTCCACCGGCGAGGCCGACGTCGGCAGGCTCGCGGACGGCGAGCTCGAACTCGTCGGCCGGATCCGGCAGGCCTCGAACGCCACGTTCGTCGGCCGGATCGAGGGCGTGCGTGTCGTCTACAAGCCCGTCGCCGGCGAGCGCCCGCTCTGGGACTTCCCCGACGGCACGCTGGCGCGGCGCGAGGTGGCCGCCCACGCGTTGTCGGAGTCGTTCGGGTGGGACGTGGTCCCCAGGACCTGGCTGCGCGACGGCCCGCTCGGGCACGGGATGGTGCAGGTGTGGTGCGAGCCCGACCCTGCGCAGGACCCGGTGGACCTGGTCCCGGCCGACGCGGTCCCCGAGGGGTGGCTCCACGTCTTCGACGGCCTTGACGCCGATGACCGCATCGTGTCCCTGATCCACGAGGACTCGGCGGCACTGCGCCGGATGGCGGTCTTCGACATCGTCGCGAACAACGCTGACCGCAAGGGCGGTCACATCCTCCCGACGGCGGCCGGCCACCGGTACGGCGTGGACCACGGGCTCACCTTCCACACCGAGCACAAGCTCCGCACCGTCCTGTGGGGCTGGCTCGGCAAGGGCCTCGATCCCGACGAGGTGGCCGGTGTCGAACGCGTCCGCGCGAGCCTGGCCGGCGACCTCGGCGCCCTCCTCGGCGAGCTGCTCACCCCCGAGGAGGTGGAAGCGACCGTGCAGCGGTGCGACGCCCTGCTGGCGCAGGCCCACTTCCCCGCACCGAGTGGGGAGATGCCCGCGGTCCCGTGGCCGCCGTTCTGACCCCTGGCTCCGCCCGGTCGAGGCGCCGGAGTTCGGCGTGCCCGCGGGCGCTTAGTACCTGCGCGATGTGCTCCTCGATCCCCCGTCCTCGCGCTCGCGTCCGGCGAGGCTACTCCGCCGCCGGCACGAACCCCGAGGTGAACGCGACGACCACGGCCTGGGTGCGGTCCCGGACGCCGAGCTTGGCGAGCACGTTGCCCACGTGGGTCTTGACCGTCTCGACACCGAGATAGAGCTCGCCGGCGATCTCCGCGTTGGACCTGCCGGCGGCCATCAGCCGCAGCACCTCGCCCTCACGGTCGGTGAGGCCCGCTCCGGACAGGCCGTCCGCCGTCGGGCTCTGCCGGCCGCGCGCCAGCCGGCGCAGCGCCCGCGGGAACAGCACCGACTCCCCGCGCGCGACCACCCGGATCGCATCCAGGACCTCCTCCGGCCGGGCCCGCTTGAGCAGGAAGCCACTCGCCCCGGCGAGGAGCGCGTCGAAGACGTAGTCGTCGTTCTCGAACGTGGTCACGACGATCACGCGCGGCCCGCCGCCCGCGCGCTCACCGCGTTCGACGACCGCCCGGGTCGCGTCGATACCGTTCACGCGCGGCATCCGCACGTCCATCAGGACCACGTCCGGGGCATGACGGGCGACGGCGTCCGGCACGTCGGCGCCGTCGCCCGCCTCGGCGACGACGGTCAGGTCGTCCTCGCCGTCGACGATGATGCGCAGGCCGGTGCGCACGAGGGCCTCGTCGTCGACGATCAGGACGCGGGTCGGGTCGGGCGGTTCAGTCATCGGCGTGCTCCAGAGGTGGGTCGGTCAACGGCAGTGCTGCGATGAGGCGCCAGGTTCCGTGGGTCACGACCCCGGTGCCCGTACGGTCGGGCCCGGGCTCTTTCGGGGCAGGGCCGGCGCGCAGGGTGCCGCCGACGAGGGTGAGGCCCTCGCGCAGGCCGGCGAGCCCACGACCACCGGCGCGGCCGCCCGGGTCCGGGACGGTGCTGGTCACGCGGTTCGTGATCTCGACCCGGACCTCCTCGCCCGGGCGGGTGACGGCGATCGTCACCGGGTCCGCGCCGTGCCGAAGGGCGTTCGTGAGTCCTTCGCGGATGACGGCGTACGCCTCCCGGCCGACCACGAGCGGTATGCCGTCGAGCGCCTGGGGCAGGTCCAGGCGGACGTCCCGCCCGGTCAGCCGGGCCCGCTCGACGAGTTCCGCGGCCCCGGCCAGGGTGGGCACGGGTGCTCGCTCACGAGCGTCGTCGGCATCCGTACGGAGCAGGCCGAGCACCCGGTCCAGGTCGGCGACGGCGGCCCGGCCGGTCTCCTCGATCGCGGCGAGCGCCGTGCGCGCGACCTCGGTGCCGCCGACCGGGTCCCGGTCGAGCGCCCGAGCGGCGGCGGCGGCCTGGAGCGTGGTGATGGTCAGCGCGTGCCCGACCGAGTCGTGCAGGTCGCGTGCGAGCCGGTTGCGTTCGGCGAGGGTCCGCGCCTCGAGCTCGAGGGTCGCGATCCGCTCCGCGGCGGACGGGCCCAGCAGCCGCGGCGCCAGGACGCGCAGCACCGCACCACCCAGGTAGTAGGCCGCGCCGGCGGCCGCCAGCATGAGTACCCCGATGACGATGGCGAACGGCCAGGGCACGTCGGCGAAGATGCCGAGCAGCTGGCCCATCACGAGGCCATCGGCGGAGGTCCGCAGGATCAGGACGATGCCCACGGGCACGGCGGAGAGCAGCACCATGGTGGCGGCGGCCCCCACGAGCAGGTGGGCCGTGTACCAGAGCGCGCCCCGCCAGCGGGCCTCGTTGGACACCGGGCCGACCGGCAGCGGCACGTCCACGTCCAGGAACGCGCGCACGGCCTGGATCTCCAGGGTCCGGACGCCGAGCAGCACGGGTGGGCTCAGCGCGATCACTGCCGCCACGGCCACAAGGATCCAGATGATCACCGGCGGCAGGCTAGGGTCGCCGAGCATCTGCATGAACCCCGTGACGAGCACCGCGTAGGCGCCGAACATCAGGCCGCCGATGACGCAGAACACGGCCCGCCGGGCGGTCGTCTCCGCCAGCAGTCGCACGTGTCCCATGGACTCGAGTCTGGCAGGGCCACCCCCCGCGGCGCCTCCCCCGCGGGAGTGGTCGGAGTCAGTCCAACGGGAGCAGCCGGATCAGCACGCCCCGGTGGTCGGTACCCGGGACCTCCACGACGGCGCCCGCCGTCACCTCGAAGTCGGCCGGATCGATCAGGACGTGATCGATCGTGGTGCCGAGCAGGGCCGGCATCCGCACCGGGTAGGTGGACACACCGCCGATCCCGGCGAGCACCGAGGCGTCCACGCAGGGCGCGATGGCACGCATCGAGGCGTGGTCGAGGGTGGCGTTGAAGTCACCCGCGACGATGCCGCCGGGCGTCTGCGCGCACAACGGTGCGACGTCGGCCACCTCGTCGCGCCACGTCTGCAGCGACTGCGGCCGGGCGAACGCGGAACGGATCCCGGGCGGGGACCGCGGGTGCACTGCCGTGATGGCCGGGCCGTCACCGTTCACCGGGACGATCCGCACCACGCTGCGCTCCGTGGAGGCGACCTCCGCGTACTCGCCCAACCGCTCGCTGACGAGGATGCCCGTGCCGTCCGGCTGGGACAGCTCGCGGGTGCCCGCGAACACCTCGAACCGGTCCCCCTCGGCCGCGAGCGCCGCCGCGATCTCCTCGAGCACGTCCGCCCCGGACTCGGGCAGGACCAGCACGTCCACGGCCGCCGCACGGACGAGGGCCACGAGGTCGGTCGTGTTCGCGGCTCCACCACGGACGTTCAGGTTCAGGATCGTGATCTCGTCCGCGGCCTCGGTCGCGGACGCCGGGACGTCACCGGCGCTCAGCCCGCGCGAGGCCAGCACGGCGCCATGCCCCGCGGCCGCCAGCGCGAAGACGACGACGACGCTGATCAGCCTCGGCGCACCCCCGCGCCAGCGGTGGACCCCGGCCGCGAGCAGGCCGGTCGGGACCGCGGCGACCGCGAACCCCAGGACGAGCCACGGTCGCAGGGCGATGAACTGGGTCGCACCGTTCACCGTGGACAGATTCATCCCGGCTGCGCCGAGCCGCGCCGGGTCAAGGGTCGCGGCGACCGCGACCGTGAGGAGGGCGACGGCGATCCACCCGAGTATGCGCATGGCTCGATGATCGGCCACGGCTAGGGGCCAACGGGCGCGAATGGGTCGATGGCCCACAGACCTTCACGCGACCCGACCAATCACTGCGCCACCTGCCCGGCGACGGCGGCGCCGGACTGCTCGGCCGCCCTCAGCGCGGTGCGGAGGCGACGGCCCGGCTCAGGGTCGTGCGGGCTCCACCTGCTCGTCGAGGTCGTCGAGCTCGGCGAGGACCGGCGCCGGCACGGCGGCGGTGCTCGTGCTCGCCCATCCGCGGCGGACCGCGAGCAGCAGCACCCCGGAGATGGTGATCACGCCGAACATCACCCCGGCCATCGCCGTCGGGCCTCCCCCGAAGAGGCTGCTCACGGGCGAGATCAGCGCACCCATCACGAAGCCCATCGCGCCGTTCAGGGCCGCCGCGGAGCCGGCCCGGTGACCGTTGTGCTCCAGCACGATCGCGGGCACGGACGGCATCACGAACCCGACGGTGCCCAGCGTCGGGACGAGCAGCGCGACGAGCGGGAGCAGGCCGGAACCGTGCGCGGAGACGGTCGAGGCCACCACGAACAGGGCGATCGAGAGCACCCAACCGACAGCGATCGCCGTCGTCACGATCCGTTCCGGGCGGAACCGGGAGACCAGGGCGCCGTTGATCTGCGACCCGATCGTGACGGCGAGCGCGCCGGCGCCGAAGATGTACCCGAACTCGCTCGCGCTCAGCTGGAAGCCCTCCTGGAACACGAACGTCGAGGACGCCACGTAGGCGAACATCGCACCCATGTAGAACGCACCCATCAGCACCACGCCGATGAAGGACCAGTCGGTGACGAGGGACCGGTAGGACGCCAGCGCGGCACGGGTCCCGCCCGTGCGGCGGGCCGCGCGGGGCAGGGTCTCCTTCAGGAAGAACGCGGCGAGCACGAACAGCATCACCCCGAACAGGGCGAGCACGCCGAACATCGTGCGCCAGGACCCGAACCGCAGGATCTGCGCGCCGATCGTTGGCGCGAGGATCGGCGCCACGCCCACCACGAGCATCAGCCGGGAGATCACTCGGCTCATCCCGATCCCGGAGTAGGAGTCACGCACCACGGCCATGGCGAGCACCATGCCCGCGGCGCCGCTGAGCCCCTGCACCACGCGCGCCACGGTGAGCAGCTCGATCGAGCCGATCCCGATGATGGCGACCGACGTCACGACGTACACCGCCAGTGCGATCAGCAGCGGCCGCCGTCGCCCATAGGCGTCCGAGAGCGAGCCGAGCAGCAGCTGACCGACCGCGAGGCCGGCGAGGGTCGCGGTCATGGTCAGCTGCACCCGCGCGTCGGTGGTGCCGAGCTCGGTCACGATCTGGGGGAACGCAGCGAGGTAGAGATCGATGGTGAGCGGGCCGATGGCCGTCAGCGCGGCCAGCAGCAGCACGAACGAAGCACTGATCCGCTCGCGGGTTGGCGCGGGGAGGGTCATGGAGGAGCCAACGGGGCCGCGCGGGGTGTTTGTTCCCGCGCCGGGTACCGTCCCACGATCCGGACGCTTCAATCAGGCGGTGGACTGGCGCTCGATCACCCGCGGCAGCGGCTCCGTGATCCTGCGGGACTCGACGGGCTCGCCGGTCAGGGCGGCGTGCATGAGCTCGACCCCCACCCGGCCCAGCTCGTACAGCGGCATCTCCAGCGTGGTCAGGCTCGGCCGAAGGTCCGCGGCGATCGCGATCTCGTGGAACCCGATCATGGCCAGGTCGTCCGGCATCCTGAGCCCGGCGTCGCTCACCGCGGCGAGGACCCCGACGGCGGTGGTCGAGTTGTTCACGAGCACGGCCGTCGGGCGCGGGTCGAGCGCGAGCAGCGCCCCGAACACCTCGTACCCGTCGTGCGGGCCCTGCTGGCTGTGGAAGACGTAGGCGTCGGGCGTCGGCAGACCCGCCTCGCGCAGCGCCCTGCGGTATCCGTCGACCCGCTCCTGCTGGTAGCGCGTCTGGCCGAGATAGGCGATCCGCTCGTGGCCCTTGTCGATGAGGTGCCTGGTCGCCACATGGGCGCCGAGCTCGTCCTGGACCGCGACCCAGTGGTCCCGTTCCGAGACCCCGTCCAGGATGACGATCGGTGCACCGCCCGCGCGGATCTCCGCGAGCAGCCCCGGGCTCATCGTGCTTGCCGGCCGGATCAGGGTGCCGTCCACCTGGCCGCCGCCGACGAGCCGCTGCAGCATCAGCGAACCGGAGGTCACCCGGATCCCGTCGCCGAGCAGCACGCTGTACCCGTGCGCGTCCGCGGCGTCATAGATGCCGTCGACGAGCCGGTGGTAGACGGGATTCTCCAGTTTCGGCAGGACCATCGCGAGCACGCCCGTGCGCTGCAGGCGCAGCGCACGGGCGGCGTGATTGGGCACGTACCCGGCTTCGTCGACCGCCCGCTGCACCCGCTCGCGGGTGGACTCGGAGACCCGCACGTGCTTGCTGCCGTGCAGGACCGCGGAGACCACGGACGGGGACACGCCCACGGCCGCCGCGATCGACTTCACCGTTGCCATCTTCGGATCCTAGGCTGCCGGTCAGGCCTGCGCGGCGAATGCCGCCTCGTACTCGTCCTTGAGGCTGTTGCCCACCTCGAGCATGTAGTCCTCAACCGCCGTCGACCAGGAGCTGACCGGCTGCCGACCGGCCAGGATCTCGTCACGGGCGTCGCCGAGGGCGGTGCCGGCGGAGGCGCCGGCCGTGACCGCGGTCTCCGAGTACAGCCCGGTGGTCGGGTCCGGGACGATCAGCGGTGAGGCCTTCGCCATGAACTCGAACTGCTGGTCGACGGCGTCCGGGTTGCCCGGTTCGTACAGCACCGACGGCGGCTCGGAGAGGTAGCGCAGCGGGAGCGTGGTCTCGGACGCGCCGAGGCTGGTCAGGACCGGGTCCGATCCCTCGAGCGTGTAGTTGACACCCTCGACGCCGAACTTGCGGGCCAGGAACTCGGTGCTTCCGAACGGGGATGCGAGCCAGTTCAGGACCCGCAGGAGCTCGGCGATCCGCTCCGGGTCGTCGGTCGGCCTGAACGCCATGAACCCGGCCGAGAAGCCGCTGCCGCCACGGACGCTGTCGCCCCCGTCCCGGCCCGGGGCCACCTGGCCGGTCATCTGGAAGCCCTCGATGCCGGCTCCGGCCACGAAGAACTTCGACCAGCCGGCGTACCCGCCGTACGCGAAGCAGGTGGTGCCGTTGTTGACCCACTCGTTGCGTTCGGTGTTCTGCACGGCCCCCGAGTCGGGGTGGAACAGGCCGGCCTCGATCATGGCGACCGTGTCCGCGAGCGCCTGCTCGTATGCCGGCGAGGCCTGGGCGTAGGAGAACTCGCCGTTCTCCTCGACCCAGGCGTTCCCGACCCCGTTCATCTGGGCCACGTGGGAGAGGATGCCGCCGGGGTCGCCGAACGCCCACTGGCTCTTGCTCGCGTCCGTGAGCGTGGTCGCCATCTCCACGAACTCCTCGTAGCTGGCCGGCTCGGTGTTCGCGCCGCGCTCGATGAGCAGGTCGTTGCGGGTGTAGAGCACGCCGCCGATCGGTGAGCGCGGGATCGGCACGCCCCAGATCGCGTTCTCGAAGATCGCGGTGCGCCAGGTGCCCTCCGGGATGGCGGCGAGCGCCGGGTAGTCCAGCACCGCGTCGCCGGAGAGGTGCTCGGTGAGGTCCGCGAACGTGGCCGCGAGCATCGCCGGCATCTGCTGCTGGACCGTACGGATGTTGATCATGTCCGGCAGGTCACCGCCGGCGATCGTGGTGGCGAACTTCGCGTCGTAGTCGGCGGAGGGGCTGTAGGTGATGCCGAGGTCCACACCGAGCAGGGAGTTGATGTTCTGCCAGTGCTGGTTGTTCGACAGCTCCGGGGCGATCGGGTCGTAGGTGTACGTCATCGTCGTGATCGATCCGCCGGACCCGGGGGTCTCGGTGGTCGCCGCGACCGGGCTGGCCGGGTACGTGTAGTAGCCCGGCAGGGAGAACTCCGAGTCGGAGGGCAGGTCCGGTGCGGCCACCTCGAACGCCTTGTAGGTGGGGAGCACGGTCGAGGCGTCGGGGGTGGCACCATCGCCCGAGCCGCCGCCCTGGGGCGGGGTCGAGCCGTCGGGGCCGCAGGCGCTCAGGGCGCCGACGCCGGCGAGTGCGGTAAGGCCGAGGAAACTCCGTCGATCGATCTTCATTGTCGTTTCACCTCTCTGTGACAACGGTGCTGCAGGGGGTTGGGGGTTGGTGGAGCTGGGGGTAGGTGGAGCGGGTCAGCCCTTCACGCCGCCGATGAGCAGGCCCTTGGTGAAGTGCTTCTGGATGAACGGGTAGACGATGAGCATCGGCAGCACCGAGATGAGCAGGATCGCCATCTGGATCGCGACCTGTGGCGGCAGGGCCGACCCCTCCATGACGAGGTCGTCCACCCCCATCGGGGTCTCGTTGACCACGTAGGTGCGCAGCACCAGCTGGAGCGGCCACTTCTCCGGCGAGTTGATGTAGAGCAGCGCGTTGAAGAAGCTGTTCCAGTAGGCGACGGCGTAGAACAGCGCGATGACGGCGATCACGGCCTTGGACAGCGGCAGCACGATCCGGGTCAGCACCAGGAACTCGCCGGCGCCGTCGATCTTCGCGCTCTCCATCAGTTCAGCGGGCAGGTCGAGGAAGAACTCCCGCATCACGATCACGTTGAACGCGTTGATCAGCACCGGCAGGATCAGCGCCCAGTAGCTGTCGATCAGCCCGAGCTGCTTGACCACCAGGTACATCGGGATCATCCCGGGGCTGAACAGCAGCGTGAACAGCACGGCGAGCAGCATCGGCTTCTGCGCGTACATCGAGGTGCGGCTGAGCGCGTACGCGAGCCCGATGGTGCACAGCACCGACAGTGCGGTGCCCACCCCCGCGATGCCGAGGCTGACGATCACCGAGCGGGTCACGACGCCCCCGGAGAGCACGGCCCGGTAGGCGTCGAGGGTCGGGTCGGTCACCCAGAACACGAAGCCGCCGGCCCGGGAGATCTCCTCCTGGCTGGCCAGGGACGTCGAGATGACTGCGATGAACGGCAGGATCACCGCCAGGCAGGCCACGGCGAGGACCACTGCCCGCCCGCCGCGGGCGATCAGGCTCGGCCGGCCGAAGACCAGGTTCGAGCGGGTCACGGTGATGTCGCTCATCTCGAGTACACCCCCCGCTCCCCGAACACATGGGCGAGTTTGTTGGCGCCGAGCACAAGGACCACGCCCACCACCCCCTTCACGAGGCCGACGGCGGCCGAGGTGCCCCAGTTCCCGCCGACGATGCCGTTGTTGTAGACGTAGGTGTCGAGGACCTCGCTGGCCGCCTTTCCGACGGCACCCTGCTGCAGGATGATCTGCTCGAAGCCGACCGTGAGGGCGTCACCGAGGCGCAGGATGAGCAGCAGGATGAAGACGCTGCGTACCGCCGGCAGGGTGATGTGCCAGGTCCGGCGCCAGGCACCGGCACCGTCCATGGCGGCTGCCTCGTAGAGGTTCATGTCGACGCGTGAGAGCGCCGCGAGGAAGATGATCGTGCCCCAGCCGGTGTCCTTCCAGATGACCTGGGAGGTGATCAGGAGCTTGAACAGTTCCGGCACCCCGATGATCGAGAACGTCGCCATGTCATGTTCCCGGAAGAACGTGTTCAGCATCCCGGCATTGCCGAGGACCTGCTGGAACAGCGCCACCACGATCACCCAGGACAGGAAGTGCGGCAGGTAGAGCACCGACTGGACGCCCCGTTTGACCCGCTCGCTGAGCACGGAGTTCAGCAGCAGCGCCAGCGCGAGGGGCAGCGGGAACACGAACACGACCTGGATCAGCGTGATGATGAGGGTGTTCGCGAGCGCGTTCAGGAACCGCGGATCGCCGTTGAAGATGACCGCGAAGTTGTCGAGTCCGACCCACTCGCTCTGGGAGATCCCGAGGAACGGTTGGAAGTTCTGGAACGCGATGACGTTTCCGAGCAGCGGGAAGTAGTGGAAGATCGCCACCACCGCCATTCCCGGCAGCGCGAGCAGGAGCAGCATCCGGTCCCGCTTGATCCGGGCCAGGGCGGTCCGGTTCGCACTGGCCGACGGCCGCTTGGGCTTGCCCTTCGCGGACTCTGGCGAGCCCGGTCCCCGCGTCCGGTTCGGTCCGGACGCCTTCGCCCGGTCCTTGATGGTCTCGGTCATCTACACACCTCCGACGGGTACTTCGGACATCGCCTCGCCGATGTCGGCAGCCGCGCCGCCGTCGGTCTCGACACGCCCGACGGCGGTGCGCGCCATCTGCGCGAGGCGTTCGATGGCCGCGGCGTGGGTCGCCACGACCCGCTCAGCCGGGCGGGTGCCGCGGGTTGCGGCGATCTCGTCGAGCAGCCCGGTCAGCCGCTCCGCGGCGTCCTTGGCCTCGATCTCGACGACCGTCTCGCCCACCCCGAGATCGGCATACATCCGGCCCTTGATCGTCTCGGTGGGCTGGCGCAGGTAGACCGCGGGGGTCCCGACGGTGGTGGCCAGGATCGGGGAGTGGCAGTCCATCGTCAGCACGCCCGCAGCCCGGGCGTAGACGGCCGTGGCGGTGGGCAGGTCCCAGTAGTCGGCCAGCACCCGCACGTGCGGGGCCACGTCGTCCGGGAGGATCCGGGGGAAGTACTCCGCGGCCAGGTCGACGGCGTAGCTCATCTCGGGTCCGACGAGCAACGGGCTGCCGGTGCTGCGCACCCAGTGCGTGATCGCCCCGGCCAGGACCGCGAGATCGTCCGGGTCGTGTGCGGCATTGACGGCGTCCCGGTAGTGGTGGGACCGGGACGCCGGGATGTCGTGGATCCGGTGGTAGGGCGCGAACCGGGACCGCGGCACGGCCACCAGGAACTCCCCGGGAGTCAGCCGGTGTTCGGCCAGCAGCGCGGTCGCGGCCTGCTCGTCGAGAAGGTCGTGGGCGAACGTGGCGTCCGGTCCCCATTCGAGCAGCGGCCCGGTGACCTGCTGGCGGGTCAGGTAGGCGAGGGTGAGGCTGTCCCGGCAGTAGAGGAACTCGGCGCCGGCGAACAGGTCCCGGTCCCTCTCGGACAGGTAGTCGGCCGGCAGTGCCTCGATCTGGGCGGCGGCCTGGGCGAGCGTGCTCGGGGTCTCCGGGCCGAACGGGTCGTGCGTGATCCCGAAGAACCCGTAGGGGCGACCGGTCGCCTGCCAGGCGCGCATGTCGTCGCCGGCCACGAGACCGGCCGCCGAGCCATGCACCAGGATGTCGGCCTCCGCCCAGGCCTGCGCGAGTTCCGGGGTGGTCGGGTTCCCGGCGGTATCCAGCTCGCCGTCGACGATCCGCACCCAGGGCTGCCGCTCGGCGAACATCCGGCGTTCCCGCTCCTCGAGCCGACGCGGCCACAGGGTCACCTGCACGTCCTCGCCGAGGGCGCGCAGCACGCCGATCGCGCCGGGCGAGTGGGCCACGTCGCCGATGTTGGCGGTGGCCCAGGAGGAGCGGAGCAGGATCCGGCGGGGTCGGCCGGGTGAGGGGTGGGGCACGGGTTCTCCAGATGTCGGGGAAGTGGGTCGGCTCGGCGGAGGGTAGCCGCGGAGCCGGCGGTCAGGATTCTGTCGTGGGGTGGCTCAGTCGGGTGGTCTTTCAGTCAGGCGATGTCCTGGTGGGTTGCGGATCTGGACTCAGCCGGGCGGTAGCCGTCATGCGGTATCGATCCGGTGCACGTGGACGCGCGGCGGGCCGCTGTCACGGGTGGTGGCGATGACGCTCACGGCACGCACGCGCCGGGCCGCCGAGAAGAGCTCGTAGGCGCTGGCGCCGGGCGCGACGTCGCGGACCAGCCGGGTGCCGGCCGAGGTGACGATGCGCAGGTCGACCGGTGCGGTGTCGAGGTTGACGGCGTGCACCGCGGCGTGCTGCGTGCCGTCGGCCGTCCAGGTCTGGGCGGTACCGGAGAAGGCGACCGGGCCGGTCGTCTGCGCCACCCCGATCGTCGTGATCGCCATGGCGAGGTCGCCTTCGTGGGCGACCCGCAGCAGCGTGTGGGTGTGGGTGCCGCCAGGGAAGTAGGCCCGTTGCGTGGTCTCGACTCCTGCGGCGCGATCGGTGCCCCAGGAGAACAGGAAACGCAGGTCACCGCGGGTGAGCGAGAACCAGGACGCCGTGACGTCCGCGGCCCCGCCGGCCTCGACCACCGTCCCGTCGGAGAACTCCAGCACGTCGCCGGCCTGAACCAGCAGCGGCACCACCTCGGTGGCCGCACCACCGGTGGCGACCGTGCGCACGATGCCGTCGTGCCGGTGCAGCACGTCCGTGGTCACGGCCCCGGCGACGCTGACGTACCGGGCCGTGAACGGCCCGAGTGCGTCGGCGAGGTCCGCGGGGTCGAGCTGAGGTGCGCCCGCATCCACGCCGTCGTGGAACGTCGCCACGAGGTCGGTCAGGGCGGAGTCGGCGCCGGACGCCGTCATCGTGGTCCAGTGGTCGTCGGCCACGTTGTTCAGCGACAGCACCACCGTGCCGGCGGTCGGGTGCCAGAGCAGTCCGGTGCCGGACCGGATCCGGTCGTTGTAGCGCCGCCCGAGCAGGTTCGCGAGGTAGTAGCCGGGCCGACGTACGAACAGCAGCTGCTGGTCGGCGGTGCCCTCGCGGTACTCGGTGAAGGTCTCCTCGGCGACCGGCCGCAGCTGTGCGGTGAGGGCGTCGAGCTCGGCCCGGCCCAGGTTCTCCGGCGCCATCGGCACGTGCATGTACAGCCGCGGCGAGGCGTTCGGCTTGACCAACGGCGGGATCGGCTCGGTGCTCGCGGCCCACTCCGCCCGGGATGCCGCCTTGTCCTCGCGCGATGAGGAGTACAGGCCGAGTCCCGGCACCTCCGGCACGAAGGCGCGAGCGAGGGCGTAGCGGTCGCGGGCGTCGTCGGGGTAGAGCGTGCGGGTGCTCGTGGAGTTGCGGGCCGACGCCGCCGCGAAGTTCACCCAGCCGGGCGCCCCGGGCTCTGGCAGCATCACGTACTGGGCGAAGTCGGCCCACTTGCGCGCCATGTCGACCAGTTGGGGGTTGCCGGTGAGCTGGTAGAGGTCGGCCAGGTCCGGCATCATCACGTCACTGTTGTAGCCGTTGTCGTAGATGAGCGGGTCGTGGAAATAGCCTGCCGGGGCCTGCCCCTGGGCGGCGAGCAGCGCGATCCGGTCATCGAGGTCGGCCGCCAACTGCGGGTCACCGATGACGACCGAGGCGTGCCCGACCCCGGCGAGCCCGCCGACGAGCTGGTTGGTGAGCTGCAGCGGCGTGGCCCAGTGGCGCAGCGAGGTGTCCATCAGCCACTGCGCGGCGTGGCGCATGGAGGCCTCGAGCTCGACCTGGCGGTCCGGGAGCAGGTTCTCGGACTTGAGGTCGCGCTGCAGGTTCCCGAGGGAGACCAGCCCGAACCCGGTGGTCGCGAGGCTCTCCTCCTCGTAGGTGACCGGCCACGCGCCGCGCGGCCCCTGCAGGCCGAGGTAGTAGCCGATCGCCGCGTCGAGCCGCGCCTCGAGGTTGGGGTCGAGGTAGTAGGGGTTCCACGGGCGTTCGTTCACGAGGAACCAGGACAGGGTCGCGACGTGCTCCATGATCCGGGAGTTGCGCGGGTGGTTCGGGGTGCGCCACCAGCCGTCCTCCATCCAGCCGAACAGTTCGGGGTCGTCATCGACCACGCTGTTCGCGAGCGGCGCGAGGATGAGCAGGTACTGGCCGAACACCTGCTCGTTCGGTGCGAAGGCGGTCCGGTCCGGGGCGCCGTCCGGCAGCGCGTCGACGAGCGGCAGCACGGTCCCTTCCGAGGTGGCCAGGGCGCCAGGGGCGGACAGGGCGTCCGCGCCGAGGGCCGCGATCGTGGCGGCGCCGATGCCGAGGAAGCCGCGCCGGGACAGCGGCGGGAGTGCTGTGGCGCCGAACGACTGACGCTGGGACATGGAGACCTCTCCTCTGCGGCATTGCACGAAAGGGATCGACCGGCTGATGCAACGTTGCCATCATCGATCGGATGCAAGGTTGCATCATCGATGGCGCGACTGTCAAGGGGGCAACCGGGACGATCTCGGCCGCGCCCGCACTGGCACTGGACCCCACGGACGAGCAGGCTTGGCAGATGGACGCCTGGCTAGCCACCGGCGGGTCGCTCGGCTGGTTCGGCTCCGAGGACTACGACGCCGCCCGGTTCGTGCTGCAGCGCGGGATCGCGGCGATCTACCTGGTCGCGTTCGTCACCGCGCTGCGGCAGTTCCCGGCACTGCTCGGCGAGCGCGGGCTGCTGCCCGTGCCGCGCCTGCTGGGTCGGGTGCCGGGCAAGGCCGTGCCCACGCTGTTCCGGTTCGGCTACAGCGACCGCCGGCTGCGCCTGATGTGCTGGGTGGGCATCGCGCTCGCGGCGACCGTGGTCGTCGGCCTGCCGCAGGCGGGACCGCCGTGGCTGCCGATGATCGCGTTCGGCGGCATGTACGTGCTCTATCTCTCCATCGCCACGGTGGGCCAGGTGTTCTACGGGTTCGGCTGGGAGTCGCTCCTGCTGGAGGCCGGGTTCCTGGCGGCGTTCCTCGGCTCGGACCAGGTGCCGACCCCGATCATCGTGATCTTCGCGTTCCGGTGGCTCGCGTTCCGGGTGGAGTTCGGCGCGGGCCTGATCAAGATCCGTGGCGACTCGGTCTGGCGGGACCTGACCGCGCTCTACTACCACCACGAGACCCAGCCGATGCCGGGGCCGTTCAGCTGGCACTTCCACCACCTGCCGAAGCCGCTGCACAAGGTGGAGGTGGCCGCCAACCATGTCGTCCAGCTCGTCGTCCCGTTCCTGTTGTTCGCACCCCAGCCGGTTGCGACGTGGGCCGCGGCGGCCGTCATTCTGACCCAGGCGTGGCTGGTGGTCTCCGGGAACTTCGCCTGGCTGAACTGGCTCACCATGCTGATCGCGTTCTCCGCTGTGGACGACGGCGTGCTCTCGGCCCTGATCCCGACCCTCGCCCCGACCGGGGCGACCCGGCCAACCCCGGCCGCGTTCGCCGTCGTCGTTGCGATTGTCGGCCTGCTGACGCTGGTGCTCAGCTACTGGCCGGTACGGAACCTGATCTCGAGACACCAGCGCATGAACGCCTCGTTCAACCGCTGGCATCTGGTCGGTGCGTACGGGGCGTTCGGGTCGATCACCCGGCGGCGCCACGAGATCGTGGTGGAGGGCACGACGGCGGCCGACCCCGGTGCGTCCGACTGGCGCGAGTACGTCTTCGCGGGCAAGCCGGGGCCGGTCGATCGACGGCCGCGGCAGTTCGCGCCGTACCACCTGCGGCTGGACTGGGGCATGTGGTTCCTCGGGCTCGGTTCCACCTCCCAGTACGCGTGGTTCGACCCCTTCCTGGACCGGCTGCTCGCCGCCGACCCCGCCACGCTGCGGCTGCTGAAGGACGACCCGTTCGACGGCGAACGGCCGGCCTGGGTGCGCGCGCGGGTGTTCGCGTACCGGTACTCGACGCCCACGGAGCGCCGGCGCACCGGCGCGTGGTGGGTGCGGCGGGAGATCACCGAGCTGGCCAGGCCGCGGCGCCTCGCTCCGTGAGGCCGCCGCTACGATGCCGGGCGTGGAGACCAACCAAGCGCCGATCAAGCGTGTCGCGTCCGTGATCGGCGTCGCACCCGAACACATCGAGGCCTACGAACGGCACCACGCCGCCGTCTGGCCCGGCGTGCTCGCGGCCCTGGCCCGCGCACACGTGCACAACTACTCGATCTACCGGTTCGGCAACACGCTGTTCTCCTACTACGAGTACCGCGGTGAGGACTACGAGGCGGACCTCGCCGCGATCGCCGCCGACCCGACCACGCAGGAGTGGTGGTCCGTGGTGAGCCCGCTGCAGCAGCCGATGGACGGGCTACCGGCCGGGCAGTGGCTGGAGATTCCCGAGGTGTTCCACACGGACTGACAGACCCGCTACCGACGGGCCGGTGTCCGAGGTCAGGTCCGCGAGTACAGCGTGAGCTGCCCGTCAACGAGGACGGCGATGGCCTCGTCGGTGTCCGCCACGCGGGCGCCGTCGTCGACGGGGAGCTCCCAGAGCACGTCGCCGATGCCCGACTGCTGCGCCTTGAGCCTCGCGAAGTCGCATGGCGTCGCCATCGCCACGTTCGATGACGCGCTCGCCCGGGCCGCACGGGACCTCGGGGTACCGGTCGCCATCTGAGGCGCCGACGGGACCACGTTCGCGAGCTTCGAATCAGGTCCGCGAGTACAGCGTGAGTTGCTCGTCGACGAGGATGGCGAGCGCCTCGTCGGTGTCGACCACGAGAGCGTTGTCAGCCACCGGCAGTTCCCAGAGGATCGTGCCGTCAGCGACGCGCAGACCGATCAGCCGACGATTCGTCGGAGCGCCATCGGGTTCGAGGTCGTAGATCGACACCAGGAGCCCGGAGGGATTTCCCCGGCAAGAGCACGAGACATAGCCCGGGATCGACCAGAGCCACTCCCCGGTGCGGACGTCGCGCGCACCACTGTCCGCATCGCCCATGATGATGGCATCGCCGAAGCGGACCACCGGCCATCCCGACTCCGCCTGCCAGAGCACCTCCCCGTCCTCGGCCACCGCATCCATGGAGATGTAGTCGTCGGACTGCACGATCGTCACCGGTGGCCGTGAGCCGTCGTCGATCATGGCCGGTACGCCGAGCCCGGGCAGGTCCACCACCTGCGCGGTACCGGGCAGGATCACCTGACCCCCGCCCTCCCCCCATGTGATGAGTGGACTGCCGTCGAACCACGGCCAGGACCACGAGCCCGGGATCTCTTCCCCGCTCCGAGCGCGATACAGCGACCCGGTGGAGACGAGCACAAGGTCGTCCCGTGCCCAGACGCGCGGTGCGGCGTCGCCGAACTCCTCGCGGCGATACTCGATCAGAGCGCCCCAGCGCACCGCATCCCGATCGGTGCCGACGTGGACGGTGAGGTCGAAGTCGTCGGCCGCACCCTCGGCGAGCACCACGAGGTCACCGCGGTGGAGCGTGGCCGTGACCGCCCCGGGGAACGGCACCTCGAGAACCCCGCCGTCCTCAGCGACGATCGAGACCACCGCGTCGGCGCCCGGTCCGGACACGCACACGGGGATCCCGTCCCCGAGCTCGCACCGCTCCACATCGGCGACGGACCAGCGGTGCGTGCCGTCGGCGCGGTCGTAGGCGTCGATCCGGTCCTCACCGATCACGAGCACGTGATCGTCCTGGACGGTCAGCCACGTCTGGCCTCGGACGGGGGCCGACAGCGGCACCGACCACTGCAGCACGGGAGCGTCCGTCCAGCCTGGGCCGACGCCCCAGCTCGGGCCGGGCGGCGGGGGCGCGATCAGGATCCCGGTCACCACGAGGAGGACCGCGACACCGGCCCAGAGCGCCACCGGGCGAGGCAGGTCGGGGCCGTCCCGGCGCCGATGGGGCGGCGCGGCTGCGTCCGGCTCGCCAGCCTGGTCGGGCTCATCGAAGTCGAGCACGAACTCCTCGGCCGCACCCCGTCCCATCCGATCATCCTGTCATCTGCCACCAGACCTTGACGGCAGGATGCCCGGGGTGCTCAGATCCGCGCATGAATCGTGCTCGGGTGAGCGTCGCAACCGTCTGTCTGCTCATGTTGGCGTTGGCGGGCTGCGCGCAGCCCGAGCCCGATCTGACCTCGACGCGGTCGAACGCCGCCGGGGTAGAGCCTGCCGCGACGCAGAGCCCTGAATCCGAGTCGGCCGAGTCGCCGGAGGGCGCAACGGTGGAGCCGGCCGCGGGTGCCCCGGACCCGTGTGCGCAGCCCGATGCCGAAGTGATCGCGGCCCTGGCCGGGGTCGAGCTGGAACCGCACCTCCATGAGGTCAGCGGGGTCCCGGCCTGCGTCTGGGGCAACCTCAACGGGACCGGCGTGCAGGTCATCCTGGTCGGCGCCGAGCGCTGGGCGACCCAGCTGCCGGCGATCTTCGAGCAACTGCTCGCACAGCCGCAGCTGGCCGAGACGCTGTCGGAGGACGAACTCGCGAACATCGAGGACATCACTGCTGCGATCGAGGCCGGCGAGGAGATCGATTCCACCCGAGCGTGCGAGATGTTCTCGCTGATGCTGGTCGCCGACGGGCAGCCCGAAGGCGAGAACTTCACCGTGAAGATCGTCCCCAGCGCCGCCGACCCACAGGCGATCACGGCTCAGGGGTGCATCGAGGGCACCTTCAGCTCGGTCCTACTGGTCAAGCCGGACCTGACCGGCGGCGCCGACGAGGTCGAGCAGGTCGGCGACGCGGTCATGTCCCTGCTCGACGCCTCCTGAACCCGATCGGCTCCCGACCATGGTCCTGATCACGACACGCGAGTAGGACTCGCTCGACGACGCCCACGAACGGGCCCAGATAGTTCGGCCACCCTCGCATCCACGCCAAGGGTGAGATCGCGGGTGAGATCCCCCCGGAACGATTGCTCGCGCCCTGCTCGAACCGATTCGCTGGCGTGGACGTCGTGTCGAGCCGCCTGGAGCGAGCCATCGGCGTCTTCGTCCATTGGAGTAACGGGGAGGACACATCCATGAGTAACACACGTGTGCGTTCAGCGCGCGACGGGCATCGCAGGACCGCGGCGCCGATGCGGAGGTCTCGAGGGCCCGGCCGGGGTGTTCTGTCCCGTCTGGTGCACGGAGCGCTCGCCGTCGCGCTGGCCGCGACCGCATTGACGGCGGCAGGAGCGCTCACGACGACCAACGTAGCCAGTGCGGCGGACGGCGACCCGTTCGACCCTGATGTGGCGGCGGTCTTCCTGGCGCAGGACCGACCGACGACGCTCTATCGGGCGGAGCAGGTCGGTGCCGACCTCACCTTCGTGGCCGAGGGCACGGCGACCGTGCCCTACAACGCCATCGGCTACAACACCGCGGACAACTACCTCTACGGCGTGCAACAGGACACCCAGCGACTCCTGCGTATCGGCCAGGGCGGTGCCGCAACGGACCTGGGTGCGATCACCGGCCTGAACGTCGACTCGTACTACCAGCAGGGAACGTTCGGCGCCGGCGACAGCGCGAACACGCTGTACGTGCGTGGCACGCTCGACCTCGGCACGGTCTACGCGATCAACCTCGCCACGCGCGTGGCCACCCCGATCACGCTCAGCGAAGAGGTACCGAACACCTCCGACCTCGTGGTCCTGGAGGGCTACCTCTGGGGGATGGGCAACGACAGCCGGATCTGGCGGGTGGATCTCGACTCCGGAGCAGCTGGGTCCTGGGAGACGAACGTGCCTGCGGTCACCTACGGCGGGCAGTGGGTCTACGGCAACGGGAACCTCGGGCTCTCCGCCAACGACTCGGGCGACGTGATCCAGCTCGGCATCACGAACGCGACCTCGGCGAACCCCACCTTCACGATCCTCTCGACGGTCAACGGCCCGACGCCGAACTCGAACAACGACGCGACAAGCAACCCCGGACCCGACGTCGACCTCGCGATCCAGAAGACCGTGCGCAGTGCCCACACGCCAGGCGGCACCATCACCTTCGGCATCCACGTCACCAACAACAGTGCAGTCGCGTCGTCCGGCCACTACTTCCAGGACGAGCTGCCGGCCTCACTCACAAACCCGTCCAGCCCGAACACCGAGTGCTCGTTCGTCGGCAACCTCATGACGTGCGCATACGGCATGATGCCACCAGGGGAGCAACGCAACTACGAGGTCACTGCAACGGCGCCGAACAGCATCGACCCGATCACGAACACCGTGACGGTCTGGGGTAACGAGAACGACCCGAATCTGGACAACAACACCGCGACGGTCACGACCACGCCGGACTACGCGCCGGGCGTCTCCGTGGTCAAGTCGGCCGCGCTCGACGACGGTGTGGTCTTCGCCGAGGGCAGCACGCTCGAGTACAGCTTCCTCGTCACGAACACCGGCAACACGGACCTCACCGCGATCACGATCGATGAGGGCGACTTCACCGGCACCGGTGAGCTGGGCGAGATCAGCTGCCCGACCACGACGCTGGCATCGGGAGCGTCCACGACCTGCACCGCGGACTACACGCTCACGCAGGCCGACGTCGACGCCGGCGGCGTCACCAACACCGCCTCGGCCACCGGCACCCCACCGCTGACCCCGCCGATCACGTCGGTCCCGTCGACCTTCGACTACGAGGACGAGGCGGACGGCGCACTGACGGTCGTCAAGACCGCAACCCCCGCCTCCAGCGGCACGGTCGGGCAGCAGATCACCTACCGGTTCGCCGTCACCAACACCGGCGGGACCACCCTCACGGGCGTGGCCATCGACGAGGGCGACTTCAGCGGCTCCGGCGACGTGTCCGTGATCGAGTGCCCGGCTACGACGCTGGCCCCCGGCGCCACGACGACCTGCACCGCGACCTACGTGCTCACCCCCAGGCCGACGTCGACGCGGCCGGCGTCACCAACACCGCCACCGCCACCGCCACCCCGCCCGGCGGCGACCCGATCGGCTCACCGCCGTCCTCGGTGACCGTGCAGACGCCGGACTCGCCGGCGATGACCCTGGTGAAGTCGGCGGACCCGACCGAGGCATCCGCCGTCGGCGACACGATCGCGTACGGCTTCACGCTGACCAACACCGGCAACGTCACACTCACCGGCGTTCACGTCGACGAGACCGCGTTCTCCGGCTCGGGTGAGATCTCCGCGATCACTTGCCCCACGACCACCCTGGCTCCGGGCGCCGCCACGACCTGCACGGCGACCTACACACTGACCCAGGCCGACATCGACAGCGGCGGGGTGACGAACACCGCGATCGGCGGCGGCACGCCTCCGGGCGGCGGCGTCACCGAGACCCCGCCGTCGACCGTCACGGTCGACGCGCCGGAGGACCCGTCATTGACGGTGACCAAGACCGCTGCCCCCGTCGGTGCGGCGGCCGGGAACACCGTGACGTACTCGTTCCTCGTGACCAACACCGGCAACGTGACGGTCGACGGGCTCGAGATCGTCGATGACGAATTCACCGGCTCCGGTGACCTCTCGGCCATCACCTGCCCCGTCACGGCGCTCGCGCCCACCGCCAGCACGACCTGCACGGCGAGCTACACGCTGACGCAGGCCGACGTCGACAACGGCGAACTGCACAACGCCGCCACCGGCACCGGCAACACCCCTTCGGACGGCGACGTCACCTCGCCGCCCTCCGAGGTGGACGTGGACCTGCCGGCGAACCCCTCGCTGAGCGTGGTGAAGACCGCGGACCCGACCTCGGTCGACAACGCGGGTGAGGAGGTCACCTACAGCTTCCGGGTGATCAACACCGGCAACGTGACACTCGACGGCATCGCCGTGCAGGAGCAGGACTTCACCGGCAGCGGTGACCTGTCCGAGGTCGTCTGCCCAGCAACCACGCTGGCTCCCGCGGCGGAGACCACGTGCACGGCGACGTACACACTGACCCAGGCGGACGTCGATGCCGGTGGCATCACGAACGTCGCGACGGCGACCGGCACCCCGCCGGGCTCCGACGTGCCGGTGACGTCCCCGCCGTCCGAGACCACGGTCGGCAGCGATCCCGCCCCCGGGCTGAGCATCGTGAAGACCTCGAGCCCGGCCTCGGTGGCCGCAGCGGGCGACGTGATCACGTACGGCTTCCTGGTGACGAACACCGGGAACGTGACGCTGTCGGACGTCGTGCCGGTCGAGGGCGAGTTCTCCGGGACCGGGGAGCTGTCCGAGATCGAGTGCCCGACCAACACCCTGGCCCCCGGGGAGGACGTCACCTGCACGGCGACGTATGAGGTCACGCAGGAGGACGTGGACGCCGGCGGTGTGACCAACGTGGCGACAGCCACGGCCAGTCCGCCCGACACGACCACGGGCGGCGGCACTCCGGTGGAGGCTCCGCCGTCGGAGATCGAGGTGGACGTCCCGGCCGCGCCGGGCCTCACCCTCGTCAAGACCGCCGACGTCGACCGGATCGCGAATGCCGGAGACCAGGTGCTGTTCAGCTTCCTGGTCACGAACACCGGTAACGTCACCCTCGGCGACCTCTCGATCGCGGACAGCGACTTCTCCGGCACCGGCGAGCTCGGCGAGATCGTCTGCCCCGCGGACGTGCTGGCGCCGGCGGAGTCGGTCACATGCGAGGCGGCCTACGTCGTCACGCAGGCGGATGTCGATGCCGGACTGCTGAGCAACGCGGCCACCGCGGTCGGTACCCCGCCCGGGGTCGATGTCCCGCCGGTGGACTCGCCGCCGTCGCAGGTGGACATCGACGCACCGCACGCGCCGGGCCTGACCCTGGTCAAGACCTCGGACGTGCAGACGGTCACCACGGTGGGCCAGGTCGTGACGTACAGCTTCCTGGCGACCAACATAGGGAATGTGACGCTCACCGGGGTGGTCATCACGGAGGGGACCTTCTCCGGCGCGGGCGACGTGTCCGAGGTGGTCTGCCCGCAGGACTCGGTGCTCCCCGGTGAGGAGGTCGTCTGCACGGCGACGTACACGGTGCAGGAGGCGGATCTGACGGGTGCCTCGCTGTCGAACACGGCAACGGCAACCGCCACGCCGCCCGGCGACGGCGACGGTGGTGGCGACCCGATCACGTCGGATCCCTCGACCGCCGAGTCCGGATCGGAGCAGCCGGGCGCGGCCCTCCCGACGACGGGCAGCCCGGCCGCGTGGGTGTTCGCGCTTACCGCCGTTGTGCTGCTGCTGATGGGAGGAGCCCTCGTGTTCCTTCGTCACAGCAGGCGCGCAGCGGATGAGGTGCTCCCCCGCTGATCTGCCCGAGAGGCCCCGCTCACGTCGTGGACGTGAGCGGGGCCTCTCTCGGTGTATGCCCTAGCCTCAGTCTCGGAGCACGGAGCGCGACTGGCGTCATCCGCGCGGCACTCGATTCAACGCCGCGTACGGCCACCTGGAGGCGCCCCCCGACCAACGATCGACCGCACGGGCTTGCCTAGGGGGCAGCATGTCTTTGTCCGATCCACCCGCCCAACCTCTCAGCGCCGCGCCGTCGTCTGCGGTATCGCAGACCGCGCTTCGCGCGGGCAATCCTGTCACCGTGCTCCGGGAGGCTCTCGCCGCGGAGCGGTGGTCCGAGGCCGCACGGGTCATCAGCACCACCTGGGGCATGCTGATCGAGGAGTTCCCTGCGGATCTCGACGCCGCCTTCCAGCTGCTTCCGGTCGAGTCGTTGCGCACGGCAGGTGGCGTCGCGGCGGTTCGTGAGATCTGGCTGGCCACCAGCATCGAACGACAGCATGTCGTGCCGGCGCAGGCACCGACTCCCGCGATGGAGTTCGCTGATTCGTTGATGAACTCCGACGTCCGCCACCAGTCGTTGAACGACCTCGCGCTCGCGTGCGCCCACATGATCGCCGCGCGGATGGGCGGCCGACATGCCGAGGCACTCGAGCACGCGCGTCGGGTGGAGACCCTCAGTCACCTCGTCGAGACGACGGTCCCCGCGGCGCGACGCGTCCGCCAGCCGCTCGCCCTGCTGCAGGCGGGCATCACCCGCGCCCTCGCCTCCGACATCCCCGGCGCCCTTCCGTTGCTGCAGAGTGCCTACGAGCGTGCCCCGTACGGTCGCTCCGAGTACGTGGCCAAGGGTGCCGCCGCGAACCTCGCGTTGTTCCACGCGATCAGCGGTGACATCGACATCGCAGATCGGTGGCTGGCGCGTCACGCCGAGATCCCGTCTGTCGCGTCTCCGCACACCGAGCGGGTCCTGTTCACCGGCGACCTCGCCCGGGCCCTGATCTCGATCGAGACGCTGGACCAGGGCGGTGCGGAAGAGGCACTGTCACGACTGGAGCAGGGCGTCAACGTCGAGCAGAGCTGGGGGCCGGTGGTCACCTTCCTGCGGGCACGCCACGGTCTGGTCTGGGGCGACCGGTTCCGAACGCTGTCCTGGCTGCACCGCGATACCGAGCGCTACGCGCAGCGGCTCGGGCCGGCGAGCACCATGGGGCCGTTGCTCGCCGCGGCCGAGGTCGATCTGCTGCTCTCCGTCGGTCGAGGCGATCAGGCCCTGGCCCGGCTCAACCGCACCGCCCCGGACCCGATCCTGACGGTCGCACGGGCCCGCCTCGAACTGCTCGCAGGGCTCCCTGACGAGGCCGCGCGGCTCGCCGCCGAGGTCGCCGACGTCACCCACACCTCCCGGGTGCGACTGGAGGGACTCGTGGTGCAGGCCGCCGCAGCCATGCGCAGCGGCAGAACCCGTGCCGCGCACGAGGCGTTCCTGCTGGTACAGGAGAGCACGCGGTCGACGGGAGCACGCATCCCGCTGGCCGGCCTTGCCGAGTCCCTCCGACAGGCTCTGCACACTCTGGTCGGAGCGGCGGCCGGCACGGCCGAGCGTCACCACCTGGAGCGGCCCATGTTCCCGGGCGAGGTCGCCGTCGTGCGCCTGACCAACCAGGAGTTGCTGATGCTGCGTGGGCTCGCGTCCTTCCAGTCCCAGAAGGAGCTCGCCGACGCCATGTACCTGTCGCTCAACACGGTCAAGACGCACCTGCGTGCGGCCTACCAGAAGCTGGGCGCGTCCAGCCGTGCGGAGGCGCTGGCGGTCGCGGGAGGCGCCGGACTGCTCTGAGGCAGAGTCGCGCACGCCACCCACCCGCCGACCGCCGCCGATCACGAGCTCATCGAAGCCTGCCTCGCCGGCGCCCCTCGGTCGTTGGTCCCACGTGAGCCGGAGTCGCGGCCGGACACGGTGATGACCAGCGCAAGGGCGATGACGGCCGTGCTCACGATGGCGGTCGCCGACCAGCCGAACCAGTCGACCGCCGCGGCACCGAACGCGGTCCCGAGGCTGCCACCCACGAAGTAGACCAGCATGTACGCACTGTTGAAGCGCGCCGGTGCCGCGGGCTCGACCGCGAGGACCGTGCTCTGATTGGCGACCTGAGCAGCGAAGAGGCCCGCGTCGAAGACTGCCAGGCAGACCAGCAGCACCGCAGTGTTCGCAAGGTTGAAGCCCGCGACGCAGGCAGCCGCCCCGGCCAGGGCGAGCCCTGGGAGGATCACGCGGCCGGCACCGACGCGGTCGGTCCACGCGCCCGCGACCGGGGTGGCCAGCACGCCTGACAGGCCCGCGAGGGCAAGGAGGCCGATCTGCTCGGCCGAGTAGGAGTGCGGAGGTTGGGAAAGGGCGATCGCGAGCCCCGCCCACACCGCGCAGAACGCGAAGAACCACAAGGCGCCACGAAGGGCGGCAACGCGAAGCGTCAGGTACCGGCCGAACAGGCCGGGAAGCGAACGCACTGTGGACAGGGTCGACCCGGTCGATGCACCGGGCGCCGATGGCAACAGCACGAGGCAGCACACGGCGACCAGTCCACATCCGGCGGCGAACACGAGGAGCATCGCGCGCCAACCGATCTCTTCCGTGAGCCAGCCGCCGACGATTCTTCCCGCAAGGATTCCGACCGAGATTCCGGCGGTGACGACTCCCAGTGTCGTCGCCCGTCGTTGGGGGCGGGCGAGACGTCCGGCGACCGAACTGAGTCCAGCACCCGCCGCCGAGCAGGCGCCGACCACGCCGATCACCAGTCCCAATATGATGACGTTCTCCACGGCGGCGCTGACTGCGAGCGCTGAGCCGAGGACGCCGAACTGAAGCCCCAGCACCCGTCCAGGGGGATATCGGTCGACGAGCGGGACCAGCAGCGCGAGGCCGAGCAGGTACCCGACGGGTCCGCATGCGAGGGCGATCCCGACCGTGCTGATCTCGGTCCCCAACGACTCGGCCACGTCGGCCACGGCCGGCTGCATCGGATAGATGGTCGACGTCCCGAGTGCCGCTGCGAGCGCCATGAACACGACGGCGTGACGGCGGATTCGAGGCGGCGTGGCTGCCGTCGGCTCGCGTTCGGTACCCATGCAGAAATCGTAGGAAGCCGACTCCCGTATTACTGGCGGGTATGCGACATGGTGGCCGATCAGCGGGACACGAGGGTCTCAGCCGCGCCCCACAAGTGCATCTGCGCGTACGAGCGCCACGGCGACCACGCGAGCGCGCGCACCGCGAGGTCGCGCGATCGTCGGGCCTGGGGAACGTCACCGAGCATGCCGAGAACCGTGGCCCCGGCCACCAGGGCGGTGTCGCCGTCAAGCCAGGCGTCGGTATCACCGAGCACCCTCATCGCGACGTACGAGGCCGTCGATGGCCGGATGCCGCTGCGTGCCTGCAGCGTTCGGCGCAGCTCGACCGGGTCCTGCCCGACGTCGACGACCAGATCACAGACGGCGAGGGCGCGGGCGGCCTCGAGGACCGCCTGCCGCTTCCGGGCCCCCAGGTCCTGTCGTAAGCCGTCCTCGGTGATCCGGCGCGTCGTGGGGAACACCCGGGTGAGTCCCGGGATCGAGGACCGATAGGGCTCTCCCGACGACGCCAGCCGGGAGAGCTGGGTCCGCGCGGCCGCGACGGACGCCCGTTCGCCGATGATGGCACGAAGCACGACCTCATGCGGATCCACGGCGCCGGGTACCCGGATGCCCGGGGTCGAGGCCACGGACTGCGCGAGCCCGTGGTCCGCCGCAAGGGCGGCATCAACCGCGGTCGGGTCCGCGTCGAGGTCGAGGAGCCGTCGAACCCGCGCGACGGCAACGGCAACATCGGACAACGCGGCGAGCTCCAGCACCAGGTCCACTTGCCATGCGCCCGTCCCGGTCGGCGTGCAGGTGACCTGAGCGGCCCCCGGACCATGAGGGAGCTCGAGCGTTCGGGCGTACACCAGCTCCGGCCCGTCGAGGCGGGCGACCTCGACCCCTTCGATCGCTCGGGACGCGAGGAATCCGACGATGCCCGCGGCGTCGAACGGGGCGCGGACCGGCAGGGTGAGCGAGAGCCGGATCGCTGTGCCGACCGGTGCGCCACCACGGTCTCCGGTCGCACGCCTGCCCCGGAGCCGAAGGTCTCGCGGCCTGGTTCCGAACACCTCGTTGATCGTGTCGTTGAACTGGCGGACGCTGCCGAAGCCCGCCGCGAACGCGACGTCCGAGAGGCGCAGATCCGTGCCGGTGAGCAGCGCACGAGCGCTCTGGGCACGCTGGGCGCGAGCGAGGGCGAGGGGACCGGCGCCCAACTCGGCGACGAGGAGCCGCTGGACCTGCCTGCTGCTGTAGCCCAGACGCGACGCGAGCCCGCTGACCCCTTCCCGGTCGACGACGCCGTCCGCCACCAGTCGCATGGACCGGCCCACCAGGTCGCCGCGCAGGTTCCATTCAGGCGTGCCCGGCGCCGCCTCCGGTAGGCATCGTCGGCAGGCGCGGTATCCGGCCTCCTGCGCGGCCGCCGACGTGAGATAGAACGTGACGTTCTCAGGCTTCGGCGTGCGGGCGGGGCAGGAAGGGCGACAGTAGATACCGGTGCTGCTCACGGCCGTGATGAAGAGGCCGTCGAATCGAGCATCGCGTGCGGCGATCGCACGATAGCGCTCGGCGAAGGCCGGATCGTGACGTCCGACGGAAGGCGAGGCCAGACCCATCCGTCGAGCCTGACCGACGCGCCCGGCGCCGTCTAGCGGTATTCGGACATCACCGCCCTCGGGACGCGTCAGCGTTCGAAGCGCTCGACGGCGTCCTTCGCCTCCTTGAGGCCGACACCGGTCTCCTCGCGGTAGACCTTGATGGCCTCGATCTTCCTGCCGCGGGCCAACAGCTCCGCCACTCGCGGGGTGAGACCGCCGCCCGCACCCCAGCCCTGCAGGGAGTAGGGCGCCTGCAGGCCGGCCTGGTTGTAGAGCACGTCGATGTGGCGCTCGATCGCGGCGAGGCGGGCCTGGATGTCGTCGGTCATGGTCCATTCCTACCCCAAGGACGCCCCACGGTTCCGCCAGCGGCGCCGTCGGTCTGGCGATAGAACTGAACCCATGGCGATCCTGTGGCCCACCGAGCCGGACTTCGGGCGGAACACGGCTGAGGAAGTGCTCTGGCGCGCGCTCGCGGAGCAGTTGCCCGAGGACGCGACGCTGCTGCACTCGGTGAACCTGCTCGAGGAGAGCACCGAGCGGGAGATCGACCTGCTCGTGCTCTGGCCCGGCGTCGGCATCGCCGCGATCGAGGTCAAGGGCGGCACCGTCTGGCACAACGAGCAGGGCTGGCACCAGGGCTCGGCCACCGACTCCCACCGGATGAACCCGGTGCGTCAGGTGCAGGACGCCCGGCACGTGCTGCAGGAGAAGCTGCGCCGGCGTGGGGTCGGCGCCGGGCAGGCTCGGACCGCGCATCTGGTCGCGTTCCCGCACACGCGGTTCGCGCAGGACTTCGAGACCAGCGACTGCCCCCGGTCGATGATCATCGACCGGGATGACGTCGCCGGCGTCGCCGCGCGGGTCCACCGCGCGATCGTCACCCACGGACAGGGCGTGCGAGGCCTCGACGAGGTGGACGCCCGGGATCTCTACGACGTGCTCGCCGGGCAGCTGGGCGCCCAGGTCGACGTCCTCGGGGAGGCGCGCGCCGAGATCGACCGGCTGGACCTGCTCACGCAGGAGCAGGTCGGCATCCTGCGCGTCGTCGCCGGGCACCAGCGGTTCCAGGTCGTCGGTGGGGCCGGGTGCGGCAAGACGTGGCTGGCTCTGGAACAGGCCCGACGGCGTGCGCGTGCGGGCGAGCGCGTCGCCCTGCTGTGCTACTCGCGTGGGCTCGGCCGGTACCTCCAGCGGGTTACGAACACGTGGCCGCGCGGCCAGCGCCCGGCCTACGTGGGGCTGTTCCACGACCTGCCGCTGGGCTGGGGCGCCGCGACCGGCACCGACGACGACGCCGACTACTGGGAGCGGCGCCTACCGCTCGAGCTCGCCGACCTCGCGACCCGGCAGCCGCCGTCGGAACTCTTCGACTCCGTGGTCGTGGACGAGGCCCAGGACTTCGGGGACCTCTGGTGGACCTCGCTGCTTCGCTGTCTGAAGGACCCGGCGCGCGGCGGGCTGTTCCTGTTCGGGGACGCGGGGCAGCGGGTGTTCGCACGCGACGGCGCTTCCCCCATCGATCTGCCTCCGTTCGAGCTGGACGAGAACGTGCGCTCGACGAAACCGATCGCTCAGCTGAGCGGCTCCGTGAGCGAGCGGCGGATCACCCCGCGCGGCGGCACGGGCGCCCCGGTGCGGCTCATCGACGTGCCGGCCGAGGACGCCGTCGAGGCCGCGGACGACGCGGTCGAGGCCCTCCTCGAGGAGGGCTGGGACCCGGGCGACGTCGCCCTGCTGACCACCAGGACAAGGCATCCGGAACAGGTGAACCGGATCGCCGCCGTCGGGCATGACGCCTACTGGGACGACTTCTTCGACGGGACCGACGTCTTCTACGGCCACGTGCTCAACTTCAAAGGTCTGGAGCGACCGGTCGTGGTGCTCGCGGCGAACGGGTTCCGGGACTCCGAGCGCGCCCGCTCGATGCTCTACACCGGCCTGTCGCGGGCGCGCAGCCTGCTCGTGGTGGCCGGGCCGCGCGCGGAGATCGAACGGATCGGCGGCGAGGCTGCGCGGCGCCGGCTCGGCGATGCCGAGGCGTGGGCGCCGCCGGGCTGAGCCAGGGGCATCTCAGGCGACGCCCAGCCGCAAGGCCTACGCTGCTGCTCATGGGCGAGGCGACCGTGACCGAGCCGGCGGGTGCCGGAGGCGCGAAGGAACCACGGATCCGGGTCACCCTCTCCAACATCAGCGTGTACCCGCGCAAGGCGCCGTTCGCGTTCGAGATCGCGGCCGAACTCGGCTACGACGGCCTCGAGATCATGGTGCTGCCCGATACGACCACCAAGGACGCGAGGGCCCTGAACCGGCTCGCGGCCGATCACGGGCAACCGGTGACGAGCATCCACGCACCGTCCCTCGTGCTCAGCCAGGGCATCTGGGGCCGGCTGCCGGGTCCGAAGCTCGAACGCTCCGTGGATCTCGCCCTCGAGGTCGGCGCGGAGGTCGTGGTGGTGCACCCGCCGTTCCGCTGGCAGCGCCGCTACTCCCGTGGGTTCGTCGATCACGTCCGGGCACTGTCCGAGGCGACCGGCGTGGTCGTCGCCGTCGAGAACATGTACCCCTGGCGCAACCGTAAGCGCGAGATGGTGCGCGCCTACCTGCCCGGCTGGGACCCCACCGAGCACGACTACGACCACGTCACCCTTGACCTGTCCCACGCCGCCGTCGCCCGCCAGGACAGCCGCGCCCTCGCCCGGCAGTTCGGCCCGCGGCTGCGGCACATCCACCTCGCCGACGGCACCGCCTCGATGATGGACGAGCATCTGGTGCCCGGCCGAGGCACCCAGCCAGCCCGGGAGCTCCTCTCGGACCTGGTCAGCAGCGGCTGGTCGGGGGACGTCTGCGTGGAGATCTCGACCCGCCGCGCGAACTCGGCCGCGGAACGCTACGAGGACGTGGCCGCGTCGCTGAAGTTCGCCCGCACCTACCTCTCGCCCGGCCCGCACGCCGACTACACCCCTCCCGAGGGGGCGCACCACCGGCACCTCGACGCCTGGTGAGCGGGGCCACGCGAGGCCGTCTCCGGTTATCCACAGTGGTGTCGTCGTCTCAGCGAGTGTCGGTGGTTTGTCGTACGTTTGTTTCATGACCGGTGAGGGTGCGCAGGGTGAGGGGATGCATTCACGCCCCGGCTGTGACGTGCCGTTCCTCGCGATGGCGCCGTTCCCGGTCCGCAGACGCAGGCGGCGGGGGTCGACGCTGGAGCTCGAGCCGTGGCAGATCCCTGGCGACCCGAAACTGATCGGTGGCCAGTTCATCGGGCCGGCGCCGATGCCGTATCAGTGGTCCGAAGAGGCCCACGCCCTGGAGATCACTCCCGCCGGGGCGCATCTCGCAGCGCTGTTGGACGAGCTCGGGACCGACGATCTGCTCGACGAGGAGTTGATCGAGGTCGTCGCCGCGACCGAGCGGATGAAGTCCTGGGCCACCGCCCGCCAGGCCGCCGCGATCAACGAACTCGCCCGACGTCGAGCCATGCACCACCTCGAACGCAACGAGCTCGGTGTCGAGGTCTCGGCCCGGCTCGCAGTCACCAACACCGCCGCGCAGGCCATGGTCGCCCGCGCCCAGAACCTCGAACAGGCCCCCGAGGTCTTCGACGCCCTCGCGACCGGGCAGATCGACTCCCGCCGCGCCGACGTCCTCATCGATGCCACCATCACCCTGGACCACCTGCGCGCCCGCGGCGTGCACCGGGCCGTGCTACCCGGCGCCGGCCACCTGACCTGGCGTCAGATCGAGACCCGCGCCAAGCGGGCCGTGATCGAGATCGACGGACCCCAGGCCGAGCAGCGCCACACCAAGGCCCGCAAGGACCGGCAGGTGCTCGTCAAGGCCGACGCCGACGCCATGGCCTGGCTCTCGGCTTATCTACCGGCCGACGACGCGATCACGATCTTCACCGCCCTCGACCAGATCGCCGGCACCCAGGCCCCCGGGGACGACCGCACGATCGGTGCCCGCCGCGCCGACGCCCTGACCGACCTCGCCCGCGAGATCCTGGCCACCGGCCACACCCCCGACGGCAACGCCCTGCCAACCCGCCAGGGCGCCCGACCACACCTGTTCATCACCGTCGCGCAATCGACCCTCGACGGCGACGACGACAACGCCGCACAACTCGGGGGCTACGGCCCGATCCCTGCCGCCGTCGCCCGCGCGATCGCCTCCCAGGCAACCTCCAGCACCATCGCCACCGACCCCGACACCGGCACCTACACCGGTGGCGCCGACCCCCAACGGATGTCACCAGCCACCGGGCACCTACCGCACGCCGGACCGAGCGACCACGACGAACCCAGCAACGACGACAGGCCCAGCTGCACTGGCGAGCCCGGCGACAATGGCGAACCCGGCGACGGCGGCGATGACGAGCCCGGCGGCAATGGCGAGCCCCGCGACGGCGACGACGACCGGCCCGGCGACCACGATGACGACGGCGGCGGCAACGGCGGCGAGCCCCGCGACGGCGACGACGACGAGCCCGACGGCGACGGCGGCACCGGCGGCCGCGACGCTGGTTCCTCGCAGTCGGTGTCAGCCGAAGTCGAACGACGATCGGAGACCGTGAACCCACCTGTCCCAGCGCGGACCGAGCCCGCACCCGCCGACCCATCAGCCGAGCCTGCGAGCCCCACCGACCCAGCCGGCCCAGCCGGCCCAGCCGAGCCGGCGAACCCGACCGACCCGGCCGACCTGACCGACCGCCAGGCCGGCACCGTGGCAGATGTCGGCGTGCCCTCAAGTACCGACACAGCACCCGCACCGGTGCCCGTGCCCGTGCCGGTGCCGGGTCTGCATTCCGTCGAGGGGCTGGATCTCGCCAACCCGCTCGACCTGATTCGCTGGGTCAGCGCGCAACCGGCCGACGGCCGTAGCCCCGTCACCCTCCTGCGCGAGGAACTCGGCATCATCGCCGCAGACTCCTACGCACCCTCAGCCGAACTACGCCGGCTCATCCTCGAACGAGACCGGACCTGCCAGTTCCCCAGCTGCGCGATGCCCTCATGGCGCGGCGAGATCGATCACATCATCGCCTTCGACCCCACCCTGCCCGCGTGGGCCCAGACCACCGACCTCAACCTCAGCGCTCGCTGCAAACACCACCACCAGCTCAAGACCCGCGGACTGTGGACCGTGCACCGCGAACCCGAGACCGGCACCTCCGTCTGGACCTCCACCGCCACCGGGCACACCTACCGCCGCGAACCCGACAAACCCATCCCCGGACTCACCGCGACAGAGGTCGCCAGAGCCCTCGAGAGCCTCCTCGACGAACTCCCACCCTGGGAGCGCCACCACCGGCGCGTGTCCTACCGGGCCGGCTACCTACCCGACCGATCCGACGGAGCCGACACCCTCCACGACATCCGGGCCGCGATCCGCGAACGCGCCCACCGCGACAACCCCACCCCGACCCGAGCACCCGACCCCGACGCCACCGGACCACCCCTCACCTTCCCCGACGAACCGACCTTCTGACGCGACGAATACGCCGGTCGTGATGCGCGCCGACTACCCCGCTCCCGTCCTACCGCACTCTGTCCGGCGTCACCAGCGAGCGCGTCTCGAACCGGCGCCCGGTGCGATACCCGAGCCCGGCGTAGACGGCCAGGGCAACGGCGTTGTCGGTGTAGACGCCAAGGGTGGCGACGCCCGCGGTCTGGATCGCGCGGCGGGTCAGCGAGGCCGTGAGCGCTCGCCCGAGGCCGCGGCCGCGGTGGTCGGTGTGGACGACGATGCCGGCCAGGTGTGGTGCGCCGGAGGCGAGCTCATGGAGTGAGCCGACCGCGATCAGGTCGCCCTGGTCGTCGGCGACCCCGAGCCAGAGGGTGGCGAAGCCACGGCCCGGGAAGCCTTCGAACCCGGGGTTGTGCAGGCGGGCGAACACCTCGATCCGGGCGGCGTCCGCGGTGTCGTCGAGTTCGAGGAGGTCGACGGCGGAGCTCGGCGACTCGACGGGCGGCACCTCGGTCCACAGGAAGTCCCATCGGCCGGACCCGACCACGGTCAGCGGTGCCGGCGCTCGCAGTTCGCGACCGGCCGCCGTCGAGAACCAGTCGATCTGCGCGCCGCGTTCGCGCGCGCTTGCCGCGAGGAACTCGAGCGCCTCGGACTCCGCGGCGGCGGGAGCGTCGGGCGCGACGACCGCGGCGCCGCCCCAGTGCCCGCTCGGGCGCCAGGGCGCCACGCACGCCCAGCCGTGCTCGCCGGTCGCGGCGATCACGTCCGCGGGGATCGCCCACCGGACGTACGGGTCGTACCCGCTGCGCGCGAGGAGTGTCGCCCGGTCCACCTGGTGCCAGTTCACGCGGTTCAGGTTCGCACACCCGACTCCCAGGGGACTCCCAGCGGCGCGAGCTAGTCTTGAGCGCAGCAACCACCCACCCGCCGAAGGCCCTGATGACCGAACGCTCCCTCGGGGCCACGCCCTACGAGGTGCTCGGTGTTGACGCCGGTGCGTCCACCGAGGAACTGCGGCGCGCCTACCGGCGGCGGTTGCGCGAGTCCCACCCGGATGTCGGCGGGGACCCGGACCTCTTCCACGAGGTGCAGACGGCGTGGGAGCAGATCGGCACGCCCGCGCACCGGGCCCGGTACGACCGCGCGAACCCGCCGAGCGGCGCCCCGGCTCGTGGCACGGGATCGAACGGATCGCATCCGTCGGGACCCGCCTCCTCCCGGCCCGCCGGCACCGGCCCGCAAACCGGCGGCTGGTCCCACACCGGCGGCACCCCGGGCGCCGGTGGCCCGCCGGGCGGTGTGTACGGCGGTGGCGGACCCGTCTGGACGTCCGGCTCGAGCCGGGGCAGCACGAACGCGCCGTCGCGGGCCCGTACCTACGGCCACCCCGGCGGCTGGTCGCGCGAGCGCTACCTCACCCTGCTGCGGGAATGGGTGGGGCGCGGCGTCGCGATCGACGACCCGTACGCCGCGGACCTGGTGGCCCGGGCGCCACGCGAGATCCAGCACGCCCTGGCCGATGCGCTCGCTGAGGAGCGCACCGCGCGCACCCTCGGGGACCTCAGTTCCGCCTTCACCGTCTGGAACGACGTGGCCACCGGCGCCGGCAGCGGCGGCTGGGCCCGCGACGCCGACGCACCGGCCACGGACCCCGCGAAGATCGATCATGTCGTGCTCGGTCCGACCGGGCTGTGGGCGATCCAGTCCGAGGACTGGGGCGCCCCCGTGACGGTGCGCCGCGGTGACCTGGTCAGCACCGGCCTGCCCGCCGGTGAGCACCCGATGGCATCGCTTGAGCGACGGGCGAAGGTCGCGAGGTCGTGGCGGACCCGCTTCGACGCGCTGCTGGTGGTACTCCCCGACGATGCGCTCGCCGACGCCGCGGACTGGGTCCTGGTCCGCCGGCGCGGCACCCCGCGGCTGGCCGTCCGGGCCCGTGGCCTCGCTCGGCTGATCACCGGCGGCCATCCCGCCGTGCCGCGCCCGTCCGAAGAGGCGATGTTCGCCCTGCGCCCGCAGTTGCGGTCGTCGATCCGGTTCGTCTAGCACTCCTCGGGGTCTCGGTTCGAGCGGCGTCGCAGCCGCCCGGGCGTCGGCGTCGGTCTCGAGTCGGTTGACGGCAACGCGGCGGGTCGAATATTCTGGCGATGATGTGACGTTGCATCGCAGGTCGCACCCCCGCGCCCAGTGGCCAGATGGAGAGAGTCGATGACGACCCAGAACCTGCCAGAGCACGTCCGGCCCCAGGCACCGAACGTGCCGCCGCCTTCGGGAGCCCAGGCTCGGGTGGGGCGGCTCGACAAGACACCTGCGTTGACGAGGCGCACGATGCTCCTCGCGACGGGGGCGCTCGGGTTGAGTGGCTTCGGCGCCGGATTCAGCCTGCAGGGCATGCCTGCCCACGCCGAGTCGCCGGGTCTGGTGCTCCCTCTTGTCGACCCATTGCCTGGCGGGCTACCCGATCGTGAGCTGTTCGCTCCACATGAGC
This sequence comes from Occultella kanbiaonis, assembly GCF_009708215.1. Classification (NCBI taxonomy): domain Bacteria; kingdom Bacillati; phylum Actinomycetota; class Actinomycetes; order Micrococcales; family Ruaniaceae; genus Occultella; species Occultella kanbiaonis. The sequence goes on along the minus strand of NZ_CP046175.1, from coordinate 260,019 downwards.
AGGTCTTCGGAGAGTTCGTCGGGATCGTCGCGCCGCTCGCGAACAGCGTCGTGGACGACGACCCGGACCTCTTCGGGTGGATGGAAGACGGCTGGTGGCGCACGCCGAACGATCCACGCAACTCTCGGATCATGGAGCACGTGGCGACCCTCTCCTGGTTCCTCTGCAACGACCGCGAGTGGAACCCCTACTACCTCGACGATGCCCTCGAGCGCCGCCTCGACGCCGCCATCGGGTACTACCTCTCCCTGCAGGGTCCCAGCGGGGCCTGGCCGGTGACCTATCAGGAGGAGAGCCTCGCAACCACGGGATTCGGCCTGTCCGCCCTGTTGGCGACCCTGCGCAATCTCCGGCTCGAGGATCGCCTTCCCGCGCGCCGACAGGAGATCGAAGCCGCCGCCGTACCCGCTGCTCGGTGGCTCATGGATCTGGATCGCCCACACTGGAGCCTTCCGATCCGCTACGCGAACCAGATCGCCGGTGCGCTGGCAGCCGTCGCCGACGCGGCCCGAACGATCCCCGCTCCGGACCTGGCCGCCGACCTCGACACTGGAATCTCGCTCTTCGCCGAGCATGCGCAGGCGCCGGCCGGCTACTTCCACGAGCCACTCGGACTGGACCAGCGGTACAGCATCGGCACTCAGTTCCCCGATCTCGCGTTGCTCTATCGGGACACCGGGAATCCGCTGATCGTCGCAGCGGTCGAGCGCTTCACCGAGTTCCTCACGTTCTCGCTGATCTACGAGCCGGACTCCGGTGGTGCGTACTACTTCTCATCCGCGTGCGGACGGATCGCCAGCTCCGCTCGGCCCGACCCGCTGTCCGAGGCCGGCGACACGAGCGGCCTGGCGCGGGACTTCATCCCGCAGGTTCCTGCGGTCGGCACGTTCTTCGTCTCGAAGGAGGAGAAGGACGCAGCACGGCAGGCCTGGGCGAGCGACACCCGGCCGGTCACCCCGAAGAGCAAGGGCAACACTGAACCGCGGTCGCTCCTGCACGGGCCGTTGGCACCGGACAACGTGACGGCCTCCGAGCGTCAGGCCCTCCTCGCCGCACTGCCGTACCAGCGTCTGGAGACCTTCACCCGGCACCTCGTGGGCACGATCGATCAGAACCTCCTGTTCGTGCGCCGACCTGGGTACTACCTGGGCGGCGTGACCGGCGAGCGGGGCGACGCCGGCAGCGGTCCGTCCATGGTGCGACTCGGAAGCGGGTTCCTATGGCACCCCAGCGCAGGGATGTTCATCCACTCGTTGAACGACACCGCCGACGGACACTGGACCACTCTCGGCGACGGTGGACTCGACCCGGCCCTGTCGAGGCTCGACGCGGCGTACTACGACGGCCCGACCACCGACGGCGGCAGGCTCGAGCCGGACGAGCTGTCGGCCCACGAGGGCACCTTCACGCAGCGGCTCATCTCAGCACAGACAGGGATCGTGACCGAGACGACGTTCCTCGCCGGTGGGCTGACCCGGCGGGTCACCGGCGCTGGTTCATCGCAGGAGGTGCTGCCGCTCACGTTGCGCCAGGAGGACGTCCTGACCTTCTCCGACGGCACGACGGCACTGCGCGGGGAAGAGCACTCCGTCCTGGCCGAGAGCGTGATGATCACGCGCAACGACACCTCGCTGCTCATCTCGTGGGGTGTGCCGATCCCGGTCACGCTCGAGCCCACCGGGCGGAAGTACTTCGTGGGAGGTGTCAGCGAGCAACACCTGCTCAGGGTGCCTCACTCGGGTGACCTGACCACGCAGGTCACCAGCCTGGAACCGGACACGTTCGCTGAACCGGTCCGTTGCAGTGTGACCGCGGTGCGTCACTCGCAACGGGACACGAGCAATGTCACGGTCCAGGTCACGTCGCTCGAGCAGAATCCGGTCGACATCAGGATCGTCGCCGAACATGCAAGCCGGTCGATCGACGCGCTTGCGCCCGGAGCGCGTACAGACCAGGTGTTCACGGCCGGACAGGCCCGCGCCGCTCGAACCGTGGTGGTCATCGCGACGACGTCGGGCTCGCAGTCACGGACCCGGGTGTGGCGGCTGAACCTTGAGGCTTCTGGTCATTGAGCCGATTGGTGGACACATCAGCTGCGTACCCGACCGCCGCGCGGGGCTACTCCCCGCCGACCCAGGACGGGTCCGCGAGGAGCGCCTGCAGCTCGTTCACGAACCTGGCCGAGTGGAAGCCGTCCGCAGCGGCGTGGTGGACCTGTAGCGAGAGCGGCAGGAACACGCGACCGTCACCCTCCTGGTAGCGCCCGAGCGTGAAGATCGGTGCGAGATGTCGCCAGGCGTCACGGATGTTCAGGTTGAAGCCGGTGAACGAGGCCCAGGGCAGGCTCGACACGTCGAAGGTGTTCGGCGGCTGCCCGCCCTGCGGGAAGAACTCGGTGCTGTCGCGGTACCGGTCGAGCAGATCTGCCGCGCCGTCATGGAAGGTGCCGAAGTCCGCGTCGTAGGGGGCCCAGGCGCTGGAGAACGTCTCCCGCTCGGCGTTGAAGATGGTGAACGAGGGGTGCAGCACCGGCCAGGTCGCCGGAGCGTCGGACTCGGCCAGGCACATCCGGAACTCCTCACGCCGGTTGACGATCGTGCCGAGCGCCCAGATCTGGGCGACGTACGTCCTCCGGGGAGAGTCCCGCAGCGCCCTGACGAACTCCGTCACGTCGAGCTCGACCGTCATCGAGTACGTGCACGGCACCGCGTGGAGGTAGTGCTCGAAGTGCTGGCGCCGGGGCCAGGTCGCGAGGTCGATCGGGGTCGGGGTGTCCATCCCTCCATGGTGGCGGCGGACGCGGTGGCGATCGACTTGATTTCCCGCCCCCCGCGGCTCGGCCCGTGACGACCTCGACGACGGGTCAGCCGGGCCGCGCCTCGGTGCGGCGGGATCCGAGGCCGCGCATGAATGCGTCGATCGTGGTCGTGGAGACCCGCATCGTCTCCTGGAACTCGTGGGTCGCCATCCGCGCGTACAACTCGGGCTCCGGGACATCCTCGACGTGGGTCTGGATCCACCACAGATTGCCGAAGGGGTCCGCCAGGCGGCACCCACGGTCACCCCAGGGATTGGTACCCAGCGGTGTGACCAGACGAGCTCCGGCGGCAACGGCACGCTCGGTGACCGTGTCGCAATCGGCGACATACATCGACAACATCGCGGGAGTCTCGGGCCAGCCCGCTCGCGACTCGAACGCCATGACGATCGAATCCCCGATCGCGACCTCACCATGGCCGACCGTGCCGTCATCGTTGGGAACCCGGCCGCGGTCGACCGCTCCGAACGCCTCGATGACGAAGTCCAGGAATGCGTGCGCATCCTTGACCACGACGTACGGCGTCACCGTGCCGTAGGTCACCACATCCTGACTCGAACCGCTGTCCTGTTCCATGGGAGATCCTCCTGAGTCACAACGCCGCTGAACCATCTCTGGAGTGACGGTAGGGCAGGTATAGGCCGGTTCTTGGCCGCTACCGGCGAACGACTCGACCGAGGCGCCGACCTGGCGGCATCCCTGCACCGTCCCCGTTGGAGAAAGCACTGGCGCAGTCGGGGAGAATGGGGGCGGTGACCGAGGCGACTGACGAGACGGGGCGCACGCCCCGCCGTCGGCGACCCCGCCGGAGGCGCCCCGGAGGGCGACCCGCCGAGCAAGGCAGCACGCCTGCGAACACTGGCGTCGGCAAGCTCGAGAGCGGCGGCACGGACGACGGGGCGCAACCGCGCACCGCACCGCCCTCCGACGACGAGGCTCGCCGCTCGGGCCGCGGCCGCAATTCCGGCAGAAGGCCCGACGGCGGCCCTCGCCGTGGTCACGGAACGTCCGGTGGCCGCGCGGGCGCCTTCCGCGCGCCGAGCCCCGAGTTGCTCGCGAAGCGCCGGGCGGCGCTGCCCACGATCTCCTACCCTGCGCAACTGCCGGTCTCCGCCCGCCGGGAGGAGATCGCCGACGCGATCCGCGACCACCAGGTCGTCATCGTGGCCGGCGAGACCGGGTCGGGCAAGACCACCCAGATCCCGAAGATCTGCCTGGAACTGGGCCGTGGCATCACGGGCACGATCGGGCACACCCAGCCCCGCCGGATCGCGGCGCGGACCGTCGCCGAACGCATCGCCGAGGAGCTGGGCGTCGAACTCGGTGGTGCGGTCGGCTACCAGGTGCGGTTCACCGATCAGGTCTCCGAGACCACGCTGATCAAGATCATGACGGACGGCATCCTGCTCGCCGAGATCCAGCGCGACCCGTTGCTGCGCCGCTACGACACGATCATCGTGGACGAGGCACACGAGCGGACCCTGAACATCGACTTCCTGCTCGGGTTCCTGCACCAGCTGCTGCCCAAGCGCCCGGACCTGAAGGTCATCGTCACCTCCGCCACGATCGACTCGGAGCGGTTCGCCCAGTACTTCGCCCAGCCCCAGCACACGGACGTGCCGGTGGTGGAGGTGTCCGGCCGGACCTACCCGGTCGAGGTGCGGTACCGGCCGCTGCTGGCGGACTCGGGCGACGAGCTCGACGGCCCGCTGGACGAGGATGCCCCACCGCTGCCGGACGAGGAGGCGATCGACCAGAACACCGCGATCTGCCGGGCGGCCGACGAGCTGATGGCCGAGGGCGGCGGGGACATCCTGGTGTTCCTGTCCGGCGAGCGGGAGATCCGGGACGCCGCCGACGCGCTCGCCGAGCACCTCGGGCCGCGGTACGTCGCGCCCGGCGGTGCGCGTGCCTCCGCGCACGCGGCGAACGCGGTCGAGGTCATCCCCTTGTACGCGCGCCTGTCCGCCGCGGAGCAGCACCGCGTGTTCGAGCGCCACACCACCCGGCGGATCGTGCTCGCCACGAACGTCGCCGAGACCTCGCTGACGGTGCCGGGCATCCGGTACGTGATCGACCCCGGCACGGCCAGGATCTCGCGCTACTCCAACCGCACCAAGGTGCAGCGGCTGCCGATCGAGCCGGTCAGCCAGGCCAGCGCGAACCAGCGCGCGGGCCGCTGTGGCCGCGTCGCGGATGGTATCTGCATCCGGCTGTACTCCCAGCGGGACTACGAGGGCCGACCCGAGTACACCGAGCCGGAGATCCTGCGCACGTCACTGGCGTCGGTGATCCTGCAGATGACCGCGCTCGGACTCGGGGACGTCGCGCGGTTCGACTTCCTCGACTCCCCCGACTCGCGCGCCGTCAAGGACGGCCTGCAGCTCCTGCACGAGCTGAACGCGATCGAGGCGGAGTCCGCCACGACCTCGAGCAACCAGCTCACGAAGGTCGGGCGTGCGCTGGCCCAGCTCCCGATCGACCCGCGCCTTGGCCGGATGCTCGTCGAGGCGGGACGGCTCGGGTGCGTGCGCGAGGTGATGGTCATCGTGGCCGGCCTGTCGGTCCAGGACGTGCGCGAGCGGCCCAGCGAACACCAGCAGGCGGCCGACGAGAAGCACCGCAGGTTCGCCGACCCGACCTCGGACTTCCTGTCCCTGCTCAAGCTCTGGGACTACCTCAAGGAGCAGCAGGGCGAGCTGGGGTCCTCGGCATTCCGGCGGCTGTGCCGCTCCGAGTACCTGAACTTCCTGCGGGTGCGCGAGTGGCAGGACGTGCACACCCAGCTACGGCAGATGGCCAAGCCGCTCGGCCTGGAGAGCCACCACCGTGGCGACGCCACCGACCCGGACCGGGTGCACCAGGCGCTCCTGTCCGGGCTGCTCTCGCACGTGGGCTCCTGGGACGAGCGCCGCCGCGACTACGCCGGCGCCCGCGGCACCCGCTTCGTGATCTTCCCGGGCTCGCACCTGGCGAAGAAGAACCCGGCCTGGATCATGGCCGGCGAGCTCGTGGAGACGTCCCGGCTGTTCGCGCGCACGGTCGCGCGGATCAAGCCCGAGTGGGCCGAGCCGCTGGCCGGGCACCTCGTCAAGCGCACGTACTCCGAGCCGTACTGGTCCAGCAAGCAGGGCGCGGCCATGGTCAAGGAGAAGGTGCTCCTGTACGGGGTGCCGATCGTGAACGAGCGTGCCGTCCCGCTGGCCCGGGTGGATGGTCCGCTCGCCCGGGAGCTCTTCCTGCGCCACGCGCTCGTCGAGGGCGAGTGGCGCACCCACCACGCCTTCTTCGCCGAGAACAACCGCCTCCTCGAGCAGGCTCAGTCCCTCGAGGCCCGGTCCCGCCGTCGGGACCTCGTGATCGACGAGGAGGGCCTGTTCGACTTCTACGACGAGCGGATCCCCGAGGACGTCACCACCGCCCGGCACTTCGACGCCTGGTGGAAGGATGCCCGCACCGAGACGCCGGACCTGCTGAGTTTCACCACGCAGTTGCTGGTCCCGGAGGCGGACGCCCTGGACGCGAACGCGTTCCCGGACACCTGGCGCCAGGACGACCTGACCCTGCCGCTCACCTACCAGTTCGAGCCGGGCGCCGAGGCCGACGGCGTCACCGTGCACATCCCGATCTCGGTCCTGAACCGGGTCCGCCCGGACGGCTTCGACTGGATGGTGCCCGGGCTCGTCGCCGAGCTCGCGGTGGCGACGATCCGGTCGCTGCCGAAGGCGCTGCGCCGCCAGCTCGTGCCCGCACCGGACGTCGCCCGGGAGATCGTCGCCCGGCTGCCCGACTGGTCCGAGGCCGCGCCCGCCGGGTCACCCACGTTCGCCGAGGCGTTCGCCAACACCGCCCGCGCGCTGCGAGAGGTGGAGATCGACGACGACTCCTGGGCGCCCGACCGGCTGCCCCCGCACCTGCGGATGACGTTCCGAGTGCAGACGGACCGCGGCGCCACGCTCGCCGAGGGCAAGGACCTGGTGCTCCTGCAGCGCCAGCTCGCCCGGGAGTCCCGGGACGCCGTGCGCACCGCGGTCCGCACGGCGCTCACCGAGGCGCAGGCGGCCTCGCTGCGCCAGGGCGCGCGGCCCGACGGCGAGGGCCGGCTGAGCGCCGACGGCACCTCGGGTGGTCGCGGCCAGGGCGCGGTGGCCGACGGCGTGGGCCGCCCGGGTGGTCAAGGCACCCCGGGTGGTCACGGCGCCCCGGGTGGTCACGGCCCGGTTCGTGCGCGCGGTGGGGCCGGCGGCTCGGGCAGGTCCGACGGCGACGGTTCCCCTCGCGACCCGGGTGGCCGCGGGCTGACCCCTGGCCTGGCCGAGCAGGCCGGCCTGGCCACCTGGCCCGACCTCCCCGGTGGCCGGATCCCGGACACGGTGTCCTCCGTGGGCGCGGCCGGACTGGAGATCCGCGGTTACCCGGCCCTGGCGGACGAGCGCGGCGACGTGGCGCTGCGGGTGCTCGCGAACGCCCCCGACCAGGCGGTCAGCCACCGCGCCGGGGTGCTGCGCCTGCTCTACCTCGGCTCCGCCCTGGCGAGCGGGCGGATCACCTCCCGGTGGAGCGGCGCGCAGTCGCTGACCCTCGCGGCGAGCCCGTACAGGAACACCGACGCCCTCGTCGCCGACCTCCAGATCGCCGCGATCTCGGCGCTGGTGGCGGGCACCGATCTCGCCGGGGTCCGGGACCGGGCCACGTTCGAGGCCCTGCTGGCCCGCATCAAGCCGGCCCTGGAGGACGAGGTGCTGCGCGTCGCCGAGCTCACGGTGCGGATCCTGACCGCCTCCCGTGAGCTGGACGCGACGATCCGCGCCACCACGTCGATGGCGCTGCTGAATGTGCTCACCGATGTGCGAGACCAGCACGCCGCCCTGGTCCACCCGGGGTTTCTGCGCGACACCCCACCCGAGCACCTGGTGCACCTGCCCCGCTACCTACGGGCCGCCGTCGTCCGCCTGGAGAAGGCGGCCGAGAACCCGAACCGGGACGCCGATCGCGCCTGGACCCTCGGCGAACTGCACGAGGCATGGTGGTCGACCACCCAGGCCGCGGCCCACGACCCGGTCCGCGCGGTCCGGCTCGCCGAGATCCGGTGGCAGCTCGAGGAACTGCGGGTCAGCTACTTCGCGCAGCAGCTCGGCACACCGATGACCGTCTCGGACAAGCGGATCCGCAAGGCTCTCGCCGACGCCTGAGCACCCTGGCCCACCGGCCCACCGGCCCACCGGCCCACCGGCTCACCCACGCCAGTCGTCGAGCGCGCTGAAGCCCTCGGTCAACTCACGATGGAACGAGGGTTTCCACGCACTCGGCCCAGTCGTACTCCCGTGGCTTCCTCCGCAGGCAACCCGGCCACCGGTTCAGCCGGCCAGGCGGGTGCGGAAGCAGTCGGCCAGGTACGGCAGCTCGATGTTCTCCCGGCCGGCGAGCTCCGGGTGGCCCGCGAGCAGGTCCCCGACCGCGCCGAGGACGTCCGCCTGCTGCTCCGGTGTCGCGGTGATGAAGTAGCTGCGCGAGCGGACCAGGTCCAGGAGGCCTGCAGCGGTCAGCGTCTGCTGCCACGGGATGCGGAGGCTCTCGACGGGCCCGAACGGGGCGCTGATGTGCGGTGCGACCTCCTGCTCGTCGCGTTCGTGCAGCCGGGCCAGGATGTCGCCGAACTCGGCCACCCACGCCACCGACTCGTCGCGGGAGTTCCAGACCAGGCCGAGCGTGCCGCCGGGCCGCAGCACCCGCGCGATCTCGGGTACCGCGGCGGCCGGGTCCACCCAGTGCCAGGCCTGCGCCACGGTCACCGCGTCCACCGCGTTGTCCGGGAGCGGGAGGTCCTCGGCGGTCCCCACGAACGTGGGCACACCGGGCACGTGCACGTGCAACTCGCCGAGCATGTTCGGCGACGGGTCCACGGCCACCACTTCCAAGCCGCCGCGGTCGACCAGGAGCCGGGTCAGTTTGCCGGTGCCCGCCGCCAGGTCGAGGACCCGCTCCGCGGTCTCCGGCACCAGCCAGTCGACGGCGGCCGACGGATAGGAGGGCCGGGTCGCCGCATACACCGCGGCCGCCCGGTCGAAGGACAGGGCGTGTTCGGTCATCGAACTGCGGTTTTTCACGACACCATTGTCCCGCCGAACCTGCGCCCCGCGCGCCATCCACAGGCCAACGCGGCGGGTGTCGGACGCGCCATCTAGCGTCGTGCGTAGTTGCCCCTCCTACGACAGTGAGGATCGAATGGATCTCAGCGATGCCGACGCGCTCGGCCGCGAACTCATGGCCGAGCACGGCCTGACCGGTTGGACCTTCGGGTTCGACAATGCCAAGCGCCGCGCCGGTGCCTGCCGCTACGACCGCCGTCGGATCACGATCAGCCGGTACCTGACCGCGGTGCACGAACCCACGCAGGTGCGCGACACCCTGCTGCACGAGATCGCCCATGCGATGGCGGGCCACGGGGCCGGCCACGGGCCGCACTGGCGCCGGATCGCCCTCTCGATCGGGTGCACCGCGCATCGCCGGGTGCCGGCCGGGGCCGGCGAGGTGCCCGCACCCTGGGTCGGGATCTGCCCGGCCGGGCACGAGCACGCCCGGTTCCGGCGCCCCACCCGGGCCCTGGCCTGTGGACGGTGCTCGCCCAGGTTCTCCGCGGCGCACCTGATCGTCTGGCAACGGCGGGACGCGAACGTGCGGCGCTAGTCTGGACGGACCCGAACGGGAGCAGGTGCGCGATGGATGGCTCGGCGCACGCGGTCGTCGCCGCCGCGATGCGGTCCGTCTCGCGCGCGGACTTCCTGCCCGCGGCCCAGCGCCGCAACACCGGCCTGGACCAACCACTGCACCTGGCCGACGGTCAGACCTGCTCCCAGCCCACGACGGTGCGGATCATGCTCGAGCTGCTCGCCGTGGTACCGGGCCAGCGGGTGCTGGACGTCGGCAGCGGGTCCGGGTGGACGACGGCGCTCCTGGCCCACCTGGTCGGCTCGACCGGCCAGGTCGACGGCGTGGAGCTGCGCCCGCAGCTGGCCGAGTTCGGGCGGGAGAACGTGGCCCGGGCCGGCATCACCCATGCCCAGGTCCATGTGGCTGTCGACGGTGTGCTCGGCTGGCCGTGGCGTGCGCCGTACGACCGGATCCTGGTCTCCGCGGAGGCGCGGAAGGTCCCCCGCGCGCTGGCCGAGCAGCTCGCCGACGGTGGCCGGATGATCATTCCCGTCCGAGGCCGGATGACGATCGTCACGATGGCCGACGGCGTCCCTTCCGCCGAGCAGGCACCCGGCACCTACCGCTTCGTGCCGCTCATCGAACCGAAGCAGAGGTGACCTGGGACGCCGGCCCCGCGCCGCGTCGCTACGGTGGTCGCGTGACCGATCGCTTCCAGGTGGTGCCCGCCGCCTACGTCCTGCTCCGCCGCGAGACTTCCACCGGTGAGGAGGTGCTGCTGTCCCTGCGACGCGGCACCGGCTACATGGACGAGCACTGGGCCCACGCGGCTGCGGGGCACGTCGAGGCGGATGAGTCGGTGCACGCGGCCGCCATCAGGGAGGCCCGGGAGGAGCTCGGGATCACGGTCGCCGAGCCGGACCTCGAACCTCTGTGCACCATGCACCGCACGCACGGGAACGGCCGCGCGATCGACGAGCGCGTCGACTTCTTCTTCTCCTGCCGTAGCTGGTCCGGCGACCCGTCGCTGATGGAGGCGGACAAGGCCGCCGAGCTCGCCTGGTTCCCGCTGGATGCGCTGCCCGAGCCCGTGGTGCCGCACGAACTGGCCGTCCTTGAGTCCATCCGGACCGGCACCCTGACGCCGATCATGGTGTACGGGTTCGGGGGTAGCGCGAACTGACCGCCACCTCACCCCTTGATGCCGCCGGCGGCGGCGAAGCCGGTGCCCAGGCTGCGGCCCATGAAGAGGTACAGCACGACCACCGGCAGGGAGTAGAAGATCGAGAAGGCCGCGAGTTGCCCGTAGGCGACCTGCCCGTACTGCGACGAGAACGTGTAGAGGGTGACGGCGGCAGGCAGTTGGTCCGGGCTCAGGAGCAACATGAACGGCACGAAGAAGTTCCCCCACATGCCCACGAAGGTGAAGATGGTGGCGACCGCGAGGCCCGAGCGCATCAGCGGGATCACGACCGACCACAAGGTGCGGAGCATCCCGGCGCCCTCCGTCCATGCGCTCTCCTCGATCTGGATCGGCACCGCATCGATGAATCCCTTGGTGAGGAAGATCGCGTAAGGCAGTGCCGAGGCACCCAGGAACAGGATCGCGCCGACCATCGAATCGATCAGGTTCACCCGGACGAACAGCGAGTAGACCGGGATCATGATCGCTGTGATGGGCAGCCCGGTGGCGAAGATGATCGTCAGCAGGAGCGGCCTCTTCGCCCGGAACCGGTACCGGGAGAAGGGGTAAGCGCACAGCACGGCCGCCGTCATCGTCACCACGGTCGCACCGCCGCACAGGATCAGCGAGTTCGTCAGCGGCCGGAACGTCGTCTCGGAGTTCCAGATCGCCTGGAAGTTACCCAGACTCCACTCGGCAGGCCAGCTCACGGCGAGGCTGGCCTGGGTGTCGAACGAGGCGAGGACCACCCACAGCAGTGGGATCACGAACGCGAGACCGATGACGATCATCACGACCGTCGCGGCCAGGGTCATCCCTCGCCTGCGCTGTCCGCTGCCGGATCGGGATGCCCGAGCCGGCACCCTCTTCGCGGTAGCGGTCCTCGTGGTGGACGCCGTGGTGGTCATCGCTTCTCCTCCTCGGGCAGCAGGCGCAGATAGCCGATGGAGGCGAGCGCCCCGATCCCCAGCAGCAACAGGGCGACGGCGGTGCCGTAGCCCAACTGGCCGTAGGAGAATGCCTGCTCGTACATGTACAGCGGTAGCGTCTGGCTGCGCTGGGCCGGACCACCGCCGGTCATGATGAAGATGAGACCGAACACCGAGAGCGTCTGCAGGGTGATGAGCATCAGGTTGGTCGCGATGGCCGGGCGCATCAGCGGGATCGTCACCGACCAGAACCGTCGTATCGGCCCGGCGCCGTCGATGGCGGCCGATTCGTAGATGTCCGAGGGGATGGCGCCGAGGGCGGCCGAGTACACCAGCATGGAGAAGGCCGTACCGCGCCATACGTTGGCGAAGCTCACCGCGAGGATCGGCAACGCGAACAGCATCTCCTGCGGGGGCAGGCCCAGCGAGGTGATGATCGCGTTCAGGCTGCCCTCGTCCGCGAAGAAGGTGTAGAGCAGGTAGCCGGCCACGACCTCGGGGAGGATCCACGCGGCGATCACGATGGAGGTCACGACGAAGGTGACGACGCGGTGGGACTTCTCCATCAACAGCGCCAGCAGCATGCCCAGGCAGTTCTGTCCGATCACGGCGGACACCACGGTGAACACGATGGTCAGCCCGACCGAGTTCCAGAATGCACTGTCACCGAACGCCTCGGCGAAGTTGTCGAAGCCGACGAATGAGGTCTCGGCCGCTCCTTCACCGCGGATCGCGTTGTCGGTGAAGGCGAGATACAGGGAGTAGAGGATCGGGCCGGCCATGAACAGCAGCAGCAGGATGAGGGCTGGGGCCATCGGGATCGCCCGCCTCGTGGTCAGCCCGTTGCCCAGCGGGGTGCGGCCCTTCTTCTTGGGCGCGGCCGCCGTCGCGGTGCGCTCGCTCGTCGCGGTCGCGCTCATCAGGACTCCTCCTGCACGTTGTCGGCGCCGACGATGTCGATGACGGCCTGGTCGTATGCCGCCTGAGCCTCCTCCGGCGTCTGCGCCATGGTCATCACGACCTCCATCGCGTCCTGGATCGCGGCGGACACCTCCGGGTAGTTCGGCAGCGCCGGTCGGTATCGCGCACCCTCGAGCAGTTCGGTGAAGAACTCCGCAGTAGGCGAGTAGGTGCGGTACTCCTCGACCGCGGCGACATCCGCGCGCACCGTGATGTGGTTGTCATCGATGGCGCGCTGCACGGAGTTCTCCGTGGTCAGCAGCGCCTCGATGAAACTGAACGCGATCTCCGTGTCGCTGCAGTACTGGGGTAGCACCCAGGACCAGCCGCCGGCGAGGGTGACCCAGCCGTTGCCGTCCCCGTTCTGCGTGGGCATCCGCGCCAGGCCCGTCGTCTCCGTCCACTCCGGCCACGGGCTCGGTGCGTCCTCCACCCAGTTCTGGGAGATCCAGGACCCGTCCAGCAGGATCCCGAGCTCGCCCGCGGGCATCACGGTGCTGTAGATGGACTCACCGATGTTGGGGTCGAGGTGCCGCGACACCGGAAGCGTCAACTCCTCCTCGAACACCGTTCGTAGGAACGTGAGCGCGTCCAAGAAGCCCTGGGATCCGACGACCCACTTCTGCGTGTCGGCGTCGTAGAGGCCGACACCCTCGCCGGTGCCGTAAAGGAGCATCTCGAAGCCCTGCATCGAGGCCTTCTCGCCCTGGGCCTTGCCGGAGAAGATGAAGAACGGCGCGACCTCGGGCACCTGCTCCTTGATGGTGCGGGCCGCTTCGAGGATCTCCTCCCAGGTGGTCGGCTCCCACGGCTCGGGCAGCCCCGCCTGGGCGAAGATCTCCTTGTTGTACCAGATCGCCCGGGTGTCGGTGTGTGTTGGTATCGCATAGATCTCCCCGTCCTCACCGGTGACCGCATCCCGCGACGCGGGTGCTACGTCTTCCCAGTGCTCCCACTGTTCGGCCAGTTCGGTCATCGGCTGGACATAGCCCGCACCGACGTCGGAGAGCAGGATGAAGGTGTCCTCGTACACCAGGTCTGGTGAGGTGCGTGGGGAGGACATCAGTAGCTCGTTCTTGGTGAAGTAGTCGTTCTCCGCCGCCACGATCGGCACCAGTTCGACGGTGCGTTCGGGGTGCTCCTGGGTGTACGTCTGCGCGGTGCGATTGATCCAGTCCTCCATCAGGGTCCCGGATCCGAACTGCTGGTATGCGATCCGGATGACGTTCGGGTCCTGGGTGCTGTCCGACCCGCAGGCGGTCAGCACCGTCAGCGGCAGGACGGTGCCGACCCCGGCCGCATAGCGCAGGAACGTCCGGCGGTCGGGGCCGTGCCTACGGTGAGTCGGAGTGTTCACGGCGAAGGCCTCTTCCTTGAGGGGGTCGCGGATGCTCACGACGGGTTGTTGCACGCTACCTCGGCCTCTGCGAGGAGGCACGGCGAGCCAAGCGATGCTGGACCAAGGGAGGGCTGATCAGCGCTCGCGCGCCCGGCCTCGCGAGGTGCTGGGGAGCGGAGGCCGGCCGATGAGCACCGCCGCTCCGGTGAGAACAAGCCACGCGAGGACTGGGTACGCCGTGATGCGTTGTACGGCGCCCGGGCCGTGAGTATCGAGCCCGAGCGTGTCGAGCGAGATGCCGACCAGCCCCACGCAGAGGAGCGATGCGGAGGCGACGGCGTAACCCTTCCAGGTGTGCCAGCTCGCCACGGCGGCGAGGAGCATCAGCAGGTTCCCGCCGCCGATCGCGGCCAGGGTACCTGCCGAGTGCAACGCCATCTGGCGGGAATCTCCGCCGATCGCCTCGATGACCGACCCGGGGAACAGGCCGACCATTACTACCCCCGCCGCGTGCAGTAGTGCGACCGCGAGCACCGGCCGCCGCCATCGTGACGTGAGGATCGGCGCGAGGGCGATCGAACCGAGCGCGACAAGGACGCCCAGGAGCACGAATGCGGTGTTGAACACGAGGTGCTGGGGCGAGCACACGTGGCCCCGTGCGAGGTCCACGCACTGGGTGAGGCCGAGGTCGCTGATGAAGTTGGACGACCAGCTGTAGCCGTTCGCCCAGGCGCTCGCCGCGACCACCTCGACCACGGGGTAGAGCAGGCCCGCGAGATACGCGAGACCACCAAGGGTGCGCCGCATCGATCCAGGGTAGTTGCCTGGTTCGGACCCGCGTCCTCGGTCGAGCCACCGCTCGTGGTCGGGAGGTCCGCTACTGGAGGGGTCGCCCGGTGCGTACCGGTGCCGGTGCTGCACCGGCACCGTGGTTCGTCCAGGCGCGCCCTCAGACCTGTGGTCCGTCGGTGCGGCGGGGCCGGCTGTCCGGCGCATCCATCGGACGCGGCTCGTCCGCGGTCCGTGGCGGGGTTCCCTGGTCGTCGGGCACATCCGGGTCGGCCAGGTCGGCCTCACGCAGGCGTTCGTCGGCCTCCGCACGTGCCGCGTGGGCGTCGGCGTCACGAACCTGCGACTCACGCCGGCGGTTCTCCGCGTCGACGCGGGCACGCTCGGCATCCGCGACCGCGCTGGCGGCGTCCGCCTCCGCGGCGGCCGCTTTCGCATCCTGCTGCTTCGCGTCGGCGGCAGCCCTCGAGACCTCTGCCTCCCGGCGTTGCGCCTCCAGCGCGGCAGCCTCGCCCTCACGCCGCATGTCAGCGGCCTGCTCGCGCTGATGCTCCAGCACGCGCTCCTTGCGGCTGCGGCTTGTGCGGCCCCACACGATCGCGATGATCAGAAGCACTGCTACCACGGCAACCACGATCCAGAGGATCGTCGAGGTATCCATGTCGTTCTCCCTTCCACACGCATCCAATCGCGGTTCGGGACGCGCCGCACGAGGAGACCTCGCCGGTGCGCAGTCACTCGGGAGACAGGCAGGGCACTGGCGAGCGGTCCCGCCGCGCGAGTGAGTCCTCGAGAGCATCGCGGTCACCACTGTTTCTGCCGCGCCGACCGACACTGAACGAGGCAGCGCTCCGCGCCAGATCTGACACCCGAGCCCGTTGAGCTGGCACGTGTGAAGGGATCCATGACCGCGCTACGACCGGAGCGTGCCAACGGCCGCGCGTACACCGTGCAAGATCGGCCGCTCGGTGCTCGAGCCTCCCTCCAGTGGCTCCCTCACCTGGAAGGTCGAGCCCTCGGTCGTCGTCGGCGGCCTGGTGGGCGAGCACCGATGGCGAGCGTTGGACTCCTGTCGAACTTCCTGCGGATGGGTCAGTGTCGCGTGCGGCGCCCGCGACGAGTACGGGATGCTGGGCACGGCGGTCGCGAGGTGGCCAAGTGCGCCGGGTAGCGGCATCCCGCTCGCCACTCGGACCACGGAGCCCTCAGTCTCTGGGCACCGGACGCTGCCGACCGTACGTGATCGGCTGCGAACCGACCGGGCGGGTGACCTCTTCCAGGAGCTCCAGCACGTGCCGGTAGGGCCGCCCGGTCGCCCGGGTCATGCCCATCTCGCAGGTGCGGTTGCACGAGGCGTAGCCGGCGAATGGCCCGTTCGCGGCCTCGAGGCGCTTGATCTCGGCGGCCTCGGCCTCGGTGGCACCGGCGGTGAGTTCGGGGTGTAGGAGGCCGCGGTCCCCGGCGAAGCCGCAGCAGCCCCAGTCATCCGGGACCCGCACGTCGCGGGCGACCGCACCCGCCACGGCGACGAGGTCGTCGGTGGCACCCAGATGCACGGTGGAGCAGGTCGGGTGCACGGCGAGGCTTGCCAGTTCCTGGCCGGCCGGCACCTCGATCCGGGGCAGCAGCTCCCGGCGGGCGTAGGTGACGGTGTCGAGCAGCTCGAGGGTGTCCCAGCGTGCCGCTCGCATCGGGTCCAGGTGCGCGGCCAGGCCGTCCAGGCCGTGCGTGCAGGACGACGCGTCGCAGACGAGCGGGCGACGGCCGTCGTCGGTCGCAGCCCACACGCCGTCGAACACGCGCGCCGCCATGGCCGCCTGCCCGTCGACGAAGCCCTTCGACTCCCACGGGGTGCCGCAGCAGAGGCCGTCGACGCCGTCGGGCAGCACGGCCCGAAGACCCGCCCGCTCACACAACGTGAGGAACGCCGCGGCGGCACCCTCGCCACGCCCCTCGGGACCGAACATCGCCCCGGTACAGGACGGGAAGAAGACCAGGTCTGCGAGCGCCGAGCCGGAGACCGAGGGGCCGCCGTCGACCGCTTTCGGACCACGTCCGGCGGGTGAGCCGCCCACGGCGGGCAGGTCCGCCAGCTTCGACCGGGCCGAGCCCGGGCCGGGCAGGCCGGCGCCGAGTTGCGGGACGAGTTCGTGCGGCA
This sequence comes from Occultella kanbiaonis, assembly GCF_009708215.1. Classification (NCBI taxonomy): domain Bacteria; kingdom Bacillati; phylum Actinomycetota; class Actinomycetes; order Micrococcales; family Ruaniaceae; genus Occultella; species Occultella kanbiaonis. Next base: position 243,192 of record NZ_CP046175.1, on the reverse strand, counting down.
GCACGGTCCGCGCGGCGGTCGTGGCGCCGGCGAGCAGCGACGACGGCACGGCGCCCGCGACGGTCAGGCCAAGGCGCAGCCCGGATGTTGCCGCGGCCCAGGCCCCAGTCGCGGCAGCACCCGCTCGCTGGGCGGCGGGTCCGTGGCCGGCGGCGCGGACGGACTTCATCACTTTGCCGGTGTCGATCTTGACCGGGCAGGCCGTGACGCACAGGGAGTCCGCGGCGCAGGTCTGCACCGCGTCGTAGGAGAACGCTGCCTCGAGCTCGGCGCGGCGATCGGGTCCGGCGGCGGCGATCTCCCGCATCAGGATGATCCGCTGCCGGGGGGTGGTCGTGGTGTTGCGCGACGGGCAACCCGGCTCGCAGAACCCGCACTCCACGCAGGAGTCGACGGCGGGGTCGACTCCCGTCACGGTCTTCAGGTTGTCCAGGTGTGCGCGCGGGTCGTCGTCCAGGAGCACCCCGGGGTTGAGGATCCCGCGCGGGTCGCAGAGCCGCTTGAGCTCGGTCATCACCTCGTACAGCTCGTCCCCGTACTGACGGCGTACGTAGGCGGACATGATCCGCCCGGTGCCGTGCTCGGCCTTGAGGGTGCCGTTCGCGCCGAGGATGAGGTCCACGAGGTCCTCGGTGAACGCCTCGTAGGTGGCGAGCTCGCGAGGGTCGTCCAGGTGCGGGTTGATCATGAAGTGCAGGTTCGCGTCCCGGGCATGCCCGAACGTGACCGCGTCGTCGTAGCCGTGCCGGGCGAGCAGGGCGCCGAGCCCACGGACCGTCTCGGTGAGGACCTCCGCCGGCACGGCGACGTCCTCGAGCAGGTTCGTGGTGCCCTGTGGCCGGGCCCCGGCGACTGCCGCGTACAGGCCCTTGCGCACGGCCCACAGGCCGGCCCGCTCGGTGGGGTTCTGGGTGAGGGCGGCCGGAGCGCTGAGGTCGAGGCCCCGGATCACCGGGTCCGCCGGCCCGGTGAGCTCGGCGAGCGCCGCGGCGTCGGGCGCCTGGAACTCCACGAGCAGCGCCGTGTGGTCCACGACGGGGATCGACGCGATCGCGGCCGGGGCGCCGCGGTCCGTCTGCGCCACCCGCAGCGACGCCGCGTCCATGAGCTCGACGGCGCGGGCGCCGGCCCCGAGGAGCGCCGGCAGCGCGTCGGTGGCCCGCTCGATGGAGTCGAACACGAGCAGGCTGGTGGCGGCCCTGGCCAGGACCGGGACGGTGTCCAGCACCACGGAGGCGACGTAGCCGAGGGTGCCCTCGGAGCCGATCATGAGATGCGCGAGGATGTCGGCCGGCCGGTCGTGGTCGAGCAGGGCGTTCAGGCCGTAGCCCATCGTGTTCTTCATCGAGAACTGGTGGGTGACGATGGCGCGCAGCCGCGGGTCCGCGCGCACGGTGTCCCGGAGCCGGACCAGGCCGGCGTGCAGCTCGGGCTCGAGGGCGCGCAGGCGCGCGTCCGCGTCCGGCCGGGCGGTGTCGATCGTGGTCCCGGAGGGCAGCACGAACTGCATCGAGCTCAGCGTCCGGTAGGCCGTGGCCGTGAGCGAGCTGGTCATCCCGGAGGAGTTGTTCGCCACCACGCCGCCGATGGTGCAGGCGATCTCGCTGGCGGGGTCGGGGCCGAGCTTGCGCCCGTACCGGGCGAGCGTCACGTTGACGCGCCGCAGTACGGCCCCCGGTCCACACCGGACCCGGGCTCCGCCGTCGAGCACCTCCACCTCGGCAAGGTGACGACGCACGTCGATGAGTACCCCGGAGCCACCGGCCTGCCCGGACAGCGACGTGCCGCCGGCTCGGAACGTGACGCTCTGCCCGGCGTCGTTCGCGGCCACCAGGGCCGCGACCAGCTCGGGCAGAGAGCCCGGGGTGAGCACCGCCTGCGGTCGGAGCAGGTAGTGCGAGGCGTCGTGCGCCATCACGGCGAGATCCGCGGCCCGCTCGCTCCACGCCTGGGCGCCCGCGGCACGCCGCACCTCCTCGAGCGGTTCCGTGCTGACGGTCATGGTGCCAAACCTAGACCGATTCGCGGGCGGGTCGTGGTCGGCGTCCAGGTCGCGGCACCCAACCTGGGGGCGGGCGCGAACCGCGACGGCGCCACATGAGAGTTGTCATACGGAACCGGTGATGGAGCGCCCTGGTGTGGGCGTCGCGCCACCGGGAGGCTGGAAGCAACCCCGATCGAAAGGCATGCTCCCCGCGATGTCCGACCTCCTCATCGACCTCCAGGCGTTCACCGAGTCCCTGCCCCCGCTGCTGCGCTGGGTGGGCGTTCTGCTCGCGGCGCTCATCCCCTACGTCGAGGCGGAGGGTGCCTCGATCATCGGGATCGTGGCGGGCATCCACCCCGCGATCGCCATCCCGGCGGCCGTGGTCGGGAACGCGATCGCGCTCGCCGTGATCATCGCGGTCACCTCGGCCGTGCGCGCCGGCGTCACCCGGAATCGGGGCCCGGACGCGAACCCCAAGAAGCAGCGCATGCGGCGGGTCTTCGACCGTTGGGGCGTCCCGGGGGTGAGCTTCCTCGGGCCGCTGCTGCTCCCCAGCCACGTCACCGCCGCCACGATGGTCGGCTTCGGCGCACCGAAGGCGCGGGTCTTCGTCTGGGGCGTCGTGGCCGTGGCGGCGTGGGCGGTCGTGCTCGGCGTGCTCGTCTACCTCGGCGTCCAGGTCGCGCTGCACTGACACCGCGACGGCGCCGTCCTCACGGTTCGAGACGGCCGCCGCGTCTGACCTGGCGACCGGCACGATCTGACTAGGCTCGCTCCCAGACGACAGCCGGGGAGTGAACGCATGAACGCACGCCAGCGCCACGAGGCGCGTTCGGCGTACGCGATGCTGCTCCCGAGCCTGATCGGCGTGATCGGCTTCCTGCTGCTGCCGGTGCTGATCGTGGTGGCCCTGTCCTTCATGCGGTGGAACCTGATCAGTGCGCCCGAGTGGATCGGCCTGGAGAACTACGCCTACATCCTCACCTCCGGCCGGTTCGGGAACTCGCTCCTGGTCACGGCCCTGTTCGTCCTGATGGCGATCCCGACCTCGATCGTCATCGGTCTGCTGCTCGCGATCGCGATCAACCGGGGCCTGCCCGGGACGAGCTGGCTGCGGGTGCTGTACGTGCTGCCGTGGGTCTGCGCACCGCTGGCCCTCGGCGTGGTGTGGAAGTGGATCTTCGACCCCACCAACGGCGCGCTGAACGCGATCATCGGGCGCCGGGTCGAGTGGCTCACCGACCCCGATCTGGCGCTGCCGGCCGTGGTGTTCGTGCAGGTCTGGTCCACGGTGGGGTACATCTCGCTGTTCTTCCTGGCCGGGCTCCAGCAGATCCCGCGGTCCGTGTACGAGGCAGCGATGCTCGACGGCGCCGGCAGCGTCCGCACGCTCGTCTCGGTGACGCTGCCGCTGCTTCGACCGACGATGTTCTTCGTGACCGTCACCTCGGTGATCTCCTCGTTCCAGGTGTTCGACTCGATCTACGCGATGACCGGTGGCGGCCCCGCGTTCCGCACCGACGTGATCGCCGCCCGCATCTACGACGAGGCGTTCGTGGGGTTGCGGCTCGGTCGGGCTGCCGCGATGGCCGTGGTGCTGTTCGTGGTGCTCGTCGGCGTCACGCTCGTCCAGCAGCGCTACTTCCAGCGCCGGATCACCTACGACATGTCATGACCGAGACCATCCGCCCCCGCACGCCGGGGTCCCGGCCCGGGGCGCCGTCCTGGCGCACGTCCCGGCTCTTCGCGAACGTGCTCACCTACGCGTTCCTCATCGCCGGGGGCCTGCTCATGCTCGGCCCGTTCGTGTTCTCGGCGATGACGGCGGTGAAGACCCCGAAGCAGTTCAACACCACCTGGCCGCTGACGCTGCCGGACCCGGCCACGGTCGAGAACTTCACGGCGCTGTTCTCCGAGCAGTACAACTTCGTGGTGCCGATCGCCGTCACCGCTCAGGTGGTCCTGGTGCTCGTGATCGGTCAGATGCTCACGTCGATCCTGGCCGCGTACGCGTTCGCCCAGCTGGACTTCCCGGGCCGGGACGCGTTGTTCTGGGTGTACCTGTCCACGCTGATGATCCCCGCGGTGGTCACGATCATCCCGCTGTACTCGATGATGACGACCCTCGGCCTGAAGAACTCGTTCGCCGGCCTCGTGGTGCCGTTCCTGTTCGGCTCCCCCTATGCGATCTTCCTGCTCCGGGAGAACTTCCGGTCCACCCCCTCCGACGTGCTGGACGCCGCGAAGATCGACGGGGCCGGGGTGCTGCGGCGGCTGTGGCAGGTCATGGTGCCGATGAACAAGCCGATCCTCGCGACCCTGCTGCTGATCACCGTGGTGAGCCAGTGGAACAACTTCATGTGGCCACTGATCATCGCGCCGGCCCCGGAGTGGAACGTCATCACGGTGGCCACCGCCGCCCTGCAGACCCAGTACAACGGCAACTGGACGCTCGTCATGGCCGCGACCACGATCGCGCTCGCCCCGTTGGTGATCCTGTTCCTGGTGTTCCAGAAGCAGATCACGTCGTCCCTCGGCGTGACCGGGGTCCGCTGACTGGACCGGGCCGAACCGGCCCGAGAGCGGAGCTCAGACGGTGGGCCCGTCCGAGCGCAGCTTGTCGACCTCGGCCATCGCCTCCCGGAGCTGACCGAGCCACTCGTCGGCGTGCTCGCCGACGAGCCGCACCGACCAGGCCAGCGCGTCCGAGCGGGACCGCGCAACCCCGGCGTCGACGAGAGTGTCGAGCACCCGCCGCTCGGGCTGACGCAGGCGCGTCATCACTGGCGCCGCAACATGGGTGAAGAGCGCCCCGTTCGCACCGAGTCGCGCACCCCACGAGACCTTGCGCCGGTAGCGTGCCTGGGCCTCCTCGGCGATCTCGATCCGCTCGGCCCTGGTCTCGGCGCGGAACCGGCTGATCCGGCCCTCCGCCTCGGCGCCGTCGGCCTCCTCGGCGAGGGTGCCGACCACCAGGATCTCCTCGCGGTCGACCGTCACCTCGACCTCGCTGAACCACGCCTTCGGCAGCCGACCGCGGAACCAGTCCTCGGCGTCGTCGGCAGCCGGCAGATCGGCGACCTGCCAGCCACCACGTCCGCGTCCGCCGGTGCCACCACCTCGTCCGCGACCGCGCCAGCGTCCGCCTGCCTGCTCGCGTCCTTCGCGGGTCTCGTCGTACTCGTCTCGGGTCATCATGTCTCCACCCTTCTGATTACAGGATTACATGATTACACCGCGAGGCGTGGGTGTCTACGGCCACGATTCCCCGAGCCCGCTGGAGCGGCTCACGCCATCCCGGCCGGCGTGGCGAACACCGTCCACGGGACCGTCGCACTGACGGTGTCCGGCGCGACGCGCAGCGGTTCGATCTCGAGCGTCTCGATCTCTTCCAGGCGGCCCTCGCTCCACTCGGTCAAGGCATGTCGGGTGCTGGCCAGACGCGAGAGCAGCCCGGCGTAGCGGCGCTCGAGGACCTCCCAGCCGAAGGCCTTGTTGTCCGCGAACCACCGATCGCGGTGCGCTTGCGCCAGGCGTGAGACGGCAGCCTCGACGTCCGGTACGAGATCCGTCGCCAGGCGCTTCGCCTCGAGCCGGTCGCCGGCCAGGTAGGCGGGACGAACCGCGAGGTGAAGGTCCGCCTTGAGCGCGAGGGCGTGGCACAGGTGCGCGATCACACCGAGCCGTCGATCCGGGCCGTCGACGGATTCGGTGCGGATCAGCTGCTCGCCGAGCGCGCGCATCCGATCTGCGACCTCGCCCGAGAGCCCGATCTCCCCGAACGAGATCAGCGGGTCCAGCCACAGCAACCACTTGCTGGGGTTCGGCGGCTCGATGGCACCGGCGCGATCGGTGTCGTCGAAGGGGTCGTCGATCGCGGACGCCGCAACCCACAGTTCCTGGCTCACGCCGAGGGACCCGAGACCCGCGTCGGTCTGCTCGGCCGTCAAACCGTACGCACGGTCTCCGGCATGGGCGAGCGCCGGCAGGCACGAGAAGTAGTCACATTCGTTGCCGTCGTTGCCCCACATCGTGATCATCGCCTCGTCCACACCGGCGGCGATCGCCCCGCCGACGGCGGCGGTGCAGGCCGTGATCGACTCCGGCAGTCGGGCCCACAGACGTCCCCAGCTCGCGCATCCGCCGGCCATCACCGTGGGCAGCGGTCGGTGCTGGCGCAGTTTCAGCTCGTAGTAGGCGTCCGTGTGATGGAAATAGTCCCAGTACACCAGCGTGAGGCCGTCGGGAAGGGCCTCCAGCGTCCGCGTCGCGATCGTACGGTCGGTGCGGTAGTAGTCCTTCGCGCCGTGCTCGACGTCGAAGAGCATGTCGCTCCACATCATCGGCTCGACGTCCAGCTCGCGGCAGATCGTGGTGACGTCGTCGACGTGCCGCAGGAAGTGGCCCATCCGGTCCGTCGGGTCGGGAGCCCTGTCCGCGAAGCCGTAGGCCTCATCCAGGCCGAGGTGCACCCTTGCCGACCGGAACGGTGCCGTCGCGGCGGTGATCATCGCCCGGATCAGGTCCGACGCACCGTCGTCCCCGATGCGGATCACCTCCGGCGCGACGCCGATCCCGTGGAACGGCGGCCACTTCAGGATCTGCCGCAGGTGCCCGAGGGTCTGGATCACCGGCACGACCTCGACGCCGAAGCCGTGCGCGATGTCATCGATGCGCCGGAGCTCGTCCTGACTGTAGCGACCGCGCCCGTGACCGATGTACGGCTGACCGGGCACCTCGTAGGTGTCCTCGAGGTAGAGGTACAGCGTCGAGTAGCCCATGAGCGCGGCGCAGGCCAGGTACCGCTCCACGGTCTCGACCCGCATGACGGCGTTACGGGACATGTCGATCATCACGCTCAGTCGACGCAGTGCCCGCCTCGCGCGGATCGCCGTCGGCTGCTCACGGAGCGCGAGCGCTGCCCGCATCGCGTCCGCCAGCGCGTGGTAGCTCACCCGGGTCGCGTCCGCGTCCTGGTCGACGGCGAACCCCGCCTCGGTCTGCCCGGACAGCTCCGCGCTCTCCCAGCGCAGCACCTGCTCCGGGGAGCTCACCAGTTCCAGGGCCCGTCGCACCGAGGCTCGCACCTGGTCGTGGTCAAGATTCACGTGTCGCATTCCATCCCATTCTCCGCTGTTACCAAACGCTCGGTACGGACCGCGTCGGCCCGAAGTCTGCCCGTGTCCAGACCCGCCAGCGCCACCGTCGCGGTCGCCACGTCGAGGTCCCAGATCCCGAGCTCGATCCAGGCCGAACCCTGGCGCTGGTCCAGCTCGACCTCAGCCTGCCCGCCCGCATGGGTGACCCGATAGACCGCGCGGGCACTGTTGTTGATCTCACCGGGGAACCAGACGCTGACGCGGTAGCGTCCGCTCGCACCGAGCGCCGGCGTCCAGGCAGCGGTCCCGGCGGTCGCCGGCGCGATCCACCGAGTGACGCCGCCGTCCCAGCCACGCAGGTTGGACTGCGCCCACACGCCGGTCTCGCCGTAGCTACCCGCGCCGCTGCCGGTGTCGATAACCACCCGGTTCCCGGGATCGACCTCGCCGACGGCGATGATCGCCGTCGTAGTCAGCTCACCGAAGGTGAGGGTCACCTCGTGCAGTGCCCCGACGGCGGCGCTCGCCGGCGCCTGGATGTCCACCTCGATCGTCTGCTCGTCTCCCGCTGCGAGTTCGACGTCGACGGCCCCCGGCTCTGCGTGCCAGCCGGCGGGCACGCCGATGGAGAGGCAGCCGGCGATGGCTGCCGCCGGCGCCGCCGAGACGCTGACGGTCACGTTGCTCGTTCCTCCTGGAGTCGCGATGTCAGCCGCGCTCACGTGCAGGTTCGCCCGGAGATCCGCGTCGGTCGTGGGGCGGAACCGGACCGCACTGGTGCGATGGGTCCCCGCATCCAGGACCTCGAGATAGACGTCGCCGGTGCGGCCCGCCTCGAACTCGAAGTACCCGAGCGATCGCCATTCGCCGCCGCCCGACGTCTGGTCGACCACCACGGTGTTCTCACCGCCTCCGTGCCGGATCACGAACGCTGCCTGGGTGGTCGAGACGGTGTGGGCGGGATACCAGACCGACACCTCATAGGATCCTGCCGCTGGGATGTCGGGTGCCCAGCGCGCGGTGCCACCGGTGAGACCGTCGAGGTTGTAGCGGCTGCGCGTACCACCCCAGCCGGCGAGACCGCTGAAGCGCCACTGCCCGGTCTCCTGGTACAGCGGCCACGGGCTCTGCACGTGGACCACCTGCGGCTCGGTGGCGACCGCGACAGCGACGTTCGCCGACCAGATGCCGTCCAGGGCCGCGGTGAAACGAGGGCTTGTCCCCCACGGCAGTTCGGCCGGCGCGGTCACCGTCACCGCGTGGCGCCCGACATCCCCCGCGGGCACGCTCACCTGTGCGGTCGGTACGTCGATCGACCAGCCGCCCGGGCCGGAGATCGTGACCGGGATGTCGACCGCCTGGGTACCGGGATTGCTGACCGTCGTGGTCACCGTGAACTGCTGCCTGGGCTCGGTCACGCGCTGGATGCCGGCGACCACCCCGACCAGACGCCGAGCGTCGCGCACCGCGAGCTGGAACGGCTCCGACCGGGCCGTGCCACCGGTCCAGGTCGCCGTGGCCGCGAGCGCCGGAGAACCGAACGGCTCGCCGGCCGCCACGGAGACGTCGTAGGTCCAGGTCGCCGTGCCGCCCGGTGGGATCGGGTCGGTCGGCACGGCAACCGGCGCCGGCGTCCAGCCACTCGGCAGGTCCAGGTCGACGGTGGCGCTCACCAGCGTGGCCGACGTCAGGTTCCGCACGGTCACCCGGACCGTGACATCGCCCCCGGCGACGGTGGTGCTGGGTGCGTCGAGGTCCACCAGCACGTCCGCGCCGAGGCCTCCGGTCTGCGCAGCGGGAAGCCTCAGCGTCACCGGGTCGGTCGTGACCGTGTCGGTGACGACGCGATAGCCGAAGGATGCGGTGACCTCATCGACGCCGATGGTCCACTCGTAGGGGTATGGCTTCACCGGCGACGGCACCCAGGCACCCTCGTCGATCCGATGCTCGAGCGTCACCGGGTCGAGACTGTCGACCATCACGTAGGCGTCGTAGCCGGAGCCTCCGCCGGCCCGTGGCAGCAGCACCCCGCGGACGACCCCGAGGTTGGCATCCGCCGGCCGAGCATGGAAGGTCGTGGCGCCGTGATCGCCATCGACCGCGGGCACATGCCAGGGTGCGCGGACGTCGATGGCGCGGGCGGCGACCGCGACGATGCCGTACGGCGGCACGGTGACCTCGAATCCGCCCGCCGGTAGGGACGCCGTCGAACCCGACGGGTCGCTCAGCACCTCGACGTCAACACTGTCGTTCGGCTGCAGCCCCAGGAGGTCGGTCGCAAGGCTGACGACGACGACCTGCGCTTCGCCGGTGGTGTTCGTGAGGCTGAGGTAGAGCGAACCGTTGCCGACACCGGTCAACCAGTTCACCGCCGGGTTGTCGACCTCGACGATGCCACGTGGGAACCACGGCCACACGCCGTCCTCGCCATAGAACCGGCCGGGTGCGTGACCGAACAGCGTGTACCGGAAGTACACGTAGTCCGCCTCGTGCACCCCCGGGAAGTCGATCTGCCCGCCCGAGCGCACCAGGTGCTCGGATACCAGGTAGTCGATCGTCATCCCGATCTGGGCCGGCATGTGGTGGGGGTAGATCGCGGTGACGCCGCTCGGACCCAGGAGCGGGAAGTCCGGCTTCATCTGGATCACCTGGAAGTCACGGCTGTAGTAGCCGGGGTAGTTCGTGTACCGGCCGATCACCATGTTGTGGGCGAGGTCGACGATCAGGTCGTCGTCGGCGTAGTGCCCGAGCCGCAGCAGGGCACCCGCCCAGCACGGGTTGAAGACGAATCCGCCGCCCGCCGCCGTGCTGGCCGAGGTGCTCACCTTGTACGTGGTCAGCTGTTCGAACGTCAGGCCCGTGGTCGAGACGTACCAGGACGGTACGGTCTCGACGTCGACCGCGGTCCGAGGGTAGGCGGGCAAGCCGTCCGAGGGCCAGTCGTACTGCTGCGTCCGCACCGGCGGCTGCCCGACCGTGACGGTCCCGCCGACGGGCACAGGGCGCAGGGTCGTCTGCGTGACGAAGCGCTGCGCCTCGCGGTAGGCGCCGGCCAGGATGTCCGCCTCACCGGTCGCCTCGTACAGGACGACGAGGTCCAGCCAGGACCGGCTGTAGGAGATGGCGAAGCCAGCCTCGGCGGGCACGTTCGTGTATGCGGTGTCGATCTCGTGCTCGATGTAGTCCCGGGCCAGGCGCAGAGCTGCGGTGATGTGGGACTCGTCCCCGGTGAGTTGGTAGGCGGCCAACTCGACGGCGAAGCGTGGCCGGTCCCTGCCGACCTCGTCCGCAGCGATGCTCGCGATGCCGAGCCGTCGGATCCCGCCGGCGCGATGCCCGCTGAGCTCGTACAGCGCGTTGAGCATGATCGCGTCCCCGGCGACGTAGCCGAGCCGGTGCTGGTTCGCCACCTGTCCCGGCTTGCTCAGCGGCGAGTACGCGATGCTGCCGCGGGAGAGCTGATACTCGACCATGGGCCGCGCACGGTCGGCGTACAGGGGGGCATCGTCGGTGGTCGACGTGAGCAGGTGTGCCGACTGCAGCACGCCGCCCACCGCGACCCGGACGTCGTCGGTGATCTCGACGTTCATGAAACCCTTGGCACGGCTCCACCAGCCGGAGAACGACGGTGCGAAGTCCTCACTGTCGTCAGCGTCCGGCTCCACCACGGCGAGGTCGAGCATGGTGTGGACGGTGTCCGTGAGCGAGGAGCCGTAGACATTGCTGCGGTACGCACGGAAGTCATACGCATCCCGGGCGAGCCCGACGAATGCGTCGTAGAGCGGGCCTTCGTAGGCACAGATGCCGAACGTGAAGCCACGGCTCGCACCGGCTGCCATAGTGGCGCGCAGTCCCGGCTGCGGCGCATAGATCGTCGGCGTGATGTCGAGCGAGTCGTTGCGCAGACTCATCCCGAAGGGCTGGTCATCGCCACCGAGCGCCTGCTCGTGCTCGAACTCCAGCACCTCGGCCGGCACGAACACCCCCGAGGTGAGCGGTCCGCCGCCGACCTCTCGCTGGGTGAGCGCCATCGGCGCGAACAACTCCCAGGCGCCACGTGGCTGCGGATCCTCGAGTACGACCTTCGCGTGCTGCTGCGCCCCGCAGAGCACCTCGTCCACGCCATCGAGGTCGGTCACGTCACCCGATTGATAGGCGACGATGTACTCACCCGCCTCGTGGGCGGTGAGGACGAACTGCGCCTCCGGATGGTCCCCGTCAAGGGACCACCGGACGACGAGTTCGAACAGGTCCGGATCGCCGGCCCGCAGCTCGACCGAGTTGCTGCCGACCTGGGTGACCTGGTCGAAGGCGACCCAGACGGGTGTCGACCGCGGGTGGCCAGGTGCGCCATGGCGGTAAACGATCCACTGTTCGTCCAGCCGGCGCTGCGCCTGCGTCGCGGCGACCCAGGACCCGTCCCGGCGGACCTCGAGATCGCGCACGACGCTCTGCCCGCCGTGCCAGCGTGCCCAGCCGAACGTCATCCGGTATCGGTCGTTGGCGATCTGGAACAGCCGGCGGTACCGCAGGTCGGGCAGGTCGAGACGGCGCAGCGCATCGTCGACCGTGCTGGCCCGCCGCCTTGCCGGATCGGCCGTTGCCGATGCCGGGGCGGCGCCGACCACGGCCGGCAGCACCGCGCTGCCCAGCAATAGGCCGATCGCGTGTCGGCGGCTCATGCCGCGCAGGCCCTGCGGCACCGATCTGGTGCCGGCGCGGCCGGGACTGGTCGGGGTCGTGCTCATCTGTGATCTCCTCGCCTCGTTGCGACTGAGCTGCTGTGATCAGGACCGCCGCGCACGTGGCCAACAAGGTTGCCGGCCGGTGCGTCTTCATGGACGACCACGGGCCGATCAGCTCTTGACGGCACCGGCAATGCCCTCGATGAAGGTCTTCTGCAGGAGCAGAAACACGACGATGGTGGGCAGGACGCTGATCGTCGCGCCAGCGGCGAGACCGGCGAAGTCGGTCGACTCCTGGCCGAAGAAGTTGTACATGCCGACCCCGAGCGTGCGCAGACCCGGATTGCCGAGGGTGAACACGAGCGGCACGAAGAATGCGCTCCACGCACTGATGAAGTTCATGAGCGCGACCGTCCCGATCACCGGCTTGGCCAGCGGCAGCATGATCGAGAGGAAGGTCCGGAAGAACCCGGCACCGTCGACCTTGGCCGCATCCTCCAGCTCCGAGGGCATGCCCCCGAAGAAGCCCATGAACAGCAGCACCGGGACCACATGGACCGGCGCCGCCTGCGCCAGCGCGGCACCCAGCAGACTATTGCCCAGTCCCAGCTCGTTCACGAGCAGGAACACGGGGATGATCGTGTAGCCGTGCGGGATGAACATGGTCGCGACCAGGATGCCGATGATCAGTTTCTTGAACGGTAGCCCGGGGCGGGACAGGGCGTATCCGGCCAACGATGTCACCAGGAGCACGATGGCCACGACAAGCACCGTGAAGATGATCGTGTTGACGGTGTACTCACCGAACTTCGCGGTCGTCCAGGCCCGCGAGAAGTTGTCGAGGGTGGGCTCCTCCGGAATGAGGCTCAGTCCGCCGAGCAGCATCTCGCGCTGCGACTTGAAGGCCGCCGAGAACATCCAGATGAAGGGGTAGACCCAGACCAGACAGAACGGGACGAGGAACAGGTGCGACAGTTGCGGACGCCAGCGCCACCCGGACTTCCTGCCGTGGTACAGCTTCGGCAGCCCGTCCGGGGTGCGGGTCGGATCCGCCGGTGCGGCCGAGGTGCCCGACGTGACCGTGGTGCTCATACGGCGACTCGCTTTCGGTATCGCAGCGCCGGCGCCTGAAGCAGGGTGAGGACCAGCGTGAGCAGACCGAACACCACGCCGGCCGCGCAGGCGAACCCGTACCGTGGGGCCTGCATCTCGGGTGAGAACGCATAGCGGTAGATGTAGGTCGGCACGACGTCGGTCGAATAGACCGGCCCGCCGGCGGTCATCGCCTGCACGAGGTCGAAGGTGCCGAGGCTGCGCTGGAACAGCAGCAACATGATGACGATCGCGATCGGCGCCATCACCGGCACCATGATGTGGCGGACGATGCTCGCCCGGCGTGCGCCGTCGAGCTGTGCGGCCTCGATCAGGTCCTTCGGCACCGTTTGCAGAGCCGCGAGCCAGTAGATCAGCGAGATGCCGAACCCCTTCCAGAGGTCGATCCCCATCAGGGTGGGCAGCGCCGTCGTCGTCGATCCGAGGAAGTTGATCGGGGCGTCGACGAGCCCGACCGCGAGCAGGATCTCGTTGACGGCCCCCCGCACCGGGTCGAGGAGGGCGACAAAGACGATGCCGACCACCGCCGTCGTCGTGACGACCGGCACGAACAGGGCGAGGCGGTAAAGGTTCCGGCCACGGAGCCTGGCATTGTTCAGCAGGATCGCGAACGCGAGCGCAAGCGGGAGCTCGATCAGGATCGCGACCAGCGAGAACAGGAACGTGTGCCAGAAGGCACGCCAGAAGTCCGGGGCGGTCAGCACTTCGACGAAGTTGGCCAACCCGACCCACTCGGTGGGATTGCCGACGCCGTCCCAGTCGAAGAGCGAGTACCACCAGCTGGCGACGATGGGCCACAGGGTGAACCCTCCGAACGCCACCAGCAGCGGCAGCAGCAGCACGTAGCACCAGAGGTGCTCCCGCCGCTTGGCCGCCGTTCGCCGAGTCCGTGCGGTCATGTGGTCGACCTCAGTTCGCTGCGTCGTACGGCTGCAGCGGATCCCAGTCGGGGAAACTGATGTCCTCGACCGACGCGTCCCCGGTGGCGAAGATCTCGTCGAGGAAGGTACGCAGCTGTTCGTCGAGCGCGGCCGCCTTGGGCGCGAAGTCCTCGTTCTTGATCATCGACTCCAGCGCCGAGTCGGTGAAGCGGAGTTCGGGTCGCTCGGCCCGGGCATTGAGGATGGTGGCGCCACCCTCGCTGGCGAGCTTCGGGTTCGGGACGACCTGCATCGTGGACTCCGCGACCCCGAACACCTCGGACAGGTCCGGGTTGGCCTGGATCTCGTCCTCCCAGACGCTCTGCATGGCGGTGAGGGTCCCGAACTCCTCGTAGTAGGCACGGTAGAAGTCCGCGGACGCGAGGAAGTCCAGGACCAGCCAGGCCTCCTCGGGATGCTCGGTCTCCGACGACATCGACCACAGCGGGTCGAACTGCTGGGTGATCGGCGTGTAGGAGGCGCGTCCCGAGTCCGGGACCGGAACAGCGACGATGCCCATCTCGATGTCGGGGTTCAGGTTGCGGATCTCGGCGATGTGCCACGACTGGGCCGTGTACATGGCGAAGCTGCCGGCGGCGAACTCGGTGTAGGAGCGCGAACTGTCCCAGCTCTCCCAGCCGGTGATCAACGATCCTTCGGCGTTCATGCGACGCATCAGTTCGACGGCCTCGATCATCGTCGGGTTCGCGGTGTCCGGCTCGCCGGTCATCAGGTTGATGCCGTCGCCGGGGATCGAGTAAGGGACGCCTTGGCGCGACATGCGCACGATGCCGGAGGCCTGCTCGGGCGCCATCCCGAAGACTTGGCCGCCGCCGTCGGCCGTGACCGCACGGGCGATCTCCTCAAGCTCACCCCAGGTGGTGGGCGCCGCATCGAAGCCACTCGCGGCCAGCAACGACCGGTTGTAGACGAACAGGTCCATCGCCGACCACTTACCCCACACCAGCGGGATCGAGTAGAGCTCGCCGTTGCGGTGCAGGCCCGAGCTCGCGGGCTCCAGGGAGCCCTCCGGGAACCGCGACCGGAAGTCGTCGGTGACGAACTCCTCGAGCGAGCGCGCCCATCCGCGTGAGTACATGCGGTCGAACCCGGCGGCCTGCGCGCGATAGATGTCCGGGGCGTTCCCCTGCTGGAACATCAGCTCGACGGCGCTGAGCTGCTGATCGCCCGGGTTCTCGATGATGTTGATCCTGATACCGGGATTCGCGGCCTCGAAGGCGTCCATCTGCGCCCGATAGAACTCGCTGGCGCCCGGCGGGTCCGGGATGAGGGCGAGGGTCAGTTCGACGGTGGCGCCACCACCGCTGCTACTGCCACCGCCGCTCGGGTCCTCGGACGATCCACAGGCGGCGAGGCCGAGGCCGGCCGCGGCGCCGAGCCCCGCGGTCAGCACGCTGCGGCGGGACATCTGGGCATGACGAACGTGGGACATGTGAGTCTTCCTTCTGGGTGAGTGGCGGTGGCTCAGCGTCGAGCCGACCGCACGTCGGCGAGGCCGACCCGGGATCGCTGGGTGAAGGGGTCGGTGTCGGTGAACGCGACAAAGGCGCCGTCCGGGGAGAAACCGGGGTGTCCGTGTCGTGGGTGCACGTCGCCGAAGTGCATCTCGGCGAGTGTGACGGGAGCGAACTCCCCAGTCATGCTGACGAGTTCGATCCGCCCGGCCGAGGCATCCGGGTCGATCGGGTCCTCGGGCGCGGTGGGGAACAGCCATGGCGGACGCGTCGGACCGGCGTCGACCACGGCGAGGTCGCCCTGCCGGCTGATCGAGGCGTGGTTGTAGTCCGCCGCCTCGACGATCAGTCGGGGCTCACGCCCGTCCGGCCAGATCTGCCAGAGGCCAGGCGTGCCCTCACACGGGGTGTTCGAGGGCTGAGTGGTGTCGGCTGCGACCGTGATGCAGCAGACCTCATGGAACGCCCACGCCTCGTGACCTGTCGGCACGATGCCGTCGCCGGCGATCTGGTCCCAGATCTTCATGCCACGCGGGGCATGCACGGGGTGCATGACCCAGAGCCGGTTGTACGGGCCGTAGTTGTGCGTGAAGCGACTCTGGTTCGAGAATCCGATCCAGTCCGGGTCGGCCTCGCAGTACTGGAAATGCGCCAGCTCACTCGCGGAGTCGAGAAGCTGGGTCGCCTCGCCGGTGGTCAGATCGATCTCCACGAGCACGCTCGGGCCGGTCTTCTTGCCCTTCGGGTAGTACGACGCCAGGCACCGGTCGAACGCCGGGTGCAGGGTCACGATCACCGAGAGCTCGTGGTCGCCCGGCGGCGCGAAGACGGGCCGGGTGGTGACGGCGCCGTCGGCGGTGATGTCAATGCAGATGACCTCGTTGCTGAACATCGTGACGATGCGGCTGCCGTCGGTGGCGACGTCGTACCAGCTGTACGGGTTCGTCGTGTCGATCGGGTCGGTGAAGCGGCAGAGCTCACGGTCGGTGCCGGTGGCGACGTCGATCAGGTGCAGGCTCATCGCGGCCGGTTCGAGCTCGATCTGACCGACCACGACCCCAGTCGTGACACCGTCGGCGTCCGCGACGAACCCGTTCAGGTGCGGGTAGGTGAAGTACCGGTACTGCTCGAAGCTGGTCAGATACCGCGGTGAGACCACGCTGATCTCCTCGTGTCGGCCACGTCACCGTGGCGGTCAGAGCGCCGGTCGGCGCGTTGCGTGTTCGATCCTGCACGGGACACTGCTGAGGTGTCAAGGCTTCTGACCTGCAGTTTCTTTAACAAGTTTGTTTCATGTGAGATTCTTCCACGTGGCTGTAGGCTCTCCCTGTGGTCACTCGAACATCTCCGAGCAGCGCCGCCGGCCGATCCACCGGCGGCGACCAGTCGTTGCTGCGCCGGATCAACCTGGGCGCGGCACTGGCCCGGTTCCGGGCCGGGCCTGCGACGGTCGCGCAGATCGGCGACACCGTCGGGGTGTCCCGCACCTCGGCCCAGCAGATCGTCAACCAGCTCCTCGAACTGCGCTGGATCGCACCGGAGAAGCCGGCCGCGTCGGCGACCCCGCAGATCGGCCCGGCCCCGCGCCGGCACCGGTTCCGCGCCGAGGCCGGATACGTCGCCGGCGTCGACCTGGGGCGCCACCGGGTCCGCGCCGTCGTGGCCGACCTCGGCGGCGAGCCGCTGTCGACGTCGACGGTCGAGATCGCTCCCGACGCGGACTCGGTGGAGCGGCTACAGGCGGCCCGGACCGTGCTGGAGGACTGCTGCCGGCAGGCGCGGATCCGCTACAGCCAGGTCTGGGTGGTCGCCGCCGGCGCCCGCGGGGTGATCCATGCCGGCACGGTCGTGGCCGCCGGCGGCATGCCCGGCTGGACCGGCATCGATCTCGAGACCGAGCTGCGCGACCGCCTCGAGCGGCACGTGGTGGTCGGCAACGACTGCAACATCGCAACCGTCGGTGAGCACTGGCGCGGCGCCGGGCAGGACGCGGCCAGCCTCGTCAACGTCGCCGTGGGACAGTCGATCGGCGCCGGCATCATGATCGACGGCCGGCTCCTCACCGGCTTCGGCGGCTTCGCCGGCGAGCTCCACCACCTACCGTTCCTACGGTGGCGTGGCGCGGCCGCGCGGCTGAAGGCGGACCCGGGCGAGGAGGTCGACATCAAGTCGGTGTTCGACGACGCCCGCGACGGCTCGGAGACCGCCCGGAAGCGCGTGGAGGACTACACCCGGGCGCTGGCCGAGGGGGTGGCTGTCCTGGTCGCGACCATCGACCCCGAGCTGGTCGTCATCGGCGGCGGACTCTCCGCAAGCGGCGACACCCTGCTCGAGCCACTGCGCCGCCATCTCGAGCCACTCACCGCGCGGATGCCACGCCTGGAGGTGTCCCCGCTGGGCCCGGACGCCGTGACCCTCGGCGCGGTGCGGATCGCGCTCAACCACGTCGACACGCTGATCGATGCCGCCGCCGATCGGCTCGACGAGTTCCCCAAGCCGCTGCGCCGCGTCATCGCTAAGGGCTGAGTCCGTTCGACCAGTGGTGCTGATATAGTGCCGCTTCCGCTGCAGTCAACGCCACGAGACACTGGGATGCGCCATGCAGATCACCGTTCATACCGACGACGTAGACCCGATGCACCAAGCGGTTGCTGATGTGCTCGGCGAGTTCCCCGACCGACTCGGCGATGACGGGTTCGAGATCTCGCTAAGTCGGGGTACTGACAGCGGCTTGCGGATCACTGCGCGCGACCGCGGTGCCGACGTGGAGTACGGCACCATCACGCAAGGCTTGCGAGGCCTCGGCGCCGTCATGGGTGAACTGCTCGTGGCCGGCTCGGTGAGCGAGCGATCCGAGCGGACCCCCTTCGAGACGATCACCGTGATGCTCGACGTCTCGCGCAACGCGGTGCTGACCGTCGACGCCGTGATCGGCCTCATCCGCCGGGTCGCCCTGATGGGCGCAACGAGCGTAATGCTCTACACCGAGGACATTTACGAGATCCCGGGTGAGCCGTACTTCGGGCACGCGCGCGGGCGGTATGCGGCCAGCGAGCTCACCGCGATCGACGACGCGGCCGCCCGCGTCGGCATCGAGCTCATCCCGTGCATCCAGACCCTCGGCCATCTCGCGAACGTGCTCCAATGGCCCGTGTACGGTCCGGTCCGGGACAACGCACAGGTGCTGCTCGTCGACGAGCCGAAGAGCTACGAACTCGTCCGGGCGATGCTCGAGGCCGCCAGTGCGCCGGTGCGGTCCCGCCGGATCCACGTCGGCATGGACGAGACCTACGGGATCGGCAGCGGAGCGCACAGGTCCCGGTACGGCTCCGAGGAGCCGATCGAGCTGGTCAATCGGCACCTCCGGCGGGTGGCGGACCTGTGCGACGAGCTCGGCCTGCGGCCGATGATCTGGAGCGACATGTATCTGAAGTTCGCCTCCGTCCGTCACGACATGCACGACCTCGGCGTCGCGTTCCCGGGCAAGGACGTCGCGCCGATCCCGAGCAATGTCACACTCGTCCACTGGGACTATCTGAGCCTGGACGAGGATCATTACGTCCGGCAGCTCGAACGGCACCAGGCGGCCGGCCACGAGCCCGTGTTCGCGGCAGGTGTCTCGTGCTGGTCGCGGCTCTGGTCGCAGAACACCTCCTCGATCGCGGCGCTCACGCCGGGCGTGCGAGCAGCCCGCAGGGTCGGGCTCGCCGAGGTGATGGTGACGACATGGGGGAACGACAGTTCACAGGCCGACCTCTACTCGACCCTGCCCGCCATCCAGCACTTCTGCGATGAGGCCTACGCCGGCGCCGAGAACGCAGCCTTCTCAGCGACGAACTTCCGAGGGTCCTGCGACGGCACGCTACTGACCTGGCTGCGCGCGGACGAGCTCGACCGGGCCTTGTCGGATGCCGACGCCGGCCCCGATCACCCCGAGTTGTTCGGGAACCCCGGCGCCTGGTTGCTGTGGTCCGACCCACTGCTCGACCTGATGCCCCTGCCCGCCGAGCCGTTGGCGCCCAGGTTCCGCCAGCTCGCAGACGACCTGACCGCCGCCGCGGCGAGCGGGACTGCCGCCGACCAGATCGTCTCGGCCGTGATCGATGCCGCTCGCGTGCTCGAGCACAAGGTGGAGCTGCACCAGCGTCTGCGCCCGGCGTACCGCGCGGGCGACGTGGAGACGGTGCGCGACCTCCTCGACCATGTGATCCCCGCCGTCGCCGACGGCGTCCGGTCCTTGCGGCGCTCAGCGCACGCCCGATGGGTCGCCCACAACAAGGTCTTCGGCTGGGAGGTTCTCGACCTGCGCTACGGGGGTCTGCTCGCACGGCTCGATACTCTGCACGAGACATTGACCGTGTGGCTGGCTGACCCGACTCGACGCATCGAGCAGCTCGATGTCGACCAACTTCCCATGTTCCGGCCGGGCGCGGGCGGTCAGATCATGCGCCACGACATGGTTGCCAGCCCGAGCCCGGTGAACTGACGCCGCTGGAGCGGTTCAGCTCGCCTGCGCGAGCTGGGCTGCTGCGGACCTGAGTTCGCCGACCAACCCGGGCACGTCGTCGTCCGGGAATGAACCCGAGACGCCGACGGCCACCCGATGACCGCCCTCGAGAGCGATCGCGACCGTGCGCTTGCCATCACCGGCGTCGAAGAGTGCGTATCCCTGGCGACGGACCCTGGCAACCCGCTCAAGCAGACCGTCGCGGCCCTCGAGGTGCACACCGCTGCGGGTGGCGGCGTACTGCGCTCGTAGCTCGTCATCGCTCTTCTGCGCCATCAGCACGAGCCCGAGTCCGGAGGTCGACGCCGGAACGGGCCGGTGCCGGATCGTCCCGCCATCGGTGTTCGAGGGGTACTGGTGATACAGGTAGCAGATGAGGTCCTGCCAGAGCACGCCCATCGCGACCGTGAGGCGCTTGTCGTCGAGGCCCTTCAGGACCTCGACGGCACGATCGATGAAGCCCGACGTGTGCAGGCTCTCGACTCCCAGCACGTGGATGGCGGGACCGACGCGGTACTTGCGCTTCTCGTCCTGTTCCGCCAGCCCGAGGTGCGCGAGGGTCTTCAGGAGCCGGTTTGTCCGCGTGGGCTCGAGATCGAGCATCCGCGCGAGCTCCCGCGAACCCACCGCGGTCGGACTGACGGCCAGCGCGTGAAGGCAGGCGAGCCCGTCGATCAGCGACTGGTTCGGTTGGGCCGGAAGCATGGCCTCAAGTCTACGGCCGGGCGTCGGACCTGGAGTCCGTCACCTCGGCCTGGCACGGCAGAGCACGACGGCATCCCGCGCCTTCACCCCGATCACACCGTCCCGTTCCTCGCCCGACACCAGATCGCGATATCGCCCCGCGAGCGTCACGGTCTGCTCCACCTCGCCGCCGTTGACGACGAACACGTACTCTGTGCCCTCCGACGGTCCGGACCCTGGCCCGAACCGCCTCCTGAGGTGCACGTCCGGGGGCAGGTCGTGCCACTCGACGTCCCGTTCGGCGAGAACCTCGGTCAGCAGGCTTCTCGCGGCGACGTGGTCCAGCGCCGTGCCCACATACACCGCGGTACCGCGCCCGTAAGTGTGCGAGGCGATCGCAGGCGTGCCGGCGTACCACCGGTTCCGGTACTCGAACGTGACCTCGGCGCCGGCGAGGCGCAGAAGCTCGCAGCAGAGCACGCCCTGCAGATCGGGGACCGGTGCCTCCCCGGCGCCGACGGGTCGTGCGAGCACCACGGTCTCGCCGTCAGCGAGGAAGTCCTGATCGGTGACCGAGAGCCCGAAGACGTCGGTCAGACCGGCCGGGACCGCGGCCGCGACGAGGTTGTCGTTGTCGTCTACCTGCGCGGTGAACGGAGTCGCGACGAGGCACCCCCCGCCGGCCACATACTCCCTGACCGAGGTCGCCAGGTCGCCGCTCGCGATCACTTGGCCGGCAAGGATGACCACGTCGTAGTGCGCAAGGTCCCGGTCGCACGGGATGACGTCGACATCGACTCCGAGACTCTGCAGGGCACGGTGGTACGGGCGCACGAGATGTTCGATGTGGCCGAGGAGCTGCGAGCGCTTCTTGACCAGGTGTGGCAGCGGGCTGGTGATCGCCACGCCGGCGGTGGTGTCGTACACGATCGCCGCGCGGGCTCGCACCTGCGACCCGGCGACCGCATCACCGATCTGCCGCAGCCGCGGCACCGAAGACATCAACTCGCGGTAGATGCGGGTGTCGGTGCCGCCAGTGCGGTCGAGGATGCCGCCGTGGGCGTTCTCGGCCCCGAACAGCGCCTGCTCGAGCCGGAAGTAGATCGTCGCGTCGGAGCCACACGCGATGTTGTGCAGGGTCATCGTGGTGACGTCGCCGTCGCGCAGCAGTGGCACGTGCTGCCGGTTGTCGGGTGGCGCGCACCGCTGCTCCGGGGTCCACGTCGGCTGCGGCCCAAGCTTGGCACCGCGGACCACATCGTGGTTGAAGGACGCTCCGTACAGGTCGAGTTCGTAGTTGTCCCAACTGGTGAAATCGATGCGCTTCGCCATCGCCGCACGGTCGAACGCAGCCGTGGTCAGGCTGGTCCAGTTGGTCGTGACTGGCACCTGCGGGAACCACTCGCGCAGAGCGTCGGCCTGATCGCCCACGAAGTCGGCGAGCGCGTCGGAACTGAACCGCCAGAAGTCCAGCAGTGCCGACTTGTTGGATCCGGTCCAGCCGTTCATGGCCGGCCGTGGGATCTGCACCTCGTCCCAGCCCCGCACCTCCTGCGACCAGAACACGGTCCCCCACCGCTCGTTGAGCGCGGCGACATCGTGGTAGCGGGCCTCCAGCCAGCGCCGGAACGCGGCCTCGCACTGATCGCAGTAGCAGAACGTCGACCGGTACGCCCCGACCTCGTTGTCGACCTGCCACGCCACGATGTCGGTGCGCCCGGCCAGGTGGTTCGCCAGCTGCTCGACGACGCCACGTGCAGCGGCGCGGTAGTGCTCGTGGTGCAGACAGTAGTGACGCCGTCCACCCGGTTGTCGCCGGAGGCCGTCCGGGCCGACGGGCAGGATGTCCGGGTACGCGCTGATCAGCCACACCGGCGGCGCCGCTGTCGGAGTTCCGAGCATCATCGAGAGGCCGAACGACTCGCAGAGGTCCGCCGCACGGTCGACCCAGGCGAAGCGGTACTCGCCCGGTCCCGGCTCGAGCCGGGACCACGCGAACTCCAGCATGCGCACGGTCGTGAAACCGAGGTCGCTCATCGCGCCCAGGTCCCGCTCCCACCGCTCCTGCGGCCAGTGCTCGGGGTAGTAGGACGCGCCGAGGTGGAAGCCCTTCGGCTGTCCTGTCATGACGCCGCCTCCGGGCCGTACGCGCGCAGCGAGACCACGTGCGCGTTCGCCGCACCGTTGGTCGAGCCGACCACGAGACGGATGCGGTCCGTCGTGACGGGCTGCTCGAGCACGTGCAGGTGCCGCCGACGTCGGTTCTGGCGCACGCGCTCCAGCACTCGCCACTCACCGTCCACGTATGCCTCCAGCTGGTAGTCGCGGATCAGGGTCGGCATGATCCGGAACGGGGTGCGGTGGTGGTGCAGATTGACCAGGTCCTCGTTCACGTCATCGTCGAGCACCAACTCGATCCGACCGACCGTCACGGCTGCGGGCCAGGCGAGCTGCAACCACTCCGGCGTCCCGGGGCGCATCGGCTCCGACACCCACATCTGCGGGCCCCCGTAGGGTCGGCTGTAGCCGCCCACGGCCCGCTCCGGCGCGAAGGCTCTGGTGGCACTGCCGAGTTGAACCGCGAATGCTCGCCGATCGCTCAGCTTCATCCACTCGATCAGCGGCTGGTCACCATCCACCCGGTAGGGGATGTCGCGACGAGCAAAACTGAGCACCCCGGGGGACTGCTCGGTCGTCGTCGCCAGCGCGACGTTCGGGTTCTCCCGCACGACGACGAACGCGTTGCAGGGCGCGCGGGGCCGCCAGCTGACGTCCAGGTGCACCCACCGCGGCCGCCCCGCCTCGAGGGGTACGTCGACCGTCGCCACGAGGCGGCCGGGGACATAGTTCTGAGGGAGGTCGGTCTCGTGGATGTCGACCGTGACCGACGTCGGCCGGGAGACCTCCAGGAACAGCCCGATTCCCGCGATCTCCGGATCGACTGGGACCACGAGGCCCGCCGGCACCTCGAGGACGAAGGGGACGCCATCCGCCGTTGAGGCGACCCGGCCGAGGCTGCTCGAGGAGGTGACCCGCGCTGTTCGAGCCAGGTCGGACCGGTCGGTGTTGGCGACCCCGAGCAGCGAGGCATCCTGACGCAACATCACCTGTTGGAGCTCGTCGATGTGTTCGTGCGCCACGTCCCGCGGTGTCGCGTTCTTGGCGATGGCGAGTGCTGCGGCGCTGCCGGCCGCTTCGCCGATGACGGCGCAGGTCGCCATCACCCGGGTGGAGCCGAACGCGACATGGCTGGCACTGATGTTGCGGCCGGCGAACAGGAGGTTCTCGACGTTCACCGAGTACAGCGAGCGCAAAGGGATGTGGTAGTTCCCGTCGGGGTGCCAGCTCTTGCTCCCACGCTCCGCGGCGTAGACCCCGCCGGGAGGATGCAGGTCGATCGACCAGCCGCCGTGGCCGATCCGGTCGAGGAACTCCGTCTGGCCGAGGATGTCCTTCTGGGTGAGCGTGTAGTCGCCGACGAACCTGCGGTACTCCCGTTTGCCGGGGACCGAACCCACCCACTCCAGGGTCAGCGGCTCCGCCTCGGGGAACTCACCCGAGTTCTTGATGTAGTCCCAGACGCCATAGATCACCGCCCAGAGCTCGTCGCGGATCCGCTCGTTGTCGCGGACCGCGTCGACCTCACCGCCCCACTCGATCCACCAGTTCCAGCAGCCGTCCTTCTCGACGCTGATCACGCGATGCTCTGGTATCGACGTCGTCGAGATGTCCCGACTGAAGGTCGGCGGCACGAACGGGACCGGGTGGCCGGCGTCCTTCGAGTAGAACAACATCGTGCTGCCGAGCGTCAGGTCGTCTGCGGCCTCGGGCGCCCACGGCTCGTCATACTCGGCTCGCGCTTCGCGACCGATGCGGTACCTGGCACCGGCGAGGTGGCCGACCAGGCCGTCGCCACTGCAGTCCAGGAACATCGCCGCCTGGAACCGGAGCCGACGCTCGGAGCCGGTCATCCAGCCGGTGACCGCCTCGATGCGACGCTCATCGACTGGCCCGCTGGCCTCGACGTCATGGATCTCGGTGTTGAGGAAGAGGGAGATGTTCGGCTCCGCTCGCACCGCCCCAAGCACGACCAGGTCCCAGTAATAGGGATTGCCCTCGGGGTTCGTGAACTGATTCTCGACGAACAGCTCGCCCATGATCCCGGTCTCACGCGCATAGCGCTGGCGGCCGTGCGACGTGCCGCCGACCACCCATACCCGGACCTCGCTGGAGGCGTTGCCGCCCAGCACCGGACGGTTGGTGACGAGCGCGACCGAGCGCCCCAGCCGGGCGGCGGCGATCGCGGCGCAGACACCGGCCAGCCCGCCTCCGACCACCACGACCTCTGCGGTCACCCGTTCCGTCGGGATCCTTGTCTTGGCGTGCATCTCGTCCTTGTCCGCCACCGGGCTAGGTGGCTGTCTCATGAGGCTTGCTGGAACCGCACGGCACTGACGCGTGTGACCAGCCCGGTGATCGCAGTGAGCGTGACCGAGGAATCGGTTCCGCTCGGCAGTGCGAACGTCCCGAGCACGCGCCAGCCGTCGGCTCCCTGTGTCTGGTCGACGTGGAAGTCGGTGCTGCCGTCCGGCGTCGTGACCGTGTACAGGGCGTCCGTGGTGGTGTCCGGGTTGGTCGGGTACCAGACCGAGACCTCGTAGTCGGCGGCGTCAGCGATCGTCGGCGTGAACGTGGCGGTGCCGCCGTACTGGCTCTCCGGGGAGTAGCGGGATCTGATGCCGTCATATCCCTCAAGGCTGCTGGCGAGCCAGGTCCCGGTCTCGCTGTAGGCGGTGTCTCCGTTCGCGACGATGTATCTGGTTCCGACCGAGACCTGTACCGAGCGGCTCGGAAGACCGCCCCCCGGCTGGATCATGAGCGTCGCGTCACCGAAGGGAGCGGCGGTCGGAGTTGCGACCATGGTCACGGCGACCCACGACCTCGGGTCGGCGCTCCACGTCACGGCCGTCTCGTTCGCCGTCCAGCCGGTCGGCAACGTCAGCGTCGCCGTCCCGGTCGCGGCCGCGGCGCCGCGGTTCAGGATCGAGGTCCTGATTGTGACGTCGTCGGTGAGGGATGTGACGGCAGCGGGCGAGGCCGAGACATCGAGGAGTTTCATCGCTGTGAGGTGCTGGACGACGAGCGACGCCAACGGCTTGCTACCGCCGCTCCAGCGGATCCGGCCGGTGATCGACCGGTCGACTCCGGTCGCCCCGGAGTATGGGCCCGGTGTGACCGCGGCGGGAAGCTCGAGCGAGGAGTTCGCGGGAATCGTCGTCGGCACCGTCGGGTCGACCTTGGTCCACCCGCTCGGGACCCCCAGCCAGGCCGTGACACCGTCGAGATCGACATCGGTCTCGTTGCGAAGCACCACCGTGACGTCGATGGCGTCGCCGGGGGTCGAGGAGCCGCGATCGGTCCGCAGCTCGCCTCCGACGGTCTGCCCATGGGGCAGCCCGCCGGAGATGAACCCTGGAAGGTAGAGGGTGCGCTCATCGCGAGCCACACCGTCGACCGTCGCGACATAGCTGAAACTCGAGCGGAGGTCCTCGACGCCGAACGTCCACTCACGGGGGTAGGTCTTGGCGGGCGCATCGACCCAGGCGCCGTCGTCGACCCGGTAGCGCAGCGACATCGGAGTCGCGTCCGGGATACTCGACTGGATGTAGATGTCGTAACCCCTGCGGTCCGGGCGTGGGATCGTGACGCCGTAGACCTTGTCCTCGAGGGTGGTGCCACCACCATCGATGTCGTCGAGGTGATAGCTCACCGAGGTCCAGTCGGTGGCGCCGCCGCGCTGCCACGGCATGCTCGGCACGTCCGGGACGTCGATGACGAGCGCGGCGATCCCGTGACCCGGCACCGTGACGTCGACGGCGGCCTGTGCGATCGTGACGGCCGTGCTGGCGCCGTTCACGATCAGCGACGCGGAATAGGTCTGGTCGGGTTCGATGCCTGTGAGGGCCGCGTCGAAGTCGACGTGCGCGGTCTGCACGGTCCCGGTCGCGTTTGTCAGGCTGAGATAGAACCGCCCAGTGCCGACGGCGGTGAGCCAGTTGAGCTGAGCGTTGTCCACCGCGATGATCCCCTGGGGGAAGTACGGCCAGACGCCGTCATCGCCGTAGAACGTTCCCGGCTGGTGCCCGTAGGTGTGGAACGTGAAGTACGCGAAGGTGGACTCCCACGCATAGGGAAAGACGATCTCGCCGTCGGACCTGGTCTGGTGCTCGCTGATCAGGTAGTCGATCGCGAGGCCGATCTGCGCTGGGATGTGGTGGTAGTAGATGGCCGAAGTGCCGGAGGGACCCTCGAGCGGATAGTCCGGGTGCATCGGCCACGAGACGAACTGCCGGTTGTAGTAGCCCGGGTAGTTGCTGAACCTCCCAATCACCATGTTGTGGGTCATGTCCCGGATGAAGTCGTCACCGACCAGGTGCGCGAGTCGGAGCAGGAACGGAGCCCAGACGGCGTTCAGGGTGAAGCCGCCGGCGTCGCCCTCGGTCTTGAAGGTCCGTAGTTGTTCGTAGGTCAGGCCGGTCGTCGAGACCATCCACTTCTCGACCGTCTCGGTCGGCGGAACGGCGCGCGGATAGTTCGGGATGCCTGGGCTGGTGACCCACTTGTAGTAGGCGTCGTCGATCGGAGCGCCGACCGGGGAGAGCACAGTGCCCTCGGGCACCGGACGGACGTCGAAGGCACCCATGTACCGCTTGGCCTCGGCGTGCGCCGCGTCGAGATAACGCTGCTCGCCTGTCAGGTCGTGAAGGACGACCAGCTCCAGCCAGTGCTCGACGGTCTCGGCGCTGAAGTCGACCTCGCTGTGGTTGGTGGTGCTCGGCGTGAAGATCCGGTCCTCGATGTAGATGTCCGCGACGGCCTTCGCCTCCGCGAGCCAGCCGGGGTCCTGCGTGAGCAGATGCGCGGACAGCGGGGCGACGAAGTTCGGCCAACGTCGTTTCGCCGTGGCCAACCGGGCGATGTGCCCGAAGCCTGCCGACTCGCCCCGGGTCATCTGCCACATCGGCACCGTCGAGCAGGCGTCGAACGCATACCCTCCCAGCGGGGCGTCGGCGCCGAAGCCGTGCTTCGGCGAGTGGGCCATGCTGCGCCGGGAGAAGTTGTATTCGGCCTGAGGGCGGGCGCGGTGCTCCCAGAGCCAGGCTGCGTCCTGCGGCCCGCATGCCACCAACGCGGCGCTCGCCAGCACACTGGACGTCGCGGTCCTGGTCTGCTGGTCGGCCTCGATGTTGGCGAACCCCTTGGCGCGGTTCCACCAGCCGGAGACCGAAGGGACGAAGTCGACCGAGTCGTCGCCATCCGGCTCGACCGCGACCAGGTCGAGCATGTTGTGCACACTCGCAGTCAGCGAGGTGTCGTACACGTTGCGGCGGTACCGGGTCAGCCCGTACGAGTCCCGGCTGATACTGACCTGGGCCTCGTAGAGGGATGACAGGCTGGCGACGACCCCGAACACGTATCCGACGCTCTCGTCCGCTGCCAGCTCCGACCGCAGTCCACCGGGCGGCGCGTAGACCGATGCTTGAATCTGCCCCATCGCGTTCCGCAGACTCATCGCGAACGGCTGGTCATCCCAGCCGAGGAAGCGCTCGTGCTCGAAAGCCATCACGTCGCCCGGTACGTAGACCCCGGTGGTGAGCGTTCGGTTGTCGACCTCGGTCTGCAGGAGTGCCATCGGCGCGAAAAGCTCCCACGCGAACAGGGCAGTCGAAGAGCCGATCGACCGGGCGTGCTGGAGCGCACCGCACAGGACCTCATCGACAGCTTCGAACTCGAGCCGAGGAGTGGCGTGATAGCCGACCACATAGGTGCCGGCGGACTGAACGTGCAGACTCCATTGCACCTCCGGCTGGGTGCCGGAGACATCCCAACGGACCGTGAGATCGAGCACGCCGGGGATCTCGGCGGTCAGTTCGGCAGCGGATGCGGACAGCTTGGTCACCGAGCCCAGGGCCAGCCAGAGGTTCGCAGCCTGCGTGTAGTCGCCGGCGCTGATCGTGCTGCTGTCACCGCTGACCACGCGCCACTGCTCGTCGAGGCGGGACCCGGGGCCGGAGACCGTGACCCACTGCGAGCCATCGTGGACCTCGATGTCGCGGACGATCGCTGAAGCGGGTTGGCCGCCCGACCCGATCCAGGACGCACGGAGGAAGTTCACGCGGTGGCTCGGGCCCGCGATCTGGACGATGCTCTGGTAGCTCAAGTCGCTCATCGCGGTGTCCGCGAGCGGCTCGTCGAGTTCGGCGACCGGGCAGGGCGGGTCCGCCCTGGCTGAATCTGGAGCGACTAGCGCGATGACGGGGAGCGCCCCGACACCGAGCAGGCCAGCGAGCACCTGACGGCGGCTCAGCCCGGGCGCTCCGGTCTCCACGACACCGCGACCCGAGGCAATGTTCATGCGCACCTTCGACACGATCTAACTCCTGACCCTCATCGGCTAGACATCGATCCAAACGACACTGTAACAGCACCGATGTTTCTATAGCACCATCAGAGTTAGGCAGACACGGGAGCGCGCACGGGTGCGGTGCTACTATAGATTCATCGTGATCGACGGTCCGGGCGGCCGGGCCAAGCGGCCCGCTACCTCACCCCGGCACAATCCGCCGTCGACGACACACCGAAGGAGCAGTGCGTGAGCGGCCAAATCTCGCAGCCAAACGTCTCGGGGGTCTTCCCTCACCTGGCACAGGTCGGAGACCTGGGTCCCCCGCGCAGTGAGATCGGAGTCGGTGCTCTGATGCCCTGGGCCGGTGAGTTGTACGTGCAGAACTACAACTCGCACAAGCGGCAGAGCGGTAGCGGTGTCAGCCTGCGCAGGATCAGTTCCGACCTCTCGATGGAGGTCGTCCCGGACACCATCGGCGTCGATGGCACCTACACGAACCGCTTCGTGCACTACCCGTCGAACCAGATGATCATCGGGCCGCATGTGATCGACGCCGAGCACAACATCCGCACGGTGCCGGAGCTCGAACTGATCCGGGTGTGCGGCACGACGCGCCACCTGACGAACCCAGATGATCTCGTCTATGTGCTGGGCATGGAGGGTGAACTCTTCGAGCTGAACATGCGGACCCTGGCATGCGAGCAGGTCGCGGACCTGAACGTCGAACTCGGCACCGGCAACGGTGCACGCGTCCACTACAAGGACTGCTACACGGGCTTCGGACGCTTGGTCGTGTGTTCCAACGAGTACGACGAGCAGGACTGGGCCGGGACCCGCAGCGAGGGTCGCCTGGCCGAGTTCGACGGCGAACGTTGGACGGTCCTGGAGCGCAAGCCCTTCACCGCGATCAGTGGCCGACACGAGTTCGGCGGCACGATCTTCGCCAGTGGATGGGACCAGGCCTCGGCAATCCTGAAGGTCTACACCGAGTCCGACGACACCTGGACCACGTACAGGCTGCCCAAGGCCTCACATACGTTCGACCACAAGTGGCAGACCGAGTGGCCACGGATCCGGGAGACCGAGCACGAGCGGCTGCTGATGGATCACCACGGCATGTTCTACGAACTGTCGCCCTGGGCCTACGGGGGAAGGATCTGGGGTGTTCGCCCGGTCTCGACGCATCTGTGGGTGCTCGGCGACTTCTGCTCCTGGCGCGGCATGCTGGTACTCGGCGCCGATCACGCCTCGCCGAGCCGGGGCCTCAGCCCGACAACGGCGGAGCCCCAGTCCGGCCTCTGGTTCGGAAAGACCGATGATCTGTGGGGCTTCGGCAAGGCCTCGGGCTGGGGCGGGCCGTGGTGGATGGCCGAGGTCAGAGCAGCGGTCCCGTCCGACCCATACCTGATGACTGGGTTCGAGAACAAGTGCGTGCACCTGGAGAATCAGGGAGAGCAGGACGCACAGTTCACGATCGAGATCGACTTCCACGGGCACGGTCGGTTCAGTGCGTACGAGACGCTCACCGTCGAACCGGGGGCCGCCGTGACCCACACCTTCCCCACCGGTTTCTCGGCGCACTGGGTCCGGATCGTCAGCGACGTCGACACCGTCGCGAGCGCGCAGTTGTTCTACACCTGAGCCGCCTCGGGTGACACCGGGCCCTGGGCAGCCGCTGGCATCGGCAGTGGATCCCGTCGTTACCGGGCAGCTCGGCTCGGCGGCCCGGCCGGCGGCCACGCCGCCGGCCGGATCACCAATTCGGGTTCGCCGGACCGGCTCCGAGGTCGGGAATCGGCAGGCGCACGCCGCCCTGCTTGGCGGACTCGTAGGCGACCACACCGGGGAGAGTGAACCGGGCCGCCGTCCAGGCGTTGATCGGCGGCTGGGTGTTCGTGGTGACGCCGCGGACGAAGTCGTCCGCGAGGAAGTGGTGCGCACCCTCGTGGCCGTTGTGGGCGCCGTCGAACTCCTTCGGCAGCCGCGATCCGTCGTGGGCCTTGGCCAGGCCTGAGCTGAAGCTCTGCATCAGGGCCGGGTCGATGTCGCCGAAGTCCTCGGGCAACTGCGCGGCCTTGGTGTGGAACTGGTCGCTGATGTCGAGGGTGGCGCCCTTGGCGTAGTCCTCGCCCTCGGTCTTGATGCTCAGGCTCGCACCGTCGCCGGTCTGCTCCATCACGGCCTCGGTGCCGTAGAAGCGGAACCGCGACTCGTGGCCCTTCCAGTACCCGACCCGCCGGAACTCGTTGGTGCGCATCGCGCCACCGTCCGCGAGCTCGAACAGGGCGGTCATGTTAGAGAAGGTGTTGCCCCACTTGGACACGTCGGCGTCGAAGACGCCGTCGCCGCGGTCGTCGACGATGCCAATGCAGCTCACGCTGGTCGCGTAGGTGGGCAGTGCGCCGAGCACGCCACCGATCGCGTGTGTCGGGTAGAGCATCGGAGGGTAGCTGGCCGTCGACTTCCAGTCCTCGCCGCCGCTGTAGCGGTACGCGGCGTAGAAGCCGTTGTCCATGTCATGGACGTAGTCGCCCTCGGAGTAGAAGACGCGGCCGAGTTCGCCCGCGCCGATCTTCTCCCGGGCCCACACCACGGCGGGGTTGTAGTAGCTCGTCTCCCCCATCATGTAGATCAGGCCGGTGGCCTCGACCTCGGCCACGATCGCGGTGATCTCCTCGGCCGTCATCGCCATCGGCACCGAGGAGTACACGTGCTTGCCCGCCCGCAGCGCCTGCAGCACGAGCGCGCCGTGGCTCCACCGCTGGGTCATCACGGCGACCGCGTCCACGTCGGACGCGAGCAGCTCCTCCGCGGTCGCGAACGAGCCGGCGAGGCCGTACTTCTCCACGTGCTCCGCGGCCCGCTCCGGGACGAGGTCGCAGACGTAGACCGCCTCGACGTCCGGGTGGAGCTGCCACAAGGAGATGAAACTGCGCGCGAACTGGCCGGTTCCGATGACGCCGATCTTCATGGATCAATCCTGGCACGATCCGCGGCGCCGTCGCGCCACGGGTCCGGAGGGCGGATCAACCCGCTGCACGGACACGGAGGTGGCGCACCGGGTCGGTCCCGGTGCGCCACCTCCGCTCGGATCGCGTCAGTCGCCGCTGCGCCGCATCCCTCGGATCCCGACCGCGAGCCCGACGGCGAGGGTCGCCACCGCGGCGACCACGCCCCACGCCACGGTCGCTGTGGCGATCTCGCCGGAGAACAGCGCCCGCTCGGCGTTGACGATGTAGCTGAGCGGGTTGAACCGGGAGAGCACCTGCATCCAGCCGGGCCCGGACTCCAGGGGCAGCAGCATCCCGGACAGGATCATCAGCGGGAACAGGAACGTCTGCTGCACCACCCAGAACATCCAGTCCTGCTTGCGCACGGCGATCGCGAGCGCGTAGCTGAGTGAGCCGAGGCCGATCCCGAACACGGCGAGCAGCGCGAGGCCGAGCAGGGCACCCGCGGGGTGGAGCCGGAACCCGAACGGCACCATCACGGCAACGATCAGTACCGCCTGCGCGCCGAGGGTGACCATCTCCTTCAGGGCCCGGCCCACCAGCAGTGACGAACGGGACAGCGGGGTGACGAGCATCCGTTCGTGCGCGCCGGTCTGCATCTCGTAGAGCAGGTTCGAGCCCACCGTCGAGGACCCGAACAGCGCCGTCATCACCAGGATCGCCGGCACGAACCACTGCCAGACGCTCCCGCCCGGCACCGATCCGGCCAGGCTGCCGCCGAGCAGCGGCCCGAACAGGGCCAGGAACACGATCGGCTGCACCAGCCCGAAGACCACCGAGAACGGGTCCCGGAGCATCGGTCGCAGCTCGCGCATCAGGACGATGCCGGTGTCGCGGGCGAAGGAGCTCCGCTCCACAGCCGGCTCGGTCGTCACCGCCCCGGTCTGGGTCAGGGCCGTCGCAGTCATGCCGCCACCTCTTCGTTCTCGGTCCCGCTCTCGCGCAGGCTCCGTCCGGTCAGATTCAGGAACACGTCGTCCAGGGTGGGGCGGCGCACCTGCACGTCGGAGAGCCCGACGGCGGCCGCGTCGGCCGTGTGGACGAGCTCGGCCACGCGGGTGGTGCCGTTCGCGATCCGCGCGCTGATCCGGGTGCCGGACCTGGTCACCTCGGTCGCCCCCTGCCACCGTTCGACGACCCGCGCGAGCTGCGCCGCGCCGTCGGGAGAGTCGGTGGTGACCACGAGCAGGTCACCGGCGAGCTGGGTCTTGAGCGCGTCCGGGGTGTCGTCGGCGATCACTTCGCCGTGGTCGACCACGACCACCCGCTCGGCCATCGAGTCGGCCTCGTCGAGGTAGTGCGTGGTGAGCAGGACGGTGATGTCATACGCCGTCCGCATCGCGGTGATGTGCTCCCACAGGTTCGCCCGGTTCTGCGGGTCCAGGCCGGTGGAGGGCTCGTCGAGGACGAGGAGCGGCGGGGCGTGCATCAGTCCCATCGCCACATCCAGACGGCGGCGCTGACCGCCGGAGAGGTCGGTCACCTTGCGCTGTGCCTTTCCGGCGAGGTCGAGGGACTCGAGCAGTTCGCCGGCCCGGCGGCGCGAGTCGGCGCGGGACAGCCCGTAGGTGACGCCCTGCGAGTACAGCTCGTCCGCGGCGCGTTGGTTGTGTCCGGCGCCGTTCCCCTGGCCCACGTAGCCGATCCGGCGGCGTACCTGCCCGGGCTGGCTGACGACGTCGAACCCGGCCACCCGCGCCGTTCCGGACGTCGGGGCGAGCAGGGTGGTGAGCATCCGCATCGTGGTGGTCTTGCCGGCCCCGTTCGGGCCAAGGATCGCGACGAGCTCCCCCGGTGCGACGTCGAGATCGATGCCGCGCACGGCGTGCACGGTCTCCTTGCGGCTGACGACGAAATCCTTCGTCAGGCCTTCGGTGTGGATCATGGCGCAGGTGCCTCCTCGGTCGTTGTGGGAACGACGCTACGAGCAGTAGAGGTCAGGGTCGGTCCGCTACCTCAGGGAGTTCAGGTGGAGGTCCGACGGCCTGAGTTCGCCCCCCTTACGGCCCTCTCCGGGCCCGGACTTTCACCCGTTCTGCCGGCGCTTTCACCCTGTCCCGCGCAGCCGCCCGAACTTACGCTCGGCTCACTCCCCCTCCTCGCCGAGTCGGCCCCCACGTTCGAGAGGTCCCCTCATGGACACGTCCGCGTTGACCTGCAACACCGATGACATGTTCGTCATCCACCGCCTCCTGCGCCGCGTGTTCACCGATGCGCCCGTTCTCGTCCGCGGCGTCGCCGAGGGCGAGGTGACCCGTGCCGCGATCGTCGCCGACCACGTCGAGGAGATCGCCGCGGGTCTGCACGCCCATCACCACACCGAGGACGAGCTCCTCTGGGACAAGCTCGAGTCACGCTCGCCCGGCTGCGCGCTGCACGTGGGACAGATGCGCGCGCAGCACGCGGAGGCCGCCGCGCTGATCACGGAACTGCGCGAGACCCTGCCTGCCTGGCGGGCCGGCGCCTCCGGCGTGGACCGTGAACAGGTCGCCGCGGTGCTCGACGAACTGCTCGCCACCCTGCTGCGCCACCTCGGCCAGGAGGAGGACCAGATCCTTCCGATCGCGCAGGTCACGATGTCGCAGGCCGAGTGGGACGTCCTCGGCGAGCACGGCCGCGCCTCGGTGCCGCGGGACCGTCAGTTCATCCAGCTCGGGATGATGCTGGACGCCTTCGACGACCCGGCGGAGCGGCAGGCCTGGATGCGCGCGAACCTGCCGGTGCCGGTCCGGGTGTTGTTCAGCCTTGTCGGAAGGCGTCAGTTCGAGGCACACCGGGCGAAGGTGTACGGCCTCGCCGGTTGAGGAGTTCACCGGGCGACCCCGTGGATCAGGAGGTGGCGTCCGTCTCGAGCGGGTCCTCGGGGGTCTCGCAGTACGTCAGGTCGTCCTCGCCGGCACCGTGGTAGGCGTACTCCTCGCCCTCCGCGGTGAGGATCAGCCGTCGGCCCTCGACGAGCGCCTGGGTGTACACCTGATCCGGTACGGGGCAACCGATCGCGCCGTCTCGCCAGGTGACGGATTCCAGAGTGTCGACCTCGATGTCGCCGGGGTCCAGCCCGAGACGGTCCGCCAGATCGTCGACGGCGGCGCTCACCGCGGGATCGTCGGTGTCGCCCGAGCCGGTCGTCTCCTCAGTGGGCTCCTGCGTCGGCTCCGTGGAGCCGCTCGGGGAGTCACCGTCGCCGGGCTCCTCCGCACCGCCGCACCCGGACAGGCCGAGCAACGCACCGAACAGGAACACCCCAGCCAACACCGCTCTGGATCGCGCCACCCTGACCACCCCTCCGCGGACGATTGGATCCTGAGTCTAGGGGCGGGGGCGGCCCACCGCTATGACGGTTCGGCAACGATCCGGCCGGACGAGATCGCACCGGAAGCGGACAAGTACTGGCCGCTTCCGGTGCCAGACTGGCGACATGTGGGAGACGTCCGGACGACTGCTCAAGCTGCTCTCGTTGCTCCAGGCGCGCCGGGACTGGCCCGGCGCCGACCTCGCCGACCGGCTCGATGTCAGCCCGCGCACGGTCCGCCGGGACGTCGACCGCCTGCGCGAACTCGGTTACCCGGTCCAGGCCACGAAGGGGCCCGACGGCGGATATCGCCTCGGCGCCGGCACCGAGCTGCCACCGTTGCTGCTCGACGACGAGCAGGCGGTGGCTGTCGCCGTCGCCCTGCAGACCGCGAGCAGTGGGGTGGCCGGGATCGAGGAGGCGGCACTGCGGGCGCTGACCACGGTGCGGCAGGTGATGCCGTCCCGGCTGCGGCATCGCGTGGACGCGCTCCAGTTCACGTCGGTACCGACCGCGACCGAGGCGCCCCAGGTCGACGCCGGCCTGCTCCTAGAGCTTGGCGCGGTGTGCCGGGACCACCACGTGCTCAGGTTCGACTACGTGGCCAAGGACGGGACGCCGTCGTTGCGGCGCGTGGAACCGCACCGACTGGTGAGCTGGGGCACCCGCTGGTACCTCGTCGCGTGGTGCCTGGACCGGGAGGCGTGGCGGACGTTCCGGGCGGACCGGATGACGCTGCGGACCCCGCACGGCGCCCGGTTCACCCCGCGCGAGCTGCCCGAGGCGGATCTCGCCGACTACCTGCGCAGCCAGGTGCGGGGCGCCGCCCAGTGGCCGGCGCGGGGCCGGGTGCTCCTGCACGCGCCGGCCACCACGGTGGCGCCGTGGATCCAGCGGCAGGGCACCGTGATCGCCCGCGACGAGGAGTCCTGCTGGGTCGAGGCTGGTTCCTGGACGTACAACGCGCTGGCCGCGTGGTTCTGCATGTTCGACGCGGACTTCACGGTCGAGGGCCCCGACGAGCTCCGGGACGCGGTCGCCGCCATGACGGCCCGTCTGGCCCGCTCCACGTGAGGCCGGACCGGTCACGTCGCAGGACCTCCCGTTGTGCCGGCCGGGTCGGCCGCGCGGGTCCGACGGCGCACCGTCGCATCAACGCCCGACGGCGTAGCCCTGCATCCCGCGCGGGTTCGCCGCCGCCATCAGCATCCCGTCGGCGCGGATCCCGGCCGCGCTGATCCGGCCGAGCGA
Organism: Occultella kanbiaonis; assembly: GCF_009708215.1. NCBI lineage: Bacteria > Bacillati > Actinomycetota > Actinomycetes > Micrococcales > Ruaniaceae > Occultella > Occultella kanbiaonis. The sequence continues at coordinate 206,761 of NZ_CP046175.1, read as the reverse complement.
CCACGGACCGGCGTCGCTCACGTCGTGCCCACGGCGGCGCAGCTCGGCGAGCACGTCGGCGCCGAGCCGGGTCTCGGCGCGCACCCCGCGCGGCTCGGCGACCCGCGGCGCGAACGAGGACGGGCCGTGCGTGGAGTGCCAGGTCGGGGCGTCGATGGCGGCCTGCAGGTCCATCCCGAAGACCAGGTGGTTGATCAGGAACGGCACCGTCCACTGGTCCTGCTGGTCCCCACCGGGGGTGCCGAAGGACAGGTACGGGCGCCCGCCGGCGAGCAGCAGGCTCGGGCTCAGGGTGGTCCGGGGGCGGGTGCCCGGCGCCAGTGAGGACGCCAGGCCCGGCTCCAGCCAGAACATCTGGGCACGGGTGCCGAGCGCGAACCCGAGGCCGGGGACGACCGGCGAGGACTGCAGCCACCCACCCGACGGCGTCGCCGACACGACGTTGCCCCACCGGTCGACCACGTCCAGGTGGCAGGTGTCGCCGCGGGCGACGGTCGGCTCGCCCTGACCCGGCGCCGGCGGAGTCGCCAGACCATCCGGCCACGCACCGCCGTCGGCCATCGCGGCCAGTACCGCCTGCGGAAGGCGCGGCGTCCGCCCCGCCGGTGAGCCCGGGCGCAGCGTCCCGTCCGCGGTCGGACCGATGAGTCGGGCGCGCTCGGCGGCGTACGCGGGCGAGATGAGCTCGTCGATGGGGACGTCCACGTGGTCCGGGTCGCCGTAGAAGGCCTCCCGGTCGGCGAACGCGAGCTTTGCAGCCTCCACCACGGTGTGCACGAGGTCCACCGAGCCCGAGCCCATCGAGGCGAGGTCCGCCTGCGCGAGGATCTGCAGTTGCTGCAGCAGAACCGGGCCCTGCCCCCAGGCCTGCGTCTTCGCGACCTGGACGCCGGCGAAGTCGACGACCACCGGGTCCTCCTCGCCGGCCCGCCACGCGTCGAGGTCCGCGCCGGTGAGCAGGCCCCGGTGGGTGCCGGCCGTGTCCCACTGCTCCGTGGCGGCGAAGGCGTCGATCGCCTCGGCGACGAACCCGGAGTAGAACGCCCGGCGGGCGCCCTCGATCTGCACCTCGCGCGTACTCCCGGCCGCCTCGCCCTCAGCGACAAGTCGCTCGAGGGTGTCCGCCAGCATCGGGTTCGCGAACCGGGAGCGGGGCGCGGGCGCCTGCCCGCCGGGGGTGTAGATCTGCGCGGAGGTCTGCCAGTGCTCGGTGAACACCGGAGCAACCGCGGCGATCGTGTCCGCCGCCTGGCGCACGAGCGGGTAGCCGTCGCGGGCGTAGCCGATGGCGTAGCCGAGCACGTCCCGCAGGCCAAAGGTGCCGTACCGCTCGAGCATGAGCAGCCACGCCCCGAATGCGCCGGGGACGGTTGCGGCGAGCAGCCCCGTACCGGGGATCGCGTCGACGCCCTGGGCGGTGTAGGCCTCCGGGCTGGCGGCCGCGGGTGCGGTGCCCTGCCCGCACACGACGAAGGTACGATCCGTCCTCGCGTCGTGGCAGATCGCGGGCATGTCCCCGCCGACGCCGTTGAGGTGCGGCTCGACCACGTGCAGCACGAAGCCGGCCGCGACGGCCGCGTCGTAGGCGTTGCCGCCCGCCTCCAGCACGGCCATCCCGGCCGACGAGGCGAGCCAGTGGGTCGAGGCCACCATCCCGAATGTTCCGAGCAGTTCCGGGCGGGTGGTGAACACGGTTGCCGACATCGGGCCAGTATCGCAGCGACGGCGTATCACGATTCGGTCGCAACCTGGACCGCCGTGTGGCCTGGCGGCCAGTCGGCGCTAGCGTGCCGGTGGGACGGGCACTCCGCCCGGCACGAGAGGACTGATCGATGGACATCCGCAGGAGACGACTGCTCGGCGCCGTTGGCGCGCTCGGGGCGACGGCGCTGGTGCTGGCGGCCTGCTCGCCCGGCAGCTCGGGCGACTCCGGTGACGACGGTTCCGGCGACGGCGAGTCCACCACCGTGACGTTCCGGCTCTGGGACGAGGCCGCGGCGGCCGCGTACGAGGAGTCCTTCGCGGCGTTCACGGAAGCGAACCCGGAGATCACCGTGGACGTGGAGGTGGTCCCGTGGGCGAACTACTGGGAGCGCCTGCCGCAGGACATCGGCTCGGGCACGATGGCTGACGTCTTCTGGGCGAACACGTCCAACTTCGCGCTCTACGCCGACAACGGCAACCTGATCGACATCACCGAGGCACTCGGCGACGACCACGACGAGTGGACCCAGTCGATCGTGGACCTGTACACCCGGGACGGCTCGCTGTGGGGTGTGCCGCAGCTCTCGGACTCGATCGCGCTGTTCTACAACAAGGACCTCGTGGACGCGGCGGGCATCGACCCGACCACGCTGCGGTGGGACCCCACCGGCACGAATGACACCTTCCTGCCGGCGGCCCAGCAGCTCACGGTGGACGCCGCCGGCGCGACCGCCGCCGATCCCGCGTTCAACCCCGATGACGTCGCGCAGTTCGGCTTCAACGCGCAGAACGACCTGCAGGCGATCTACATCGACTTCCTCGCGTCCAACGGCGGCGTGTTCCAGGACGAGGACAACCAGTTCGCGTTCAACTCCCCCGAGGGCGTGGCCGCCTTCCAGTACGTGGTCGACCTGATCAACACCCACCACGTCTCCCCCTCCGCGGCGGACACCAGCCAGAACGGCGACCTCGCCCGCGACCTGTTCGTGCAGGGCAAGATGGCCCTCTTCCAGTCCGGCCAGTACTCGCTGCCGGCCATGGCGGACGCCGAGTTCGAGTGGGGCCTTGCCCCGATGCTCGAGGGCCCTGAGGGGCGCGTCGGCGTCGTGCACGGGGTGGCCGCGCTCGGCAACGCCGCGACCGAGAACCTCGAGGCGACCACCGCCGTCCTGGCGTGGCTCGGCTCGGCGGAGGGTCAGCTCCCGCTTGGCGCGAACGGTGCCTCGTTCCCGGCCGCGACAGACGCGCAGTCCTCGTTCACCGACTACTGGACCGAGCAGGGCGTGGACACCCAGGTGTTCCTGGACGCTGCCCAGGGCGACACCACCGCGGCCCCGATCGGACCCCGGGTGCAGGCCGGCATGACCGCGTACGGGCCGTACTTCGAGGAGATGTTCGCCGGTCGCCTCGACGTCCCGACGGCGCTGCAGCAGGCCCAGGACGCCGGCAACGAGGCGCAGGCCGAGTAACGGACGACCAGAGCCCGACGGCGGCCCGTCACCCTCGTGAGTGACGGGCCGCTCGCATGGTGGCCCAGCTGGAGGTCAGTGCCTCCGGGACCGGACCATGCGGCGCAGACCGAGTCCGGCGGCCGCGAGCGCGGCGGCCAGCGCGATCGGTGCGGTGAGGTCGGCGCCGGTGCTGGGCATGCTCCCGGTCACCGAGTCGTCGGCGTCCGGAGCCGGCGTGCCCGGCTCATCAGGGCCGGGCCCGGTCGGAACCTCGACGCCCGGCTCCGGGTCGGTCGGGTCCACCGGGTCCACCGGGTCGGTCGGGTCCACCGGGTCGGTCGGGTCCACCGGGTCGATCGGTTCGACGGGTGCCGGCACCGCGGTGTTCGTGACGGTGATCGCGACCGCGGTGGAGCCGGCCACGGTGAACGTCACCCAGCCCTGCGCGTCCGGCACGGTCGGGGTGCCGCCGATGCTCCAGCCGGGCACGCCCCAGGTCACCGTCTCGGTAGCCACCGGCGCAACCTCACGCACCGATACCTCGGTACCGATCGGCAGGCCGTCGATCGCGGCGGACGTCTCACCGGCGGTGAGCGTCAGGGCAACCGGTGCCGCGCCGTCGAGGCGGTACTCGACGGTGAACTCGGTGCCGGCCGGGACCAGGGTCGCGCCACTGCCGGTCACCTGCTTGGTCACGGCGAAGGTACCGGTCTGCTGCGGCTGCTGCCCGCACGGGATGGTGCCGCGGAAGAAGTAGGCGTGCGCTTCACCTGCGCTGTCGCTGAGGTGAAGGTTCCGGGCGATGATCTGGCCGTCGATCGGCTGGGCATGCACGGTCAACTCCGCGTCCGGGGCGTACACCGAGCCATCGATGCGCGAGTTCACGGCGCGGACCTCGACGGCTCCGCTGACGGCGGAGAGGTCCCACATGAGGTACGGCGCGTACGCGGAGGAGTCGGTCCGCGGTGCGTTCACCAGGGCCGTGCCTGGCTCGACCCGGATGATCAGGGGGTTCTCGGCTCCGGGAGTCACGGTCCCGCTGAACTGGATCAGCCCGGCGCCGGCGATGGCGGTGTAGTCCACCACGTTCGGCCGGTCCGCGGCGAGCTCGGTCAGGACCATCCGGTCGCCGGCGTTCTCGGCGATGCCGATCTGGTTCGCGAGACCGGTCGCAGGGTTCGTGACGGCGGCAAGGCACTGGGCTGCCTCGTCGTAGGTCCAGGTCATCTCCGACTCGACGTAACTGGCAACGCTGGGCTGCTCGGTGGTCAGCGCGGCGGAGGCAGCGGCAGCGTCGCCGGGCCAGGCCTGCCCTTGGGCGTCGATCAGCGGCGGCTGGTCGGCGTCGGCGGCGTCGGTGAGCCGGTAGCGGACCCAACCGCCACGCTCGTAGAACCCGAACGGGGAATCCTCGCCCTGGGGCGTGATCTTCACGGCCCCGGCCTCGACAGAGCCCGCGCCGGTGACCTCCACCCGCCCGTTGTCCGCAGTCGCGAAGCCGCCGAGCAGGAGCCGGGTCGGCTCGCCGTCGACGACCGGGAGCGGGTAGTCACCGGTCCCCGCCGAGACGTGCAGGACGGCGTATGCGCCGCCGTCCGTGCGGACCCTCATCGTGCCACCGACGGCGATCGCACCCTCGGTCTCGGCGTTGCCGAGCGTGGCGTCCTCGCGCGCGTAGACGCTGTACCCGCCGGCGGCGTCGAACGGGTTGAACTCGTCACCGACGGCGGCCCCGGCAGGTACCGCGGCACCAACCACGGCGAGTGCCGCGACGAGCGCGGCACCGAGCGCGCCGACAGTCTTCCTCTTGCTCATGTCACCCCTGACTTATGGGCGCCCGGTCCGTCCGTGCGCCACATCCATCAGATCACCGAAGAAGTGAGGGGATCCGGCCGTTGGTCCCGGTCCGGGGGTGTCCTTGGTCACGCTCTCACCCGAGCGCTCACGGCGGCTCGGCGGGGGCGGGCGACCCGTCCTCGGGTGCCCGGTCCTCGCCCGCCGGGTCAGATCCGCTCGCGCAGCCAGGCGATGTCGGCGGCGTGCTCCGGGGCCTCGCCCGGGGTCTCCACGATCACCGGGGTGCCGGCCTCGCGGATCAGGTCGATCAGGTCCGCCTCGGGCAGCGAGCCCTGGCCGAGATTGGCGTGCCGGTCGGCGCCGGAGTCGAAGGCGTCCCGGCTGTCGTTGGCGTGCACCAGGTCGATCCGCCCGGTGACGGCCTTCACCCGCTCCACCAGTCCGGCGAGCTCCTCGCCGCCGGCGTAGGCATGGCAGGTGTCCAGGCAGAAGCCGACGTCGGCGCCGCCGTCGGCCTCGAGCACCGACGCCCACAGCCGCTCCAGCTTCTCGACACCACGGGCCATCGAGTTGGTGCCGCCGGCGGTGTTCTCGATGAGCACCGGGATCGGCATCTCCATGCCGTCGATGCACTTGCGCCAGTTGTCGTAACCCTTGGCCGGGTCGTCGGCGGCGAGCACGTGACCACCGTGCACCACGATGCCCGCGGCCCCGATCTCTGCCGCGAGGTTCACGTGCTGCTGGAGCAGCTTGCGGCTCGGGATCCGGATCCGGTTGTTGGTGGTCGCGACGTTGATGACGTACGGCGAGTGGACGTACAACGTCACCCCCGCCTCGGCGGCGGCCGCCTTGAGAGCTGGCGCTCCGCCGTCGAACCGGACCTCCGGCCCCTTCCACCCCTGCGGATCGCCGAGGAAGATCTGCACCGCGTCCGCGCCGCGGGCGCGGGCCTGCGCAATGGGGTCGGTCTGGTCGACATGGGCTCCGATGACGGTCATGCCGTCGAGCCTAATCGCCTCCCCCGACACCGCGCCGGGCGGGCGCTCAGCTCGTGAAGTTGAGGAAGATCGGGATGAGACCGATGGCAGCGAGCACGATCCCGAAGTACTGCATCGGGATGAAGAAGATCGTGTGCCGGTTGCGCAACTGCTTCTTGACGGTCCCCTGCTCCTGCTCGAGCATCTGCGTGGCGAGGTGCTGGGCCTCGGCGTGGTCGCGGGGCTGGTAGCCGGGCACCGGCTGGAACCGGCCGGAGGCGACGGTCGCCTCGACCTCGGCCTTGCGGGCGGTCATGTAGTTCTTCGTGCGGCGCTCCGCGTCCCAGTCCTGGAACCAGCGGCCGGCGAAGAACAACGCGACTCCGCCGACGATCAGGCCGAGCCCGAGGGCGAGCGAGGAGTTCTCCTCGCCGAGGATGAGCGTGAACAGTCCGCCGAACGCGACCGCGCCGAGGGGGATGAACAAGATTGCGAGGATTCCCCATCCTCTCCAGATGACCATGAGACCTGAGATTAGCGGCTCCAGATGACTGAAAGGTCAACTGCCGATGGGGAGCACTACCCGCCTGCGGGACGGCCGTCCTCCCAGGCACGCGGGGTCAGATCCGGGCGCCGGTTCTCGTAGTCGCTGCCGAGCAACGGGGAGGAGATCATCAGGTCTGCCGAGGCCACGTTGCACGCCATCGGCACGTTCCACACGGTGCCGATCCGCAGCAGGGCCTTGACGTCCGGGTCGTGCGGCTGCGGCTCGAGCGGGTCCCAGAAGAAGATCAGCATCGTGATCTGGCCCTCGGCGATCTTGGCGCCGATCTGCTGGTCCCCGCCGACCGGGCCGGAGAGGAACCGATGCACGGGCAGCCCGAGCTCGAACTCGAGCATGGTGCCGGTGGTGCCGGTCGCATACAGGACATGCTCGGCGAGGGTGTCCCTGTTGAACTCAGCCCAGCGCAGGAGCTCGACCTTCATGTTGTCGTGAGCGACGAGTGCGATGTGCCGGGACATGAGGGTCTCCGTCGGGTTGACGTCGTGGGGCTTCAGCGTAGGAGACCGTTGTTGCGAGCGGGCGTCATGACCGCATCGGCGCAGGTTCGGGCGGCACCCCATCGGCGCGGCCCACGTGCTCTACTGGCGTGATGACGTCCCCGGGGAGCGCCGGCCGACCATCCGTCGTCACCATCTGCAAGCAGAAGTTGCGTGGCGGTCGTGGATGTTGGCAGGCATACCTTGTCGAGCACGACCACGACGGCATCTGGTTGTTCACGCCGGCCGGCTCCCGCTACAGGTCGAGCGACGGAACCAGCGAGGACTCCTGCGAGGTCGAAGGAGGAGCCGGCCCAGGACTCGACTCGCTCTCCCTCGTGCCCGGTCCGTCGGAGAGGTGGCTGGCCACCTGGCGGGTGCCGGAGCGACCGCTGCACGTCAGTGTCGAGGTCTGTGACTGGGTGCGCCGGGACCGGGACGTCATCGTCTTCATGGATTGGGAGCTCGACCCGTTCCGGCTTCGGTCCGGACTCGTCGCGGTCGAGGATCTTGATGACTTCGCCGACGTCCGAGCGCACGGCCTGCTGGGTCGGGATCAGACGGAACTCGCACTGGCAGCGGCCGCGTCGACCGAACGCGGGATGAAGCTGCGGACCGCACCGTTCGACGACCGTGGGGACCTCCGGTTGGCGGCGTGCGGGGAGGCCGCGCTACCGGCACTGGTCGACGTCCCCCCACCCGTTCGACGTCTGACACCGGATCTCCCCGGCCTGGGTGGCGGGTCTGGGTAGCGTTCTCCGGGTGTCGCTCAACCCCGGAACGCTCGAGCCCGTCACGGTCCTTCACCGAACCGGTCAGCGGTGTCGAGGGCTTCGCACACGTGAGAACGTCATCGTCTACGACATGGACATCCTTCCCGAGTGGCAGGTCCCGGGCCGACCGACGCGGGATCGGTCCGTCGTGATCGTCGAGGAGGGTGTCCAACTCACCCAGCCGGTCACCTTCACGGGTGCGCTGGAGGGAGCCTGGTACGTCGACCTGGTCACCGTCGTCGATCGCGGTGCCGAGTGCGAGATCCACGACTGCTTCGTCGACCTCTTGGTGTTCCCGGATGAGCGTCGGTACGAGGTTCTGGACCTCGACGAGCTGGGTGACGCGCTGGCGTCCGGGTCCATCGATGGTGCGAGCGCGGTCTCGGTGCTGCGCAACGCCCAACGCTTCGTGGAACGGCGACTGGGCGGCACCAGGAGTGACTCACCGGCCGTCTGGCCACCGTTCCCGCCGGCTTCCGCTGTTCCCCTGCTCGAGTTGCCCGACCCGCTCAGGCCTCGGCACCGCGGTCCAGACCGAGGGTCGCGATGAGGTCCTCGTGGAGCTGGAACCACACGCGATGGCAGGAGTCGACGTCGGTCCCGTCGACCCACTCGCCCTGACCGGCACGGGCTCGGTCAAGGGCCGCGTCGAAGCGGGCGTGGTATCCGCCGAACCGCACCAGGACGCCGGCCAGGCGCTCGTCGAGCGGTGCCAGTGCGGCCCCGATGGTGGTGAGCTCATCGAGGATCCGGGCATCCCAGTCGGTGTCGGTGTGGTCGTTGGGGGCGAGCCGGCCGGCGGCTGTCGGTTTCAGCTGCCAGTCGGTGCACGCACGTTGGAGCGAGGCGTTGAGCGGGAGGAACTCGCGGTGGGTGGCCGCGATGATGCCATCCGGGTCGGCCGACTCCCGCTCCCGGGCGAGCGCGCGTTCGTTCTCACCCTTCCCGTCCTCGGTCAGCCACCAGCCGCCGACGTCGGCGAACGACGACCGCTGCAGCCATCCCCGGCCGGCCGCCTCGCTCAGGAGCGTGGCCGTCTCGCCCGGGTCGGTGCCGGCACGGTCGGCCACCGCGGGAGTGTCGCCGAACCCGAGGAGTCGCACTGCGTGGAGCACGAGCAGCTGCGGCTCCGAGGTCCTGGCCATGGCTAGTCTCCCTGCCGGTCGGTGAGTCGCGCGAAGTGCTGTTGACAGGCCTGGGGGGAGCGGAACCCCGTCGCCTCGGCGATCTGCGCCCAGGTCAGCCCCGCGGTGCGGGCCGTGAAGAGCAGCCCGGCCTCCATGCCGTCGACCTCCGCCCGCGCCGCGGGCAGCAGGGTGAGCGCGCCGAGCAGGTCCTCCGGGGTGAGGTCGGCAGAGCGCCAGAGCGCGAACTGCGTGAGGTCGACGGCGGTGGGCGGCACCGGGGCGGGTCGCCATGGCCGTGGCTCCAGTGCTTCGGCGCCGAGCGCCAGGAGCCGGTCCTGTGCCTCGTGTTCTCGTCGGGCCCGGGTCTGGTCGGTGCCCTGCGCTTGGAGCTCGTGGTTGCGTGCCATCTTCCGATCCTGCACAATCAACACATTGTTGTCAACAGAGTGTTGTCAACTATTCATTGATGGGTAGCGGATGCTCACGGATCTCTGGGACGCGACCGCAGCGGCCTGTGGTGGCAAGGCGGCGGCGCTGGGCACGTTGCTGCGGGCCGGGCTGCCGGTGCCCGACGGCTTCGTCGTGCCGTTCGCCGTGCACGGCGCCGGGACCGGGTCGGCCGGCTCCGACGCGCTCCGGGACGCGGTCGCCCGGCACCTGGCCCGGCTCGGCGACCCGGCGGTGGCGGTGCGCTCCTCGGCCGATGCCGAGGACCGGCCGGACGCCTCAGCGGCCGGCATGTACGAGAGCGTGCTGGGCGCACGGGGCACGCCCGCGGTGGTGGCGGCCGTGCGAACCTGCTGGGCGTCGCTGCACTCCGATCGCGCCCTGGAGTACCGGAGCAGCCGCGCGGCGTCGCCGGCAAGTGAGTCGATGGCCGTGCTCGTCCAGCGCATGGTCGATGCGGACGCCTCGGGCGTGATGTTCACGCCGGCCCACCCCGGCGCGAGCACCCGCGTCGAGGCATCCTGGGGCCTCGGTCCGAGCGTGGTCGGCGGCACGGTCACCCCCGACACCTACGAGATCGCCGTGGACGGAAGCATCCGGCGCACCATCGGGCGCAAGGCCACGCGTCTGGATCGGGGTCGCGATGGCACCGGTCCCACGGCCAGCGAGGTGCCGGAGTCCCAGCGGACCCGGCCGGCGCTCGACGACGCGACCGCCCGCGCCCTCACCGCTCTCGGTCACCGGATCGCCGCAGAGCTCGACCGACCCCAGGACGTCGAGTGGGCCCTCGTCGACGGTGGGCTCTGGATCCTGCAGGCCCGGCCGATCACGGCGCAGGCTCCCGCGCTGCCGACGGGTCCCGCCGCGGGCGGCACCACCACACTGTTCGGCGCGCCCGGCTCCCACGGCACCGCGACCGGGCTCGCGCGCGTCCTGCAGGGACCGTCCGACTTCGGGCGGGTCCGGCCCGGGGACATCGTGATCTGCCCCTGCACCGACCCGGCCTGGACGGCGCTGCTGCGCGTGGCCGCCGGCGTCGTCACCGAGACCGGGGGCGTCCTGTCCCACGCGGCGATCGTCGCCCGCGAGCAGGGCATCCCCGCCGTCCTCGGTGTGCCCGACGCCACCACCGCCATCCGTGACGGCGACCTCGTCAGCATCAACGGCACCGAGGGAACCGTCACCCCACCACGACCCGCATCGGAGGCCGATCATGGCCACCAGGTTCCTGTACCTCGCACGCCACGGTGACGCCGACCCCTTCGGCGAACTCACCGACACGGGCCGGGAACAGGCGCGGCTCCTCGGCCGCCGCCTCGCTCCCCTGCCGATCGACGCCGTCTGGCACTCTCCGCTCCCGCGCGCCGAGGCGAGCGCGCACGAACTGGCCGGGCACCTACCGGAGGGAACACCCGTCCACGCGGCCGCCGAGCTCATCGACCACGTGCCCTACGTTCCGGGCCCCGAGGAGACGCCGCCCGCCTGGGTGCCGTTCTTCGACGGCTACGACACCGACGAGGCAGCCGCCGGCCACCGGGTCGCTCGGAGCCTGACCGCGCGGTTCGCCGCCGCGGCCGACAGTGCCGGCGCTGCCGATCTCCACGAGGTGCTCATCACGCACAGCTATCCGATCGCCTGGCTCGTTCGTGACGCACTCGAGGCCCCACCGGCGCGCTGGCTCGGCCTGGACAGCGCCAACACGGCGCTGACCGTGCTCGAGTACCGAACCGGCCTCCCGCCCACCCTCACGATGTTCAACGACATGAGCCATCTGCCCGCCGAGCTCCGCTGGACGGGGTTCCCGCGGACGATCCGCCCGTGACTCCGAGGAGCCGTGCCGCCGTCCGGCGGTGTTAGCCTCGACCAGAACCGCCGACCACCGAGAGCACAATGCCGCAGATCTTCGAGCATCTCGAGCACCTCGCCCGATTCCTGATCGTGGTGCTCGGCTTCGACGTGTCCGCGCAGGGTATCGGCACCCTCGCCGTCGCCGGGGCCGTCGGCCTGGCCGCGGTGGCACTGCTCGCCGCGACGCTCAACCACGTCGCGGCGGCCGCCACCTTCGGCGGCCTGACCGGTCCACGGATGCGCCTCGAGCACGCTCGCGCACCCGAACCGCGCCCGCAGAGCGCGCCGGACACCCCCGGCAAGCCGCGCCCCCGGGCACCGGGCCGCGTCCTCGCGGTCGCCACGCACTGACGCCCAGCCCCACCGCCACGACCGGCGGCAAGCCCGGCCAACGCCGTCGGGCATTGGCATGGCGGCGTCATGCCCGCGCGACCATACGGCCCCCACCCGCCCGTATGACGCAAGGACCAACCCATGAACCTGTACGAATTCGCGCCGATCAGGGCGCTCATCTCCGTTGCCAACTCCGTCGTCACCACGCTGACGGACCTGCTCGAACCGATCGCCGCCGGGAGTGCCGCTGCTCTCGCGATCGTGGTCTTCACCCTGGGAGTGCGCGCCGTTCTCATCCCCGTCGGGGTGTCCCAGGCCCGCGCGGAGCGGACCCGGCGCCGGATCGCGCCGAAGCTCGCCGAACTGCAGAAGCGGTACAAGAAGCAGCCGGAGGTCCTGCAGCGCAAGATGATGGAGCTCTACCGGGCGGAGAACTCCAGCCCGTTCGCCGGCTTCGGCCCGGTCCTGCTGCAGATGCCGGTGCTGCTCGCCGTCTACGGGCTGTTCATCACCCCGACGATCGGCGGCGCCCCGAACCACCTGCTCGAGAACGAGCTGCTCGGCAACCCGCTCGGCACCAGCCTGATCACCGCCATCGGTGCGGGCACGACGACCCCGCTGACCTGGGTGCTGTACGCCGTGATCGTCGTGGTCATCGTCGCCGCCGCGCAGACCTCACGCAGACTGCTGATGCCGCCGCCGATGCCGACCGCGACTGAGCGAGCGCCGGGGGTTCCGGACCTGTCCGGGCTGACCAGGATCCTCGGGTTCCTGCCGTTCCTGACCGCGGTGTTCGCCGCGTTCGTGCCGCTCGCGGCCGCCCTGTACCTGATGGTCACCACGACCTGGACGCTCGTGGAGCGCCTGGTCCTGCGTCGCCTCCTGAACCCACCCGCCCCGGCCGCGGCGGCTGGGGAGGTTCAGCCGAACGCCGGGTAGCCGGCCGGGCGCAGGGCGCCCCAGTCCCGCTCGACGCCCGCGACCGCGTCGGTGAGGAACGTGGTCGCGGCCGGGAAGTCGGCGGCCAGCTGACGCGCGCCCCAGCGCCACCGGACCAGCACGTGCTCCCGGAAGGTCAGGGCCGGGGAGTCCTTGGGGCCCATCCGGCGCTCGGGGTCCGCGGTGTACTTGAGCAGGATGCCCGTCATCATCAGGAGCCAGCCCAGGCACGCGGTGCGGACCTGAACCGGCCAGCGCGGGTCCGCGGCGACTGCGGGCAGGTGCCCCGCGAGCCCGGCCGTGAACTCGGTGAGCAGGTCCTCCACGAACCCGGGCGGCGGCTCGTAGACGCACCAGCAGGTCGCGAACGGGAGCAGGGCGTAGGCGGCGTCGAGGGCCGGGTGGTGGACGTCCGTGCCCTCGAGGTCCAGGAACACCACCCTCCCGTCCGGCTCGAGCAACGCGTTGTCCGGGCACGTGTCACCCGGGGAGGCCACCAGCGCGCTGCGGTCGTTCAGCAGCCCGAGGACCGCGGCGAGTTCCGACTCGAGGCCGTCCGGGACGACGGCGCCGCTCACCCGGGCGATCGCGTCCACCCCGGCCCGGATCCTCGTCTCGATCCCTGGGTCGGCGACCTCGCCGATGGCCGACATGACGGCCTCGACGGCGGAGCTCGACCCGCCGCACAGGTCACCGAGGGCGTGGGCCCAGCGGGCCGCCGCCGCGCGGGCCGCCGCCGGGTCGGAGCCGCGCAACAGGTCCGCGAGCGTCGGCGCCGAGCCCGCGTCCGTCATCACGACCAGTCGCGCGTCCAGGTCGGCGGCGAGCAGGTCCGGGGTGTGGTCAAGGTGCGTCAGCCCGGCCGCCTCCCGTCGGCACGCGTCGTCGCCGTCCTCGCCGTTCGCGCCGCCGCCGTCGGGCTCGAAGTGCTTGATGACCACGCTCGTCCCCGCGGGTGTCTGCGCCCGCAGCACCAGGGACCGGGTCGACCCGCCGAGCGGCAACGGGTCGGTCAGTGGGTACCCGAGGGCGGCGGAGGCGAGGCGCAGTGTCGCGGTGACGTCGGATTCGACCATCCCCCAACTCTGCCATCGAGTCGGTGCAGCTCGAGTACCGCCGCCCGTCCTGCCTCGTGCTCCGGCAGTCTCTTCCACTCGGGCCCTTGCGCGGGTTCCCAGCCGCTCGCTACGTTGATGCAACGCGACATCAGAGATCGCGTCCTCTCGTCGGCAGCGCACGGATCATCGCCCCGTGCGCCGGTGAGATGCGCCCGCAGGGCGTCCGTGACGTCATCGAAGGAGATACCGTGCACCCCCAGGAATCCACCGTCACCCTCCCGTTCTCCCGCCGCACCCTGTTGCGCATGAGCGCAGCCGGCGTCGCGGGCATCGCCCTCGCCGCTCAGGCCCGGCCCGCGGCAGCCGACATCGGGGACGTGCTCACGCTGCCCATCCCGGACATGGACCCGTACGACATCGCCACGCTCGACCGTTCGCTGTTCACGCCCCAGGAGCAGCGCATCACCCAGTACTTCGTCAGCCTCGCCGACATCGCGAACAACATGGAGGACACCGACCCCGAGACGGTGGGGTGGTTCAACGGCGGTTACTCCGCCTACGCCCCCGACCCGTGGAACGCGCGGAACCAGGAGTCCGTCTACACCCTTGCGTTCTTCTACACACACGAGGCGGACTGGAACCCGTACTACCTCGACCCGGTTCTGCGCGATCACGTGTACGCGGCGATGCGCTACTACCTCCAGCTCCAGGGACCCGAGGGATGGTGGCCCGCCTACAGCTACACCGACAAGAACCGGGCGGCGACCGGGTTCGGCCTGATCTACCTCGGTGAGGCGGCGGTCAAGATGGAGGAGGTCGGCTGGGATCCACAGGTCCGTGCGGAGGTGCTGGCCTCGCTTCAGCTCGGCGCCGAGTACCTGCTCGACCCGACCGTCGCGGACGTCTGGGACGCGGGCATGCGGTACGTGAACCAGATCATCGGGGGGATGACCGGGATCTCGGCGTTCCTGCATCTGATGCCCGCGCACATCGAGGCGTCGTACCACGAGCGGCTCGACTTCCTGATGGCGAACGGTCAGAGCCAGGGTGCCGGCTACATGTACGAGTACGCCGCATTCGATGCCCACTACTCCCTCTACACCGCGCTTCGCGACCTCGCCGTCGCCTACGAACGCACCGGCGACGATCGGTACCGACAGATCGCCCTGAAGCACCTCGACTGGTGCCAGTACAACTACCTGTGGGAGCCCGACGGCGCCGGCTGGACCGTGAACGGCATCTCCAGCCGCACGTCCATGCGGTCCCTGGCCGCCCTGCGTGAGGCCGACACGAGCAACTACCCCGACCACCTGAACGTCTTCAACGAGTCGCACGTGGTCCGTGCCCTCAACTGGCCGGCCGAGCACCTCGCCGAGCTGCAGCAGGCCTGGGCGGACGGGGAGGTCGACGTGACCAGGCTCAGCGCCGGTGGCACGGCCCCGCAGAACCTCCGCCTCACCGTGGACGAGCCGGTCTACCCGACCGTGGCCGAGCGGGAGGCGGCGATCGCGTCGTTCCCGTACATGGGCTCCGACTCCTTCGTCGAGGCCCGGACCGACGAACGGTTCGACGCGCACTACGTGTTCACCAAGCGCGTCGGGTACTACTTCGCGACGCATCATGGTCGGGCCCTCTCGCCACGGGTGGTCCGCGGCCCGTCGTTCTTCTACCACCACGCCACCGGTGCCTTCGTGGCCACCCAGATGGGGACCGGGAGCGCGTGGACCACGATCCTCGCGGACGGCTACACCGATGCGTCGGCAAGCACCGTCCAGACCGGTGGGCGCTATCACCAGAGCCTCCCGTTCACCTACACCTACGCCGACGCCGGTGACCGGATCCACCGGACGTTCCGGTGTCTGCCCGAGTGCGTCCGGATCGTCGTCGACGCACCCGCCGAGACCTCCTTCACCGAGCGGGTCCCGCTCGTCGTCGGGCCGAGTGACACGGTCAGCTTCCTCGTGGGCGACGCGGAGGTGCTCGTCGACGGCGCAGGCTCGGCCGTGGCCCGAGGCGTGCGGATCCGGCGCGGCGACAGCACGTTCGACCTGATGATCGGCGACGGCGGCGCCGTCGACCTGAGCCTCACCCCGACGGCCGTCACGCTCTTCGGCGGGGATCAACGGAGGGTCATCACCGATCTCGACATCTCGAGCGGGGCTGCGTCCCTCACCTACAAGCTCCAGATCCGCCCGTAGGAGGTCGTCAGCCACGTCGGCCGTGGATCCGATGGCGGACTCCGCGCCGAGCTAGCCTCGGTCCATGGCTGACGAGGAGACCCTGGCGGGCGGCAACGTCAGTGAGGTGGTGCGGGTCGGCGCGACCGTGCGCAAGCCCTGGACGGACGCGACCGCGCACGTGCATGCCTTCATGGACGCCGTGCGTGGCGCCGGCGTGGACGTGCCCGAGGTCCTGGGCCGCGACGACCGCGGGCGGCAGATCCTCGAGTTCGTCCCCGGCCGCCTGGCCCTCGACTGCGACCCGCTCACCCCCGCCGGGCTGGCACGGGTGGGTCGCCTCGTGCGTGCCGTCCACGACGCTGCCGCGACGTTCCGGCCCCGCCCCGAGGCCCGCTGGGACGTCGCGATACCCGCCCCCGGCGACGACCTGATCTGCCACAACGACCTGGCCCCGTGGAACCTGCTCATCGGCGAGCGCTGGACGTTCATCGACTGGGACGGCGCCGGACCGAGCACCCGGCTGTGGGACCTCGCCTACACCGCTCAGGCGTTCACCCTGTCCGACACCACCCAGGCACCCGCCGAGGCGGCTCGGCGCCTCGGCGCACTCATCGACGGCTACGCCGCCGATGAGGCCCTGCGCCGGCACCTGCCCGTCGTCATGGCCCGCCGGACCGCCGCGATGTATGACCTCCTCGAGACGTCCCATCGATCGGGCCTGCAGCCCTGGGGCTCCATGTTCAGCTCGGGCCACGGCGACCATTGGCGCGAGGTGAACCGGTACGTGTCGCGGCACCGGGAGGTCTGGGCGGCGGCACTCAGCCCGACCTCACCCGGATCGAGTCGTCGCCCGAGTCTCAGATGAACGGCCTCCGGTCGAGCACGAGCCGCAACGGTCGGGGCGTGCGGATCTCGCCCGGAAGCGCGAGTTGGAGCTCGGCGACCGCGCAGAGCGCTCCGAAGGCCAGGTGGAGGTCGTCGTAGGTTCGCGAGGCGCGGTACTCCGGTGAGTTGAGCCGCGTGTACAGCCTGCCGGCGAGCTCACGCAGGCCCGCCGTCACCTCCGTGCGGCGGTGGCCGCTCTGCCGCAGGGACCGATGCGCGCAGTAGGCCCAGTCGACCTCCTTGAAGGTCACGTCGTCGAGTCCGATCCGCACCGCGCCCTCGCGCAGGATCTGCAGGCAGCTGTCGACCACTCGTTCCGGGTGCGGGATGGCGCGCCGGAAGGAGAGGTAGTTGAAGTGATAGTGGAAGGACGCACCGAGGTTCGCGAACCTGCCCGGGTCCTCGTCGAGTTCGAGCATCAGGCCCGTCGCCAGAGTCCGGTGCCGGGATCGACGTGCGCGTCGAGCCAGTCGAAGTACCAGGACAGCCACGTGTGCGAGACCCGCCCGGTGAGGAAGAGCGCGGCGGCCACGCCCGCGCCGCCGTGGGACGCCGGCCAGGGGCGGGACCAGTCGAGGGCATCGAGATAGCGCTCGAGCGCATCCCGGTCGAGGAGAGGCTCGAGGAAGTGCAGGCGGTGGGCGGGCCGGGCGTCGAAGAGCTCAAGAGCCGCGACGACATGGGCCGTGGTGTGCTCGCGCCGGTGGGTCGGCTCGTCGAAGGAGCCGCTGTCCGGGTCCTGGAGGTCGCGCAACGCGGCCATGTGTTCACGCCGGGCGGCCTCCGAGGACGGCAGTTCACCGAGCGTGTAGAGGATGTTGACCGCGTCGGCGCAGCCATAGGGGTTCACTGCCGGCTCCGCCCCACCGCAGCGAGTCGACCATCGGGCGTACCGCCCCTCACCGAGGTGGTGCTCGTCCACCAGGGCCCGCAGGTCGGCCACGTAGTCCGTGAAGTCGAGCATCTGGGCGCCGGACCTACCCCTCGGCGGGACGGGCCGGCACGAACGGGATCTGCACGACCGTGCGCTCGGGGCTGCTGACGGTCACGCGGCCGTCCTCCAGGTCTGCGTGCCACCCCCGGATCCGGGGTTCGTCATCGGCGATGATCACGTAGACCGCGCGATGGGTCCGTCCGGCTCGCGCGGTACTGAACGTCTGCACCACGCCGGTGCCCTCGCGTCCTTGGCCGGGGGCGAGTGGCAGCGGGTCGTACACGTCGTGCAGGGTGCTCGTCGACAGCACCACCGGTGCCGCATCCTCGACCCCGTCGGTACGGGCGTCGACCCGGAGGATCTTCGCTGCCTGGCCGCCGCGACGGATGACGACGCGTGATCCGGTCGCCACATGCGTGGCCAGGTCGTCACCGGAGTTGTCGGTGACGAACCGGGTTCGCACCTGGAGCGGGCGGTCCGCGGCGATCTCGTCGACCACGACGACGACGTGCGGCATCAGGACGTGCCAGGTCCGTCGCGCTGTCGACACTGGTGCGCCATAGGTGGACGCGAGGTCGACGCCGACGCTGCGCAGCGGCCCGAGCGGGGTCTGCCGGTCCGGTCCGACGGGTCCCGGTTCCTGCCGGCCGGGCACCGCCGTGACCAGGTGCTGTTCGATCGGCCCCGAGGGATCGCTGAAGGTCCACGTCGAGTGACTGGTTGCGGCCGTCGCGGCTCGATGGGCGTCCAGGCGGTAGGTGCAGTGGCCGGGGTCGGCCAACAGGCTGACGCCTCGGCGGACCAGGACGAACGAGCCGACGTCGGCGTGCCGGTGGGACGAAGCCCCCAGGGCGTCGTGTCCGGTCTGCAGGGCCACCAGCGTCTCGGGCACCGGGTTCCAGTCGGTGCGCACGATCGTGGTCCCTGCCCGGTAGGCGACGGCCAGGGCACCCTCGGCCGGAGGTCTCGCCGGCCGGCGCTCGGGCGCGTCGACCACCGCCCGCCAGCCGGCCCGGTTGAAGAAGCCGAAGGTGCTCAGCTCCGAGGCGATCGGGACCGGCTGCGCCGGGTAGCAGGCCTCCAACAGCCAGCTCGCAACCTCGGCGTGTGGCAGCTGCCGTCTCGCGATCGCGGCCAGGACCTCGGCGGGCGGGCGCCAGGTACGGGCGGAGTCACCGAGGTTCACCGCCCCGGGCCTCAGGCCCGCGGCCGGGTCCGGGTGCGCCGTCAGCGAGGCGGCGACCCAGGGCAGGCACCGGTCGAGCGGCACGAGCAGCAGGGCGTCCAGGTCGGCACGGCCAACGCCGGCGATGGCGTCCACCCCGTTCGAGTCGAGCCGGCCCGTCAGCCGGGCGTGCAGTTCCGCGGCGTGGCGGGCGGCGTAGCCCCAGTACTGCAGCGACTCGCCGTAGCTGTCGGTCTCGAAGAGATCGTGCACGCGTCGCAGACGCTCCGGAAGTGCCTCGAGGTGCGCCTCCTCTCCCGCGTGCAGGGCGGCCGCGACCTGCCCGTCGAGCAGGACCACGTACCAGTTGTTCAGTTGGCCGCCGCCTGCGGCGGCCTCCTCACGCCGGCGCAGCCATCGCTCGGACGGCCCCAGCGCCTTCGTCCGGAGCGCTTCCAGGACGCTCCCGTGCAGACTCCCGACGGCGTCCGGGGCGATCTCGAGGACGGTCGCCAGGGCGAGGGCCACGTGGGCCGTCTCGAGCTGGCCGAGGGACGGGCTCACGCGTTCGCGGAAGCCCGGACCGATCCAGGCGTCCGCGTCGGCGGCCACGATCCAGCCGACCTGGTCGCGCAGCCACTGCGCGAGCGCCTCCTCTGGTTCGAGCAGGTGGCTGAAGGCGACGTCGGCGAGACGATCCCACGCCACGTGCCACCAGCGTTCCCGGTCCGGCCGGTCCGCCAGTGTCGGGTGGGCTGCGGCGGCCTCCGCGTGCCTGCGGATCTCCTCGGCGGCCCGGCGCGCCCACGGGTCGTCACGGACCGCTGCTCGGACACCCTCGCGACGTGCCTGAGCCACGCGGTCCTCGCTCACCTGCGACATCTGTGATCCCTTCGGTCCGATCCCAGCCATTGTCGGACCTGCGGACCCGTGCCTCCATGCACGTGTGGACGCTCGTTTGCACGTTCCGCCACATCGGCCGGTCGCGGGAGGGGGTGGTCGCGGTCGTCAAGGCATCTCTGCCCGGACCTCGTCAGCGGCGGCGTTGGCAGCGGCCGCACCAGTACAGGGTGCGCCCGGCGAGCGGCTTCGAACGGACCTTGGAGCCGCACACCAGGCAGGGCTCGCCGGTGCGCTTGTACAGGAAGAACCGCCGCTCGAAGTGGTCGCCCAGGCGCTCGCCGGTGAGGTCCGCGGTGTGTCGGGGCGCCTGTCCGGCGGCGATCTCGGCCTGCGCGGCCTCGATCTGATCGTCCATCGTGAGGATCTGGTGGTAGACCACGCCGAGCGGCAGCATCAGCACCAGGTCGTCCCAGATCGCCTGCCAGGTGGACCGGCGGATCTCCTTGCCCGGGCGCATCGGGTCCACCCGGTGCCGGAACAGCACCTCGCACCGGTACACGTTGCCGACACCGGCCAGCACGGCCTGGTCCATCAGGAGCTCGGCGATGGGCCGGGTGCTGCGGCTCAGCTTCGCCCACCCGAGGTCCGGGTCCGCGTCCGGCCGCAGCGGGTCCGGGCCGAGTCGGCGGGTGAAGGCGGCGATCTCGTCGCCGGTGACCAGGGCGCAGGTCATCGGCCCGCGCAGGTCCGCGACGTGGCCGTCGCCGACGATCCGCAGCCGCACGGCGCCGGTGGTCGGGATGTCCTCGGGGTCGGCGCGGCGGAGGTCCTCCGGCAACGGCACCACGGGGAACAACCCGATCAGGCCGAGGTGCACGTGCAGCCAGGCGTCGCCGTCGAACTCCACGAACAGGTTCTTGCCCCACGCGCCGGCTTCCACCAGGACCCGCCGGTCGAGGATCTGTGCGCCGCCCGCGAACCGGCGCTGCGGGCTCGTGACCCGCACGGACCCACCGGCGAACGCACGGTTGAGCCGGCCCGCGAGCGCGTGGATGGTGTGGCCTTCGGGCACGATGCTCCCAGGGGTCTCGGACGTCGCCGGGCTCAACCGTATGCCACCGGTCGCAGCACCTGCGACGACGACGGTGGACGCCCGCCGGTGATGCGAACGGCCCGCACGCCTCCCGGCGGGCGCCGTGCGGGTCTAGCATCGGAAGGCCCCGGCGTCCCGAGCCGAACGGACAGACATGGACGATCCGCGCACGCAGGACATCCGCACCATTGCCGTGATCGGCCACAGCGGCAGCGGCAAGACCACCCTGGTCGAGGCGCTGCTGCAGCGCGCCGGCGTGATCGGCCGGATGGGCCGCACCGAGGACGGTTCCACCGTGTGCGACACCGAACCCGAGGCCACCAGCCGGGGCATCTCCACCTCGCTCGCGTTCGCCCCGCTGGACTGGACGACGGCGGGTCGCGGCCATCGGGTGAACGTCATCGACACCCCCGGTCACGATGATTTCGGGTACGCGGTGGACGTGGCACTGTCCGTGGCCGACCTCGCCGTGCTGGTGGTCGCCGCCACCAACGGCGTCGAGCCGGGCACCCAGCGAGCCTGGGCCAGGTGCACGGCGCTGCACCTGCCGGCACTGGTCTTCGTGACGAAGGAGGACAAGTCCGGCGCGGACTTCCATCGGGTGCTCACCGACCTCCAGGACCGGTTCGGGCCGACCGTCCGACCGCTGGAACTGCCGCTCGGCGAGCGGGCCGACTTCCACGGCATCGCGGACCTGCTGACCGACACCGACGCCGACTACGACGGCGAGGGTCACAGCCACCCGGTCGCTGCGCCGTCGGAGCTGGCCGCCGAGCAGCACCGGCTGCACGAGGACCTGGTGGAGGAGGTGGTCACCGGTGACGACGACCAGTTGGAGCGTTACCTGGCCGGGGACCCGCTCACCCCGGCCGAGATCGGTGCCACCCTGGCCGCCGAGATCGCGGCCGGGAGCGTGGTCCCGGTGCTCGTCGGCTCAGCGATCACCGGGGTGGGCATCACCGAACTGCTCGATCACGTCTGCCTGCTCGGCCCGGCGCCACGACCGACCCGGGTACTGGTCGGTGGCCGCGAGACCGACGTGCCGGCCGATCCCGACGGGGAGCCGCTCGTGCATGTGTTCCGGACCCTGTCCGATCCTTTCGTGGGGCAGGTCTCGCTGATCAAGGTGCTCAGTGGCACGGTGCAGGCCGAGGACCACCTGACCAACACCGATACCGGCGCCGCCGAACGGCTGCACGGCCTGTTCCGGATCCGCGGCGTGGACCACCTGATGGCGATCCGGGTGCCGGCCGGTGACATCGCCGCGGTCGCGAAGCTGTCCGACTCCCCCACCCGTACCCTGCTGGCCCGCCCGGGCCGGCCGGTCACGCTCGGTGAACCGGCCTGGCCGGAGCCGGGGTTCGCCGTCGCGGTGCACGCCGCCTCGCCGGCGGAGGAGGACCGGCTGCCGGAGGCGCTGCGCCGGCTGTGCACGGAGGATCCGGCACTGGTCACCGAGCACGTGGCCGACACCGGGCAGGTGCTGCTGCGCGGCACCGGGGACATGCACCTGGACGTCGCTCTCGAGCGGCTGGAGCGCAAGTTCGCGGTGCACGCCGTGACCGAGCCGGTCCGGGTCGCCTTCCGCGAGACCCTCGCGGCACCGGTCGAGGTCGAGGGTCGGGTGAAGAAGCAGTCGGGTGGGCACGGGCAGTTCGCCGTGGTGCGGGTGCGGTTCACCCCCGCGCCGCGCGGCACCGGCCTGACGTTCGAGAGCAAGGTGGTCGGCGGTGCGGTGCCGCGCCAGTACGTGCCGGCGGTGCAGCGCGGCCTGACCGAGGCCATGGCCGCCGGCGGCGCGCACGGGTACCCGGTGGTGGACCTGGTGGCCGAGTGCGTGGACGGCAGGTACCACTCGGTGGACTCCTCGGAGATGGCGTTCCGCGCCGCGGCCGGGCACGCGCTCCGCGAGGCCGTCGCCCAGGCGGGCACGGTCGTCCTCGAACCGATCAGCGCCGTACAGGTGAGCGTCCCGGACTCGAGCACCGGGGACGTGCTGGCCGATCTGGGCGCCCGCCGTGCGCAGGTCCGCGGCACCCGCACCCTGGACGGCGGCACCCAGGTGATCGAGGCGCTGGTCCCGGCCGCGGAGCTCGGCCGGTACGTGCTCGACCTCCGCTCCCTCACCGGCGGCTGGGGCTCGGTGCGGAGCACCCACGACCACTACGACGTGCAGCCGGCCCGCCTCGCGGCCCGCGGCACGGACCGGTGACAGCGGGCCAACCCGTCGTCACGACCGGCGTCATCCCCCGGAGAGGATCGCGTTCACCTCGTCGTTCATCTCGGTCAGGGTGCCCACGTCGCGGTTGCCGATGTAGATCTCGTCCATGATCGGGGCGCCGAGGGCCGAGATCGACCCGTAGGCGTCGGTGACCGGGAAGTACACCGTGTACCCGTTGTCCACGAGGTCCGTGAACGGCGACACGTCCAGGCCGCGGTCGGCGAACGCCTCGATCGCCGCCTCGGTGCCGGCGGGCCGCGCCGGGAGGACCACGCCTGCCTCACCGACCAGGTTCTGGCAGTCGTCCGATCCGAGGAACGCGACCCAGCGGGCTGCCTCCTCCGGGTCCGGGCTCTGGGCGCTGATCGAATCGGCGAGGCCGTTGTACATCGAGACCGGGTGCCCGATCGGACCGCTCGGGAGGGAGGCGATGCCGAGGTCGACGCCCTCGAGGTTGGCGTAGGTGCCGAGCATCCAGGATCCGTTCACCGAGAGCGCCGCCCGGCCGGAGCCGAGTGCCTGCTGCGGGTTCGGCGCGGTGCCGACCTCCTCGAACGGCGCCATGTAGCCCTTGTCCACCAGGCCGAAGAGCCAGGCCACGGAGGCCTGGAACCGTGGGTCGTCGTAGTAGTACTCGGTGCCCCACACGTCGGCGTTCGTGAACTCCCACCCGGTCGAGGCAGCGAGCCAGGACCACGCGGTCTGCCCGTCCGTTCCGCCCGAGCCGTTCGAGGCGTAGCCGTAGACGGCGACGTTGTCCGGATCGAAACCCTCCTCGTCGCCGCGGATCCCGTTCTCGTCCACGCTCAGGTGCGCGAGGAGCTCCTCGAACGAGCCACCGTCCTCCGGGTTCCAGTCCAGCGACTCGAGGTCCGCCGGGCTCAGGCCGGCCTCCTCGATCACGTTGCGGTCGTAGAACAGCGCGACCGTGTCGAAGTCCTTCGGCACGCCGTACTGACCGCCGTCCTGACCCACCCAGAGGTCGGCGAGGCCCTCCTGGAACCCGCCCGGATCGATGTCGGCCGTCGCGTCCAGGGTGGACAGGTCCACCAGCAGGCCGCGCTGGGCGTACTCCGGGTACCGGGTCAGGTGGTCGGTGAACACGTCCGGACCGGCCCCCGCCACGAAGCCGGCGGTGAGCTTGCTCCAGTAGTCGTCCCAGCCGTACTGGCTGATCCGGATCTGCAGGTCCGGGTTCTGCTCCTCGAACGCGTCAGCGCAGCGTTGATAGGCCGGCAGCTGGTTGGCGTCCCAGAGCCAGTAGTCGATGGCCGTGCCGCCGTCGCCCTCGGCGGTACCGGAGCACCCGGCCGCCACCAGCGTCACGGCGGCGAGTGCCGCCGAGGTCCGCGCGACCCGCGATGCGAGCCCACGCCGTCGGGAATGTGTCCTGTTCATCATTGACCGCCTCACTTGATCCCGCTGAAGCCGATGGAGTTGACGATCCGTTTCGCGAACGCGAGGAACAGCGCGATCATCGGTAGCGCCGCCACCAGGGTCGCGGCCATCAGGCCGGCCCAGTCCGGTCCGGTCTGCGGCGTCTGTGACTTGAAGTTGCCCAGGGCCACCGTCAGCACCCGGGACTCGTCGGTGTAGGAGACCATCAACGGCCAGAAGTAGTCGTTCCAGGAGCCGATGTAGGTCAGGATCGAGATCGTCGCGATCGGCCCGACCGACATCGGGATGATCAGCGCGAAGAACACCCGGACCTTGCTGGCGCCGTCGATCAGGGCCGCCTCCTCGACCTCGAGGGGCACGTTCATGAAGAACTGCCGCAGGAAGAAGATCGCGAACGGGGTCATGAACAGGCCCGGCAGCATGATGCCCAGCAGGGTGTCGATCAGGCCCAGGTCCCGGATCATCACGAAGTTCGGCAGCAGCGTGAAGATGGCCGGGACCATCAGGGAGAGCAGGAACACGCTGAACACGGCGTTGCGGCCCTTCCAGCGCAGCCGCGAGAACGCGTAGGCGGCCATCGCCGAGAAGAACACCTGGCAGGCGGTCACCCCGGTCGCGACGATCACCGAGTTGCGCAGGTAGAGCCAGAAGTCGATGGAGGCCCCGGAGCCGCCCTGCGCGATGGCCTCCTCGGTGGTCTGCAGGCCGAAGACCCGCTCGAACCCGCCCCAGCTGAAGTCCACCGGCAGGAGCGAGGTGGCGTTCGAGTAGAGGGCGCCGTTGCTGGACAGCGCGGTGCGCAGCATCCAGTAGAAGGGGAACAGGGTGATGAGCAGCAGGACGATCATCACCGCCCAGGCCACCACCTTGCCGACCGTCGGCCGGCGCCTGCGGCGCGGCGCGGGGGTCCGCTCGGCGGTACGTGGGGAGACGGACTCGAGTTCGGTCGTTGCGATGTCGGTCATGGCCGCCTCCTCAGTTCAGGTCCGTCTGGCCCGCACGCGTGATGCGGTACTGGAGGAACGTGACGACCATCAGGATGATCAGCAGCGCCACGCTGAGCGCCGACGCATAGCCGAAGTCGAACTGCCCGAACGCCTTGTCGTAGATGTAGACCTGCAGGACCCGGCTGGCGTCCACCGGACCACCGCCGGTGGTCACGGCCACGGTGTCGAACACCTGGAACGAGCCGATCACGGAGACGATCAGGACCAGGCCGAGGATCGGGCGCAGCAGCGGGACCGTGATCCCGAAGAACATCCGGGTCTCGGACGCGCCGTCGATCCGGCCGGCCTCGTACATCGTCGGCGGGATCGTCTGCAGCCCGGCGAAGATCAGCAGCGCCGTATAGCCCATGTGCCGCCAGACGTTCACCAGCGCGATGGTCGGGATCGCCCAGGCCTCGCTGGTGAAGAACCCGATCCGGTCCAGCCCGATCCACGCCAGGACCTGGTTGCCGATGCCGAGCTGGAAGTCGAGGATCCACAGGAACACCAGTGCCGCGACCACGTTCGAGACGAGGTACGGGGTCAGCACCAGCCCTCGAAGCAGCGTGGACTGGCTGAGCCGCTGCATCAGGACCGCCAGCACCAGCGCCACCACGGTCTGCACGCCGATGTTGATGATCACGTACAGCACGGTCACCCGCACGGCGTTCCAGAACACCGGGTCGGCGATCATCTCGCGGTAGTTCTCCAGCCCGATGAACTCGACCGGGCTGAGCAGGTCCCACGACGTGAAGCTCAGGTAGATGCCGCGCAGCAGCGGCCAGAAGTAGAACATGGCCAGGCCGATCGAGGCCGGCAGGATGAACGCGAGCGCGAGCCGGGTGTCATCCCGGCGCCGACGGCGTCCCTCCCGTCCGGCGCGGGGGGTGGTTGCCAGGGCCATGTTCTGCTCCTTGCGTCGTTGCAGGCGTTTCAGGTTGTGGCGGGTGGTACTCGGGTCAGGCGCTCGGGTGGGCGTAGTCGGGGATCGGCAGGCGCTCGCCGCCGGCGAGCGCGGAGGCGTGCGCGACGATGCCGGGGGCGGTGAACATGGCCGCCCGGCGGGCGTCCACGGGGGGCGCGACGCCGGTGACGACGGCGCGGACGAAGTCGTCGGCGAGGAAGTGGTGGGAGCCCTCGTGGCCGTTCGGGGCGTCCGCGTAGACGGCCGGGAGCCGGCTCCGGTCGTGCACCGGCGCGGAGCCGGAGGTGAACGCCTCCCGCAGGGCCGGGTCGACGTCCGCCAGCTCCTCGACGTCGGTGTCCGAGCGCAACGGCACGAACTTCTCGGAGATGTCGGTGGAGTCGGACTTGTCGTTCCACACGCTCTGGTGGGCGAGCTGCTCGAAGCTCGCCTCGGTGCCGAAGAACCGGAACCGGGACTCCCGGATGTGCGAGGGGTAGCCGACCCGGCGCATCTCGTTCGTGCGCATGGTGCCGCCGTCGGAGAGTTCGAAGAGGGCCGTGGCGTTGGAGAAGCTGTTGCCGAACTGGCTGACCTCGCGGTCGAAGACCCCGTCGCCGCGGCGGTCCTCCACCCCGAGGCAGCTGACGCTCACGGCCTGCGTGGGCAGGGCGCCGAGGACACCGCCGATGGCGTGCGTCGGGTACAGCATCGGCGGGTAGCTCGCCGTCGCCTTCCAGTCCTCGCCGCCGCTGTACTGGTAGGCCGCGTAGAACCCGAGGTCCATGTCGTGCACGTAGTCGCCCTCGGCATAGAACACCTGGCCGAGCGCCCCCTCGGCGATCTTATTGCGCAGGTGCACGGTGGCCGGGTTGTAGTAGCTCGTCTCGCCCATCATGTAGGTGAGTCCGGTGCGGTCGGTCTCGGCGATGATCGCGTCGATGTCGGTGATCTCGGTGGCCATCGGCACCGCTGAGTACACGTGCTTGCCCGCGGCGAGCGCCGCCAGCACGAGCGGCGCGTGGGTCCAGCGCTGGGTGAAGATGGCGACGGCGTCCACGTCGCTGGCCAGCATCTCCTCGTAGCTGGCCACCGTGGTGGCCCCCTCGTAGCGCGCCGCGAGCTGCTCCGCGCGCTCGGGCACGAGGTCGGTCACGACGAGCCGGCTGACGTTCGGGTGCAGGTCCCAGAGTGTGGCGAAACTCTTGGAGAACTGTCCCGCGCCGACGATGCCGATGCTGAACGTGCCGGCGGCGGGGTCGAGGGGGGCGTGCGGTTCGGGGGCGAAAGCGGTCACTGGTGCTCCTGGTTGGGGTGGTCGGTGCTGTGGTCGGGTTCGTCGATGGACTGGTCGGTGGGCCTTGGT
Source organism: Occultella kanbiaonis (assembly GCF_009708215.1). Taxonomy (NCBI): domain Bacteria; kingdom Bacillati; phylum Actinomycetota; class Actinomycetes; order Micrococcales; family Ruaniaceae; genus Occultella; species Occultella kanbiaonis. The sequence goes on along the minus strand of NZ_CP046175.1, from coordinate 179,291 downwards.
TCGGATCGTCGGGCTTGCGTCGGTCAGGTACCGGACGGCGTCCGCTGGGTCGGTCGGTGGGTGCCGACGGTCTCGGGTGCGGCGAGCACCCACTGGCAGGCCACGACGGCGGCGCCGCGGGCCCACTCGTCGAACGTCGAGTCGAACTCCTCGATGTGGGGTGCGCGGGTGCCGGGATCCAGGTGTTCCGAGAGCGCGTCCGCCATCGCCGCGCGTGCCACGGGCATGATGCCGAGGCCGTCCCCGGCGAGGATGACGGCCGGCAGGTCGAGGAGGTTCACGATCGTGGCGATCAGGGTGCCGAGCGCACGCCCGGCGTCGGTCAGGGCGCGCAGGGCGGCGAGATCTCCGGCCTCCGCGAGCGCGACCGCGCCGGCCAGGTCCAGGTCCGCACGTCCGTGTGGCACGCCGATGGCGTGGCTGATGGCCGCGGAGTTCAGCAGGCTCGCGGCGCAGCCGCGATGGCCGAGTTCGCACAGCGGCCCGGAGTCCGTGACCGGGGTGTGGCCCACGTGTCCGGCGGTGCCGTGCCCGCCCGCGCGGACCTGCCCACCCAGGACCAGGCCGACGCCGATCCCGACGCCGATGGTCACGACGGCGAAGTCGTCGTAGCCACGACCGGGGCCCGACCACTGGACGCCCGCGGTGAGCGCGCGGGCATCCCCGCTGAGCACCGTCGGGACCCCGGTGGCGTCGTTGATCAGGCGGGCGAGCGGGACGTCGTCCCAGCCGAGATAGCCGTTGTCACGGACCGTGTCGTCGAAGTGCAGCATCCGACCGGCGAGCCCGATACCGAGCGCCTGAGCGATGCCCTCGGGATCGAGTTCATTCATCATTTCAACTATCTGCCCAGCCGCCGTGGTGATGTCCGTGCTGAGCAGGTCACGGTGCGCGACCTCCTGCACGGCCCCACCGGCGTCCGTCGAGACCCCGAACAACTCGTCGCCGGTGATCTTCATGCCGAGGAAGCGGTGCCGCCCGACATCCATCGCGAGTGGCGCCCCGGGACGTCCCGGGCGCGCGGATTGCGCGGATTCTTCACGAACCAGGCCGGAGTTCACCAGTGGTCTGGTGAGCTTCGTCAGGCTCGCCGGGGAGAGATCCAGGCGCCGGGCCAGGTCCGCGCGGGACAACGGCCCGGCACGCAGGAGTTCACGAACCACGGCCCGGGTGGTGGGCCGAAGGCTCGAGAGGAAGGTGGCGTCGGTGCTGCGGTGCACGAGGCTAGCGTGGCCCCGTTCGTTCACCTTGTCAAGGAACTACGAGTAATCCCGTCACAGTGTCCAAGCCAAGCGCGAGGATGAGCGTGGGCAGCCGGGGTCCACGCTCGGCGTCGACGAGGAGGCGATAGAGCAGCCGGAAGAACTCCTTCTGGTCGGTCTTCACCTCGTCGGTCGGTGCCTCGTCCAGCGCGAGCCGGTGAGCGAGCTTCGGCACGCCGTAGACCACCGTGGTGACGCGCCCGAGGTCGGGCACGCCGTGGCTCCAGGCACTCGGCAGGTGCTGGAGGAACAGCCGGAGCCACTCGCGCTCACGCTCACCGAGCGACGCCAGCAGCTCGCGGTCCGGGGCGGCGCGCACCGTGGTGCGGTCTTCGTGAGGCACGAACTCCTGCGTCCACGTCATGGCCCGGGTCAACCGGGGTTCGAGATCGTTGACCGACGCATGCTCGTGCCCGAGATCGCCGACGAGGCGGCTGATCTGGGCGGCACTGCCGGCGGTGACGTCGGCGATCGATGACAGGGTACGGAACGGCACGGCCACGGGTGGTGTTGGCAAGGTACCGGCGCTCGAGGTGGCCGAGGCGCGTTGGAACGCCAACACTTGGGCGTCCAGCTTGTCGGGGTCGCCGGCCCTGCGGCCGAGGGCGTCCCACTCGTCATAGAGCCGCACGACCTCAGGTCCGAGGTCGACGGTGAAGGCCTGCTTGGGCTGGCGGCGGGCGTAGAGCCAACGCAGCACCGGCGCCTCCAGCACGCGCAGCGCGTCGGACGGGGTCGGCACGCCGCCCTTCGACGATGACATCTTCGCCATGCCGGCCACGCCCACGAAGCTGTAGCCGACGAACGAGGGCGCGCGTGCGCCGAACAGCTTCACGATCTCCTTGCCGACGGTGTAGGAGGAGCCGGGGGAGGCGTGGTCCATTCCACCGGGCTCGAAGTTGACGCCCTGGACCGACCAGCGCATCGGCCAGTCGACCTTCCAGACGAGCTTGCCCTCGTGCTGCGTGCGTACGTTGGTGATGTGCGTGGAGCCGCACACGTCGCAGGTGTAGGCGAGGTCGGTCGTGATCTCGTCATAGGACGTCAGGGTCACCGTGTCCCGACCGCAGGTGCGGCAGAACGGCTTGTAGGGGAAGCGCGCCAGGGCGCCGGCCTGGGTGGCCTCATCGTCGCCCGCGACCGAGTCGGCCAGGGCTGCGGCATCCTCGTCGGGGAGGTCCTGCGCCTCGAGCTTCTTGGTGCGATGCCGCGCCAGCACCGACTCGATCGCCGCACGCTGCGAGAGCGCGTGCAACACCTGCTCGGTGTAGTCACCCGCTCGGTATCGCTCGGTCTGATCGACCTCCTCCATCGTGGCGCCCATCTCGGCGAGCGCCTCGCGCAGCGGTGCCTTGAAGTGCTCGGCCCACGACGCGTGGCACTCCCACGGGTCGGGCACCGCCGAGAGCGGCCTGCCCACGTGGGTCGCCCAGCTCGGGTCGACGCCGGCGGGCACCTTGCGCAGCCGGTCGAAGTCGTCCCAGCTGTGCACGTGTCGGGCGGGCACACCGCGGCGCTTGAGCTCCTCCACCACGAAGTGCACGGTGAGGGCCTCGCGCAGGTTACCCAAGTGGATCGGTCCCGACGGACTGATGCCCGACGCGCACGTGACGACCCTGCCCTCGGCCGTGAGGGTCGCGCTGACGGCGGGATCGCGAGGGTCGCCGCCGGCGTGACGGATCGCGTCGTCAGCCGCGCGGGTCACCCAGTCCGTAGGCGCGGAGTTGTTGCCTCGTCGTGCCATTTCCTGAACCGTGCCTGCCTCGAGGTGGCTGGAGAATCATGGGGAGGCGCCCCGGGGCGCCGAGCGGCAAACGTTACCGCTCCCGAGCCTCCCGAGCCGAAGCGGGTGCGGGCGCCGCCGACGAGCGGTCGCCGGGAGCTAGCCCTGTGCCGAACTCCGGGTCTCCAGCAGCTCGGCGACCGACACGATCCGACCCTCCTCGATCGACCGCCAGATCGCCTCCCCCGCAGCAACGGCGAGCGCACCTTCGTGCGCGGACGCACCGAGGCCGAGGGCCACGGACTCCTCGTCCGGGCCGACGAACAGGTCCCGTCGCATCAGCGGGTCCGCGCCGTCGTGTCCCCCGGACACGCTCTCGATGTCGATCACCTCGGGCGGGCCGAAGAGCGGCCGGTGGGTGACCTGCCCGGACCCGGGCAACGACTCGCCGTCGGGCGTACGTCCGGTGAACACCTCGATGGTCCCGTGGGTGCCGGTGAGGGTGGCCCGATAGCCCTCCCACGGTGAGGAGAAGTCGACGGCGTAGGCCGCGGTGGCACCGGAGGCGAACGTCAGGAGCGCGGCGACGTGGTCCTCGACGTCGATCTCCTCGTCGTAGAGGTAGAGGTCCGAACCGGCCGGGTACTGCACCTCGTAGGGCAGGTCGAACAGCCCACGCCTGGCCTGGTCGGCACCGTCGTGGAACGCGCCGCTGCCCCGTTGGGCCTGGTAGTACGGGTCGCGTTCGCGCACCTGTGCGGTGTTCGCACCGGCCGGGCGGTGCGGGCTGCCGGGGCCGTAGTAGTCCCGGCCGCCGACGGCGTACACGGTGCTCGGGGCGTCCGCGAGCCACCAGGAGATCAGGTCCAGGTGGTGCGTGGACTTGTGGATGGTCAGGCCGCCGGAGTTCGCCCGTTCCCGGTTCCAGCGCAGGAAGTAGCTCGCGCCGTGCCGGATGTCCACGTGGTAGTCCATGTTCACGTGCAGCGGCCGCCCGATCGCACCGGCCAGGACCATCCGCTTGATCTGCCGGTGCCGCGAGGTGTACCGCAGGTTGTGGGTGACGCGCACGCCCGCCGCCGACGCCTGCTCGGCCCGGAGCACCCGGGCCGCGTCGGCGGCGGTGGCGACCATGGGCTTCTCCGAGACCACGTCGACGCCCGCGGCCAGCGCGGCCTCGATGTACCGGGCGTGGCTGTGGTCCGGAGAGGTCACGATGACCACGTCCGGCCGCGCCTCGCGCACGAGATCCTCGAACTCCTCCGGCGCATAGATCGGCACCTCGGGGTGCCCGGGCGGCAGGATCGTCGCCGCGAACGCGTCCGCACGAGCCCGGTCGACGTCCAGCACCGCGACGAGTTCGCCGTGACCGGAGAAGTCGTCGGCGCTGGCGCCGTAGCCGAGCGTGGACCTGTCGGAGCTGTCGGCGGCGTCGTCCGGGGCCCCGGCATCGGAGACCCCCAGGAGTGGTCGCACGAAGCTGGCCACGCCACGGTTCGACAGGCCGACGACGGCGTAGCGTCGCCTGGGTGCGTCGGGCCCCGCAGGGTCCGCGGTGCTGGTTCGTTCGGCGGGCCGGGCGTTCGGGTTCCGACCGCTCGAACCGGAATCGCTCGGGTACTCCCGGAGCGTGCTCATGACATCTCCCTGACATCGTCGTAGGCTGCGTGATGCAATTGCAGCAACCGCATGCATCCAGAGCACGATACCGTCGCGAGGCCCTGCCCGCGACACTCACGAAGGAGTGCCATTGCCCTCGCTCGGCTTCCGAGACAACCTCGACGGCTACGTGGACGTCTCGATGGATCTGCTCCGGCACGTGGCCGCGCGCACCGAGACGGAACTGGCCCGGGGTCGGGCCGACCTCCTCGCGGCGGACTCCCCCGAGCTGGTCCGCGCGCACCAGGCGGCCACCCGAGCCGCGGTGGCGGCAGGGATCGGCGGGGAGGTGGCCACCGACGGCTACGGCACCTGCCCGCCGGTGAGCTGGGGAGAACGCATCGAGACCGCCCAGCACACCGTCGACACGCTGATCCTTGAGTCCCTTCCGGGCGTGCCCGTGACGGCGAACCTGTACCGGCCGGTCGTCACCGGGTCCGCCCGTGGCTCGTCGGTGCCGGGCGGCACGGGTCCTGCGGTGCTGTTCGTCTGCGGGCACGCGGGCCTCGCCAAGGCCGATCCCGAGTACCAGGCCGTATGCGGGCGGCTGGCCGACGCCGGGTTCGTGGTTCTCGCGATCGACCCATGGGGACAGGGGGAGCGGCTCGGTTACCTCGACGCCGACGCTCACCCGCTCGTCGCCGGCGGGACCACGGAACACACCTACGCCGGGATCCAGTCCTGGTGGCTCGGCGAGTCCCCGGCTCGCTACTTCGTGCACGACGCGCGCCGGGCGATCGACCTGCTCACGCACCTGCCCGAGGTGGATCCTGCCCGGATCGGTATCACCGGCAACAGCGGCGGCGGAATGCTGTCCACCCTCATGATGGCCCTCGAGCCACGGTTGGCCGCCGCCGCGGTCGGCACCTACCTGACCAGCCGGTCGTCCTACCTGTGGACCGGACAGCGCCAGGACGCCGAGCAGGTCCTGCTCGGCGGCACCGGCAACGGCGTCGACCACGCGGACCTCCTCGCAGTCATGGCGCCACGGCCCGTGGCGGTGCTCGCCGCCGAGTTCGACTTCTTCCCGATCGAGGGCACGTTGGACTCGGTCGCCCTCGCCCAGCGGGCCTACGACGCGTTCGGCGCACCTGACGCACTGCGGCTCGCACGCGCGCACAGCACCCACCGGTACGCGCCGGAGCTGGCGAGCGCCGCCGTCGAGTTCTTCGGCTGGGCGCTCGCCGGAGCGGCGCCGCCAGGATCGGCGGCACACCCGGGATCGGAAGCGGCGCCCCCGGGGTCGACGGCGCCGGTGGCGCCGCCGGCCCGGGCCGCCCTTGCGACGCCGGGCGGTGCCACCTCGGCCGCCACGACCGACCCTGCCGCGACGTCCGACCGCGCCGACGCGCCCGACCGGGCCGCCGTGTCCGACGGCGCCGCCGAACCAGAACTGCTCGATCCTGCTCGGTTGGCCTGCACGCCATCGGGCCAGGTCGCCCTCGACCACCCGGACGCCCGGTTCCTGTACGACCTGAATCTGGCCACCTACGACGCGCTACCCGAACCGACCCCGGCGGCCGCGGTGGCCTGGCTACGGGACCGGGTCGCCGACGGACGCCGACCGGCCGGCCCACCCAACGCGCGGTGGCTGCCGGGACCGTCGGGGACCGCCCACGCGCTCTGGCGCGCGGAGACCGACCTCTGGGGTGCCGGCGTCCTGCTACCCGCCGACCAGACCCCGACCGGCGGCACGCGGGCCGTGCACGTGCTCCTGCTCGAGGAGGGCACCAGGGCATTCACCGACGACCACCCGCTCGCTCGACGCGCCGACCCGCGCGACCTCGTCCTCGCGCTCGACGTGCGCGGGCACGGCGCCCTGACGCCACGCGACAAGGACGGCCTGCCGGCCACCGACCAGGCGAGCTCGACCTACAAGCTCCTCTGCGACCTGCTCTGGCTCGGCGACTCCCTCACCGCCGCCCGCGTCCATGACGTCACCCGCGCCGTCGACATGCTCCTGACCGACACCCACCTGGCTCGCACCTACCCGGGCCTTGCCACCGACAGCCCGGTTCACCTGCACGGGGAGGGAGCCGGCGCCTTCCTCGCGGTGCTCGCGGCCGCCGTCGACGAACGGGTCCGGACCGTGCACGTGCGCGACGAGGTCGTCGAGCCGGACCGGATCATGCGGACCCGCCGCTACGACGAGGGCCGCGGCGGCTGGCAGTGGGTGCTGCCCGCAATGATGCGCCGCGCGCCGCTGCGGGTCCTGCGTGCGGCGCTCGGCGACCGGCTCGTCGCCGCCCCCGCCTGACCGCGCGCGGTGACGGCCGCCGGGGCCGGACGCGCCGGTTCAGGCGGCCGACTCCTCCTCGGACTCGTCCTCTTCCGGCCGGTAGACGATGCGCTCGCGGGTACCGCGCAGCCGGGGGTCGGCGACCGGAACTGCGGAGAGCAGCGCTCGGGTGTAGCCGTGCTGGGGGTTCGCGAACAGGCTGTCCGCCGGCCCCTCCTCGACGAGATTGCCGTAGTACATCACCGCGACCCGGTCGCAGATCCGTTCCACCACGGACAGGTCGTGGGAGATGAACAGGTAGGTCAGGCCGAGCTCGTCCTGGAGGTCGGCGAGGAGCTCCAGGATCTGAGTACGGACCGAGACGTCCAGGGCGGAGACGGCCTCATCCGCGATGACCAGCTTCGGGGACGTGATCAGCGCTCGGGCGATGCCGATGCGCTGGCGCTCACCGCCGGAGAACGCATGCGGGTACCGGCTGGCCATCGAGCGCTTCAGCCCGACCCGTTCCAGCATCGCCTCGACCCGGTCGTCGAGCTCGGAGCCCTTCGCCAGTCCGGCCACCCGCAACGGCTCGCCGATCACCTGGCGCACCGTCATCCGCGGGTTCAGCGATCCGTACGGGTCCTGGAACACCATGCGCACCTGCCGCCGATACGGCAGCAGTTGCTTCTGGGACAGGCCCGCGAGGTCGACGGCGCCCGACCCGTCGTCGTAGAGCAGCTCACCCCCGGTGGGGTCGTAGGCACGCATCACGCACCGGCCGAGGGTGGTCTTGCCGCACCCGGACTCGCCGACCAGGCCGAGGGTGGCCCCCTCGGTGATATCCAGGTCCACGCCGTTGACGGCGATGATCTTCTCCTTGCGACGGCGCCCGAACATGGTCCCCGAGACCGCGTCGAACTCCATCCGCAGGTCCCGGATCCGCAGCAGCGAGCGCGCCGACGCCTCCTCGTGACGGAGCGTCCGGGCCGGGTCCGAGACCACCTCGACGGCGGTGGCCGGCTCGGGCGGCGGCGTCGCCAGGGGGCGGTCCTCGCCATCGTCCTCGGGCTCACCGAGCGGCGCGGACCGCTGCGGGAGGCTGGCCAGGAGCTCCTTGGTGTAGTCGTGCTGCGGGTCGTGGAAGATCTGGTCGACCGGGCCGGTCTCGACCACCTTGCCGTGCCGCATCACGACCACGTCGTCGGCGATCTCGGCGACGACGCCGAGGTCGTGGGTGATGAAGATCATCGTCATCGACAGCTCGGACTTGAGCTCGCCGAGCAGGTCGAGGATCTGTGCCTGCGTGGTGACGTCGAGGGCCGTGGTCGGCTCGTCGGCGATCAGCAGCGCTGGCCGGGCGATCAGCGCCATCGCGATCATGGCGCGCTGGCGCATGCCTCCCGAGAGCTGGAAGGTGAAGGCGTCGACGCGCTCGTCCGCGCGCGGGATGCCCACGTTGTTCAGCTCGTCGATGACCCGTTCGCGGATCTGCGCCGGGCTGAGGTCGCTGTGCAGCTCGAGGACCTCGCTGATCTGGTTGCCGATCGTGTGCACGGGGCTCAGCGCCGACATCGGCTCCTGGAAGATGATGCCGATCTCACGACCCCGGATGGAGCGGATCGCGTCCCCCTTCGACTTCAGCGCGGCCAGGTCCCGCACGGGGCCGTCCGGCTCCGCCCGGAACAGGATCCGTCCGCCCTCGATCAGGCCCGGGTTGTCGACCACCTGCAGGATCGAGCGGGCCGTGGCGGACTTGCCGGACCCGGACTCCCCGACGATGCAGGTGGTCCGGCCCCGCCGGACGACCAGGTCGATGTCGTCGACGGCATGCACGGTGCCCTCGTCGGAGCGGAACGTGGTCTGCAGCCCCTGGATGTCCAGGATCGCGTCGTCCTCACTGAGCTCGGCGGCGTCGACGGTCGCGGCGGCCAGGCCACGTTGGGCGGTCTGCGCGGCGCGGTCGCGCTCGCGGATACGGCGAGGGGCGGAGAACATCAGGACCTCTTTCCGTATGGGTCGGCGGAGTCTCGGAGTCCGTCACCCACGAAGTTGAACGCGACCACGGCCAGCACCACGGCCACGCCGGGCAGGATCAGCCAGGGCGCGGTCGCCACGACGTTCACACTCTGCGCGTTCTGCAGCAGCACGCCCCAGGAGACCGCGGGCGCCCTCAGGCCGAGGCCGAGGAAGGACAGGGACGTCTCCGACAGGATCATCGCGGGCACGGCGAGCGACACCGTGGCGATGATGTGCGAGGAGAACGAGGGCAGCATGTGCCGGAAGATGATCCGGCCCGTCGGGACGCCGTCGAGCTTGGCCGCCAGCACGTAGTCCTCGCCGCGGGTCTGCAGCAGCCGGCCGCGGATCACCCGCGCCAGCGACGTCCAGCCCACGAGCGAGAGGATGACGGTGATCATCAGGTACGTCTGCATCGGCCCCCACTGGGGTGGCACGGCGGCCGCGAGTCCCAGCCACAGGGGCAGGGTGGGGATGGACATGAACAGTTCGATGATCCGCTGCAGCACCGTGTCGACCGTGCCGCCGAAGTATCCGGAGATGCCGCCGAGGATGAGGCCGAGCAGGAGCGAGACGGCCACCCCGACGAGCCCGATCGACAGCGAGATCTGCGAACCGTAGATGATCTTGGAGAGGAGGTCCCCGCCGCCGCGGTCCGCACCGAGCGCGTACCAGCGCTCGCCCGGGTCCTCGGGGCCGAAGAAGTGGATGTTCGCGTCGATGACGCCGAGCAGCCGGTAGGGGTCACCCTCGACGAAGAACCCGAGGTGCACCATCTGTGAGGTGTCCTCGGTGAAGACCGGGGCGAGCGTCTCCGGGTCCGTGGCACCGGTCGTGGGGTGCACGTAGAAGCCCTCGGAGAACGAGAAGTGCGGGATCTGCGGGGGCTGGTAGGCGTGCTGGCCGCTGTAGGACGTCGTGTTGAACGGGGCGAAGAATCCCGCGAAGAGGGCGACCACGTAGAGGATCACCAGGATGACCATCCCGATCATCGCGAGCCGGTGCCGGCGGAACCGCCACCAGATGAGTTTCCACTGCGGTGCCGAGGTGACCTCGGAGCGGCTCCGACCGGTCTCGGTGTCGAGGTTGTCGGCCGTCTCGGTCCCGGTCGGGTCCGCCGGCTCGGGAAGGGCTGGGGGGAGTTGGGTCTGGGAGGTCATCCGATCACGCCTTCCCGAATCGGACCCGTGGGTCGACGGCGGCCAGCAGCAGGTCGGAGATCAGCGTGCCCACCACGGTGAGCACGGCGATGATCAGGATGATCCCGCCGGCCAGGAACATGTCCTGGGATTTCAGGGCGGCCAGCAGGAGCGGGCCGGTGGTGCCGAGGGCGAGCACGGTCGCCACGATCACCTCGCCGTCGAAGATGGACGGGATCGACCAGCCGACCGTCGAGATGAACGGGTTCAGGGCGATCCGCAGCGGGTACTTGCGAATGTTGCGTCCCTCCGGGAGCCCCTTCGCCCGGGCCGTGGTGACGTACGGCTTGTACAGCTCGTCCAGCATGTTCGCGCGCATCGTGCGGATGATCCCCGCGGTGCCGGCAAGGCCGATGACGAGCACGGGGATCCACAGGTGTTCGAGCAGGTCCCCCACCTTGGCCAGGCTCCACGGTGCGTTGACGTACTCCGGCGAGAACAGTCCGCCGACGCTCTGACCGAAGTAGGCGAAGCCGATGTAGGCGAGGACCAGTGCAGCCAGGAAGTTCGGCACCGCGAGGGCGATGAAGCCGACCACCGAGATCGTGTAGTCCGCCGCGGAGTGCTGCTTGATGGCCGAGTAGATGCCGGCCGGCAGCGCGATCGCCCAGGTGAACAGCAGCGTGGCGACCCCGAGCAGGATCGTCAGCGGCAGGCGCTCGGTGATCAGGTCGATGACCGGCCGTTGGAACTGGAAGGACAGGCCGAAGTCACCGTGCAGCAGGATGTTGCTGATCCACTTCCAGTACTGGATCCAGAACGGGTCGTCGATCCCGTACCGGACCCGGAGCGCTTCGAGCTGAGCGGGGTCGATGCTCTCGCCCTGGGCCTCCAACGCCGCCACCTGCGTGGTCAGGAAGTCCCCCGGCGGGAGCTGGATGATGAAGAACGAGATCACCGAGATGATGATCAGGGTCGGGATCACGTGCAGGATCCGGTGGATCGTGAATCTCAGCATCGCTTCCTCCTTCCGCTCGGTCCGAAGTCGTGGGTCATTGCACGGGGGTGGGCACGGCCGTCAGCCGCCGTGGGGCTCCGGTGACGACCGTGCCGCCCGCGGTTCACGCCGGCAGGAACGAGATCTGCTCCGGCTTCGTGATGCCCTCACGCCCGTAGTAGAAGGACAGCTTCGGCTCGTCGTCGCGCACGCCGCGCACGTCGTTGGTGACGATGACCGGCTGGAACGGCAGGCCGAGCAGTCCGATCGCGTACACGTTCTCGTCATGCTGGGTGACGATGGCGCGGCCCGCGTCGAGCCGTTCTTCGTCCGTGGCCGCGCCGCGGAGCAGGTCCCAGTTGTCCATCAGCGCCAGGATCTCCGCCGGCGGTTCCATGCCCTCTGCCCCGTTCGAGGCGTACCACTGGCCGTAGGCCGGCCCGCTGTGGCTGTTGGCACCAGTCGGGATGAACCAGACCGGTTCCAGGTCGAAGTCGTCGCCCGGCACGGTGGTGCCGCTGATGTTGAAGTCGTTCGCGCTGCGCAGTTCCGCGTAGAGCGTCGGGTCCACCGGCCGCAGGCTGAGCGTCACCCCGATCTCACCCCAGTACCGCTGCACCATCGTGAACGCGTCCGCCGTCGGCACCCCGGCGGTGCTGTCGACGTACAGCACGACGAGTGCCAGCGGCTGCCCGTCCGGCCGCAGCCGGACGCCGTCCGCGCCGCGGGTCAGCCCGAGCCCGTCCAGGAGCGAGTTGGCCGTGTCCAGGTCGAACTCGATGAACCGCTGTCCCGTTCCCTCGACGTAGTAGTCGGAGTTCTCCGTGGCGAGCGGCTGCCGGACGTCCCCGAGACCACCGAGGAGGGTGGCGTTCAGGTCCTCGCGGTCGATCGCGTGGGACAACGCCGCCCGGAAGTCCACCTCGAGGAACAGCTCACGCAGCACCTCGTCGGTGCTGGACAGGTTCAGACACAGGGAGAGCAGCGTCGCGTCGTTCTTCCAACGGAGCATCTCGTAGCCCCGGTCCTCGGCGTTCTGCAGGTAGACCTGCGCCGAGTTGTACCCGAGGTAGTTGCCCTGGAAGTTGAGGTCACCGTTGGCGGCGCGCAGGTCGAGCGCGTCCTGGGCGAGCACCTGTACCTGGATCTGGTCGATGAAGGGCAGTTGTCGCCCGTCCGGGTCGACCTTCCAGAAGTACGGGTTGCGCTCGAGGTTCGCGGTGCCGCTCTGGGCGTTCGCGGCACTGACCACCTGGTATGCGCCGAGCACTGGGCGTTCGGGGTTCGTCCACCAGTTGTCCCGGTCCCCGAAGTACTGGTCCCAGGAGTCGAACCCGGCCGCCGCGGTGGCCGCATCCACCTCGGCCTGGTCGGTGTAGGTGGGGTGGAACTGCTCGAGGTAGTGCTTGGGCTTGAGGAACTGGTTGCTCACGGCCGGGTGGCACATGTACTTCTCGAACAGCGCGAACGGCTGGGTGTAGCGGAAGATGACGGTCCGTTCGTCCGGCACCTCGACCGTTGGCCGTGCGTCACCATCACTGAACCAGAACGGCGCGGACGGGATGGTGGTCTCGTTTCGCAGCACGTCGTCCACGGTGAACTGCAGGTCGGCGGAGGTGAACGGCTCCCCGTCGGACCACCTCAACCCCTCGCGAAGCACGAACGTGAACTCCGTGTTCGTGTCGTTCTTCGTGAACTCCTCGGCCAAGCTGGGCAGGTATCCGTCGGAGTCCCAGTTCCACTCGAGCAGGCCAACGCTCGCGAAGGCGGTGAGGGCGCCGGCGTCGCCGACATCGGTCTGGGCCCGGTTCAGGGTGCCGCCGTACTGGGCCGGCCCATCCATGACCTCGACCTCCATCGGGGTCGCCGGCAGCCGCTCGGCCAGTTCGGGGAGCTCTCCAGCGTCGACCCGCTCGGTGAGCATGGGTGACTCCTTGACGTCGGCTCCGTTGCCGTCGAACGGGTTGGGCGCCTCGTCCTCGGAACACGCGGTAAGGCCGAAGATGGCGATCGCGGCCGCGCCACCGCCACCGAACTTGAGCAGGGACCGGCGGGAGATGCTCCGGTGTTCCATCGTCATTGAAATTCCTCCAGCTCGCGGCTCTCGCCGTGGGTCAGACTTCATGTTGGGTGCACCGCAGGGGTGCGGGACCGGCACCGACGGCCACGTCGGCCCGGGAGTGTCGCGGTGCGCCATGCGGCGTCGGGACGGTACGGGGGTTACTTGAACCTAGCGACCGCAAGCGGTTGCTGCAACACCAGCACAGATTCAGCCGGGCTGGCGCTGGCCATTCTCGAAGTACGCCCGCAGCGCTGGATCCAGCTCGGGGACGTCCAGCGCACCCGAATCCCCACGCATCGACTCGGCCGCCGTGGCGCCGGCCGCGACCGCCTCACGGGCGGCCACGGGCGAGGTCGCGGTCGGGGCGCCGGTGCGGACGAAGTCCAGGAACTCGGAGAGCAGCGCCGGGTCGGCGCCGTGATGGCCGCCCTCGACGTCCGGGATGGGGAACTGCTCGTCGCCCTCGGCGTTGTACTCGGTGCGACGGTTCCACAGGCGCACCACGCCGTCGTGCCCGAGCCCGAAGTTCTCGATCCTGCCCTCGGTGCCGATGATCGTGTAGTTGCGCCAGTAGTCGGGCGTGTAGTGGCACTCCGAGTAGGTGGCGAACACCCCGTTGTCCAGGCGCATGGTCATCATCGAGATGTCCTCGACGTCGACCACCGGGTTCAGGCCCTCCTGGGCCAGCGGCGGCCAGTTCTTCTCCCGGTCCAGCCACTCGGTGACGACCTGACCGGTCCGGTCCATCCGGGACGTCACGTCCCCGTAGACGGTGAGACCGCCCATCGCACTGACCCGCCGCGTGTACCCGCCGGCGAGCCAGTGGATCACGTCGATGTCGTGGGCACCCTTCTGCAACAGGAGCGTGTTCACGTTCGCGCGCTCGGCGTGCCAGTCCTTGAAGAACCGGTCCCCGCCGTCGCCGACGAAGTACCGGCACCAGACCGCCTTGACCTGACCGATCCGACCCTGCAGGACGAGGTCCCTCATCAGCCTGATCACGGGCATGTGGCGCATGTTGTGACCCACGTACAGGCGCGATTCGGTCGAGCGGGCCGTCGCGAGCATCCGGTCCGCGTCCGCGACCGTGGTGGCCATCGGCTTGTCCACGAACACGTCGACGCCGGCCTCGAGCAGCGCGACCACGTGGTCGGCGTGCTGGTGGTCGAGCGAGGTGACGAAGGCGGCATCCAGGTCCGCACCGAGCAGCACGCCGAGGTCCGAGCCCACCGCCACGTCCGCGCCGAAGCGTTCTCGAGCCCGGTCCTGGGCCCGTGGGTGCGGGTCCGCGACGGCCACCACGGTGGCGTTGCCATCGTCGATACTGGCCCGCTGCGCGATCACCCCACGGTTGCCGTTGCCCACGAGTCCGAGCCTGAGATGGGCGTCGGCGCCAGGGCCGGACGCAGCCTGCGTTGCCATCGGAGATTCCATGACCAGGGACGTTACGGGACGCAAGCGGTTGCGGCAAGCATGCGATGTTTGTGGCAACCTTGGTCCGGCGATCGTTCGCTCGCCACCGCTGTGCGGTAGCATCGGCGCACGTTGCGCACACGTTCGCACAACAATCGACGGCGCACCCACACGGAATCCACCACCGAAGTCGGCGGTGGGCGCCGCCGGGCGGCCGGTTCGTCACTGCTCCGGGGCCGGAAGGAAGAGGAAGCCATGGCCGTCACGCTCGCCGACGTCGCCCGAGCCGTCGGCATGTCCGCCTCCACGGTCTCCCGCGCCCTGTCCGGCACCGAGAAGGTCAACGACGCCACCCGCGAGAAGATTCGCCGCGTGGCCCACGAGATGGGCTACGAGCCGAATCAGGTGGCACGCTCGCTCACCTCGGGCCGCAGCGACCTGATCGGACTGATCGTCCCGGACATCGCCAACCCGTTCTTCCCGCCGATCATCAAGGCGGTGCAGAGCCGGGCCAGTGCCAAGGGCAAGACCGTGCTGATCTCCGACGTCGACGAGCACCCGGCCGACGAGATCCAGCGGGCCCGGGTGATGCGCAAGCGGGTCGACGGGCTGATCGTGGTCTCCCCGCGGACCCCGGTCGAGTCGCTTCCGGAACTGGCCGCGCTGCAGCCGATCGTGTTCGTGAACCGCAAGGTCGACGGCGCGGCGAGCGTGATCATCGAGGCGTCCGAGGGCATCCAGGAAGCCGTGGAACACCTCGCCTCGCTCGGGCACAAGCGGATCTGCTACCTGAACGGCCCCCGGCGGTCGTGGTCGAACTCCCAGCGCCAGGCGGCGATGCGCGCCGCGTGCGCCGAGCTGGACCTCGAACTGGTCGAGTTCGGCCCCTTCGAGCCGCAGATCCAGGCCGGGGTGCGCGCGGCGGACCTCGTGCACAGCCGCGACATCACCGCGGTGATCGCCTACGACGACATGATCGCCATGGGCCTGATGGCCCGCCTGACCGAGCGTGGGATGCGCGTCGGTCCGGACATCTCGGTGATCGGCATCGACGACAGCCCGATGTCCGGCATGGCCTACCCGACCCTCACCTCGATCCACGTGCCGGGCACGCGGGCCGGGGCGACCGCCGTCGACCTCGTGCTGGACCTGGTGGACCACCCGGACGACGCTCCGAAACCTGTCGTCCAGCTCGAGACCCGGCTCATCATCCGGGGCAGCACGGCACCGGCACCCGCCCCGTAGAATCCGGGCCGAAGCCTGCACCCTCCACGAGCGGAAGCCACACCGATGAACCAGCCTGCCCCCATGGCCGCCGACCTGCGCCTGAACACGACCATGCTCACCGGCGCGACGGTCTTCCAGACCAGGAAGGTGCGCCTGGAGTGGACCAGGCAGGACCGGATCCGGATCATCGACCTGGAGAGCCCTCAGGAGCAGGTCCTGGCCGACTTCGCTCCCCAGGAGGTCGCGAAGGCGTCCTACGTGGGCGGGGTCTACGGCTCGCAGCATCAGTCTTCGCTGCACCTCCGGACGGTCTCCGGCCAGAAGTTCCGGGTCATGATCGACGAGTCGGTGGTCAGCCCTCAACCGTGGGAGTCCATCGAGCAGTACAACGCCCGCGTCGCCCGCGAGGGCATGCCTCCGGCCCAGTGGTGGACCGACCGCTTCGCGGCCTTCGGCGCCACGACCAGCCACATCGGTGCGAAGAGGCTCTGGCTCTGGGGACTCGGCGGCGCGGCGGCGCTGATCGTCGTGATCGTGGTCGTCGTCCTTCTCGTCGAGGGCCTGCCCTGAGCGGGCGGCGCCGACGAGGACCGACAGCATTCCCAACTCCCGCTCAACTCGCGACGGCGACCTCACGCCCACGAACGAAGGTCCGCCACGGCACCAGGCCGTCGGAGAGGACCACCACGTCCGCATCGTGACCGGGGCTGAGCGACCCCTTGCGGTCAGCCACACCGGCCACCCGGGCCGGACGGGACGAGCCCATCGCGAGCACCTCGAGTAGCGGCCAGCCGAGGTCCACGTGCAGATGGGCCAGCATCGCGCCCAACGTGGTGGTGCTCCCGCCGAACGCATCGGCGCCGACGACCATCCCGACACCGTCACGCACCTCGCACCGGACGTCCGCGAGTCCGTAGGCGTACCCCTCCGGCATGCCGGCGCCCTGGGTCGCGTCGGACACCACGACCAGTCGCTCCCCAAGGCACCGCCGGGCGATCTCGAGGAGCGCGGGCGGCAGGTGCTTGCCGTCGGCGATCACCTCGGCGGTGACGGTGTCCGAGGACAGGGAGGCCTCGAGCAGTCCGGGCACCCGCCACGGGCCGCTGCGCGTGGTGCTCGACTGCCCGCTCCACAGGTGCGTGATGTGGGTCAGGCCGGCTTCGACCGCCGCGGCCAGGGCCGGCACCGTCGCCTCGCTGTGCCCGGCGGCCACCACGGTGCCGGCAGCGACGAACGCCCTGATCGCGTCGACGGCGCCCGGTAGCTCCGGCGCGAGCGTCACCATCGCGGGGGCGAGCGCGGTCAAGGACGCCACGTCCGCCGCGGCGGGCGCACGCAGCTTGCTCGGCTCGTGGGCGCCGGCCTGGGCCTCGGCGAGGAACGGGCCCTCGAGGTGGACGCCGAGCAGGTCCGCGCCGCCGGCGACGCCGCGATCACGCCAGGCGTGCAGGGCCCGGACCCCGCCGGCCATCACGTCGACGCGGTCGGAGGCGAGCGAGGCCTGGGTGGCGGTCACGCCGACCGATGCCAGGTGCCGCAGGATCGCGGGGACCGCGGCGTCGGTGGGCACGGCCGCCGAGACGTCGCCGCCGACGGCCGCCTCCTCGAAGGAGTGGCCCGCGGCGCCGTGGATGTGCAGGTCGATGAGGCCGGGTGCGACGATCCGCCCACCGACGTCCAGCACTCGTGCGGACTCCAGCAGCGCGCGCGTCGGCGCGGACGTGAGCACGTCCGCGACCCGCGTTCCCTCGAGAAGGACGCTGGCGCCGTCGAGCAGCGCGCCCCCGGCGACCACCCGACCGGACGTGAGCAGTACCCGCTCGGTCATCTCGTGCCCCTGTCTGCCGGCTCCCCACGTCATGATGCGAACCTACCCGGCCGCCTGACCGGCCCGGCCCCACCCCCGCGGGGCCGGGCCGGGGGTCCTGGCCGAGCGCGTGCTCAGGCCTGCGCGGGGAGCAGGGACGCGGACGCCGGCTCGAGGAAGAGCCGGGCGTTCGGGGACTCGCGCAGCTTGGTGGCGGGGCAGGCCGTGCTGACGTCCTCCGACAGCGCGCGAGCGACGGCCTTGGCCTTGCGGGCCTCGGGCGCGCAGACCTGGACGTGCGTCGCGGACAGCAGCGCGGGGATGGTCATCGAGATGGCCGTCCTCGGGGTGGCTGCCTCGTCCGGGAAGTGTCCCTCGCCGACCTGCTGCGACACGGACTCCGGGGTCAGCGTGATGATCCGGGTCCAGCGCTCGTCGTCGAAGTCGGCGTCGAACGGCTCGTTGAAGGCGAGGTGGCCGTTCTCCCCGATGCCCATGCAGACCAGGTCCAGCGGAGCCTCGCGGAGCAGGCGCTCGTAGGCGTCGGCGGCCGCCTGGGGGTCGGGTGCATCGCCGATGATGTACTCCACCTTCGCCGGGGTGAAGGGCTCCTCGATGCGCTCCCGGATCCAGCGGCGGAAGCTCGCGGTGTGGTTCTCGTCGATGCCGACGTACTCGTCCATGTGGAACGCGGTCACGTCGCCCCAGGGGACGTCCTGGTCCCTGAGCGCCTCGACGAACGCGAACTGGGAGTTCCCCGTCGCGATGACCACCCGCGCGTGCCCCTTGGCCGCGACGGTGTCGCGGATGACCTGGGCGGCGCTGGCGGCCGCGGCGGCCCCCATCTCGGCCTCCGAGGCGTACACCGCAACGGGTAGCTCCCCTGCGACGAACTGCTGGATCGGCTCCGACACTTGACTCCTCCTGCGCTTCAACTGGGTTGGATCGGCGCCGGGGACCAGCCCCGCCGCAACGAATTGCAACCGTACCGCAACCGCGTGCATTACGCGATCGTCGAGGATTTGTGCGGGGTTTCGAGGGCCAACTGTGGACGTGCAGGACCGCTTGCGGGCTCGCGGTGGATCGTGGGGTCGACGGCGGTGGTGCCGTCAGGCGACACGCGTCCCGACGGCGTGGGTGCCGTCAGTGCCCGGCCCGCGGGCAGCGCGGTCGGTTGCCTCAGGTGCCCACGGACTCCGGCGACGCCGCGTCCACGATGGTGCGCACCGCCGTCGGGAGTTCGGACGCCTCGGTGACCGTGTAGAGGCGGCGGGCGTCCGCCGTCGGGATCTCCGCCTCGAGCTCGTGGGCCCAGGTGAGGTGGTACGGGACGTGCACGCCCCAGCCGCCGAGCGCGAGCACCGGTGCGATGTCCGAGCGCAGCGAGTTCCCGATCATCACGAACTCCGACGCGCCGGCGTCGAACTCGGACAGCAGCCGCGCGTAGGTGGCCGTGTCCTTCTCGCTCACGATCTCGATGCGCCGGAACAGGTCGCCGAGGCCGGAGTCCCGGACCTTGGCCTCCTGGTGGAACAGGTCGCCCTTGGTGATCATGACGATCGGGTGGTCCGCGGCGATCTCCTCGACCGCGGCCCGGACCCCTGGCAGGAGCTCGACCGGGTGCGCCAGCATCTCCTTGCTGAGGACGACGATCCGATGCAGGTCGGCCGCGCCGATCCGCTGCTCGGTGACCTCGATGGCGGCCTCGATCATGGACAGCGCCATGCCCTTGACCCCGTAGCCGAACACGGCCAGGTTCGCCCGTTCGATGGCGGCGAGCCGGTCGAGCGCGCCGGGGCCGCTCACGTGCGGCGAGACGATGCGCTCGAACTCCGCCTGGGCGGCGTCGAAGTAGTCCTCGCTGCGCCAGAGCGTGTCGTCGGCGTCGAAGGCGACCATGCGGATCGGCGGCATTGCTCGAGTGTAGGCAGCGGCCCTGCGAGACTCGCATCGGAAATACCTTGGCGCACGGCGCCGACAGTCGTAGATTGGCCGCACACGCGAAAGGAGGTGGTCCGAGACGTGAAGAATCTTGGGACTCGTGAGGTGGCTGTCCGCTAGCCGCTCGTCAAAGTGAACGGACGGCATGCCGTCTCCACGGCGCGCGAGCGCTAGCGAGACCACGGCAGCCACCGGAGCCCTGCGGGGCCGCACCTTCGTCCAGTGCGGCACCCCGACACCACGTCGGGAACCGCGGGGCTTCTTCATGCCCGAAATCCCCGCACCGCTCACCGCCCTGGTGCGCGCGGGCTCGAGTTCGCAACGCGCGGACCAGCGATCTCACCGCCTCGGGTACTAGGTCAGAACCCGGACCGCACGGCCCAGGGCCGTCCGGCACAGTCGGTAGACATGTGACCATTTGGTCACCTATCCTGGGTCCGTGACGGATGATGAGGACGCGGTCTTCAAGGCCCTCGCGGACCCGACGAGGCGCCTGCTGCTCGACCTGCTGTTCGCCCGGGACGGGCGAACGCTGGCCGACCTCGAGTCGCACGTCGAGATGACCAGGTTCGGTGTGATGAAGCACCTGAGGGTCCTCGAGGAGGCGAGTCTCGTCGTCGCGGTCCGGTCCGGCCGGGAGAAGCTCCACCACCTCAACCCCGTGCCGGTTCGGCTGATCCATGACCGCTGGATCAGCAAGTACACCGAGCCCCGCGTCGCGGCGCTCGCCGATCTCAAGGCAACGCTGGAGGATTCCGATGACTGACCCGACCACCTCGGCCGCAGAGCCGCCCGCCCCCGCCACGCAGATCTACCACGTGTTCATCAGAGCGACCCCGGAGGCGATCTGGGAGGCGATCACCAACCCCGAGTTCACGGCCCGGTACTTCTACGGTGCCCGCAACGAGATCACCGCGGAGCAGCACCGTTCGACCGGCCCGAACGGTGAGGACTGGGGCACGTCGCCGACGCTCGAGTTCGATCCCCCGCGCCGCCTCGTGCACACGTGGTCGTCGGCCTACGACGACGACCTCGGGGCGGAACGGCCGAGCCGGGTCACGTGGGAGATCAGGCCCGAAGGGGAGGTGTGCCTGCTCACGGTCACCCATGACCGCCTCGAGGGTGCGCCGCGCACGGCCGATCACGTCCGCGGCGAGGGCTGGATGATGGTGCTCTCCGGGCTGAAGACCCTGCTCGAGACGGGCGAGCCGCTCGTCCGCTGATCGGATCGGCGCAGGGGTGCGCCGACCGGCCGAGGCGAGAGAGGGGCGTCGCGGCCACCGGTGGACGGGTCGTGGCAGGGTGGACCCATGCAGCTGCGCATCTTCACCGAACCCCAGCAAGGCGCCACCTACGACGACCTCCTCGCCGTCGCCAAGGCCACCGAGGAACTCGGCTTCGACGCCTTCTTCCGCTCCGACCACTACCTGACGATGGGCGGCGACGGCCTGCCCGGGCCCACCGACGCGTGGACCACGCTCGCCGGCCTGGCCCGGGAGACCTCCCGGATCCGGCTCGGCACGCTCGTCTCCTCCGCCACGTTCCGGCTGCCCGGCGTGCTCGCCATCCAGGTGGCCCAGGTCGACCAGATGTCCGGTGGCCGCGTGGAGCTCGGCCTGGGCTCGGGCTGGTTCGAGGCCGAGCACACCGCCTACGGCATCCCGTTCCCGGCCAAGCGGTTCGGGCTGCTCGAGGAGCAGCTGGAGATCATCACCGGCCTGTGGCGGACGCCGGTCGGCGAGGCGTTCTCGTTCAGCGGCGAGCACTACCAGCTGACCGACGCGCCCGCGCTGCCGAAGCCGGTGCAGTCGTCGGTCCCGGTGATCATCGGCGGACAGGGCCCCAAGCGCACGCCGGCGCTGGCGGCCAGGTTCGCGTCCGAGTTCAACCTCGGCTTCGCCGAGTTCGACGAGATCGCACCCAAGCTGGACCGCGTCCGGGCCGCCTGCACCGAGGCGGGCCGGGACCCGGACTCGCTGACCTACTCGGCCGCGCACGTCCTGTGCGTTGGCGCGACCGAGGCGGAGTTCACCCGTCGCGCCGCCGCCATCGGGCGCGAGCCGGCGGAGCTGCGCGAGCACGGCATCGCCGGCACCGTGGCCGAGGCCACGGATCGCCTCGCCGGCCTGCGTGGGTCCGGGGTGGAACGGGTCTACCTACAGGTGATGGACCTGCACGATCTGGACCATCTGGATCTGGTCGCACGCGAGATCGCGCCGCACGTGGGTTGATGCCATGCGCTTCACGATCAAAGGTCGATCACACCACCTCACGCAGGAGAGCGTGCGCGAGTCGCTCGCCGGGCACCGGCCCGCGCGGGTCCAGCTCCACTGGGTCGCGGTGGCTGGTCTGCACTGGCCGGTGAAGCAGGCGCTGGAACTGAGCATCGGGCTGTACCGGGCCGACTTCACCACCGATACCGCGCGCCGGATCTTCCAACAGCTGGGATTCCAGGTCTCCTCCCCCGCGACCGGTCGGACACGGCGTCAGAGCACGCCGACCACCCGGCGACCGGAGGACGTCACCGACGCCGCCGGACTCGCCTGGCAGAACCTCTCGAGGGCGCTGGTGACACCGTCCCTCGGCCGGTTCGTCGACGACTGGGAGCGCGCCCTGTCCGGCACGACGGCGGCCGCCCCGCAGTCCCCCGACGGTGACGCCCGCCGCGTGGCGGCGGAGTCGCTGGTGTCCGATCCGGATGCCGCCGCCGAGCTGATCGAGTACGCCACCCTCGCCCGCCGGCGTGCGGACCGGCTGTCCGCGGTGAGTACGGCGACCGCCGTCGCGCTCGGCCTCCAACGGATGCTCCGCAACGGAGAACGGATCCTCGAACCTCCCAACCTGACCGGCCGGGCGCGCCCGGGCTTCGACCTCACGACGACGCACCGGCGCGCACAGTTCGTCATCGGCCCGCTCACCTCGAGCAACACCGTGCGGCAGCGGCGGGCGATCTCCTCCGTGGTGCGCCTGGCCCTGGATGCGTCCGGAGCGGATTGCGAGCTCTGGACGTCGGACCCCCTGTTCGCGGATTTCCTGCGCTCCACCGACGAGACCGTGGAGTGGGGCCTGTCGCGCTCGCCCCGTGCGCTGCGGGAGGCGTTCGAGGAGGTCTACTCCTCGACCAGGATCCCGGTCCGCGTGTTCGTGAACGGGCCGGCCGGCGACGTCGCCCTGCGGGACCTGTCCGCGCTGGTGCCGCAGGCCCGGCTCATCGACTGAGACCCGCCGCGGGCGTCAGTCGCCGGTCTCCAGCGCGGCCACCGCTCCGCGCACGTGTGGCTCGCGGAGATGGCGCCTGCGTGCCCTGCCGACGCGGCCGGCAGCCCGGCGGGCGGCGTAGTCGGAGGCTCGCACGACCTCGATCGAGCCGTCGGGCAGCGCCCGGGTCATGGTCGGGGAGAACGGACGGGCGGCGAGCCACAGCCGCACGTCCTCCACCCGCCAGAGCGGGGTCGCCCCGGCCCGCCAGGCGGGCTCGGGGAAGCCCGACGAGGAGTCCCGGCGGTACGAGCGCAGCGTTCCGACGGCGATCGCGGCCAGGGCTGCGATCTCGCGCAGGCTGAGGTAGCCGGGCAGCGCCGGGGCCACTCGCGTGGCCGGGTCGTCCAGGTCCTGCTCGGGGTCCGGCACGGGTGCGTCGTCAAGGTCGCGGTCGACCAGCTCGGGGTCGCTCACCTGGTGCTCGCCGGCTCACCGAGCGGGTGCTGCAACGGCCAGTCCTGGTTCTCCAGGATCACCTGGAGGGCGGCGCCGCTGCCGCGGTGCACGATCACGGGTGCCATCAGGTTGACGGTGGTGGTCTCGCCCGCCGGGTTGGCGACCACGAACACCTCTGCGTCGCTCGCGTCCACCAGGCCGAGCCGGTTGCCCTGCTCGGCGGAGAGGACCGGGGCGTACCCGGGCAGGTGCGTGTCCGCGTCGATGAGGAACAGCCGCAGGCCGTGGCCCCCGGCGGTGGTCAGCGTCAGCAGGCCACGGGCCCCGGGCACCGGTGTCAGTTCGAACTCGACATGCGGGGCAAGCCCGGGGGGCGGCGTGAGGAAGGAGATCGTGCTCATCGCAGGAAGTCCAGCAGGCTGTTCTGGAGTACCCGCGCCGTGACGCCGAGGGCACCCTGGTAGGCGACCTCGGCGGACTTCAGGTCGATGATCATCCTGGCCATGTCCACATCCTCGACGGCGGAGAGAGTGCTCTCCAACCCTCCCATGCGTTCCTGTGTGGCCACCTCGGCCACCTCCAACCGGTTGTATCGGGTGCCGACGGCCGTGAGTTCGCCGAGCATCTGCTGCCGGCGCCCGTCGATCTCGTCGATCCGCGCACTCACATCCGCTCCCGAGCGAAGGTCCGCCGCGAGGTCGGACATCAGGGCGAAGACCGACCCGGCTCCTGAACCGAAGACTGCCGCTCCGTCGGCGTCGACCCGGACCGAGTCGTTCGCGCCGATCCGGCGCTGCACCGTGGCGCCCGGGACACCCGTGTAGGTGCCGTCCGGGTCGAAGGCGGAGGCCTCGTCGGAGGTGCCCGCGAACACCGATCGCCCGCCATAGGTGACGTTCGCCTGGACCAGCAGAGCCTCCCGGATGCCATCGATCTCCATGGCGAGCGCCTCTCGGGCCGCCGGGGCGGTCGCCCCGTTGGCGCCCTGGATGGCCAGATCCTGGGCCCGCCCGATCAGGTCGATCCCGGCCTGGATCGCGGAGTCCACGGTGGTCAGCCAGCCGAGTCCGTCCTGAGCGTTGCGGGCGTGCTGCTGCGCGACGCGGTGCTCGCCACGAAGCCGCAGGGACTCCGAGGTACCGGTCGGGTCGTCGGAGGGGCGGGAGATCCGGGTCCTGCTGGTCGCCTGCTCGGTGAGCTTGTTCAGCTCGGCCAGCGAGGCCTGCAGGTTCTGCGCCGCGGTGCGTGCGGTCATCTGGTGCGTGACACGGGTGATCATGGCCGCTACCTCCCGACGATCCCGGTCCGGTTGATGAGCGTGTCGAGCATCTCGTCGATCGCCGTCATCACCCGGGCGGAGCCCTCGTAGGCGCGTTGGAAGGTCATCATGTTCATGGTCTCCTCATCGAGGTCGACACCGGCGTTGCCCAGTTGCAGATCAAGGGCCGACCCGGCGGCGAGCGCCGCCAGGGTGGCGCTCTCCGATTCAGCCCGGGCGCGCACGCCGGTCGCGGTGACGAACGTCGCCCAGCGCGCGTCGGGCGCCTGCGGGCCGGAGCCGAGCTGCGCGATGGCGTCGGCCACCGAGCCGTCCTGGCCGCCTGCTCCGGGGGCGCCGGTCGCCACGGCGCTGGCGACCACCCGCAGCCCCGCGGCCGCCGGGGCGCCGGCGGTGAGGCCGAAGAAGTCCCCACCCGCGACGCCGTCGACGGTCTGGCCGGTGGCGTGCACGGCGTTCACCTTCGCCGCGAGGTCCGTGGCGAACGCGTTGTATGAGGCGGCGGCCTCGGCGAGCACGCCGCCGGTGCCGGTGCCGTTCGCGGGAGCGAGGAGCGAGATGGTACCCGCGAGCTCCCCGCCGCCCAGTCCCGCGGGCACGCCCGGCCGGTGGGCCCACTCCACCCGCACCGGGTCCGAGGCGGCGTCCCCCATCCGTCCCGCTCCGGCGACCTGGACCGGGTTGTGCGTCGTCCCGGACACCAGTGGGTTGCCCCCGACCAGGACATCCACGGTGCCGTCCTCGCGCTGGCGGACCTCCCCACCGGCGATCGCAGCGATGGTGGTGGTCAGGTTCGACCGCTGGTCGAGGAGTTCGTTCACGGAACCACCGGCCGCGGCGGTGGACCTGATCCGTCCGTTCAGCTCGGCCACCGCGGCGGCAGCGGTGTTCAGCTCGGCGACCAGGGCGTCGGCCTGCTCCCGGGCGCGCCCCCATTGCGCGTCCACCTCGGCGTAGCCCTGGTTCACCCCGATGGCGACGGCGGCCGCAGCCGCCAGGACGACGGTCTCGGACGCCTGCTCGCCGGGGCGGTTCGCCAACTCGGACCAGGATGCCCAGAAGTCGTTGAGC
Organism: Occultella kanbiaonis; assembly: GCF_009708215.1. Taxonomy (NCBI): domain Bacteria; kingdom Bacillati; phylum Actinomycetota; class Actinomycetes; order Micrococcales; family Ruaniaceae; genus Occultella; species Occultella kanbiaonis. The sequence continues at coordinate 153,817 of NZ_CP046175.1, read as the reverse complement.
TTCGCCGCGAGCCCGTTCTCACCCGGTTCGTTCAGCGATCCCTCGAGTGCCGCGAGCGCCGAGGCCCGGACGGCGCTGAAGCCGTGCGACGAGGCGGTACCGCGGACCCGGGCGTCGAGGTAGGAGTCCCCGAGCCGGGTGACACCGTCCACCCGGACCCCACGTCCGGGCTCCGGTGTGCCGGCGAACAGGCCGAGCGCGCTCGGCGAGCCGATGCCCGAGAGCTCCACGCGCTGTCGGGTGTACCCGACCGTGTTCAGATTGGCGACGTTCTGGGCCACCACGTCGAGGGCGCGACGCTGGGCCGTGACGCCGAGGTAGGCCGTGTTCAGTCCGGCGAAGGTGCTCATGGTGTCCTCACAGTCTCTTGTCCACGAGGCGCGCGCCGACCGGCTCGGCCCGGCTGGCCCCGTGGGAGTCGTACGTTCCCGTCGCACCGTCGAGTCCGGCCAGGGTCTCCTGGGCGGCGCGCAGCCCGGCGCGCAGGAACTGCGCGTTCGCATCCCGCAGGTCGCGGATCCGAGTGGTCAGCGTGGTCAGTGCGGTGAGGTGCTCGGTGAGCACCTCGTCCCACGGCGCCGGCGCGTGCTGGATCAGCTCGCGCAGGCTGCTGCCGTCGGCGGCGCCCCACCGGGCGGCCACACCGGCCGCCTCCACATCTCGAGCCAAGCCAGATTCGTATAGACGCTCGACGACCTGTTCCACCTCGCGAGTGGCATTCGCGAGCCAGTCGGTACGCCCAGCGGTCAGCAGCAGCTGCTCCTCGGTCAACTTGAACAGGAGCAACTCCAGCAAGTTCCTTTGGTGCCATATGGCGGCGGACAACTCCTGCACTCCCATGCCAACCCCGATCCGGTCCGACGCGAGGACTCGTTCCCTCGCACCGATCACTCTCGGCATCCGTGCTGCACCCGTAAGGTCTAGTCCAACGTCTATACATGGGGTAGTGTCACCTCCGCACGACGGCGGGCCGATACGGCGCCACGACCGATCGTGCTCCGTTCCAAGGTCCCGGGGGTCCGAGTCGTGAATCGTGCCGAGCGCAATGCGGTCGTGGTGGCGAACCTGCCACTGGTCGGCTATCTCGTCGCCGACGTCTGCCGGCGGGCCACGCACCTGAGCCGCGACGATCTGGCCTCGGCCGGTGCGGTGGCCCTGGTGACCGCCGCCGACGCCTTCGACCCGACCCTCGGAGTGCCCTTCGGCGCCTACGCCCGGCAGCGGATCCTCGGTGCGCTCGCCGATGAGATGCGTGCAGGCGACTGGGCCACCCGCGGTGCCCGCAGCCGGATCCGCCAGACCCTGACGGTTCGCGAACAGCTGCGCGCCACCCTCGGCCGGGAGCCGGCCCGCGAGGAGCTCGCGGATGCCCTCGGCGTCGACCCGGCCGGCGTCGACGCCGCCCTCGCCGACGCGGCCCGTACCGTGCAGCCGCTCGACGAGGTCATGGTCGACCGGCTGCAGGACGCGAGCGACTCACCGCAGGACGCGGTACTGGTCGCCGAGCGGGCCACCTACGTACGGGCCGCGGTCGCGGCGCTGCCCGAGCGGATGCGCTACATCACCGAGCAGGTGTACTTCGCCGACCGCACGGTGAACGAGATCGCGGCGGAACTGGGAATCTCCCACGCCGCGGTGTCGCAGCAGCGGGCCGAGGCGGTCCGGTTGCTCCGAGACGGACTCGCCACCCACTACGGCGACGATGACGCAGCCGCGCCGGAACCGACGTCACGGGTCGCGCCGTCGCGACGGCTCGCCTTCCTCACCGAGCTCGCGGCCCTGACGCAGGGCGGCTTCACGCGGCCGGAGTCCGTGCGCGCCGTGTCCTGATCGGCCGAGGTTCGACCGGACTGCTTACATCCGCCCGACGGCGGCCGAGAGGTACCGGTGACCGGCCCACGGATGGGCCGGGCACGACCAGCCCACTCACGGAGGAAAGCATCATGGGTTTCGCCATCAACACCAACACCGCGGCGGCCAACGCCTACCGCAACCTGTCCATCACCCAGGACCAGCAGGCCAAGTCCCTGGAGAAGCTCTCCTCGGGTCTGCGGATCAACCGCGCCGGTGACGACGCGGCCGGCCTGTCCATCGCCGAGGGCCTGCGCAGCCAGGTCAACGGCTACACCGTGGCCGCCCGCAACGCCCAGGACGGCATCAGCGTCGTCCAGACGGCCGAGGGCGCGCTCGGTGAGGCGCACTCGATCCTGCAGCGGATGCGTGACCTCGCCGTCCAGGGTGCGAACGACACGAACAACGCCGAGTCGCGCACCGCGATCTCCAACGAGCTCACCGACCTCACCGCCGAGCTCACCCGGATCGCGGAGAGCACGAACTTCAACGGCATCCAGTTGCTTGACGGCACCGCGACCGACCTCACCCTCCAGGTGGGTGCGGACTCGGGCGCCAGCTCGCAGATCACGGTCGGCCTGGCGGCCAACAACCTGTCCACGATCGTGACGGACATGACGACGGCCGGTGTCGCCGTGACCGACGCGACCGCGGCCCAGACGGCCATCGACTCGATCGACGCGGCCATCGGCTCGGTCTCCACCGGCCGTTCCGAGCTCGGTGCGACGCAGAACCGCCTCGAGTACGCGGTGAAGAACATCAACGTCTCCATCGAGAACCTGACCGCGTCCGAGTCGCGCATCCGCGACGCGGACATGGCCAAGGAGATGGTGGACTTCACCCGCTCGCAGATCCTGTCCCAGGCCGGCACGGCGATGCTCGCGCAGGCCAACCAGGCGCCGCAGGGCGTTCTGCAGCTGCTCCGCTGAGCCACGGCCGGCCGGTGACCCCCCACCGGCCGGCCTCCGGTTCCAGCGGTCATGACCGACGCCCGGGGCGGGTGCCGCCCCGTCCGGCCACCACCCCGGGCGTCGCCGTCACACCGGCCCGTTGCGCCCACCCACCTGATCGGAGTTCTCGCGATGGCCTCCTTCGGCATCGACGGCATCATCAGCGGCCTCGACACCGCCTCGCTGATCAATGCGCTGCTCTCCGCGGAGGCCGGCCCCCAGCGCATCCTCACCTCCAAGCGCACCGCCGCCGACAACCTGATCACCGCGTGGCAGTCGCTGAACACCAAGATCGCCGCCCTGACCGAGCGCGCGGAGGGCCTGCGCACCGACACGGGGCTGCAGCCGCGCACGGTCACCAGCAGCAACCCGGCCGTGACCGCGACCGCGAAGGACGGCGCCGGGATCGGCGACCTGTCCGTCGTCGTCTCCTCCGTGGCCCGTACCCAGACCTCGGTGACGGCCGCGATGTCCGCCTGGGACACCGACCCGGCCGTGCTCACGGTCCGGTCCGCGAGCGGTGAGCTCACCGAGATCACCGCCACCGGCGCCGAACTCGACGCCGTGGTCGCGGCCGTCAACACCTCCGACGCCGGCGTGCGCGCCACCAAGGTGGCCGCCGGGCTCGACCCTGTGACCGGGGAAGCCCTGCACCGGATCCAGTTCACCGCGGCCGCGTCCGGCGCCGACGCCGCGTTCGAGGTCTTCGCCGGTTCCGCCGCCGACGTGACGGCAGGCACCGCCGCGGACCTGTTCACCCGCCCGGGCGCCGCGCACGTACGCACGGCGGCCGACGCCGTCGTGACGCTCTGGGCCGGCACCGCAGCCGAGCAACAGGTCACGTCGGCCACGAACACCTTCACCGACCTCCTGCCCGGCGTGGACCTGACGGTCTCCGCGGCCGGTCCGGACCCGGTCACCATCACGGTGGCCGCCGACGTCGACACCCAGACCACCGCGGCCGAGGAACTGGTGGGAGCGCTCGCGCAGATCTTCACCGAGATCGCCGCCCGGAGCCGGGTCACGTCCACGATCGGCGCCGACGGGAAGGCCGTCGTGACCGGCGGCCTGTTCGCCGGCGAGTCCACGGTGCGCGACGCCTCGTCGCGGCTGCTGACGGCGGCGACCGCACCGGTCGACGGCAGGTCCCCGTCCGAGATCGGCATCGTGATCACCCGCGACGGCACGGTCGAGTTCGACGAGGAGATCTTCCGCGAGGCGCTCGCCACCGACCCGAACCGGGTCACCGCCACGCTCGCCGCCATCGCCGGTCGCGTCGCCGAGGCAGGGGCGGCGTTCTCCGCACCCAAGACCGGCCTGCTCAGTGCCCGGATCACCGGCGAGCAGGACCACGTCAAGGACATCGGCACCCAGATCGCCGAGTGGGACCGGCGGCTCGAATCACGCCGCGAGACGTTGCAGCGCACCTACACCGCGATGGAGGTCGCGCTGTCCCGACTGCAGTCGCAGCAGTCCTACCTCACCTCACAGCTCGCCAGCCTCGCGACCTCGTCCACGGCCTGACCGGCCCCCGAACCACCCGAGAGGAGGCAGCCCCGCCCGGGGCGCGCCACCGATGTCCACCTACACCGCAGCCCGGCAGTCCTACCTCCAGGACCAGGTGCTCGCCGCCTCCCCCGCCCGCCTCGTCACGATGCTCTACGACCGGCTGCTGCTGGATCTCAGCCGGGCCGAGGGGGCGCTGGAGCTCGACGACTGGGCCGGGGCCCGTGGCCACCTGATCCACGCCCAGCGCATCGTGACCGAGCTGATGACCACCCTGGACGTGGATGCCTGGGACGGCGCAGCCCAACTGCACGCGATCTACGCCTACGCGCTGTCCACCCTGCTGACCGCGAGCACGACGCGGGACCCCGGCCTCGTCACGTCGGTGCGCGAGCTCCTCGAGCCGATCCGGTCGGCCTGGCACGAGGCCGCGACGAACCTGCCGGCCCTGCGCAGCGCAGCGCCGAACGGCTCGCTCGGCGTCGCCTGATGACGCACGCCGACGCGGCCGGCGCCCTCGCGCCCCTCGCCCCGGGCGAGCCGGCCACCTGGGCCGAGTTCCTCGACACCCTCGAGCGAGAGGCCCGGCGCACCACCGTGCCGACGCCGAGCACCATGACGACGACCACGATGCCGGGGCCCGACGGCGCGGCCTGGGTGCCGCCGTCGGGCCTCGGCCCGCTGCCGGCCGGGCTGGCCGACCGAGCCCGCATGGTCCTCGCCACCCAGCAGGAAGCCGCGGCGGCCCTGACGGGCACGATGTCCGCCGCCCGCCGGCACCGTGCCGCGCTCGCCGCGGTACCGAGCGCGGACGCCGGACACCCGGTCTACCTGGACGTCACGGGCTGACGCTACCCGTCAAGACGCGAACGGCCGGACCTCGCTGAGAACGCGACACCGACCGTGTTCAGTGTCTATACATTGAGGACGCGGGACCCCTTACCGTCGACGTGCTGCTGCCGAGAGAGGGGAGTGAGCACGGATCGCTCACCCCCTCGGCCACGGATCGGCCATCGCAGTCTCGACGCTAGGTGAGTGTCCTTGTGTTGGAATCCGTGACCGCGCTCGCGATCTCGAGCGCCCTGGATGGCCTGTCGGCGCGACAGCGTGCCATCGCCTCGAACATCGCGAATGTGAACACCCCGAACTACACCGCCCGCCGGGTCGCGTTCGAGGACGCCATCACCCGGTCCGTGGCGGCGGGCGACGGGCGCGCCGACGCCACCGAGCAACGCTCCCTCGAGCCGACCCGGCTCGACGGCAACAACGTCAACCTCGACACCGAGACGCTCTCCAACATCGACACGGTGCTGCGGTTCCAGTTCGCCGCGCGGGCGGCCGACGGCCCGTTCACGGCACTGCGCACGGCGATGCGGACGAACTCATGACCTTCGACGCGATCGGCGTGGCCGGCACCGGGCTGACCGTGCACCGCAAGTGGCTGGACGCGATCAGCGACAACATCGCCAACGTCAACACGGTGACCAGCACCGACGGCGAGGCGTTCCGGGCCCGGTACGTGCTCGCCACCGCCGGCGAGGACGGTGGCGTGTACGTGCAGGGTGCCGCGTACGGGGACGCCGAGGGCCGGCTCGTGCACGAGCCGGACCACCCGCTCGCCGACGCCGACGGCTACGTGCGCTACCCCGACATCGACATGGCCGCCCAGATGTCGCAGCTCATCCTCGCCCAGCGCGGCTACCAGGCCTCGGCCGCCGTCGTCGACCGGGCCAAGGACACCTACACAGCCGCCCTCCAGATCGGACGAAACTGATGCCCATCGAAGCCATCGGCGCGCTCGGCGCCGCGCTTCCGACCGCCGCCGCTCGCCCCGACGGGCTCGACCGGGCCGCCCCGACCTCCGGGACGGACGGGTTCGGCACGGCGCTGACCGGCGCCCTCGAGGACCTGCAGGCCCTGCAGGGCACCTCGGACGAACTCGCCATCAGGGCGGTCAGCGGTGACCTCACCGACATCCATCAGGCCACCCTGGCCGCCACCCGCGCCCAGGTGACCCTCGAACTCGTCGCCACCATCCGGAACAAGGGCGTGGACGCGTTCAACGAGATCATGAGGATGCAGGCCTGATGGCGGCGACCCTGACGTCCTGGTTCGGCCGGCTGATGGAGTCGGTCCGCTCGTTCAGCCTCGCTCAGCGCACGCTGGCGCTGATCGGGATCGCCGTGCTCGTCCTCGGCACCGTCGCGCTCTCGTCCTGGCTCACCCGCCCGTCCTTCGCGCCGCTGTTCTCCGGACTGTCGCCCTCGGACGCGAACACGATCGTGGACCAGCTCCGCACCAACGGCGTCGAGTACCAGCTCACCGACGGCGGCTCCACGGTGCTCGTCCCCGAGGACGCCGTGTACGACCAGCGCCTGCAGGCGGCCGCCGCGGGGCTGCCGAGCTCGTCCACCGGCGGGTACTCGCTACTCGACGACATGGGCGTGACGACCAGTGAGTTCCAGCAGGAGGTCACCTATCAGCGCGCCATCGAGGGCGAGCTGGCCGCGACCATCGGCGCCATGACCGGCGTCCGGACCGCCTCGGTGCGGCTCGCGATCCCGGAGGAGACCGTGTTCGTGTCCCAGGCCACGAACCCGACCGCGTCGGTCTTCATCGAGACCGAGGAGGGTGTCTCGCTCAACTCCGACCAGGTGCAGGCCATCGTGCACCTCACGTCGGCGTCCATCGACGGGATGTCCCCCACGGACGTCGCCGTCATCGACGCCACCGGACGAGTCCTCTCCGCCGTCGGGCAGGGTGCCACCGGCACCCCGGACCAACAGGCGAGCGACCACGAGGAGCGGGTCCGCGCGCAGGTCCAGGCCATGCTCGACCAGGTGCTCGGCGCCGGGAACTCGACGGTGGTGGTGGCGGCGCAGGTCTCCACCGAATCGGCCGAGCGGCTCGAGGAGAGCTTCACGGCCCCGGAGGGGACGCCCGCGCACTCGACCTCCAGCACCACCGAGACCTACACCGGCTCCGCGGGGACCGGCGCCGGAGTCCTCGGACCGGACAACATCGCCGTCCCCGACTCCGAGGGCGACGGCGGGGACTACAGCTCGGAGTCGGAGGTGCGCGACAACGCGCTCAACTCCGTCACGCAGACGACGTCCATCCCGGCCGGCACCCTGGTCCGCCAGTCCGTGTCGGTGGCCGTGGACACCTCCGCCGCGGCGCCCGTGAACATGGCCGAGCTGTCCGCGCTGGTGGCCACCGCCGCGGGGGTGGACACCGCTCGCGGTGACCAGGTCACCGTCACCCCGGTGCAGTTCGACACGTCCTCCGCGCAGGAGGCGCAGGACGCGCTCGCCGCTGCGGCTGCCGCCGAGGCGGCGCAACAGCGCGCGGACCTGACCCGCACCGGGATGATCATCGCCGGCGTCCTTGCCGCCGTCATCATCGCGCTCGTCATCTACGCCCGGCGCAACCGCCGCCAGGAGCGGAGGTCGATCGACCTCGGCCCGGCGACCATCGAGCAGCTCGAGGACGAGCACCAGCCGGAGCTGCTGGGCGAATCCGAGCCCCGGTTGGAACTGCCACCGCCACCGTTCCTGGACAACGGGCCGGAGGACCTGCTCCGCAAGCGCGCCGAGCTCGACGCCATCGCCGAGCACGATCCGGAGCGCATGGCAGAGGCCCTGCGTGACCTGATGGACGAACGGCGCCCGGTGTGAGCGCGACCGACACCGACCTGACCGGCGTGCAGAAGGCAGCCCTGCTGCTCATGCAGCTGGACACCGAGCGCGCCGCCAAGGTGATGCAGCAGTTCTCCGAGGCCGAGGCCGAGGAGATCACGGCGGAGATCGTCCGGTTGCGCCGGGTCGACCCAGCGGTCGCCGACGCGGTCATCTCCGAGGTCCACGACTCCACGATCACCGGCCGGTTCCGGTCCCGCGGCGGCAAGGACGTGGCGACGGGCCTGCTGGAGGCCTCGTTCGGTTCCGAGCGGGCCGCCGGCGTGATGACCCGGGTGGAGTCCACCATGGCGGGCCAACAGTTCGAGTTCCTCGAGACCGTCGAGGATCCGCACCTGCTCCAGCTGCTCGACGGCGAGCACCCGCAGACCATCGCGCTGGTGCTCGCGCACCTGCGCCCCGAGCGCGCCTCGGGCGCGCTCGCCGCGCTCCCGGACCAGCTGCGACCCCAGCTCGCACGGCGCATCGCCACCATGGGGCCCACGTCGCCCGAGGCGGTCTCGATCATCGCCGAGTCGCTCAAGCAGCGCGCGGGTGCCGCGGCCGCGTCCCGCGAGCCCGCGGACACCGTCGGCGGCGTGGCACCGCTGGTCGAGATCATCAACCGGGCCGACAAGCGCACCGAGACCGCCGTCCTCGAAGGGCTCGACCGGCTCGACCCGGAGCTCGCCGAGGAGGTCCGGGCCAGGCTGCTCACGTTCGCGGACGTGGTGCACGTGGATGACCTGGACATGCAGCAGGTGCTGCGCGGGATCGACCCGGCCACCCTCGCGATCGCGCTCCGCGGCGCGGCGCCGGCGATCACCGACAAGATCACCGGCAACATCTCCGCCCGGAACCGGGAGGTCCTGGAGGAGGAAGCCGCCCGCCCGGTGCGGCTGCGGGCATCCCAGGTCGAGGACGCCCGCACCGAGGTGGTGCTCGCGATGCGGAGCCTCGAGGCGAGCGGCGACCTCGTGGTCGTGCGCGGCTCGGAGGACCGCTATGTCGACTGACGCAGGCCGGCTGCCGGCGGCGTTCGCGCCTGCGGTCTTCCCCGCCACCGGGGCGAGCCCGGACCCACGCGGCCAGGAGCAGGCGCAGCGCCGAGGGCACGCGGCCGGATACGCCGCGGGTCTACGCGCCGCCCGGGCCACGCTCGCCGAGCGGCTCACCGAGCTGGAGACCGAGCACGAACGGCACGACGCCGAACGGAGCGCCGCCACCGCCGGCGCCGTGGCGGCACTGTCCGCTGCCGCTGCGCGCCTCGATGCCCGGGAGACCACGACCCTGTTGGACGCCCAGGACCAGCTGGCCGCCGCCGCCGTCGACCTCGCCGAGGCCGTGCTCGGCATCGAGCTGGCCGACGGCGACACGAGCGCCCGCGCCGCCCTCACCAGGGCTCTGGCCGGGGTCCGGCACGAGGTGGTCCGGACCGTCCGGATGCACCCGGACGACATCGCAACCCTCGCCGGGGCGCAGGCGCCGGTCGACCTGGTCGCCGACGCCGCTCTCACCCGCGGCGACGCGATGGTGGACCTCGACGCCGGCTTCCTCGACGCCGGCATCCGCACGGCGCTCGGACGCGCCCGGGCCGCCCTCACCCAGGCCCCGTCATGACCGCGACCCTGCGGCCACACCCGGCTCGCTTCGCCCGCGCGCTGCGGGCCGCACGGCCGGAGCGGGTCGGCGTGGTCACCAGCGCGGTCGGTCTCGGTCTCGAGATCGCCGGGCTGGAGGCGCCCATCGGAGAGCTGGTCACCGTGGGCGAGGGCCCGACGGCGGTGCACGCCGAGGTGGTCGCGGCCACCTCCGCGGGGGTGCGGTGCATGCCGCTCGGCCGGATGACCGGTCTGGTCGCCGGCGCTCCCGCGCGGACGCGCGGGACCGGGATCCTGGTGCCCACCGGTGCGGGCCTGTTCGGCCGGGTCCTGGACGGCCTTGGCCGACCGATCGACGGCCGCGGACCGCTCACCCACGTGCGGCACGTGCCGGTCGCGAACTCGGCGCCGGCGCCGCTCGACCGTGCCCGGGTGGCCGAGCCGCTGAGCCTGGGGGTCCGCGTCCTGGACACCCTGACCAGCGTCGGGCGTGGTCAGCGGCTCGGGCTGTTCGCCGGCTCCGGCGTCGGGAAGTCATCGCTGCTGTCCATGGTGGCGCGTGGCACCGAGGCCGAGGTCTCGGTGATCGCGCTGGTCGGTGAACGTGGACGTGAGGTCCGGGAGTTCCTCGAGGACGATCTCGGTCCGGAGGGTCTGGCTCGATCCGTGGTGGTCGTGGCCACGTCCGACGAGCCCGCGCTGGTGCGGCTGCGCGCCGCGTTCGTGGCGACCCGGATCGCCGAGTCGTTCCGGGACGGCGGCGCCCACGTGATGCTGATGATGGACTCCCTGACCCGGGTCGCCATGGCGCAGCGGGAGATCGGGCTGTCCGTGGGCGAGCCGCCGGCCACCCGTGGCTACCCGCCGTCGACCTTCTCACTGCTGGCCGAACTCCTGGAGCGCGCCGGCACTGCGGCGCAGGGGTCCGTGACGGGCATCTACACGGTGCTCGTCGACGGCGACGACCACAACGAGCCGATCGCGGACTCGGCCCGGTCCATCCTGGACGGGCACGTGGTGCTCGACCGCAAGCTCGCCGTGGCCGGCCACTTCCCCTCGGTCGACCCGCTCGCCTCGATCAGCCGGCTCGCGAACCGGGTCACGGCGCCGCAGCAACGTGCCGACGCCACCACCCTGCGCCGGGTGCTCGCCGCCCGTGCCGCCGCGCGCGACCTGCTGGACGTGGGTGCCTATCAGCGCGGCGCGAACCCGCTCGTTGACGCCGCCCTCGAGCACGCCGGCCAGATCGACGCGTTCCTGCTCCAGGAACTGTCCGAGGCCGCCCCGGCCGACGATTCGTGGGCCCGGCTCGCCGGGCTCGCCCGAGCGCTGGGAGGCGCCCGATGAACTTCCCCCTCGCCGGCCTCCTCCGGGTACGCCGTCTGCAGCAGGACCAGCGGGCCGGTGACCTGGCCCGCGCGAACCGGCGCCACCGGGAGGACGTGCGGCGCACCGAACGCCTCGCCGGCGTCCTTGCCGGGAGCCCGGTGGAGGTCGAGGACCGGGCCACCCTGGTGGCCCTGGTCGCGGCACGCGCCTCCGCGCGCGGCCTTCTCGCAGAGCTGCGCGCCACTGAGGCCGGATCGGCGACCGACGTCGAGGCCGCCCGCGTCGCACACCACGACGCGCGCGCCGCGACGACGTCGTTGGAGAAGCTCGAGGAGCGTCACGCCGCGCTCGTGACGCTCGAGGACCTCCGTGCCGAGCAGGGCGCGTTGGACGAGACCGCCGGGCAGGCGTGGGCCCGGTCGAGGAAGGGGCCGGACCGATGACGATCGCGATGATCTCCGCCCGGATCGGGCAGATCGAGCAGACGATGGCGCAGCTGTCCGCGACGATCCAGGCGCCCGTCGTGACCGCGTCCGCGTCCGCCACCTCGGCGACCACCACGGCGACGGCCACGTCGACGGGCGGGCTCACCGGCGCGACCGCCGGCGCCGACCAGGCGCTGTTCGCCACGGCGCTCGCCACCGCGCAGGCCGGCGGGACCGGTTCGGCTGACGTGGTCCCGACGGCGCCGGCCGGCACGAGCGGGACACCCGTCACCGCCGGCACCGCCACCGGCGCCGACCTCGTCACGGCGGCCCGGAAGTACCTCGGTACCCCCTACGTCTGGGGCGGGGAGTCGCTCGCCGAGGGCGGCCTGGACTGCTCCGGCCTGGTGCAGCTCGCCATGAAGGACCTCGGCGTGGACGTGCCCCGCACCGCCCGAGCGCAGATGACGATCGGCACCGAGGTGGCCTCGCTCGCCCAGGCCCGGCCCGGTGACCTGATCATCACCCGCGGCGGCGGCCACGTGATGATCTACCTCGGCGACAACCAGGTGCTGCACTCCCCGCGGCCCGGGCAGGACGTGCAGATCAGGGACATGTTCGAGACCGACGCGGACATCACCTCGATCCGACGCGTGCTGCCGACCGGCGGGCAGGACCTGGCCACCGCGGCTGCCCGCGACGTGGTGACGGCGGGCTCCCGATGAGCGCACCGACCTTCCCCTCGACCACCCGACCACTCGGACCGTCGGCCGGAGCGGTCCCGGCCCACCCTCGGACCGACCGGTCCGGGCCGGCGTTCCAGGACGTGTTGTCCGCGCACACCGCGACACCGTACGAACCCCGGAACACCCGGCCGACCGACCGGTCCGGTCACCGGGCGGAGTCCGCTGAGCCCGGGCCCGGGACCGACGCGACCGCCGGGCTCGGGGCGACCCCGGCCGGGCCGACTCCGGCGCCGACACCGGCCGGACCACCACCGGCCGCTGTGCCCGGCGGCACGGCCGGCGCCCCGCTCGGAGTGACGCCGGCGGCCGCGGGTGCTCCGGGCGTCATTGACGCCGCGACAGACGGCGCCGGCCTCGCAGCCGCGGCAGACCCCGACGGCGCGACGCCGGCCCCGAGCGCGGGCGGCGGTCCGGCTGGTTCGGACGGTTCCAACGGCTCCGTCGGTCCCCTCGGTGCACCGTCGGTCGTGGCCGGTTCGGCGACGGCCGGGCACTTCCGTGCCGCGGGCGCCCCGGGCAACTCGAGCACCTCAGGCACGGTGGGCGCCCCGGGCACACTGGGCGCCCCGGGCACCGCGGGCGGTTCGGGCACAACGGGCGGTTCGGGCACAGCGGTCGCCGTCGGCACGAACGGCGGCGCCGGCACTGCGGGCACCGCCGCGTCACCGGGCGTCGCCGCCGCACCGGACGCCGTCACCACGGCCGGCGCCGCGGGCCCCCTGACCGGCGCCACCGAGCCGGGTCCGGCGGGCACCGGCGCCGCCTCGCCGAACCAGACCGCCGGACAGCCGGCCCCGGTCCTCGGGGACCCGGACTCGGCGACGGCAGGGCTGAGCCGGTGGGCATCGGCCGGTTCCGACGGCGACACCCCTGGCGCACCCTCCGTCGGCACGGCACCCTCGGGCGGCGCACCCACCGCCGGCCGGGACCCTGCGTCGGCGCCCACCCTGACGGCGCCCCTGACCGCACCGGTGCCCAACGTGCCCGTCACCGCGACGGCGAGCCCCGCCGTCGGGCCGTCCGCGTCACCCTGGCCGGCCACAGCGCAGCTGCTCGACGGCCTCCTCACCCTGCGCTCGACACCGGCAGGGCAGCACACGCTCACGATCAACGTCACCCCGGACCACCTCGGGCCGATCGCCGTCCGGGCCCACATCGGCGCGGACGGGATCCGGATCGAGCTGCACACGCCGGACGCCGGCCGCGAGGCGCTGCGGGCGATCCTCCCGGACCTTCGCCGTGACCTCGCCGCCGGCGGCCTGACCGCCACGCTCGACCTGGACGCCGGACCCGGGGACCACCCGGGCGCGGGCGCCAGGGCCGACGCCGACGGTGACGATGCGCGTCGCCGCGAACCCGCCCCCGGTCCGATCCAGGCTCCCGGACCCGGCCACGCCCCACGCCCGTCCGAGGCCGGCCGAGCGCCCGGTCGCCCCGGCGGAGCCGCCGCACTCGACGTCCTGCTCTGACAGAAGGAGACCCCGATGCCCATCTCGACGCCCATCCCACCGGTCGGTGCCGCCGCCGGCGCGCCCCCCACACCGGCCGCGCCGAAGCAGACCCTCGACTCCGAGGTGTTCCTTGAACTGCTGGTCACCCAGCTGCGCAACCAGGACCCGTCCTCGCCGATGGACACCACCCAGATGATCCAGCAGACCACGCAGCTGGCCAGCATGGAGCAGCTCACCTCGCTGGCGCGCCTGACCGAGGAGTCCTTCTCCCTGCAGATGCGATCCGCTGCCGCCGAGCTGCTCGGCCGTGAGGTCAGCTATCTCGACGCGGACGGCGCGACCCACACCGGGATTGCGAGCGCCGTCTCGTACGCCGACCAGGTGCCGACCGTGATGGTCGGCACCGAACGCGTGGCCCTCGACGCCGTCAGCGGCCTCACCGCCACCACCGACGCCTGACCCACCACCTCATCGACAACCGAAAGGCAGACCCATGCTGCGCTCACTCACCTCCGGAATCACCGGCCTGCGCGCCCACCAGCAGATGTTGGACGTCACCGGCAACAACATCGCCAACGTGAACACCACCGGCTTCAAGGCGGGCACGATCCGGTTCCAGGACACGCTGTCCCAGATGGTGCAGAACTCCGCCGGCCCGCAGGCCGGTGCCGGCGGCACGAACCCGGCCCAGATCGGCCTCGGCGTCCAGGTTGCCGGCATCTCCACGACGTTCACCCAGGGCGCGGCCCAGTCGACCGGACGGGCCTCGGACATGATGATCGCCGGCGACGGGTTCTTCGTGGTCCGCAAGGGCAACGAGACCCTCTACACGCGGGCCGGTGCGTTCGACTTCGACGGCGCGGGCCGGCTCGTCACCACGGACGGTTCTTTCGTGCGGGGCTGGGCCGCCGTGAACGGACAGGTCAACCCGACCGGCCCGCTCACCGACATCACCCTCCCGGTCGGTGCCCTCGCGTCGGCCGAGGCCACCACCACGGCAACCGTGGGCGGCAACCTCCCGGCCGACGCCGAGGACGGGACCCAGCTGGTCCGGGACGTCGAGGTCTACGACGCGCTCGGCGGCACCCGCCGGCTGTCGCTGACGTTCGAGTTCACCACCGCCGGTGGCTGGACCGTCGCCGGGTCAGACGGGGCCGCCACCGCGCCCGCGCAGGCCTTGACGTTCACCGACGGCAGGCTCACCGGCGGCGGCACCCTCACGGTCGGCGGGGTCGGTGTGGACCTGACCGGGGTCACCGGCTACGCCGAGCTCAGCTCGGTCGAGGTCACCGACGTCGACGGCCGCGGCGTGGGCGAACTCGAGTCGTTCACGCTGTCACCCGACGGCACCCTGATCGGGTCGTTCTCGAACGGGGTGAAGGAGGCCATCGGGCGCATCGCCCTGGCCGGCTTCACGAACCCGGCCGGCCTGGAGAAGGCCGGCGGCTCGCTCTACCGGGCGTCCGCCAACTCCGGGGCCGCCGAGGTCGGCACCGCGGCGGCGAACGGTCTCGGGCAGCTCATCGGCGGCGCCGTGGAGATGTCCAACGTGGACCTGTCCCAGGAGTTCACGAACCTGATCGTGGCCCAGCGCGGCTTCCAGGCGAACTCGCGGATCATCACCACCTCCGACCAGGTCCTCGAGGAGCTCGTCAACCTCAAGCGCTGATCGCCACGGGGTCCCACCGGGCCTTACCCGACCAGCCCTCCGGCCGACAGTGGACTCCGAGGCCCGATCGGGCCCTGCCCGCAGCTAGGACAAGCCCATGATCATCCTCACGCGCCTGAACGGCACGACCTTCGCGATCAACCCGGACCTGGTCGAACGCATGCACGCCACGCCGGACACCACGCTCATCCTGGTGGACGGCTCCAAGCACGTGGTTGCCGAGGCGCTCGACGTGGTCCTGGACCGGATCATCGACTTCCGGGCCGCCGTGGTCTCCCGGGCGCGGGACCTGCCCATCACCACCGACCGGACGCAGTTCGGGCTCGTGCCACCCGCCGTGGCCGCCGGCCCATCGGCGCCCGTGGCTCTGCGACCCCGCAAGAAAGAGGATCCGACGTGGACCCCGCAACGCTGATCGGCATCCTCCTCGCGTTCGGTGCCCTGGTGGGCATGGTCACGCTGGAGGGTGCGAGCCTCACGTCGCTGCTGCTTCCGGCGCCGATCCTGCTCGTGGTGGGTGCCACCATCTGTGTGGCGATCGCCGGCGGAACGCTCGCGGACGCCGGTCGCGCCCTGAAGGGCGCCGGTCAGGCGTTCCGGGGCAAGCCGGTGCCGCCGGCCCGGACGATCACCACTCTGGTGGAACTGTCCGAGAAGGCGCGCAACGACGGGCTGCTCTCCATGGAGAGCATGCTCGAGGAGGTCGACGACCCGTTCCTGCGGGAGGCGTTCCAGGCGATCGTGGACGGCATGGACTCCGAGGAGCTGCGTCAGCTCCTCGAGGACAAGCTGGACACCAAGTCCGGCCGGGACCGGCAGGTCGCCAAGTTCTACTCCGACATGGGTGGCTACGCCCCCACGATCGGCATCGTCGGCACCGTCGTGTCGCTGGTGCACGTGTTGGAGTACCTGTCCGAGCCGGCCACCCTCGGCCCTTCGATCGCGGCGGCGTTCGTGGCGACCCTCTGGGGCGTGATGACCGCGAACTTCCTCTGGCTGCCGATCTCGAACCGACTCAAGCGTCTGTCCGATCTCGAGTGCGACCGGATGACGCTCGTCATCGAGGGCGCCCTCGCCGTGCAGGGCGGCTGCCAGACCCGCGCCCTGGACGAGCGGCTCCGCGCCCTCGTCCCGGACGACCTTCCGCAGGAGAAGGAGAAGGCGGCATGAGCCGCGCCCGCAGCCGCACCCGGCGCGGCCACGGCGACCACAGCGGCCACGGCGAGGAGGGCGCCGACGAACGCTGGCTGGTCTCCTACTCGGACATGATCACGGTCCTGATGGCGCTGTTCATCGTGATGTTCGCGATCTCCAGCGTGGACCAGGGCAAGTACGACGAACTCCGGAACGCGCTGTCCTCGGGCTTCGGTCAGACCGACCTCGGCCGGCTCGACGTCGCCGAGGGCGTGGTGGTCCCGCCCGAGATGATGCCCGATCCGGCGTCCGCGCCGCCGCCGGAGACCGACACCGAGCAGGCCGCGCTGGAACTGGCCTCGTTGGAGCAGCTCCGGGACGAGGTCGCGGCCGCTCTCGCCGCCCACGGGCTCGAGGGAGCCGCCCGACTCACCCTCGACGAGCGGGGCCTGACCATCGGCCTGGTCACCTCCGAGATGTTCTTCGAGCCCAACCGGGCCGATCTGACGACTCGGGCCGTGCAGGTCCTTGACGCGGTCACTCCCGCCGTCGTGGCCTCCGGGTACAACGTCTCGGTGGAGGGGCACGCCGACCACCGCACCGGCACCTACCCGTTCCCGACGAACTGGGAGCTCTCCTCCGGTCGCGCCACCCAAGTGGTCCGGCACCTGATCGGCACCGGTGGCATCGGTCCGGAGCGGATCGCGGCCGTCGGGTTCGGCGACTCCCGCCCCCTGGCGGACGGCTCCGACCCCGACGCCCTGGCGATGAACCGACGGGTCGACATCGTGGTGCTCTCGGACGCGCCGGAGTCCGTCCGCCAGTTGCTGCCGGAGCTGCTGTCCCAGGAATCCTGAACATCCACCAACGTCTATACACGGTTCGCTTACATCGGCGGCGTCGTCGACGACAGTCAGCGGTGTGACAGCCGTAGATACGCGTGCAGACGCTCCCTCCCCCGCATCACGCGAGCCCGTGGCGTATGACTTCCGGCGCCCCACGGCGCTGGCAAGGGAGCAGTCACGGATCCTGGAGCTGGCATTCGAGACGTTCGCCCGCCAATGGGGGACACAGCTCACCGCCAAGGTTCGGGTGCGGTGCCGGGTCGAGCTCGACCAGGTCCGCCTGCAGACCTACGACGACTACACCGCGGGCCTGCCCACGCTGACCACGATGGTGCTCCTGGAACTGCCCGACGAGGCGCCGCGCGCGGTGATCCAGTTCCCGGTCGGTGCGGCGCTCACCTGGATCGGGCACATGCTCGGCGCCACCGCGGAGCAGGCTCCCGACGCCGAGCGGGAGCTGACCGCCCTGGAACAGAACCTCGTGCGCCGCCTGATGAGCGACGCCGTCGAGGACCTGCGGTACTCCCTCGGCGACCTGCTCGACGTCGCCCCGCTGGTGCGCTCGCTCCGCTTCAACGCCCAGTTCGCGCAGGCCGCCGGCCCGAACGAACCGATGGTCGTGGCCGCGTTCACGGTCACGTTCGGGGACCGCAGCTGCCCGGCCACGCTGGCGCTGCCCTCGGCGGCCCTGCTGCCCCAGCTCGGCGGGTCCGTCCCGAGCATCGCGGCGGACTCCGGCGATCTGATCGCCGGGGCGCTGGAGCTGGTGCCCCTGGAAGTGTCAGTCCGGCTCGCGCCCGTGCCGGTGCGGCCGGCGCAGATCCTCGACCTCACCGTCGGTGACCTGATCTCCGTCCCCCACCCCCGAACACGTCCCCTGGACGTCGCCGTCGACGATCGGGTGCTCGCCACCGCCGCCGTCGGGTCCACCGGTTCCCGGTTGGCCTGCGTCATCGTCACCACCGAGGAGTCCAACCGATGAGCACGACCACCGCACCCACCGCCACCCTCGACGCCGCCGCGGCCTTGACCGCGCTGCTGCCGATGCCCGTGTCGGGGGTCGAGATCCGGCCCGACGACCTCGCCGCCGACGGAGCCGCCACCGCGTACCTGGCCTCGTTCGTCGGTGCCACCTCCGCGGACGTGGCCCTCGTCCTCACCGACGAACTGCCCACCGACGGCGTGGTCTCCGGCGCCGACGTACTGCGCCCCGCGCTCGAGGCCGCGACCGCCACGCTCGGCGCCGGGATCCTCTCGGACGTCACCGAGGGCGACGCCGGCGACCTGCTCGCCACGCCGGACGTCGCGGTCTACGACCTGAACGCCCCGGACGGTCGCACGCTCGGCTGGTTCGCGATCCGGCTCCGCCCGAACGCCCGCCAGGCCGCGCGCCAGGGCACCGTGGACGCGACGGGCTCGCGCCCGGGCCGCATCGGCCGGATCAACGACGTGGAGATGACGCTCACCGTGGAGATCGGCCGCACCCGGATGAGCGTGCGGGACGTGCTGGACCTGGAGCCCGGCGGTGTCATCGAGCTCGACCGCTCCGCCGGCGCCCCGGCCGATCTGCTCCTGAACGGTCGGCTGATCGCGCACGGCGAGGTCGTCGTGGTCGACCAGGACTACGCGATCCGCGTCACCCAGATCCTGGACGCGACCGAGGCGCACTGATGGACTCGCTGCTGCTGGCCCTGCGGGTGGCCCTCTCCCTGGCGTGCGTGCTGGGCCTGATGTGGTTCGCCCAGCGCCGCCTCGGTCGGGCCAGGACCCGGCGCCACGGCGAGCTGGAGGTCGTGGCTCGCCAGAACCTGGGCGGCAAGGCGCAGGTGGTCCTGCTGGAGGCCGCGGGCAGCCGGTTCCTCCTCGGCGTCACCGAGCACCAGGTCAGCGTCCTGCACACCACCGACGCACCCGCGCAGCCGGTGTTCGAGGCGTCCCTGGCCCGCGCCGCGGACGACGCCGCCACGGACGAGCCCACCCTGCTGCCGGTGAACGCCCTCGAACCGGCGAAGGGCTGGGCAGCGGGCTCCCTGCTCGACACGGGCACCTGGAAGGCGGCCGCCGCGGCGGTCACCGGTAGGAACCGGGCCGCGTGAACACCGCCGCCGACGCGATGAACGGCGCCGCTCGGGTGCGCCGGCTCGTCCTGATCCTGCTCGCCGCCGTCACCTTGACCGTGGTGGTGTCCGTGCTGTTCGCCGGCGCCGCGCACGCCGACACCGCGCAACCCTCGGATCCGACCGTGCCCACCGCGCCCGCCGGTCCCGCCGGCCCGGGCGGCCCCGACGACACGAGCGATCCCGCGGGCGGTGTCTCGGTGTCCATCAACGGCCCGAACGACGCACCGAACGGCGCGATCGTCACGCTGCTCGCGGTCACGGTGCTGGCCGTCGCGCCGTCGCTGCTGCTCATGATGACGTCGTTCACGAAGATCTTCGTCGTGCTGGCGATGACCCGGAACGCGCTCGGGCTGACCACCGTGCCGCCGAACCAGGTGCTCGCCGGGCTGGCGCTGTTCCTGTCCCTGTTCATCATGGCGCCGGTGCTGAGCGAGATCAACGATGTCGCGCTGCAGCCCTACCTCGCCGGGGACATCCTGGTCAGCGACGCCTTCGACCTCGGCTCTGGCCCGCTGCGCGAGTTCATGCTCGCCCACACCCGCGAGGAGGACCTCGCGCTGATGACCCGGGCCGCCGGTGCCGAGAACCCGGAGACCACCGCGATGGTGCCGCTCACCACGCTCGTGCCCGCGTTCATGATCTCGGAGCTGCGGGCCGCCTTCATCATCGCGTTCGTCATCTTCGTCCCGTTCCTGATCATCGACCTGGTCACGTCCGCTGCCCTGATGAGCATGGGCATGATGATGTTGCCGCCGGTCATGATCTCGCTGCCGTTCAAGCTCCTGCTGTTCATCCTCGTGGACGGCTGGGGCCTGATCATCACGGCCCTGGTGTCCTCCTACCAGGTGACCTGACATGGATACCTCGGCCGTCCTGGACATCGCGGTGGATGCTCTCATCCTCGCCGCGAAGCTCTGCCTACCGATCCTCGTCACCGCCCTGGTGGTCGGGTTCGGGATCTCCCTGCTGCAGTCGATGACGCAGATCCAGGAGATCACCCTCTCCTTCGTGCCGAAGGCCGCCGCCGTGGCTGTCGCGCTCCTGGTCTGCGGGCACTGGATGATCGCCGAGCTGACCACCTTCACCACCGGTCTGTTCGACTCGATCCCCGGGCTCCTGGGCGGCGGGTGACGTGGGATTCGAACTGGATCAGGGATGGCTGGAAGCCGTGCTGCTCGCGACGGTGCGGGTGACCGCGTTCCTGTTCATCGCCCCACCGTTCGCGCACCGCGGGGTGCCGGCCCGGATCAAGGCGATGCTCGCCGTCGGGCTGGCCCTGGCGGTGTCCCCGGTGGTCACGGCCGGCTACGTCACCGGTGACCTGCCGGCGTTCCTGCTCAGCCTGGTGTCGCAACTGTTCATCGGCGCCGGCCTGGGCACGCTCGTCGCGGTGGTGTTCGCTGCGGTCCAGTCGGCCGGCGCTCTGATCGACCTGTTCGGCGGATTCCAGATGGCGCAGGCGTTCGACCCGGGGCTGCAGGTCTCGGCCGCACCGTTCGCCCGGCTCTACCAGTTCGCCGCGATCGTGCTGCTGTTCGCCTCGGACGGCTACCAGCTGATCCTGGCCGGCCTGGTCCGCACGTTCACCGCCCTTCCGCTCGGCGAGGCCTGGCCGGCCGCGGACCCGGCCGCCGCGCTGACCACCGCGGTGTCCCAGATGTTCGTCGCGGCCCTGCAGATCGCGGGCCCGATGATCGTGGTCCTCTTCCTCGCCGATGCCGGGCTCGGCCTGCTCACCCGGGTCGCCCCCGCCCTGAACGCGTTCGCGCTCGGCTTCCCGGTCAAGATCCTGCTCACCGTCTCCCTTGCGGCGACGGCGTTCCTGGCGCTGCCCCGGATCGTCGCCTCGCTGACGGACCAGGTCACCGACCTGCTCGTGGGGGTGGGCTGAGATGGCCGAGTCCGGTGGGCAGGAACGGTCGGAGAAGGCCACCGACAAGCGGATGAAGGAGGTCCGCGGTGACGGCTCCCTCGCCAAGTCCCAGGACCTGTCCGCGTGGCTGGGCATCGGCGCCGGCGCCCTGGTGCTGCCCTGGACGCTCACCCTTGGCACCGAGGCCGCCCGGGAGCAGATGGCGGCCGTCGAGCGCGTCATCGCAACACCCGATCCCGCCGTCGCCGTGGCGGCCCTGAGCGAAGGACTGGGCACGGTGCTGCCGACCCTCGTGCCCGTCCTCGCGGCGACCATCATCGCGGCGGTGGCGGGCGCCGTCGGGCAGGGTGGGATCCACCGGAAGAAGTTCAAGGTGTCGGCACAGTCCCTCGACCCGATCGCCGGTCTCAAGCGCACCTTCGGTCCGCAGGCGTTGTGGAACGGCGTGAAGGCGGCGCTGAAGACGGCGGTCGTCGCGGTGGTCCTGGTCGGCGCGGTGCAGTCCCTGATGCCGGTGCTGCTGTCCTCCGGCGGGCTCTCCCTGTCCGCGCTGCTCGGCGCGGCCGGCGGTGGGGTCACCTCGCTGCTGCGGGCGGCGGTGGCCGCCGGCCTGGTCCTGGCCGCCCTCGACGTCTTCATCATCATCCGGCGCAACCGGAAGAAGACCCGGATGACCAAGCGTGAGGTCAAGGACGAGAACAAGCAGAGCGACGGCGATCCGCTGATCAAGGGCGCGATCCGGTCCCGGCAGCTCGCCACGTCGCGGAACCGGATGATCGCCGCCATCGCGGACGCCGACGTGGTGCTCGTGAACCCCACCCACGTCGCGGTCGCGCTGCGCTACGAGCCCGGCCGGTCGGCGCCGCGGGTCGTCGCCAAGGGCTCGGGCCACGTCGCCACCCGGAT
Source organism: Occultella kanbiaonis (assembly GCF_009708215.1). Taxonomy (NCBI): domain Bacteria; kingdom Bacillati; phylum Actinomycetota; class Actinomycetes; order Micrococcales; family Ruaniaceae; genus Occultella; species Occultella kanbiaonis. The sequence goes on along the minus strand of NZ_CP046175.1, from coordinate 131,734 downwards.
CCGGGAGCGGGCCGTGGCCGACGGCGTCCCCCTGGTCGCGGACGTCCCGCTCGCCCGTGCGCTGCACGCCGCGTGCCGCCTCGGTGAGGAGATCCCGGTCGAGCTGTACGACTCCGTGGCCGCGATCCTCGCATTCGTGATGGCCCTGAAGCGGCGGGGTTCGGCGCCACCCGGCGCCGTCCACACGGTGCCGGCGGGGCGGCCCGCGTCGCCCACCCGGCCACCGGCGGCCACTCCGCCGGGCCGAACCACCCGAACCGTCCCGCCGACCCGCAGCCCGGTCGCCCCCAGCCAGTCACTACCCGCCTAGGAGAGCGCGATGAACCGCAACTACGCCCGCCTGGTCGTCCCGATCTTCGTCGTGGCGATCGTGCTCCTGCTCGTCGTCCCCGTGCCGGCGGCCCTCCTGGACGTGCTGTTCGTGGTGAACATCATCGGGGCCCTGGTGATCCTGCTCATCGCGATGTACGCGAAGAAGCCCCTGGACTTCTCGGTGTTCCCGTCCCTGCTGCTCGTGGCGACGCTGCTCCGGCTCGGCCTGAACGTCGCCTCCACCCGGCTCGTCCTGCGGGACGGCTACGCGGGGGCGATCATCGAGACGTTCGGCCACATCGTGGTCGGCGGCTCGATGATCATCGGCGCGGTCATCTTCTGCATCCTCGTCGTCATCCAGTTCGTGGTGATCACCAAGGGCGCCGAACGGGTCGCCGAGGTCGGCGCCCGGTTCACCCTCGATGCGATGCCCGGCAAGCAGATGGCGATCGACGCGGACCTGAACGCCGGGCTGATCACGGACGAGCAGGCGCGCGCCAGGCGCAGCGAGGTGGCCGCGGAGGCGGACTTCTACGGGGCCATGGACGGCGGGTCCAAGTTCGTCAAGGGCGACGCCATCGCCGGCATCATCATCATCTTCATCAACCTCATCGGTGGCTTCGCGATGGGCATGCTGCAGCGCGGCATGTCCGCGACGGACGCCCTCCAGACGTACTCGCTGCTCACCATCGGCGACGGCCTGGTCTCCCAGATCCCGGCCCTGCTGATGGCGGTCGCGACCGGCCTCATCGTGACCCGTTCGAACGCCGAGACCGACATGGGCACCGCCGCCGGCGCCCAGCTCACGCAGTCGCGCTCGGCCCTGATGATCGCCGGCGGCGCCGCCATCGCGTTGGCGATCATCCCGGGCATGCCGAAGCTCCCGTTCGTCCTCATCGGCGGCGTGCTGCTGCTCGCCGCCCAGCGGATCAAGGCCCGGGAGGAGGCGACCACCCGCGAGTCCACGCGGGCCGAGGCCGTGACGCAGGGTGCACCCAGGGACGAGACCGAGGACCTGATCGAGGCGATGCGGGTGCACGCCCTGGAGATCATGCTGGCCCCCGACCTGGTGGACCTCGTGTCCGGCAGCGCCGACGACCTGCTCGCCCGGGTCCGGGCGCTGCGCCGCAAGATCGCGATGGAGCTCGGCGTCGTGATCCCACCGGTCCGCACCCGGGACAGCCTCGAGCTTCCGGCCGCCACCTACGTGGTCCGGATCGCCGGGGTCGAGGTGGGCCGCGGGCACGCCCCGGCCGGGAAGGTGCTCGCCCTCGGGGAGGATCTCGGCTCGCTGCCGGGTACCCCGATCGTCGAGCCGGTGTTCGGGCTCGCCGGCAAGTGGATCCCCGTCGAGCTGCAGCACGCCGCCGAGCTGGCCGGAGCCACCGTCATCGACCGGGTCTCGGTGCTGGTCACCCACCTGTCCGCGCTCGTCACGGCCCACGCGGACCGGTTGCTCACCCGCGAGGACGTCCGGGTCCTGGTCGACTCCGTCCGCACGGTCAGCCCGTCGGCGGTCGACGAGCTCGTCCCGGGCGTGCTGTCCCTGGCGCAGGTGCAGCAGGTCCTGCAGGGGCTGCTCGTCGAGCAGGCACCGATCAACGACCTCCCCCGGATCCTCGAAGCGCTGACGCTGCGCGCCAGGGCGAGCACCGACCCGGAGCAGCTGGTCGAGGCGGCGCGGGCCGCCGTCGCCCCCGCGCTGGTGGCCCGGCACACCGCCGACGGGGTCCTGCGGGTCGTCACCATCGACCCGAGCCTTGAGCAGGCGATGCTGGAAGGGCTGCGTCCCGGTGAGGACGGCAGCCAGATCCTGCTCGACCCCGTCCAGATCGAGGCCGCGCTCACGTCCGTCGGCACGGAGATGACAGCGCTGGAGGCAACCGGGACCGAGGCCGTGCTCGTGTGCGCACCTCAGTTGCGTCCCGCCGTGCGCCGCCTGGTCGCGGCCCGGACACCGAAGGCGGCGGTCCTGTCCTACGGCGAGGTGACGTCGGCGTCCGTGGCGATCGAGACCGTGGGGGTGGTGCGTGGTGCAGCGACGCTTACGGCTGGAGGGTGAGAGCCTCGAGGACCTGCGGCTGCAGGCCCGGCGTCAGTTCCCGCGAGCCCGGATCGTGTCCGCGGAACGGGTTCGGGTGGGCGGCATCGCGGGCTTCCTCGCCCGGCAGCACTTCGAGCTGGTCCTGGAACTGCCCGACGGCGTCCGGTCCGGTCCGCAGGCCGGTGGCCTGGCCGCGTTGCTCGCCTCGGCCGAGGCCGAGGATGAGTCGATGCGAGGGGCGCCGCTGTCGACCGAGTCGCGGCGGTTCGCAGATCTCCTCGACGCCCTCACCCAGGAGGCCGAGGATGAGGCCGTGCCACTCGACCCCGTGGGTCCGCCCGACGAGGTCGACTCCGACGGGCCGGTCGGCACGATCGGCCCGATCGGCCCGGTCGGCACGCCCGGCCCACCGGCGGCGCCGCGGCTGCTACGCGGACCCGGGGACCTGGTGCTGGTGGTCGGGCCGGAGCGAGCGGCGCTCGAGGTCGGCGCCACCATGCTCGGCGCACTCGGGCTCGACGCCTCCGATCTGCTCCGTTCGGGAAGTTTCGACCGGGAGCCGGTCCAGCCGCTGGAGGCACGCAACCGCGCGACCCGGGCGCGCGCCGCGGGGGTGGAGGGCGGCCATGCCGCGGTGATCGTGGTCGGCCTGGGACACCATGGCACCGAACCGGAGGCCCAGGCGACGACGGTCCGCGCCCTCGCCGCAGATCAGGTGTGGCTGGTGGTCGACGCCGGCCGCAAGGCGGACGACACCGACCGGTACGTGCGGGACGTACGCGCGGCCATGGTGGTCGACGCCGTCGCCGTGGAGGGGGCGGGCGCCACCGCCACCCCGGAGACGGTCACCCGACTCGACGTGCCGATCGGCTGGGTGGACGGCGCAGCCTTGTCCGATTCCCCGAAGGGGCTCGCCAGTGTCTATACATTGGAGTAGGGTGACCACGTGCTTGTACTCACGCGGAAGGCCGGCGAGCAGATCGTCATCGGCAACGACATCACGATCACGCTCATCGAGGTGCGCGGCGGCGACGTCCGGATCGGCATCGATGCGCCACGGTCCGTGACGGTCCACCGCGTCGAGGTACTCGAGGCCGTCTCGGCCGCCAACCTCTCCGCAGCACACGCCTCCGCGGCAGATGAGGACCGGATCCGCGCCCTGCTCGCACCCGCGAGTACGGCAGGCAGCACAGAACCTCCAGACGACGTCTAGACGAACAGGGTGGACATGGCACACTTCGTACCGCGGCCCGGGCCCAGTGCGGGCCTGAACCAGCGCAGCGCGCTCCAGGCGCTCATCGCCGCGATGGCGGTCGGGCTGGACCCCTACGACGTGCAGGGCCTGACGCTGGCGCAGAAGGAGCTCCTGGCGGACATCGTGGATGCGGAGCACAAGGCTGCCGATCGCGCCGACGGTATCGAACCCGGACACCCGCTGGCGTACGAGCCGGAGTGGCGGTGGTGGCGAGAGTCCGTGCTGCCGCCGGCCCAGGCCACGGCGCGGGTGGGCTGAGCCGGCCACCAGGCCGTGCAGGGCAGCCTCGTTGGAGAACTCGCTGGTGGCCGGCGCCGCCCGGGCGCCGGTTCGTCAGCGAAGCAGGAGTTGGGCAGCCAGTGCGAACATCATGAGCGCGATGACGGCATCGAGAACACGCCATGAGCTCCGCCGTCGGAACAACGGGACGAGCAGCCGCGCGCCGAGGCCGAGCGCGGTGAACCACAGCACGGATCCGGTCATCGCGCCGAGCGCGAACCACCAGCGGTCGTCACCGTGCGTGGCGGACATCGAGCCGAGGAGCACCACGGTGTCGAGGTAGACGTGCGGGTTGAGCCAGGTGAGCGCGAGTGCGGTAGCCAGTACGCCGGCCCAACCCGGGGCGCGGCCCTCCCCCTGTTCCCGCATCGACTCGCCCCGCCACGCGCGTAGCGCCGCGCGGATGCCGTATCCGATGAGGAACGCCGCGCCGCCCCAACGGACGATCTCCAGCGCCACCGGCGCGTGGGTCACGAGGGCACCCAGACCGGCCACCCCGGCCGCGATCAGCACGGCATCGGAGGCAGCGCACACCGCGATCACGAGAAGGACGTGGCGGCGCGCCAGACCCTGTCGGAGCACGAAGGCGTTCTGAGCACCGATCGCGATGATGAGGGAGAGACCGGCAGCGAGGCCGGACAACAGAGGTAGCACGCGAGCACGCTAAGCCTGGCATGGTTCAGAAGGACAGTTCACGTTCCTGCTGCTACATAAGATGTCCTTCATGAGAGCGATGACCGCCGAAGCAGCCCGAACGATCATCGCGATCGCTGAGGCGGGCACGCTCGAAGGCGCTGCCAGGGCGCTGCACGTGACACCATCAGCCGTCAGCCAACGGGTCCGCGCGCTCGAGGCCGAGCTGGGGCGGCCCGTGCTGCACCGCACCCGACCGATCGAACTGACCGACGCCGGTCTCGCGGTGCTGCGATTCGCGCGGCAGCTCGAGCAGCTGACCGTGGACCTGCAGGCCGAACTGTCTCCGGAGACGACCGGGCCGGAACCACTCACGATCGTGGTCAACTCCGACTCGCTGCACACCTGGGCGCTGCCGCCGCTGGCCGGGCTGGTCGACCGCGTGTACCTCGAGATCCTGCGCGAGGACGAGGAGCACTCGCTGACGCTGCTGCGCGAGGGCGCTGCGTCCGGTGCGGTGACAGCCGAGGCCGACCCGGTCCCCGGTTGCTCGGTCGAGCAACTCGGAGTGATGCGCTATCTCGCGGTGTGCGAGCCCGCGTACGCCGAACGGTGGTTCAGCGGCGGGATCGACTCCACGTCGCTCGCGGCCGCCCCGAGCGTGAGCTACGACCGCAAGGACAACCTGCAGCGACGGTGCCTGCGGCGCCTCACGCCGACGCAGGTCGAGCCGCCGACGCACTACGTGCCCGCGTCCGCCGAGTTCGCTGATGCCATCCGGCTCGGCATGGGGTGGGGCATGGTGCCCGAGATCGAGTGCCGTGAGGAGGTACGCGTCGGTGACCTGGTCCACCTGAGCGAGCGCGCCGTCGCCGACGTCCCACTGTATTGGCAGCAATGGCGCCGATCCTCTGCCGTGCTCCGCGAGGTCGGCGAAACGCTCCACGAGGCGGCGCAGGCGCTGCTGCGCTGATTCCGCGAAACTCCGGCGGCGACACGCGGGTGAGACACGACAGCTCGTTCCCGCGCAACGGTCCGCAAGCCGGGGCTGGCGATCAGAACGCGCCGTGCCAGGCGATCAGGTCCGCGGCGAAGCCCTGCACCGGACCATCGAACTCCAAAGAACCGAGGGCATCGGCTCCGAACAATCGCGCGTCCCCCGCGAGTCCGGCGAGCCAGTCCTCGAGCTCGACCGCTTCGGCAACCGCCGGTGACTGCGTGACCCGCCGATCGGCACGATCACACACCTCCGCAACTACAGACATCCTTCCACCCTCCAGGCCATGACAGGCGGCCCTCCCCGGCCGCGCAAGACACACATTCGCCGGAACCGACTCGAACCGTCAACAACCCGCAATACTTTCTGTGACCGTTCTGTGACCTTCTGCCCACCGGTCACAGAACAGCCCCCGCACCGGTGTCGATGCGGGGGCTCTGGGGTTCTGCACGGGCTGGTCGCCGGTGAGGTCAGCGCTGGCGCGGCGCCTTGTACGCGACCTGTGCGCCGGGCGAGGAGTTGGCGTACGCCTGCAGGGCCTGGGTGACCACGTCGGTGACGGTCACGCCCTCCATGTCCGCCTTGGCCCGCACGAACGCGAGCAGCCGCGGGGGCAGCCGGCACGCCCACGGCACGAGGAGGGCATCCGCGGGTGGCAGCTCGTCCGGCACCGTGGCGCCCTTGCGCCCGTGGGACAGCTGTACCCGGGCGATCCGTCTGGCGACCGCGAGCGCTTCATCGGGCGCGATGGGAGCGCCGCCGTAGCGCATCGGCAACTGCTCGAACTCGCCCGGAAGGGCCTCTATCGTCGCGGCATCCGCCGCTGGCGTCTCATTCATGAACTGCGCCTTCACCTGGGCCCGTTGCTGGTGTACCTGACGCACCCCCGGCGCGAACCGAGGGCGGCGTTATCCGCACCCAGTACTCTATCGTCCCCACGGATGACTAGACAAACGAATCGCGTTCTGGTCATCGGGTCCGCCCCGAACTCCTGTCATTCCAGGGCAAAGTCACGTCGCGGCCGACGAACTCCGGGCTCGCGACGTCTGACGTGGCGTCAGACCACCGCCGGCCCCGCGCGGCGCGGGCAGGCGCGTGTGGCAGACGTCATACGCGGACTCCACACAGAAGGGCGCCGGGCCGCTACTATGTCGCTGGCAGATGGTGTATGGCCAGTCGGTTCGGGGGAACGACGCTGGTCCGCGCACCACGTGTCCGGTACATCGATCGTTGACGCCCTGTCCCCCTCCACGCACTTCTTCTCGTTCGAGGGTTCTCCGATGACCGATCGTCGCAGGCAAGCCATTCTCGCTGCCGCGCTCTCCATCGGCGACCTCACCGACGACACGATGCCCGCCGTCGCGCCCATCGACACCCAGCAGTCGATCTTCGAGATGGCCGGCATCCAGCTCGAGCACACCCTCGGCCAGTTGCGGCCGCACAGCCAGGTGCCCGCCTGGGCCGGCGCCGTGGAGCAGGAGCTCATCGCCGCGCACGATCGTGAGCCGGACCTGATCCACTCGGCGTTCCCGTGGTTCGACCGCTGGTACGACGGGCCCGCGGCCTACCGGTCGCCGCTCCTGCACAAGTTCGCCCATCACCTCGGTAACGCGGTCCGCTCCGAGCGCCTGCTGCGCACCGGAGCCCTCGGTCAGTTCCTGCAGGAGTGCGTGGGCAGCCTGCTTCGTCGTCGTCGCGGCTTCCACACGCTGTTCCTCGACGAGGCCCCTGCGGCTCGAGTGGCCCGGATCGATGCCCTCCGGCTGCGCGAGGAGGTGCCCTCGCTCGAGCTGCTCACCCTTGACCTGCTGTGGCACTGGCGCGACCAGGTCCAGCTCCAGGCGACCCGCGCTCGGATCGATCGGATCGTCCTGTACCGGACGATCACCCTGACCGGCCCCGCAGCGGAGTGGGCGCTGGCCGAGGGCCGGCAGATGTTGGCCAACGGCGACCACAACCCACTCCGGCACGCACAGCACCATCTCGTGTTCACGCCACTGGCCCGCTGGACGATGTCCCGCTGGGAGGCCACCCAGGAGGGTCTCAAGCTCGGGCGTCGCGGTCAGGTGGTCCTGGAGGTGGAGCTCCCGATCCGGTCGGTCTGGGCGCCGTCCTCGGCCGACCCGGTCGCGTTCGTCGCCTCACCGGTGCCACCCCGCCCGGCCAGCCCCGACTTCCCGCTCGTCACAGCGGAGGAGTCCTGGCGGCTGATCGGCGTCGACATCCTCTGACCCGGTGACGGCCCGCTGAGGTCGACGCGCCCGCTCGCCGATCGCCGTGCGGCAGGATGGCGGTCATGCGCTACGGATTCCACACCGGGTACTGGGCCGCCGGACCGCCGGCCGGAGCCGCCGAAGCGGTCCTTGCCGCCGACAGGTTCGGCTTCGACTCCGTCTGGACGGCCGAGTCCTACGGCTCGGACGCATTGACCCCGCTCGCCTGGTGGGGCGCAGCGACGAGCAGGGTCCGGCTCGGGACCGGCATCATGCAGATGTCCGCCCGCACCCCGACGGCGACGGCGATGGCGGCGCTGACCATGGACCACCTCTCCGGCGGCCGGTTCGTGCTCGGCATCGGCGCATCCGGACCGCAGGTCGTGGAGGGTTGGTACGGCCAGCCGTACCCCAAGCCGCTCGCCCGCACCCGGGAGTACCTGGACATCGTCCGGCAGGTGCTGCGCCGGGAGGGCCCGGTCACCTACGCCGGTACGCACTACCGACTGCCGGTCGACGGCGGAACCGGGCAGGGCAAGGCGCTGCGGTCCACGGTCCACCCGTTGCGAGCCGATCTGCCGATCCACCTCGCCGCACAGGGGCCGAGGAACACCGCGCTCGCCGCGGAGGTCGCTGATGGCTGGCTGCCCGCGTTCGTGTCACCGAAGCTGGACGCGACCTACCGCGAGCACCTCGCGGACGGGTTCGCGGCCCGCTCACCCGAGCTGACGCCGTCGGAGTCCTTCGAGGTGTGCGCGAGCGTGCCGGTGGCCCTCGGACGTGACCTCGAGAGCGCCGCGGACCACATCCGCCCGCACCTGGCCCTCTACATCGGCGGGATGGGCTCGGCGACCACGAACTTCCACCGGGACGCGATCGAGCGGCTCGGCTACACGCAGGAGTGCGCGGAGGTGCAGCGCCGGTACGCAGCCGGGGACAAGGCCGGCGCCGCGGCCGCGATCCCGCTCGAGCTGGTCCTCGACGTTGCGCTGGTGGGCCCGCCCGCCGCGATCCGCGAGCAGCTGGCGGCCTGGGAGTCGAGCGTGGTCACCACGCTGATCCTGCAGACCGATCCACGGCTGCTACCCGCGTTGGCCGAGGTGCTGGGACTCACTGGGGACTGACCGCGCGATGGCGCAGCATCCGATTGCGATGTGACGGACGGGCTCGTCCCGGGGAGGTAGAGGTGACAGCAGGGTTTCGTCCCCAAGGGTGAGGTGGGCCGCCGGATGACCGACGAAGACCGGTTCGATCGTCTCTACGAGGCGCATCGGCCCGACCTGGAGAGGTTCGTCCGCCGACGGATGCCACCGGCGCAGGTCGAGGACATCGTGGCCGAGACCTTCCTGGTGGCCTGGCGGCGCCTCGACGACGTACCCGGCGAGCCACGGCCGTGGCTCTTCGGGATCGCCCGCAACCTCATGCTCCGCAGCATGCGCTCGTCGGGCCGGTGGCACGCCCTGCAGGTACGGCTCGCGGCACAACCCCGAGTGCTGTCCGAGGACCTCGCCAGCAGTGTCGCCACGCGGACCGACCTCGCTCGCGCCTGGGCGAAACTCAGCGCGGGCGAGCAGGAGGTCCTCGCCCTGGTGGCCTGGGACGGGCTGACCACCAACGAGGCCGCAGCGGTCCTCGGCTGCCAGGTCGGCACGTTCCGGATGCGCCTGATGCGGACCCGGCGGCACCTCCTGCACATCCTCGACCGGCTGCCGCCCGTCGAGGCACGACCCACACGGCCAGTCACCAACGGAGCCCTCTCATGAACAGCACCGATACGTTCCTGAACCGACTCGCCGTCCTCGACCCGGCCACCGCGTCGACACCGACCGACCCGGAGACCATCGAGGGCACCCGGCTGTGGGTGCTCGACCACGACCGGGCGACTCCGGGGGCACCTGCCGTCGCCGGCGTGAGCGACCTCGTTGTGCGACTCCAGGAGGAACCCGTCGCTCCCAAGGTGCGACGGAGCCACCCCGGGCGTCGCCGGGTCGCCCTCATCGGTGCGGCGGTCGCGCTCGTCCTCGGGGTTGTGGGGGTGTTGCCGGGCGTCCTTCCCGGCGGCGGCACCACCACACCGCCGGCCGCGGCGCTCCCGATGCTGGCGTACTCGGAGCCGGACGGTGTCGACGGGCCGACCGGGCTGCGCGAACTCGCGGACCAGCTGCGCTCGGCTGCGGCACCAGCCGAGTCAGGACGGTACTTCTTCGAGCACCGCCAGTACGTCGGCTATGCGATGCACGAGGTGGAGGTGTCAGAGGGCTACTGGGAGGTCGACCGCCTGATCCCGATCGTGGACCAGTCCTACCGCTGGTACCGGACCGCGGATCTCTCCGGCGGGCAGCTGTACCTCCGCGACGGCGAGACCCCCGAGACCCACGAGATCCTGCTCGCCCCGGGCGAAGGTGCCCCGTACCCGTCCGAGGTGCCGGACTCACCGCAGTCGATCTACGACGCGGTCATGCTGAACAACGACCAGCATCAGCGCTTCCCCGGTCATTACCTGATCGACGCGTACAACGGCCAGGCGAACGCACTCAGCCAGGCGGACCGTGCGACCTTCCTGGAAGCGATAGCGCTTGCCGGGGACGTCACGTCCTACGGGCACGTCACCGACCGCGAGGGCCGGGACGGGATCGCGTTCGGTGCCGCCCGCTTCGAGGACAACGAGGGCGAGAGCGTCGAGATCGAGTCGATCCTGATCCTCGACCCGGACACCGGGAAGGTCCTCGAGGTGGAGACCGTCTGGGCGAACGACCTCCCGGGTGCACCGGACGTCGTGGAGGAGTACGACCTCGTGGTCGACTCCCGGTACACGGACACACTGCCGGCCTGCGGGAGCGTCACGTGCCCCGGCGCCGCCGACGCCGGCTGACGCGTCAGGCCGACCCGCCGGTGATCCCGTCGAGCAGCGCGAGCTCGGACTCGCTCAGCTCGAGCGCGCCCGCCGCCACGTTCTCCTCGAGGTGCGCGACGTTGCCGGTGCCGGGGATCGCGAGCACGTGCGGGCCGCGGTGCAGCGTCCAGGCCAGGCGCACCTGGGCCGCGGTGGCGCCGTGGGCGGCGGCGACCGCGGCGATCTGCGCCGTTCCGGTCTCGTCGGCCGCGTCGTGCGGGCTGGTGCCGGGCACCACGGCCGCGACGGCGAAGAACGGCACGAACGCGATCCCGAGTTCACCGCACAGGGTCAGCAGGGCGTCGTCCGCGCGGTTGGTCAGGCCGTACTGGTTCTGCACGCACACGATCGGGGAGACCGTCAGGGCCTCGGTCAGCTGCTCGGCGGTGATGTTGGAGATACCGAGGTGCCGGATCAGGCCGGCGTCGCGCAGTTCCGCGAGCGCGCCGACATGGTCGGCGACCGGTCCCGCCTCGGTCGTCATGCCGGAACCCCACCGGAGGTTGACCACGTCGAGGTGGTCGAGGCCGAGCTCGCGGATGTTCTCCTCCACCTGGCCGCGGAGCTGCTCGGGGCGCGCGTACGGCTCGAAGCCGCCGTCTCGCGAACGGCTCGCGCCGACCTTGGTGGTGATCACGAGGTCGTCGGGGTAGGGCTGCAGGGCGGCGCCGATGAGCTCGTTCGCCGACCGGGTCGGGACGAAGTAGAAGGCGGAGGTGTCGATGTGGTTCACGCCGAGCTCGACGGCGCGGCGCAGCACGGCGATGGCGCCGTCGCGGTCCCGGGGCGCCGGGTCCCACGGCATGCCGGTGAGGCGCATCGCGCCGAGGCCGATCCGGTTGATGGTCCGGTCGCCCAGCTGCCAGGTGCCGGCAGCCGCGGCGTGTGGGGCGGACGGGATCGCGGTGTTCGGGGCTGCGGTGTTCGTGGTCATGGAGATAGCCTTGCGCGGCGCCGGCCCGCTTCGGACCCGCTGGCAGGTTGCTGCCGATCCTTGGCAGGATGCTGCCGGCGAGCAAGAATCGGTGTATGCAGACCGGTGAGGCCGTCACGCTCGTACACGGCGAGGAGGAGTTGCTCGCCCGGACGAGGCATCTGTTCGAGACGGCGACCGACGTGGCATGCGCGGCGAACGACCTCGGCACCTGGACGATGAGGCAGGAGCCGGAGTGGCTCGACACCGCGGCACTGTCGCGGCGGGGCGAGGTCCGGGTCCGCAAGATCTTCCGGCCCGGGATGCTGCTCGACCCGGTGTCCGCGCAGCAGGTGGCCACGGCCCGGGACCGGCACCGTGCCCAGATCCGCATCACCACCGAGGACATCAACGAGACCATCATCTTCGACAGGCGGCTCGCGATCCTCGCCGGTGACGTCAGGGCCGGCCGGCGCAGCTACAGCGTGATCACCCAGCCCGAGGTGGTGCAGGGCGTCACGTCACTGTTCGAGGCCGCCTGGGTTTCCGCGACGGATCTCGCTCTCTACGACGCCCGGATCGCCGAGGTACGCGAACTCGCTCCCCGGGTGCTCGACCTCCTCGCGCAGGGGGCCAAGGACGAGTCCGCGGCCAGGATCCTCGGGCTCGGCGTGCGGACCTATCGGCGAAGGGTGGCCGAACTCATGGACGCCCTCGGCGCGGAGTCCCGGTTCCAGGCGGGCGTGCGGGCACGGGAACTGGGTCTCGTCTGAAGGACCGATGAGAAGTGGCGAGGACGCGAGTCCATAGGCTCTGAGTCGGCACGGTGCCGTCCTCCCACGACGATCCAAGGAGTTCCACATGTCCTTCCAGGCCTACCTCGACACCATCGAGGACAAGACCGGGCACACCCCGCGCGAACTTCTCGCGATCGCCGAGGCGAAGGGCATCACCGCGGGTTCGAAGGCCGGTGACGTCGTCACCTGGCTGGCCGACGACTACGGCCTTGGCCGTGGGCACTCGATGGCCCTGTGGCACGTGATCAAGAACGGGCCGCAGATCAGCAGCAAGCACGTCGACACCACCGGGACCCACCGGGACGCGTCCGACACCCTCTGGCTGGACGGGAAGGCGACGCGGCCCACACCGGCCTGACCGGACCCGGCCGCGGTGGCCTAATCCGGCGGATCGAGCAGCGCCTGTGCCGCCTCGCGGTGCTCGGGACGGCCGGTGGTCAGTGCGAACAGGCCGTACCCGACGGGCCCGAACGCGTGCAGCTCCGTGCACTGCTCGGCGAGCCGCGGCCAGGTCCGCCCGCCCGCCTCCCGGTAGGTCTCGAGCGTGAGGTCGAAGGTCTCCGGCGGGGCCGTCATCTGCTGCAGCATCAGATCACGGGCCGGGTCGCCGACGCCGCCCGTCGTCCAGTCCAGCACGCCGGTGATCCGCTCGTCCGGGTCCAGCAGCACGTGAGCCTGGTACAGCTCGCCGTGGCTGAACACGGTCCAGGTGGGCCAGAGCGAGTCGTCGGCGAGCCACCGCTCCCACCTGCTGCGTAGTTCGGTGGCGATTGCGAACTCGGCCGCCACCCGTTCGTACTCCGCGCGACGCTCGGCCCGGACCCCCTCCGGGCCGGGCGTCTCGATCCCGGCCGCTCCGGCCTCGGCGATGGGGATCGCGTGCAGCGCGGCCAGCAGCCGTCCGATCTCGACGGCGTAGGTCGCCGACGCCACGTCCATGTGCCACACCGGCTCCCCGGCGTCGTCGAGGGTGAGGCCGGGCGAGCCGGGCAGCTGCGGGTAGGCGATCAGGTCCTCGCCCGCGATCCGCCAGTCCGGCACCGCGACGGGCAGGTGCCGCCGCGCCACCGCCAGGACCGCGGACTCGCGGGCGATCGACGCGGCCATGTCGCCGCGGCGCGGGATCCGCAGAACCCAGGCGACGCCGTCGGGCGTGGTCGCGTAGGCGACCCGGAAGTCCAGCCCGGCCTCGTTGAGGCGAACCGATCCGGGTTCGATCGTCAGGCCGTGCCTGGCTGCGAGCGCCGCGATCGACGCCGGGCTGGTGGGGTTGTCGGCGGGCATCGGGCCAGCCTGGCACAGCCCGTGGCGCTCCGGCGCCTTCGGGGGAGGACTGAAGTACCTTGTGTACCCGCGGGCAACGCACGAGCGGCCGCCGCCCGCGGGCCGGGCATCCTCCGGTCGATCCGCCCCGCTCCTGACCGGTAGGGACCCGATGTCCGACGAAGCCCGCACCGAGGCCGCACCCGAAGCCACCCAACCAGCCGTGACCCGATCCGAGCGTCTGGACCGGCTCCCGTTCACCCGGCTGCACGGCAAGCTGCTCGGTGGCTCCGGCATCGGCTGGGCCCTTGACGCCATGGACGTCGGGCTCATCTCCTTCATCCTGGCCGCGCTCGCCACCGAGTGGAACCTGAGCCAGGCGCAGGTCTCCTGGGTCGCGTCGGTCGGGTTCGTCGGCATGGCGATCGGCGCGAGCGTCGGCGGGCTGCTCGCCGACCGGATCGGCCGCCGGCAGGTGTTCGCCCTGACCCTGCTCGTCTACGGCCTCGCCACCGGCGCGTCCGCGCTCGCCGGCGGCCTCGCCGCACTGATCGTGCTGCGCTTCATCGTCGGATTGGGTCTGGGCTCGGAGCTTCCAGTCGCGTCCACCCTGGTCAGCGAGTACGCCCCGAGGAAGATCCGCGGCCGGGTCGTGGTGATCCTCGAGGCGTTCTGGGCGGTGGGCTGGATCGCCGCCGCACTGATCGGGTACTTCGTGGTGCCGCTGGAGAACGGGTGGCGCTGGGCGTTCCTGATCGGGATGGTCCCGGCCGCGTACGCCCTCGTCGTGCGCCGCGCCCTGCCCGAGTCGGTCCGGTTCCTCGAGCGCAAGGGCCGCACCGACGAGGCCGAGACCGCCGTGCGCCGGTTCGAGGAGGCCGCGGGCGTCGCGGCGGTGCCGTCGCCGCCCGCAGAGCCCGAACCTGCCCCGCCGCACTGGCGTGAGCTCTGGACCGCCCGGTTCCGCCGCCGCACGCTCGCCCTCTGGGTGGCCTGGTTCGGCGTGAACTTCGCCTACTACGGGGCGTTCATCTGGCTGCCGTCACTCCTGGTGGCGCAGGGCTTCACGCTCGTAAAGTCCTTCGAGTACACGCTGATCATCACCCTGGCGCAGATCCCGGGGTATGCCCTCGCCGCGTTCCTGATCGAGAAGTGGGGACGACGCGCCACTCTCGCCACCTTCCTCGCCGGCTCGGCGGTCGCCGCGGTGCTGTTCGGCCAGGCGGACACGGTCGCCGGGATCATCGCGGCCGGCATGGCGTTGTCCGCGTTCAACCTCGGTGCGTGGGGTGCCCTGTACGCCGTCACGCCCGAGGTCTACCCGACGGCGCTGCGCGGCACGGGTGCGGGCGCCGCCGCAGCCTTCGGACGGATCGCGTCGATCGTGGCGCCGCTGTGCGTGCCGGTGCTGATCGCCACCGGTGGCTCACCGCTCGCGTTCGGGGTGTTCGGGGTCGCGTTCGTGGTGGCGATGGTGGGTTCATTGTTCCTGCCGGACCTGACCGGCGTCGCGCTCGAGGAGACCTGACCCGGCGCGCGACGGCTGAACAGCTTCCCGAACACGGCGTGCCAGTGACCCGTCCGGCGGATCAGCAGATGCGTCGGCACCTGCAGCGCGGCGATGGTGACGAACGTCAGGACGACGTCCAGGCTCGGCACCAACGCCACCGGCAGCGACTGGGACATGACGATCCGGATGATCGCGTCCAGCATCACCATCGATCCCCAGAGGACGGTGATCTGCCGCCAGGCCCGCCGGAAGGCGGGGTCGGCGTCCCAGAGCCGGTCCAGCACCGGCGCCATCCCGGGCAGCACCTCGCGGGTCACCACGAACGTGATCGGCCGGGGCAGGGCGAGCGTCACGAACGTCCACAGGCTCAGCGGCGCGCTCACCCACGCGTTGCGAACGAGCAGCTGCCGGGGGTCGTCCGTGGCCACGCCGACCACGAAGCCGGCCACCATCCCGAGCAGGACGAGCACCCCGAGCGGGTCGACGGTGCGGGCCCGCACGAGGCTCACGACGGAGCTGGCGGCCGGCGGGACCATGCCTGCGATCAGTGCAGGCAGCTCGCCGACACCGAGCGCGAGCAGGCCGTGGAAGAGCACGAGCGGCGCGGCCACGTCGAGCAGCAGGCGGGACGCACGTCCGAGACGCTGCCGAAGATTCTTCCTCATGCCCTCCAGGCTCGTCCGCGGCAGGTTCGACGCGCTGCGGCCGAGCGGCTACCGCCGACCCGACGGGAGGCGGCGGCGACATCTACTTTCGGAGGTGGTCCACCCGATCGCCGCCGACTGCACACACTGGCGGTAGGACCGAACCGGCCCCGGGCCGGCTACTGGTTGAGCCACTCGAGGTAGAACAGTCCGACGCCGACCGCGACGAAGAGCGCCGCGATCAGCCAGAACCGCACGACGACGGTGACCTCGGCCCAGCCCTTGAGCTCGAAGTGATGGTGCAACGGACTCATCAGGAAGACGCGTCGACCCTGGCCGTACCGCCATTTCGTGACCTTGAACCAGACCCGCTGGATGATGACCGAGCCTGTCACGGTGAGGAACAGGCCGCCGATGAGCACGAGCAGCAGTTCGGTGCGGCTGAGGATCGCGAGCGCCGCGAGGGCGCCGCCGAGCCCGAGCGAGCCAGTGTCGCCCATGATGATCTGCGCGGGGTGCGTGTTCCACCACAGGAAGCCGAACAGCGCGCCGGCGATCGCAGCGGCGATGATCGCGAGGTCGAGCGGATCTCGCACCTCGTAGCACTTGCCCTCGACGACGTCATCGAGATTGCTCTTGTAGCACCACTGGTTGAACTGCCAGAAGCCGATGACGATGTAGGCCGAGAGCGAGAAGATCGAGGCTCCGGTCGCGAGACCGTCCAGGCCGTCGACCACGTTGACTGCGTTGCCCGCGCTCACGATGATCAGGGTCACCCAGATGGCGAACAGGATGCCGCCGACCACGGTGCCGAAGACCGCGAGGTCCAGCCAGCCGACATCGCGAACGAACGAGATCATCGTCGATGCGGGTGTCAGCCCGTTCGCGTCGGGGAAGTTCAGCGCGAGTGCGGCGAAGCCGGCCGCCACCAGCACCATGCCGGCGATCTTCGACCAGCCGCCGAGGCCGAGGCTGCGCTGCCGTCGCGTCTTGAGGAAGTCGTCGACGAACCCCACGAGGCCGAGTCCCACCATGAGGTAGATGACGAGCAGCCCGGAGAGCGTGACGGCCTGGCTGGTGATCAGGTGCGCGAGGAGGTATCCGATCACCGATCCGAGGATGAAGATGATGCCGCCCATCGTGGGCGTGCCTCGCTTGATGTGGTGCGACTGCGGTCCATCGGCTCGGATGAACTGACCCCAGCCCAACCAGGTGAAGAGCCTGATGAACAGCGGGGTCAGGAAGAGCGTGAAGGCCAGGGAGAGGCCACCCCCGACCAGCAGGGTGATCACTGGCTGACCCCCGCGATGCGGTTCCCGAGGCAGCGGAGGCCCGACGAACCCGATGACGTCACGAACACAACGGCATCCCCTGATACACCACTGGCGAAGCCTAAGCCGCGTCGGCAACTGCAACGAGCATCGACTCGCCGCCTACGAAATCTCGCGATGCCCGTGGGTGTGCGCCCGAGCCCGTCGCTCAGGCGGGCGTTCCGTAGACCTGGACCTCCCCGAGCTGCATCAGGTAGCCGTCAGCCGCGGGCTGCGCGAGTTTCAGCTCGGTGCCCACGACCCGCAGGTAGGCCGCGGTGGTGGGCGTCTCGAGGGTGATGGTGCGCGGTTCGGCGCTGACCGCGACGTCATCGGCCACCTCGGCGACCACGGTCCAGGTGACGCCGTCCACGGACGTCTCGATCCGGTAGTCGGTCGGGAACCCGCGGCCGGCGTTCGCCTGGTCCGTAGCGGCGTTGCGCGGGTGGATCACGACCTCCTCGACGGCGTACGGCCCGCCGAGGTAGACGGCCACCCATTCGGAGTCGGTGGGCGAGGTGTTCGTGCCGACCTGCGACGTCCAGCCGTTCGTGGTGGCGGTCGGACCGAACTGACCGTCGTTCACGAATGTGCTGGACCAGCCCCACTGTGCGGCCTCGGTCGAGCTGGATACCCCCACGGGGCGCGCCTGCGCCAGGTCCTTGCCCTCATACCAAGGGGTCTCCGGGACGGTGTCGTCGAAGGCCTCGGGGGCGGGCAACGAACCGTCGTCGGAGTAGACCTCGATCTCGGCGAGCTCGAGTGCGGCCGCACCGGTCCGGGTGCTGTGCTCGCCGATGACCATCCGCACATACTGGGCGCGCACCGAACGGAACGTGAGGCTCGGCACCGGCACGGACGCCGTCGGTGGTTCGAGGTCCGCCTCGGCCACCGTCCGCCACTGAAGCCCATCGGTGGAGACCTGGACGGTCGCCGTCTCCGGGAACGCCAGGCCGTAGCCGAACACGCCCCCGGCCGGGTACAGGTCCACGCGGTTGAACCGGCGCTCCGCGCGCAGGTCCAGCGTGAGCGTGCTGGGTTCGCCCTCGACGATCTCGGTGGCGCGCCAGCCTTGGCTGCTCGGGGTCGAGAAGCGCTCACCGTCGGTGAGCTTGTCCATGTACCAACCGTTCGCCCCTTCGGAGGAGGCTGCGGTCACATCCGCGTTCGCGGCCAGATTCAGCGGCACGGCTGGGGCCGGAGCCATGTAGCGGAGGTCATCCGGCAGTGCGAGCAGCACGGCGTCCCCCGCTGCGAGGTCGAGGGCGAACCTGCCGTTCCTGGCGAACAGCGGCTGGGACGATCCGTCCTCGCGGCTGATGACCTCCAGGTCGCGAACCCCACCGCGCAGGCGCAGCTCGACCTGCTGCTCGCTGGTGAAGTCGTTGTTCACCACCATGAGGTACTGGCGCCCCGTCTCGGAGTCGACCATGCGGGAGACGATCACGTTGTCGTCGTCGGCGAAGCGAGCGATGAATCCGTCCGGGATCGCCGCCTGCCCGAACAGGTCGGGTCCGTGCAGGTAGACCTCTGCGGCGTCCAGGTCCATCAGGGTGGGTCCGAGGGCGTGCACCTCGGCGTTCAGGTCGCTGACCGGCTGGTACAGATCGGTGGGTGTGCCGTCCGGCGCGATGATCGCGTCGGTGAACGTCTCCGGCCGCCCGGTGGGGGTGAACCACGTGAAGTAGGACAGCTGCGTGTAGCCGTAGGCGAGCGCCGCGTTCACCTCGTACCGGATCTCCGCGGCGTTCGTGCGCCGGAACCCGGCCGGATTGCCGTTCGCGTCGACCCGTCCGATGGACTGGATGTACAGCCCGGTGGGCACGTCGTTCTCGAGTCCCTCGACGCGCATGGCGTCCATGTTGTCCAGCATCGAGGCGTAGTCCAACGAGTTCGCGGCGTCACCGAACGGGTACCGGTCGTACATCAGGTAGTCGAGCTCGTCGGTGAGTGCCAGTTCGGCGAAGTCGTCGACCTGGCTCTGGTAGGTGGCGCGGTCCGGGTAGGCGAACATCGGCAGGAAGTTGAGGTACGGGTAGAGCCAGTCCGCCTCATCCTTGACGGCCTGGTGCACGCGGCCGTAGGCGTTCGCGTTGTACGGCTCGTCCCGTAGATAGAAGCCACCCACGCCGGGCACGTTCTCGTACTCGGCGACGATGTCGCGGATCTCCTGATCGGTCAGGGACAGGGACTCGTTGAGCCGGGGGTCCGAGACCCCCACGAGCATGCCGCGCTCGGCGGCCAGGGTGGCCATCTGCAGGTTGATCGCCCGGCCCTGCAGGTCGGTGGAGTCGACGTTCTGGACGTAGTCGACACCGGCGTCGGCGAGGTAGTCGTACTGCTCCGCCGTCGTGTGCTGCGCGGTCGGCGGCCAGAACGCCGAGATCATGAACTCGGCATCGGTGTCGACCCGCTCGGCGATGACGGTGACCGGGATGGTCACCGTCGCCCCGCCGTCGCCGGTCGCGGAGACGGTGGTGGAGCCGAGGGCCACCCCAGTGACCAGCCCGGCGGCGTCGACGCCCGCCACGGACGGATCCGCCGAGGTCCACGTGAAGGCGCCCGGGTCCGTGGGAACGCCGTTGCGGCGAGGAGTCAGCTGGTCGGTGTCGCCCGGGAGCAGTTCGAGGGCCGGCTTGTCGAGTTCGACGAGCACGCCCGAGCTGGTGCCGTACACCGCGAACTCGGCCAGCTGGACCAGGTAGCCGTCACGGCCCGCGGGCTCGGCACGGCGAGTGGCGAGAACCCGGATGTACCGGCCCTCGGCGGCGTCGAGCTCGAGGACCTGGGCGGCGCCGACCGCGGTGTTCGCGGTGCTGGTGGCGACGGTCGTCCAGGTGCTCGCGTCGTCGGAGACCTGCACCTGGTAGTCCACGGGGAAGTTCTGACCGTCGTTCGCCCCGTCCATCCGCGGCCACAGCGCCACGCTGGCGATGGTGCTCTCCGCGAGGAGGTCCAGCTGCACCCACGCCGGCGTGGTCGCCGTTGCCGTGTTGCCGATCGGGTTCGTGGTCCAGCCGTAGGGCAGGGTGGCGGTGCCGATCCGGCCATCGTTGACGAAGGACGTGGCCCAGCCCTCGTTCGACATCTCGTACGAGGAGGAGGACGCGGCGGGCTTGCCCTCGGCGAGATTCACCAGGCCGTCCGGAAGGTTCGGGTCCACGTCGAAGATGTCGATGTCCGCCGCGTGTGCCGGCTGGGGCGTGACGGCGAGACCGAAGGTCAGGACCGCACCGAGAACCACGGCGAGGCCACGTCTTGTCCGGGTGTGAAGTGCCATGGCAGAACCTCCGAGTGTGCACATCGACGTGCTGGGGCCCGACCCTATCTGAATCGACTCAACCCCGGTCAAGGGCTGCGCGCGTTCCCGTTCGCGAGGACGTGGGGTCAGGGCGCGGGCGGGGGCACACGTGCATTGACCCCGTCCCCGATCTGCGCCACTGTGTGCCACACCAGAGATCTGTTCGGTGTTCGTGTCGCGATGTGGCGGCGCGATCCAGCACGAGGGGCATCCGATCGTGACGTTGTTCTCAGGACTTGGCCGCACCGTCGTGGGCTTCGTCGGTGCGGTGGCACTGATCGGCCCGCTTGCGGTGGTCGCGAGCGTTCCGGCCAGGGCGGACGAGGCCCCGCGGGACGTCGCGCTCGACGGCGTCGCAGTGGCATCGTCGGAGTTCCCCGATCCGGCGCGGTTCGCGGCCGCCCACGTGAACGACGGCGATCCGTCCACCCGGTGGGGTTCGGACTACGCGCACGGCGAGGAGGAGCCGGGGTACCCGCCGAGCGATCACGACCCGACGAACGACTGGATCACCGTCGAGCTCGCACAGCCGAGCACCGTACACAGCGTGGTGTTCGAGTGGGAGGCGGCGTACGCACGACAGTACGAGATCCAGGTCTCCGACGACGGGCTGGCCTGGCAGACCGTGGCAGCCCTCGCCGGGCATCAGGGGCGGCAGGAGGTGGTGCTCGACGTCGCCGACCCGGTCGGCTTCGTGCGGATGCAGGGCAGGGAGGCGTCCGCATGGGGCTACTCCATGTTCTCCTTCGAGATCTGGGACGCCGCCGCCTCGAGCGAGGAGCCGGACCCCACCGGTTGGGACCACGGCATCGACATCGCCCCCGAGGGCATCGCCACGGCCTCCTCGGTCTACACCGGCGACCCGGCTCGTTTCGCGGCGGCCAACGCCAACGACCGGAACTCGGCGTCGCGCTGGGGCACCGACTACGCGCGTACCAATCCGGCGGAGCCCCCACCGAGCGACCATGACCCGAGCAGCGACTGGATCCAGATCGCGCTCGCCGAGCCGTCCCCGGTGTGGAGCGTGGTGCTCGACTGGGAGACGGCCCGGCCCGCCCTCTTCGAGCTCCAGACCTCGACCGACGGGCTGACCTGGACGACCGTGCGGGAGGTGTCCGGCCCGCCCGGCGGACGCACCGAGTACCGGCTCGGCCTCGAGGAGCCGGTCTCGCACGTTCGCATGCAGGGCATCGCGACCGCCACCACGTTCGGGTACTCGTTGTGGAGCTTCGAGGTCTGGTCCGGACCCCAGGCCCCGCCCGAGCCGGGCGGGACGATCCTGCCCGCCCCGGTCTCGCAGACCCGGATCGATGGCGAACCCTTCACGCTCACCGACCGGACCCGGATCGCGATCGGGGCCGAGGCGGCTCGTGCGGAGGCGGAACTGCTCGCCGAGCGGCTACGCCCCGCCACCGGTCACGACCTGCCGATCGTTCTCGAGGAGCCCGCGGCCGGTGACATCAGTCTGGTGCTCGACGCCGAGGAAGGCCCCACGGACACCGAGCTCGCAGTGGCCGAGGGGTACACGTTGACGGCCTCCGCGATCGGCGTGCGCGTCGCCGCGGCCACCACCACGGGCCTCTTCAACGGCGCGCAGACCCTCGTGCAGCTCCTCCCGGCCGAGATCGCCGGCGAGGTGGTGCGCCCCGGCCCGTGGCAGATCGAGGCAACCCGGATCGTCGACTACCCGCGGTTCTCGCACCGCGGGGTGATGCTGGACCCGGCGCGCAACTTCATCGAGGTCGACGGCGTGCTGGGCATCATCGATGCCCTCGCCGCGCTGAAGGGCAACCGCCTGCACATGCACCTCTCGGACGACCAGGGGTGGCGGATCGAGATCCCGTCGTGGCCGCTCCTGACGGAGATCGGCGGTTCGATGTCGATGCCCGGCGGACGCTCAGGGTTCTACACCCAGGAGCAGTTCGCTCAGATCGTGGCCTACGCCGACGCCCGGCACATCGAGGTGATCCCCGAGATCGACCTTCCGGGCCACTCCACGGCGGCGATCGCCTCCTACCCGGAACTCTCCTGCGGGTCGTCCAACACGGTGTGCACGACCTCTGCCGTGGTGGACGGCTTCATCAATGACGTGATCGGCACTATCGCCCCGATGGTGAACACTGACCTGTTCCACATCGGCGGCGACGAGTCCATCTCGGGTCAGCCCTACATCGACTTCATCACCAAGCTCGAGGGCTTCGTGATGGACCACGAGCTGCGCATGGTCGGCTGGACGCCGCTACCGATGGCCGGCCTGGACCCGACGTCGGTGCACCAGTACTGGCGGGACCAGAGCCTGGAGATGACGCCGGAGTGGTTCGCCGGCGGCAACGACGTCATCCTCTCACCGACCTCGAAGGTCTACCTGGACTACCCCTACCCGACCCACACCGCCTACAGCACGCACGACTGGGACCCGAGCAACGTCATCGACGACTACCGGAACCTGTCCCTGCAGTCGTTCGGGCTGGACGACGACGACATCATCGGGATCGAGGGCCCGGCGTGGGGCGAGAACAACAGCGGCGGCGCGGTGGACACCGAGCACAAGGTCTTCCCCCGACTCGCCTCGATCCTGGACCTGGCCTGGTCGCCGCAGGAACTGACGGCCGATTCCCGCTCCTTCCTCGACCGCCTGGCGGTGCAGGGCAGCAGATGGCAGTTCGCCGGCACGAACTTCTGGCCGGACCCGAACGTCGCCTGGACCACCTCGATGGTCGGCACCAGCCACGTCATCGACGACGACCTCACCGTCGGCGGATCGCTGGCCACCGTCGCCTCGCCCACGGTGCGCGTGGAGAGCCTGACCGCGACCGTCGACTGGGGCGACGGAACGGTCTCCGAGGGATCCCTGACCGGTACGTCGGCCGCGGGCAAGGTGGGCAACTCCGTCTACGAGGTGACCGGTGCGCACACCTATGCCGACGCCGGCACACGGGTCGGCACGGTCACCGTCTCCGGCCCGGCCGGGCAGACCTGGACCGCCTCGTTCATCGTCGGTCCACCCGCGGACGACTCCCGCACGTTCGCCGAGCACAGCCTGGAATACCTCGCCCAGGTGGACGCCTACGTGGCCGAGGGGCGGCTCGACCCCGGTAGCGCCGACCAGTTGCACGCCGCGGTGGCACGGGTGCTGCGGCACCAGGAGGCCGGCCGGATCACGAGGATGCACCAGGAGCTCGACCGGCTGGAGGCCATGATCGCCAGGCAACAGCGCCACGTCGACGATCCGGACGTGTGGACCTATCTCTGGGAGGAAGGACAGGCTCTGATCGAGACCGGCCTCGAGGACGGCTGAGGGGCGTCCCGGGCGGCCCGAGCAAGAACGGTCGGGCGCAACTGCCCCGACCCGTCGCACACTGGATCACATGACCGAGAACGGACGCGACCGCCTGCGCGAACTGCTCGACGCGGTGCTCGACGACGACCACACGGACCTGCGGGACATGGCCGCGGGCGCGTTCTCCTCGCCGTGGCACTTCAGCCGCCAGCTCAGCCGCGGCACCGGCGAGTCCCCGGTGGCGCTGCGGCGACGGGTCATCCTGGAGCGGGCCGCGTGGCGCCTCAGCCATGGCGACACCGTGACGGACACCGCGTGGGCGGCCGGCTACGACTCCGTCGACGGGTTCAGTCGCGCGTTCGCGCGGGCCTATGGCTACCCACCCAGCACCGTCGGCGAGAACGGCGACGCAACCCCCGCCGTCGGGCATCACGAGCAGCCGGGCTCCCGACCGGCGACCGGGCGCGCCGTGGCGAGCACGCACTGGCTGCCCGCGCCGAACGGCATCCACTTCCACCCGCCCACCAACCTGTGGGTGAGCGGGACCGAGACGCCCGCGCCGGACGGCGCGCTGACGGCGCACCTGGTGCGCCACGACGTCGACGACACCCGCCAGCTGTTGCGGCTCGCCGCGGACCTGGACGACGACGCCTACCGGCGGGTCCGGTGGCCGGGGCTGACGGTGCTGTCCTGGGACGGGCCGGAGGAGTCGATCGCCGCCGTGCTCGAGCACCACATCTGGACCAAGGAGGTCTGGCTCGCCTCGATCGAGGGCCGGGACTTCCCGGACCGGGGCGCGGACGATCCGGCGACGCTGTCGGACCGGCACGAGCGCGCCGCCGGACGGTGGCTGGACGCGGTCCGGGACATCCAGCGGCGCGGCGCCTGGGACGACCGGCTCATCGACGCCCTCTGCGAACCACCCGAGAGCTTCGTGCTGAGCAGCGTCATCGCCCACGTGCTCACCTACGCCGCGCATCGCCGCCTGCTGGTGCGCCACCTCCTGCGCGACGCCGGCGCCGACCCAGGCGAGGGCGACCCGATCGACTGGCTGCGCGGACCGAACCCGACCCCCACCGAGGAGAACCGATGACCCGCACCGTCTACTACACCGCGACCACACTTGACGGCTTCATCGCCACCCCCGAGCACTCCCTCGACTGGCTGCTCACCCGCGACATCGACAACACCGGCCCGATGAACTACGACGAGTTCATCGCGAAGGTCGGGGCGATCGCGATGGGCGCCTCGACCTACGCCTGGATCGAGGAGCACGCACCCGGCGGCTGGGAGTACACGATGCCCGCGTGGGTGTTCGCGCACCGGGACTTCCCGCCCCGCACCGACGGCGCCGATGTCACCTTCACCTCCGAGCCCGTGCCGCAGGTGCACGCCCGGATGGTCGCCGCGGCCGCCGGGAAGGACGTCTGGATCGTGGGCGGCGGCGACCTCGCCGGACAGTTCGCCGACCACGGCCTGCTCGACGAGATGATCGTCTCCTACGCCCCGGTGACGATCGGCGCCGGTGCGCCCCTGCTCCCCCGTCACGTCGAGTTCCGGCTCGAGGAACTGGCACGCAACCGCGAGTTCGCGTGTGCGCGGTTCACGGTGGTGCCCGACGGCGAGTGAGGGCTCGGGCGATCGGGTCGCCTCACGGGTCGGTCATGTCGCGTGACCCGTCTGATAGATACGTGGGATGCGCCCGACGCTGAGAACCCCACGGATGACGCTGACGCCGATGCGGATCGAACACCTGCCGCACCTCGTCGAGCTCGACGGTGACCCCGAGGTGATGCGCCACCTCATCGGCCGGGCGCGCACGCCGCAGGAGGCGCGAGAGACCTGGGCCCCCGTGTGCGCGAGCACCGCGGCCGACGCCCATGGGCTCGGCCACTGGGTCGGGTTCACCGACGGCGAGTTCTTGGGTTGGTGGGACGCCGCACCGCCCGAACCACTGACGAAGGCGCCGACGACGGCGGAGGTCGGGTGGCGTCTTCGGCGAGAGTTCTGGGGTCGCGGCCTGGCCACGGAAGGCGCGCGGGCCGTCGTCGAGCACTGTTTCGGGACAGTCGGTCTCGAGTCCGTGACCGCCGAGACGATGGCGGTGAACCTGGCCAGCCGTGGCGTGATGCGCAAGCTCGGCATGAGGCATGTGCGCACCGAGGTGCGCGAGTGGGACGAGCCGCTGCCCGGTACGGAGCAGGGCGAGGTCAGCTACGAGCTGCACCGCGCGCACTGGCGCCGTTAGGACGCGTCAGGCGCGCTCGGGAACCAGGTCGAGCTCCGCCGTCGTGCTCACGTCCGAGTCCTGATGGACCGGTGCCGCGCCGCGGCGGGCCGAGGGGCGGCCGTGGGTGAGGTAGAGGGGCAGCCCCGTCAGCAGCAGTCCGCCGACGAGGTTGCCGAGGACCGTTGGGATCTCGTTCCAGATCAGGTAGTCCATGATCGTGAACTGCCCGCCGAGGAGCAGGCCGGACGGGAACAGGAACATGTTGACGATCGAGTGCTCGAACGCCATGAAGAAGAACAGCATGACCGGCATCCACATGACGATCGCCTTGCCCGGCACGTCCTTGGCGACCATCGCGCCGATGACCCCCATCGAGACCATCCAGTTGCACAGCATGCCGCGCACGAACAGGGTCAGCATGCCGGACGCTCCGTGCTCCGCGTACCCGACGGTCCGCCCCTCACCGATGTGGCCGATCGCCTGACCGACCTCGTTCGGCGGGGTGTCGAACCCGTAGGTGACGACGATCGCCATCATCACCGCGACGGCGAACGCCCCGAGGAAGTTGCCCACGAACACGAGTCCCCAGTTGCGCAGCACGCCCCGCACCGTGATGCCGGGCCGCTTGTCGAGCCAGGCGAGCGGGCCGAGCACGAACATGCCGGTGAGCAGGTCGTACCCGAGTAGGTACAGCAGGATGAAGCCCACCGGGAACAGCACGGCGCCGAGGATGGCGTGGCCGGTCGTCACGGTGACCGTGACGGCGAAGGCGGCGGCGATCGCGAGGATCGCGCCGCCCATCGTGGACCGGACCAGCGTGTCGCGGGCGGAGAGGAGCACCTTGCTGGCACCTGCGTCGATGATCGTCGGGACGAGCTGAGCTGGCTTGACGTAGGACATGTGGCACGGCTCCGTGGATCGGACGGTGGAGGTCTGCTGCCGCTGGTACGGCGTCCCCGACGCTACGAGCGCACCGTTTCATCAGCGTGTCTGCGCCTACCCGGTCTCGTTACGGTCTTCGCTCAGCCGGTCGGTACCCACTGTGAGAACGCGCGTCGGAGTGGCACCATCGGAGCATGCGTGAGCCCGCGACGACGCCGGCCCGGGTGGAGGACATCCACGCGGCCGCCCTTGCGATGCCGTTCGTCACGGTCGAGTCCGCCGGGCAGAATCCGGTGTACCAGGTGGGTGGGAAGTCGTTCGTGTTCTTCCGCAACCCGCGCAAGGACGCGTTCGACCCGGCCACCGGGGAGCTCTACGACGACGTCATCGTCATCTGGGTCAGCGACGAGGCAGACCGGGTCGCGCTGGTGCAGGACGAGACGCGGCCGTTCTTCACGACGCCCCACTTCAACGGCCATCCCTCGGTGTTGATCCGTGCGACCCACGTGGGCCAGGTGTCACGCGAGGAGATCACCGAACTCGTCCGGGACGCCTGGCTCGGCCGGGCCTCACGCCGGCGCGCCAAGGAGTGGCTCGCGCAGCACGCGCCCGGCCCCGAGCCCCACTGACAGGCTCTCGGCGCGAGTCGCCGATCACACGCGGCTGGGAACAGTGCGTCCGGGAGTCCGGAGCCAGCGTCCCGGTGCCCGGCTGGCCGACCAGACGAGCGCGCCGGCCGCGAGGAGCGTGCCGAGCAGCGCCACGACGTGCAGGCCCAGCGCGGCCGGCCCGCGCTCCGGAAGCAGGAATCCGTAGGGCACCCAGCCGTCCGTGACGCCGCGCACAAGGACGACGAGCAGCCACAGCAGTGGATAGGGAAGCACCAGCCAGAGCCGTCGCCAGGCGAGCGGTCCACGGTCCCCGACGAGGAGCCAGTCGAGCGCGATGGCGAGCGGGAACGCGAGGTGCAGGATCGCGCTCACCACGGGCGGGGCGGACCCCGTGCCCGGGATGAGGAGGTTGTAGATGACCGCGACGACGAGCAGACATGCGATCGCGACCCCACGCACGAGGGTGAGCCAGCCGGGGACCCGCCGTCCCGTGAGCACGACGATGCCGGTGCCGATCAGCACGAGACTCGTGAGCAGGTTGGTCTGGTTCGTGAAGTAGCCGAAGTAGTCGAAGGGACTGGTGCCGCCAACCTCGACCTGCACCGCGTATCCGTACACCAGTACGGCGGTGACCAGCAGGCCGGCGATCATCCGGACGATCGCGACGGGCACGGCCATGGTGTGGTTTACCCCGGACGCCATCACACCGCGCAGCCTAACGACCACGCCCCGCGGCCGGTCCGGCAAGTGGTCGCCGGGTCGATCAGGCGGCGGCGAGCTCGGACCGGACCGCGGGCAGCACGGCGGAGCCGAGCAGGTCGATGCCACCCGCGCCGGTGAGACCGTGCGGCGTGCCGAACTCCACCCTGTCGGCGCCCGCCTCCACCAGCTCCAGCGTGTGCGCGACGATCTGGGCCGGCGTCCCGGCGAGGGCGAACCGGTCCAGCAGGTCGTCGCTGAGCAGAGCGCCGGCATCGTCGGCACGATCCTGCGCGAGCAGGGCACGCAACCGCACCAGGAGCTCGTCCTCGATCCGCACCGTGGGGTCGAGCGCGGCGATCACGTCCACGTACATCGCCACCTCGCGACGGGCGATGCCCCGCGCGAGGTCGCCGTCAGTGTCGACCACGGTGACCGCTCCGGCGCAGACCGCGACCGCGCCCACGCCACGCCCGGCCGAGACGGCGGAGTCGTCCAGCCAGTGGCGCATCTGACGCACCATGTCCGGGTTGGCCGATCCGCCGATCTTCACCTCGTCGGCGATCCGGCCGGCCAGGGCGGCGCCGCGCGGACCCCAGACCCCGAGCAGCACGTCCACCGCCGGCCGGACCGGTTGATACTGCAGGGCGAAGCCGGGCTCGATCGCGAATACCTTCCCGGCATAGCCGGAGTCGTCGCCGGCGAGCAGCCGACGCACGATCTGCACGGTGTCCTCCAGGTGCGCGAGCGGCCGGTCCTGGCGCACGCCCACCTGCGACATCCAGGAGCCGCGTGCCAGGCCCAGGTAGGCGCGCCCACCGGAGGCCTCGTCGAGGGCGGCGATCTGCCCTGCGATCTCCACGGGATGGAGCAGGTACGGGTTCAGGCAGGACGGGCCCAGACGCACCGACTCGGTCACGTCCGCGGCGACCATCAGCGGGGCCATCGGCGGCTGATAGCCGAGGTCGGAGTACACCGAGAGCCCGTCGAAGCCGATCCCCTCCACGATCCGCGCCAACCGGGCGTACTCGACCGCGGTCTTGTCCGACTGCAGGGCGATGGTCAGCGACACGCTCACGTGAGTTCCTCCGTGGGGATGCTGCGTCGGCCGAGGCGTTCGATGCGCATGATCAGCCGCTCCTCCGGGTCCGGGCAGGCGACCTCGTCGCTCGCCAGCCAGTCGTCGGGGTCGACCGACCGCTGGGCGGCCGGCAGCAGCGGCAGCACCGCCGAGAGTGCATAGATGCAGAAGTGGCGCCCCTCCGGGATGGTCAGCCGGCTCGAGCAGGAGACGTCGAAGGAGTCCCCGGGAGCCAGTCCGCACACCGACCGACCCTCGATCCGATCCACCACCACCCGCAGATCACTCAACTCGGTCCGGCGCCCCGCCGCGGTCTTGCCGGCGCGGTCGCCCGTGTCGTCGCTCATCGCATCCTCCTGCTTCGAGCAAGCAGTATCCCCGATCGGTGGACGGCGACGACCCGGCGTTCCACGCCCGTGTAAGGTCCGTGGCCGAGCCGCGCGAGCTGGGTCGCGGCAGATCCGTCACGGCGAGGTACGAGGTCGAATCGATGAATGACGAGCCGGAACTGACGTTCCGCGGCGGCTGGATGATGGCATTCGTGCCCGTGGCGATCTTCCTGATCTTCTGCGTTCTCTACTTCGTGGTGCTCGACGCGTTCGACATGACCGCGCTGGCGACGGGCGGCTTCATCGCGCTCCTGATCGGTGCGCTCCTGGCCCGCAACTACGGCAAGTACTGGGACGCCGTCATGGCCGGGATCGGGACCCCGACGGCGGTCTCGATCGTCATGGTGCTGTTCATGGTCGGCATGCTCGGCCAGCTGATCAAGGACTCGAACGTCTCGGGCGGCTTCGTCTGGATCGCCGACCAGGCCGGTCTGAGCGGTGCCGCGCTGACCTTGTTCACGTTCCTGGCCTGCTGTCTGATCGCCATGGCCACCGGGTCCTCCATCGGCACCATGTTCACCGCGTTCCCGATCTTCTACCCGGCAGGCGTGCTCCTCGGCGCCGACCCGACGCTGCTGGCCGGCGCGATCGTCTCCGGCGCGATCTTCGGCGACAACCTCGCGCCGATCTCCGACACCACGATCATCTCCGCCTCCACGCAGCGCTTCCGCCGCAAGGACGGCGCCGCGGACATCGGCGGAGTCGTCACGAGCCGCGCCCGGTACGCGCTGGTGGCCGCGGGCGTCAGCGCCGTCGCCTATCTGGTCTTCGGGGGCACCGGCGCAGGTCCGGTGGACAGCGCCGACCTCGCCGAGGCGTCGGACGCACGCGGCCTGCTCATGCTGATCCCGATCGCCGTGCTGCTCGCCGTGTCGTTCTACACCCGGAACATCTTCCTGGCCGTGACGGTCGGACTGATCCTGGGGACGGCGACCGCGCTGCTCTCCGGGCTCCTGGAATTGTCCGGTGTGCTCGGGGTCGTCGACGGCGCCCCCACCGGTTACCTGGTGACCGGAGTCGCGTCGTTGCTGCCCACCGTCTGCCTGGTGATCTCCGTGTTCGGGATCATGGGCGTGCTCCGTGCCGGCGGCGTGCTGAGCCGGATTGTCGACGCGCTCGCCCGGGGGCGGCTGGCCGGCACCCCGCGTGGCGCCGAGACCGCGATCGGCCTCGGCGTGAGCGCCACGACGGTGCTCTTCGGCGGGGTGAACTCGGCCTCCATGCTCGCCTTCGGGCCGATCGCCGACGAGATCGGGGCGCGTCAGCAGCTCCACCCGTACCGGCGCACGAACGTGATGGACTGCTTCGCGATGGGCGTGTCCTGCGTGGTCCCGGTGTTCAGCGCGTTCCTGTTCATCGGTGCGCTCCTCACCGGCGGTCACGAGCAGGCACCGGCGCTGTCGACCGTGCAGCTGTTCGGAGCCACGTTCTACCCGTTGGTGCTCACGCTCGTGCTGATCGTTGCGGTGGCCACCGGCTGGGGACGGCGCTTCGAAGGGCCCGACGGCGTCGCGGTGCGGCAGCGCGAGGACGCCGCCCAGCCGGTGTCGGTCTGAAGCGAGCCAACGGTCGTAACCTGGTGCAATGGACCCAGACGATCAGCACAAGATGCGGTGGACGGACCTCTCCACGGGGCAGCAGGCAGCGCTCATCGGTGTCGCCGCGGTGGAGATCGGCCTGCTCGTGGCCGCACTCGTCGACCTGAAGCGACGGCCCGCGGATCAGGTCCGCGGCCCCAAGGGCGCCTGGGTGGCGGCGAGTTTCGTGAACTTCGTCGGCCCGATCAGCTACTTCGCCTTCGGCCGCAAGCGTTGAGCCGACTCCCGCTCGTCGGGAACGCGCCGGCGGCACGAGCCACGAGGACGCGCCGACCGCTGTCCACGGGTCGACCGGATCCTGGCCACCCCCGCGCTTGTCCGTAGGCTGCGTCCATGGGTTCAGGCACCACGGACGTCGCACTGATCGGCGCCGGCATCATGAGCGCGACACTTGGCACGCTGATCCAGCACCTCGAGCCGGACTGGTCGATCGAGATCTTCGAGTCCCTCGACGGGGCGGCCCAGGAGAGCTCGAACGCCTGGCACAACGCCGGCACCGGCCACGCCGGCTTCTGCGAGCTCGACTACGCGACCCCGCTGCCGGGTGGTGGCATCGATGTGTCGAAGTCCATCGCGATCAACGAGCAGTTCCACGTCACCCGCCAGCTCTGGTCCGCGCTCATCACCCGCGGCATCCTCCCGGCTGCGCCGGGTTTCGTGAACCCGACACCGCACCTGGCGTTCGTGACCGGCGCGGAGAACGTGGCCTACCTGCGGCAGTGGCACGACGCGCTCCGGACGGAGCCGCTGTTCGCGAACCTGCAGTTCAGTGACGACCCGGCACAGATCGGGGAGTGGTCCCGGGCACTCGTGGACGGCAGGGCGCCGGGTGAACCCGTCGCTGCGACCTACGAGGCGTCCGGAACCGACGTCGACTACGGCGCGCTGGCCCGCGCACTCATCGACGCCCTGGACGCGCGCGGCGCGAAGCTGAACCTGCGGAGCCGGGTCACCGACCTGCGCCGCGACGGCGACGGCTGGATGATCACGCACCGCACCCGGACCGGGATCGCCACCACGCCGGCCCGGTTCGTGTTCGTCGGTGCGGGCGGCGGCTCGCTGCGGCTCCTGCAGCGATCGGGGATCCCCGAGGCGAGCGGCTACGGCGGCTTCCCGGTGAGCGGGAAGTTCCTGCGGACCCGCACTCCCGAGGTCGTCGCGAGCCACCCCGTGAAGGCCTATGGCAAGGCCGAGAAGGGGGTGCCCGGGCTCGGCGCCCCGCACCTGGACCACCGCACCGTGGACGGCGAGGACTCGCTGCTCTTCGGTCCGTTCGCCGGATGGGACCCACGGTTCCTCAAGTCCGGGTCCCGCCTCGACCTGTTCCGGAGCATCCGTCCCGGCAACATCGGGCCGATGCTCACCGTGGCCAAGGACAACTTCGATCTCCTCAAGTACCTGATCCGTGAGATCACCGCCTCCCACGACAAGCAGATGCTGGCCCTGCGGGGCCTCATGCCCAGCGCCGTCGACGCCGACTGGGAGATGATCGACGCCGGCAAGCGGGTCCAGGTGATCGGCCGGGACGCCACCGGGCGAGGAGGCCTGCAGTTCGGCACCGAGCTCGTGATCTCCCCCGGGAACAACCTCGCCGGGCTGCTCGGTGCCTCACCCGGCGCCTCGACCGCGGTTCCGGTCATGATCCGGCTGCTGCAGGAGGCGTTCGGCGACCGGTACGACGGTTGGACGGGACCGCTGCGCGAGCTGGTGCCCTCCCTCGGACGGTCGATGAACACCGACGACGACTGGGCCCTGGAGATCCGGCGCGCCACCGCCGAGACCCTGGGACTGGCAGGCGCCTAGGGCCGGCGCCCGGGGCGCCCTGCGATACTCGTCGCCGTGACCGATCCCGACTGGCAGGCACGGCTCGCCACCCCTCGGTTCGTGCCGTACGCGGGTGCGGACATCCAGTACCGGTGGGGGGCTCCGCCCGAGGAACTCATCACCCGGTTGCACCTGGTCGCGATCACCCCTGCCGGACGCGTGTTGGTCTGCCACAGCATCGAGGGCTGGCGGTTCCTGCCCGGTGGCACCCGCGAGCCGGGCGAGTCGGTGCCCGAACTGGCGGGGCGGGAACTCCTCGAGGAGGCCGGTGCCGTGTTCCGGACCGAGCCGGTCACGTTCGCCGCCCACGCGGCGACCAGCCGACGGCCCCACCCCTACCGGCCGGACCAGCCGCACCCGCACGCCTACTGGGCCTACGCCGTCGGGCAGGTCGAGGTGACGGGACCACCCACCGACCCGGCGGACGGCGAGCACATCGTCGCCGTCAACGAACTCGACCCGGACACGGCGGTCGCCGAGCTCGAGACGCACGACGTGCTGCACGCCGACGTCCTGCGCGATGCGATCAGCCGCCGGCTGCTGGGCTGAGCGAACCCCGAGTCCCGCACCGGGCGCCCTACCGCGCGAGCTCGGCGACCAGGTCGCCGGCGCGGACGACCGCGCGCCGCTCGTCCTCGGAGAGGGTCACGTTCCCGACCCGCCGGCGCACCGCCTCGTCCAGGTGGGTGAGGGGGTCGCCGCCGGCTGCGGCGAGGAACAGCCCGACGGCGCGGGCCAGTTCGTCGTGCAACGCGCCGACGGTGTCGGCTCCGTCGGGGTTCACGGCCACCTCGGCCATGATCACCGCGGTCGTCGCGACGTCCAGGTCACCGGGCCCGATCTCGACGTTGTTCCAGTCGATCAGGACCGGGCCGCGGCCGGGCTCCATGATGACGTTGTCCGGGTGCAGGTCCAGGTGGATGAGCCCGTGACCGGCGGCCGCCCGGGCATCCGGCGGCGGGCGCACCCCGCGCAGCGAGCGGTGCAGGTCGGCCAGCACGGTCATGGCCGTCTCAAGGTCCACCTCACCCGCGCCGAGGGCGCCGAGCATGGTCGGCCCGTGCAGTCGCTCCATCACCAGGTCGCCGCCGTTCGCCGAGTGGACCAGCGGGACCGGGAAGCCCTGACCGGTGAGGTGACCGAGCACCGCCAGCTCCGGTTCGGCGTTCTGGCCGTCCCGGTAGCGGCGCAGCACGGTGCCGTCGTCGAGCGCGAACACGTCCGCCGTCCGGCCACGGCCGATCAGCACACCCGGCGGCTCGGCCCCGTCTGCGTTCACGGCCCTATGACATCGAAGTTCTCACCGCTGCGCAACGACCCCGATCCGGACTGGAGGTGCTACTGAGCCTCGATCGCCAGCCGCGCCGCTGCGGGTTCGTCGCCCCGCTCGGCCACGTGGCCGTCGGGTCGCACGAGCACATAGCCGCGCTCGCCGTCGGGGATGCCGTAGCGCTCACGCAGGTCGCCGTTGCGGCCGGGTACGGTGGCGATCCAGAGACTGGGCTCCTTGCTGACCGTCTCGCCGACGGCCTCGGGCTCGAACGCGAGCACGGTGGCGTGGCCGGCTCCGAACAGCTCGTGCACCGAGGCACCCGCGAAGCGACCGTCGGGCGCCCGATCCCCGGGCCGCGGCTCCGGTCCGCGCTCACCGCCATCGACTCGGTCGCGATAGGTCGTAGCCAGCTGCGAGTTCTGCAGGCTGCCCAGCCTCGCGGCACGTCCGCTCCTGCCGCCGGCGCGCAGCAGCAGGTCACGGGCCGCCCGCGCGATGGGATTCCGCATGGCGTACATCCGCCGTCGGGCGTCGACGTCCTTGATCGTTGCGGCCGCAACCGGTCGCCGCTCGCGCTCGTAACCGTCGAGCAGCACGGGCTCGGCCCCGCGCGCGACGGCTGCCAGCCGCCATGCCAGGTTCACTGCGTCCTGAATGCCGAGGTTCATGCCCTGGCCGCCGAAGGGCGGGAATACGTGCGCGGCATCGCCGGCGAGGAAAACGCGGCCGGTGCGGTAGGCGTCGGCCAGTCCCAGGCGGGTGCGGAACACGGAGGTCCACTGCAGGGCCGCGATGCGGACGCCGGTGGGGCCGCGATCGGCGAGCATCTCAGCGAGAACCTTCTCGTTCAGCTCGGGCAACTCGCCCCGCTGGGCGGCGTCGGTGACGTCGACGAAGAGCCGCCAAAGTCGCCCGTCCCCCGGCAGTCGCATGAGCATGAGCGGCCCCTCAGGCCCAAGCCACATGGCGCTGTCGCCCAGCTCCAGGTCGAGGTCGAGCAGGACGTCGGCCAGGTAGTAGGTCTCGCCGGTGGCGCGCTCGGGGAAGGCGATGCCGGCCGCCTCACGCACGCGGCTGCTTGCGCCGTCGGCGCCGATGACCCAGTGGGCCTCGATGACGGCGCCGTCAGCGAGACGAGCCTCGACGCCGCGCTCGTGCTGCGACAGCCCGGCCAGCTCGACACCGCGTTCTATGGCCACGTCGAACTCCTGCAGCCGCCCGCGTAGGATCTCCTCGGCACCCGTCTGCGGCAGCACATAGGTGTGCGGGTACCTGCTCTCCGGCGGCACCCAGCGCAGGTCGACCAGTTCAGTGTCGCCGCGCATGATGCTCGCACCGCGCAGACGGTATGCCACCTGCTCGACCTGCTGCGCGACGCCGAGGCCGGCCAGCACCTCCATCGAGCGGGCCTGCAGCCCGAGCGCGCGCGAACTGCTGCGGGCCTGGTAGCGCTTGTCGATGATCCGCACCCGCACCCCGCTCATGGTGAGGGCGAGTGCGGCGACCATGCCCGTGGGGCCGGCGCCGACGATGAGCGTGTTCATGGTGATCGACCTGCTTCGTGTTCGGTGGATGCGTCTACCGCCCTGAGAGGGGACGTCGCGGCTTGGATCCGGTCTCCCTCGAGCGCCATGCCGAGCACGGCGGGGATGACGTCGGCGGCCGGCGTCGCCGTTCCCCGACGTGCGATGTCAGCATCGTACCATACGGTACGGTATGGAGCTGGCATGCAACGGCTGCTCGACCCATCTGGCCCATCTCGTTCTGGCGGAGGCATCTGGATTTCCGGCCCGGGTTACATCACCGATCATGCACATCGGACCCTCGCACCCCGGTCCGGCTGATCAAGAGCGTGATCCTGGGCGATGACTGCAGTACCCAGGCCCTGCTGAGCGACCCGCGCACGCGTCAGTTCTTTGCCAACGTGCGAGACGGCCCTGGAACTGGATCTGCGGCAGGTGGCGTACGCCGACCTGGTGCCTGTCTTGCAGGATGCTCCAGGGCTGCTCGATGCGGTGATGATGGAGGTTCGGCCTCGCTTCATGGCCCGTGGGCGACTGCCTCGGCGAAGTTCATGATCACCCTTGGCCTGCTGGGCCTGCACGAGGAGTTCGCTACCTTGGCCGCAGGCACCGAGACCAAGACAACAGAGACCGACCGAGCATTGGCTGATCTGGCTCGCCGTGCGCGGTCCGATCGTACGTTGGCGCAGCTGTTCAGCGAGACGCGGCGACCGGTTCGGGTGAGCCACTTTGCCGATATACCCGCCGGACGGAGGTTCCTGGTGTCCTTCCACCAGTTCCTGGCCGCGTACGGGCACCGTGAAGCACTGGACCTCCACGCCAGCCTGCCCGGCTGGGGGGACTCACCCTCAACCGTCTTCGCCTTGTTGAAGGGCATGATCGACTCGGCGGACATCCAGCCGGAACAGGTCGGCGTGGCGAACGTAGAGCGGCGGCTCTTCCTGCGTGCTGCCCTCCGAATCGGTTCCGTTCGCCACCTCGTCGAACGGCAACTGGGCCGCGGCCGTGACTACACGCAGTTCCGTGAGGACACCCACTTCAATACTGCGATGGCACGACCTGTGGTGCGGCGGATCCTGATCGAATACGGCCGCCGGATGGCCGAGGTGGGCGCGTTGACGGACCCAGAGCAGATCTTCGGGCTCCCGCGTCAGGACCTTGATCTCGCTTGGCCGCCGACATCACACGGTTGCGCGACCTGATCAACGAGCGGAAGGCGATCACCTAGGATCATCCGGTCCGCGCGGGAGTTCGATCGCCTCCGCGAGGGCGATGTCCCTGGTCGCTCCCTACACCAACCCGTCATGGACGCCACGGGGCTCGACGTCACGTCACCGTCGACTCAGAACTCCCAGTCCTCGTCCTCGGTGTTCACGGCCTTGCCGATCACGTAGGAGGACCCGGAGCCGGAGAAGAAGTCGTGGTTCTCGTCCGCGTTCGGGGACAGTGCGGACAGGATCGCCGGGTTCACGGCCGTCTGGTCCTTCGGGAACAGGCCCTCGTAGCCGAGGTTCATCAGCGCCTTGTTCGCGTTGTACCGCAGGAACGCCTTGACGTCCTCGGTCAGGCCGAGCGGGTCGTAGAGATCCTCGGTGTACTGCTCCTCGTTCTCGTACAGCTCGAAGAGCAGCTCGAACGTGTAGTCCTTGAGCTCCTGGCGGCGCTCGGGCGACGCCTTCTCCAGGGCCTTCTGGAACTTGTAGCCGATGTAGTACCCGTGCACGGCCTCGTCCCGGATGATCAGCCGGATCAGGTCCGCGGTGTTCGTCAGCTTCGCCCGGCTGGACCAGTACATCGGTGCGTAGAAGCCCGAGTAGAACAGGAACGACTCCAGCATGGTGGAGGCGACCTTGCGCTTCTCCGGGTCATCACCGCGGTAGTAGTTCAGCACGATGTCGGCCTTGCGCTGGAGGTTCTCGTTCTCCTCCGACCAGCGGAACGCGTCATCGATCTCCGCGGTGGAGATCAGGGTGGAGAAGATCGAGGAGTAGGACTTCGCGTGCACCGACTCCATGAACGCGATGTTCGTGTAGACGGCCTCCTCGTGCGGGGTGACCGCGTCCGGGATGAGGCTCACGGCACCGACGGTGCCCTGGATCGTGTCCAGCATGGTCAGGCCGGTGAACACCCGGGTGGTCATGAGCTGCTCGTCCGCGGTGAGCGTGTGCCAGGACTGGATGTCGTTGGACAGCGGGACCTTCTCGGGCAGCCAGAAGTTGCCGGTGAGACGATCCCAGACCTCGAGGTCCTTGTCGTCCTGGATTCTGTTCCAGTTGATGGCCGTGACGCGACTGACCAACTTGAGCTTCTCGGACACGGGTGCTGCTCCTTGCGCGGGGTGGTTCTGGGAGGGGAGAAATGGGGGCCCCTCCCGGCGCGGAGCGAATCACGCGCCGGGAGGGGGATCTGATCCGGAACCGGTCAGGAGACCGGCCGGAGGTTCACAGCATGCAGGACACGCAGCCCTCGACCTCGGTGCCGGTCAGGGCCAGCTGGCGCAGCCGGATGTAGTAGAGCGTCTTGATGCCCTTGCGCCAGGCGTAGATCTGCGCCTTGTTCAGGTCCCGGGTGGTGACGGTGTCCTTGAAGAACAGCGTCAGCGACAGGCCCTGGTCCACGTGCTGGGTGGCCGCGGCGTAGGTGTCGATGATCTTCTCGTAGCCGATCTCATAGGCGTCCTCGAAGTACTCGACGTTGTCGTTGCTCAGGTAGGGCGCCGGGTAGTAGACGCGCCCGATCTTGCCCTCCTTGCGGATCTCGATCTTCGAGGCCACCGGGTGGATCGAGGAGGTCGAGTTGTTGATGTAGGAGATCGAACCGGTGGGCGGCACCGCTTGCAGGTTCTGGTTGTAGATTCCGTGCTCCTGCACGGACGCCTTCAGCGCCGCCCAGTCCTCCTGGGTCGGGATGTGCACACCCGCGTCGGCGAACAGGGTGCGGACCCGCTCGGTGGCCGGCTCCCAGGTCTGGGTGAGGTACTTGTCGAAGTACTCCCCGCTGGCGTACTTCGAGTCGTCGAAGCCCTTGAACTTCGACCCCCGCTCGATGCTGAGCTTGTTCGACTCCGTGAGGGCGTGGAACAGCACCGTGTAGAAGTAGATGTTCGTGAAGTCGATGCCCTCCTCGGACCCGTAGAAGATCCGCTCCCGGGCGAGGTAGCCGTGCAGGTTCATCTGGCCGAGGCCGATCGCGTGCGAGTCGTTGTTGCCCTGCTCGATCGAGGGCACCGACCAGATGTGGGTCTGGTCGGACACGGCGGTCAGGGCCCGGATCGCGGTGCCAACGGTGGCCCCGAAGTTCGGGGAGTCCATGGTGGCGGCGATGTTCAGGGAGCCGAGGTTGCAGGAGATGTCCTTGCCCACGTGGTCGTAGGAGAGGTCCTCGTTGTACGTCGAGGCGGTGGAGACCTGCAGGATCTCCGAGCACAGGTTCGAGTGGGTGATCTTGCCCTTGATCGGGTTCGCCTTGTTCACCGTGTCCTCGAACATGATGTACGGGTAGCCCGACTCGAACTGGATCTCCGCGAGGACCTGGAAGAAGTCGCGCGCCTTGATCTTCTTCTTCTTGATCCGGCCGTCGTCGACCATCTCGTGGTACTTCTCGGAGACGTTGATCTCCGCGAACGGCACGCCGTACACGCGCTCCACGTCGTAGGGGGAGAACAGGTACATGTCCTCGTTCTTGCGGGCCAGCTCGAACGTGATGTCCGGGATCACCACACCGAGCGAGAGCGTCTTGATGCGGATCTTCTCGTCCGCGTTCTCCCGCTTGGTATCCAGGAAGCGCAGGATGTCCGGGTGGTGGGCGTGCAGGTACACGGCGCCCGCACCCTGGCGGGCGCCGAGCTGGTTGGCGTAGGAGAAGGAGTCCTCGAGGAGCTTCATCACCGGGATCACGCCGGAGGACTGGTTCTCGATCTTCTTGATCGGGGCGCCGTGCTCACGGATGTTGGACAGCAGCAGGGCCACGCCGCCGCCACGCTTGGACAACTGCAGCGCGGAGTTGATCGCCCGAGCGATCGACTCCATGTTGTCCTCGATGCGCAGCAGGAAGCAGGACACGGCCTCACCGCGCTGCTTCTTGCCGGAGTTGAGGAACGTGGGGGTGGCCGGCTGGAACCGCCCGGAGACGATCTCGTCCACCATCCGGGTGGCGAACGTCTCGTCGCCGTCGGCCAGGGTGAGCGCCACCATGACCACGCGGTCCTCGAACCGCTCCAGGTAGCGCTTCCCGTCGAAGGTCTTCAGCGTGTACGACGTGTAGTACTTGAACGCGCCCAGGAACGTCTGGAACCGGAACTTCTTGCCGTAGGCGTGGTCGAAGATCGTCTGCAGGAACTCGAAGGAGTACTTCTCCAGGACCTCGGCCTCGTAGTACCCGTTCTCGACCAGGTACTCGAGCTTCTCCTTGAGGTTGTGGAAGAAGACCGTGTTCTGGTTGACGTGCTGCAGGAAGTACTCCCGCGCCGCCTCCCGGTCCTTGTCGAACTGGATCTCGCCGTCCGGGCCGTAGAGGTTGAGCATGGCATTCAGCGCGTGGTAGTCCATCGCCGGCTCACTCGTCGTGGTCTCTGTCATTGTCGTCAGCGTTGCAGCCAAAACTGTCCCAATCCCTCACGGACGCGATGCACGTCCTCAGCGGTTCCCAGTAGTTCGAAGTTGTAGAGGTGGGGCACCTGGCACTTGCGCGCCACGATGTCCCCGGCGATGCAGTAGGCGGAGCCGAAGTTCGTGTTGCCCGCGGCCACCACCCCGCGGATCAGCGACCGGTTCTCCTCGTCGTTGAGGAAGCGGATCACCTGCTTCGGCACGGCGCCCCGCCCGTTCCCGCCGCCGTACGTTGGCACGAACAGCACGTAGGGCGCCTTCACCCTCAGCGCCGGTTCGTGCGCCCGGAGCGGGATGCGCTCCGCCGGCAGCTCGAGCCGGTCCACGAAACGGCGCGTGTTCTCCGAGACGGAGGAGAAGTACACGATGCCGGTCACGATGATCACGCCCTCGGTCGTCAGACGCCTATGACTCATGGCCGACGGCGGGACTTCAGCGGTCCCGTCGCCGGCGGTGTGCGGTGGTGCTCAGGCGAGCACGGCGGCCGGTTCGGCCGCTCCCGCGGCCACGGCCGCGAGCGCCTTGATCTTGTCCGGACGGAAGCCCGACCAGTGGTCGCCACCGGCGAACACCACGGGTGCCTGCTGGTAGCCGAGCGCCTTCACCGACTCCAGGGCCTGCGCGTCCTCGGTGATGTCCACCACCGTGTACTCGAGGCCCTGCTTCTTGAGGGCTCGGTACGTCGCGTCGCACTGCACGCAGGCCGGCTTGCTGAAGACGGTGATGGTCATGGCGGGGATCCCTTCGGTGTGGTGTCGGTGGTGCGTCCCCCTGGACTACCGCCGTGTAACTACCTTCATGTCATTCGTCGGGGCAACTACCGCTGCCCGTTCCATAGACACTACACCTAGTGGTGACGATCCGCGCGAACCCCTAGGGATTGTGTCGGCGCGTCGTGTCGCGGGCGTGTCTTCCACAGCTGGCGGCGTGTCGCTGTGGACTTCCGCGGCCGTTCTGTGTACCGCCTGTGGGCCGACCTGTGGGTAACCGGCCGACGGCGTCGGTGCGGCCGGGTTGTCCACAGCCGGGGCCGTGGCGGAGCCCG
Source organism: Occultella kanbiaonis (assembly GCF_009708215.1). NCBI lineage: Bacteria > Bacillati > Actinomycetota > Actinomycetes > Micrococcales > Ruaniaceae > Occultella > Occultella kanbiaonis. The sequence goes on along the minus strand of NZ_CP046175.1, from coordinate 90,328 downwards.
ATCGACGGTCCGTGAATCCACCGGCTCGTGCACCGTCCGTCCACGGATCCACAACCGCGGACCGGCACCTGGAGCACCTTCTGGTCACGACACCAGTCTCGACCCGACCACCGACATTGGTCGTCGAGGCGCGCGGAACGGGTCCGCACGGACCGACCGGATCCGACCGGATCCGACCGAGTGGGCCTGTGGGTGCGGCACCGCCCGGTTCGCACGGACGCCGACGGCCCCCGGTCACCGTGAGGTGTCCCGGGGGCCGTCGGCGGGATGCGCGCCAGGCGCACCGCGTGGCGGTGCGTCAGCCCCGCGTGGGGATCACCGTCAGGTCGTCCCAGCCGAGGATGACCTCGTCAGCGGCGAGCACCGCGAGCCGGGCCCGGGCCCGGGCGTCGGCCGGCAGGGTGATCGTGACGGTGCCGTCCTCGGCCACCACGGTGGTGCCCAGTCCGGTCGCGTCACCGAGCGGGGTCGAGTACAGGAACGTACCGACCTCGGTGCCGGCGTACTCGGCGCCGACATTCACGGTGAGGCTCCCGCCGGCCCGCGCCGAGGGCGGCAGGTCGAGCGAGCCACGGTTGCCCGGCACGAGTGCCTCCCGCGGCACCGGGACGATCTCGCCCGGCGCCTCGAACTCGGTGGTGAACACCCGCGTGTCGGACAGGGTCACCCCGCCCGCGGCGCTGGTGGTCTCGACGAACCAGGCGTAGGTCTGGTTCGGCTCCAGGTCCGCCCAGGTGACGGTGGCCGCCGTGCCCGAGGGGACGGTGGCGGCGCCGATCACCTCGGACGTCGGGGTGAACAGCGCCACCCCGTCCGTCGCGAAGCTGGTGGCCCGGCTGGACAGGTCGACCGGCAACACCATGTTGTCCTCGAGCCCGTTGTAGCGGGCGTCGGTGTCGAACTCGGTGGCGCCGAAGTCGTCCAGCCACGGGGAGTACGTGTCCACGATCATCTCGGAGCGGTCCACATCGAACTGCAGCAGCCGGAAGAAGCTGGCGCCGAACCGCAGACCCTGCTGCGGGTCGTAGCCGCCGATGTCCACGAGGCCGGCACGCTCGGCGGTGACCTCGTAGAACTGGTAGTCGGCGAGCATCTCCACCACCCCGTTGCCGTCCGCGCCGACGTCGGTGCGCACGTTCGTGCCGACGCCGTGCTCGTGGCCGCCGAGGACCAGGAACACGTTCGGGTTCACGGTGACGACCCGGTTGTAGAGCAGGGCGCCGTCCCGGCTGGAGAACCCGGCGTCACGCCCGTCCGGGTTCACGCTCGGGCGCAGGTAGTCGTGGGCGAGCAGGATCGCGTTGCGGTCGGCGTACTGCGCGAGGATCTCGTTCGCCCAGGCCGCCTCCTCGTTCGTCACGCCGTAGGAGAGGTAGACCGCGACGAAGTCGAGGCCGCCGGCTGTGAACAGGTCGTAGTGGTTCTGGTTGTCGCCGTCGCGCCAGGGCGCCCCGTGGGCGGCGTTGTCCCAGGTGCCGGAGAGCGCCTCGTACCGCTCCGGTCCGTAGTAGTCGTTGAAGAGCGCGCCCGGGCCGTCGTCGGTGCCGGTGCCGTTGTCGTGGTTGCCGGCCAGCACCCCGTTCGGGACACCGGCGTCGTCGAGGATCCGCTGGGCGGCGGAGGACACCTCGTACTCGGCGCGGGCGTTGGCGATGTAGGCCGGGTCGTCGTTGTTCTGGGTGTAGTTCTCGATGATGTCCCCGGTGTGCGCGGCATAGGCGATGCCCCGCTCGTCGGCGTTGTCGGCGATCCACTGGGTGACGTCGGTGTAGGCCTGCTCCCAGACGGCTCGCTCCTGCTCGCTCTCCTGCTCCACGGCCCCTTCGGTCAGGTACTGGGTGTCGGTGAAGTGCGCCAGCGAGAAGTCGTAGTCGTCACGGTCGGCGAAGGAGGCCGGGTCCCCCGGCTCGATGTCGTCGGCGAACGGGTCGGTGCCGGTCACGAGGACGTGCACCAGGCCCGCGTCGAGGTGATCGGCCGCGACCGGGGCCGAGAGCGCGGTGACGCCGTCGAACACACCGCGGGCGCTGTCGGCGAGCATCCACGCACCGGTCCGGACGTCCCACACGTACAGGGAGGCGAGTCGTTGCGGGTCGAGCGTGCCCTGCCACGAGACGGTCGAACCGTCGAGGTCGGACGCGGTGGCGATGTCGTACCGCTGGTAGACCACCGCCGCGCCGGACGGGGAGTCGAGGGTCAGGCCGTCACCGAGGTTCAGTGCGTCGACCGGCACTTCCTCGGCGCCCTCGATGTCGAGCGTGGTCGGCACCGTGTCGGACTCGCCCTGGTAGGCGACGGTCGCACCGTCGGCCCCGGCCCGGTTGAACGTCGCGGTGACCTCACCGCCGTCGGGTTCGGCGACGACCGCGGACAGGTCCACCGTGTCGGTGGTGACCACGGCGCCGTCGGCCGGGCTGAGGTCGGTCGGCACGGACGGCACGCCGAGCGCCACGAACGCGATCTCGTGCGTGGACGTGTTGCCGAGCACGTCCTCGGCGGTGACGGTGATGACGTGCTCACCGGCGGTCAGGCCCGGCCCGATGGACGTGCCCGGGGCCACCTCCGCGCCGTCGAGGGTGAGGGTGGGCTCGCCGAGCACGCCGGAGAGGTCCTCCAGGTCGACGGCGAGGGGCACCGGGGAGCCGATCTCGGCACCGTCGGCGGGGCTGCTGCCGGTCAGGGCGGGTCCGGTGTTGTCGGTGCTGATGGTGCGGCGCGAGGTCGCGCCGGACGCGCTGACCGCGGTGAGCGTGTGCTCGCCGTCCGTCAGGCCTGCGGTGTCGACGTCCGCGCGCAGGCCGGAGGTCTGGGCGTCGACGACGAAGGTGAGGCTGATCTCGCGGGGCTTGGTGGTGTTGTCGCCGCAGTTGCCGTCGCCCATGTCGTAGGAGGCTGCGATGTCCTGCCCGACGGCGGTGCCCTGGGACACCTCCAGGCCCAGGTCCGAGACCACGAAGTCGTCGCGGTTGGCGCCGCAGGACGTGACGAAGGTTCCGGTGACCACCTCGATGGTGTTCTCGCCCGCGAGCAGGTAGGAGTTGGGCACGTCCACGCGTACGGTCTCGCTGACGTGGTCGCCGAGCAGGATGGGCAGGCCGTTGACGACGACGGAGTTGCCGTAGCGGGCCTCGATCGAGTTCGTGCCGACGGTGAACACGAACGCCGAGGTGTCGGCGCCGAGCGTGGGGACCGCGGGCAGCGGTTCGTCGTCGAGGGTGAGTTCCGCGACGGGGTCCGCGGCGTCCGTTGGCGCGGCGAGGAACGTCTGCGGCCCGTTCAGGAGGGCGCCGTCCACGGGGATGATCGTCGGCGCACCGGGGTCACCGTTGTTCACGACGACGGAGTGGGACGTGCTCACCCCGGCGGCGGTGACCGCCTCGAGGGTGTGCGTGCCGTCCGTCAGCACGGTGGTGTCCAGGGTGGTGGCCAGACCGGTGGTCGCGCCGGGCGTGCCGTCGAGCTCGAAGGTCAGCGCGACCTCGAGCAGGCGGGAGGTGTTCGAGCCGCAGCTGCCGTCGCCCATCAGGTAGGCGTACTCGTTGGCGGATCCGTCCGCCGTGCCGTCGAGGAACTCGACGGCGAGGTTCGAGATGTCGAAGTCGTCGAAGTTGTCCCCGCAGTCGGCGGGCACGGAGCCGGTGACGAACTCGACGGTGTTGGTGCCGTCGGTGAGGTAGTCGTTCGGGACCGGCAGCGCGACCCGCTCGTCGACGTAGTCGCGTTCGGTCAGCCCGATGACGTTGCCGTTGACGACCACCGAGTTGCCGAACCGCGCCTCGATCGAGTTCGTGCCCACGTCGAACAGAAGAGTGGCCGTGCCGGTCGTCACGTCGGCGGTGAGGTCCTCGCCGTCGAGCCGCAGCGCGGTCACCGAGTCACCGGCCGCGACCGGCTCGGCGGTGACCGCAGCGTCGCCGTGCAGGTAGCTGCCCTGTTCGGGCAGCAGGACCGGTGCCCCGTCCTCGGTATCGGCCAGCGCGCCCGGTGCCAGCAGGCCGGACGCCACCAGCCCGGCCCCGGTCACCAACGCGACGGCGCTCGCGCGCCTTGATCTCCCGCTACGTTCTCGCATGCTGCTGCGCACGTTCCGTTCCCCCGGATCGTCGTGGAGTCCCCGCCTTCACGTCGGCCGGGGCGGACGTCATCGCCCGGGTACCCAGCCTGTCGGTGCCGGGTGAACTGCGTCCGACCTGCGCGCGAAGCGCCGTCAACGGATCGGCGCCCAGTTGAAGATCGAACGAGTTCGGCCGGCGGGCCGTGCGTCGACGCCGCGGACGGGCCACGGCACACCGTCGTTAGGGTTCGACCATGGCCACCACACCACGAGTGATCGGGATGCTCGGCGGGATGAGCTGGGAGTCCAGTGCCGAGTACTACCGGCTCGCCAACGAACTGGTCCGGGAGCGACTGGGCGGGTTTCACTCGGCGCGCATCGTGATGGCCTCGGTCGACTTCGCCGAGATCGAGGAGCTACAGGTCGCCGGACGCTGGAGCGAGGCCGGTGACCTGCTCGCCCGGGCCGCGGTGGGTCTGCAGGCCGCCGGTGCCGAACTGCTGCTGATCTGCACGAACACGATGCACAAGGTGGCCGACCGGATCGAGGCCGCGATCGACATCCCGCTGCTGCACCTGGCCGACACCACCGCCGCGGCGGTGGCCCGCGAGGGCCTGCACACGGTCGGTCTGCTCGGCACCGCGTTCACCATGGAGCAGGACTTCTACCGGGACCGGCTCGCCGCGCACGACCTCACCGTGCTCGTCCCGGCCGCGGACGACCGGGCCGAGGTGCACCGGATCATCTACGACGAGCTCTGCCTCGGCGACGTGCGGCCGTCCTCGCGCGCCACCTATCGCGGCGTGATCCACCGCCTGGCCGCGGCCGGCGCGCAGGGCGTGATCCTGGGGTGCACCGAGATCGAGCTGCTGATCCACGCCGAGGACAGTCCGATCCCGGTGTTCCCGACCACTCGCCTGCATGTGGAGGCGGCGGTGACCGCCTCCCTCGGCGGCGCCGGCTGACCGACCGTGATCGCAGGCCCGTCCTCCGCGTGTCTGCACCCGGGCGCACCGGCGGCTCGGCAGACTTGACCCCGTGCCCCCGACAGCCCAGCCGCCGCGCCATGTCCTCGTCACCGGGGCCGCCGGCACGATCGGACGCGGGGTGCTCTGGGCGCTGCGGCGTGCGGGCATCGCGTCCACCGCCCTGGTCCTCGACGACCCCGGCGACCTTGACGCCGACCGGGTGGTGCTCGGCACGGCGACCGACCGCGACCGGGTGCGGGACGCGCTCGACGGCGCGGACGCCGTCGTACATCTTGCCGCCCTTGCGGCGCCACACCTGGGCACCGCGGATGCGGTGTTCGGCGGCAACACGGCCGCCACGTTCACCGTGCTCGACGCCGCCGGCCGGGCCGGCGTGCGGCGTGCCGCCATCGCGAGCAGCATCAACGCGCTCGGGGTGCTCTACAGCCCGGTGCCGGTCGCACCCGCGTACTTCCCGCTCGAGGTCGAGATGCCCACCGCGGCCGCCGACCCGTACTCGTTGTCCAAGCGCGTCGACGAGGAGATCGCCCGCGCCATGCATCGCGCATACGGCATGGACGTGATCGCGCTGCGGTACCCGATGACCGGCGGGCTCGGGGAGGAGCCGGGCCTCGGGGACAGGCTCCTCGGCGGCATCGCGAACGGGCGGGCGAACCCGGCCGCCGTGGCCGCGGACGGGTGGAGCTACCTCGAGGTGCGCGACGCCGCCCGCGCCGCACTCGCCGCCCTCAGCCCTCGCCGTCGGGGCGCGTTCGCCGTACATGTGGCCGCGCCCACCACCTACCTCGCCGAACCCACCGAGGCAGCGCTCGACCGGTACTGGCCGGGCGTGCCGCGACGCCGGCCGATCCCCGGCCGGGACGTTCCGATCGACCTGCGCCCGGCGCAGGACCTGCTCGGGTTCAACGCCGAACACGTCGTCGACCTCGAGTCGGACTGACCGAACCACCCACCCACCACCACGAGGACGTGAACCAGCTCCATGCCTGTCGACCCAACCGTCGAGCCCGCCTTTCCGACCGTCACCCCGCCCTGGCCCGCCCCTGACGACCTGCGCATCACCGCGGTGCGCGCGATCGTCACGGCGCCCGAGGGGATCCCGCTCGTGGTCGTCCGCGTGGACACCACCGACCCGCAGATCTACGGCCTCGGCTGCGCGACCTTCACCCAGCGGTGGCGGGCCGTGGCCACCTATGTCGACGAGCACGTCGCCCGGCTCGTGGTCGGGCGCCACCCCGAGGACATCGAGGACATCGTCCGGGCCGTGAAGTTCTCCTCGTACTGGCGCGAGGGCCCGGTCGGCAACAACGCGATCTCGGGCCTGGACATGGCGCTCTGGGACATCGCCGGCAAGCGCGCCGGGCTGCCGGTCCACGCGCTCCTCGGCGGCCGGGTGCGCGCCGCCGTGCCCACCTATGCGCACGCCTCCGGTGGCGACATCGACGCCACGCTCGCCTCCGCCCGCACCTGGATGGACTCCGGCTGGCGGCATGTGCGGCTGCAGGTCTCCCAGCCCGGACGCGGCGGCTACGGCAGCACCGGCTCCGAGGCCGCCTACCCTGGCCAGCCGAACGAGGACGGCTGGGATGTGCAGCACTACCTGCGCACCACGCCGGAACTGTTTGCGCGCGCCCGCGCCGAGCTCGGCGACGAGGTCAACCTGCTCCACGACGTGCACTCCCGGCTGACCCCGAAGCAGGCGGTGCTGCTGGCCCGCGCGCTGGAGCCGTACCGGCTGTTCTTCCTCGAGGACGTCCTGGCGCCGGAGTTCTTCGACGACCTCCCCGCCGTCCGGGCCGCGTCCCCGGTGCCGATCGCGGTCGGCGAGCTGTGCACCTCGCTGACCGACGCCGCCCGACTGATCACCGACGGCGGCGTGGACCTGATCCGCTGCCACATCACCGCCATCGGTGGTCTGACGCCGGCCCGCAAGCTCGCGACGCTGGCCGAGTTCCACGGCGTCCAGACGGCGTGGCACTCCCCCGGCGACGTGTCCCCGGTGGGCGCGGCCGCGAACGTCGCGGTGGACGTGACCAGCGCCGCGTTCGGGATCCAGGAGTACCACCACTACTCCGAGCCCGTGCACGAGGTGTTCCCCGGCACGCTGCGGGCCGAGGCCGGGTACCTGCGTCCGAACGTGGCACCCGGCTGGGGCATCGACATCGACGAGGAGGCGGCCGCCCGCTATCCCGCGGGCCTGTCCCGGCACGACGAGTGGGCCCTCGGCGTGCGCGGGCTGGACGGCGCGCTGTACGCACCATGAGCGGACCGGATTCCATGCACACCCTGACCAACGCCGAACTGACCGTCGAACTCCTGGACCCGGTCGCGGACCGAGCCAGGTTCGGGCCGCGGTACTGCACCGGCGGCTACGTCTTCCAGATCCACGACAGCCGGCATGGCCCGCTGCTGACCGGGCCCACCTATCCGCACGAGTTCAACTGGTTCGACGGGCAGGGCATCCCCGACGCGTTCAACCTCGCGCCGTTGCGGGACCCGGCGAGCACCGGCACCACCTCGCTCGTGATCGGCGTCGGGACCTGCGATCTCGAACGGCGCGAGGTGCTCGAGTTCTGCTCCTGGAGACCGAGCAGGTGGCCACGCCCGGCGGTGGCGCCATCACCTACCGCACCGAGCACGCCTTCCAGGGTTTCGAACTGACCCTCGTGCGGACCGTGACGCTGGAGAACCGGACCCTGCACTCCGAGACCGAGATCCACAACCACGGTCAGCGGTTGCTCCCGGTCTCCTGGTTCCCGCACCCCTTCTATCCGCAGCCGTCCGGGGACGAACTGCTGCGCACGAGCCTGCCGATCGAGATGCCGGACAACGACGGCTACGACCTCGCGCCGAACGGTTTCATCCGACGACGGGCGCTCGCTCCCGGGCACGAGGGCCACTACGCCGCGCTCGGTGTGCGGGCCCAGGAGCGGGCCACGTTCACGCAGCGGCATCCGGCCCTCGGGCTGGTCACCGCGACGACGAGCTACGCGCCGACGTTCCTGCCGGTCTGGGGCAACCACGAGACGTTCTCGTTCGAGCCGTTCTTCGAGCGGACCCTCGGCGCCGGCCAGTCCGACCGGTGGTCGGTCAGCTACGACTTCTGAGCCCGGGTCCGGGCGCGCCGAGCACCCGGTCCCTGGCGAGCGCTGCGAACCACAGCGCCGAGTCCTTCGGGGTTCGGCGCTGGGTCTCGTAGTCCACGTGCACGATGCCGAACCGCTTGTCGTACCCGTGTGCCCACTCGAAGTTGTCGAGCAGGGACCACACGAAGTAGCCGCGCACGTCGGCACCCCGCTCGCGGGCCCGGGCGCATGCGACCAGGTGCCGGTGCAGATAGTCCCGCCGGGCGTCGTCGTGCACCGCGCCGTCGGGCGTGACGACATCGGTGAACGCGGCGCCGCTCTCGGTGACCATCAGCGGCAGCGCGGGGAACGCCTCAGCCAGGTTCACGAGCACCTGCTCGAGCGCCTCGGGTGCGATGTTCCAACCCATAGCCGTGGTCGGGCCCGGCTGCGGCAGGAACTCGACGACCTCGTCGGAGCCGACCCACGGCGAGGCCGCCGACGGCTTGTGGCCGTCGGCCGTCACCCGCTCACCCCGGCCGTCCCAGCTGCGCACCGTGACCGTCGAGTAGTAGTTGACGCCGAGCACGTCGATCGGGACGTGTATCAGCGCGGCGTCACCGTCGCGCACGAAGGACCAATCGGTCAGGTGCGCCGTGTCCGCGAGGAGCCGCTCCGGGTAGGCACCGCGCAGCATCGGGCCGAGGAACGCCCCGTTCGCGATCGCGTCGACGCGCTCCACCGCCTCCGGGCCGCCGGGTCCACCGTCGCGCGCGGCGTGCAGGTTGAGCGTCACGGAGATGATGGTCGACGGCGCGGTCCGCTCCCGTAGGACGGTGGCGGCCAGGCCGTGGGCCAGGTTCAGGTGGTGGACGGCGGCGAGCGCCTCGGCACCGTTCGCGCGCCCGGGCGCCATCACGCCGGAGGCGTACCCGAGGTAGGCGGCGGCCCACGGCTCGTTCAGGGTGGTCCAGGTGGGCACCCGGTCGCCGAGGGCGTCCGCCATCAGGGCCGCGTAGTCGGCGAACTGAGCCGCGACGTCCCGGTTCGGCCAGCCGCCGGTGTCCTCGAGGGCCTGCGGGAGGTCCCAGTGGTACAGCGTCGCGACCGGGGCGATGCCACGCTCCAGCAGCCCGTCGACGAGCCGCGAGTAGAAGTCGACCCCGCGCGGGTTCGCCGGGCCGGTGCCATCGGCCTGGATCCGCGGCCAGGAGATCGAGAACCGGTACGCGTCCAGGTTCAGGGATGCCATCAGGTCGAGGTCCTGGCCGAGGCGATGGTAGTGATCGGCCGCGACGTCACCGGTGTCGCCGTTCGCGATCCGACCGGGTGTGTGGCTGTAGGTGTCCCAGATCGAGCGACCGCGGCCGTCGGCGTCCGCCGCGCCCTCGATCTGATAGGCGGCAGTGGCCGCGCCGAGTACGAAGTCCGGCCCGAACACGTCGCCCGTGCGCCGGTGGTCGGCGCCCGGTTCGGGCCCGGCCGGGACGGCGCCGACCACGGCCGGGCCGACGGTCGCGGCCGTTCTCACCACCGCTTGTCCTCCGCCCAGCGCAGTTGCACGCCGCGCGCGGTGAGCACGCGCTGGAAGTCTTCGACCGAGCCGGGTGCCGCGACGACGGCGTGTGGCTCGGTACCGTTCGCCAGGCAGTAGGCGGCGAGCGTCCCGACCGCCTCGCCGATGCTCCACTCGACCGGGTGCAGCCGGTAGGCGCCGTTGGTGATCTGCGTGGTCCCGATGTTCTTCGCGGCGGGCAGCAGGTTGCGCAGCCGGCGGGGGATCAGCGCCCGGAGCGGGATCTCGAACGGGTGCGGGGTGCCGCCGGCGCCCCGGCCGTCGCCAGTGGTGTGGTGGCGGTCGATCCAGTAGTAGTGGCCGGTGCCGACCGAGTCCGGGTAGCGCTCGGCCCCGCCGTCGCCGCGGTAAGCCGTGGAGAGCTCCTGCTCGACGATCGTCTTCAGCGCGAGGATCCGGCGGGACTCCCGGATGTAGGGGTACATGGCGAAGCCGTCCTCGGTCCCGGCGACGTCGGCGCGCAGCCGCATCCCGGGCCAGCCGGTGCCGCCGTCCGGGCGGGGTGCGTCGGTCTGCAGCCAGTACACGAGCGACCTGCTCAGGGCCTTGGCCTGGTGCCAGTGGTGCTCGGCGTCCGGGACACCGAAGAGCGGTCCGCCGACGTAGTCGTTCATCGGCCAGTTGACCACGACCACGTCGCTGCGGAAGAAGCCGGGGGTGAAGAACCGGCGCACCGCGATCCGGCGGTAGTTCCACAGCTCCGGGGCCAGGTCCATGTTGCGGTGATCGAGGTCGATGACGTCGTCGACGGGGTTCGGGTTCAGGGTGTAGACGCGTCCGGGCTCGCCGTCGGGGGTGACCGGCTCGCCGAAGCTGAGGATCCTGCGCCCGTCCAGCTGTGGTGGGCGCAGGTCACGCCAGTGGGCATAGTCGTCCGGGCGGTCGATCGTGTGATCCTCGCCCTCGAGGTGGTCGATCGCGAAGCACCAGCTCACGCCCTGCATGTCGGTCGGGTCCGCCGTCGGCCAGGCGCCCGGCTCCCCGGTCTGCTCCTGCGACTCCCGCCCCGAGACGTGCTCGACCCCGGCCAGCGGAAGCAGGTCGCCGAGCTCGGTGGCGTCGAGGACATACGCGGCGGCGATGTCGATCTCGTCCCCTGTTGCGGTACGTACCCGGACCGAGGTGACCTGGTCACCGTCGGTGGCGACCGAGACCGGCACGGTCTCGCGCAGGACCACGAGGCGGTCCGCGGCCAGGTACGGCATGAGCAGGTCGTCGATGACCGCGACCGCCACTCGCGGATCGACGCTGACCGGGCTGACCCAGGCGTGGCCCGGGTTCAAGTGGGGGTCCGCCCGCGCCGCATCGGTGAGCGGGAAGTTCCGGCGGTAGTGGTCGCGGAGACCGTCGCGCAGCCGGCGGTAGGAGCGGTTCGCGCCGTCGTCCTCGATGTACCGGTGCTCATCGGTCGGAACCAGCTGGCTGGTCAGCTGGCCGCCCAGCCACCGGGTCTGTTCCGTGAGCACTACGCGACGGCCGGCCTCGAGGGCCGCCAGGGCCGCCGAGACCCCGCCCATGCCGCCGCCGATGACGGCGATGTCTGCCTGCAACTCCACGATCCACCACTCCCATGTGAGACCTGTGCCATGCTCCGGTCCAGCCGAAGACATCTTCCTGGAAGGCTACACGAACATTTTCGGAGAATTCTAGGGTTGTTTGCTACAGTTTGTACTCGGATCGACGGGCGCTACGCCGCCCAGGAACGAGAGGAGCCGGTCATGGGCGACCGCCCCACGAAGCGCAAGAAGCCGTCCCTCGCCGAGGTCGCCGCCATCGCCGGCGTCTCGATCTCGACGGTGTCCAAGGTGGCCAACGGCAGCGCCGACGTCTCCGACGTGACCCGCGAGCGCGTGGATCGGATCCTGCGCGACCGTGGCTACGTGGCGACGAAGAAGCGCCGGGGCTCGCTGACTCCCGTGGTGATCCTGGCCCGGGACATGCACTCCCCGTACAGCCTCGACGTGATCCGTGGCGCGGTCGACGCGGCAGGTCCCGCGCAGATCGACATCAGCATCGCGCTCTACCCGAACGACGCCCAGGACCTCGGCTGGATCGACGAGATCCAGGCGGCCGGCAAGCGCGGCGTCATCGCGATCACGTCCGTCCTCGACGATGCGCAGCGGGCGCGGTTCGACGCCCATCATCTGCCGCTGGTCGTGATCGACGCGCTCAGCAACCCGGACGAGAGCACCTACAGCGTGGGTGCCACGAACTGGGCCGGCGGCCTCTCGGCGACCGAACACCTGCTCGGCCTTGGACACCGCCGGATCGTCATGCTCAGCGGGCTCCCGACGGCGATGGCCAGCCGGGCGCGGATGTCCGGATACCTCGCGGCGCTGAACATGGCCACGGTCGACCATGAGCCGCCACGGGTGATCCCCGGCGACTTCACGTACGACTCAGGCCTCGAGGAGGGCCTCGCGCTGCTCTCCGAGCCGGAGCCGCCGACCGCGATCTTCGCCGCGAGCGACTTCCAGGCCCTCGGGGTGCTGGAGGCCGCGCGGCGGGTGGGCATGAGCGTGCCGGACGACCTCAGTGTGATCGGCTTCGACGACCTGATCCTGGCGCAGCTGGCGTCGCCGCCACTGACCTCGGTGCGACAACCCGTGGACCAGATGGGCGCCGCAGCGGTGGAGACGATCGTGGCCCTGCTCGGCGAAGCCACCACCCGGCCGCGTCACACGGAGCTCGCCACCCGGCTCGTCGTCAGGCACTCCACGACCGCACCCCGCGCCTGACCATCCGCGCGCACCACGGCTGATCGCCGACCTTCGCCCGGACCGCCCGAGCCCGTACAACGTCGCGCACGTTCGCGCCGTCGCGGGCCCTAGCCTGACTGCGTCGCGCACCTTCGCGTCCTCGCGGGGCACGAGCCACACAACGTCGCGCAACCTCGCGCCCTCGCGGCACGAGCCACCCAACGTCGCGCCCGCGCGGCCCGAGCCGGACTCGCGCGCCGCGCGCCCCGAGCCCGAACTCCCGCCTGCGCACCCGGACCCCCGACCTCCGCACGACGCGCGCCGCTCCCCGAAAATTCTTCCAAAAGTATCTAGACACTTTCGGGGAACCTGCAGTAGCCTCGCTCGCAGCAGGGACCACTGCTACCCAACGCCGATGTTGAGGTGATGAGAACGATGGCTATCCCGAAGGCACCCCATCGCCCCCGAGCGGGGCGTCCTGATGCACTCACCCGCCGGTACCCCCACCGGCGTCCGGCCGTCATGCGGCCCGACCACCGACTGGAGCTCCGATGAACGGATCAACGAACCGGCGCCGCTTCCTCACCGCGGCCGCAACCCTCAGCGCAGGTGCCTTGTTGCTCGCCTCGTGCAGCGGCGGGGATGACGGCGGCGGTGACGGGGACACCCCCGACGGCCCGGTGGAGCTGCGGATGGTGATGTGGAGCGCGAACGAGGGCCACCACGAGATCTTCAACCAGATCGCGGACGCCTACATCGCCGAGAACCCGGAGCTGGTGAGCGCCGTGTCGTTCGAGCCGCTGACCGGGTCCGGCTACGTGAACGCCCTGACCACCCAGATCGCCGGCGGCGATGCGCCGGACCTGGCCTGGGTCTCGGAGGCGAACGCGGCCCAGTTCGTGCAGAGCGGCGTGCTCTACAACCTCCAGCCGACGTTCACCGAGACCGAGGGGTACGACATCGACGACCTGCTCGACGGCGCGATCGACGTCTGGTCCGCGGACGGCGAGATCTACGGCTACCCGTTCTCGAACAGCCCGTTCGGGATGTACGTCAACAACGACCTGCTGGCGGCCGCGGGCCAACCGAACCCGCGCGACCTGATGGCGAGCGGCGAATGGACCTGGGACAAGGCGATGGAGATCGCGGCTGCCGTCGCCGACGGCACCTCGACCACCGGCTTCCAGGCCTCGGACGACCCGTACACCAACTGGAACGCGGCGCTCGGCGCGATGTGGATGTCCTGGGGCGCGGCGCCGTGGAGCGAGGACGGCACCGAGTGCACGTTCGACTCCCCCGAGATGGTCGAGTTCTTCGACTGGTTCCACGGCCAGATCTATGACACCGGCGCGGTCGCCGAACCGGGCGCGGAGTTCGACTTCGCCTCGGGACAGGTCGGCCTGCGGCTGTCCCAGCTCAGCTCCTCCACCGCACTCGGCGACGACTTCGCCTGGGACTTCGTCCCGATGCCCGAAGGGCCGGCCGGCACCGTGCCGGTGGTCGGCCAGGGCGGTGTGGGTGTGGTCGCGCGCGGCGACAACCCGCAGATCGCCGCGGACTTCCTCGCCTACTTCACGAACCCGGAGAACTCGCAGCTGCTCGCCCAGTTCTTCCCGCCGCCGCGCGAGTCGCTGCTGACCGTCGAGACCCTGTCCGCTGCCGCCCCGGCCCTCACCGAGGAGCAGATCCAGGGCACCGTCATCGACCAGGCGCTGGTCGGCGTGACGAAGGCCGGGCACGTCAACATGAGCGAGATCGCCGATCCGGTCCGGGTGGAGCTCGACGCCCTCTGGGTGCCGGAGGGCGACGCCGCCACGGTCATGCCGGCGATCTGCGAGGCCATCTCCGACAGCCTCGCCGGCTGATCCGATGAGCGCCGAACCGATGGGTGCGACCGACCGCAAGGTCGGTCGCACCCCGGGGCCGCGGACCGGCTCCTCGAAGCGGCTGGCCAGGATCGATGCCGCCGTCGGGCTCTCGTTCGCAGCCCCCGCGGTGATCGGTGTGCTCGTGCTGGGTCTCGTGCCGTTCGGGTACGTGATCTGGTACAGCCTGCACGACTGGAGCCCGCTGATCGGGGAGTTCAACTGGATCGGCCTGGACAACTTCTCGCGGTTGATCGCCGACGACACGGTCTGGTCGTCCTTCCTCACGACGTTCAAGTACGCGGCGTTGCTGATGGTCCTCAACATCACCCTGGCCATGGGCCTCGCGGTCCTGCTGAATCAGAAGCTGCGCGGCACCACGACCTTCCGGGCGTTCTTCTTCTCCCCGGTGATCGTCTCGGCCGTGGCCTGGGTCCTGGTCTGGAACTACCTCGTCGCGGCCAACGGTGGCATCAACGGCGCCCTCGCCACGATCGGCATCCAGGGTCCGAACTGGCTGCGCGATCCCACCTGGGCGCTCGTCACCGTCGTGGTGATCCAGGTCTTCAAGGGCGTCGGCATGAACATGATCCTGTTCCTGGCCGCACTGCAGAACGTGCCGGCCGAGCTGAAGGAGGCCGCCCGCATCGACGGCGCCACCCCGGGCCGGGTGTTCCGGTCCGTCACCCTCCCGCTGATCAGCCCGACCATCCTCCTCGTGGTCATGATCACGACGATCGGTGCGATGGACGTGTTCGTGCCGATCCAGATCCTCACCCAGGGTGGGCCGGGACGGTCCACCACCGTGATCTCCTACCTGCTCTACCGCACCGCATTCGAACAGCAGGACTTCGGGTACGCCTCCGCGATCGGCGTGGTCCTGTTCGTGGTCGTCCTCGTGCTCGCCGCCCTGCAGTGGAGTTCCCGGAAGAGGTGGGTGCACGATGAGGTCTGACGTCATCACGGCCGAGGCGCAGGGCGCTGCCGGCGATGTGACTGGGGGCTCCGAGCCGGTCCGGAGCAAACGCACGCCGGACTCGGCGCATGCCCGCCGGCGCCGGCTGTGGTCGAAGATCGTGCTGTACACGCTGCTGTGCGTGCTCTCGATCCCGTTCATCTACCCGACGATCTGGATGATCTTCGCCGCCTTCAAGCCGACGGACGAGTTCTTCCAGATCCCACCGACGTTGTTCCCCGAGAACTGGACGCTGGACGGCGTCTCGAAGATCTTCACCGTCACGCCGTTCGCGCAGCAGTACCTGAACTCGCTCTACCTGGCCGCGGTGATCACGATCGGCTCGATCATCGTCTGCTCGCTCGCCGGGTACGCGTTCGCCCGGGTCCGGTTCCCGTTCGCCGGCAAACTCTTCCTGGTGCTGATGTCCGGGATGATGATCCCGGGCGAGGTGACGATCATCCCGATCTTCCGCTGGGTGGCCGACCTCGGCCTGATGAACACGCACATCCCACTGATCGTGCTGCCGATCTTCGGGCCCGGTTGCATCGTCGGCGTCTTCATCTTCCGGCAGTTCTACCTCTCGCTACCCGTCGAGCTCGAGGAGGCCGGCCGCCTCGACGGGCTAGGCAGGCTCGGGCTGTTCTGGCGGATCGCGTTGCCGCTGTCCGGTCCGGCGATCGCAGCCGTCGCGATCATGAAGTTCCTGTCCTCGTTCAACATGTACTTCGAGCCGCTGATCTTCCTGCGCAGCGAGGAGCTGTTCCCGGTGGGCCTCGGACTCACCCGCTACCAGGACGGCTACGGCGAACCGTTGTACAACACCCAGATCGGGGCGACCGCACTCACGGTCATCCCCGTCCTGATCGTCTTCCTCTTCGCGCAACGACAGTTCGTGGAGGGCCTGTCCAGAACCGGACTCAAGGGCTGAGGTCCTCGGGGCGGATCGCCCCGAGGACGCGGCAGTCACGCCTCAGCGTCACCCAGTGGACCCGGCGAACCCCGGGTACCGGGGGTGGACGCGGGCACAGCGTCCCGCACGTCAGCACGACTTCCACGTCAGCACGACTTCTCCCAAGGAGTTCACCATGACCGGTACCTTCCCGACCCCGTCACCTGCACCGCTCCGGCTGCCGCCGCTGAGCCGTCGCTCCTTCCTCGGCGGAATCGGCGCCGCCTCGGCGGCGGTCCTGGCCGGCGGCGTCGCTGGAGCTGGACCGGCCGCGGCCACGTCGGCCGGCACCGTCCTACCGCTGGTGACGGCCCTCGGGGCCGGCGAGCCGGACCGTACCCTGTTCGATCCGAGCGAGCAGGTCTACGCCGCCTATCTGCTGATCCTCGCCCCACTCGCGAACAGTGTCGTGGACGACGATCCGGACCGGTACGGCTGGATGGAGGATGGCTGGCAGCGGATGCCGAACGAGCCCTTCAACGCCCGCATCATGGAGCACGTCGCCACCCTCTCCTGGTTCTACGCCCATGAGCGGGCCTGGAACCCCTACTACCTCGACCAGAACCTGCTCGGCAGGCTGGACGCCGCGCTCGGCTTCTATCTCGACCTCCAGCACGACGACGGATCGTGGCCGGAGTACTCCTGGACGGAGCATGGGCTGGCGCCCACGGGGTTCGGAACAGTGGCGCTCTCGGCGGCGCTGCGGGATCTGCAGGCCACCGACTCACTGCCGCAACGGCGCACGGAGATCGAGGCCACGCTCCGGTCCGCCTGTGCGTGGCTGGTCGACCTGAGCCGTCCGCACTGGGCCACGCCCGTCGGCTACGTCAACCAGGTGGTGGCCGGTCTGGCCGGTGTGGCCCAGACGGCGCAGGTCCTGACCGACCCCGCGATCGGCACCACGCTCGCCGATCGGACCGCCTTCCTGCTCGAGCACGGCCAGGCTCCGGCGGGCTTCTTCAACGAGCCCCGCTCCTACGACGCCGGCTACAACTTCGAGGTGATGCTCCCCGACCTCGGTCACATCTACGAGGCGACCGGCGACCCGAGCGTCCTGGAACTGGCGAGCCGTTGGGCCGACTGGTTCGGCTACGTCGTCCTCATGGAGCCTGGTGAGACGTTCGGCTTCCACTACGCGTCGGCGAGCGCGCGCAACGGCGCCGGGGCCTTCGAGCCGCGCGTGGCCGATGACCTGGACCGCGTCGCGCTCGGGCGGGTGTTCCTCCCGCAGGTGCCGAAGCTCGGGGCCTTCTATGTGCCGGCCGAGGAGAAGCAGGCCGAGCGAGAACGGTGGGCCATCGATCCGGAGCCCGTGCACCCACGCGGCAAGCAGGACAGCTCACCGCGCCTGTACATGCACGTCTCCCAGGCGCCGGACGGCGTGTCCGCAGCCGAACGGGATGCCCGGCTCTCGGAACTGCCGTACCTGCACGAGGACACCTGGACGGAGGTGAAGGAGGGTTCGCTGATCGGGGCGGGCCGACCCGCGCAGCACTTCACCTTCGTCCGCCGGCCGTCCTACTACCTCGGTGCCCTCTACGGCGTTCGGCCGTATCCGCGTCAGCGGACCGGCCCCGGATTCCTCTGGCACCCGGAGGCGGGCACCGTCGTGCTCGGTCTGAACAACGTCGACGACGCCACCGACGGGTGGAGCACGATCGCGGCCGGTGGCACCGAGTCGGCACGCAGTGAGGTGACGGCGACCTACCACGACGGCCCGAGTGCGATCGCGCCCGAGGTCGATCGCACGGGTGTCACCGGGCACACCGGCGTGTTCACCACCCGTTACACCACCGCCGATGGGCTCATCACCACGGACCTCACCCACTGGCACGACGGCGTGCGCAGGTCCGTGGCGGTCGACGGCGCCGCCCTCGAGCAGATCCCGATCGTGGTCGCCCCGGACGACCTCCTGGAGTTCTCCGACGGGACCCGGGTGACGCCAGGGTCGGCCGGCTCGACCGTCGCCACGGGCTTCTCCCTGATCCGCGGCGGAGTCCGGTTCCAGTTCTCGTGGAGCGATCCGCTGACAGCCACCGTCACCGCCACGGGCCGGCGTTTTCTCTCCGACTCCCGGGAGCAGCACCTGCTGGGCATCGAGTTCACCGGTGCCCTCACCCTCGATCTGACCGCCGTCGACATCGCGGCCACCGAGGGGACGGCAGTCGTCTACGCGGCCACGGCCCATACCTGGCAGACGGACGGGCTCCATCGGACCGCCGTCCAGGTGCTGAACCTGGACACCGAGGCGATCGACGTGCGCCTGGTCACCGGTGGTGGCCAACCCCTGGTGCTCACCGACATCGCGCCCGGCCAGGGTAGGTTCGAGATCGTGGAGTCCCGGCGGCCGGTCAGCGCTCTGCTGGCGATCGCGACGACGGCGCAGACCCGGCGAACGGCCGCCAAGCGGATCACCTCATGACGCGGTACCGAACGCCGGGACCACGCGGGCGACGGGATCGCGGCCCGCGATGCACCGGGACAACGGACGCTGAGGTGACCCGGGCCGCAGCCCCGCACACGGTGTACGAGGACAGGACGGAATCATGATCAGCATCGGCATCAGTGGCGCGGGCCTGTTCGCGGAGTCGTTCATCCCGCTCTTCGCCAAGCACCCGCTCGTGGAGAGGGTGGTCCTGGCCGACCTCATCCCCGACCGGCTCGCCGAGGTCGCCGCTCGGCACGGCATCACCGAGACGGCCGCCTCCCACGCCGACCTGTGCGCGAGCGACGTGGACGCCGTCGCCATCTTCGCGCAGCGGCACCTGCACGGGCCGCTCACCCTGGAAGCCCTCGAGGCCGGCAAGCACGTCTACTGTGCGGTGCCGATCGCGTCGAGCCCGTCCGACGTCGAACAGATAGTCGGCACGGTGGAGCGCACCGGGCTCGTGTACGCCAGCGGCGAGACCTCCTACTACTACCCGCACACCATCTACTGCCGGGACCGGTACGCAGCCGGCGACTTCGGCGCGTTCGTCTACGGCGAGGGCAATTACCTACACGACATGACGCACGGCTTCTACACGGCGTTCCAGCACAGCGGCGGCGAGCAGTGGCGCCGGGTGGCCGGCTTCCCGCCGATGTTCTACCCGACCCACTCGACCGGTGCCGTGCTCGGGGTGACCGGTGCCCGGGTGACCCAGGTCAGCTGCCTCGGCTACACCGACACCGACGACGACGGCGTGTTCGGCGCGGGTCGCAACGAGTGGGACAACCCGTTCTCGAACCAGACCGCGCTGATGCGCACCGACGACGGCGGGATGGTGCGGATCAACGAGTTCCGCCGGTCGGGCTGGCGTGGCCGGCACGGCAGCAACCCGCTCACCATCTACGGCACGCTCGCCTCGTACGAGGAGAACGCTGGTAGCCAGTTGTGGGTCGACCGCCAGGACGGGCCCACTGATGTGTCGGAGATCCTCGCGTGCGCCGCGCACACCCGGGACACCGAGGCCGCCGAGGCCGAGGCCGCCGATCGGGCCGACCTGCACGAGGTGCTCCGGGAGGACTTCAACAGCCGGTACGCCTCGGTGCACCCCACCGCCCGGCTACCGCGGGTCTACGCCGGGCTGCGCAACGGGCACCTCGGCTCACACCACTTCCTCGCCGACGACTTCGTGCGCGCCGTTCATACCCGGTCGGTGCCACCGGTCAACGTGTGGGAAGCGGCGAAGTTCGCCCTGCCGGGGCTGCTCGCACACGCCTCGAGCCTGGCCGGTGGGACCCAGCTCGACGTGCCCGACCTAGGCGACCCACCGCCGGACCTGCCGCGCCTGGACCTCGGCATCCCCGTGGAGGAGCTCATCGACTGATCCGGGCCACGTTCCTCGCCGACTCGGCGGGGCGGACCGTCACTGCCGGAACTGCATGTTGGACCGATCCCGCGCATCGCGGGATCGCGCCACCCGGGGCCCGCCGCGGGCGCCCGGGCGCAAGGAACCCAATGGAGGGAATGCAGATGCACGCTCAGAACCAGGCCGGCCCCGAACCTCGGAGCCCACAGGACAACGACCGGATCCGCGCCGGGGTGTCCCGGCGCACCATTCTCCTCGGCACCGCGGGCCTGGCGGGTGCACTGGCACTCGGCGCCGCCCCCGCCACCCGGGTCTGGGCGACGTCGGAGGGGACGGTGCTGCCGCTCGTCGACCCGCTCGACGCGCCGCCGGACCGCACCGCGTTCGAGGACTCCGAGCAGGTCCTCTCCGGCTACCTGACGGTGGTCGCCCCGATGGCGAACAGCATCCGCGACTTGGAGCCGAACTACGGGTGGATGGAGGACGGCTGGTGGCGTTCACCAGAGCAGCCGTACAACGCAAGGGAGATGGAGCAGGTCGCCACCCTGACCTGGTTCCTGACGCACGATCGCTCCTGGAACCCGTACTTCGGCGACGCCAGGCTGCGCGACCGCCTGGAGGCAGCGCTCACCTACTACCTCGGCATCCAGCTGCCGAGCGGAGCGTGGTCGGAGTACGCCTACGACGTCCCGCACCTGTCGCCGACAGGTTTCGGTTCCGTTGCCCTGTCGCTGACCCACACCTACCTCGCCGAGGCCGGAGAGCTCCCCGGGATGCTGCCGCGCATCGAGGCGGCCCTGCGGGCCGCCGCGGTCTGGCTGACCGACCGGTCCAAGCCGCACTGGACCCGGCCGGTCCCCTACACGAACCAGGTCGTCGCCGGCCTCGTCGGGGTGGCCAACGCCGCCGAGGCGCTCGGCGACCCCAGCATCGCCGCCTCCGCGGACGAGTGCTGGACCGAGCTGCTTGAGCACAGCATCACGCCCGCGGGCCACTCGATGGAGCCGGCCGGCTACGACAACGGCTACTCGTTCACGGTCGCCCTGCCGGACCTTGCCGACGCGGCGCAGGCGGGCGTGCCGCAGGCGGTCGAGATGGCGCGTTCGATGATGGGCTTCGTCAGCCTGGCCGCCGTCTGGGAGCCGGACCGGGCCGGGTGGGTGCACTGGGCGGCGATCTGCGTCCGGAACACGGCGTTCGCGAGCTCGGTGCAGCCGAGCGAGGTCAAGGACCGATCGGCGCTGGGTCGGGCCCTGCTCGGCGAACTGCCGGTGATCGGCGCGTTCCACCCGACCGACGTCGAGATCCTCGCCGCCCGCCAGTCGTGGGCCGCGGACCCCAGCGCGGTGGTCCCGCTGGAGAAGAAGGGCACCTCGCCGCGGACCTGGATGCATGGCAGCCGGGCACCCCTCGGGCTCACGGTCGCCCAGCGCGAGGCCGCGATCGAGGCGCTGCCCTACCACGCGAGCGAGCGGTTCACCGAGGTGCGCCAGGCGGGCAGCTTCGATCTGGACTACCTGTTCGTCCGCCGACCCTCCTACTACCTGACCGCGGCGCTCGGTCACCGGGACGGACACGGTGGGCCGTACCGTCGACTCCGGATGGGCCCCGGCCTGCTCTGGCACCCGACCATGGGCACGCTGGCGCTGGTGCTGAACAACCACACCGACGACGGTTGGGGCCACTTTCCCGACGCGTCGGAGATCGCGGTCGTGGAGGTGGATCCCACCTACTACAGCGCTCCCGAACGCGGCGGCACCGTGCTCACGGCCCCCGAGGTGAACGCGGTGACCGGCGACTTCAGTGTCGCCTACCTCGATCCCGCGATCGGCACCGATACCGACATGAGCTTCCAGGACCATGCGTTCACCCAGCGGATCCGCACCCCCGAACCGGGCCGGGCGCTGGTGCCGCTGCTCGTGCAACCCGGGGACGTGCTGACGTTCTCGGACGGCACCGTCGTCCGGTCCGGTGATGCCGTCGACCTGACCGGTGTCACCGGCCTGACCCTTGCCCGCAACGGCGCGACGTTCGAGATCGCCTTCGACTCCGCGCGCGACGCCAGGTTCGCCGCGACGGACCGCGTCGCGTTGGGTGGGACCCGGCGCCAGCATCTGCTCTGGGTCCCGCACGAGGGCGCGCTGGATGTCACCTACACGTTCGCGACGCCGGCGGAGCTGGCCACCCGGCCACCGGCCGCCACGGCCGTGCTGTCCACGGACAGCGGGCACAGCGGCGTCACGGACGGCACCTTCGCCGTCACGCTGAACCTGTGGTGGGGCGTCAACGCGACCGTCTTCCGCCTGTACGAGAACGGCAACCTGGTCGCGACCCGCACGCTGGCGCCGGCCTCCCCGGCGGCCCAGACGGTCCGGGTCCCCCTGACCGGCCGGGTGGACGGTGACTACCAGTACACCGGCACGCTGAGCAACGCGGCCGGGAGCGTCCCGACCGGCTCGACCACCGTCCGGGTGCGCGACGCGAAGCCGGCGGTCCCGGTGCTCTCCCACGACAACCACGTCGCCGAGCCGGACTACGCGGTCACGGCCGACCTGTGGTGGGGTACGAACGCGACGGCGTACCGGCTCTACGAGGACGGGGTGCTCATCGACACCCAGGAGCTGATCGCGGCTACTCCGGCCGCGCAGCAGGCGTCGACGGCTGTACTCGGCCGGCCCGCGGGCGAGTACCGCTACCACGCGGAGTTCTCGAACGCGGCCGGGACGTCCACCTCGGAGCCGCTGGTGGTCCGGGTCGGCTGACACGATGCCGGTCCTGCCCGGAATCGGCAGGGCCGGCGTCGGCCGCAGCGTCCGTCAGGTGCCGCGGAGCACGATCAGCGGCGTGACGTAATGCTCGCGGACGGTGCCGCCGAGGTCCCGGGCGGCGTCACCGGCAGCGGCGACCTCGGCCTCGTTCCAGTCGCTGAACGTCGCGAACAGGGCCCGCACCCGGGCCTCGTCGAGGTCGACGCTCCAGCGGGTGACGTCGATCTCCTCGACCGCGAACAGGTCACCCGCGGTCAGTGCCCTGGCGAGCTCCGCCGTCCCGCCACGACGACGCACATCGACCACGGGCGGGCGACGCGCCACGATCTCGGCGACGCGTTCCCGGAACGGGGTCAGCGACGCCGTCGGGTCCCCGAACTCGGTGCGCCAGACGAGGAACCGGCCGTCGGTGGCCAGGGCCTCCCGCACGCGTGGCAGCACCACGTCGAGGTCCATCCAGTGGATCGACGTGGCTGCGACGGCGACGTCATAACCCGCCCGGGGCAGCTCGACGTCCTCGGTGCGGGCCACCCGCAACCGCGCGGCAGGGAACCGCTCGGCAAGGCGCCGCGCCAACCGTTCGCCCGGCTCGACCGCGGTCACGCTCAGCCCGGCAGCCAGGAGCGGCCCGGTCGCCTGGCCGGTGCCGGCGCCGAGGTCGAGGGCGCGCAGACCGGGTCGCAGCACGCCTAGGGTGCGCAGCCGCGACCAGAGCGCGTCCGGGTACGGCGGGCGGCCCGCCTCGTAGCCGGACGGGTCCGCATCGAAATGCCCGGGGTCGGGCACCCGGGCGGCAGGGCGGGCCGGGC
The DNA here is from genome assembly GCF_009708215.1 of Occultella kanbiaonis. Classification (NCBI taxonomy): domain Bacteria; kingdom Bacillati; phylum Actinomycetota; class Actinomycetes; order Micrococcales; family Ruaniaceae; genus Occultella; species Occultella kanbiaonis. The sequence goes on along the minus strand of NZ_CP046175.1, from coordinate 66,805 downwards.
CGGGCGCCACGGCCCCGGCGGCGGGATCTGGAGCGGGCCGGTCGGGTGCTGCGCCATCGGGTGCTACGCCATCGGGTGCTACGGGCTCGGGCACGCCGATCAGCCTAGACGCTCACCCGAGGACGAACGGGAGCCGGCCGGACAACGGGCCGAGCCGGGCGCGCTCGGGCTCGGTCGCCGTCCGCCGTCCGGTCCCGATGAGCAGGGCATCGGTGTCGGAGAACGACGCCGGGAACGACGCGCCTGCGATCTCCTCCAGCAGCGCGCGGGAGCGGGCGAGCCCGGCTGCGGGCGGTGCGGCGCGCCCGGGCAGGTGCGCGATCAGGTCGAGATGGTGCAACGTCCACTCGATGACGTAGGCGTCCAGGTAGTCGCGGACGGTGAGCACCTCGTCGCGGGTGCCGACCCGCAGGTCCGGGTCGGCGAGTCCCGCCGCGCGTCCCGCGGCCGAACCGACGTCGTCCAGGTGGAACCTCAACAGCCACGGCTCGCCGTACGCGGCGGCGAGCCGCACGGTCAGCGCATCGAGCGGATCCGCGCCGGTCGGCGGCGTCGCGGATACCTCCCAGTAGCTCGCCGCGTCACGGGTCGGCTCCGCATCCGCCGGCGTCGCCAATGTGATCAGCACATCCTGTGCGTCGATGACCAGGTGGCACACAAGATCCCTGACCAGCCAGCCGGCACAGCCGGACGGCTGCGCCAGGTCCTCGTCGGCGAGTTCGGCCACCGCGGCGCGCAGCGCCGCCCACGACCGCGAGAAGAGGTCCACCGGCGCACGGTAGCACCGGCCTACGTCCCGCCCTCCGCAGCGATCGCGGCGGCCTCCGCGTGGGCCGCTCCCGGGTCCAGGTACTCGCCGCCGCGGACCGTGGGCACCGGGGCGGTAGCCTCCTGGGCGGCGCGCAACCGGTAGGCGAGGGGTCGCGCGTTCGGGAGGTTGAGCGCCGCGAGCTCGTCGCCGTCGAGCCGGTCCAGGACACCGCAGACGGCCCGCAGGGAGTTGCCGTGCGCGACCAACAGGACCCGCCGACCGGCGGAGACGTGCGCGCCGAGCACCTCTGCAACCCAGGGCCGGACCCGCGCCACGACGTCAGCGAGGGACTCGGTCGCCGTCAGTGCCTGCGGTGGGAGCACGTCGAACGGGGGCAGGACCCGCCAGAGAGCGAGCAACTCCGGCGTGAGCGGGGGCGGGCGGCCCTCGAGGGAGCGCCGCCAGTACAGGAACCGGTCACGGCCGAACCGCTCGGCGATCTCGGTCTTCAGGTACCCGGACAGGGCGCCGTAGTTGCGCTCGTTGAGCCGCCAGTCCCGCTCCACGGGGACGACCTCCGGCCACGCCGTGCGCATCAGGTCCGCGGTGCGCCAGCCGCGCACGAGCTCGGAGGTGCAGATCACGTCCGGCACCCAGCCCGCGCCGGCCAGGCGTTGACCGGCGAGCACGCACTCGGCCTCGCCGGCCGGGGTGAGGCCGACGTCGATCACGCCGGTGAACAGGTGCCTGGCGTTCGCGACGGACTCGCCGTGGCGCACGAGCACCACATTCGCGGGCGACCACGTGGCCCGCTCGGCCTCGACCGTTGCCGTCCGCCCGTGCGGATCGGGCTGCTCACCGGGGCTCGCGACGTGGCTCATCGCCCCCAGCCTAGGATCTGCGAGCCGGTCGGGTCCGGCCCCTTCGAGGCCGAACGTGACATTCGGCCAGAAGAGAGGATGCTTGAGGGATGGCCACCCCCCGTTCGCTCGCGTCCAGCCCGTTCAACAACCTCCGCCTACCGCCCCCGCCGCCGGTGTTGTTCGAGGTGGGACAGCGGGTCACCCACGACCGTCACGGGCTCGGCCGCGTGGTCGGCGTGGAGGGTGAGATCGCCACCCTGGTGGACTTCGGCGACCGGGTGGTCCGGGTGGCCGTCGGTTCGGGCCGGCTGCACCCGCTCTGAGCCGCTCCGCGGTCGCCTCTCGGCCGCCGCGCCGACGGCTCGATCAGGGTCGCGGCGGAGCCGGCCGGCACGCGGTGCGCGCCGGTCCCCCGACCAACGCAACGCGCGCCGGCGTCCTCACCACTCCCGGTGGTCGGGGATCAGCGTGCCCGGGTTCAGGTTGCGTCCCGGGTCCGCCGCACGCAGCAGGCCAACCATCAGGTCCGTCCCCGCCTCGGAGATGTCCTGCTCGAGCCACGGCGCGTGGTCGGTACCCACCCCGTGGTGGTGCGAGAGGGTGGCCCCGGCGTCGATGAACGACTGCTGGATCACGGTCTTCACCGCGTCGTACTGGCCGAGGAAGTCATCGCCGGCGTTCGGCGGGAACGCGAACGTGAAGTACAGGCAGGCACCCGAGTGATACGAGTGCGACAGGTGACACATGATGAACCCGGTGACACCCAGCTCGGCGAACTTCGCTCGCGCCGCCCGGACCGTCGTGGTGTAGACCTGGCCCAGCTTCGACCAGGGCGCGGCGGTCTCGGAGACGTCCCCGATCGCGCCACGGTCCAGCAGGAAGTCGCGGATGTAGGGGGTGTCGAACTTCTTCTGGTCGTACAGCGCCCCGGGGCCACGGCCGAGCCGGATGCCGCCGTGCTTGCCGATGATCTTGCCGACGATGGACTTCTCGGCCCGGATCTTCGCGGTGCCGCCCTCGTAGCCGATGTAGGACAGACAGACCTTCTCGAGGTCCCAGCCGCGCCGGCGCAGCACCTCGAAGAGGCCCTCGCCGACCTTGCCGGAGATGCCCTTCGAGGCCTTGCGGGTCGCGAGCGAGAACGAGGTCTCGTTGGCGTCGGAGACCCTGGTGATCGTGGGTGAGGCGTCGGAGGTGGAGATCTCCGCCATGGCCGCGAGCCCGGCCGCCCAGTTCGGGAACAGGTACGCGATGACGTCGCGGTTCTCGGGGACCCGGTGCACGTTCACCCAGGCCTCGGTGACGACGCCGAGGCGCCCCTCACTGCCGATGATCATCTCGCGCACGCTCGGCCCGGTGGAGGTCGACGGGAGCGGCCGCAGCTCGACGACCTTGCCCGGCAGCACGACCCGCATCCCGCGGGTGATGTCGGCGATGTCGCCGTACTTGTCCGACTGCATCCCCGAGGAACGGGTCGCGATCCAACCGCCGAGCGTGGAGTGCTTGAACGAGTCGGGCTGGTGGCCCATCGTCCACCCGCGCGTGGTGAGCTGTTCCTCGATGTCCGGCCCGAGGCCGCCGGCCTGGATCCGGGCGAGGCCGGAGCTCTCGTCGATCTCGAGCACCCGGTTCATCCGGCCGAGGTCGAGGGAGATGACCGTGCGCTCCTCGCGCGGCTGCGGGGTCAGGCTGCCCGAGATGTTCGAGCCGCCACCGAACGGGATCAGGACGGCGTCCGCGGCCACGGCCGCGTCGACGACGGCGCGCACCTCGTCCTCGTTCGCCGGGTAGACCACCGCGTCCGGGACCCGGGGCAGGTCACCGGCCCGTACCCGGACCAGGTCGCGCATGCCCTTGCCGTAGGTGTGCACGACGCGCAGCATGTCGTCGGTACTGACCTGGTGATCGCCGACGGCGGCCCGCAACCGGGCGCCGAGGTCGTCGCCGAGGCGGCTGGCCGGCACCTCGATCTCGTCGAACGTCGGCGGTTCGCCGCCGGGCTGGGTCAGGTCGATACCGACCTTGTCCAGGACGAAGCCCGCGAACGCCGGCTTGTCCTCGTGATGGAAGGCGATGCCCTCCACGCCCCAACCCCACCATTTCTGGTGTTCGACGTCGGTCATGAAACATCCTCCTGTGCCTGGCCGAGGTCGGTCTCCGGCGCTTTGGTGGCTCGGTCGTCATCGGTGACGAGGACGTACGAGGTCTGCATGGTGTGCATGGCGCGCACCCGCGCCGTGAGGCGCGCGTTCAGGTCCGGCAGGCTCTCGCCGGCGCGGGCCCGGACGGGCTTTCCGACGATCACCTTCACGGGCATCCGGCCCGGCTTGGGCCACGCGGCGCCCACCGGCATCGCGTCGTACGCGCCGACCAGCGCCACCGGGATCAGCGGCACGTGCAGGGACCGGGCGAGCGCCGCGGCGCCGGGCTTGAACGCGGCCATCTCGCCGGTCCGGGACCGGGTGCCCTCCGGGAAGATCAACAGCGGCACGCCCTGGCGCAGCAGGGACACTGACATCCCGGCGCCCTTGCCGCGGTTGCTGCCCCGTTCGACGGGGTAGGAGTTGAAGAAGAAGGAGGTCAGCGTGCTGCGCCACTTCTGCCTGTAGAAGTAGTCCGCCGCCGTCGCCGTGGCGAGGTTCTTCGTGACCCGGTACGGCAGCGCGGTCATGCACAGCGGTGCGTCCAGGTGGCTGGAGTGGTTGGCGACCAGGATGAACGGTCCGTCGATGCCGGCGAGGTGCCGTTCCCCCTCGACGGTCACCCGGGTGTTCGCGAAGATCACGGGCCGCATGATCAGCCGCTGGGCGACGTAACGCAGCCAGCGGTGCCACGCGCGGTGGTACCGGGCGGTCCTACGCTGTGCGCTCATCTGCGTCCCTTCTTGATCAGGGCGGCGGCCCTGTTCACCAACGGTCGCGGTGCGTGCCGAGCTCCCCAGGCGAGGGCCTTGAACCGCCGCGACGGCACCGACCTGGTCCGGCCGCGGTCCACGTCGGCGAGGCAGTCGGCGACCAGTCGATCCGCATCAAGCCACAGTACCGAGGGGATCGAGTTCGTGCGGATCGCGGCGCGCTCGTGGAACTCCGTGCGCACCCAACCGGGCAGCAGCGTCATCACCCGGACACCCGTGCCGGAGAGCTCGATGCCGAGCCCTTCGGAGTAGGCGTTGACCCAGGCCTTGATCGCCGAGTAGGAGCCCATCGGGATCAGGCCGGCCACCGAGGCCACGTTGATGATGAGGCCGCTGCCACGCTCGGACATGGCCCGTCCGGCAGCTCCGCCGAGGACGAGCACCCCGCTGACCATCAGGTCGATCGCCTGCAGGTGCGGGCTGGGGTCCTCGCTGATCAGCGGCGTGTGCACGCCGTGCCCGGCGTTGTTGACGAGCACGGTCACCGGCGTCTCGGGGCGGGTCAGCCGGGCCACGGCCACCGCGACGCCGTCGGGCTCGGCGAGGTCCGCCGTCAGGGTCTCGACCGCGACCCCGAACTCGTGCCGCAGGTCGGCCGCCGTGGACTCGAGCCGCGCCGCGTCACGAGCGACCAGCACCAGGTCCAGTCCCCTGCCCGCGAGACCACGGGCGAACGCGAGGCCGATACCGGACGTGCCGCCGGTGACCATGGCGGTCCCGGTCAGCGGCGACCGTTCGCCGGCCGCGGACGTCACCGGCGCCCCGATCCGTTGAGGCTGCGAAGGACCGGGGAGAACCGCCCCTCGGCGGTGGTGGTCCAGCTGTGCACCGGCCAGCGCTTCTCCTTGGCGTACCGGTACAGCGAGGAGTCGGGGTTGACGACGTTCGGGTGGCCGACCACCTCGAGCCAGGGCCGGTCCGAGTAGGTGTCGCCGTAGGCGTAGGAGCCGGCGAGGTCGACGCCGGAGTCCCGGGCGTACCGGGTCAGCCACGTGGCGCGGGCCTCGTCCACGAGCGGGGACGTGGCCAGGTGACCGGTCCAGCGTCCGTCGGCGTCCTTCTCCATCCGACCGGCCACGATCACGTCGAACATGTCCGCCAGCGGTTCCACGAAGACGTCGATCTGGCCGGTGACCAGAACGGTGCGGTGGCCGGCGGCACGGTGTTCCGCGATCCGTTCGGTGGCCTCGGCGAGGACGCGGGCCCGCAGGGACGGGGTCACCTTGCGGGCGATGACATCGCGCAGCGCGGCCTCGTTGACCCCCTCGTACCGGCGCATGAAACTGCGGATGAAGTCGCCGCGGTCTCGCCATTCGGCCTGCAGGTAGGTGCCGGAGTTGGCCACCATGCCACCGAGCTCACGCAACGCCTGGCCGGACCCCTTGGCGGCGAGCTCCACCCACACGTAGTGCTCGATCAGGCTGGCCGCGGCCACCGTGCCGTGCAGGTCGAACACGGCGAGCACGTCGGTGCGCTGCGGCAGGGCGCGCTTGGTGGAGGTCCCGGAGGCGCCGCGCCGGCCGCGGGCCCGCATCAGGCCGGGGACCTTGGGGACGTGCACCTCCATCATGTAGTAGTCCCAGTCGATCGCCGTGACGTCGAAGCCGTGGGACTCCCACCGCTCCGCCGGCAGGGACTCGTGCAGCGCCCGGGTGTTCGCGTCGTCGAAGACCACCTCGGTCTGCGTGTACGGCTTGTACAGGTCCGTGAACTTGCGCAGGGTCCCGAGGTCACGCTTCGCCTTGAAGACGGCGGAGATCCAGCCGCGGGTGCGGTCGTTCGCGGGCAGCCGGCCGACGGCGCGGTCGGCCAGGTCGACGGCGAGCTCGCGGCGGCGCAGGCTTCGCTCGACGGCGGGCCCGTTCGGGAACGTCCAGTTCGGCACCTGCACGGTGGTGCCCTCGTCGTCCAGCAGCGGGTGGGCGCTGAAGTACTCGCGGATCATCGCGACCATCCGGCCGAACCGCAGCGGGTTCCGGATGCCGGAGGCCACCTGGTAGTACCGCGGCTCACCGACCGGCGACGGCGCGGCGGCCGCGGCCAGGATGGCGTTGACGACGTGGTCGACCGGGATGACATCGAGGATCGTGTCCGCGAGCGCGGGGAACTCGGGCAGCATGCCGCGCCCGTACGCCGCGATCAGCGGGTCGGCCACCTTGAAGCCGTCGATCCAACCCGGGTAGGGGTGGCTCAGCGAGCTCTCGATGATCGTGGGCCGCACCACGGACAGCCGGTGCTCGCGCCCCCACAGCTCCTCCGCGACACGCTCCCCGAGCGCCTTGGTGAAGGTGTACACGTCGGGCCAGCCGAGGGACTGGGCGCGGGTACGTCCGGCGTCCTGCAGCCGTTCGGTCACCCAGGCGGCGCGGGCCTCCTCGGCGGCCTGGGACACGGCCTGGGCGCCGGCGCGGCGGTGTACGGACCGGGCCTTCTCGAGCAGCCTGCCGAGCACCTCGGGGCGCCTCGAGGCGGCCTCGGCCTCGGCCCGTGCGGCGAGCGCGCGGGTCGTCTCCTCGGTGCGGTCGACAGCATGGTCGAGGGATCGCTCCTCGGCGACGCCCTTGCGCAGCCCGGCGACGTAGCAGGTGGAGACGTGCACCACGTGCGGGTCCGAGCCGGACTCCAGCAGCGCGGTGTAGAGGGAGACCGGGCCGCCCACGTTGTCGCGGAAGGCGTCGTCGATCGGCATGTCGAAGGAGACGCTCGATGCGGAGTGGATGACGACGTCGATGTCGTCCGAGAGCGGCGGCACGTCCCCGAGGTCACCGGACAGAACGGTGACACGACCCGCGGCGGCGGCCACGCCGTCGTCCCCCACCCGCTCGCGCCACGCGGAGAACACGGGCTTCCTCAGCAGCTTGTCCACGCGCATCTGCGCGGTCAGCGCGCCGCGTGGCCGGACCAGCAGGCTGATCCGGGTGGTGGGGTAGGTCGAGAGCAGCTTCTCCAGGACGGCCTGGCCGACGAAGCCGGTGGCGCCCGTGATGAGGACGTGGGCGTTGTTCAAAGGGTCGGACACCCCGGATACTGTACGCGGGGTCGTCACTGCCGTGCTCCCCGGGACGCGAACCGCCCGAGGGCCCGCCGGATCGGGTGCGTTTCGGCCATCCCGGGCAGGGCGGCGACCTGGGCGTCGGCGGCGTCGATGTCCGCACGAACGGACGGATCCGCGAAGAGGTAGCGCAGCACCGGCTGGACGTAGCCGGGGTCGCCGTAGCGCGATCCGGGCCAGCGCCACGACCGCACGGCCTGCTGGCCGAGGCGGCGCGCCCCCGCGGAGGCGGCGAGCCGGTCCGCTGCCTCGTCGGTGTAGAACTCGACGTGCCGGTCCTTGATCGTCACGATCGGGTCGATCAGGCTCGCCAGGCGGGGCTCCAGCACCCCGACCCGGGCGTAGCTCTCGCGGGCCACGAGGCTGTCCAGGAGGCCGACGGCCATGTGACCGGCGACGATGTCGCTGCCGAGCAGGTTCGTCCGGATCGCGTCCACGGTGGGGATGATCCGGTCGTCCCAGCCGCGGCGCATCCGCCCGAGCTTGGTGCTGTGCGCGACCTCCGTGTGGTTGTTGCCCTCCAGCACCGCCTCGAGGGCGTCGGCGATCCAGTACTCCTCGTACGCCCAGGTGGTCAGGAACGCCGTGACCCGGGACTCGGCATGGGTCGGTGTGACCAGCAGGTCCCGCATCAGCCGCAGGGTGCCGCGCTCCACCTGCTGCAGGTGCCGCAGGGTGAGCAGGGTGTTCGTGGGCAGTCCCTGCATGGCAACCAGGTCGAGGTCGCCGCGGCGCAGCGACCGCGGATCGCGGGTGTAGGCGCGCACGTCGAAGCCGTCCGAGTCGGACATGAACGGCAACCGCGCGCCGTCGTCGGTCGCGCCCGGTGCCTCGGGGGCCCCCGGTCGAGCCCGGTGGTCCGGACCCGCCTGGCGTCCCCGGCCTCCTGTCCTGCGGGTCTCGCCGCTCACGCCGCGACGCCGCGCGCGTCGAGGGCGTCCGCGAAGATGGTCAGGCCCTCCATGCCGGGCAGTCGGCCGATGTGGCGGTCGATCGCGTTGATCTCCTTGCGACCCTCCGTACCACCGAACAGGTGACCCATCACATGGGTCACCTCGTCGTCGGACATGATTCCCGAGCCCACCGGCGCCCAGGCGTTCTTCAGGGCGAACCGGGCCAGCTTCTGCGCCTTGGGGTTGCCGGCGAGCCGGGTCTTCGCCTGCGTCGCGTAGAAGGCAACGTGCTTCGACTCCTGGGCGGCGATCCGCCGGAGCAGCTCGGCCAGTGACGGGTGCCCTTCGAGCACGCCGAGGCGCTTGTACGCGGCAGCGGCGGACCACTCGTTGGCGGCGCCCCAGAGCATGTGCACGGCCACGAAGTCCTTGCCGACGATGTTGCTGAGCAGGGACTGCTTCACCGGGGCGAGGCGGTCCCGCCAGCCCAGCTTCTTGCGGCGGTCCTTGAGCTGGTCGTAGTTGACCGTCACGCCATGCAGCGAGAGGACGTGCGCGAGCGCCTCCCCGTGCCAGAACTCCTCACGGTTCCACATCGTCATGAAGGCGTTCACCTCGCCCTCCCCGTGGGAGCGGGTGACCAGCATGTCCCGCAGGTAACACACCGTGTGGTACTCGACGTCACACATGTACCGCAACGTCCGCACCGATTCCGGCGGCAGCGGGTTCTCGCGGAAGTTGTCGAGGTCGAGGTCCTCCCAGTTGACCCTCATCGAGTCCTGGGTGAACCGTTCGATATCGAATGCCATGAGGTGTGCCCTTCACTCCCGGTGCTGCGCTGGCGGCCAGGCGCCGTCGGCCCGGGGCGGGTGAACGCTACACACCGTGTAGCGCCTAACGGTCCGAGCCTACGGCCTTACCCGGAGTTCGTGCCACATCATCCTTCGGATGGGTCGCGGTCCGCCTGCAACGCGACCCGCAGGGTGGACACGACCGAGCCGGCCCAGCCCGGCGGAAACGTTCCCGAGTGGGCGAACCGGGCCGCCACGGCGCCGAGGAGCAGGTCGACGGCGACCTCGATGTCCGCATCGGGGCGCACCTGCCCGGTCGCGACGCCGTCCCGCAGCCGCTCCACCGCGAGCGCGATCCGCGGCCGCAGCAGCTTGTCCCGGATGAGCTCCACCTGGTCCCGGTCCCCGCTCTGCACCAGGCCGAGGAACACGCCGGAGCCGGGGCCGCCCTCCAGGGTGGCGATCAGGGACTCGACCGCGGCGCGCATGTCCCGCCAGACGTCGTCGCCCGGCTCGACGACCCGGCTCGCCATGTGGTCGCCGAGCGCTGCGGCGAGGACCGCGTCCCGGTCCTTGTGGCGCCGGTAGATCGTGGTCCGGGCGACGCCGGACTCGGCGGCGACCGCCTCGACCGTCACGGCCAGCGGGCCATGGGTGCGGAGCAGGTTCATCGCCGCCGCGTAGATGCGGCGGTCGACGTCCTCGCGGCGCGCCATCCGCGGTCAGGCGTCGAGGTCGCGGGAGAGGAGTTCGGCCAGTTCCTCGAGGACCCGTTCGGCCCGCGCACCCTCGGCGTGCAGGGTGACGGTGTCCCCGTACTTCGCGCCGATCGTCATCACGCCGAGGATGCTCGCCGCATCCTGGGGCACCGATCCGTTCTTGGAGATCCGCACCTGGATGCCGGAGTCCTCGGCGGCGCGGGTGAAGATCGCCGCCGGGCGGGCGTGCAACCCCACCGGCGAGCCAATCGTCGCCGTGCGCTCAGCCATCGTCGGATCCTTCGTGGTGGTCGGTCTTCAAGTCCCCAATCTACCCGTTCACGCGGGTCCATTCGAGCAGCGTCGGGGCGGCCCAGGAGTTCACGATCCGGTCCGGCGTGAGGCCGGCGGCAGCGGCGCGGGCGCACCCGTGATCGAGCAGGTCGAGCTGGCCGGGGGCGTGCGCGTCGGAGTCGATCGCGAACACGCAGTCCATCTCGACGGCGAGGCGGAGCAACCGGGTGGGTGGGTCCCGGCGCTCGGGGCGTGAGTTGATCTCCACGGCGACGCCGAACCGGCGGCACGCCTCGAAGACGATCTCCGCATCGAACTCGGACTCCGGCCGGGTGCCGCGCCCGCCCATGACCCGGCGGCCGGTGCAGTGTCCGAGCACGTCCACGCGCGGGTTCGCGATCGCCCTGACCATCCGCAGCGTCATCTGCTCGGCCGGCATCCGCAGGGCCGAGTGGACGCTCGCGACCACGATGTCGACCTCGTCGAGAAGGTCGGGCTCGCCGTCGAGCGCGCCGTTCTCAAGGATGTCCACCTCCACCCCGGTGAAGATCCGGAACGGCGCGAGCTCGGCGTTCAGCGCGGCGACCTGCGCGATCTGGGCGCGCAGCCGGTCCGGGGACAGCCCGCGCGCCACGGTCAGGCGCGGCGAGTGGTCGGTCAGGGCGAAGTAGGAGTGCCCGAGGTCGATCGCGGTCACGGCCATCTCGGTGACCGGGCTGCCCCCGTCGGAGGCGTCCGAGTGGGTGTGCAGGTCGCCGCGCAGCCAGCCGCGCACCTCGGCGGCGCCGTCGACCAGCGGGCCGGCGGCGGACTCCAGATCCGCCAGGTAGTCCGGCGTCTCGCCGCGGGCGACCGCCATGGCGACGCCCGCGGTGCGGGGTCCGACGTCGGGCAGTTCTGTGAGGGTGCCGGCGGCAAGCCGAGTCGCGAGCTCGTCCGGCTCGAGCCCACGCAGCCGGCGCGCGGCCCGGCGGAACGCCTGGATCCGGTGGGGGTCCGCGAGGTCGCGCTCGAGCAGGAACGCCACCCGTTCCAGCGCGTCGATCGGATCCACGCCTCGACGCTACCCGTCGGCGGTGATGGCGTCGACGAACCAGCCGGTGATGGTGCTCGGGTGCGTGATCGCGGTGCCGACGCAGACGGCGAACGCCCCGGCCCGGCGCGCCTGCGCCGCCGCTGCGGGCGTGTGGATGCGGCCCTCGGCGATCACCGGCGCCTCGCACGCGGCGGCGGTCATGGTGATCAGGTCGAGGTCCGGGCCGTCCGTCCTCGGCCGTTCGCCGGTGTACCCGGCCAAGGTGGTCCCGAGCAGGTCCGCCCCCGCCCCCTGCGCAGCCAGGGCGTCCTCGAGGGAGCCGCAGTCGGCCATCACGAGCACGTCGTGGGTGTCCCGCAGGCCCGCGATGGTCTGCGCGAGCGTGCGCCCGTCCGGCCGCGGGCGACGGGTGCCGTCCACGGCGACGATCTGCGCGCCGGCGTCCGCCACGGCCCGAGCGTGCTCGAGGGTCGGGGTGATGAACACACCGTCCGAGCCGTCCTTCCACAGGCCGACCACCGGGACGTCGACGGCGTCGACGGTCGCGCGGATGTCCGCGAGCCCTTGCACCCGCACCGCGGCGGCCCCGCCGATCACGGCGGCCCGGGCGACCCTTGCCATGACCTCAGGGTCCCGCATCGGCTCCCCGGGGTAGGCCTGGCAGGACACGATGAGGGTGTCGCGCAGGGACTCGACCAGGCCGCCGAGGTCCGTCCCGGCTCCGCTCGTCACGCGTCCGCTTCCGCGGCGCCGGTCCAGGGACGGCCGAGGCGCAGCCACCGCGCCGCGCCGGCGATCGCCGCACCGGGACCGAGCCGGGCCGGCCGCAGCTCGATGCCGGCCAGCGGCGGGATGAGTTCGCGGCGCAGTTCCTCCTCCATGGGCCGCCACCAGAGATCGCCGGCACCGGCGGCGCCACCGCCGACGACCACGACGTCCGGGTCGAGCATCGTCACGATCCCGGCGATGCCCCGGCCGAGCGCGCGGCCGGTGTCCGTCAGGGCCCGGACGGCCAGCTCCTCCCCGGCGGCGGCGCGGCGGGCCACGTCGCGCGTGTCCGCGCTCGCGGGGTCGCCCCCGAGGGCGAGGTACCGCCGGTGGATCGCCGGTCCGGCGGCGATCGCCTCCAGGTGGCCGTCGCGCCCGCAGGTGCAGGTGAGCCCGACGGCGTCACCGGACGGCAGGTGACCGAGCTCGCCCGCGCTGTGGTGGGCTCCGCGCCACGGCAGACCAGCGGCGACCAGGCCGGCACCGATGCCGGTTCCCGCGGCCACCATGAGGACGACCTCACGCCCCGCGCCGGCCCCGATCCACGCCTCCCCCACGGCGTGCGCGTCCACGTCGTTGAGCACCCCGACCTCCAGGTCCGGGGCGAGCACGTCGGCGAGCCGGGCCCGCAGGCCACCGGCGACGTCCGTGCCGGCCCAGGCCGTGATCGCGTCGGTCGCCGAGATGATCCGGCCGGTCCGGGCCTCGACCACCCCGGCGCTGGCGACGCCGAGACCGACCCGAGGTCCGCCGTCGCGGGCTTCCGTGCCCAGCTCGGCGGCGACCTGCCGCACCACGCCGGCCACGGCGTCGAGCACCGCGTCCGGGCCGGCCTTCGCGGGCGTGGCCACCTCGCGCAGCCCGCGCAGGGTGCCGTCGGCGTCGACGAGCGCGGCGGCCGTCTTGGTGCCACCGAGGTCGACGCCGATGACAGTGTTCATCCGGTCTGCTCCGTTCAGGGTCGGAAAGATCCGGCCCAATTCCACCACGGCCGGGGCGAGGTCCGAGCACACGCCCGGTGCCGCCGGACCCTCAGCCGACGAGCGCCCGGCGCAGGTCGAGGGCGACCGGTTCGTCGCGGTCACAGACCAGGTGCCCGTCGACGACCGTCGCGGTCGCCACCTGCACCGCGGTGTACCGGGTCGCGGGCACCCCGCCACCGCGCTCACGCTCGGCCTCGAGGGCCCTGCCCTGCGCCCCGTGCGGTTGCACGTCGTGGGTGAAGTAGAAGATCCAGGCCGCCTCGACGCCGTCCGGATCCGTGCCCACCACCACGTCGGCGTGATGGCCGAACGTCGCGTCCCGGTCGCGGCGGCCGGGGGCGTCCAGGATGAGGCCGTCGCGGGTCCAGTCCTCCAGATCGGCCGAGCGGTACACGGCCTGGCCGTGCCACTCGTCGACGATCATCCAGTACGCACCGCCGAGGGCGAACACGTTCGGGCCCTCGTGCGGATCCCCGGTGATCACCGGCCGTGCCGGCCCCCACCGCTCCAGGCTGCTGCCGGGCACGCTGTCCGCGCACCAGGTGGCCGATCCCGCGGCCTCGTCCTTGAACCAGATCCGGTGGCCGCCACCGGGCAGCGGGTAGGTGCAGGCGTCGATGACCCGGTCGGAGGACAGCGGCACCTCGCCGCGATACTCCCAGTGCTCCAGATCGTCGGAGACGTGGTGCAGGATCCGGCGGGCGTGCCCGGCCCAGCGGTCCGGGACCCCGGTGATGTAGCTGAGGAACATGTGGAAGCGACCCTCGGCGAAGGTCACCTCGGGGGCCCAGAGCGTGTTCCGCCCGGCATGCGGATCGAGGCCCTCGACCGCGCCGCGATAGGCCCAGGTCAGCCCGCCGTCATCGGAGGTCGCCACCGCGATGTCGGTCCCGTGCACCCAGGTCACGCCCGGACCGTCCGCCTCGGCCCGGCGCTGTGTGTAGAACATGAACCACCGGCCCGTGGGGCCGGCCGGCCCGGCGACCACCGTCGGGTCGGTCGGGGCGTGATGGACCGGGTCGGTGAACAGCGGCGCGGGCGCGGTCCGCGCGGTGGTTGCCGGATGGGGCACGTTCAGCCTTTCACGCCACCGGCCAGCAGGCCGTTGACGATGTGTCGTTGGGTGAGGATGAAGAAGACGACCATCGGGATCAGCACGATCACGCTCAGGGTCATGAACGACGGCCAGTTCGTGGAGAACTGGCCGACCGCGGTGTACACCTGCAGCACCAGGGTCTTCTTCTCGGGCGAGCTGAGGAAGACGTTCGGGGTGATGAAGTCGTTCCAGACCCACATCGTCTGGAACACCCCGACCGTGACGAGGATCGGGCGGATCAGCGGCAGCACGATCCTCCAGTAGATGCCGAACACGCCGGCGCCGTCGATCCGGGCCGCCTCGATGATCTCGAACGGCACGGTGCGCATATATCCCTGGATCAGGAAGTAGCAGAAGATCGAGCCCGCGCTGTAGAGCAGGACCAGACCGGTGAGGGTGTTCACGAGGTGGATGTCCACGAGGAGCCGATAGAGCGGGATCAGCGTCGATTGCCCGGGGATGATGAAGCCGAGGAGCAGCGCGACGCCGAACCACCGGTTGAACACGGAGTTGCGCATGATCATCCCGTACGCCGCCGTCGAGCCGATCAACAGCATCAGCAGGATCGACAGCGCGGTCACATACAGGGTGTTCGTGAAGCTCGAGGCCAGCGGCACCGACTCGAACACCGTGCGGTAGTTCTCCAGGTAGAGCTGCTGGGGCAGCGCGAGCGGCGACGTGCTCATCTCGCCCTGGGTCTTGAACGTGTTGACCACGATGTAGTAGAGCGGCAGTCCCACCAGGAGTGCCACCGGGATCATGATCACGCTCGTCAGCGGTGACGCCTTGCGGTTCACGAGATCCTCCTCTCGAGGAGCCGGGAGAGCCCCAGTTGGGCGAGCACCAGCACGGCGACCGCGATCGTGAACAGGACGGCGAGGGCCGAGGCCAGGCCGTAGCGTCCCTGTGCCACGCCGCTGGTGATGATCGCCTGTGTCAGCGTGTACGTCGCGTATCCCGGGCCGCCGCTGGTGAGCGTGAACGGCAGGTCGTAGACCTTGAGGCCGCCGGTCATGAGCAGGAACTGGCTGATCACGATCGCCGGGGTGAGCAGGGGCAGGGTGATGTACTGGAACCGCTGCCGGGCGGACGCTCCGTCGATGGTGGCCACCTCGTAGTAGTCGGCCGGGATCGACTGGAGGTAGGCCAGGTAGAGCACCGCGTGCCACCCGGTGCCGGCCCAGACCGCGACGACGATCACCGAGATCCGAGCGAGCGTCGAGTCGGACAACCATGGGAACGGGCCAACGGAGAAGAGCGCGTCCAGCACGCTGTTGAGCACGCCGCTGCCCAGCGGGGACAGGATGTAGCCCCACACGAGGCCGAGGATCGCGATGCTGGGGATCGCCGGGAAGAAGAACACCGAGCGCACGAAGTTGCGCCCGATGAACCTGCGGTTCAGGATCACGGCGAGCGGGATCGCGAAGGCGGTGATGATCACCGTCGTGCCCACGGCGAAGAGCAGCGTGAACGCGAGCCCGGCGAGCATGGACGAGTCGTTGAAGATCTTCGCGTAGTTCGAACCTCCGACCCAGGCGACGTCGGTGGAGTAGCCCGTGAAGTCCGTGAAGCTGTAGTAGAACGTCTGGCCCAGCGGAATCACGAAGAGCCAGAGGAACACGATCCCGATCGGGACCAGGAAGAGCTGGTTGGCGGTGACCTCTCGCCACCTGCCGCGCGAGGCCCCGCGGCGCGACCGGCCTTGGAGGCTGGAGCGCCGGCCCTGGACCAGGGGCGGTGCGGTGCTGACCATGGTTGCCTTTCCGAACGAGTAGGACGGCCGGGTAGGCGGGAGCGGACACGGCCCGCTCCCGCCGGTTCGCGCTAGCCGTCGCTGTCCGCGAGCTTCTGGTCCAGCGCCTGCGCCACCTGCTCCGGCGTCACCTGGCCCTGCACCATCAGCTGGAGCTGAGCCACGGCCTCGGTGTTGAGGATGTCCTCGTTGCGGGTCCAGGCGATCTGCGGGAGGTAGACCTGACCGGCGCGCACGGCCTCCACGATCGGTGCCAGCGCGGGATCGATGACCGGCTCGAAGTCGCTGGTGGTCGTGATGGCCGCCGTCGCCGTGTTGTACATCTCGACGATGTCGGCTCGACCAAGGAACGCGAGGAACGCCTTGGCCTCATCGAGGTTCTCCGAGGCGCTGTTGATGGCGTACCCCGGCGAGGCCGCACCCGAGAGGAACGGCTCACTGCCTGGCAGCGCCGGCACGGGCACCATCGACATCTGCAGGTCCGGGGCCGCCTCCCGGATCGGGTTCAGGTCCCACGGCCCGGCGTCGATCATGGCGACCCGCCCGTTGATGAACTCATCGCGGACCTGTTCCCCGGTCAGGCCCACCACGTCCGTGGTCACCAGACCCTCCGTCCAGAGCCGGTTGTACTCGGTGAGCGGCTCCGTCCAGGTCTCGGCGAACGAGCTGGTGCCGTCGAAGATCCCGGCGTCGAGCGTGTTGTCCATGGCGGCGTCCTGCGCCCCGATGAAGGCGGAGATCGTGGTGGTCATCTGCGTGACGGACTGCAGGTACGGAGCGATGCCCGCCGCCTGCAGATCCGCGCACAGGGCGAGGAACTCGTCCCAGGTCTGCGGCGGGCTGTCCGCACCGACCTCAGCCAGCAGATCCTCGTTGTACAGGATGCCGCTGCCCCAGGAGGCGAGCGACAGTCCGTAGGCCCGACCGTCCGCCGAGTAGGTCCGCGTGTTGAACTCCGCGGCGTTCTCCATGAAGGGCTCGTCGGTGAGGTCCAGGACGTACTGGCCCTCGATCAGGTTGGTCTTGTTCTCGGCGGCGATCACGAACACGTCGGCGGCCGTCCCGGACAGGATCCGCGTCTGCAGCGTCGAGATGTACTCCGCGACCGGTGGGGCGTTGGAGAACTCGATCCGGACGTCCGGGTTCTCCTCCTCGAAGGCGGCGATGATCGGAGCCATCGTCTCCTCGTTGTCCCAGGAGAAGAACGACAGCGCCGTGCGGTCATCGGTCTCTCCGCTGCAGCCGGCCAGGCCGAGGGCGGCCGTGGCGAGGACCGCCGCCGCGGCGATCAGGGGACGTGCTCTCATCTGACTACTCCTTCGTTGTCATGCGGGGTTGGTGTGAGGTGGGTGTGCGACACGCGGGTACGGCAGGATCGGGAGCGTGGTGACCATGAGCGACGTCGCGCGGGCGGCCGGGGTGTCGACGATGACGGTCTCGAACGTCGTCAACGGTCGGCCGCACGTGCGCGAGGAGACGCGGGCGCGTGTGGTCGAGGCCATCGACGCGCTCGGCTACCGGATGAACCTCGCCGCACGAAACCTGCGGGCCGGCCGGACCGGCGTGATCGGGCTCGCCGTTCCGGATCTGGGCAGCCCGTACTTCTCGCACCTCAGCGAGCTGTTCATGACCAGGTTCGAGGACGAGGGCGTGCGCGTGGTCGTGGAGCGCACGGGTGCGAGCAGGGCCGGAGAGCTCGAGGCGGCCAGCTTCTCCCGGTTGCGCATGTACGACGGTCTGGTCCTGAGCGCGGTGGGTCTCGGCGCCGAGGACGTCGCCCAGCTGCCCACGACCTTTCCGACTGTGCTCCTCGGCGAGCGTGCCCTCGACCAGCGGTTCGACCACGTGATGATGGCGAACCGGGAGGGCTCGCGGCTCGCGGTGGCGCACCTCCTGGAGCGAGGCTGCCGCCGGGTCGTCGCCCTTGGTGGCACGCTGCACGGTGAGACCTCCATGTCCACCCTGCGCACCGACGGCTACCGGGACGCGCACGCCGCGGCCGGGATCCCGATGCCGGCCGACCTCGTCATCGGCACGGCGCAGACCCTCGAGGGCGGTGAACGGACCGCACACGAGCTCCTCGACCGGGGCACGCCCTTCGACGGTGTGTTCGCCTACACCGACCAGGTCGCGATGGGCTTGATCCGGGGCCTCGCCGATCGCGGTGTCACCGTGCCGGGGGACGTGCTGGTGGTCGGCTTCGACGACGTTCCCGCCGCGGCCCACCACCTGCCTCGGCTCAGCTCGGTGCATCCCGATCACGCCGGGATGGTTGATGCGGTCTCGCGGCTCCTGCTGCGCCGGATCGCCGGCGACGACTCGCCACGCGAGCTGGTCACGGCGGTGGCGCACCTGGAGGTGCGGGAGTCCTCCGTGCGCTGACCGCACCGCACCACCACCACGACGCCTGCCCATCCTGATCCTCCACGACGAGTGTTCCGGGGCTCCTGCCGGGCCTCGACGCCCGGTTCTTTATCGATACAATCGCGGATCTCGAATCGGACGTCAAGCCTCTTCGGTCACATTTTGAGAACGCTAACAGGAGCACACGGTGCGAGTTCTGCCGCCGATCTGGCCGGTCACAGCAGCCGCTACATTGACTCCATGCCCGATTCCCCGCGCACCCCGGCCCTCGAAGTCCTGCCCTGGAACAGGTTCGGCGAGGCGGCCCGCGAACTGGCCCGCGAGGTGGTCGCGAGCGGATGGATGCCGGACCTGGTGATCGCGGTGGCCCGCGGCGGGCTGGTGCCCGCGGGCGCGATCGCGTACGCGCTCGGGGTGAAGGCGATGGGCACGATGAACGTCGAGTTCTACACGGACGTCGCCGAGACGCTGCCCGAGCCGGTGGTGCTGCCCCCGCTGCTCGACACCACGGTGCTCGCCGACGCCAAGGTCCTCGTGGTCGACGACGTCGCGGACTCCGGGCACACGCTCCGGGTGGTCATGGACCTGCTCCAGCGCGGCCTGCCGATCGACCTCGACGGCGACGGCCGGATCGAGGCCGGCGAGCATCTGCCCGTGGAAGCCCGCAGCGCCGTGCTGTACACGAAGCCGCGGTCGGTGATCGAGCCGGACTACACGTGGCGGCGGACCGACCGGTGGATCTCGTTCCCGTGGTCCGCCCTGCCGCCGGTCACCGGCCCCTCCGACGCACCCGGCGAGAACGGCTGAGCTCCGCCGATGCCGAACATGCCTCCGGCGGAGGTGGAGATCACCACCGACCTCGCCCGCCGGCTCCTCACCGACCAGTTCCCCGAGCTCGCGACGGCGTTCCTGCACACGGTCGCGAACGGCTGGGACAACGTCATGATCCGAGCGGGCGAGCACTTCGTGCTGCGCCTGCCGCGACGCGCGGCCGCCGTCGACCTGGTGCGACACGAGCAGCTGAGCCTGCCGACGATCCGCCGGCTGGTCCGGGTGCCCGTCCCGAACCCACGGCTGGCCGGCGAACCGACCGACTACTACCCCTGGCCCTGGTCCGTGCTGCGCTGGCTGCCGGGCCACCCGGCCACCGGCCAGGCGGTCGCCGCCCGCTCGTTCTGGGCCGCCGGTCTCGCCGACTTCCTCGCGGACCTGCACGTGCCCGCACCGGACTGGGCGCCGCCCAATCCCGTGCGGGGCGTGCCGCTGGCGGCCAGGGACGCCCAGGTCACCCGACGGCTCGCGTCCGGCCACGTACCGCGCAGCGACGAGCTCTCGGCGCTGTGGCGCGCGCTGCTGGCGGCCCCCGTGCACGCGGGGCCGCCGGTGTGGCTGCACGGCGACCTCCATCCGCTGAACCTGCTCGTGGAGCGTGGCCGGCTGAGCGCCGTCGTCGACTTCGGCGACGTCACCTCCGGTGACCCGGCCACGGACCTGGCGACGGCGTGGCTCACCTTCGACGGCGCCGGCCGGGCCGAGTTCGTGGTGCGGTACTCGCTGCGCACCGGCGTCGACGACGCCGTCTGGGCCCGGGCCCGCGGGTGGGCGCTGGTGCTCGCCACTGCCCTCGCGGAACACTCCGACGACAACGCCGAGCTCGCGGCGATCGGAACGCACGCCATCACCGAACTGCTCGACGCCCCGGACGCCAATCTCGCCCGGTGAGTGGCGGATGCGGCGTCGGTTGTTAGCCTCGAGCAGGTGTTCTGGAAGAAGAAGAAGGACCGCGACGGCGCCCCGACCGTCGACTCCTACCTGCGCGGGGTGAACGGACCCCCGGCACCGGCGACGGGCCCACCCGCCGTTGCTCCGCCGTCGGACTTCGGTCCGCCGGTGGCGGCGACGGCGGTCCAGGCGGTCCCGGGTGTCTTCAGTCTGGTCGCGGAGGATGTCTTCACCGTCACCGGCCGCGGCACGGTCGTGACCGGAACGTTGGCCGACGGTGTGGCTCGGACCGGGCAGCAGGTCGCGATCATCCGCGACGGCGTCCACATCGCCTCCAGCGAGATCACCGGCGTCGAGTCCGCACGGCGCCTGCGCCGGGAGGCCGGCCCGGGCGACCAGGTCGGTCTGCTCATGGGTGGGCTCGGCAAGAACCAGGTGCAGCGGGGAGACCTCATCGCCGGCCGGTGACCCGCCCGGATCGGCGGAGGGTCAGCGCCGGATCGGCAGCGGTTGCTGTCCGAGCCAGTCGCGGAACGAGGTCCCGCCGAGCAGGGCGCCGGGACCCGGCAGGTCCGCGACGGTGGCGAAGGCCCGGGCCGGCCCGCCGAGACCTGGCAGCCGCAGGTACCGGTGCGACCGACCGTCGTGGGCGAGCACCGCGTCGGCCAGCTGGTCGGTCGTCAGCATCTCCGGCCCGGCGAGGTCCGGCGCGTGCACGCAGCGGTCCGGGCGCCCGCCGAGAACGTATTCCACGAGCTCGGCCGCGACCCAGGCTGGGTCGACCGGACGGGCGGGTGCGGGTGCCGGTGCCGACTCGCGGTGCGCCCGGGCCGTGGCCCGAGCCAGGAACGCAGCCGAGGGGTGGAACCTGGTGGACCGGACGATCGTCGCCGGCAGGCCGCTGTCCTCGATGAGGGTCTCGACGGCGCGCTTCGTGCGGGCGTAGGGCGCGGTGGAGGTCGAGCAGCCCACGAGGGAGGCATAGACCAGGTGCGGCGGGCTGGCCATGGTCGCGATCGCGGCGAGCAGCTGAACGGTGCCATCGACGTCGACCAGCCGGGCGCGGCGCGGATTGCAGGCGGTGTGGACCACGGCGTCGGCGCCGGTCAGCACCGCCGCGAGCCCCTCGCCCGTGGACAGGTCGACGCCCCAGCGCCGGCTCGCAGGAACCACGTGATGCCCGAGTTCGCGGGCGCGGTGGACCACCTGTGTGCCGAGCACCCCCGAGGCCCCCGTGACGACGATCCGCATTGCTGCCCTCCCTGGTCGCCTCCAACCATGATGGGCGTGTCCCGCGCTCCTCGCCACCGCACACGCGGTCCGCGAAGGTCACGGTCCGGTGTCAGATCCGGGTGCCGCGAGCCCTCGCCTGCACCTTGCGCTGCCAACGGTCGGCGTTGCGACCGAGCGGGGTGCCGATGAACTCCCCGAGGGTGACCCCGGCCGCGAGCGCGAGCCCGATCGAGAGGGCCGCGATCAGCCGCACCGCGCCGGTGATGACGTCCCCGGAATCGACGAACTCGAACATCGCCGCATAGATCGCCAGGCCGGGCAGCAGCGGGGTGATACCGCAGACGGCGATCACCATGGACGGCGTCCGCATGCCGCGCTGGACCAGGGCGGAGAGCAGCCCGACCACCAGGGCGGCGCCGAAGGAGCTGCCGGCCGGCCCCATGCCGAGGGCGAGGAACCCCGCGTAGGAGGCCGATGCCAGTGCGCCGACGCCCATCACCACCGGCACGGTGCGCATCCGCGTGTACGAGGCGACCGACCATGCTCCGGCGATCACCGCGCCACACGCGATCTGCAGGGGCAGCGCGGTGGCGACGCCGGTCACGTCGCTGATGCTCAGGGGCACCCCGAACCGTCGTCCCACGTCCAGGACGAACCCGATGCCGATGACGATCCCGACCGTGTAGAGCACCACCTCGTAGGAGCGGGCGGCGGCCGTGAGCGGGAACCCGGAGATCGCGTCCTGTGCCGCCCCGACGAGCGACAGCCCGGCCAGCAGCACCACGATCCCGGACGCCACGACGAGGGACGGCGGCAGCACCTGATCGGGGATGTCGAGATAGGGCTTGCCCCACAGCATGAGCAGCGCCACCAGCGTCGCGATGCCCGCGCCGAGCGCCTGCTGGAACAAGTACGGCAGTCCGCGGTTGCGCAGGAACCGCAGGGACCGGTCGATGACCATCGTGGTGGCCGCGGCGACCACCGCCACCGCGAGCCCGCCGCCGAGGAGCACGGCAACACCGGCCGCCATCATGCCGAGGGCGACCGTGACCACCGAGCGCCGGTAGGGGTGCGGCGAGGTCAGGATGACGTTCATGCGCTCGTGCGCGGCCTCGAGGGACAGGTCGCCGGCGCCGGCCTCGTCGACGAGCTGGGTCACGTCGGTGAGCCGGCTGTAGTCGGACGTTCGCACGTTGATGACGCGGACCTTCGTGACCGGGTCGTCGTCCCGGTCGATCGAGGCCGTGATCGAGATGAAGGTGATGTCCACCTGGCAGTTCGTGACGCCGTACGCCGCGGCCAGCCGCAGCATCACCGCCGTCGTGTCCGCGACCGGCGCCCCGGTGGCGATCATCACCTCGCCGGTGCGCAGCACCAGGTCGAGGACGGACCGCTCCACCTCCGCCGTCAGGCCCGACTCCTTGCGGACCATCGCGAACGTCACGGTCGGTGGGCCGTCCCCGGCCATGGCCCGGCGAGCCCGCGCCCGCAGGGTGCGCTGCGGCACGCTCCACACGGCGGGGGTGCGGGCCGACCGGCGCACCGGACCGGTCGCGGGACCAACGGCTGGGATCTGTCCCGTCAGCGGCTCGCCGAGCGCACCGGTCGGCGTCGGCGACGCGTCGTCTCCAGGGGTCTGATCGGCCACGACCCGACGGTACGCGATCGCGCCTGACCAGGGCGGCTCGCGGCACCGACAACCACAGCCGGGCGGGGCTCCTCGCCGGCGATGGGCACTCCTGCCCACGGCGGTCCTCGACAGATCGGCGGTGGGTTGGTTCCCTGTCCGGGACCGGCCGACGACGAAGGAGTCCACGTGAGTGACCCGACAGGTTCTGCACGGCCAGGGGACTGGCGGCCCGGCGACCCACCTCCGGATCCCGCGTCCCCGTATGGCCCGGCTGTTTCCCCGTACGCCCCGGCGACCCTCGGCGGCTCGGCGTCCACCGCGAACTCCGCCGGGCGGACCGCCCTCGTGCTCGGGATCGTGGCGCTGGTCGGCTGGATCGCCTACGAGGCCGCTGAGAACATCGCCTTCACCACCGGCGCCTACAGCCGGACCTTCTTCCAGGTGCTGCGAGTGGGCGGCTGGGTCCAGCTGATCCTTGCGTTCGGCGCTCTGGGTGCCGGGATCCACGGACTGCGTCAGAGCGGCCCGCGAGGCGCGGCCGGCGTCGGCGCCGGGATCGGGCTGACCCTCGTGGCCCTCTGGCTGGTCCCACGCGTGGTCGGCTCGCTGGCGGCGTACCTGTGACGAACGTCCGGCGGCCCCGTTGGACCCGGCACGACCGGCAGGGTCGACCGATCCGCTTGCCCATCGACGACGAAGGAATCCCCGCATGAGCACGAACGCACCCGGCCCCACCCCACCCGGGAACTGGCGGCCCGGCGACTACCCGGCCGCCGGATCGCCGTACGCCCCGGACTCGATCCTCAGCCCTGGCTCGACGACCAACCCGCAGGGCCGGATCTCGCTGATCCTCGGTGTCGTGGCCGTGGCGGTCTCGATCGTGAGCTCGATCATCCAGGCGACCCTCCTCCGCCAGGGCTGGGGCCCCGCCACCTACGGCCTCGTGAGCGGCATCGCCTCCCTCGTGGGCGTCGCCGTCGCCGTCGGTGCGGTCATCGTCGGGGTCATCGGGCTGCGCAGCCCCGGTCCGAAGGGAGCGGCCGGCGCCGGCACGGGCATCGGCGCGAGCTACCTGGTCGGGATCCTGTCCACGACGCTCGTGTGGGGTCTCGGCAGCTTCTTCTGAGGCGGCGCGCGGCTCAGTGCTCCCGGGCGAACCGGTACATCTCGGCCCGTTGCTGGGCCTGCCCGCCCTCGTGCCCGCTGTAGGCCCAGACGACCATCTCCTTGTCCTGTGCGCCGTAGTGGTTGTAGGCGGCGAACACGGTCGACGGCGGACAGGTCGAGTCCATGAGCCCGACCGAGAAGAGCGCGGGTGCGGTCGCCCGCGCGGCCAGATTGACGCCGTCGAAGTAGCTCAGCGTGTGGAAGACCTGCTCGACGTCGGCGCGGTGCGTCTGGAGGTAGGACGTGATCTCCGAGTAGGGCGAGGCGACGGTGATCTCGGTGGCGCGCCGGATGTGGCACAGGAACGGCACGTTGATCATGACCCCGGCCAGCCCGGGCTCGAGGCCCGCGACGGCGAGCGCGACGCCGCCGCCCTGGCTGCCGCCGGCCACGAAGATCCGGTCCGGGTCGATGCGGGAGTGGGCGCGCATGACGTCCACCGCACGCACCGCGTCGGCGTACAGCCGCCGGTAGTAGTAGGTGGCCGGTTCGGTGATGCCGCGGGTCAGGAACCCGCCCACCTGCGGGGCGCCGACCGGGTCGGGGTCCGCCGTGGCGCCGACGAGCCCGGACTTGCTGCCCTGGCCGCGCACGTCCATGACCAGGTTGGCGTAGCCGGCGGCACTCCAGGCCAGCCAGTCGTGGGGCAGGCTCCGTCCGCCGTTGTAGCCGATGTGGTCGACGACGCACGGCAGCGGACCGTCGAGGTGGCGCGGGACGAGCAGCCAGCCCTTGACCGGTTGGCCGGCGTATCCGCTGAAGGTCACGTCGAAGACGTCGACGGTGACCAGCTCGGAGTCGAGCAGGGCGAAGGTCGGCTCGGTCGCGGCGGCCCGGGCCTGCGTCAGGGTCGCATCCCAGAACGCGTCGAAGTCGCTGGGCTCGTCGCGATCGGGCCGGTAGGCACGCAGGCGGTCCAGCGGCATGTCGACGAGCACGTGTTCTCCTTCGAAGGATGTCGGAGCGAGGATGCCAGGGCCGGCACGCGACGGGTGGGGCAACACTCCGGATGCCCCACCCGTCACGTCGCTGTCACGGGTCGAGCCGGGTGCTCGGGAACAGTGCGGGGTTCTTCCCCGTCCCGATCCCCGAGCCCCATTCCAACCATCCTCGGCGAATGGCACCGTCGTTCTCGTTGACGAGGAACGACAGAGCCAGCAGCCGGTCGGCGGGGTCGAACGGTGCGAGTTCGCTCCACGGCATCGCCATCTCGTAGACCGTGGTCCGCGTGGCCTCGTCGCGGGTGACCGCGAGGTCGACCGCGTCGACCGGCCCGTTGGGCAGGATGCCGCCGCCGCCGTTCCACCGGAACACCTGCGGGCCCTGCGAGGTCAGCGCGAGGCCGTACTCGTAGTAGCCGGTCAGGTCCTCCCCGGGCGCACCGGCGACGGCGCCGAACTGGATGCTGTCACCGGTCCAGATGGTGTCGTTGAGCCCTGGCTGGGCGTGCACGTTGTCGGTGATCGCCGCGGTCAGGTAGAGGTTGTCCTCGTCCCAGGTCCACCAGACGTCGCCGCCAAGGTCGGTGGCACCACCCCAGTCGGGGATCTGTCGCACCTCACCGTCGACGTCCAGATCGATCGGTGTGATCCCGCTCAGGTCGTCGGGGACGCCGTCGACGGTGATCGTCCGCTGGGACAGTCCGGTCACGGTGGCCGGGTCGACCAGGACCAGCGACCCGTTCTCGGTGATCGTGTCCGCGTCCGGCATGGCCAGGTTCAGCGACCACGGGTGGCTGCCGGGCGAGGTGAGCCCGGTGGTCGGGATGTCGAGCGTGACGGTCTGCCCGGCGGGCAGCATCCCGATCGTCTCCGTTCCGTTGGTGGCACCGAGCTGCCAGGCCAGGTCCCCGACCGGTTGGTCGGTCGCGACCTCGTTGGTGACCGAGACCGACAGCACGTCCGCGTCCTCACGCAGCGTGTGTGCGGCACTGACGGTGATCGGCGTGGAGAGCACGTCGATCTCGGCGGTCAGCCTGGCGAACGGCGTCCCGTTGTTCGTCACGAGGGCGACCAGGCCCCGGGCGCCCAGCAGACCGGTGTCCCGGATGCTGATCGGGATCTGCACGCTCGCCTGGCCGGAGGCGACCTGCACCGGGACGGTGCGCTCGTTGACCGTGACGGCCAGGTCCATGCGCGGGCCGCCGACCTTGTCCACGTCCAGGGTCAGCTGGATGTCGTCGCCGGCGAGCGTCGGGCCGGCCGCGGTCAGGGCGAACCGACCGCCGTCGGTCACGTCGGAAGCGTCCGCGGAGCCGATCACGTACACCGGATCCTCCGTGAGCGTCAGTTCCACACCGTGCAGATACGGGGTGAGCGTGCGCGACCGGCCGGACATCTCGACGACGGTGACCGGCACGCGGGTCTCGATGGTGACGGTCCGCGGTCCGGAGGTGGACCACAGCGCGAGGAGGTTGTCGTCACCGGCGGTGCCGAACCCGTACGCGGTGACCCCGTCGGCGACCTCCTGGGCACCCTCGAACGTCGCGCCGGTGAGCAGCCTGCTCATCGTGGCGTGAGCGGCGTAGGACGGCTTGGGCGTCAGGGCTCCCAACGGGTCGGCGGCGTTGCGCAGCAGACCGAAGTTGCTCTCGTGGTCGGCCGGGTCGAGACCGTCGTTGTTGAAGTCGTACCAGAAGTTCCGTTCGACTCCCTGGGTCAGCCCGATGACCCCGGCCCGCGCGGCGTAGGACGCCTGGGTGTGCTCGTCGACGCTGCCGGTCCGGCTCGACCAGCCCCACTCCGAGACCCAGATCGGCTTGCTCTCGCCGTTGTTGTACTCGCGGACGAGCGCGTCGACGGCCTCGAGGTTCGCGACGGCCGCCTCCGGTGGGTCGCCCGGGTAGTGGACGGACACGACATCCATGTAGTCGAGGGCGCCGAGCGCGAACAGGGTCTCGAGCCAGCCCAGGTCCGGCCAGCTCGTGGCCGGGCCCACCACGAGCGTGTCCGGGTGCGCCGCCTTCACGGCCTGATAGGTCGCCTGCAGCAGCGGGAAGTAGTACTCCGGCAGGGAGTTCGCGGGCCCGTCGCCACGGTCGCCGAATCCGGCGTTGAACTCGTTGTAGACCTCGACGGCGGGGGCCGGGTTGCCGAGGTCGACGTACCCGTCGAGCAGCGCGACGCAGTAGTCGGCGAACGCCGCCCGTCCGGCGTCCGTGTACGGGGTGGCGTCGTTGTCGTACATCGGGTTGGTGTAGGCGCAGATCGGCATCGGCGCCAGGCCGGCGTCGCGCGCCTCGATGGTCTGCTGCTGCCACGCCGTCGGGTAGGTGTAGACGCCGGCGGTGCGCTCCATGGCCGTCCACGTCAGCGAGGGCCGGTAGTAGGAGTCACCGGCCAGCGCCGCCAGCGGGGCGCTGCCGGGCGGCAGTTGGCGGTGCGACACGGCAGCGGCGAACGGGGAGTTCGCGGCGTCCGGCTGCGGAGCGACGACGGCCAGCGTCGTCTCGGCCGGCAGGGACGCCTGACCGTTGATGGTCGCCGTGGCCCGGAGCCGGTAGTACCCCTCGGGCAGCGTGCCGATCTGGATCGTCCCGGCGCCGTCGGTGTTGGTGGCGACCCCCTGGGTCACATGGTTGTTGTCGACGTCGTAGACGCGGTAGTCGACGCGGGCGTCGGGGGCGGCGGTGAAGTCGACCTTCGGCGGGGTGCCGGTGACGAAGATGTTGCCGGGCGTGCGCAGGCTCAGGGCCGGGGCGTCGACGAGCCGCTCGACGGTCACGCTGCGGAACGCGATCGCCGACGTGCCGGTCCCGATCCGCAGGTCCGCCCCGTTCTCACGGTTCGACAGCCGGGCGTCGGTGACCGTGAACTCCTCGGTCCGCCAGGTGTTGCTTCCGGTGAGCGGGACCGCGGGCAGCGCCCGCCATGGGTTGGTCGCCGAGTCGTAGGTCACGTCCCAGGATCCGCCGGAGATGGCCGCGTCGTAGTACTCCACCGTGATCCGGACGGTGTTGGTGCCACCGTTGGTCAGGGCGTCGTCGACGTCGTTGTAGATGTAGGTGTTGCCGATCGAGGGGTTGGTCTGCAGCGCTGGTAGGCCACCGACCTCGAGCCACGTTCCTCGGCCGGCGTCGCCGGTCCAGGCGGTGATCCCCTCGTCGACCGGCGGGTCGTCGAACGTGATCGAGGCGGTGACGACGGCGTCATCGGCCGCGGCGGGCACGGCGGGGGCGACCAGGACGGCCGCGCCCACCGCGGCGGCGGCCGCGATGGCCAGTGGGCGTCTCACCCCTTGGGTGATCCCGGGTGGTCTCGACGGTTTCATGCGGTTGCTCCTTCGCGAAACCTTGCGGTCAGGCAGCTCCGGCAGGCGCCGGGCTGTGGCCGTGCCGCGACGGTGTCCAACTGCCGGCGGTGACGCGTGCAACCGAGGGACAACGCTGATCGGACGGCAACGCCCATCCTGCCCATGACCTATTAACGTGTCAATCGTTGATCGACCGCCGCGCCCCGAGCGGCCCCACGCACGAGCTCGCGGAACATCGTTCGGTCCGGGCAGCGGGACCGCGGGTCGCGGCGTCCGTGCGGGTCCGTCAGGCCGGACCCGGTGCCTGCGTACGAACCACCCGGAGATGGCCGGTCGAGGAGTCCCGGATCCGGACGCCGATCGGCAGCACGACGTGCTCCACGTCCCCGGCGTCCGGCTCCGCGAGGCGGCGCGCGAGGATCGTCATGGCCCGGCGGCCGATCTCCTCCGACGGCAGGATCGCCGAGACGAGCGTCAGGGGCGGCAGCTCCAGCGGTCCGCCGTCATCCATGCCGGCCAGCTCGATCTCGTCGGGGATCTGCACGCCGAGCGAGGTGAGATCGTGCACCGCGCCGGCGAGCACGTACCCGTTCGCGCACATGATCGCCGAGGGTGGTTCGGCCAGGGCCAGCAACTCCCGGACCGTCTCGATCCGGGAGGCTGCGGGCGGACCGAGGTAGGGCCGCAGGACCGTGAGCTCGCGGCGTTGCCGGATCCCGTGCTGTTGCAACGCCTGGAGGTGGCCGGCGAGGCGATCCCGGACGCTCGTGGAGTCCGTCTCCTCCCACAGGACCGCGATGCGCGTGTGGCCGGCGGCGATGAGGTGCTCGGTGAGCTGGAAGCCGACGGCGAAGTTATCCGCCACCACCGCGTCGGCGACCACGTCCTGCCGGTATCGGTCGACCATCACCATCGGGACGCCTCGGCGGCGCATCCCCTCCAGGGCCGGCAGCGGCGCGCGGCCCTCCACGGGGTACAGCACCACCCCGGAAGCGCCGCCGCGGGCGGCCCGCAGCAGCGCCCGCTCCTCGAGATCGGGATCCCCCTTCGTGTCGGACAGGAACATCCGGTAGCCGAGCTCCGCGCAGACCGCCTCCACACCGCGGATCAAGCGTGCGGCATGTGGGCTCCGGTCGTGCAGCAGCGACAGCACGCACATGATCGAGGCGTCGGCACCGTCCTCGGCTGGCCGCGTCGTCCGCGGGCCTTCGGCGACGAACGTCCCCTTGCCGCGACGGCGCACCAGCAGTCCGTCGACGACGAGATCGTTCAACGCCTTGACGGCGGTCGTGTTGCTGACGCCGAACCGCTCGCGAATCTCGCGCTGCGTGATGAACGGCTCCCCCGGCGTGTACTCGCCCGCAGCGATGGCGCGGAGCAGCTCGGACTTCACGTTCTGATACAGCGGGACCCGCGGATCCCCATCCCGTTCACTCATCTGCCACCTCCCGCTGGACCGTCACGAACGAACTGAGGTCATCATGTCGCCAATTGACGCGTCAAAAAGGCTAAAGCCAGCGTAGACGAGGCCGCCGACCCTGGTGGCCTCGGCGGCCGGCAACGAGGCGGCGCCGTCCCGACGCGGCGAGCGGACCCACCGGCGCCCCGGCCGCCTCCGAGTCCGCACCGCGATCACCGCGGTGACGGCAACCCGGGGTGAGCGCCACTCGCGGTGTGCGCCCTTCGCGGTGTGCGCCATTCGCGGGGAGCCGTCCCACATGCTGGGAGGATTCGAGCCTTTCGTTGCCTTCATAACCATGCAGCATTAACTTTCTATTCACCGAAGATCGACAGGCGACGGGGCGCCCGACCGGTGCGCCGTCGTCGGCCAGAGCACAGTCACCCGCGCGATGCCGCGCACAGGAGGACGAATGTCCGCACGATCCGATCACGCCCAGGACGGTCTGAACCGTCGCAACTTCGTTCTCGGAGGCGTTGCCCTGACGGGAACGGCACTCATCGGCCTGCGTGCGGTGCGCGCAGCTGCCGCCACACCGCAGCCCGGACCACGGGCCGCGATGCCGCCGCAGCCCGACGCGGTCGTGGGCAACACGGTTCCCGCGTTCCCCGGCTGCGAGGGCGCAGGCAAGTTCACCACGGGCGGTCGCGGCCATGAGGTCGTCGCCGTGACCTCGCTCGAGGACTCGGGCGAGGGGAGCCTGCGCGAGGCGTTGTCGGCGGGCAATCGCACGATCGTCTTCCACGTCGGCGGCACGATCTCGCTGGAGTCCGGGCTGACCGTGACCGGCGACAACACCACGATCGCGGGGCAGACCGCACCGGGCGGTGGGATCGCGATCATCGGCAACGAGTTCCAGATCGACGCGGACAACGTCATCGTCCGGTACCTGCGCGTGCGGGCCGGCGACGGCGCCAACCCCGGCGGCATCGACACCTTCAACGGACGCGGGCACCGCAACATCGTCGTCGATCACTGCTCGATCGGTTGGGGCATCGACGAGTGCCTGTCGTTGTACGGCAACTACGACGTCACCGTGAGCAACTGCATCATCCACGAGGGCCTGGCCATGTCCGCGCACCTCAAGGGGCTGCACGGGTACGGCGGACTCTGGGGTGGCCAGAACGTCACCTACCACCACAACCTCCTCGTCCACCAGGGCGGCCGCAACCCGCGCTTCAGCTTCACCGAGGACATGGAGATGCGGGTCGACCACCGCAACAACGTGGTCTACAACCACGGCTTCACCTCGCTCTACGGCGCCGAGTGGTGTGAGGGGATCAACGTCGTCGGGAACTACTACAAGCCGGGTCCCGACACCCTGGGCGGGGTCGAGCGACACATCATCGAGCCGTACCGGGGCGGCAACTGGTACGTGTCGGGCAACGCGGTCGAGGGTCACCCCGACGTCACCGATGACAACACCCTCGGCATCTCCTACCAGGTCGTGGGTCAGGCGGCCGACCCGTCGCTGACCCCGCAGCTGAGCGGGATCGTGAACGTCCCGGGTGGCGGGATCAACCTGCTCGACGCGCCCGCGACGATCACCCACCCGCTCTCGGAGACGCTCTCGGCCGAGGACGCCTACGAGGCCGTGCTCGCAGGTGTCGGCGCGAGCCTGCCCTACTACGACGCTGTCGACGCCCGTCTCCTGAACGAGGTCCGCTCGGGTACCGGCCGGTTGATCAACTCCCAGAACGAGGTGGGAGGCTACCCGGTGCTGGCCGACGGCGACCCGCCGGTCGACGGCGACGGCGACGGCATCCCGGACGACTGGGAGAACGAGCACGGACTCGATCCCGCGGACCCGGCCGACGGCACCGCGATCGGCAGCGACGGCTACAGCAACCTCGAGCAGTACCTGAACGCCATCACCGGCGCGGTCCACGAGTACCCGTCGGTGGTCCTCACCAGGCCCGAGTACGACCTCGTCACGTCGGCCGAGACCGCCACCCAGGCGGTCACCGTGGTCGCCGAGGCGACCGGTGTGGAGGGCGCGAGGATCACCGCCGTGGAGTTCTACTCCAACGAGGTCAAGATCGGCGAAGCGTTGAGGTCGCCCTTCCGGGTGACCTGGGACGCCCCGGTCGGCACCTGGTACCTGTCGGCGCGGGTGATCGACAGCCGGGGCGTCCAGGTGCACTCGACCGCGGTGCCGATCCACGTCAACCTCACCTCCCGGACCGGCTCGTGGACCTCGCGGGACGTCGGTGCCGTGCCGTTGGCAGGCTCGGCGTACCAGGACCCCACCTCCGGTGACGTCACGATCACGGGTTCGGGCAAGGTGCGCGGCCGGACCGACGCCTTCCAGTTCCTGTACCAGGAGATCGCGGCGGGCAGCGACGACACCGTCGAGATCATGGGTCGGATCGACTCGGTCAGCCGTCCGTGGGACGGCGTCTTCGCCGGGTTCATCTTCCGCGAGTCGCTCGATGAGAACTCGCGCTACTTCGCCGGCGGGCTTCAGGTCGCTCGCGACGGGCTCAAGGGACACGTCACGCGGATCCAGTCCCACGGGCCCGGGCCAAGCATCGGGTCCTACCCCTACGAGGAGGACGAGGTGCTCGACCTCGAGCCCCAGTGGATCCGTCTGGTCAAGCGCGGCACGGAGTTCGAGGCGCACCTGAGCCCGGACTCGCTGCAGTGGACCAGGATCGGCTACGAACGGATCCCGATGCAGGACCGGATCTTCGTGGGCATGGTGATCGACGCCAACCAGCAGGACAACGCGATCGCCAACTACGCGACGGCCACGTTCCACAACGTCAGGTTGAGCAACTGACTCGCCCGACCCCGACGTTCCCGGCGTCGTTCTCGTGGCGAGCACTCCACGAGAGCGACGCCTCTGGCGCTGCCCGCACATGAAGGAAGCCGCAGCATCCCCGTGGAACTGTTGGGATTCTGCGGCTTCTTCTTGTGCGCGAGGGGGGAGTTGAACCCCCACGCCCTTTCGGGCACACGGACCTGAACCGTGCGCGTCTGCCTATTCCGCCACTCGCGCGCGCCGCGTCACTCGGTGGCACGCCACCTCGATCAGCGTTCCGTAGATTATCACGGCACACGCGCCGACTCGGCCATGCGTGGACGCCGTCCGGGCCCGCCTCACCCCGCCATGGCCCTGCGACGTTTACGATCTGGTGTAACGAGTGGGCGTTCGCCTGCAATCGCCGTGTGCCCGCCGAGGTGCGCAGCGGGTGCCAGTGAGCAACCACACAGTGGGCCGCCGGCCCACCGACACTAGGGAGGAGGTGCGCCATGGGAGTGCTGGACCGTTTCGAGAAGGGTGTCGAACGAGTCGTCAACAACGCGTTCGCGAAGGCGTTCCGGTCCGAGCTGAAGCCGGTGGAGATCGCCAGCGCCATCCGCCGGGACATGGACGATCGCACCGCCGCGCTGTCCCGCGGCCGCACCGTGGTCCCGAACACGTTCGTGGTGGAACTCTCGCCGAAGGACTACGACCAGGTCCTGGACTGGGGCGAGGACGCGATGGCGGACGAGATGATCGCCGCCGCCACGGACCACGCAACGAGCCAGAACTACGTGTTCGTGGGACCGGTGGAGGTCGAGTTCGACCAGTCCGAGGACCTGGAGCCGGGCCGCTTCAAGGTCCGCTCCAGCTCCCGACGGGGCGCCGTCGCGCCGGCCACCTCGACCGCCACGACACGCCACCCGATCGTAGACATCGACGGCCAGCGCTACCTCCTCACCGGCCCGGTGACCGTGATCGGCCGCGGCTCGGAGGCGGACATCATCGTCGACGACTCCGGCGTCTCACGGCGGCACCTGGAGATCCGGATCACCTCGGACGGCGTGATCGCGAGCGACCTCGGGTCCACCAACGGCACATTCGTCGAGGGGCACCAGGTCGCGGCCGCCACGCTCGTCGACGGCAACACCCTCACCATCGGACGGACCCGCATCCTCTTCTGGACCGGCGCCGACGACGGCGACGGCCGCTGAGGGCCCCTCGTGAGCGAACTGATCGTCACCCTGTTGCGGGTGGGCTACCTGGTGGTGCTCTGGCTGCTGGTGCTCTCCGCGGTGTCCGTGCTGCGCCGGGACATCTTCGGGACCCGCGTCATCGCGCGTGGCTCGGTGCTCACCGGCTCGCGCCGGCCGGCGCCCGACGGCGGAGCGAACCAACGCTCCTCGCGCGCCTCTCGTGGGGCTCCGTCGACGATCCGCGTGACCGCGGGCCCGCTCAGCGGCACCACGCTCAAGCTCGGCCAGTCGTCGGTCCTGATCGGCCGCGCGCCGTCGTCCACCCTCGTCCTCGACGACGACTACGCCTCGAACCGGCACGCCCGGATCTTCCCCGAGGACGGTCAGTGGTTCGTCGAGGACCTCGAGTCCCGGAACGGCACGTACCTCGGCGCGCACCGCGTCCACGGTCCGATACCGGTGACGATCGGAACGCCGATCCGGATCGGCCAGACCGTCATCGAACTGCACCGGTAGGCCACGTGACCCTCACCCTCAGATACGTCGCCCGCTCCGATGTGGGTCTGGTCCGCTCCGTGAACCAGGACTCCGGATACGCCGGCCCGCACCTGCTGGTGCTCGCCGACGGCATGGGTGGACCGGCCGGCGGTGACATCGCCTCCTCCGTGGCCGTGGCGCACCTGGCGCCGCTGGACGGGGAGGCCCACGGCGGCGACGACCTCGTGGATCAGTTGCGCCGGGCGGTCAGCGCCGCGCACACCGACCTCGTCGAGTACTCCGACGCCAAGCCGGAGCTCGCCGGCCTCGGCACCACCGTGATCGCCCTGCTGCGCTCCGGGCGCAAGCTCGGCATGGTGCACGTCGGCGACTCGCGCGCCTACCTGCTGCGCGACGACGAACTCGTCCAGGTCACCGCCGACCACACGTTCGTGCAGCACCTGGTGGATCTCGGACAGCTCACCCCGGAGGAGGCGGAGCAGCACCCGCACCGTTCGGTGCTGCTGCGCGTCCTGGGTGACGACGCCGCCGAGCCGGAGCTGGACGAGTCGGTGCGGGAGGCCCGCGCCGGGGACCGCTGGCTGCTCTGCTCCGACGGCCTCTCGTCCTACGTCTCCGCGGAGACGATCGCCGAGACCGTGCGGTCCATCACCGATCTCGGCGACTGCGCCGACGCCCTGATCGACCTGGCCCTGCGCGCCGGCGGCCAGGACAACATCACGATCGTGCTCGCCGACGTCGTCGAGACGGACGAACTGCCCGAGAACACGCCGATGATCGTGGGGGCGGCCGCCGTCGACCGGTCCAAGCCGACCCGCGGCGGCGACAGCGCGGCGGCCCGGGCCGCCGCGCTCACCCGCTCCACCGGCCGTCCCGCCCGGGTGGGCGACGGCCCCGACTCCGCGGCGGACGGCGAGCGCTACCTCGACGACGACGCAGAGGACGAACGTGCGGCCGAGGAGGCCGTGCTCGCCCTCGAGCCGCCGCGCCGGCGCGCCCTTCGGGTGGGCATCTGGGTCCTCGTCGCGCTCGCCCTGGTCGCAGGTGCGCTCACCCTCGGCTATCGCTGGGCGCAGACCCAGTACTTCGTGGCGCCGAACGCCGATCAGGTCGCGATCTACCAGGGCATCCCGCAGTCCCTCGGCCCGCTCGAACTGTCCCACGTGCACGAGACGACGACGATCGCTCTGGACGACCTGCCCGCGTTCGCCCGGACCCGGGTCGAGGACGTGATCGCGGCGACCTCCCTGGCCGACGCCGAGACGATCGTCGAGGACCTCCGGGCGCAGACGACCGAGGAACCCTGATGGCTACCGTCGCCCCGAGCAGGGTCCGCACCGGGCGCGGCGTGGAGATCCCTCTGCTGCTCCTCGCCCTGACGCTGGGCATCGGCGGCTACGCACTGGTCGGCCTGGCCACCGGCGGCGCCCTGCCGGCCGGCTTCGGGGGCTACGCGGCAACGCTCGCCGTCATCGCCGTCGGGCTCCACCTGATCCTGCGCTGGCGCGCGCCCTATGCGGATCCGCTCATCCTGCCGATCGTGATGGCCCTGAACGGCATCGGGCTTGCGATGATCCACCGGATCGACCTGCGCCTGGACGCCCGCGGCCTGACCGCCGGCTTCGGCGACCGCCAGGAACTCTGGACGATCATCGGCGCCGCCTGTGCGGCCGCCGTCCTGATCCTGCTCCGCGATCACCGCACCCTGCGCCGCTACACCTACACCGCGATGATCGTCGGTCTGGTCCTGCTGGTGCTGCCGATGCTCCCCGGCCTCGGCGTGAACATCAACGGCGCCCAGGTCTGGATCCGGGTCGGGCCGTTCTCGGTGCAGCCGGCCGAGTTCGCCAAGATCGCCCTCGCCGTGTTCTTCGCCGGCTACCTGGTCACCCATCGGGACGTGCTCACCCTGGCCGGGCCGAAGATCCTTGGGCTGCAACTGCCGCGGCTGCGTGACTTCGGGCCGATCGTGCTCGCGTGGGCGGTCAGCATCCTCGTGCTGGTGCGCCAGACCGACCTCGGGAGCTCGCTGCTGTTCTTCGGGCTGTTCGTCGCGATGCTCTACGTGGCCACCGAGCGGTGGAGCTGGATCCTGATCGGGCTGCTCATGTTCGCGGCCGGTGCGGTCCTCGCGGCCAACGTCTTCGGACACGTCGGGGCGCGCGTCGACGTCTGGCTGAACGCCCTCGACCCGGAGATCTACAACCGGGACCCCGGCGGCTCGGGTCAACTCGTCCGCGGCCTGTTCGGGATGGCCAGCGGCGGCCTGTTCGGGACCGGCTGGGGCGAGGGCTTCCCGGACCTGGTGCCGTACGCGAACTCCGACTTCATCATGGCCTCGCTCGGCGAGGAACTCGGCCTGACCGGCGTGATGGCGATCCTGATGCTCTACCTGATCCTCATCCAGCGCGGCATCCGCACGAGCATCGGCCTGCGGGACGGGTTCGGCAAGCTGCTCGCCTCCGGCCTGTCCTTCGTCGTGGCCCTGCAGTGCTTCGTCGTGGTGGGCGGCGTGACCCGGCTCATCCCACTCACCGGTCTGACCATGCCGTTCCTGGCCAGCGGTGGCTCGTCACTGGTGGCGAACTGGATAGTGGTCGGCCTGCTGCTGCGAATGTCCGACGGCGCCCGTCGCCCCGCCGGCGAGGGTGGCGGCGGTCTGGTGTCGACCGAGACCTCCCTCGAGGTCGTGCCCGGGGACGCCGAGCCTCGGGCCCGGGACCGCG
The DNA here is from genome assembly GCF_009708215.1 of Occultella kanbiaonis. Lineage (NCBI taxonomy): Bacteria > Bacillati > Actinomycetota > Actinomycetes > Micrococcales > Ruaniaceae > Occultella > Occultella kanbiaonis. The sequence goes on along the minus strand of NZ_CP046175.1, from coordinate 29,921 downwards.
ACGTCACCGACACCGGCCAGTTCGCCTCCGACGATCAGCACACCGAGGTGGTGGAACGCCCATGAACTCACCCCTGCGCAAGCTCAGCATCGTGATCGTGGTCATGTTCTTCGCCCTCATGGGCGGCGCTACCTGGGTCCAGTTCTTCCAGGCGAACTCACTGAACAACGACGCCCGCAACGTGCGCACCCTCTATCGCGACTACGGGCACGACCGCGGCCCGATCGTGGTCGACGGCACGTCCGTCGCCTACTCGGTGCCGGTCGACGACGCCTTCGGGTTCCAGCGCACCTACGCGAACGGCCCGCTGTACGCACCGGTCACCGGCTACTACGGCATGTACAGCCTGAGCGGCATCGAACAGGCCGCGAACACGGTCCTGAACGGCACCGACGACTCGCTGCTGCTGGCCCGGATCCGGGCCCTGTTCACCGGTGCCGAGCAGCAGGGCGGCACGGTGGAGCTGACGCTCGACCCGGTGGTGCAGCAGGCCGCGTGGGACGCCCTTGGAGACAACAACGGTGCGATCGTGGCGCTCGACCCGAACACGGGTGCGATCCTGGCCATGGTGTCCAAGCCGACGTTCGACCCGAACGTCCTCGCCGGGCACACCTCGGCCGAGGTGACCGCGGCGTACCAGGCGCTCCTCGCAGATCCGTCGGATCCGCTGTTCAACCGGACAATCGGGGGCGACCTCTACCCCGCCGGGTCCACCTTCAAGCTCATCGACGTGGCGATGGCCCTCGAGTCCGGCGAGTACACGCCCGACTCCCAGGTGCCGGCACCGACCGAGTTCCTGCTGCCTGGCACGCAGGACACCTACATCCGCAACCCGGGCGGCGGACCGTGCACGGCCGAGGACACGGTGACGCTCACCTACGCGCTCCAGGTCTCCTGCAACACACCGTTCGCGGCCCTCGGGGTGGAGTTCGGCGCGGACGCACTCACCGCCCAGACGGAGGCGTTCGGGTTCGGACGTGACCTCGAGATCCCGCTGAGCGTCACGCCGTCGACCATCGGTGAGGACCTGGACCCGGCGCAGACCGCGATGACGGCGATCGGCCAGTTCGACACCCGGGTCACCCCGCTGCAGATGGCCATGGTCTCGGCCGCGGTCGCGAACGACGGCGTGATCATGGAGCCGTATCTGGTGGCAGCCGAGCGCGGGCCGAACCTGCAGCTGACCTACAGCGCGTCGCCGCGGGAGTGGGCCACCCCGATGTCCGCCACGACCGCCGCGCAGATGACCGACATGATGGTCAACGTCGTCGAGAACGGCACCGGGCACCCGGCGCAGATCTCCGGAGTCCAGGTAGCTGGCAAGACCGGGACCGCCGAGACCGGGCTGGCCGACGACGTCGCCCCGGACGCGTGGTTCACGTCGTTCGCGCCGGCGGATGCGCCGGAGGTGGCCGTGGCCGTCGTGGTCGAGGACGGCGGCCAGCTCGGTGACGAGGCCACCGGAGCCCAGGTGGCGGCGCCGATCGCCCGCGCCGTGATCCAGGCGGTGCTGGCGGAATGATCCCGACGGCCGGCCTGGTCCTCGGCGACCGCTACGAGCTGCAGTCCCGGATCGCCATCGGCGGCATGGGCGAGGTGTGGGTCGCCCTCGACCGGCACCTGCGCCGCCGCGTGGCCGCGAAGGTCCTGCGGGCCGAGTTCGCCGGGGAGAAGACGTTCCTGGACCGCCTGCGGGCCGAGGCCCGGAACTCGGCGGCCCTGTCCCACCAGAACATCGCCGCGATGTACGACTACGGGGAGCAGAGCGGCTCCGGCTACCTGATCATGGAACTCGTGCAGGGCGAGCCGCTCGCGGACCTGTTGGAGCGCGAGCGCACCCTCGAGCCGGCCCAGCTGCTGCCGGTCCTGGCCCAGACCGCGCGGGCGCTGCACACCGCCCACATGGCCGGGGTGGTGCACCGGGACGTGAAACCGTCCAACATCCTGATCACCCCCGACGGGTACGTGAAGATCACGGACTTCGGGATCTCGCTCGGGTCGAACCAGGCCCCGATGACCGCGGCCGGGATGGTGATGGGCACCGCCCAGTACCTGCCCCCGGAGCAGGCGATGGGCCGCGCCGCCACCGGCGCCGGCGACATCTACGCGCTCGGCGTGGTCGCCTACGAGGCGCTCGTCGGAAAGCGGCCGTTCACCGGTGGCTCGCAGGTGGACATCGCGTTCGCACACGTGAACCAGCCGGTACCGGCGCTGCCGGACACGGTCGACGCCCGCGTGCGCGACGTCGTCATGGCGATGCTCGAGAAGGACCCCGAGCAACGGCCCCGCAGCGCCGCCTCGCTGGCCCGCTCGCTCGAGGAGCTCGCCGGCCACCTGGACGTCATCATCGAACCGGCCGAGCGGCCGGCCGCGTTGATCACCGAGCCCGACGGCGACTCCTCGCCCCGGTCCGGTGCCCTCACCCAGGTCTGGTTCGCCGAGGAGCCCCGGCCCGACGCCGGAGCCGTGGCTGCGGGCGGGGCCGTGGCTGCGGGCACAGCCGTCGAGGCGGGCACAGCCGCCCAGGCCGACGGTGACAGTCACACCGACCTCGACAACACCGCCCGGACCGACCACGGCGACGACACCGACGAGGACCGGGACGACGACGAGGACTGGGACGGCGACGACACCGACGAGCCGCCGGCCCGGCCGCGGTGGCGGCCCCTGTCCCAGGTCGACCCGGCCGCTCCCACCACGCCCCCCATCCCGGTGCCTGCGATCTCCGCAACCGGACCGGCCGCCGTCGCCGGCCCGGTGCCGACCCGGCGCACGCTCCGCACCGGGCAGACCGCCGCGAACCGGCCCGCGGTCGGCGTCCACCGCGAGCGCCTGGGCGCGGCACACGCCGCGGGTGGCTTCATCGCGTGGGTCCGCTCCGGATGGTGGTGGGCCGCCGGAATCGTGGCCATGGCTGCGGTGCTGACCGTGGTGGCGCTGTGGCTCGGTAGGCTATGGGAGGCTGACGCGTCCATGGCGATCGCGTCGCCCCTGCTCGCAGCCGCAATGCATCGACCATCCCAGAGAGTGAAGGAACGCTAAGTGGTAGACGACGTTCCCCGAGTGCTGGCCGGTCGCTACGAGGTCGGCGAGCTGATCGGTCGCGGCGGCATGGCCGAGGTGCACATCGGGCGGGACAACCGCCTCGGGCGCTCGGTCGCGATCAAGATGCTCCGACCGGACCTAGCCCGCGACCCCAGTTTCCACGCCCGGTTCCGCCGCGAGGCCCAGGCCGCCGCCTCGCTCAACCACCCGGCGATCGTCTCCGTGTACGACACCGGTGAGGACCTCAGCACCGGGATCGACGGCGCGGAGGTGCGGATCCCGTTCATCGTGATGGAGTACGTCGAGGGCCACACGGTCCGTGACCTCCTGCGGGACGGCTCCGCGCTACCCATCGACGAGGCCATCGAGATCACCCAGGGCGTCCTGGCCGCGCTCGAGTACTCCCACCACGCCGGCATCGTGCACCGCGACATCAAGCCCGCGAACGTGATGCTGACGCCGACCGGCGCCGTGAAGGTGATGGACTTCGGCATCGCCCGCGCCATGGCCGACTCGGCCGCCACGATGACCCAGACCCACGCCGTCGTGGGCACCGCGCAGTACCTCTCCCCGGAGCAGGCCCGCGGCGAGGTCGTCGACGCCCGCTCGGACCTGTACTCGACCGGGTGCCTGCTGTTCGAGCTCCTCACCGGCAGGCCGCCGTTCATCGGCGACTCCGCCGTGGCGGTCGCCTACCAGCACGTCAGCGAGGAGCCCCCGACGCCGAGCACGTTCGCGCCGGACGTGCCCGAGTCGCTCGACCGGATCACCATGCTGGCGCTCACCAAGGACCGGGAGCAGCGCTACTCGACCGCGGCACAGTTCCGGGCCGACCTCGAGGCCGCCGCACGCCAGGAGGCCATCAGCGCGCCGCCGCTCGGCGCGGTGCCGATGGCGGCAGCGGGTGCCACGCAGGTCCTCGGTGCCGCGGCGATCGCCGATCCCGTGCCGGTGGCCGAGCCGGAGGAAGAGCCGGACGAGAAGCCCAAGAACAACAAGACGCTGATCTGGATCCTCTCGATCGTGGGTGTCGCCGCCATCATCGGCATCATCCTGCTCGCCCTGAACCGTCCCGAGGAACCGACCGAGCCCACAACCGTGCAAGTGCCGGACCTGACGTCGATGACGCAGGAGCAGGCGCGCGAGGCGCTCGCGGCGACCGTGGCCACCGAGGATGGGACTGGCCTGCAACTCGTGGTCGGCGAGCCGGTCACCGACCCGGAGATTCCCGAGGGCGAGGCGGTGTCCTGGACGCCGGACACCGGCGAGGACGTCGACGAGGGCAGCGACGTCACCGTGGTGTTCTCCTCCGGACCCGGGGAGATCGAGATCCCGGACGTCTCCGGGCTGAGCCAGGACCGGGCCCGTCAGGAACTCATCGACGCCGGCTTCAGCGGCGCGAACATCCGCACCACCACCGAGAACAGTCCCGACTTCGGTCAGGACGAGGCGATCCGCACCGATCCGGAGGCCGGCACCATGGCCAACCCGGAGGATGCGATCACGATCGTCCTCGCCACCGGGAACGTGGACCTGCCCTCGCTCGTCGGCCAGGAGCTCGAGGCGGCGCAGAACACCATCACCGAACTCGGCCTGAGCTCTCGCGTGACGAACCAGGAGGACCCGGGCCCGGTCGGCGTGGTCCTCAACCAGGACCGGGAGGGCTCGGTGCCGCAGGGCACCGTGGTGGAGCTCATCGTCTCGATCCCGGAACCGACGCAGGAGCCGACGACCGACCCGCCCACGACGGACCCAACGACCGACCCGACCACGGACCCGCCGGCCACCGACCCGACCACGGACCCGGCAGAGGGCGACCAGTAGGCCCTGAGCGCTGAGATCGCACCTGCGCCGTTGAGATCGCACCTGCTACAGGTGCGATCTCACCCGGTGAGGTGCGATCTGACCCGGTGAAGTGCGATCTCACCCGGGAGGTGCGATCTCGCCCTGGGAGGTGCGATCTCAGCCCCGTGGGGGATCTGGTGTCAGTGCTGCGTGACCAGCGGGGCCAGGCCCGCGCTGAGGTCGACCGCCTCGCCGTCGCCCGCGAGCGCGAGCCAGTTCGCCAGGAGCCGGTGCCCACCCTCGGTGAGCACGGACTCCGGGTGGAACTGCACCCCGTGCAGCGGCAGGGTGCGGTGCACCAGCCCCATCACGATGCCGTTCGCGGTGTGCCCGGTGACCCGGAGGTCGGCGGGCACGGTGTCCGCCTGGACCGCGAGGGAGTGGTAGCGGGTCGCGGTGAACGGGGACGGCAGGGATTCGAAGACCCCCGTCCCGTCGTGCTCCACCTCGGAGGTCTTGCCGTGCATGAGTTCCGGTGAGTGGTTGACCACCCCGCCGAACACCTCGCCGAGTGCCTGATGGCCGAGGCACACGCCGAGCATCGGGACCTCCTCGGCTGCGCACCGCTCGATGATCGCCATGCTCTCGCCGGCCTCCTTCGGGGTGCCCGGTCCGGGCGAGACGAGCACGCCGTCGTAGCCGGCGAGCGGGTCCGCCCCGGTGAGGGACTCGCCGTCGTTGCGCACCACGGTGGTCTGCGCACCGAGCTGCTGCAGGTAGCCGACGATCGTGTAGACGAAGCTGTCGTAGTTGTCGATGACGAGGATGCGGCGCATCAGCCCTCTCCCACGGTCTGGTCGTTGAACGGCATGTACGGGGCCACGGCTGGGAAGACCCACAGGAACAGCGCGGCCACGACGGCCACGACGAGGACCGCCGACTGGACGACGCGCGCCCACGCAGGGCCTGGCAGGTGGGTGAAGATCCAGCCGTACATCAGGACCCTTCCGGTAGCAGGGCGGCGGGCATGCCGTCGGTGAGCGGGATCCAGTGATCCAGTTGCGCGTGCACGATGTACCGCTCCCGGGTCGACCACAACGGGTGGCAGGTGGTCAGGGTGAGCATCGCGTCGGTGGCGACCGCTGCCGGATCCCCGGGGACCGGCGCGATCACCTCGACCTGGTCCGGCCGGACGATGTCGCTGGTGGTGACGGCGTAGACGTACCAGGCCTGCGCGGTTCGCACGATGATCTGGTCGCCGGCCTCAAGGGTGTCGATCGAATAGAACGGCTTGCCGTAGGTCTGTCGGTGCCCGGCAACGGAGAAGTTGCCGATCTGACCGGCCTGCGCGGTCTCCGAGTAGTGACCCACCCGGCCCGCGTCCAGCACGGTGGGGCGATCGACACCCTCGGCGATCGGCTGGGCGTAGTCGATCCCCCAGTCCGGCACGAACAGCGTCGCGAACACCTCGCCCTCGGCGGCGGCCTCCTCGACAGGAGGGGTGTCCGTGCGCGGCGTGCCGGCGACCTGGGGTACCGGTGGGAGCGTCTCCTCGAGCTCGGCGACGGCGCTGGCCGCCTGCTGCTCGCCCTCGACGTCGGTCCACCACAGCTGCCACACGACGAACAGCCCGAGCAGGACCCCTGCCGTGATCAGGAGCTCCCCGACCCCGCCGAGGATGCGGGAACCGATCGAGGGACGCCGTCGACGCACGGCCGGCTGCTCGGCCTCGTCCACCGCCGCGGTCGACGGCGGCGCTGCGTTGGTCATTGTGGTCCGTTCGGATCGGTGGTGGGCCCCTCGAGCGTGATCGGGTCCCCACCGGGGATCCTGGCATACCTGGTGCTGAGATTGCCGTCGTCCCCGGGTGCCTCGATCTCATCCTCGGTGGTCACGGAGAACCCCAGCCCGACGGCGTCCACGTACTGGCGGTAGATCCGGACCGCGGAGGAGTCGTCGAGGGCGTCCTCGAGGGCGTCAGCGTCCCCGATCGCGGCGATCCGGTACGGCGGGGAGTAGGTGTCGCCGTCAAGCAGCAGCACGTTCCCCACACACCGGATCAAGGTGGTCGCGGTGACCCGGTGCCCCTGCACCGTCATCGCCTCGGCGCCGCCCGCCCAGAGCGCGTTGATCACGGCCTCCAGGTCCTGCTGGTGCACCACGAGGTCATCGGGGCTGAACCCCTCCGGGACGTCCTGGACGAGCGGTGAGTCCCAGAGGGAGACCTCCACCCCGGGCCCGGTGACGGCCAGCCGGCCCGCCGCGAGCGCCAACGCGTCGCTCGCGGCCGCCTCCGGCACCTCCGCCGACTGCTCGCCCAGCAGCGCGTCCACCTCCGCACGCAACTGCGAAACCTCGGCGTTGGTCTCCTGCAGCCGAGCCTCCTCGGCCTCGACCAGCTCCGGGAGGTTCTGCGGCTGGCGCTCGGTGTCCTCGGCGAACACCGAGGCGCTGGTGGCGAACATCAGACCGGCGAGGACCCCCACCATTGCGACGCCGATCGACCGGCCACGCACGCGCGGCGGCCGCGACGGCAGCCCGGGAGTCCTCATGTGTCCCAGTGTAGGTTGCCCTCCCCATTAGGATTGGGGGCAGTTCACCACCTGAGGAGTCACCATGCCCGAGTCCAGGTCCCGCAAGAAGCCGGCCTACACCCCGCCGCCGGCGTCGAGCGCGGTCAAGCCGAACCCGCGCTGGTGGGCACCCACGATGGTGACCCTGCTGATCGTCGGGCTCGTGTACGTCGTCGTCACCTACCTGATGGAGTCCGCCGGCCCGGTTCCTGGCATCGGAGCCTGGAACCTCGGCATCGGCTTCGCGGTCATGATGGTCGGCTTCGTCATGACGATGCGCTGGCGCTGAGCCGGCGCTCCGCAGCGCTCCCCGAAGGGCCGCCTCATCCACACGGATGACGCGGCCCTTCGCCGTTCTCACGACCGTCGGGTCCCCGGTTCGTCCCCAGGTCTGTGCACACATGTGGAGAACTACATGCGTGTGATTTCCACAGCTGTGGAGTCACCTGTGGAGAACTACACGGATGTAGTTCCACAGGTGTGAACAACCCTGTGGACAGGCGTTCGACGGTCTGATCGGTCGGCTCGCGGACCCGCCGTACCCATGGCCAAGGGCTGGATCCGGGAACCTCGGCGCGGAGCCGGCCACGACACGAGGCGCAGCCTGCCGCGGACGTCAGGCGCAGGCGGCCGCAGTGCCAGCCGTAGGTGGCCGCGGACATCAGACGTAGGCGGCCGCAGCGTCAGCCGTCGTTGGCCGCAGCGTGAGACGGAGGCGGCCGCGGCGTGAGATCGAGATGGCCGCAACGTCAGTGCGTGGGGCCGCAGGCGTCAGGAGTAGACGCCCACCGTGATCCCGACGAGGATCGCCGCGACGAGGGCGACACCCGCGATGGCGCCGCGCGTGCGTTCCTTCTTCGGCAGATAGGCGAACAGGGCGCCGAGGGCGGCGCCGGTGACCAGCCCGCCGAGGTGCGCCTGCCAGGAGATGCCCGGGATCACGAACCCGAGGACCACGTTGATCCCGATCACGATGAGGATCTGCCGCGCCTCGCGCCCGGTCCGCCGCAGCACCACGGCGATCGCCGCGAAGAGTCCGAACACGGCACCGGACGCGCCGACGGTGGCCACGTTCCACACGTCGTCGCCGGCCAGGGCGAGCACCGCCACACTGCCACCGAGCGCGCTGAGCAGGTAGAGGGCGATGTAGCGCCACCGGCCGAGCATCTGCTCCAGGAACGGTCCCACGATCCACAGCGCGTACATGTTGAACAGCAGGTGCACGATGCCGGCGTGCAGGAACGCCGTGGTGATCATCCGGTACGGCTCGACCTGCCCGAGGACCGGCGCGAAGATCAGGCGCATCCGCAGCGTCGGGCTCACGTAGTCCGCAACGAACAGCAGCACGCAGATCGCGATGAACGTGATCGTGACGACCGGGCGGTTGTCCGGGCTCAGCCTGGCGCCGAGCACGCTGGTCCTCGGCCGGACCGTACGGGCTTCCTCACGCACGCAGTCGACGCAGTGCACGCCGACGGCGGCGGGCCGCTGGCACTCCGGGCACGCCGGGCGCCCGCACCGTTGGCACCGAACGTAGGAGACACGATCGGGGTGGCGCGGACACACCGGCGGTGCGCCTCCCGCTCCGGGCTGCCCCGGCGGCGGCGCGGGCGGGTAAGCGCTCATCGAGCGGTCAGTCGACGATCTCGATCGAGGTGATCACGATGTCCTCGACCGGACGGTCGTTGCGCGGGTCGGTGGACACGACGTTGACGGCGTCGACGACGGCGGTGGAGGCCGGGTCCTTCACCTTGCCGAAGATGGTGTGCTTGCCCTGCAGCCAGGTGGTCGGCGCCGTGGTGATGAAGAACTGCGAACCGTTGGTGCCGCGGCCCATCTGGATCCCGGCGTTCGCCATGGCAAGCACGTACGGCTCGCGGAAGTGCAGCTCGGGGTGGATCTCGTCGTCGAAGGCGTACCCGGGGCCACCGCGGCCGGTGCCGAGCGGGTCACCGCCCTGGATCATGAAGTTCGGGATGACGCGGTGGAAGATCGTGCCGTTGTACAGCGGCTCGTTGCTGGACTCCCCGGTCTCCGGGTGCGTCCAGGTGCCCGCACCGGTGGCCAGGTCGGTGAAGTTCTTCACCGTCTTCGGCGCGTGGTTGGGCAGGAGTTCGACGACGATGTCGCCGGCGGTCGTGTGCAGAATGGCGTCCATGCCACCATCCTCGCACCCTTGGCTCGGAGTGCGTTACTGGCCGGCCTCGGCGAGGGTGGGACCAAGGCCGTATGCACATCACCCACGCGGGTGGCACGATAGAGGCATCAACGCAGACGATCCGAATCCGATCTTCCGTGGATACCCGCGGGAAGGGAACTAGGGGAGACACATGTCGCGCAAGGACAAGATCAACACCGAGCAGCTCCGCGAGCAGGCCGAGGAGGCCGGCAAGGCGGCGCGCCAGCTCGCCGACCACGGCAAGGACTGGGCGGCACCGAAGGTGGAGGCCGCGCTCGAGTGGGCTGGTCCCCGCGTCGACAAGGCGTGGCGCACCGGCGTGACCGCGGCCGCGCCCGTGATCGCCGACTACGCCGAGCGGTCCAAGGATGTCGTGGACAGCGCCCATGACAAGGTCGTCGACGACGTCATCCCACGCGTCATCGCCGCGATGGAGGAGGCCGCCAGGGCCGCCCAGTCCGGTTCGGACAATCTGCAGGACAAGGCGAACGCCGCCCTCGACGCGGCCGCCGCGGCTGTCGCTGAGCAGGAGAAGAAGGCCAAGGGTGGCAGCAAGGTCGGCAGGACGATCGGCTGGGTCCTGGTGGCCGGTGCGGTCGCCGGTGCCGGTGTGCTGATCTGGCGCCGCACCCAGCCCGTCGACGACCCGTGGGCCGAGGAGTACTGGGACGACGCCGTCGCCACCCCTGCCGCGGCCGGCGAGAGTGCCGCCGCGACCGTCGCGGACAAGGCGAAGCACGTCGCCGAGGGCGCCAAGGCCGCCACCGCGCAGGCGGCGGAGAAGGCCGGGGAGGTCAAGGACCAGGTCGCCGAGAAGGCCACGCGGGCCAAGAACCAGGTCGCGGACAAGGCGAACGCCGCCGCGGACAAGGCTGCGGAGAAGGCCGGCGACGCCAAGGACGCGGTGGCGGACAAGGCCGAGCAGGCCAAGGACGCCGCGCAGGACGCGGCCAACGATGCCCAGGACAAGGCGGACGACGCCAAGAACGGCTGACGCTCGCCCTGCCCGGACCAGGCCCCGCACCCCCGTTGGGTGCGGGGTCTCGCCGTCTGGAGTGCACCCGGCCACACCCTCGCTGCAGGACCCGGCGCGTGCGGGTGGAACAATGGCACCCGTGTCCGAGACCTCGACTGAACCCGGCGCGACCGCCGTCGCCTCCCTGCAGACCCAGCTCACCGACGCACTCGGTGATGCCATCACGGCGGCCTACCCCGCCCAGAGCGGCGCCGATCCGCTGATCCGCCCGAGCGACCACGCCGACCGCCAGGCGAACGCTGCGCTCGCACTGGCGAAGAAGGTGGGCGCGAACCCGCGTGAGGTCGCCACGAGGGTGACCGAACAGATCGCCGTGGGGGACGTCGTCGGGCAGGTGGAGATCTCCGGCCCGGGCTTCCTGAACCTCACCCTGACCGATGCCGCCCTGTGGCGGCAGGTCGAGGCGCGCCGCATCGGCGACCGGTTGGGCGTGCCGCCCGTCGCCACGGGTGTGCGCACCGTCATCGACTACTCCGGCCCCAACATCGCCAAGGAGATGCACGTCGGGCACCTTCGCTCGTCCGTGATCGGCGACGCGCTGGCCCGGATCCTGACCTTCCTCGGCTCGGATGTGGTACGCCAGAACCACCTGGGGGACTGGGGCACCCAGTTCGGCATGCTGATCCAGTACATCGACGAGCACCCCGAGAAGCCGTGGCGGCACACGGAGATCACCGACACCGACGCCGACGGCGAGAACGCCTCCACCGTGTCCGCCCTTGACGGCCTCTACAAGGCGGCCCGCGCCGTCTTCGACACCGACCCCGAGTTCGCGGACCGGGCCCGCGCGCGCGTGGTCGCGCTCCAGGCCGGCGACGAGGCGACGCTGGCCACCTGGCGCGAGATCGTCAAGGAGTCCCAGTACGCGTTCGACGAGGTCTACGCGCGCCTCGGGGTCCAGCTGACCGAGGCGGACTCCGCGGGTGAGTCCTTCTACAACGACATGCTCGACGGCGTCGCGGCCGAGCTCGAGGCAGCCGGGATCGCGGTCGTGAGCGATGGCGCGCTCGTGGTCCTCTCCGAGGAGGTGACCGGCCCGGACGACGAGCCGGTGGCGCTCATGGTCCGCAAGCGCGACGGCGGGTACGGCTACGACACCACTGACCTCGCCACGATCCGGTACCGGATCCGCGACCTCGGTGCCGACCGGATCCTGTATCTGGTGGACTCGCGTCAGGCCCTGCACTTCCGGCTGGTGTTCGAGACCGCGCGCCGGGCGGGCTGGCTGGACCCGGAGCAGGTGCAGGCGCTGCACGTGCCGTTCGGCAGCGTTCTCGGCCCGGACGGCAAGCCGTTCAAGACCCGCTCCGGCGGCACCGTGCGCCTGATGAACCTCCTCGACGACGCCGTGGCCGCGGCCCTCACGGTGGTCCGCGAGGGCGCCGAGGCCAAGGGCACCGAGGTCGACGACGAGACGCTCACCCTGATCGCCGAGCAGGCCGGGATCGGTGCCGTGAAATACGCGGACCTGTCCGGCTCCCGGGTCAAGGACTACGTCTTCGACGTCGCCCGGATGACGGCGTTCAACGGCAACACCGGTGTCTACCTGCAGTACGCGCACACCCGGATGGTCTCGATCCTGCGCCGGGCCGCCGAGCGTGGCCTGACCGTTCCGGAGCAGGTGCCGGCCGCCGTCGACTCGCCGTTGGAGAGCGCCGAGCGCGAGCTGATCCTGACCCTGGACTCGTTCGCGGACGTCCTCGCCGAGGTGGCCGTCGACCTCGAGCCGCACCGGCTCGCCGGGTACCTGTACGAGCTCTCCCGGGCGTTCACCGACTTCTACGAGGCCTGCCCCGTGCTCGCCTCCGAGGGTGCGGTCCGCGACCGTCGGCTCGCGATCGTTGACCTGACTCGGCGCACCCTCGCCACGGGTCTCGACCTCCTCGGGATCGCCGCACCGGAACGGATGTGAACGCGTCCGCGGAACTCGCCGCCGGGCACCAGCCTCGCGTGGGGGTCCGCAGGTAGGGTCGCCTCCCGTGAGCCGCTACCGCATCGATGCCCGCCCCGCCCGGCGATCCGAACGCGGTGCGCCCGTGTTGCCCGGCGGTGCCGGCATCGAGGTCTACGGCTCGCACCTGGAGCGCGACGGCGTGCCGTGGATCGGAGTCTCCGGCGAGTTCCACTTCACCCGGTCGCCGCGGGCCACCTGGGCGGCTGAACTGGCCAAGCTGCGGGCCGCCGGCCTGAACACCGTTGCCACCTACCTGTTCTGGTTGCACCACGAGCCGGACCGTGGCACCCCGGACTTCACCGGGATCCTCGACATCCGCCACTTCGTCACGCTGGCCGCCGAGGCCGGGCTCGACGTGCTCGTCCGGATCGGTCCGTGGGCGCACGGCGAGGCGCGCAACGGTGGGCTGCCGGACTGGGTCCAGCACGGGCCGTGGCAGATCCGCACCGATGACCCGGGCTACCTCGAACAGGTGCGCCGCTGGTACACGTCGATCGCCGGCCAACTGGACGGCCTGGACGCCGCCTCCGGCGGGCCGATCATCGGGATCCAGGTGGAGAACGAGCTCGCCGACGCTCCCGAGCACCTGATCACCCTCCGCGGGATCGCCCTCGAGGCCGGGCTGCGCGCGCCGCTGTGGACGATGACGGCGTGGAACACCGCCGTGCTTCCGAGTCAGGGGTTCCTGCCCCTCTACGGCGGTTACACGGAGTCGTTCTGGACGGACGCCGACGAGCCATGGAGCGCGGGCTGCCGGTCCCAGTTCACCTACACGCACCTGTTCGACGACACCTCGATCGGCGCCGACGTGATGCCGACGGCGCGGCCGGAGTCCACCTCGACGCACCGCCGGTTCCCGACGCCCGATCCCTACCCCGTCGTCACGTGCGAGCTGGGTTCGGGGATGGCGACCGCCTATCACCGCCGCCCTCTCGTGGACCCCGACGACGTCGCCGCCCTCGCGCTCACGAAGCTCGGCTCCGGTTCGGTGTGGCAGGGCTACTACATGTTCCACGGCGGACTGAACCCGCCCAGCCGCGGTCTGCAGGAGTCCCACGCGACCGGCTACCCGAACGACCTCCCCGAGTTCGACTACGACTTCGGCGCACCGATCGGTGCGGCCGGGCAGGTACGGCCGTCCCTGGTCCTGCTGCGGCGCCAGCATCGGTTCCTGGCCGACTTCGGCGCGCGGCTGGCCCCGATGGCGTCAGTACTGCCCACGCCCGACGGCGAAGGCGGGCCGGCGCCGAGGCTGCAGTGGGCGGTGCGCACCGACGGCGAGAGCGGGTTCGTGTTCGTCACGAACCACCGGCCGCACGAACCGTTGCCCGCGCACCCGCAGGTGGCGCTCAGCGTCGAGACCGAGTCCGGCACCGTGGCCTGGCCGGCGGTCGACGTGGGTGTCGGCGCGTACTTCGCCTGGCCGTTCAACCTCGACGAGTCGGGCGTGCGGGTCAGGTGGGCGACGGCGCAGCCGGTCGCCCGGATCGTCGGTGGGGTGTCGGCAGGTGCAGTCGGCGCAGGCGGTGCGGGCAGCACAGTCAGCACAGTGGGTCTGGTGTTCCTGCGCACCCCCGGTATCGAGACGCGGTTCGCGCTGCGGCTTCCCGCGGGGGCGAGTCTGACCGCCGCGGCCCTCGACGGCGAGCGGGCCGGCGGGTCGTCCGAGGCCAGCGACGTCGTGACGACGGAGAGCCGTGACGTCGTGGTGACGGTCGGCCGGGAGCCCGTCGTGATCTCAACCGGGAGCGCCACGGTCGAGCTGCTTGTGCTCGACGCCGGCGCTCTCGACGCCTTGCTGGACGCCGAGGATCCGGTGGGGCGGGTCACGAGCCCGGTCTGGGTAGGGCGGGAGAAGGCGGCGCCTGAGCGAGCCGGCGACGCCGGATCCGGCACGGGAGGGTCCGTCCAGCGCCGGACGCCCGCGGACGCGTACGTTGCGGACCCGGCCGACGCGGAGGGCGCCGAGCTAGGAGTGCGCGAGCTGACGCCGTCGGGCGTGCCGCCGGCGGCCCGGTCGGCGAGCAACGGGCGGCTCAGCGCGCCGTTGGACGCGGACTTCGCCGGCGCGGGACGGTTCGAGGTCGACGTGCCCGCGCAGGAGGGACTCCTGCGCGTGGAGTGGACCGGGGACGTGCTGCGCGCACGGGTCGGTGACGAGGGTGAGCGCCGCCCGCTCGCCGATCAGTTCTTCTCCGGCGCGGCGTGGGAGATCACCGGCGCCGATCTGCGCGAGCGTGCGGGCCTGCCCGCGCGGGCCGCCCTGTCGGTGACGCTCGAGATCCTCCCGTTCCCGCCGCACGCCGCCATCTGGCTCGACCCCCGGGCTCGGGCAGCGCTCGCCGCCGAACGGTTCCGGGCCCGGATCCGGTCCGCCCGCTGGCACCCGGGACCGGCCTGATCAGTCGTCCTCGCCGAGCGCTCCCGCCGCGGCGCGAACGGCGCGGACCTCCTCGGCGGCCGGCACCACCCCCTGCCGCAGCTGTGCGGCCATCCGACGGCAGGCCCACGCGGCGCCCTCCACGCGGGAGGCGGGCTCGACCTGCGTGCAGCCACGTGCCAGCACGGTGAACCCCAACCACGCGGTCGCCTCCCGGACCTCGAGCAGGTCGGCGATCCCGTCCGGGTCGTCCTGCAGTCCTCGGCGGACGACCCCCGAGAGCTCCTGCATGTCGACCGCGAGGTCCCGCAGCGCCGCCTGTCCCGCCGGGCGGCGCTGGGCGCCGGCGCCGAGATGGTCGAGCACCGCCGCCGCCGAGGTCAGGACCCGGGCGAGGTGTGCGCGGACGAGACCCGGGGTGCCGCGCCGGAAGACCAGCCAGGGGACCGCCACCGCAACCGTGATCCCGATCGCGGTGTCGAGCAGCCGCTCAAGCGCTACGTCCCCGACGGCGGCACCGGTGCCCGCGGTCCCGATCGTCAGCGCCAGCGGGGTGATGAACAGGACCGCGGCCGCGTAGTTGCGCACCACCAACAGCTCCACGGCGCCCTGCAACACGACGAGAGTGATGACCAGGACCCAGGGGCCGCCGAGGTCCACGAGCGCATGGACGGCGAGGAACACCCCAAGGCCGAGCACGGTCCCGACCAGCCGGTGCACCGACCGGATCATGGTGTTCTTCCGGTCCAGCCCGTTGTGCAGCACCAGCATCGTGGCCGCCATCGCCCAGTACACGTGCTCGGTACCGGCGGTCCACGCGATCAGCCCGGCGATGGCGACGCCGGCACCGACACGCAGTGCGGACTGCAGCGCGGTGGTGGGCCACCGCAGCGACCGCCGCAGCATGTGCTGGACGGACGGCTGGCCCAGCGGGCTCTCGGTCACCTCCGCACGGAGCTCGGGGTCCGGCACGTCACCGGGCAGCTGGTAGCTGGAGTAGGTGTGCTGGATGCGGTGCAGGTCGGCGACCAGCGCCCGGGCACGAGCATCTCGCGAAACGGGGTCACCGCCGTCGGCCAGCGTGGTCCAGGCGTCGTGCAGGGCGTCCGTGGCCGCGGCGCTGCGTTGTTCGGCAAACGGCGCCGCGGAACCGGCCGTCACGAACACCTCCACGGCGGTGCGGGCCGCGGCCACCGCATCCTCCTGCGGTCCTCGCGGACGCAGAACCAGGTCGGACATGGCGACCACAACGGCAACGGCCGCCCCGATCGCCGTCGCGGCCACGAGAGTGCCGGGGTGCACCCCGTGAGCAGGCAGATAGCCACCGACGCCGGCCAGGAGCACGAAGAAGAACGCTCCGGGAGCGCCGAGCCGGAGCGCGTGGGAGATCTGGGTCGCAACCATCCCGATCGCCGCCACGACGACGATCGACACGAGGGGGTTGCCGGTGGTGAGCGTGCCGACGAACACCGACGCAACCATGGCGAGCCCCACGGTCAGCAGGAGCACGAGCCGGGTCCGCAGCGGCCTGCCGGCACCGTAGAGCACCGTGAACACTCCGGTTCCGATCAGCAGGCCGAAGGTCTGCTCACCCAGGAGTGTGGTCACGGTCAGCGGGATCCCCAGTGCCACCGCTGCTCGGGCCGCGACGGGCCACCGCACCGGGGGCCGGATGGTCCAACGGAGGCCGCCCAACGGGCGTGGGCGGCGTTCTCGATCGGGTTCCGGCACGCCTCCCGATGCTACTCGGGCGTGGACCCGCGCTCCGCCGCGCGCGAGGTCGGCGGCGCCCGTTCGGAGCGCGTGAGCCGCTCCACCCGGGGATGACCGCTACGGTGTACCGCGGACCACGCCAGGAGTGGTCGTTCGCCGCAGGGCGGCGAGCACCGACCGTGACAGCACCGGGAGATTCCCCTGACCACCGTTCCCGCCCCCTATGCCCGGCTGCACGACGACGCCACGGCCCTCCTGACGAGTTGGACCGCGCCGGGCTCGCGTCAGGAGGACCTCCGCCGCGAGTTCCTGGCACTCCTGAGCGCGGAGCCACGCGCCATGTGGCGACACGGCACGCCGGCCCACCTGACCGCGAGCTGCATCGTGCTCGACGCCGACCGCACCCACGTCCTACTGACGCTGCACGCGAAGATCGGCATCTGGCTCCCCTTCGGCGGGCACTTCGAGCCCGAGGACGCCTCGATCCGTGACGCCGCCGAGCGGGAGACCCGGGAGGAGTCAGGACTGTCGGGCGTGCAGCTCGGTGAGCTGGTGGATCTGGACCGCCATGCGTTGCCCGCGAGCGCCTACTCCCACTGCACCGAGCACCTGGATCTCAGGTTCGTGGGAGTCGACCCGTCGGGCCGCACCGAGCCCGTGGTCAGCGACGAGTCCGACGACGTGCGCTGGTGGCCGCTGGATGCGTTGCCAACCCCGATCGGTGAGGATGTCGGCAGGCTCGTGCGGGCCGGCATCGCCGGCGTGATACCGCCGCGCCCCTAGGCGCGGCCGGGCGGACCGGACAGCGACTGCCGGTACCGACCGGCTTCGGCGGACCCGGGCCTAGGAGGCGACGGCGGCCGGCTCGGTCCGAGGGAACCGCTTCTCCGAGCGGGCCTTGGCCTTGGCGGCCTCCTCGTCGCGGTTCTTCGGCGGGGCCGTGGTGACCAGGTCGTCGAGCAGGTGCTCGGTGATGTGGGTGATCTCGGCGACGGCACGGTCGAACGCCTCGGCGTTCGCCTGGGACGGCTTGTTCATTCCGCTGATCTTGCGAACGAACTGCAACGCGGCGTCGTGGACCTCGCCGGACGTTGCGTGCGGCTCGAAGTTGTGCAGTGGGCGTATGTTTCGGCACATGCTTCGATGGTGCCACGCGCCGCCGACGCCGGTCCAGTGCTCACCCCGCGCCCGGGGGAGCACCACGATGGTGGAGCCAGCGGGACTCGAACCCGCAACCCCCTGCTTGCAAAGCAGGTGCGCTACCAATTGCGCCATGGCCCCGTGTGTAGTTTGTGAGGTTCGCCCGGGACCTGTTCGGTTCAGGGCAGCGGGTCGGTGACCTCTGCCCACAGATCCCGCTCGTCGCGGTCCGCGGCGAACTTCCGCCAGACGAAGTACCCGGCGGCGGCCACCGCCAGGAGTGTGAGGAGCTTCTTCATCGCCACCCGCCACCTTCCTGATCTGCGAGACGTGGGCCTAGCTGGACTCGAACCAGCGACCTCTTCCTTATCAGGGAAGCGCTCTAACCGACTGAGCTATAGGCCCGGATCCCCGCGTATTCGCGCGGGGGCGCCGGAGTGAGACTACCTCAGGCGCACGGCTGCGCCAAAACCGATTCGGTCAGTCGTCGGTGAGGGTGAGGTGCAGTCCGCCCACCATTGCCGCGACAATGTTGTACACGAAGGCCCCGAGGGTGCTCAGCGCTGTGAGCAGAACCACATCGACGATCGCGACCACCGTCGCCACCGAGATCACCCGGGAGAATTCGAAGTACTCCAGGAGGTTGCCGAACTGGGCCATCGCCTCGGCGTCCGCGATGATGCCCTGGATGCTGGCGAAGACGCCCATCTCGTTCAGCACGCCCCACACGACGGCCGTGGCGACCACGATCGCGATGCCGATCGCGATCGAGAGCAGGAACGAGATCTTCATGGCCGACCAGGGGTCGATCCGGGAGATCGCAAGCCTGACCCGGCGCGCGCCCGGGGTGGCCTTGCCGGACGGCTGACTCGCCCCGGCGGTCCTTCCTGCGGTCCGGGCCTGCGGGGCGGCCGGCCGCTGGGTCCCCGAGCCGGCACCCTCGGTGCCGACCTCGAGCTTGACCGCGCCGGGCCTCGCCTCGCCCGCAGGCTTGATGCTCGGCGGCCGCTGCCCTGGGGCCTGGCCACCCAAGGTCGTCCGGGTCGAGGTGCGCACCGGCGCACCCGTGGAGTGCCCCTGGGTGTTCTCGGTCATCAGTTGCCTTCCTGCTGCTCGGCGTCGGCGTCCGCGGTGTTCGCGCCGCCTTGCTCACCCGAAGACGGTACGCCATCGGAGGACTCCACCGCTGCTGCAGCCCCGTCGGCGTCGCCGGATTCGGCTGTCGCCTCCTCGACGACGGCCTCGACATTCCGGGCGATCGCGATGATCCGGTCGCCGGCGTCCGGCTTGGCGAAGGTCACACCCTGGGTGTTCCGGCCGGTGAGATTCACCTCGGAGACCGGCACCCGCACGATCTTGCCGCGCTCCATGATGACCAGCACCTCGTCGTCGGGACCGGTGATGAGGGCACCGACCAGGTCTCCCCGTGCCTCGACGAGGTTCGCGACCTTGATTCCGAGGCCGCCACGGCCCTGTACCCGGTACTCGTCGACACGGGTCCGCTTGCCGAAGCCACCCTCGGTGACCACGAACAGGTCGTTGCCGGGCTGGACCACGTCCAGCGAGAGCAGCGAGTCGCCGTCGCGGAACTTCATGCCGGTGACGCCGGACGTCGCCCGGCCGAGCGGACGGAGCGCCTCGTCGCTGGCGGTGAACCGGAGCGACTGCCCCTTGCGGGAGACCAGCAGCAGGTCGTCGTTCGAGTCGACCAGCCGGGCGGAGACCACCTCGTCCGGGTTGCCCTCGTCATCGGTGCGCAGGTTGATCGCGATCACGCCACCGGTGCGGGTGGAGTCGTACTCGCTGAGCCGGGTCTTCTTGACCAGGCCGCTGCGCGTGGCGAGCACGAGGTACTCGGCCTGCTCGTAGTCGCGGATGGCCAGGACCTGGGCGATCCGCTCGTCCGGCTGGAACGCCAACAGGTTCGCGACGTGCTGGCCCTTCGCGTCCCGGCCACCCTCGGGCAGCTCGTAGGCCTTGGCGCGGTAGACCCGCCCGAAGTTCGTGAAGAACAACAACCACTGGTGCGTCGTTGTGACACCGAAGTGGTCCACGATGTCGTCGCCACGCAGCTGCGCCCCGCGCACCCCCTTGCCGCCCCGGTGCTGCTGGCGGTAGTTGTCCGTTCGGGTGCGCTTCGCGTAGCCGCCCCGGGTGATCGTGACGACGACGTCCTCTTCGGGGATCAGATCCTCCATGGACATCTCACCGTTGAACGGCAGGATCGTCGTGCGTCGCTCATCGCCGTAGCGGTCGACGATCTCGTTGAGCTCGTTGCCGACGATCTCGCGCTGGCGTTCCTCGGAGCCGATGATGTCCTTGTAGTCGGCGATCTCCGCCTCGATCGCGGCGAACTCGTCGAGGATCTTCTGCCGCTCGAGGGCGGCGAGCCGACGCAGCTGCATCTCGAGGATGGCGTTCGCCTGGATCTCGTCGATCTCCAGCATCTCCATCAGCCCGGTGCGGGCCACCTCGACGGTGCGCGAGGCGCGGATCAGCGCGATGACCTCGTCGAGCGCGTCCAGTGCCTTGATGAGGCCGCGCAGGATGTGGATGCGGTCCTCGGCCCGGCGCAGCAACCACTGGGTCCGCCGCACGACCACGTCGACCTGGTGGTGCACCCAGTGCCGGATGAACGCGTCGAGGCTGAGGGTGCGCGGCACCCCGTCCACGAGCGCGAGCATGTTCGCGCCGAAGGTGTCCTGCAGTTGGGTGTGCTTGTACAGGTTGTTCAGGACGACCTTCGCGATCGCATCCCGCTTCAGGACGATCACGAGGCGCTGCCCGGCCCGCCCGGACGTCTCGTCACGGATGTCGGCGATGCCCTGGATCCGGCCGTCGCGGACCAGATCGGCGATCTTCGCGGCGAGGTTGTCCGGGTTCACCTGGTACGGCAGCTCGGAGACCACGAGGCAGGTACGGCCCTGGAGTTCCTCGACCTCGACGACCGCGCGCATCGTGATGGAGCCGCGGCCGGTCCGGTAGGCGTCCTCGATGCCCCGGTGACCCAGGATCTGGGCACCGGTCGGGAAGTCGGGACCCTTGATCCGCACCAGCAGCGCCTCGAGGAGTTCCTCGGCGCTCGCGCCCGGGTTCGCAAGGAGCCACCGCACGCCCTCTGCGACCTCGCGGAGGTTGTGCGAGGGGATGTTCGTGGCCATCCCGACGGCGATCCCGGAGGAGCCGTTGACGAGCAGGTTCGGGAATCGCGCCGGGAGCACGAGCGGCTCTCGGGTGCGGCCGTCGTAGTTGTCCCCGAAGTCGACCGTGTCCTTCTCGATGTCACGGACCATCTCCATGGCCAGCGGTGCCATCTTGCACTCGGTGTACCGCGGCGCGGCGGCCGGGTCGTTGCCCGGGGATCCGAAGTTGCCCTGCCCGTTGATGAGCGGGTAGCGCAACGACCACGGCTGCACCAGGCGGACCATCGCGTCATAGATCGCGGTGTCGCCGTGCGGGTGGAACTGGCCCATCACGTCGCCGACCACGCGCGAGCACTTGGAGAATGCCGAGTCGGGGCGGTACCCGCCGTCGAACATCGCGTAGATGATGCGCCGGTGCACCGGCTTGAGGCCGTCGCGGACCTCCGGCAGGGCACGGCCGACGATCACGCTCATGGCGTAGTCGAGGTAGGACCGTTGCATCTCGAGCTGGAGGTCGACCTGCTCGATGCGGTCGTGGGTGACGACGGCGTCGACGGGCTGGTCGTCGTCGCTGGGGCCGGTCGGGGGCATGGGTGGCTGTTCGCTCACGTGTTCGATTCCTTACTCAGACGTCCAGGAAGCGCACGTCGCGGGCATTGCGCTGGATGAAGGACCGGCGTGATTCGACGTCCTCGCCCATCAGGATGGAGAAGATCTCGTCGGCTCCCGCCGCCTCACCGATGGTGACTTGACGCAGGGTGCGGGTGGCCGGGTCCATCGTGGTCTCCCACAGTTCCCGGTAGTCCATCTCGCCGAGACCCTTGTACCGCTGGATACCGCCGTCCTTGGGCAGTCGGTGGTTCTTCGCCAGCCCTTCGGCCACGAACGCGTCGCGCTCACGGTCCGAGTACACGTACTGGTGCGGCGCGTTCGTCCACTTCAGCCGGTACAGCGGCGGCATCGCGAGATACACGTGGCCACGCTCGATGAGCGGGCGCATGTACCGGAAAAGGAGCGTCAGGAGCAGCGTGGCGATGTGCTGGCCGTCGACGTCCGCGTCGGCCATCAGCACGATCTTGTGATAGCGCAGCTTCGTGATGTCGAAGTCCTCGCCGAATCCGGTGCCGAACGCCGTGATCAGCGCCTGCACCTCCATGTTCGCGAGGGCCTTGTCGATCCGCGCCTTCTCGACGTTCAGGATCTTCCCGCGGATCGGCAGGATCGCCTGCGTCTCGGGGTTGCGACCCTGCACGGCCGAGCCGCCGGCCGAGTCCCCCTCGACGATGAACACCTCGGAGATCGAGGCGTCCCGGCTGGAGCAGTCGCGCAGCTTGCCGGGCATGCCACCACCCTCGAGCAGGCCCTTGCGGCGGGTCGCCTCACGGGCCTTGCGGGCCGCCATCCTGGCCGCGGAGGCCTGGATGGACTTGCGGATCACGTCCCGGGCCTCCGCCGGGTGCGACTCGAGCCAGCCGCCGAGCTGGTCGAACACAACCTTCTGGGTGAACGTGCGCGCCTCGGTGTTGCCGAGCTTCGTCTTCGTCTGGCCCTCGAACTGCGGCTCACCGAGCTTGATGGAGATGACGGCGGTGAGCCCTTCGCGGATGTCCTCCCCGGTGAGGTTCTCGTCCTTCTCCTTGAGCAGGTTCTTCTCGCGGGCGTACCGGTTGATCAGCGTGGTCAACGCCGACCGGAAGCCCTCCTCGTGGGTGCCGCCCTCGGACGTGTTGATCGTGTTCGCGTAGGTGTGCACGCTCTCGGAGTACGCGCCGGTCCACTGCATCGCGATCTCGAGGGAGATCTTGCGCTCGGTGTCCTCGGACTCGAAGTCGATGATCTCCGGGTGGACCATCTCGGCGCGCTTGGCGGCGTTGAGGTGCTTCACATAGTCGACCAGACCACCGTCGTAGCGGTAGGTGACCGACCGCGAGTGCTCCCCGATCGGCTCCGCCCTCGCGACCTCGGGGCCGGCGACCTCGTCGTCGGTGTCCTCGGCGATGACCCGCTCGTCGGTCAGCGAGATGCCAAGGCCCTTGTTCAGGAACGCGTACTGCTGGAACCGGGCCCGTAGCGTCTCGTAGTCGAAGACGGTCGTCTCGAAGATGTCGGCATTCGGCCAGAACGTCACCGTGGTGCCGGTCTCGTCCGTGTCCTCCTCGCGGGAGAGCGGGGCCATCGGGACGCCGTCGGCGTAGCTCTGCCGCCACACGCTGCCCTGGAGCCGCACCTCCACCTCGAGGCGGCGTGACAGCGCGTTCACCACGGAGACACCGACGCCGTGGAGGCCACCGGAGACGGCGTACCCGCCGCCGCCGAACTTCCCGCCGGCGTGCAGGACCGTGAGCACCACCTCGACGGCCGGCTTGCCCTCGGACGCGACCACGTCCACCGGGATGCCGCGGCCGTTGTCACGGACCCGAAGGCCACCATCGGCCAGCAGGGTCACGTCGATGTGGTCGCAGTAACCGGCAAGCGCCTCGTCGACGGAGTTGTCGACGACCTCGTAGACCAGGTGGTGCAGGCCTCGTTCACCGGTGGAGCCGATGTACATGCCCGGACGCTTGCGAACTGCCTCGAGTCCCTCGAGGACCGTGATGTTGCTGGCGTCGTAGCTTGTGGGGCCCGAGGTCTGTGCTTCGGTTGCCGGCTCAGTCTTGTCGTCAGCCACGTTGTTCTGGCTCTCCTCATCGTCATCGAGGCACGCGCGCGGCACCGCTCGGTTGAGTGAGGTGCCTGCGTGCCGGCCCAGGACCACAGGCAGATGAACCACTTGCCCCCGGACGGTCGCTCAATTCTACTCCGAAACCGCGCAAACTCCGAATATCCACAGAAGTTATCCACAGCGTGTCGCGACCTGTGGACGAAGCCGGTCGGAGCCGGTGGCGCGGTGGCCGGATCTCAGCCGTAGGTGTCGCGCGGGCCCCGGCCGCGCACCGACCGTGGCCCCTTGCGCCACGACGGTCCGCCCGGTCCGAGGACCTGGATCGAGGTGACGACACCCTCGCCGACCTCCTCCACGAGCCGGCGTTCCAGCTGGGGCAGCAGCAGGCGGATCTGCGTCGCCCACGCGGTGGAGTCCGCGCGCACCACCAGCGCGCCCTCGTCGAACGTCTCGGGCGCGCAGTGGTCGGCGATCTGGTCTCCGACCACCTCCCGCCAGCGGCCGATCACCCCGCCGATGGACAAGGGCTGGTTCCACCCGAGCTGCCCGCGCAAGGAGTCCATGGCCGCACCGATCGAGCGCGGATCGCGGCCCGTCCCGTGACCCGGCGCGGGCGCCGCGGCCTCGGGGCCCCGCCCAGGGCCGCGCCGACCCGCCCTGCCGACCCCGCCGGGCGCCAGTCCCTTCGACCGAGCCGCGTCCCGGGCCCGCGCGAGCGCGTGCCGCGCCGCCGCGTCCACGTCCGGTTCCGCTGGGGCGGACGGCGTGGCGCGGTCCGTCGCCGTATCCCGGTCCGTCGGCGCGGACGAGCCGGCCGACCGCACCGACCTGGCCCCCGCCTCGGGGGAGCCGCCCCCGGGGGCGGGACCTGCGCCGTCGGGCCGGTCAGCGGACACGGGTGACCGCACCGTCCATCACGTCGTACCGTGCGCCGTCGAGGCCGTCCGGAACGTCCTCGGCGACGGCGGAGGTGATCAGCACCTGTTCCGCGCCTGCGACGAGCTCGGCCAGGCGAGCCCGACGGCGGTTGTCCAGCTCCGCGAAGACGTCGTCCAGGATCAGCACGGGCTCGCCGTCGCTCTCGAAGTCGGTGTCGGCGCGGAGGAGTTCGTAGGACGCCAGCCGCAGCGCCAGCGCGAGCGACCAGGACTCACCATGGCTGGCGTAGCCGCGGGCCGGAAGACCACCCAGCTGCAGCTCCAGGTCGTCACGGTGCGGTCCGACCAGCGACACCCCGCGTTCGATCTCCCGCGACCTCAGCCGCGACATCGCATCCAGCAACCGCGCCTGGACCAGGTCCGCATTGGTGAGCGACTCCTCGGCTGCCACCCCCGTATCCGCGGGCCGCTCGCCGTCGGACATGGCCTGCTCAAGGCTCGACCGGTACCCGATCTCGGCAGCGCTCTGTGCGGAACTGACCCGCTCGTAGGCGCTCTCGACGTGCGGGCGCAGGTTACGGACGGCCGTGACGCGCGCGGCGATGAGCTGGGCGCCCGCGGTGGCAGCCTTCTCGTCCCAGACGTCCAGGGTGCGCAGGTCGGGCCCGGAACCCGACCGGCGGCTCATCCCGGCCGACTTCAGCAGGGCGTTGCGCTGCTTGATCACGCGTTCGTAGTCGGAGCGCACGCCCGCGAGCTTCGGGCTGAGCAGCACCAGCAGCTCGTCGAGGAACCGGCGCCGCCCGTCCGGGTCACCCTTGATCAGGGCCAGGTCCTCGGGGGCGAACAACACGGTTCGGAGCCGGCCGAGCAGGTCCCGTGCGCGGGGCAGCGGGGACCTATTGACGCGGGCACGGTTCGCCTTCCCGGCCACGAGCTCCAGCTCGAGCGTTGCGGGTCGCCCCGAGCGAACGACCTTCGCCTGGATCACCGCGCGCCCGGCGCCACGACGCACCAGCGCGGCATCGGAGGCCACCCGGTGCGAGGAGAACGTGGCCAGGTAGCCGAGTGACTCCACCAGATTGGTCTTGCCCTGACCGTTCGGGCCGACGAGGGCTGTAATCCCTGGTTCGAAGGCGACGACGACCTGGGTGTAGGACCGGAAGTCGGTCAGCGCGAGATCGGAGACATGCATCGAGTGGTCGTGCTCAGCCGTCCGCCGCGGCCTTCGTGGCGTGTCCACCGAACTGCTGGCGCAGCGCCGCGACGGCTTTCATGGCCGGCGAGTCGTCCTGACGGGAGTCGAACCGGGCGAACAGGGCGGCGCTGATGACGGGCGCGGGCACCGCACGTTCCACCGCCTCCTGCACGGTCCAGCGTCCCTCGCCGGAGTCCGCGACGAATCCACGGATCTCGTCCAGGTCAGGATCCTCGTTGAGCGCCTTGACCAGCAGTTCCAGGAGCCAGGAGCGAACCACCGTGCCACGCTGCCAGGCGGTGAAGATGGCGCCGACGTCGTCGATCAGGTCATCACGCGCGGCCAGGATCTCGTAACCCTCGGCATAGGCCTGCATGACGCCGTACTCGATGCCGTTGTGCACCATCTTCGCGTAGTGGCCGGCGCCGACCGGGCCGGCGTGGACGAAGCCCTCCTCGGCCGGGCCCTCCGGGCGGAGTGCGTCGAAGATCGGCATGAGCGTCGCGATCGTGTCGTCCGGGCCGCCGACCATCAGGCCGTAGCCGTTCTCGCGACCCCAGATGCCGCCGGAGACACCGGCGTCGACGTAGCCGATGCCGCGCTCGGCGAGCTCGGCTGCGCGGCGGGTGTCATCACTGAACTTGGAGTTGCCGCCGTCGATGATGATGTCGCCGGCATGCATCTGCGCCGCGACCTGCGTCACGACGGAATCGGTGATCTCGCCGGCCGGGACCATCACCCAGACGATCCGCTGGGCCTCCGGGAGCGCTGCGACCAGGTCCCCCACCGTTGCGACGTCGGAGATCTCCTGGTTCTGGTCGTATCCCGTCACCTCGTGACCCGCATTGCGGATGCGGTCGCGCATGTTGCCGCCCATGCGACCGAGCCCGATCAGTCCGATGTGCATGCGCGATCTCCCTTGCCTGCGGTGATGGTGACCAGTCTGGAGTCCGGTCGCTCAGCTCGCGAATCGAATCGGCATCAGCAGATACCGGAACTCCTCCGCGTGGTCTGCGCCGTCGATGCTGTCCTGGCCGGTCATGACCGCCGGCTTGGAGGAGTGCGTGAACGACAGCCGGACGAACGGGGTGTCCAGCGCGCCGAGGCCGTCGAGCAGGTACTGCGGATTGAACGCCGTCGAGATGTCCTCGCCCACGAGCGTGGACTCGAGGACCTCGGATGCCTGCGCGTCGTCGCCCTGGCCGGCCTCGAGGACGACCTGGCCCTCGCTGAACGAGAGACGGATCGGGGTGTTCCGTTCGGCCACCAGCGCGACGCGCTTGGCGGCCTCGACCAGCTCGGCCGTGCTCGTGACGGTGTGCGTGGTGGTCTGCTCCGGGAACAGCCGTCGGACCGGCGGGTACTCACCGTCGACCAGGAGCGAGGTGGTTCGGCGGCCGCCTGCCTCGAAGCCGACGATGTCGCCGTTCTCCACCAGTGCGACGTCGATGGAGCCGGCGTTGCTGAGGTTCTTGGCGACGTCGGAGAGTGTCCGGGCCCGGATCAGGGCCACCCGGCTGACCGACGGCGACGCCGGTGTCCAGGAGACCTCGCGCATGGCGAGCCGGTAACGGTCCGTGGCCAGGAGGGTGACCTTGTCGCCATCGATCTCCACACGGACCCCGGTCAGGAGCGGCAGGGTCTCGTCGCGGCCGGCCGCGATGGTCACCTGGGAGATCGCCTGGGCGAATGCGTCTCCGGAGATGGAGCCGGTGGTGTCCGGGAGGTCGGGGAGCGCGGGGTAGTCCTCGACGGGCATCGTCAGCAGGGTGAACCGGGATGCGCCGCAGACCACGACGACCTTCGAGCCGTCGACGCTGACCTCGACGGGCTTGTTCGGCAGGGCCCGCGAGATCTCGGCGAGCAAGCGTCCGGAGACCAGGGCGGAACCCGGCTCGTCGACCTCGGCTGCAACGCTCGAGCGGGCGGACACCTCGTAGTCGAAGGTCGAGAGCACGAGAGTGCCGTCGGAGTTGGCCTCGAGGAGGACTCCAGCCAGCACGGGTACCGACGGACGGCTGGGCAGCGTTCGTGCCGTCCAGGTCACAGCTTCCGCCAGCACATCTCGCTCAACCCTGAACTTCACGATGTCGGCCTCTCTCCTGATCTGGTGGTGCTCGGCTGTGCTGCTCGGCTCTCGGCGCGGCCCGGCGTCGGAACTCTCGTGGGTCCTCAGAGCATAGTGACAAGGTTCGAGCGCTCGAACCACGATCGCAGCCGTTGGTCGCCCATCGGTGTGCTCGTGTGGGTCGCCCTGCCGAGACTAGTCGAGGGCGGAGCCGCTTGGGCAGGTCGGTGCCCTCGAGCTCGATGCTGGGGCACGGGAGCAGCGTTCGGGCAGATGTTGGTTGTTCACACCTGGATCCCATAGAGATATGTAGTCATCGTCATAGGAGTTGTGGATCCTGTGGACAAGTGACGTCCGTGCAGGTCAGCGGGTCGACCTGGTTGTGGACCGGGGGTGCGACGGCGGTTCACAGGGCCCTGTGGAACCTGTGTAATCACAAAGTCCTGCGCTGGCCCGTCCACCGATCGCCGGGGCTGCGTCCACGGGATCATGGCGTGTGTCCACGGGTGTCCACAGGTTCATCCACAACTGTGAATTGGTTGAAACGGGTGAACGGTTCGGGTCGAGCCAACGCCGCATCGAGCGGTCAGCGATTCACGGACCGGCCGCCTGGCGGTGGTGCGGTCAGCCTCGTTGCTGCTGCTTGATCCGGTTCGTCAGCTCGGTGACCTGGTTGAAGGTGGACCGACGCTCGGCCATCTGTTGACGGATCTTGCGGTTCGCGTGCATCACCGTGGTGTGGTCGCGACCTCCGAAGAGCTGGCCGATCTTCGGCAGCGAGAGGTCCGTGAGTTCCCGGCACAGGTACATCGCGATCTGACGTGCGTTCACGAGCACCCGCGAACGGTCCGCGCTGCAGAGGGCCTCGATGGTCACACCGAAATAGGTGGCCGTCTGCGCCATGATCGACGACGGCGTGATCTCGGCCCCGTCGTTGTCGGTGATGAGATCCTTGAGGACCATCTCGGCGAGCGAGAGGTCGACGGACTGCCGGTTGAGGTTCGCGAACGCCGTGACCCGGATGAGCGCGCCCTCGAGCTCACGGATGTTGGAGGAGATCTTCGACGCGATGTACTCCAGGACGTCGTTCGGTGCCTGGAGGCTCTCGCTGCCGGCCTTCTTGCGCAGGATCGCGATGCGAGTCTCGAGGTCCGGCGGCTGCACGTCGGTGATCAGGCCCCATTCGAAGCGCGATCGCATCCGGTCCTCGAAGCCGTTGAGGAGCTTCGGTGGCAGGTCTGAGGTGATGACGACCTGCTTGTTGTCGTTGTGCAGGGTGTTGAACGTGTGGAAGAACTCCTCCATCGTCTGTTCCTTGCCCTGCAGGAACTGGATGTCATCGATGAGGAGCACCTCGACCTCGCGGTACCGCCGTTGGAACGCCTCGGCCTTGTCATCACGGATCGAGTTGATGAAGTCGTTGGTGAACTCCTCGGAGTTCACGTACCGCACCCGGATCCCCGGGTAGAGACTCTTCGCGTAGTGCCCGATCGCGTGGAGCAGGTGGGTCTTGCCGAGCCCGGACTGTCCGTAGATGAAGAGCGGGTTGTAGGCCTTGGCCGGTGCCTCGGCGACGGCGGTCGCCGCGGCGTGCGCGAATCGGTTGCTGGATCCGATCACGAACGTGTCGAACGAATAGTTCGGGTTCAGGCGGGCGTTCGGGTCGACGCCGGTCGCGTAGTGGTCAGGTTGCGGTACCGGCCTGGGCGCCTGCCTCGGTGCAGGTCGTTGCTCGCGGTCCTGGACCGGTTCGGCTCGCCTTGGAGGTTCGTCGATCGTCAGGGTCTCCTCGAGGGACGGGTCGACCGTGACCGCGACCTTGACGTTGTGCGTGAGGGCTGCCGACAGAGCCGCCGTGATCGACTCGCGGGCTCGGGTCTCGATGAACTCCTTGGCGAAGTCGTTGGAGACGGCGAGCAGGATTGTGTCGTCGATGACGCCGAGGGGCTTGGTGAGCCGGATGAACCCCAGGTGCGGTCCGCTCAGCTCGCCTCGGTCGGTGAGGATCTCGATGGCCCTGGTCCAGGCAGGACCGAGCGCCGCGGCATCGACTGGTGATTCGGACACATGACCCCCTGCAGCAAGATGATGACAGCATCGACGGTGGTGTCGTCCACAACTCTATCCACAGTCTGTGTGCAACCGGTCTCGGTTCGAGAACGCGCGA